>NZ_JBGNUR010000012.1:0-256049 GCF_041951345.1 Actinomadura sp. 21ATH | reverse complement strand
TGCGGCCGCGTCGGTGCAGGTGGCACCACCCGCTGGAACAACTCCCACAACTCCTCGGGCACCAACCGCTCGACCATCTCCACGACCGCAGGCTACAGCTCATCCGCCAAATGAGATGACGTCTTAACGGTCCTCGCCACTCCCGCCGGCGCCGAGCAAGGGTCAGAGAGTGAACGAGCACGTCACCGGGAGCTACAACCGTCGTTCAATCGAACTGGTCGGTACCGAGCCGGAGGCGTCCCTGATCCTGCTGAGGAACCCGTTCCAGGTGGCGCGGTCGAGCAGCAGCCTTGGACCCTCTGGATCCTTGCTATCGCGAACCGCCAGGCTCGTACCGTCGAGCTCCGCCACTTCGATGCAGGCGTTCCCGCTACCGCTGTGGCGGCTCTTGCGCCAAGTACCAGGTGAGATCTCGGGGGGACGACCAGACATGCCTTCTACGCCTCCGCAGCCGCCTTGATCATGGCCAACGATTCATCCGGAGTGAGCGCACTCCTGCATAGCGCCTCAAAAGCCACATTACATCGCGTGATCTGGCTGGAACTCTCCAGATACACGTCCCCATAGATGCCCTCGGTGTACGCGACGTCAGGATCGTCCGTCCCCGAGAACCGCAGGAGGATGAACAGCCCTTCCAATCCGGCATGCGTGCCCACGGACCTCGGAAGGATCTGTGTAGTGACGTTCGGCCTCCGGCTTTCCTCCGCAAGGTGCCGGAGCTGCGCTCGCATCAGCTCTACGCCCCCGATCGGCCGCTGCAGAACCGCCTCGTCCAGTACGACATGAAGTTCGGGCGCGTTCGGCTCTCGGCGAAGGAGAGTCTGGCGGGCCATCCTCGCCATCACACGACGGCGGACCTCGTCTTCCCCGATGTCGGGACGTCCGGCGCTGATGACCTCTCGGGCATAGTCCTGAGTCTGCAGCAGGCCGGGCACCAGCTGATGCTGCCACTCTCTGATCAAGGACGCTTCGTCCTCGAGAGCCACGTAGCTGCCGGTGAAGACGTCGGTGTAGTCGGTCCACCAGCCGCGCCGTTCCGCTTCCCTCGCAAGCGTCAGCAGCGCATCCCGCTGCGGGCTCGTCACGCCGTACAGGTGCAGCATCACTTCCACGTCCGCCGCACCCGGCTTGGTCCTGCCGTTCTCAATATGGCTGATCTTGGGCTGGCTCCAGCCCAAGCGGGCGGCGGCCTGGGTGGCGGTCAGCGACGCCTGGAGCCGAGCCTCCTTGAGGCTCCTCGCCAACCTGCGGGCACGTACGGACGGCGCGTAGGCGGGTGCCTTGTTCGCTGGGCTCATCAGGCTCGATCCTCTCACCAGTGATCACGTTTCGAGCGGACTCAGCCACAAGCGGTCACCAGTATGAATGATTGGGTAGCGCTCTGAATTATTCACAGCCATCATGACTACATGCGCCACACAACGTAGCGCGGCGATCACCAAGTGCCACGACGCTTGGTCTCGACAGCCATGGAGGCACGATGTTCACCGGAAGCCCCTCCGATCTCCCGTACGGCGGCGCCTGCATAGGACGACTCTCCGCGGACGCCTGCTGCGCTTCGCAGGCGCGGGAGGCTCTGACGCGTTGTCTTCAGGCACTCGGGTTCCCTCAGGCCACGATCGACGACGGGGTACTCGCGGTGAGCGAGCTGACCACGAACGCCTACCTGCACACCCGGCCCGAACGGCCTCCCACCAGCCCGGAGCTATGGATCTGGGCTCGGACGCGTCCACAGAACGAACTCGTCATCGCCGTCTTCGACGGCTGCCCCAACACCCTCCCTGAACGCGCATCCGGCAACGAACTCGACGAACACGGCAAGGGCCTCGGCATCGTCGCCCACATCGCGAGCGCCTGGGGCTTCCACGCTTCGCGCTCCCGTCTCAGCCCCACACCGATCTCCGGCAAGGCCACTTGGTTCACTCTGCCGCTCCCGCCGCGGTGGCCGAGTCCGCAGCAGCCCATCCCGCCGGCACTGGCCGCCCAGCGCCTCGCTCGCCTGCTCAAATCACGCAGTCTCGTGTGCGGCCGCCGCAGCGACGACGCGGGCATCTCCATCGTCACCGCCGACGACCTGATCGTCTGGGTACGGCGCTCATGCTTCTCATGGCGGAACGCTCCGCACACCTACACCTCACACCCGCTCATCGACCTGCAAGAAGCAGCCGAGGGCATCGTTCGCACCCTCGAACAGGCAGCGCTCCCGTACTCAATCTGATCGGCAACGGCCACTCCGAGACAGGACCACACTCCATGGACGAGGACGTCCTCCTCCTGTTCCTCCGCAGCCTGTTCCCGCTGTGGACGTTCAGCCGGGACGCTCACGGCACCTGGAAAGCCACCGGGCGCATCCTCATCAGCTCGTCCACCATCGACGGTCTCCTCGACTGCCTCGCCACCGCCGACCCCACCGCGTTCGACCGAGCCCTCGCCCTCCTGGACACCGCCGCATAAAGAATCACAGTGCTGTGCTCGCACGCTTATCCAGCGGTGAAATCGCTTCGCTGTCGGGGGCTGCCCGTACGGTTGGGGCATGGCTGACCTTGCGCCTGGGGCGTATGAGAAGGTTGTGACGGCTGAACTGCAGCGCAAGCTCCAAGCCATGGACGGCGATCTCGTGCATCGCGACGCGCTGGACAGCGTTGACGCCGAGGAGCTTCTCGTTCGGCACATCAGCCAGCAAGTGCGGCGAGCACTCAAGATCGCAGCTGAGGCCGGTGACAAGGACGAGGCTCTCGCACGGCAGGTCGCGGCCGTCGATTCGATCAGCCGGTCCATCGCAACGGCGGTGCCTGGTTCAGCTCTCGCCGATGACGTACTGGATGACGCTCGCGATGTGCTTCTCGGTATCGCTGCGGGCAGGCTGCCCGATGGAACCGTACGGTTCCCCAAACGGCCAGAGGTCCCGCTGTCCTCTAGTGCCCTGCTCGTCAATGGACGAGAGCAGCCGCAGATCGGACGGGAGATCGTCAAGGAGCTGGCGTCAGCGGACCGTGTGGACCTGCTGTGCGCCTTCCTCAAGTGGCACGGCCTCCGGCTCATCGAGGACGCCTTGCGCGAGTTCCTGGCACGCGGTGGGAAGCTCCGTGTCATCACCACGACCTACATGGGCGCGACGGACCTGCGCGCGGTGGATCGGCTCGTCGAACTGGGAGCCGACGTCGCCGTCTCCTATGACACTCGCCGCACCCGCCTGCACGCGAAGGCGTGGCTGTTCCATCGAGATTCCGGCTTGGATACCGCGTACGTCGGCTCGTCCAACCTCTCCAGAGCGGCGATGCTCGACGGCGTCGAATGGAACGTGCGGCTTGCGCGCGCTGAGCAGCCGCATCTGGTTGACACGTTCGCCGCCACGTTCGAGGAGTACTGGAACGAGCCGTCCTTCGAGCGTTACTCAGCGGCGCGTGACGCGCCACGGTTGGCTGAGGCACTGGAACGCGAGAAGGGTGGCCCAAGCGCCCTCCCGCTCCACATCGCCAACATCGATGTCACGCCCTACCCGTACCAGCAAGAGATCCTCGATGAACTCGATGCCGTACGGGAAGTGCATGGCCACAGGCGCAACCTGGTCGTCATGGCGACCGGCACCGGAAAGACCATCGTCGCCGCACTGGACTACCAGCGGCTCCGGCAGCAAGGCAAAGTCGAGTCCCTCCTCTTCGTCGCGCACCGCAAGGAGATCCTCGAACAGAGCTTGAGCACTTTCCGTACGGTCCTCAAGGACGGCTCGTTCGGGGAGTTGCTCGTCGACGGTAAGCGCCCCACCGAGTGGCGGCACGTCTTCGCCTCCATCCAGTCGGTGAGCCGGCTCCACGAACTCGAAGCCAGCGCGTTCAATATGGTGATCGTGGACGAGTTCCACCATGCTGCCGCGGCTTCGTACGGCAGGCTTCTCGACCACGTCGACCCCGCGGTCCTACTCGGGCTGACGGCCACCCCCGAACGGACCGATGGCGGCGACATCCTGCGCTGGTTCGATGGCCGGAAGCCCGACGTGGAGTTGCGCCTCTGGGAGGCGCTGGAGCGGGGCCTGCTGGTGCCGTTCCACTACTTCGGCATCCATGATGATGTCGACCTGTCCGATATCACCTGGCGGCGCGGCCGGGGGTACGACGTCGAAGAATTGACTCGTCTCTACACAGGTCTCCATACCCGCGTCCACAAAGTGATCAACGCGCTGGAGAGCAAGCTTGGGAACGTTGCCGCGATGAAGGCGGTCGGCTTCTGCGTGAGCATCAGGCACGCCGAATTCATGGCCGATCGATTCAACCACCATGGCATCCCAGCACGCGCAGTGACCTCCGAGACCAGCCGGGAGGCGCGGGTTGCCGCGCTGCGGGATTTCCGGGACGGCTCGATCAATGCTCTGTTCACGGTCGATCTCTTCAACGAAGGCGTGGACGTGCCGGACATCGACACGGTGCTGTTCCTGCGTCCTACTGAGAGCGCCACTGTCTTCTTGCAGCAACTCGGGCGTGGACTCCGTCTGACCGCGGAAAAGCCGGTCCTCACCGTCTTCGACTTCGTCGGCAACCAGAACAAGGACTTCCGTTTCGACAGGCGATACAGCGCGCTGACCGGGATCCCGCGAGGCCGGCTGGCGCACGAGGTCGAAGCGGGCTTCCCCACGCTGCCGGCGGGCTGCTCGATCGACCTGGACCGCGAAGTCAGCCAGATCGTCCTGGCCAACATCAAGCAGTCGCTCGGGTTCCAGATCAAGGCACTGTCCGCGGAACTGAAAGAGCTCGGTGACGTTCCTCTGCGGGACTACCTTTCGGAGAGCGGCCGGGAACTCGAGGACCTCTACGGCGGGACGCGGGGTGGCTGGGCTCGCCTCCGGCGCGAGGCGGGGTTCGACGCCGACCCGATCGCTGACGTGCAGGAGGACCAGCGGCTCGGAGCGGCGATCGGACGGATGCTGCACATGGACGACCCCGAACGTCTGGCTTTCTTGAAGGATGTGCTCAGCCGCCCGCAGCCGCCGGAATGGGACTCCGCCGATCCGCGCACGCAGCGCCTGCTCGCCATGTTCCATGCGTCCCTCGACAGTGGCCGCCCGTTCAGCGCCGTTGAGGAGAACCTCGGAAGGCTCTGGCGTAACACCGCTCGCCGCCAGGAACTCCTTGCAGTCATCGACGTGCTGTATGAGCGCATTCACCGCGTGACGCCAGTGGTGGAGGAGATCGCGCACCTTCCCGTCCGCCTCCATGCGCGGTACAGCAAGGACGAGTTGCTCTCCGCATTCGGCGTGGAGAAGCCCCGTTCCTGGGTGCAGGGGGTCCGCTGGGTCGCGGAAGAGGAGGCGGACCTCTTCATGGTCACGATCAACAAGACGGAGAAGGGCTACAAGCCCTCCACCATGTACAACGATCGGGCGATCACGCCAACGCTGTTCCAGTGGGAGTCCCAGAGCACGACCCGCGAGGACTCCCGCGACGGCCGCCGCTACATCGACCATGCGAAGTTGGGCTCCTCCGTCCATCTCTTCATCCGCGAGACCAAGGAGGACGCTCCTCCCTATCTGTACGCAGGTCCGATGACTTACCGAAGCCACGACGGCGAACGCCCTATGCGGATCCTGTGGGACCTCGCCCATCCACTCCCGGCCGATGTCTTCCACTATGCGAAGGTCAGCGCCGGCTGACCTCGGGTCCCGAACGTGGAACGCCGGCAGCGACGGGCATCGAGTGCCGTTCCGGTCGCTGCGATGGCGGCAAGCGCCGGTATCGCTAGTGACACCCGCAGCAGTGGATCAGTCTGCAAATATCCCGATACCTAGGGGAATCGGGAGGTTCAATGGCGATCACGATCCGCATGGACGGCCCCGGAGCCGACGAAGAGCTCCGGTCCTTGCACGACTGGCTGCTGAACGACCCCGACATCCGGCGGCACGCCAAGATCTCCCTGCAGTCGGCGGAGACCCGGCCGGGCCAGATGGGTGGCACGCTCGAAGCGGTCCAGCTGGTCGTCGACAGCGGCTTCCAGACCGCCAGCTTGGTCCTCGGATACCTCGCCTGGCGCGCCACCCGCCGCAGCAAGCCCGAGGCGACGATCGAACGGGAGTCCACTCGGATCCCGCTCTCCGAGGCATCCGAGGAGACTGCCGAGTCCGTCGCCAAGAAGCTGGACTCTGACGGAACGTGAGCCAGCCGGACCCGAAGAAGTCGCGGGCCGTTCTCATCGGCACGGCCGAGTACGAGCACATGCATCCGCTTCCGGCGGTCACCAGGAACGTCCGTACCCTCGGTCAAGAGTTGATCCGGCACGAGGTCTGGGGCCTGCCTCCGCAGCACTGCACCGTGCTGGAGAACCCCGCGGACATCAGGGCGATGGTCGCCCCGATCCAGCAGGCCGCCGACGAAGCCAGCGAGGTTCTGCTCGTCTACTTCGCCGGCCACGGCGTCCTCGACCAGAACTCCGACCTGCACCTGGGCCTTCCGGGCACGGCCGATGAGCCGGCGCACAACTACTACACGGCCGTTCCCTACGATCACATCCGTACGGCCGTCCGAACGAGCCGCGCGCAGTGCCGCATCGTCATCCTCGACTGCTGCTTCAGCGGTCGGGCCATCGACACGATGGGACCTTCCGACCTGTCGGCCCAAACCAACATCGAGGGCAGCTACACCATCACCTCGGCACCGCCCAACAGCTTCTCGCTGGCGCCGGAAGGCGCCGAGTTCACCGCGTTCACGCAGGAGCTGATCGAGGTGGTCCGGAACGGCATCGCCGACGCGGGCACGCTGCTCACGATGGACCAGGTGTTCGAGCGCATCCATGACGAGATGCAGGCCAAGGGGCGTCCGCGTCCGTGGTGCCAGGACAGGAATGACGCCGGTCGCGTCCGTCTCTTCAAGAACCGCGCACGCACCAGCCTGGAAGCTCCGCCGGGGTACGGGGAGATCCCCGGCTACGGCATCGGCTCCCTCTTCAAGTCGCGACGCGAGCTTCATGAGGCGAAGGTGCATCGTCCGACGCAGGCCGGCATCTGCGGGAGGCATGCGAACGGCGGAGCAGAATCCATCGTCCTGTCCGGCGGGTACCCCGACGACGAGGACCACGGCGATGTCATCGTCTACACCGGCCATGGGGGACAGGACTCCAACCATCGGCAGATCAGGGATCAGGACCCGACGCATCCCGGCAACGCGGCCCTGCTCGCCAGCATCACCACGCGTTATCCCGTACGCGTCATCCGCGGCGCGAAAGGCGATAAGGAGCACTCGCCGGAGGCCGGCTACAGGTACGACGGGCTCTATACGGTCGAGCGATACTGGAACGCCATCGGGATCGACGGTTTCCGCATCCTCCAGTTCAGACTTGAGAAGCTGGACCAGGTCGATTCTCCGACCGTTCCCACCGACTCACCCCTGCAACGGCCCGGCATCGACCTGTACCGCTGGGAACCCGTGGGCCGCGGCGTCTACGGGGACCGCCGGGTCGCGCAGGACGTGATGCAGGCGCACAACTACGAGTGCCAGATCTGCGGCACCGCTCTCCAGACGCCCGCCGGGTTCCGGTTCGCCCAGACACTCCACCTGCAGGGGCTCCCCCGTCCTCACAGAGGACCGGACATCAGCGAGAACATCCTGTGCGTCTGCCCGACCCATCGCGTCCAACTGGAGCTCGGCATGGTCACCATCGATGACAGCCTCACCGTGATCGATGAAGTCACCGGGAAGCCGTTCGCCGACCTGTCTGTGAACGCGAAGCACAGCGTCGGCCTCGAGTACGTCCGCTACCACCGCGGCCTCTATCGCGGTTCCGCGCGCCCAGGTCAAGGTGGATCACCGGCCTGACGCGCTCGACTGGCGCAGAGTCATGCGCACGGAAGTGGCTAGAGAAGGTGACTGGTCTTTCTGTAGAGGCGGAGGGCGTGAGCCCGGTCAAGGGTCCTGAGGGAAGGGTCTACGGGAGTCCGGCGGTCGTAGGCGAGTAGACGTCCCTCGGGCTGGTTGTCGATGAGGTCGATGATGGGGGCGACGGCCTTTTCGGGGGACTGGGCGAAGAGGCGGGCCAGGAGTTTGATGGCGGTCTTGGCCGGCTGGGTCAGGGAGTCGGTGCCGCTGTCGGTGAAGCCGGGGTGGTGGAGGAGGTAGCGGGTTCGGCCGTTCGGGTGGGCCAGGGGGTACGCGACGCCTTGGAGGTCGGCGGCTCGGCCGCCCTGGAGCATGGCCTTGATGGGGCCGTAGCCGTTGGTGAGGGACAGGTCGTTCCAGCGGATCTCGCCCTTGGTGGTGCCGACGCCGCAGATGTTGACGATGATCGGGGCGGTGCCCTTCTCCAGCAGGTCGGTGAGGCCGTGGCTGAGGAGGAAGCGGCTGACGTAGTAGAGGGAGAGGACTCCCTCGAAGCCGTCCGGTGTCACCACGCGTTTGGGGAAGTGGCGCAGGGCGGTGAGGGCTAGGACGTCCAGGGAGTCGTGGCGGGCCCTGATCTCTTTCATCGCGCGGCGGTTCTCGGCGACCGAGGTGAGGTCGGCCTGGACGAAAGCGGCGCGGTCGGTGGCGGCGTCCCGGAGGAAGGTCTCGCCGCGCGATGCGTTGCTGCCGATCACTGTTACGCGGGCGCCCCTGGCCAGGTAGTGGTCGGCCAGAGCACGGCCCATGCCCGTGGTGCCGCCGGCGACGACGAGGTCCATCATGCGTCTCCTAAGTCATCGACTGATGACATGGGACGGTAGTCGCGCTGGAAGTATGATGTCAACGGTCGATGACTTAGGGGTGCGTTGATGGCGCGGAAGCGGGACCGGGCGGCTACTCGGGCGCGGCTGCTGGAGGTGGCGCGGCTGCGGTTCGCGCAGGGCGGGTACGACGCGACGAGCGTCCGGGACGTGGCGAAGGACGCGGGGGTCGACGCGACGTTGATCTTCCGGTACTTCGGGTCCAAGAAGGGGCTGTTCGAGGAGGCCATGGCGACGGATGGGCCTGACCTCCTGGACGGCCCCCCTGAGGAACTGGTCGCCCGGATGGTGCAGACCGTGATCTTCAAGGACTGGACGAGTCACGGGGGCGAGCATCCGCTGGTCGCGCTGCTGCGGTCGAGCGCCCATGACGACGCACGGCAGCAGATGCGGGAGGAGGTCTGCAATGGCTACGTGCGGGTGCTCGCCGAGATGGCCGAAGGGCCGGACGCGGAGTTGCGGGCGGAGCTCCTCAGCGCCTGGCTGGTGGGGCTGGGGATCCTGCGGTCGGTCGTCGGGACGCCGGCCGTGAGCGAGGCGGAGGCGAGTGATCTCGCGCCGTACGTGGAGGCCGTCGCGAGTGCCCTCCTCGGGCGTCCCATGTCGGGGAGCGTGGAGGTCGAAGGCGCTGCGGCCGGATCTGCTTCATCTGCTGCGCGGATTGATGGGTGAGGCTCCGGCGGGAGGTGGGCTGTTGGGGACGGACAAGAGATCGACCACGCCGCCGAGGCCAGGCAGGAGCGGCGGGCGCTTCCTTGCGGGCGGCTGCTCGGGGGTCGGGTCGGGCTGCGGTGCCGGGTCCTCTGGCTTCCTGGCCGCGTCGTCGGGGGGCGGAGCCGGGTCCTGCGGCGGGTGGACGGCCGGGGGCTTCGTCGTCTCGGCCGGTGCAGGAAAGGTCCGGGGGTGGGGCGGTTTAGACGGGCGGCCGTCGCGCGGGATGACCGGCGCCGGGATCGGCGATGGCCGGGGTGGGACGTACTCGCCCTCAGGTGACTGGACGATCCGGGCGGGACGGATCTCCGCCGTGCCGCGCTTCTCATCCGATATGCCCGGCAGCCACGCCAGCGTCCGGGGGGCGACGCCACCCGTCAGGCCGATGCCCAGCAGCATGGTGTAGGCGGCGCAGACGGTGCCGACCGCGTAGCCCGCCCGCCGCAGGCGGCGCCTGCGGCGGGCGGTCGCGGCGACGACCACGGACGCGCCCGTCGAGTCAAGCACTTCACGCGAAGCGGTCATCACACGACTCCCCCGTGTCGAAATTTCCCCGCTTGCCGGACTGTAGCAATGGTCGCCGCCTTTATCGGCAATCCCGAGTGAGGGTCCATTCGGGCATATGTCCACAGATTTGGCCGATGACGTATGTGGACCGCGACTTCCGGTAAACCGGCTCCCGAGTCGCGCGTCCGCGAGGCTCGGACAGCTCCACCACCTGCATGGACGCGACGGTGACCGCGCTACGACTGTCGGGAATATTTCTCACATTTGGGAGATAGTGTCGGTCGCGCCTGGAATGGATCTTGTCCTACTCCGGCCAAGGGAGGGAGTCACTCAGGTGATCACTCCATGCCCTTCTTTCCAGGGGTCCAGAACGGTTTCGTCAGGATCGCGCGTTTCGGCCACCCCCGGTCGTTGACCAGGTGGGCTCGCACGGACTGGACGGTCCTGGCCTCGCCCGCCACGTAGGCGACACCAGGTTCCGCGGGCAGGTCGAGCTCGCGGACGGCGTCCAGGAGGGTCGGCGAGGAGGCGGCCGGGGCGCCCTCGCGGTAGCGCCAGTGGACGTCCTCCAGCGGGAGCCGGTCCTCCGGGGCGTCCACTTCGATCACCGCGTGGTGCGGGGAGCCGTCCAGGGAGCGGAGCATCGGGCCGAAGGGGACCGAGGCCGTTTCCTCGCCGACGAAGAGGTGGTACGGGGCGTCCGGGCGGAGGGTGAAGGAGCCCTCCGGCTTAGTGAAGACGACCTCCTGCCCGGGACGGGCGGTACGGGCCCAGCGGGCGCCGGGGCCGTCGCCGTGGTCGAGGACGCGGAGTTCGAGGCCGGATTCGTCGCCGTCCCAGATGGAGTAGGTGCGGCGGGTGAGGAGGCCGTCCACGCTGAGGCGGATCTGCTGGCCCGGGGTCCAGGTCTGGGTCGGGCAGTTGATGCGCAGGCGGAGCATGCGCCTGTTGACGAGGGCGGGGGCGTCCTCGATGGTGCCGGTGACGAAGAAGAGATCTCGCAGACGCATGGGTCTCCTTGAGATATGTCGCGTTCGCGGTCAAGATACATCGCGTTCGCGCCACCAGGCCAGGCCGGAGAGGGAGCATCCGCGGTACGACGCCGACCCCGCGGCGTCAGGTGAGCCGGGGGTCGTACCAGGTGGGGGCGGTCTCAGCGGACGCCGCGGGGGCGGAACTGGATGCTCATGCGCGGGCCCGTCGGCCGGGCGGTCTTCGGGATCGCGTGGTCCCAGGTGCGCTGGCAGCTGCCGCCCATGACGATCAGGTCGCCGTGGCCGAGCTCGTACCGGAGCGCGGGCCCGCCGGAACGGGGCCGCAGGTGCAGGGCGCGGGTCGCGCCGACGGACAGGATCGCGACCATCGTGTCGTGGTCGCGGCCGCGGCCGATGCGGTCGCCGTGCCAGGCGACGCTGTCACGGCCGTCGCGGTAGAGGCACAGGCCGGCGGTGCGGAACGGCTCGCCCAGCTCCTCCATGTAGTGGCCGTTCAGGACGTCCCGCGCCGCGTCGAGCGACGGGTCGGGCAGCGGGTCGGTCTCGCCGTAGAAGGCGAGCAGGCGCGGGACGTCCACGACGCGGTCGTACATCCGGCGGCTCTCCGCCCGCCACGGAACGGTCTCCGAGAGCCGTTCGAACAGGGCGTCGGCGCCCGCCATCCAGCCGCGCCGGAGGTCGATCCAGGCCCCGTGCGACAGCGGCGTCCGCCGGACGGCGTCGCCGAGGGCGCGCGGGCGCGGGTCGTCCCAGCAGTCGAGGAGGGAGCCCTGGAAAGCGCTGGTCATGCCCCCAACATACCCGCGCGGTCAAACATACGTTCGATCGGGATTCGATCGGGAGAGGAGGTCAGCAGGTGGCGAGGACCTCGTCGACGATGTGGCGGGTGCGCTGGGGCTGCTCGGCCTCGGTGACCAGCGTGTTGAAGACGTGCCAGTGGCGCTCGATCTCCTTGGGGCGGCTCGGGTAGCGGGCGTTGCCGAGCCCTTCCAGGTAGACGACGTCGGGCAGTTGCGCCTGCGGGAAGCGGACCAGGGTGAGGGGTCCGGTCGCCGCGCGGCGGGCGTCGTACGGCGCGATCTGGACGGTCACGTTGGGCCGATCGGCGATCTTCTTGAGGTGCTCCAGCTGGGCGCGCATGACGCCGGCGTTCCCGACCTGCCGCCACAGGGCCGCCTCGTGGACGACGGCCCAGAGGTTCACCGGGCGCGGCCTGCGGCGGAGCAGCCGCTGCCGCCTCGCCAGCAGCTCCATCCGCCGGTCCGCGCGTTGCCCGGACATGGCGGTGAGGCCGTTGGCGAGGAGCGCGCGGGCGTAGTCCTCGGTCTGCAGCAGGTCGGGGACGTACTGGTCGTCGAAGCAGCGGACGAGCTTGGCGGCCTCCTCGGCGCTGAGATAGCGGCGCTCGTGCCGCTCGACCGCGTCGCGGAGGTCGTGCCACCACGGGCGGGCGCCGGTCTCGTCGGCGAGCGCGAGCAGCGTCGCCCACTCGCCCTCGTCGGGCCGGTCGTACAGGGTGAGCAGCGCGACGACGTCCGCGCGGCGGACGCCGCTGCGGCCGCCCTCAAGCCGGGTCACCTTCGAGTCGTGCACGCCGATCCCCACGGCGGCCTCCAGGCGGGTGAGGCCCGCCGCCTCGCGCATTTCGCGCAGGCGCTTGCCCAGCAGCATCCTCGGAAGCAGCGGATCACCTTGCAGGAGCGTGCTCCGCCCGACGCTCGGCGCGCTGCTCGCAGTCGTTACGGAGACCAAAGGGGGCTCCTCGCAAATGGTGACGACCGGGGCACAACCACTTCACTATAGCCCCCGGTCCCGTACCGGTCCTGCGTGCGACCTTACGACCTCGGAGATCTGTTGCGGCAGTGCCCCTCGACGTACCCGCGCGGCTAGCGTTTGAGGGCCACGCCGCACATTGTGAAATCCTTCGACGGATCGAACACATCGATTTCCGGCCGCCACCGCATGACCGAAACGAGTCCGGGTTCTACCGGTTCGAGCCCGTCGAAATAGCTTTTGATGAATTCCGGGCTGCGCAGAACGTAGGGTACGGCGCCGGTGTCGTCGTAGCCTTCCTGGGCCTCGTTGAACGAGGTGTCCTCGTCCGTGCAGTCGTACAGCGTGAGGTAGCTGCCCGGCGGCAGCTCCGCGACCAGCCGGCGGACGATCGTCCGCGCCTCCTCGGCGTCCTGCATGTGCCCGGTGATGCCCATCAGCATCAGGGCCACCGGCTGCGTGAAGTCCAGCCGCTCCTTCGCCAGCGCGATGATCTTGTCGGGATCGCGCAGGTCGGCGTCGATGTAGGTGGTCTCCCCCTCGGGCGTGCTCGTCAGCAGGGCGCGCGCGTGCGCCAGGACGAGCGGGTCGTTGTCGACGTACACGATGCGCGAGTCGGGGGCGACCCGCTGCGCCACCTCGTGGGTGTTGTCGACGGTCGGCAGGCCGGTGCCGACGTCGAGGAACTGCCGGATCCCGACCTCGCCGGCCAGGTGGCGCACCGCCCGGGCCAGGAAGTAGCGGCAGGTCCGGGCCATCTCCTGGATCTGCGGGAACACCTTCACGTACTCGTCCCCGGCGATCCGGTCGACCTCGTAGTTGTCGGTGCCGCCGAGCCAGTAGTTCCAGATGCGCGCCGAATGCGGCACGTCGGTATTGATCTTCACTGGAAGATCTCCAGTGGGTTCGGGAGGGCCGTCCTGCACGGCGACATCTCCTTCCGCTCCGTCGCGCCGGGTGATGCCACCAACCTAGGTGCCAGACCCCCCGAACGTCGAGATTCCGGGATTCGGTCCGTCACCGTACGCTTTTTGGAGCCCCCCCGCGCCGCCGATGGTTCGAATACCACCCGGTACGCAAGAAAGCCGTTCCGGCTTCGCCTGATAAACGTTCCGGGACGGTGTCAGCGGAGGCGGGCGGAGAGCGGCGGGGCCGTGGCGGGCCGGCCGACGCGGGTGATGTTGAGGAGGCGGGAGGGGTCGTCGATGTCCAGCAGGCGGGCCAGCCGCTGCTTGGTCCGCTGGGCGTCGATGATCTGGCTGAGCGGATGCGTCGTGTGGCCGAGGGTGGAGAGGGTGAGCCACTGGCGCATCAGGACGCGGCCGAGGTCGACCTGCTCGGTGTGGGTGGAGCCGGGGCGGGCCACGAGCACCACGGCCTCGCCGTCGTAGTCCAGCAGGTCCTCGGAGGCGCCGGCGAGGACGCCGGGCACGCCCAGGCGGCGCAGGAGGGGGTAGGCGCGCGGGGACAGGAGGCGGCCGAGCATCCGGGCCTGGAACGGGGTCAGGTCGAGCGCGCGGTCGGTGAGGCCGTCCTGCCGGTAGCGCGGGTCCTCGGGGTCCAGGCGCAGCCACTCGCGGAGCTCGCGGGCGATGGGCGGGGTCGCGAACATGTGCCGGTCCGCGTCGTACAGCAGGTCGATCAGGTCGCGGCACGGCAGCCGGCGGATCTCGGCCTTCTCCTCGGCGGCGAGCTTCTCCAGGCGGGCGGCGACCGCGTCGTCCAGGCGGCCCGGCTCGTACGCGGCGCGGCCGGTCCGGCGGGCGCGGACGTCCTGGACGGTGAACGGCGTCGTGTACGGCCCGCCGGCAGCGACGAGGTGCCCGAGCCGGTGCCCGGCCGCGTCCGGATCGTGCCGGAAGTCCACGTGCAGCCCGGCGTCGGCGCAGACGATCAGGCAGGTCTCGGTGAACGCGCCCAGCGCGAGCCGCAGATCGCGGCCGGACGGGTCGGCGGCGGGGAGCGTGCGCGCCGGGTCCCAGCCGATCTCCACCGTCTCCTCGCGGTAGCGGAGCACCCAGGGCTGGGTGTTGCGGGCGCTGGGCGCGCGCCAGAAGTCCGGTTCGAGCTCGCGCAGGGCGTCGGGCTTCAATGCAGCTCTTCCTCGTAGAACGTGTGTCCGTGCCCGCGGCCGAGCCCGTGGTCGGTGAGGTCAGGAACGCCGGATGGCCATATGACCGCCTTTCCAGCCAAATATGAGCACCCGAATCGGGAGAGTAGCGGAGTCGACACCCGTCGTACTACCGGAACGGCCGAGGGCGCCGCACGCCCGGGGACCCCGCGGGCCGGGCCCGCGGGGTCCCCGGGAGTGCGGCGGGAGCGGCGGATCAGTGCCCGCGGTCGATCCATTCCTGCAGATGGGGAGCCTCGGCGCCGATCGTGGTGCTGTCGCCGTGGCCGGTGTGCACCACCGTCTCGGCCGGCAGGGTGAGCAGCCGGTCCCGGATCGAGGCGATGATCAGGTTGAAGTCGGAGAACGACCGGCCCGTCGCCCCCGGCCCGCCCTGGAAGAGGGTGTCGCCGGTGAAGACCGCGCCCAGCTCCGGCGCGTGGAAGCAGACCGCGCCGGGCGCGTGCCCCGGCGTGTGGATCACCTCCAGCCGGGTGCCGGCGACCTCGATGACCTGCCCGTCGGTCAGGTCGCCGTCCGGGCGCCGCTCGGCGTGGGTCAGCCGCCAGACCGGCAGGTCGTCGCGGTGCAGGTAGACGGGAGCGCCGGTGGCGTCGGCCAGCTCGGGCGCGACCCGCACATGGTCGTCGTGGGCGTGCGTGGCCAGGATCGCCACCAGCCGCCGGTCGCCGACCATCTCCCGGATGGCCGCCGCGTCGTGCGGCGCGTCGATCACGACGCACTCGGCGTCGTCGCCGACGACCCACACGTTGTTGTCGACGTCGAACGTCTCGCCGTCCAGGCTGAACGTCCCGGACGTCACGGCGTGCTCGATGCGCGCGGCCACTAGAACACCACCACCGAGCGCAGCACGTCGCCGTGGTGCATCTTGGTGAACGCGGCCTCGACCTCGTCCAGCGCGATCGTCTCGGACACGAACGCGTCCAGGTCCAGCCGTCCCTGCCGGTACAGGTCGATCAGCATCGGGAAGTCGCGCGAGGGCAGGCAGTCGCCGTACCAGGACGACTTCAGCGCGCCGCCGCGCCCGAAGACGTCCAGCAGCGGCAGCTCCAGCCGCATCTCCGGGGTCGGCACGCCGACGAGGACGACGGTCCCGGCCAGGTCACGGGCGTAGAAGGCCTGCTCGTACGTCTCCGGGCGGCCGACCGCGTCGATCACCACGTCGGCGCCGAACCCGCCGGTCAGCTCCCGCACGGCCTCGACCGCGTCCAGGTTGGACGAGTTGACCGTGTGCGTGGCGCCGAGGTCCTTCGCCCAGGCGAGCTTGCGGTCGTCGATGTCCACGGCGATGATCTTCGCCGCGCCGGCCAGCCGGGCCCCGGCGACCGCCGCGTTCCCGACGCCGCCGCAGCCGATCACCGCGACGCTGTCGCCGCGCCCCACGTTCCCGGTGTTGATCGCCGCGCCGAGCCCCGCCATCACGCCGCAGCCCAGCAGCCCGGCCGCCGCCGGGCTCGCCTCCGGATCCACCTTGGTGCACTGCCCGGCCGCCACCAGCGTCTTCTCGGCGAACGCGCCGATGCCCAGCGCGGGCGACAGCTCGGTGCCGTCCGCGAGGGTCATCTTCTGCCCGGCGTTGTGGGTGTCGAAGCAGTACCAGGGACGCCCGCGGGAGCAGGCACGGCACTGCCCGCACACCGCGCGCCAGTTCAGGATCACGTAGTCGCCCGGCTCCACCTCGGTCACCCCGGCGCCCACCGACTCGACGACCCCGGCCGCCTCGTGGCCGAGCAGGAACGGGAACTCGTCGTTGATCCCGCCCTCCCGGTAGTGCAGGTCGGTGTGGCACACCCCGCACGCCTGCACCTTCACCAGCGCCTCACCCGGCCCCGGGTCGGGCACCAGGACGGTCTCCACCGAGACCGGCTCCCCCTTGCCCCTGGCCACCACTCCGCGCACTTCATGTGTCATGGACGTCCTCCTCGATGGGCCTCGTCGCCGCCGACCAGCCTAGAGATCGTTCCCTCAGCGCGCCCTACCCCATCCATTCAGCGAAAACGCTGCGATCATTGGGGGATGAGCGAGCTGACCATCACCGATGCCCTGATCTTCGACGGCTGGTCGGCGGACCTGCGGGAGGCGTCCCTGCATGTGCGCGACGGCGTGATCACCGAGATCGGCGACCGGGTGACGCGGGCGGAGCAGGTGATCGAGGCGCGCGGCCGCACGGTGCTGCCCGGCCTGATCGACGCGCACTTCCACGCGTACGGGATCTCCCTGCACAACCTGGAGTTCGACGCGGGCCCGCTCAGCTACCTCGCGCTGAAGGGGGCGTGGCGGCTCGAACGCGCCCTGCGCCGCGGCTTCACGACCGTACGGGACGTGGCGGGCGGCGACCCCGGCCTTGCCAAAGCGGTCGAGACCGGGCTGATCGCGTCGCCGCGCTACCTCTACACCGGCCCGGCGCTCAGCCAGACCGGCGGGCACGGCGACGGCCGCCCCGGCGACCTGGACATCTGCCTGCACGGCCACCACATGAACGAGGTCGTGGACGGGGTGGACGCGCTGCGCACGGCGGTCCGCGACCGGTTCCGTCGCGGCGCCCACGCCATCAAGATCATGACGTCCGGCGGGGTGGTGTCGCCGACCGACCCGATCCGCCGCCCGCAGTACTCCGCCGAGGAGATCCGGGCGGTGACCGACGAGGCGGCCCGGCGCGGCAGCTACGTCGCCGCGCACGCGTACTCGCCGGAGGCCATCCGGCACTCGCTGGTCAACGGCGTCCGCTCCATCGAGCACGGCAACCTCATGGACGAGCCCACCGCGAAGCTGATGGCGCAGCACAACGCGTACCTCGTCCCGACCCTGGCCACCTACGACGCCATGGACCGGCGCGGCGATGAGGTCGGCCTGCCCGCCGTGGGCCGCGCCAAGAACCAGGAGGTCCTGGACGCGGGCCGGCACGCCGTCGAGCTGGCCCACAGGGCGGGCGTCCCGGTCGGCTTCGGCACCGACCTCATGGGCGACCTGGAGGACGACCAGCTCCTCGGGCTGCGCCTGCAGACCGAGGCGGCCGGGGCGCTGGCCTGCCTGCGCTCGGCCACGTCGGTGAACGCCAGCCTGCTGGACCGCGCCGACCTGGGCCGCGTCGAGATCGGCGCCCGCGCGGACCTGCTGGTCGTGAACGGCGATCCGCTGGAGACGCCGGCCGTGCTCTGGGACGAGTCGGAGCCGCGGCTGATCGTCCAGTCGGGCCGCCCGCTCCTCACCTGACGCCCGTCCCAGACCCACTTCAGGCCCGTTCCAGGGTCGTCTCAGTCGCGCGGCCACATCCGGCATGGCCTAATCGACATACCGCTGTGTCTGCAGGGAACATTCCTGTACACCAGTAGCAGCCCCCGCCCGTAATCAGGCCATGCTTGCCTTCCCCGCACGCTCGCCTCCCGCATGGCCCCATCGCCCACCCCTCCCCGTCACGGACCCCATGGCCTTCCGCACGAGACCGCGGCACCGTTCCATCTTCTGGGTCGACATGGTCGGCTCCAGCGACGCGAAGATCAGCGACACCGAGCGCAAGGAAGCCCGCAAGGGCATGTACGAAGCGGCGCACCGGGCGTTCCAGAACGCCGGCCTGCCGGTGTCCGCCCCGCGCCGCTGGTTCGTGCACAAGGAGGACCGCGGGGACGGCGCGTTCTGGCTCTTCCGGCCGCGCGTCCCCAAGCACCGGCTGCTGGACGCGCTCCCGTACCTGGTCACCGCGCTGGAGGAGCACAACCGCGGCGTCCCGCCGCGCAAGGCGCTCCGGCTCCGGGTGGCGCTGAACTTCGGTGAGCTGAACTTCGACCCGGAAGGCGTCAGCGGCACCTGGATGGACCGCACGGCGCGGCTGCTGGACGCGGGCGAGTTCAAGGCCGAGGTCGAGAAGTCCGGCGCCATCGTCGGCGCCATCGCCTCCCGCGGCTTCCACGAGTACGTCGTCATGCCGGCCTCCGCCCCCTGGCCGAACGCGTTCGAACGGCTCACGGTCCTCGTCCGGGTCGGCAAGGGCGAGCCCGCGGAGGAGGCGGCGTGGATCGCGTTCCCGCCCGGCGCCCCGCTGCGCGACACCGCCCGCATGAGGGCCGCCCGGTGGCTGCTCCGCGTGCGCTACGCCGCGTTCAGGAAGGCGCGGCGCCGGCTCCGGCGGCACCCGCGCGCCGTCCGGGCCGCGCTGGCGGCGGTGCTGGTGGCGGTGCCGCTGCTCGCGGCGTCCGGGGAGCCGCGGCCCGCCGAGTGCGAGGACCGGCCGGTCCAGCTGCGCGTGCGGGTGTCGCCCGAGAAGGAGGCCCTGGTACGGGCGCTGGCCCTGGAGTTCGAGCGGACGACGCGCGACCGGGAGAAGTGCCGCAGAGCCGACGTCAACGTCGTGTCCGAGGCGTCGCCGGGCGGCGCGCGCGAGGCCACCCGGCAGGGCTGGCTGGTACGCGACCGCAACGAGCCGCTGAACGAGGCCGACGTCTGGCTCCCCGACTCGACGCTGGACGTGGAGCAGGCGCAGGCGGCGATACAGGCCAACGGGGTCCGCACCGTCGAGCTCAGAAGGGTCGACTCGGTCACGACCTCGCGGCTGGTGGTGGCGGTGCCGGCCGAGATGGCCGCCGGCCTGCCGCTGTCCGGGCACACGATGCGCTGGGACGAGCTGCTCGGCTGGCCGGGCGAGGGCTACGCGTTCGGCCGGGCCAGCCCGCGCGCGTCCAGCACCGGCCTGGTGGCGACGGTGGCGCTCTACCAGGCCGCGCTGAAGGCGCCCATGCTCGACTTCGCGACGCTGACCGGCGACGGCGCGGCCGGGACGCTCCACGACGTGGAGAAGTCGATCGCCCGCGAGGACGACGAGCCGGGCAAGCTGCTGTGCGCGATGCGGGAGTCGCCGGAGGACGGGGAGCTGCGCCGGACGGCCCTGCTCGTCTCGGAGAAGTCGCTGATCGACTACCGGGAGGGCGCGCCGCTGGGCGGCGGCGCCTGCGGCGGTTCCGCCGCCGCCCCGCCCGAGCTGCGGCCCTTCTACGCCGAGGAGGGGATGCCGCTCCTGGACCACCCGTACGTCGTCGTAACGCGCGCCGCGCCGCTCGCTCCCGGGCGGCGCCGCATCATCGACGACTTCTACCGCTTCCTCAAGCGGCCCGAGACGCAGGAGAAGTTCAGGAACGCGGGCTACCGCGACAGGACCGGAACGACGACGCCCCACCAGGCCGACATCCCGTCGCTGGTCCCGATCGTGGACCCGAGCGGGCGGTTCCGCGACGAGCCGCTGATGGACGCGTGGGACACCGCCCGGAAGTCGGCGCGGGTGCTGTTCGCCGTGGACGTGTCGCGCCCGATGGCGGCGCCGTTCCCGTACAGCAAGGGCACCCGGGTGGCGGCGGCGGCCGACGCGATCGGGCTGGCGCTGCCGCTGATGGGCGGCCGCGACCAGGTCGGCCTGTGGGAGTTCGCGGCCGGGGCCGGCGGCGGCGGCCGCGACCACCGTCCGCTGGTGCCGGTCGGCCGGCCGGAGGAGGACCGGCGGATCGAGCGCCTGTCGGACGAGTTGGCGGGCCTGCGCCCGACGGGGCGCGGCGACGGGCTCGTCCCCGCGCTGCGCGCCGCGATCGCGGAGATGCGCGACGGCGGGGACGCCGACCCGGCCGAGACGACCCGGGCCGTCATCGCGATCACGTACGGCGCCGGCGGCGGGCGGGAGGCCGCGAAGCTGGCCGCCGGCGTCTCCGCGGACGACCACGTCCGGGTCTACGTGGTCGCCTTCCACCAGGACAGCTGCCCCGCCGGGCTCGACCAGGTCACGCGGGCGTCCGGCGGCGACTGCTACGAGATCGACGGCATGGCGACGATGCGGGAGGCGCTCGACGGCATCGCCGCCGGGCTCTGGGGAGCACCGCGCTCACCCGGCTGACGCTCACCCGGCTGACACGGAGGGACCGGATGCACCTGCGAGCGTGGCGGGCGGCCGTGCGGCCGTGCGCCCTGCTGCTGGCCGCCGCGCTGCTCGCGGCCTGCGGCGGCGGGGACGGCGACCGCCGCGGTACGGGACCGATCGTCTTCGCCGACTCGCGCGACACCAGCCGCGGCTCCCAGGTCAAGCGGCTGGTCGCGGCCTGGAACGCCCGCCATCCCGCCGAACGGGTGGAGATGGTGGAGCTGGCCGAGTCCAGCGACGACCACCGCGCGCAGGTGGTCGCCCGCGCGCAGGACGCCGCGGCGGCACGCGAGGCGGGCAAGTCCGGAGCGCCCTGCTTCGACGTCACGACGGCCGACCTGATCCACACCGCCGAGTACGCCCACGGCGGCTACATCGAGCCGCTCGGCGAGAACGACTTCGACCACGAGGCGTTCCTGCGCGAGCCCATCGACAGCGTGCGCTACAAGGGACGGCTGTGGGGGATCCCGCTCCGTTCCGACGTCGGGCTCCTCTACTACCGGAAGGACGTGCTCGCCGCTTCGGGCGTCGCCGCTCCCGTCGCCTGGGAGGACCTGCGGAACCAGGCGCGGACCATCGCCCCTTCCAAGGGGATGCAGGGCTACGTCACCCAGCTCGACCAGTACGAGGGCTTCACCGTCAACACGATGGAGCAGATCTGGGATGCCACCGGCGGCGGGATCCTCGGCCCGGACGGCGCGGTGGTCGCCACGCCGTCGACGCTGCGCGAGGGTTTCGAGCGCCTCGTCCAGGGCGTGCGTGAAGGGTGGATCCCCAAGGACGCGACGGACTTCAACGAGGAGCGCAGCCGCATCGCGTTCCAGGACGGCCGCGCGCTGTTCATGCGCAACTGGACGTACGCCTACGAGCTGCTGCATGCGGCCGACTCACCCGTCGCGAAGACGTTCGGCGTCGCGAAGCTGCCGACTCCGTCCGCCCTAGGGGGATGGAACCTCACGCTGTCGAGCTGCTCGACGAAGCAGCGCACGGCACTGCGGTTCATGCAGTTCCTCACCAGCGAGGCCAACCAGCGGCGGCTGTTCACCGGCGCCGGTTTCGCCCCCAGCCGCAAGGCCCTGTACGAGGACGCCGCGCTCCTCCGCCGGTACCCGCATCTGAGCGTGATCGGCGCGGCCATCGAGGAGGCCCGCGACCGCGGGCCCAGCCCGTACTACCACGAGGTCTCGAACACGTTCCAGGCGAACCTGCACGGCGTCCTCACCCGTCCCGAACGCCTGGAGGCCGGCCTGTCCGGCCTCCGCGAGGACCTCTACCGGGCGGCCGTGGGCCGCTGAGCGGCCTCCGGATCGCGAGGCAGCGCGCTGCGCAGGACCTCGGCCAGGTGCAGCGCGCGGCCGCCGGTGCCCTGGGCGATCTGCGTACGGCAGGAGAAGCCGTCGGCGAGCACGAGATCGTCCTGCCCGGCCGCCCGGACCTTCGGGTACAGCTCCCGCTCGGCGCACGCCTGGGAGACGTCCCAGTGGCCGGGCTCGAACCCGAAGTTCCCCGCCAGCCCGCAGCAGCCCGCGCCGATCACGTCCGGGGTCACGCCCAGGCGTTCCAGCACGGCGCGGTCGGGATCGTACGATCCCTTGGCCTCCTGATGGCAGTGGACCTGCGCGACCGCTTCCGCGTCGAGCCTCCGGAACGGCCAGTCGCCCTCGTGGGACACGACCAGCTCGGCGAGGGTCACCGTCCGGGCCGCGAGCAGCTTCGCGCGCGGGTCGTCGGGGAGCAGCTCGGGGGCCTCGTCGCGCAGCATCACCGTGCAGGACGGCTCCAGCCCGACGATCGGCAGCCCCGCCTCCAGCGCCGGGCGCAGGACGTCCAGCGTCCGCCGCAGCACGCGCCGCGTCACGCGGAGCTGGCCGGTCGAGTGCCAGGTGAGGCCGCAGCACACCCGGCCCGGCGGGATCAGGACCCGGTACCCCAGCGCCTCCAGCACCTCGACCGCGGCCTTCCCGGCCGCCGGGTCGTGGAAGTTGGTGAAGGTGTCCGGCCAGAGCACGACCTTCCGGCCGCCCGGCCGCCGCTCCGGCCGCCCGCCGAACCAGCCGCGCAGCGTCTCGTCCGCGAACCGGATCATCTCCCGCCGCGGCTCGACGCCCGCCAGCCGCTTCGCGAGCGCGGCGACCGGCCGCCGCCGCAGCGCCGCGTTCGCCGACCGCGCCGCGCCCGGGACCCCGGCCACGAGCCGCGACCACAGCGGCAGCCAGCCCATCGAGTAGTGCGCGAGGGGGCGCAGTCGGTTGGCGTAGTGGCGGTGCAGGAACTCCGCCTTGTAGGTGGCCATGTCGACGTTCACGGGGCAGTCGCTCGCGCACGCCTTGCAGGACAGGCAGAGGTCCAGCGCGTCCCGTACCTCCGTGGAACGCCACCCGTCCCGGATCGTCTCGCCGCGCAGCATCTCCGCCAGCACGCGCGCCCGCCCCCGCGTCGAATGCACCTCGTCGCGGGTCGCCTTGAACGAGGGGCACATCGCCCCCGTCTCCAGGTTGCGGCACGCCCCGACGCCCACGCACCGGTGCACCGCCGCCGTGAACGAACCCTTGTCCCTGGTCAGCGCGTGTACGGGAGTGAGCGCCAGCCGGTCCCGTCCAGGGCCCGGCCTGAGGTCCGCGTCCGTCGGAGCCGGATCGACGATGACGCCCGGGTTGAGCCTGCCGTCCGGGTCGAAGACCGCCTTGAACGCGCCGAAGGCCCGCAGCAGCTCCGGCGAGTACATCGTGCCGAGGAGCTCGGAACGCGCCCGGCCGTCCCCGTGCTCGCCCGAGACCGTCCCGCCGAAGGAGACGACCAGTTCGGCGGCGGCCTCCATGAACTCCCTGTAGACGGCGACGCCCCGGGGATCGTCCAAGGCGAAGTCGAGGCGCAGGTGCAGGCAGCCCTCCCCGAAGTGGCCGTACGGGACGCCCCGCAGGCCGTGCCCGCGCATCAGCGCGTACAGTCCGCGCAGGTAGTCGCCGAGGCGCTCGGGCGGTACGGCCGAGTCCTCCCAGCCGGGCCACGCCTCGCCGCCGTCCGGCAGCCGCGTCACGATGCCCGACCCCGCCTCGCGGATCCACCACAGCGCCCGCATCCGCACCGGGTCGTCGACGACCACGGCCGTCGTCGCGGCGAAGCGCCCGCGCACCACCTCGACCAGGCCGTGCGCCGCCTCCTCCGCCTCCGCCTTCGTCTCCCCGCCGACCTCGCAGTACAGCCAGCCGCCGCCGGCCGGCAGGTCCGCGCCCGCGTTCGCCCGCCCCGGCTGCGCGCGCAGCGCCGTCAGCAGGTCGGACGCCATCCCCTCCACCGTCAGCGCGCCGGTTCGGGCCGCGAACGGCGCCAGCTCGGCGGCGGTGTAGACGTCCGGGAAGCCCAGCACGGCCAGCGCCCGGAACCGCGGCACCGGGACGAGCCGTACCGTCGCCTCGGTGACCAGCGCGCACGTGCCCTCGCTGCCGACGAGCGCCTTCGCCACGTCGAAGCCGTTCTCCGGAAGCAGGTGGTGCAGCCCGTAGCCCGCGACCTGGCGGCTGAACCGCCCCAGCTCCGTCCGCAGCGGCCCCAGCTGCGCGTCGCGCAGCCGGGTCAGCTCGGCGTCGATGCCCGCGTCGCCGCTCGTTCCCTTCGCGGCGTGCAGCTCGCGGCCGTCCGGCAGGAGCAGCCGCAGGGACTCGACGTTCGCGGACGTGATCCCCCACGCCACGCTGTGCGATCCGCACGCGTTGTTGCCGATCATGCCGCCGAGCGTGCAGCGCGAGTGGCTGGACGGGTCGGGCCCGAACGACAGCCCGTACCGGCCGGCGGCCGCGCGCAGGTCGTCCAGGACCACGCCCGGCTGCACCACGGCGGTACGGGCCTCGGGGTCGACGCTCAGGATCCGGTCGAGGTGCCGTGACGTGTCGATCACGATTCCCGGGCCGATCGAGTTGCCGGCGATCGACGTCCCGCCGCCCCGCGTGGTGACCGGCAGTCCCTCGGCGGCGGCCAGTTCGAGGACCCTGGCCATGTCGGCGGCCGACCGGGCCTCCGCCACCGCCACCGGTACGCGCCGGTAGATCGAGGCGTCGGAGGAGTACGCCGTGCGCGCCGTCAGGTCCGTGCGGAACACCCCGGGCAGCGCCGCGGCCAGCCGCCTGCCGGCCGCCTCAGGATCGCCCGTGCCGCCCGCGCGGCCCGTGCCGCCGCTGCTCGTGCCGCTCCTGCCGGCCGGTTCTCCCGGCTCGCGCCCGCCCGCCCCGGATGACACCACCACGAAGGTCGCCCCTTCCCCCGCACGCTCTGCCCGCGCGCCGTCGCCCGCGGAAGCCCCGCGCTCGCCTGCGCTCCGTCCAGCCCAGGCTAGGGCGTGGCCCCGCCCCGCCGCCCGGCGGAACGCGCCGTTCCCGGCCGGAACGATCACCGGGCCGGACGGGGCGGGCGGGCGCGGGCACGGGGTCGGAGGTGCGGGCACGGGCCGGCGGGTGCGGGCGAACCCTGACGTGATTACGCAGCGCTAATGGGCACCATCTGCTAACCGGAGCGCGAACGAGGCGACGGGGATGCGGCGGGAATCCCCGCAAACGGCTCCCGGTCCCGCGGCCGCCGGGGCGCCGCCCGCGCCGCGGAAGGCATTCGGGGCACACGAAGGAAAGGGACGCCCGAAAGGGCGCCCCTCCAACACCGAGAAGCTCGCGGTCATTCACTCATGACGCACCATCGCGCGTTGAGTCACCTGACTCAGCGGGCCTCCTCATCATCATCGACGATGTGCCGCAAGAGCCGCCACCACTGCGCGGGAGCGAGTTCGAGCATGCCGGCCGCCGGGGCGCGGGAGTCCCGTACCAGCACCGACCCGCCGGTGACCGCCACTTCGACGCAATCCTGTTCCTCGCTCGCGCTGCTCTTGCGCCAGTCCAGCGCGGCCCCCCGATTCGGCCGATCCACCATCCAGCAACCCTCCATCCATTGCTGGCGGGGTCTGTCTCGCCACCGAACAGGCAAGGACACCCACCGAGCCAAGAGCTGAGCAGGGCACAACAAACCACGACCTTGTGGAAAATTTCCCGTTCATGAGTGTAAACGGTCCTAGTAATTCCGCCTACACCGGGAACACAAGATCACCCTGTGCGCTATGAAGGCCGCTCGCCCTTGTGGGTGCCGATCGGGGCCGTCACCTCCTGTGATGATCGATACGGGGCGGGAGGAAGCCGGGCGGAAGGAAAGCCGGAACGGGGTCAGGCCATCAGGTCCTCCGCGGCCTGCCGGATCAGGGCGATCGACTTGTCGGCCGGAAGCGCCCCCTCCAGGAGCGTCTCGAAGTGGTCCCGGTAGTCGACGATCTGAGCGTCGTCGCCGGAGTACATGACGCTGGTGCCGGGCCGCCCCTCCATGTAGAGGACGTCACCGAGCCCGCCCTCGAACTCCAGCAGCGTGAACGGCCCGTACAGGCCCAGGTGGGCGCCCGCGGCGAAGGGGACCACCCGGATCGTCAGGTCGTCGCGCTCCTCGGCCGCGTTCGCCATCTCGTTGAGCTGCGCGGGCATGATCCCTGGGTCGACCCCGATGCCCACGTGGCGGCGGATCACCGCCTCGTCGAGGATGTAGAACTGGCGCGGCGGCGTCTCGCGGCGGGCCAGCTCCTCCTGCCGCTGCATGCGGATCCGCACGGCGACGCTGCGCCTGCTCTCGCTGGTGATCCCGGTGCTCATGACCTCGGCGTACTCACGGGTCTGGAGGAGTCCGGGGATGAGCGTGCCGGCGAAATGCCTGATGTAGGAGGCGCCCGCCGCGTAACCGACGAACGTGAGGAACATGTCGTCGATCTCGCCCTTGTACTTGTTCCACCACGCCGGCTCGCGGGCCCCGCGCGCGAGCGCCTGCAGCCGTTCCTGCCTGCTCTCCGAGGTGACGTCGTACGCCATCAGCAGGGCCTGGAGGTCGGTGCGGGTGATCGAGTTCTTGCCGCCTTCGACGCGAATGAGCTTGGACGGTGACCACTCCAGCGAGCGGGCCACCTGTTCCTGCGTCATCCCCTTCTCTTTGCGGAGTCTGACGAGCTCGCTTCTCAGCAGCGCGCTCTGAACGATGGGCCCCTGGTCACTTGCCATCTCACTCACTCTAAGTAGTCGTTGCCATGAACTGCCGTGCTATGTAGCACATGGATACCTGCCACGTTAGATGGTGCCATCCGGGCACGTTCCGCCGGGCCACTTCCCCCAATCTGGGCGATCATGCGGCGACGAGCGGGCGAAGGGGGAGCGAAAGTTGCATTTCCAGCTTCCGCTCTGCTGCATGTCGCCTCTCTATGTTGTAGCGTGCTAGGTAGCAGATTGGTAGGGGCCGCGCTGACACCGAGCGTACCGCATGCTAGAGTGATCAAATGATCTTGACGCTGGGTGATGAGGCCGGGCGACGACGCCGGGCCGTCCCTCGCGCAGCGAGGACCCTCGGAACCGGGAGGCCGCGAGCAGATCCCAACCGAGTCGCCCACAAAACGGGCGAACAGCACAAATAAATAGAGTCGCCCTCGGACTCACCTTCGATCACCGGTAGGCAGCCAGGCCGATCGAAGGAAAGCGGAGGGCGACTCCTTCGGGCCCGCGGGATCGTCCCCCAATATCGGCGAAGCCCGCTTCGCGCACTCGCGGAACGGAACGCTGACCAGGGGAAACGACCCTTGCGGACTCACCCAGTCTAACCGCGCCCTCGCGGTTCAGGCCATAGGTGACGCGACTTCCGCCCCGGTGCACCGCTCCATTCGGTCAGGCCGGACCGCCGACCAGGACATCACCGCCGGAAATCGCATTCGAGCATGGGGTGTTCCGAACATGCACGCAGACCAGTCTTCTTCCCCGGCACAGTCTTCGGCCCCGACGCCCACTCCCGCCCCGACCACCGGCCGCCGCCACCCCTTCCCCTCACGGAGAGCGACCCCCGTCCCGGGAAAGGAGGCCCCATGATCGCAGGCCGTCCGGCGCACCGGCACGACCCCGACCGCCTCGGCCGCACGCCGCGGCGGCCGGGCGACCCGACCCGGCCGTCCCAGAAGAGCGGGCGCGACCGGTCCCACACCCACCAGCGCTCCGTCCACCGTTCCGCGCCGCATCCCGTGCAGGCGGCGCCGCAGGCCCCGGCACAGGCCCCGGCGCAGCAGCCGCCCGTCCTGCCGCCGCCGGTGCCGCCGGCGGGCGCGCCCGACCGCGGGTTCTGGCAGTCGCTCACGCAGATGGAGCGGCACGCGTTCGTCACCGCCGCGGCCGGCGTCGACTACCCCGCGCGGGCCGTCCTCTGGCAGGAGGGCGAGGTCGCCGACCACCTCGTGGTGATCCTGTCCGGCTACGTCCGGGTCTGCGTCGTCCGGGACGGGCGGGAGCGCATCGTCGCCACCCGCGGCCCCGGCGACATCATCGGCGAGCGCGCGGCCCTCATGCTGCGGCAGCGCTCCGCCACCGTCGTCGCGCTCGACGGCGTGCGGGCCCTGCGCATGACCACGCAGGAGTTCGCGGCCTTCCTCGCCGACCACACCCGCGTCGTGGCCATCCTGGAGAAGGAGCTGTACGAGCGGCTGACCGAGACCGGCGGGCCGATCGGGCCCGGCGAACCCGCCGGGCCGGGCGGGGACGCGCCGTTCACCGGCTTCGCGGTCCCGTACGCGCCCGCCGCGCCGCCGCCGCACGTCTACGCCGTCCCGGCACCGGTTCCCGCACCGGTCCCGGCACCCGCGCCCGCCGCGATCGAGGCCACCGTCGAGTCCACGCCCGCGTGGGCCGGCCGGATGTGCTCGATCATGTTCGTCGACATCGCCGAGTTCACCGCCCGGCGGCGCAACGACGCCGACCGGGTGGAGATCCGGCGCGTCATGTACGACCTGCTGCGCGGCGCGTTCGAGAACTCCGACGTGCCCTGGAACGCCTGCTACCGCGAGGACCGCGGCGACGGCGCCCTCATCGTCGTGCCGCCCGAGATGCCCACCGCGTCCGTCATCGACCCCATGCTGGCCCACCTGCTCGCGGGCCTGCGCCGCCACAACCACCGCTCCAGCGACGCCATGCGCGTCCAGCTGCGGCTGTCCCTGCACGTCGGGCCCGTCATGCCTGACGCCGAAGGCGTGTCCAGCTCGGCCGTCAACCACACCGCCCGGCTGCTGGACGCCCCGCCGCTCAAGCGGCGGCTCGCCGAGACCCGTTCCGACCTGGGCTTCATCGCCTCCGACTTCGTGTACGACAACGTGGTCGCGCACGCCCCGGGGTTCGTCGACCCCGGCAGCTACCAGAAGTTCGGCTTCACGCTGAAGGGCGCTCGGTACACCGGCTGGATGCACCTGTCCGGTCCCGCCGTCCCGCCCGCCGCCGCCTGACGCGCGACGCTCGCCTGCCGGGTCCCTTCCCCCGCCCCGGCCGGCCTCGCGCCCCGCCTCAGTCCCCCGGCCCCCGGAACCACCTGGGGAGCCTGAGGACGAAGCGGGCCCCCGAGGAACTGTCCTCCAGCGTGAGCGTGCCCTGGTGCATCCGCGCGATCTGGCGGGCGATCGGCAGCCCCAGCCCGGTACCGCCCGCGTCCCGGTCGCAGGCGTCCTTGAGCCGGGCGAAGCGCTGGAACACCGCCTCCCGGTCCTCCACCGCGACCCCGCTGCCGTCGTCCAGGACCTCCAGGACCGCCACGTCGCCCGCCGCCCGTACGGTCACCGTGATCTCGGCGACGGCGTGCCGCTCGGCGTTGTCCATCAGGTTCGTGAGCAGCCGCGACAGCCGCAGCGGGTCGCCGCGCACCAGCACGTTCGCCTGGAGGCGCGGCACGACCCGGGTGCCCTTGCGCGGCGCGCGCTCCAGCTCGGCCGAGACCAGCGCGGCCAGATCGACCGGCTCCGCGTCCTCGCCGGCGGTCCTGGGACGCTCGGCCGCCGTGTCCAGGCGGGCGAGCTCCAGCAGGTCGTTCACGATCGCCTGGAGCCGGTCCAGGCTGCCCAGCACCGCCCGTCCCACCTTCGGCCAGTCGGAGTCCGCCGGGCTCAGCAGGGCCTCCTCCAGCTGGAGCCGGGCCGCGGTGATCGGGCTGCGCAGGTCGTGCGAGGCGTCGGAGGTGAAGCGGCGCTGCTGCTCCAGGGCGGCGTCCAGGCGGTCGAGCGTGTCGTTCGCCGCCTCCGCCAGCTTCCCGATCTCGTCCCGGCTCTCCGGGACCGGGACGCGGCGGGCCGACTCGGTGGCGGTGATCTCCAGCAGCTCGCGCCTGATGTCGTCCACCGGGGCCAGCGCGTGGTCCACCGTCCGCCAGGTCCGCAGCGCCGTCAGCAGGCTCACCAGCAGCGTCACCGCGAACAGGAACGTGCACAGGGCGCCGCTCAGGTACCAGGGGACGGCCTCGTCGGCGGCGTACACGATCCGCTCGGCGCCCGGCAGGTACGTCCGGAACGCGATCACCCGCATGCAGCTCCTCATGCCGGCGGGCGGGCACATGACGCGGTCGGAGTACTTGCTGTCCACAGGGGGCGTGAACGCCGCGATCCGCGGCCGGCCCCGCAGATCCGGCGTCGCGGCGACGACGGTGCCGGCCGGCTCCACGACCTGGATGGCGACGTCCCCGGTCGGCGGCAGCACGGGCGCCGCCCGGCCGCGCTCCACCAGCGAGACGATCTGCAGGGCGGCGGTGGCGATCTCCTGCGCCTTGTAGTCGGCCGCCTGGTCCCGGATGCCCACGATGAGCAGCACGTTGATGAGCGCCGAGACCAGGGCCGTGACGATGCCCGTCCGGACCGCCATCCGGACGCGGATCGACCACTTGTGCCGCCTGCTCACCCCACCCCCCGTAGGACCCTCGCTCGCGAGGTAACCACTCCGCGGGCGGCGGGGCGGTCGAAGGAGGGGCAAGAGACGACAAAGATCGTCAGCGGCCGGCGTCCGTCACGGGCCCGCGCCGTTCAGTCGTCGTCCTCGTCCGAGCGGTACTTCGCGATGACGTCGCTGAGCCGGTCGGGCCGGTCGGTGATGATCCCGTCCACGCCGAGGGCGATCGCGCGCCTCATCTTGGACCTGGCGTCGACCGTCCAGGTGAAGACCGTCATCTTCTGCCTGTGGACGGCCTTGACGTAGGACGCCGTCACGTCGCCGTACGGCGGGTTGATCTGGTCGGCGTACCGCGCCAGCTTGGGCAGGTCGCGCTTGGCGGGCGTGCCGATGAGCCCGATCGGCGCCGCCGGCATGATCTCGTGGAACCGCCGCATGGAGGCGAAGTCGAACGACTGCACCACCAGGCGCCGCCTCGTCCAGGCGGGGTTGGCCCGCAGTTCCGCGGCGATCCGCCGCTCGATGCCCGGGTACAGCCGCGGCGACTTGATCTCCAGCTGGACGCCCATCCCGCTGGTCTGCATGGCGCGCAGCGTTTCGCGGAGCGTGGGAACGCGCTCGCCCCGGTAGCTCTTGTCGAACCACGAGCCGGCGTCGAGTCTCCGTATCTCGGCGAGCGTGAAACTCCCGACCTTCCACGGTTTGCGCTGTGGATACACCGATTCGACGTTGGTCGTCCGGTCCAGCGTGGTGTCGTGAATGGCGACCAGTTTGTGGTCCTTTGTCTCCTGCACATCGACCTCGAACCGGTCGGCGCCCTGCCGCCGCGCCACCCTGAACGCCGCGACCGTGTTCTCCGGCGCGCTCGCGGAGGCGCCCCGGTGCGCGACGTTGACGACGTCCGCGGCGCGTGTGCCGGCGTTCGCCGCCGTACCCGTGAGCGCCGTCCCGGCCACGACCGCGACGAGCGAGAGACCGAATCGTCGGAGCATGTGTCACCCTTCGTGGTAGGTCATGTTCGTTCCCACCTTCGAGGTGCATGCTGACACGAAAGTAACGGGGCGATAGCAGATCGTGTACTCGCGATGACGTTGTGCGCCCGCTTTTATGGCACTTGTTTCGAATGTCAGGATTGTGGAGTTTCTGGCGCGGGTTCCGCTTGCTTGGGAAATGCCCGGCGCGGTCCGCGGATCCTCCGCCGCAGCCGCCGCGCCGCCGACACGGCCGCCTCCGGCACCGGCTCCGCGATCACCACGGGCCGCGGCACGACCAGCCGCGTCTGCCGCCGCCGGCCCCGCAGCGTCACCGGCTTGCCGACGTCCCACTCCACGGCCTCGTCCCGATGGGCCAGCTCGTGCACCGTCCCCGACGCGAGCACCCGGCCCGGCGCCACCTTCGCCAGATCGCTCAGCCGCGCCGCCTCGTTCACCGGATCGCCGATCACCGTGTACTCGAACCGCTGCTCGGCCCCGATGTAGCCGGCCACCACGGGCCCCGCCGAGACGCCGATACCCGCGTCCAGCTGAGGCACCTCCGTACGCAGCCGCACGGCCAGCTCCCGCGCCGCCCCCAGCGCGCCGCCCGCCGCGTCCTCGATCTCCGTCGGCGCCCCGAAGATCGCCAGCGCCGCGTCCCCCTCGAACTTGTTGATCCAGCCCCCGTGCGCCGCCACGACATCGACGACCACGCCGAAGAACATGTTGAGCAGCTCGACGACCTCGCCCGGCGGGTGCGTCTCGGCCAGCCGCGTCGACCCCGTCAGATCGACGAACAGCACCGCCACCTCGCGCGTCTCCCCGCCGAGCTCGATGTCCCCCCGCTCGAGCGCCAGCCCCGCGACCTCCTCCCCCACGTGCCGCCCGAACAGGTCCCGCAGCCGCTCGTGCTCCCGCAGCCCGGCCACCATGTGGTTGAACCCCACCTGGAGCTGCCCCACCTCGCTGGCGTCGTACACCGGCACCCCGGTGCCCAGATCGCCGCGCTCCACCCGGGCCATCCCCAGCCGTACCGATTTGATCGGATCCGCGATGGCCTGCGTGGCGATGTACGTCACGTACATCCCCACGCTCAGGGCGGCGCCCCCGAGCCCCAGGATCGTGATCGCCAGCTGCGTCGTGTCGATGTCCGGCGCCGCCAGCGCCGCGATGGCCACGCAGATCAGCCCCAGCACCGGGATCGCCGTCCCCAGCGCCCAGGCCAGCATCACCCGCGTCGTGACCCCCGGCAGCCGGATCCGCCCCGGCTGCTCGCTGGCCAACACCAGCGCGGCCGCCGGCCGCAGCAGCCGCTCGGACAGCAGGTAGACGATCGTGCACGTGGTCATGGCCCCCAGCAGGCAGGTCAGCCCCGTCTTGACCGCCAGCCGCGCGCTGAACAGCGTCACGTCCAGCACGGCCCACCCGACCGCCCCGACGACCCACAGCGCCCCGACGAGAAGCGTCAGCCTCAACGGCCCCAGCAGCACGGCCCGCCGCTGCGCCCCGTCCGGCACCCCGCCCTCCCGCACCAGCCGCACCACGGGCCGCCACAGATACAGCCCCGCGAGCAGCGCGAACGGCCCCGCGACCAGCGGATAGCTGAAGAACGCGACCGTGTTGACGAGCCTGACCCGTTCCACATCGGCCAGCGGCGGATCCGGCACCACGAAGATCGCGAACAGCAGCACCACCAGCGCGCCGCCGAGGTTCGCGACCCCCACCACCACGAGCAGCACCCAGCGAACCCGCAGCTCCAGCATCGTCCGCGGCACCAACTGAAGACCGCGCCCCACCGCCCTGCCGGTCACATCCGCCTCCAGACGCCACGGATAAGCCTCACCGTACTATGGGCCCGCCGGCCTCCCCGTTAACGAGTTGGCGCTGCCCTCGGCCATCGCGTATGCTTCCGGACGTCGCCAAGAAACGGGCCAGCCCGGTCAAGGCCACACCTCCGGAGCCACTAGGCTCGGAACAGCAAGGTCCTGTGGAGCAGTTAGGAGTGCTCGCCACCCTGTCAAGGTGGAGGCCGCGGGTTCAAATCCCGTCAGGACCGCCAGACGTGCGGATGCGCGTCATGGGCAGGTAGCTCAGTCGGTACGAGCGTCCGCCTGAAAAGCGGAAGGTCGGCGGTTCGACCCCGCCCCTGCCCACACCTTCTGAACAGCCAAAAGGCCCGGACCGAATACGGTTCCGGGCCTTTTTGACGGCAACGTCCTCAGCCGAGCGCGTGCGAAATATGCGCGTAGATCGCCATCATGGATCACCTATGAAAGTGGGTAGGTCACACCTCTGACCGAACTTTCCTAGAAACCCACGAACCTAAGTTGTGCCGCTATGCTGGCGACATGGGAAGACATGGGCCCGCTGATCGCCGCAAGGTTTATGTGCGCATCGCCGACGAGTTGCGGCAGGACATCGCCTCAGGCCGGTACGCGGTAGGGGAGACGCTCCCGTCCATAGCCAAGCTCCGTGAGCGGTTCGGCGCGGCCGGCGCGACGATCGAGCGTGCGCTAGCCGTCCTCCGCGAGGAGGGGATCATCACGAGCAGGCAGGGCATACCCAGCGTGGTCACGGGCGCGCCCGAACATGATGAAGCCGGAGACGCCCCTCCCGAGCCTTCCGAGGAGTTCACACTCCTGTGGAACCAGCTCCAGGAGATCAGAGAGCATCTCCGGCAACAGAAAGCCAAGCTCGACGAGCTCGACGAGCGGACACGGGACCTGTGAGCCGAGCCGCGTTTGTAGCTGCCCGACTCCCCTCACGAGCTACCGCACGCGTCGTCATGCCCACACCCCCAACGCAGGCGGGTTTCTAGCCCTCTCCGGACAGCTCAGGCTCAACGACGATCGCCGTGAGGTCGTCCGCCGATATTAGCCAGAGGTTATATTGGCTCTGTGGCCTGGGATGTCATCCTCCTCGAACCGGTCGAGAGCTGGTTCCTCAAATGTGCGAGTCCGACCTGGACACCGCAGCGTTGATCGAGCAAGCCATCGACAGGCCGGCCGAGGTCGGGCCGACTCTGGGACGCCCACTCGTCGACACCCTGGAACACAGCGAACTGCGCAACCTTAAGGAACTACGGCCTGGAAGCCGTGGCCGGTCGGAGATTCGCATCGCTATGTCGAGTACCGGGCCGCGAAGGACAAGGAGGCCGGACGATGAGTACTGGACGTCGCTGGCAGGATGTCAGGGCCGAAGCGCACCGCCGCAACCCCGAACTGGCCGATCCCGAGCGCCAGGCCAGGGCACGCGCCGAACTGGACGCCTACGTCGCCGGCCACCACCTCAAGGAACTTCGCAAGGCCGTCGGAAAGACACAGGCCGAGGTCGCTCAGGTTCTCGGCGTCTCACAGTCCCGTGTCTCGCAGATCGAGAACGGCGACATCGAAGCCATGGAGCTGGAAACGCTCCGGGCCTACGCCACCGCGCTCGGCGGCCACGTCGACATCACCGTCAGCGTCGGCCCCCACTCGATCAAGGTCACCTGACGCCCTAGACACGGCGGCCCTGATGGCAGCAGCGCCCTGTCGTGGCGCGCTCTTCGGCAGCTCACGGTCGTGTGAAGGTGGCTGGGGTGCGCGGGTCAGTCGTCGAGGTCGAAGCCGGTGGCCTCGGCGGTCGTGAGCAGGGATCGCATGCGGTCTTCGTCGTTGGCGACGGCGCTCATCAGGGTCCCTAGTTCTTGGAGGGCGGGACGGTCGTCGCCGTACGCGCAGAACATGCCGCCCTCCGGGTCGTACGAGAAGCGTCCTTCGAGATCGCCCGCCTCCGTGCTCACGAGGTAGCGCGCGACGCCTTCCCAGAAGTAGCCGTTCGGCTCGTGGTCGAGTTGCTCGACGAGGTCGTCGACCCGCGTCGTCCCGGCGTTCAGTAGCAGCGAGAACGCTCCGGGCCTGGTCTCGATCAGCCGCAACGGAGTCATCGGCGGATGATGGCACTTTGGACGCGGAAGGGGCAACCCTCAGAGGCCATGCCGGCGCGGAGAGGGTGCCTGTGCCGAGGGGAACGCATGGCGGGTCTCGCGGGGCAGCTTCCAGTGCTCATCGGTGTGGTGGTGGGTGCGGCGTCGACGTATCTGGCCACCGCGGCGACCGAGAGGCTGCGCTGGAGGCGTCGGACGCAGGTGCGTTGGGACGAGCAGCGCGCCATCGCTTACACCGAGTACGGGCATGCGGTCAGCCGCTGCGTGGCTGTCGCGCGCAGGCGTGGTGTCGGCCATTTTCCGCATCCGCTGACGTTCGATGAGGGCAGGGCCGAGCTGTCGATCGCGGAAGGTGAAGGCGAGGTTCGGTGGGAGTCGATTCTGAGGCCGGTCGGCGGCGTCGGCGGTTGTTGGAGGCGGCTCGGCGGGGCCTTGGTGTGAAGGGGGCGTTGCCGGATGTTGGAGGGAAGGGCTTTGAGGGTGGTGTCAAGCGGTGGGGAAGGTGGCCTTTGCGGATAGGCCGCCGTCTGGGCGGGGGGTCGCGGTGAAGGTGCCGCCGTGGGCCAGGGCGATCGCGTGGACGATGGAGAGGCCGAGGCCGTGGTGGCCGTCGTCGCGGGCGGAACGGTCCAGGCGCTGGAACGGTCCGAGCAGCCGGGCCACCTGCTCGGGCGGGACGACCGGGCCGGTGTTGCTCACGCTGATCGTGGCTTGGCCGTCCCGCGATCCGGTGCGCACGTCGACGCTTCCGCCGGGGACGTTGTAACGGATCGCGTTGTCGAGGAGGTTGGCCACGAGGCGTTCGACCAGGGCGGGGTCGCCTTCCAGGGCGGCGGGGTCGAGTCGCCGGTTCACGCGCGGGCCGTCCTGCGGCTGGGTGGCGAGGACCTGTTCGGTGAGTGCGGCGAGGTCGACGGGGACGCGGGCGTCCAGCCCTCGTTCGCTGGTGGCGAGGGTGAGCAGGGACTCCAGCAGCCGCGCCTGCTGGTCGCTGATCCGCAGGATGCGTTCGAAGGTCGCGCGGAACGTCTCGATGGTCGGCCGGCGGTCGGTGAGCGTCTCCTCCAGCAGCGCGTGTTCGAGGGTGAGCGGGGTGCGGAGTTCGTGCGCGGCGTTGGCGACGAAGCGTTTCTGCGAGTCGAGCGCGGCCTCCAGGCGGCCGAGCAGGCCGTCCACGGTGTCGGCGAGGTCCTTGAGCTCGTCGCGGGGGCCGGCGAGGGCCAGGCGCTCGTGGACGTTCCGCGCCGAGATGCGCTGCACGGTCGCCGTCATCGTGCGCAGCGGCCGCAGCACCCGGCCCGCGATGAACCAGCCGAGCGCCAGCGAGACCACCAGCATGATCGCCAGTGCGATGCCGGCCTGGACGAGGAACCCCTGGACCAGCGCGTCCTGCCGCTCTCTCAGGGCGCGGATCGGGGCGGCCGTGTCGGGGGGCGAGCCGGGCAGCCGGTACCGGCACTCCTCCGGCTTCATGCCGACGCACGGCACCAGGACCTTAAAGATCGTGTTCCGCCGGACGAGCAGGAACGTGATCGCCAGCAGGACCGCGCCGGAGGCGGTGAACAGCGTCCCGTACAGCAGCGTGAGGCGCGTCCGGACCGTCCGGGGCCTCATATCCGGTAACCGCTCTGCGGAACGGTCTCGATCACGGGCGGGGCGCCCAGCTTGGCCCGCAGGCGGTTGATCGTCGCCTTGACCGTGGTGGTGAACGGGTCCGCCGCCTCGTCCCAGACGCGTTCCAGCAGTTCCTCCGCGGAGACGACGCGTCCTTCGGCGGCGAGGAGGTACTCCAGGACGGCCAGTTCCTTCGGGCTGAGCGCCAGGCGGAGCCCGGCGCGGGTGACGACGCGCTGCGCCGGGTCGAGCCGCAGGTCGCCGTGCTCCAGGATCGGGGGCAGCGCGGGCTGCGCCCGGCGTCCGAGGGCGCGGATCCGGGCGACCAGTTCGGCGTACGCGAAGGGTTTCGGCAGGTAGTCGTCGGCTCCGAGGCTGAGCCCTTCGACCCGGTCGGCGACCGTTCCGGAGGCGGTGAGCATCAGGACGCGGGTCCGGCGGTGCGGGCGGGCCGCCAGCGCGCGGCAGACGTCATCGCCGTGCACCACGGGGAGGTCGCGGTCCAGTACGAGCACGTCGTAGTCGGTCAGCGCGGTGCGGTCCAGCGCGGCCCGGCCGTCGAGGGCGACGTCCACGGCCATCCCCTCCCGGTTCAGGACCCGGGCCACGGACCGCGCCAGCTCGGCATGGTCTTCGGCCACCAGCACTCTCATCACCGGTCACCATGCCCGTTTCGCGGTCACAGCCGCGTCACAGCGGTCAGGACGCCGTCGCGACCGAGACGAGGACCAGGGCCAGGACCGCGGCGCACACGACGCCCGTCACCGCGAACGCGATCCGGTAGGGATGCCGCTCGGCCTGTGGCAGGAGGCCCGGGTACGACTCGGCGAACTCGCCGGGCGTCACCGGGCCGTCGAAGACGCGGCACGGCACGCCGAGCGCGTCCACCAGGCGGTCGAGGTCCTCGCGCGTGTAGCCGGCCCCGGAGATCCTGATGACCAGGTCGCGGCGCGGGCCGAGGAGGAACAGGCTCTCGCCGGCCGCCCCGCGCGGCGCGGTGATCGTCGCGCGGACCGCTTCCGCGACGTGCGCGCGCGGCCGGCGCCGCCGGACGAACAGCCACTTCACGACGATCTCGCGCGGCGACAGGATGATCCGGGCGCCGAGGAGGCCGCCGACCGCCAGGAGGATCATGAGGGCGAACGCGGCGGCGACGACGGGGGCGAACACCGTCGGGGCGTCGCCGATCAGGATCGCGGCGACGATGGCGGTGCCGGCGACCGCCAGGGCGACGAGAACGAACACCCCTTTCCGGACGTCCGGCCGCAACACGAGTTCTTCCCTCTGAACACCCCGCATGCGGACATCGCCCCCTCCTCCTGCTTTCGACCAGGATGCCGTGCCGACCGCGGTGCTCGCGCCTCGGGGGTGGCCAGGCGGGGTCAGTCGTCGGGGGCCAGGTGGGCCGGGAAGCCGCCGGTGGCGATCGGGCCCCAGCGCCGAGGGGTCACGCGGATGAGGGACTTGCCCTGCTTGACCATCGCGGCGCGGTACTCGTCCCAGTCGGGGTGCTCGCCCGCGATGTTGCGGAAGTACTCGACGAGCGGTTCGACGGCCTCGGGGACGTCCAGCACCTCGGCGGTCCCGTCGATCTGCACCCATGGGCCGTTCCACTCGTCGGACAGGACGATGACGCTGACCCGCGGGTCGCGGCGCGCGTTGCGGGTCTTGGCGCGCTCCGGGTACGTGGCGATCACCAGCCGGCCGGAGTCGTCGACCCCGCAGGTCAGCGGGGAGCCCTGCGGACCGCCGTCGGCGCGGGTGGTCAGCAGGACGGCGCGGTGCCGGGGCCGTACGAATTCGAGCAGCCCGGCCAGGTCCACTTCGGTGTTCGTCGCGATCGATGCCATGGTCACCCAGCGTAGGTCCGCGGGATCGCGGCGGCATCGGCAGGTCGCGGGCGGCGCCGCCGGACCGGCCGGCGGCGCCGCCCTGGACGGTCAGCCGTTGATCTGCGACCACAGGTCGCACTCGTGGTCTTGGGCGAAGGTGGTGATGGGCCGGATGGCGCCCGGCGCGAGGTCCTGGACCTGCGGGAACCGCTGCCAGGCCGGCGCGCCGCCGCCGTTGGGGTCTCCGGTACGGGCGAACTCGGCCCAGTACGCGAGCATCCGGGCGGACAGGGCGTTCTGCTCCGGGGTGCCCGTGACGTTCCCGAAGATGTAGCGGATCTCGGAGCCGTGCGGGGCGCCCAGCGGGAAGCTCAGCGGGAGCCCCAGGTAGTCCATGGCGTGGGGGTCGTTGAATTCGTAGCCGTACGTTCTGGTGTGCCGCGCCAGGAGTGTGCTGGACGCGTACGAGAGGCACGCGAACTGGGCGTCGGTGTAGATCGCCCCCAGTGCCTCGGCGGGTGAGCCGTGGTCGGAGAGCGGGTAGCGGGCCAGGATCCGGTCGGCGTCGGCCGGGAAGGCGCGCCGTACGGCGGCGGGGTACTCCTCGGCGGTGAGCCTGCGGCCGGCCAGGTCGTACATGGTCGCCACGGTGAGGCGGCCCTCGTCGCGGGTGCTGCCCTGGATGACCGGGATGCGCGGGAAGTCGCCGGTCCGGAACGCGTCCATGACCTGGCCGCGGAGGACGACGCCGTCCTGGATCGGGGCCCAGGCGGCGCGGCCCGCGGTCCCGGCGAGGACCTGGTCGGCGGGCTTGGCGCGCAGGCAGGCCGTGTCGGCGCAGCCCAGGGCGGTCGCGACGCGTTCACCGGTGGTCTCGGCGGTCTCGCGGGTCGCGCTCGGGAACGCGCATCCGGATTGGGCGATGGCGCGGTGGAACAGGCCCCGCGCGGTGGGCGAGATGAGGTTCTGGCAGACGCTGCCGCCGCCGGCGGACTCGCCGAAGACGGTGACGTTGCCCGGGTTGCCGCCGAACGCGGCGATGTTGTGCCGCACCCAGCGCAGCGCGGCCTGCTGGTCGAGCAGGCCGTAGTTCCCGGACGTGCGGGACTCGGCGGTGAGGCCCGGGTGCGCCAGGAAGCCGAACGCGCCCAGCCGGTAGTTCAGGCTGACGACCACGACGTCGCCGCGCTCGGCGAGGGCGCCGCCGTCGTAGAACGTCCCGGAGCCGATGGTGTAGCCGCCGCCGTGGATCCAGACCATGACGGGTCGCGGCTTCGTGGGCCGTTTGGAGGGGACGTGCACGTTCAGGTACAGGCAGTCCTCGCTGGGCGTGCCGGGACCGGCGAGGTCGCCCCATGGGGTCTTCGACCCTGTCTGCATGCAGGGGTTGCCCGGTTTGGTGCCGTCCCGGACACCTCTCCAGGGGGCGGACGGTACGGGCGCCTTCCAGCGGCGTTCGCCGGTCGGTGGCGCGGCATAGGGGATGCCTAGGAAGGCGGAGCCGTTCTCACCGGAGACGCCGCGCACCGCGCCGTCCCTGGTGTACGCGATGGGTGTCGTGTCGGCCTGGGCGGTGGCGGGGGCGGTGGAGAGCGAGAGTCCGGTCAGGAGAGCGGCCAGGGTGGCGAGTGTTCTGCGTCGGGCCATACGGGGGAGCTCCTCTCTGGTGCGTGCCAGGGGCCGCCGCGTGGGGCGGCCCCTGGTAGTGCGTCAGCTCAGGTTCTTCTGCAGGACGTCCCAGTCGGTGTTGCACAGGCCGCAGTTCGGCCCGACGAACTGGGCCTTGGCCGCGGCGTCGCCCTTGAGCTGCCACTTGATCCAGGCCGAGCCGACGCGGCCGAACTCGCCGCCGTTGGGCTGGTCGTACGTGGCGAAGTGGCCGACGTCGAGGTTGCCCATGGAGGCGGGCAGGCCGGACGGGAGGCGCCGCCAGTCGTCCATGGCGTTCTCGTACGCGATGTCGGACGGGCCGCCGATGAAGTAGCCGACGGGGGCGCGGAGCCGCGACAGCATCGGCTTGTCGGCGGCGCTCAGGAGACCGCTGTTGAAGATGCCGGTGGTGGTGACGCGGCGGTCGGTGCTGGAGACCTCGTACGCCTCGATGCCGCCGCAGGACTGGCCCATCACCGCGACCTTGGTGGTGTCGATCTTGCCGCGGTACTTACTGCCGGCGCGGTTGTTCTCGGCGATCGCCCAGTCGATGGAGTCGACGAGCATGTCCGAGTCGGTCTGGCCGAAGCCGCCCGGCCGCCCGTTCGCGATGACCAGGAAGCCGTGCGAGGCGAACTCCTTGAGGATGTTCTCGAACCAGGTGCCGTCGGCCCGGCAGGCGCCGTTGCCCCAGGCGACGATCGGCAGCCTGACGTCGGCGGGGATGGTGTTCGGCCGGTAGATCGTGTGGTTGCGGAGCCGGAGGCTGGTCTCGTAGTCGGCGGGGTACGGGCCCGAGCCGCCCGGTGCCGCGTGGGCGGGCGCGACCGGGACGTGCAGCAGCGCGCCGGCCAGCCCGAAGACGATGCTCGCCTTGGCCAGCCGCCGGATGAACCGTTTGGGGTTCACGATGCGATCTCCTCGTGTAGGGGCGGGGAAGGAGGGCTCCCGCCGGGGCGTCGGCAGGTGTGTCGCCGATCGAAGCGGAACACTTTGCGAGGCGCGCGCACGTTGAACTGTCGCAAGTCGAGAGGAGCGCATCAATGCCTCGGAGCGAGGAGTGGGTGGCGTACCAACGCGGGCACAGGGCCCGCAGGGACGCGTCACAGCCGCCCACCGGCGACACCGAAACGCGACGGCCGGAGGTCCGAACGCTCACTCATCTGCGGCTTTTCGGTGATCCGGATGGCACCGGGCGGCTCTAGACTCGGGCGGTGTGACGGAAACGCGCACCGATCCGGAGGTCCGGCTCCCGCGGACGCAGAGCGGCGCCCAGCCGCAGCACCTGCTCCTCACGCTGCTGGGGGACTACTGGTACGAGCTGCACGACCACCTCCCGTCGGCGGCGCTCGTCGCGCTGCTCGGGGAGTTCGGCATCTCGCCCGCCGCCGCGCGGGCGGCGCTCAACCGGCTGGCGCGCCGGGGCGTGCTGGAGTCGTCCAGGACGGGCCGGCGGACCGGCTACGGCCTGTCGCGCCGCCTTCCCGCCGAGGTGCGGCTCGGCCACGCGTCGCGGAACGCGATCCTGTTCGGGGACGCCGCGCCGCCGTGGGACGGGCGGTGGCGCATGGTCGTCTTCTCGATGCCCGAGGACCGCCGGAACGCCCGGCGCGCGGTCCGCGCACGGCTGCGCTGGCTCGGCTTCGCGCCGCTGTTCGACGGGGTCTGGGTGTCGCCCCACGAGCGGGAGGAGGAGGCCGGGCGGTTCCTCGCCGAGCTGGGGATCGAGAGCTACGCCGTCATGACCGCCCAGGTCCCGCCGGGCGTCCCGCAGGGCGTCACCCCGGTGGACGCGTGGGACCTGGAACGCATCCGGTCGGCGTACGACGCGTTCATCACCGGTTGGGAGCCGCTCCTCGGCCGCGTACGGGACGGGGCCGTCGGCACGGCGGAGGCCCTCCCGGCCCGCACCGGGCTGATGTACGACTGGATCAGCTTCCCCGGCGTCGACCCGAGGCTGCCCGAGGAACTCCTCCCGGCCGGCTGGCCCCGCCGCCGCGCCCACGAGGTCTTCGCCGAGCTGTACGACTCGCTCGGCCCGCTCGCCGAGACCCGCGTCCGCCAGATCATCGCCCGCCACTCCCCTGAGCTGGCCCCCCTCGTCCGCCACCACACCCACAAGGGCCCCTGACCCGCCTGGCCATCCCGCGCGGCTTGACGAGTGCGGCGCCCGCCCGGGCCGCGGCGCCCGCCCGGGCCGTCAGGCCGGTCGTCTGACCAACCCGGGCAGGCCACGCGGCTTGACGAGTGCGACGTCCACCCAGGCCGGGCTGGGCGGACGGCTTCGCTTACGGGGTCGGTTCCTGGTGGGAGTCCGGCGGCGGCGGCCGGCGGTCGGGGACGTCGCGGGACTTCCACAGGGTGTTCAGGGCGGTGGCGGTCTCGTCGTCGGCGGGCAGGAACGCCTCCAGGCGCAGTTCGGCGACGGTGACGTCCACGGCGGTGCCGAACCGGGTCAGGGTGCTCAGGAGGCGCAGCTCGCCGTACGGGGACGCCAGCCGCAGCGGGACGGCGAAGCCCAGGTGGCCGGGGCCGGGGGCGGCGCGTTCGGGCAGGAGGGGTTCGAGTTCCGCGATCAGGTCCTGGAGCCGGTCGGTCGGGTTGCGGGCGGCCTCCAGGCGGAGGGCGTCGATGACGTGCCATGCCCATTCGTCCAGGTTGCGGATGCGCGGGGCCATGTCGCGCAGGAAGAGGCGGGCGACGTTGCCGGCGGGCAGGTCGCCGATCAGGAGGTCGAACGCGGCGTTGGACGCAACCCGGTCGGCGTGCCGGTCGATGATGACGGCCGGGTACGGGTTGTGCCCTCGCAGGACGTTCTCCAGCGCGGTACGGATCGCGTGGAGTTCATCGAGACCGGTCTCCGCATAGGCGGGGGCGTATCCGGCGGCGAGCAGGAGGGAGTTCCGTTCGCGCAGGGGGATCTCCAGGGATTCGGCGAGCCTCACGACCATCGCCCGTCCCGGCACGGAGCGGCCGCTCTCGATGAAGCTGACGTGCCGCTGGGTCGTGCCGGCGCGGAGGGCCAGTTCGAGCTGGCTGACGCGGCGCCGGCCGCGCCATTCACGCAGGGCCCCCGCGAACGCTTCTGTCGTCACGCGGACAGGTCTAACGCAGCGCGCGTGCCTCCGGCGATTCCTTGGAGGGAATTGTCCGCCCCTGCCCGGCGTCGCGAGGATCCCGCTCATGCAGACCAAGGAGATCGCGGAACGGTACGTGGCGGTGTGGAACGAGCCGGACGCGGAGGCGCGCAGGAAAAAGATCGCCGAGGTGTGGGCGGAGGACGGCGTGCAGCTGCTCTACCCGCCGCAGGAGGTACGGGAGGCCGCGGAACGGCTCGGCACGGCGGCGTCCCTGGAGGCGCGCGGGCACGCGGCGCTGGAGGAACGGGTGGCGCGGTCGTACGAGGAGTTCGTCGCCCCCGGCGGGTTCGCGTTCCGGGCCGGGGACGACGCGCAGCGGCTCGGTGACGTGGTGAAGTTCAGCTGGCACATGGTGAACGGCGCGGGCGAGCCGGCCGGCGGCGGCCTGGAGGTGGTCGTCCTGGACGCGGACGGCCGCATCCGCGAGGACTACCAGTTCATCTGACGGCGCGGCACCTGGCGGCGCGTCGCTTGAACGGCGCGGCGCCTGGCGGCGCGGAGCGGGCGCCCGGCCTGGTCGAGCGCCCGCAGGCGCCCCGCTCCGAGCGCGTTCCCCACCGGCGGGCCGCTAGGGACGGGGGTCGAAGAGGCTGCCGGGCCGTTCGCGGCCGGCGGGCGGCGGCGGCGCCTGGTCGTCGGGGCGCGGGGCGGGGCGGCGGAGGTCCTCGTCGCGCGGGTTGACGGCGATGATGGCGAGCAGCAGCATCGCGACCAGGCTGATCCCGACGATCAGCGGGCCGATCAGGTCGGCGACGCGGGCGCCGTCCACGCCGGCCATGTCCGGGTCGGGGTGCACGTCGACGGCGAGCATGCCCGTGTAGTGCATGCCGCTGACCGCGATGCCCATGATCAGTGAGGCGCCCACGGTCGCCCACATCCCGCGCACCCGGACGGCGAACCAGAGCGCCGCGGTCGCGGCCGCCACCGCGATCAGCACGGACGCGGCGACGGTCAGCGGCGCGTACCCGATGTGGCCGGACATGTTCATCGCCGCCATGCCGAGGTAGTGCATGGCGGCGACGCCGAGCCCGGCGAACACGCCGCCGGCCAGCAGCGCGCTCGTCCGGAAGCCGCCGTACCCGACGAGGAACAGCCCGGCGCCGACGACCAGGACGGCGACCAGGGCGCTGAGCAGCGTGAGCGCCACGTCGTAGCGGATCTCCATGCCGGAGACCCGGAAGCCCAGCATGGCGATGAAGTGCATCACCCAGATGCCGGTGCCGCCGATGGCCAGCGCGGCGACCCCCAGCCACTGCGCCCGCGACGACCCGGACGCGGTGCGGGCCCGGGCCATGCACAGCAGGCCGAGCAGCGCGCCGACGCACGACATCGCGTAGGCGAGTACGGGCGTCAGCGCCCCGTGCGAGAAATGATCAACCTGCCCCACGTCGTTCCCCCGTGTTTTCCCAGCGTGCGCGCGCACCACGGTGAGCGATGGTGCGGGATAACACATCTGACTACAGTTGTGGCATTGGTGCACTTTTTTGCCCGGATCCGGCCAGATTCTCCCGTCCAATGGAAAGGTGGGCGCCCGGATGGACCTGCGTGACGTGGTGATCCGCCTGGGCACGGCGGCGGACGCCGTACCGGCGGCGCGGCTGGTGTCCCTGGCCGACGTCGAGCGGCGCGGGGTCTCGCCCGAGGACGCGCGGGAGCGGGAACGGGCGCCCGCGCGGCTCACGGACGCCGCCACGTTCTTCTACGTCGGCGAGGCCGGCGGGGCAGGCGGCGACCTCGTCAGCGTCGCGGCGGGGATGGCCGGGCGTGCCGACGGCGGCGCGGGCGCGCCGATCCCCGGCCTGTGCCACATCACCATGGTCGCCGTGCGTCCGGGGTACTGGGGGCGCGGGCTCGGCAAGCAGGTGCTGAGGGCGGTCGTCACGGAGGCGCGCCGGCGCGGCTACGAGCGGGCGCAGCTGTTCACGCAGGCCGCCAATCACCGGGCGCGCGCCCTCTACGAGCGGCAGGGGTTCGTGCTCACCGGCCGGTCGGGCGTCGACGCGGTCGGGGACGAACTCGTCCACTACCTCCTCTCACCAGTGCGAGAGGACCAGGGCCTGCACGCCTAGCGTCACCGCGGCCTGGGCGGCGAGCCAGCCGCGGGCCGGCGGCGCGTGCCGGGCCGCGGCCAGGACGATCCACGCGGCGTACGGGATCCAGATGCGCTCGACCTCGCCCCTGGTCACGCCCGACAGGTCGAGCGCGGCGACGCCGACCAGCGCGGCCCCTACCAGCCAGCCCGTCGGGCGGTCGCGGGAGAGCGTTCCCGGCAGGGCGTGCGCGGTCGCCGGACCTACCAGCAGCGCCAGGACGGCGATGTTGGCGAACGCGAAGTACGCGTAGGAGCGCCGCGCCGAGCCGCGGCTGACGGCGTACGTCTCGTGGGTCGCCGCGACGCCGTCGAACCACCAGAACCCGCCGAGCGTGAAGGCCAGGGGGACGACGGCGGCGCAGCACAGGAGGACGGCGAGGAATCGGCGGCCGGGCCGGGTGAGCGCGACGACCGCCAGCGGGATCGCGAAGAGCGGCAGGAGCCCGTAGCTGAGGTACGGCAGCGCGCCGAGCAGCAGCCCTGCCGCCGCGGCGGCGGGGAGGCTGCCGCGCCTGGCCGTGAGCGCCGCCGCCCACGCCCCGACGCCCAGGAACAGGGCGTCCATGGAGGTGGCGATCCAGAGCGTGAGCGGCGCCAGTACCAGGAACGGCAGCGCGCGGCGCGCGGCCTCCTCGTCCGCGACGGAACGCACGGTCAGCGCGATGGCGACCACGGAGGACGTGCCGAGGGCGATGATGAGCGCGGCGGACCAGCCCGTACCGCGCAGCCCCGTTTCCTCCAGCGCCCACAGGACGAGCGTCGGCAGCGGCGGGTGCCCCCGTACATGGGTGGTGTAGCCGTGCAGTTCCTCGGTGAACGTGCGCAGCCACCCGAGAGGGTCGGCCCGTACGGCGTCCAGCCCGGCCGGGTATTCGGTGGGCGCGTCCAGGGGCCGCGGTAGGGAGTCGAGGCCGTCGCTCAGGGCGAGCACGACCGTCCAGAGAGTCGCGGCGCCCCACGACGCCAGCAGGAGCGGGCGCCAGCGCAGCCGCCGCGCGGCGCGGGGCAGTAGCGCCACGGCGGCGGCGGCCACGCAGGCGGCCGGAAGGATCTGCCAGGTCAGCACCCGGAACCGGGCGTGCAGCGGAGGAAGCTCGTCCTCGGTGGCCAGCCCGGCGCGGCGAAGCGCATCGCCGATGAGGAACGCCGCCCCCACCAGGAGCACCCAGACGGCCACTGCGGCTCGCCCCTTGTGGCGCGACCAGACCGATCGTCCGTGCTCACTCATCGGAGGACTTGCGCGGGCGGCGCAGGAGGCGCCGCAGGCGGCGGGCGAGGAGGGGGGAGAAGGTCAGCGCCGCGGTCACCGCCAGGACCAGCACGAGGTTGCGGCCGTACGGGAGAGGGAGCAGGGACGGGTTGTCGGCGCGTCTCCCCAGGCCGAGGACGAGCGGGAGCGCCACCAGCGTCACCGTCCCGCCGATCAGGAGCGCGGCCTGGACGCGGCGCCGGTACGCGGCGGGCAGGCGAGCGGTGAGGGCGCCCGCCAGGAGGACCGGCGGGACCAGCACGGCGTCGTGGACGATCGCCGCGCCGCCCAGCCACAGGGCCCACCCGGCGGGGTCGGAGCCGGTGGACGTGAGGATCCCCCACAGGCCCAGCGCGATGAGTGCGCCGCCCGCGGTGTAGGCCGTGAGGCGGGCCTTCATGCGATCACCAGGCGGTGGACCCATTTCGTCTGCTGGACGCCGGGGCGGTTCGGGGCGATGAGGCGGCACGGGTGGCCGTGGTCGAGGTCGAGGGGCGAGCCGTTCAGCCCGAGGGCCAGCAGGGTGAGGTGGTCGTGCCAGTGGGGCGGGGCGACCCAGGACGTCCGGTAGAGGCCGCCGCGTTCCATCGACTCGACCCGTACGCGGGCGCCCTCGGGGGCGCCGGCCGCCCGGAGGATGTCGCGGAGGCGCACGCCCTCCCAGGTGGCGTTCGCGCTCCAGCCCTCCACGCAGGCGATGGGGAGGCGTTCCGAGTGGAGCGGGAAGCGAGTGTGGAGGTCTTGCAGGGAGAGGGAGAGTTCCGCCTCCCCTCCTAGGACGTGCAGGCGCCAGGACGGGGCGACCCTGGTGATGCCCGCGGCCTGGGCCGTCTTGTTCACGGGGAGGGCCTGCGGTCCTACTCCTGGACGGCGCGGGGCCAGGACGGCGAGGCGGGCCAGAGGGGAGAAGGTCTCTCCGACGGTGGTGACCGTGACCGCTCCCCCTGCGGCGGCGACGGTCAGCAGGAAACGGCGCCTGCCGACGCCGTCCTCCGGGCGGGTCATGACCGTACGGCGGACCTTGGCCCATTCGTTGGCGATGTGGATGACCAGGGCGCCGATCAGGATGTAGGCCGTCCAGTAGTGGGCCGTGGGGAAGAAGAACGGGAACGGGTACCAGTAGGCGATGTTGAACAGCCCGGTGGCGAGCTGGAACAGGGACGCGCCCACGAGCACGAGGATGAGCGCCCGTTCGATCGCGTGCCCTGCGGAACGCACCGGCGGCCATCGCAGGAGCTTGGGGTAGACCGTCCACAGCTTGGCCAGGAGCAGGGGGACGGTCGCCAGGCCGCCGATGACGTGCAGCCCCTGGGTGACGCGGTAGAAGCCGACCGGACGGGACGGCCACTGCCACCAGTCCGGGGGATGCTGCATGAAGTGGCTGATGAGGCCGGTGACGAAGGCCGTGCCGAAGGAGAGGCCCAGCGCGATGCCGAGCCAGGCCGCGACGCGCTCGTCGTGCAGGGGGCTCGTGAAGCGGCCCGTCAGGGACTCAGGGCGACGAACCACCGGTCCGCCTCCTCCCAGATCTCGGTGACGGCGGCGCCGCAGCGGGCGGCGAGGCCGGCCATGTCGTCCGCGGACACCCGCGCCCAGGGGAACCACTCCCCGACGGCCTGCCCGGTACGGAGCCGGAGGCGTTCGGCGTACGAGCGCGTCCCCGGCCCCGTCACCTCGGCCAGGACGCGGCCGCCGGGCGCGAGCAGGCCGAGGACGCGGCGCAGCAGCGCGGCCGGGTCGCCGCCGATGCCGATGTTGCCGTCGGCGAGCAGGACGGTCGTCCAGATCCCGGCGCCGGGCACCGCGTCGAACACGTCGCGGCGCAGCGCCGGGCCGCCCGCGGCGACGGTGAGCGCGACCGCGTACGGCGCGACGTCGATGCCGAGGGCAAGCCGCCCGCGCTCGGTCAGCGCGACGGTGAGCCGGCCGGGACCGGAGCCGACGTCCAGCGTGGGGCCGCCGCAGCGGTCGAGCAGGGCGGAGTCGCCGGGCCGCAGCGCCAGCCACTCCTCCACCGGCAGCGGGCGGCGGCGGCCCGCGCCGTCCTCGACCTCAACGCCGCCGCGGCCCTCCAGGGCCCGCTCGTACAGGTCCCCGATCACGGCGCGGCCCCGGCGAGGACGGCGGCGGCGAAACGGCCGTGCGGGGCGAGCGCGGCGACCTCGGCCGCGTCGGCGGCGGTGTCGACGTCGGTCAGCCGCGGCAGCGTCGCCACGCCGAGCCCGGCGGCGCGCAGCCTGGCGAGCTGGATCCGGCCGGTGTCGGGGCGCGACATCGGCACGCCGCGCAGCAGGCCCGCGTCGGGGCGGGCGAGTCCGAGCAGCCAGAACCCGCCGTCGGCCGCCGGGCCGAAGACCGCGTCCGCCGTCCGCAGCGCGTGCCCGGCCCGTTCCAGGAGGGCGGGCGTGACCTGCGGGGTGTCCATGCCGATCAGCACGATCGGGCGGCCGCCGTACGCGTCGTCGAAGGCGTGCGCGAGGCGCTCGTCGAGGCCGCCGCCGCGCTGCGGGACCAGCCGCAGGCCGGGCGGCAGCCAGGACCCCGGCCGCCCCTGAAGGGCCAGGGTCCGGGCGCCGGCCGGGGTGGCGGCGACGGTGGCGAGGGTGTCGGCGAGGGCGGCCTCGGCCAGCCGGGCGGCCTCCGCGGCCGTGTAGTGCGGCATGAGGCGGGTCTTCACCCGGCCGGGGACGGGCTCCTTGGCGATCACGAGCAGGTCGGCGTTCACGGCGCGACCTCGGCGAGGACGCGGCGCATGTCGCGGACGGCACGGACGGTCCCGCCGACCGTTCCGGTGACCTTGGAACGGCCCACCCGGGGCCGGTACGCGACGTCCAGCTCGGTGATCCGCCAGCCGGCCGCGGCGGCCTTCAGCACCATTTCGAGGGGGTAGCCGAAGCGGCGGTCGGCCAGCCCCAGCGCGAGGAGGCCGTCCCGGCGCGCCGCCCGCATGGGGCCCAGGTCGTGCAGGACGGTGCGGGCCCGCCGGTTGAGCGAGCGCGCCAGTACGGAGTTGCCGACGCGGGCGTGCAGGGGCCAGGCGCCGCGGCCGTGCGGGCGGCGCCGCCCCAGCACGAGCGACGGCCCCTCTCCCAGCGCGTCGGCCAGGCGCGGCAGCTCGCCCGGGTCCAGGGAGGCGTCCGCGTCCATCACGCACACGATGTCGGCCGTGGCCGCCAGCAGCCCCGCATGGCAGGCGGCACCGAAACCGCGTTGCGGTGCCTGCACGACGTGCGCGCCGTAAGCGGACGCGACCGCCGCCGAGTCATCAGTGGACCCGTTGTCCACGACGATCGGGCGAAATCCATCGGGCATGCGTGCCAGCACCCACGGCAGCGCCTCCTCCTCGTTGAGGCAGGGCAGGATGACGTCAACCATCGGTCCCCGCCCCCACCGACGCGGTGGCGAACCCTGCCATCCCCTCCGCGAACGGCACTTCGGCCACGAAACCGAGCTCGTCCCGCGCGCGCTTGGGGCTCGCCACGATGTGCCGTACGTCGCCCAACCGGAACCCGCCGGTCACCTGCGGCGCGGGCCCGCCGTAGACGCCCGCCAGCGCTTCGGCCATGTCCGCGATGGAACGCGGCTCGCCGCTGGCGACGTTGTACGCCCGGAACCCGCCGCCGGCGCCCGCGTCCGGCAGGCGTTCCAGCGCCAGGACGTTCGCGCGCGCCACGTCGCGCACGTGCACGAAGTCGCGCCGCTGGCGCCCGTCCTCGTAGACGAGAGGCGCCTCGCCCCGCTCCAGGCGCGACCGGAACAGCGCGGCCACCCCCGCATAGGGCGTGTCCAGCGGCATCCGCGGCCCGTACACGTTGTGGTACCGCAGCGCCGCGACCGTCCCGCCGGTCATGCGCGCCCAGGACGCGGCGAGGTGCTCCTGCGCCAGCTTCGTGTCGGCGTACACGTTCCGCGGATCGGGAGCCGTCTCCTCCTGGACGGCACCGGGCTCCAGCGGCGCGCCGCACGCGGGGCAGCCGGGCTCGTACCGGCCGGCCAGCAGGTCGCCCTCCGCACGAGGCCCGGGCCGGACGGTGCCGTGCGCGCGGCACGTGTAGGCGCCCTCCCCGTACACCACCATCGAGGACGCCAGGACGAGCCGGCCGACGCGCGCCCGCGCCATCTCGGCCAGCAGCACCGCCGTGCCCTGGACGTTCGCGCTCGCGTAGGCGGGCAGGTCGAAGACGTCCACGCCGAGCCCGACCATCGCGGCCTGGTGGCAGACCGCGTCCACGCCGCGCAGCCCGCGCGCCACGGCGGCGGCGTCCCGCACGTCCCCGATCTCGCCGGTTCCCCCGGTTCCTCCGGTTCTCCCGGTTCCCCCGTCCGGGCGCAGATCGAGGCCGCGCACCTCGTGGCCGGCGGCCGCCAGGGCCTCGGCGATGTGCGAGCCGATGAATCCGGCCGAACCTGTGAGCAGCACTCGCATGCGACCGAACGTAGGCGCCGGGACGCCGCCCGGCCGCGCCCCGAGGGGTTCCGTACGGACCTCGTAAGATTTGCCGATGCCCGCCGTTCCCGCCGTCCCCGGCCTTCCGGACGCGTCGTACGACCACGACGGCCAGCTCACCAAGCGCGAGGTGCGCGCGATCACGCTGGCCCGCCTCGCGCCCGTTCCCGGGGAGCTGCTGTGGGACGTCGGCGCGGGCGCCGGCAGCGTCGCGATCGAGTGGATGCGCGCCCATCCGGAGTGCCGCGCGGTCGCGGTCGAGGACCGTCCCGAGCGCGCCCGGCGCATCACCGCGAACGCCGCCGCCCTCGGCGTCCCCGCCCTGGCCGTCGTGACCGGCCCGGCCCCGGCGGTGCTCGCCACCCTGGAGGGCCCGCCGGACGCGGTCTTCGTCGGCGGCGGCCTCACCGCCCCCGGCATGATCGCCACCTGCTGGGACGCGCTGCGCCCCGGCGGCCGGCTCGTCGCGAACACGGTCACGGTCGAGGGCGAGCGCACCGTCCTGGAGGCGCACGGCCGCCTGGGCGGCGACCTGGCCCGGATCGCCGTGGACCGGGCCGCGCCGCTGGGCGCCCTGACCACCTGGCGCCCGCAGATCCCCGTCCTCCAGTGGACGGCGACCAAGCCCGCCTGAAGGTCGACTCGTGGCGTGTCTCGCCTCCGGCGGGGCCGCCGGAGGCGAGACACGCCACGAGTCAACCCTTCAGGCGCGGCCCACTATCGTGCCGGCTCGGTCTATCACGACCACGTCGACGTTCACGGGGGCGCCGCGTAGGACGTCCACGGCCACGGCTCGGGCTCGTTCGGCTACCAGGTCGCCCAGTGGCAGGCCGGCGGCGGCGCAGACGCGCAGCGCCTCCAGTGCCGTGTTCGCGGTGCGGACCCGCGCGGCCGTCTCGGGATCGGCCGCGGCGACCAGGTCCGCCAGCAGGGCGAAGTCGACCTGGGAGCGTTTCGAGTGCAGGTCCAGATGGCCGGCCGCCAGCTTGGCGATCTTCCCGATGCCGCCCGCGATGGTGAGCCGCGGCACCGGATGGCGCCGCACGTACTTCAGCACCGCGCCCGCGAAGTCGCCCATGTCCAGCAGCGCGTCCTCCGGGAGCCCGTGCAGCTCGGCGACGGCCTTCTCGGACGTGCTGCCGGTCGCGCCCGCGACGTGCGTGCGCCCGGCGGCGCGGGCCACGTCCACGCCGCGCCGGATGCTGTCGATCCAGGCCGAGCAGGAGTACGGGACGACGACGCCGGTGGTGCCGAGGATCGACAGGCCGCCGAGGATGCCGAGCCGCGGGTTCCAGGTGTGCCGGGCCAGCTCCGCGCCGCCGTCCACGGAGATCTCCACGATCGCGTCGGCGTCCCCGAGCACCTCGCGCATCATCCGGCGGGGCACCGGGTTGATCGCCGGTTCGCCGACGTCCAGCGGGAGGCCGGGCTTGGTGACCGTGCCGACGCCCGGCCCGGCGCGGAAGACGACGCCCGTGCCCGGGGCGCCGAACCGGACGGTCGCGCGGACGAGGGCGCCGTGCGTGACGTCCGGGTCGTCGCCGGCGTCCTTGACGATCCCGGCCGTCGCGGCGCCGTCCGACAGCTCCTCCACGGCGAGCGCGAACGCGGGCGTCTGCCCCTTCGGCAGGGTGATCTCGACCGGATCGGGGAACTCGCCGGTCAGCAGCGCGCCGTACGCCGCCTTGGTCGCGGCGGTCGCGCACGCGCCGGTCGTCCAGCCGTACCGAAGAGAGCTCACGGCCCTACCTTGCACCCACCGCGCGTCCCGGCGGTGACCGGCCTACGCTGCTGCCGTGCGCGTCCTCCTGCTCAGCGGCACCGCCGAGGGGCGGCGGCTGGCCGCGGCGCTGGCCGGGCGGCCCGGGTTCGAGGCCGTCAGCTCGCTCGCCGGCCGTGTCGCGGCCCCGGCGGACCGTCCCGGTACGACCCGGATCGGCGGCTTCGGCGGCGCGGACGGGCTCGCCGGCTGGCTGGCGGCGGAACGGATCGGCGCGGTGGTCGACGCCACGCACCCGTTCGCCGCGCGGATCACCGGGTCGGCGGTGACCGCGGCGCGGCGGGCGGGCGTGCCGCTGCTGCTGCTCAGGCGCCCCGGCTGGACGGAGGGCCCGGGGGACGACTGGCGTCGCGTCCCGTCCCTGGAGGCGGCGGCCGGCGCCCTCCCCGGCGAACGGATCTTCCTGACGATCGGGCGCCAGGACCTCGCGGCGTTCGCCCGGGACGCGCGGCGCTGGTTCCTGGTCCGCGCGGTCGACCCGCCGGGGCCGCCGCTGCCGCCGCGCGGGCGGGTGGTGCTGGGGCGCGGGCCGTTCACCGTGGAGGGCGAGACGGCGCTGATGCGCGAGCACGCGATCGACGCCCTCGTCACCAAGGACGCCGGCGGCACGGCGACCGCGGCCAAGCTCACCGCGGCGCGCGGCCTGGGGCTCCCGGTGGTGATGGTCGATCGTCCTCCCGCGCCGGCCGGCGTACCGGCCGTGGGCACGGTGGAGGCGGCGCTCTCCTGGCTCGACCGGCTCGACCGGCTCGACCGGCCCGGAACGATCCATAAATAACGCCCTATTCACAGCAATGCGGGTAAGTCCGAATGGCCTAGCGAAACCGCCGCAAAGTGTGTATGACTTACGTCACCCTCCATCCTCTCCACCCTCTCCACCGACTCACCGACTCACCGAAATGAGGACGGCCGTGAGCGGACCTCATCAGGCCGGCGGCCCCTTCGGCCGGCCCGGCCGGGGGAAGGCGGCGGTGCTCGTACCGCTCGCGGGCGCGAGCGCGCTCACCGTCCTGCTCGGGATCGGCGTGTACGCGTTCGCGTCGTCCGGCGGCACCTGCTCGGGCGACAAGGTCATCACGCTGGACGTCGCCGTGGCGCCGGCCGTCGAGCCCGCGGTGAGCGGAGCGGCCGGGCGCTTCAACGCCGACCGCAACCCGGTGAGCCTGGGCACGGGCGCCGCGACTCCCGAGGCCGGGCTCCAGCAGCGGATCGGGCGGGGCGGCGCGCGGTGCGCCAAGGCCGTGGTGCGCAAGGCCGACCCGGCCGCGATGGCGGCGCTGCTGGGCGGGCAGAGCGCCGGCCGGACCGACCGGGTGCCGGACGTGTGGATCCCCGACTCCTCGTCGTGGATCGCGATGGCGGGCCGCGGCCGGCAGCCCGTCAAGATCGAGACGACCCGCACCTCGGTGGCGCGCAGCCCGATCGTGGTGGCGCTGCCCCGAACGCTGGCCACCTCGCTCAAGGAACGCGGCATCACCGCCGCGCCGTCCTGGGACAACCTGCTCCAGGCCGCCGGCGGCACGGCGGGCGGCGCGGTGACCAAGAACCAGATGATCCCGCCCGGCACCGTACGGCTGCTGACGCCCGACCCGGCCCGCGACGCCACCGGGATGAACGCGCTGATCGTCACCAGCATCCTGCTGGCGAACGACCCCAACAAGGAGTCCATCTTCACCGGGATCGTCCGCACCGTCCGGGAGAGCGTCCAGCCGACCGTGCAGGCACAGTTCGCCCGGTTCCGCCCGCAGAAGTCGGGCAAGCGGCCGATCGCGCTGGCCTCCGAGCAGGCGGTGTGGGCGTTCAACCGCACCGGCCCGGCCGAGCCGGCGGTCGCGCTGTACCCGCAGGAGGGCTCGCTCTCCCTCGACCATCCGGTCGCCATCACCACCACCGACACGGCCCGGCGGAACGCGGCGCGGATGCTGGAGACCGCGCTCGCCGCCGAGGAGACCCGCACCGCCGTACGCGGGCTGGGTTTCCGCACGCCGGACGGGAAGGCGCCGGACTCGTTCGGCACGGCGACCGGCGTGAGCCCGCAGCGCCCGCGCGAGCTGCCCGCGCCCAGGCCCGCCGCGGTGCGGGAGGTCATGCAGGCGTGGTCGCGGCTGTCGCTCGGCATCAGGATGCTCACGCTGGTCGACATCTCCGGCACGATGGTCGAGCCGATCGCCCCCGGCACGACCCGGCTGCAGGCGACCGCGCGGACCGCGCAGGGCGGGCTCAGCATGATGGCGAACGACACCGAGCTGGGCGTGTGGGAGTTCTCCACCAAGCTGCGCGGGAACCAGGACTGGCGGGAGCTGGTCTCGGTCGGCCCGCTCGGCGAGCGGATCGGCTCCGCGACGCGCCGGCAGCTCGTCCTGTCCACGCTCGGCGCGCTGAAGCCGAAGGTCACCGGCGACACCGGGCTGTACGAGACGCTGACCGCCGCGTACCGGGAGATGACCCGGACCTACAAGCCGGAGTTCGGCAACACCGTGCTGCTCTTCACCGACGGCAAGGGCAACGACGACCCGGGCGGGCCGTCGCTGCGCGCGACGCTGGCGGAGCTGCGCGATATCGGCGACCCGCGGCGGCCGGTACAGGTGATCATGATCGGGGTCGGCCGGAACGTGGACACCCGCGAGCTGAAGCGCATCGCGGAGGTCACCCCCGGCGGGGTGTACGTCGCCGAGAGCCCCGACCAGATCGTCAAGATCTTCCTCCAGGCGCTGTCGAACCGCATCGGCGGCTGACCCTTCTCCTGGTGATCCTCCCATCGCTCGCCGTAACGGGCGATTACACCGATGTGCGGGCGCGCGGCGCGTTTCACCATTGCCGACGTCGATAACCGCGGAGGCGGTGCCGTACCCCCGACGATCCGACGGCGCGGCCTCCCATCCCGAACAGGAGTGCGTCGGCATGCAGTCCCGCAGCATCACCCCCGGCGAAGCCCCGTCCCTCAGACCGGGCTCGTACGCCCACCGCCGCCGCCGCGGCGGCCGGATCGCGGCCAAGGCGGTCCTCGCTCTCGCCTTGGCCGGCGGCACCCTGGCCGCCGTCCCCGCCACCGCGCAGGCCGCTCCCGCGGCCCCGGCGGTGCGCGCCGCCAACCCGTACGAGCGCGGCCCGGCCCCGACCGAGGCCAGCATCGAGGCGGCGCGCGGCCCGTTCGCGACCGCCCAGACGAGCGTGTCCTCGCTGAGCGTCACCGGCTTCGGCGGCGGAACGATCTACTACCCGACCAGCACCAGCGAGGGGACGTTCGGCGCGGTCGCGGTCGCGCCGGGCTTCACCGCCGACCAGTCGAGCATGGCCTGGTACGGTCCGCGGCTGGCCTCGCAGGGCTTCGTGATCTTCACGATCGACACCAACAGCCGGTACGACCAGCCCGCCAGCCGCGGCGACCAGCTGGCCGCCGCGCTCGACTACCTGACCCAGCGCAGCTCGGTGCGCAGCCGGATCGACGCGACCCGGCTCGGCGTGATGGGCCACTCGATGGGCGGCGGCGGTTCGCTGGAGGTCTCCAACGACCGGCCGAACCTCCAGGCATCGATCCCGCTCACCCCGTGGAACCTGACGAAGAGCTGGTCCCGGATCCAGGTCCCGACCATGATCATCGGCGCCCAGAACGACTCGGTCGCGTCGGTGACCTCGCACTCCGAGCCGTTCTACAACAGCATCCCGGCGAGCGCGGAGAAGGCGTACCTGGAGCTGGCCGGCGCCAGCCACTTCGCGCCCAACACCTCCAACACCACGATCGCGAAGTACAGCATCTCGTGGCTCAAGCGCTTCATCGACAACGACACCCGCTACGAGCAGTTCATCTGCCCGCCGCCCACCGGTGAGCGGGAGATCTCCGAGTACCGCAACACCTGCCCCAGCTCGTAGCCGCACGGAACGACCCGAAGGCGGCCGCGCGACGCGCGGCCGCCTTCGGCCTTTCCGGACGGTCCGGGCGAGCCGTGGATCAGCCGTCGAGGCCGGGGCCCGGAGTGGAGTCCAGCAGCCGGACGGCGCTCAGCGCCAGCACGACCTCGGCCAGGTCGTTCGGCCGGGCCAGCTGGCGGCCGGTGAGCTGCTCGACGCGGCGCAGCCGGTTGAGCACCGTGTTGTGGTGGCAGTACAGCTTCGCGGCGGCGCGGGCGGCCGAGCCGTCGCACGCCAGCCAGGTGGTGAGCGTCGACAGCAGGACGTCGCGGTACGCGGGGTCGATCTCGTACAGCGGGCCCAGCACGGTACGGCCCAGCCGGCCGGCCAGCCGGGGCTGGGAGACCACCAGCGCGCTCGGCAGCCGGCGGTCGAGCAGCGCGATCTCGGGCTCGGCGGACCAGCAGGTGCGCAGCGCCAGCTCGGCCAGCCAGCGGGCGGTGCCCAGCTCGGCGAGCGTGAAGACGACCGGGCTGACGCCGGCGTGCGCGCGCACGTGCGGGCGCAGCGTCTCTATCAGCTCGTCCAGGCTCGCGCCGCCCAGCGCCACCAGGGCGACCTGCGTGTCGGCGCGCATCCGCCAGATGAAGCGGATCGCGCCGGCCGTGGACCCCGACGCGGCGCCGGTGCCGTCGCCGAGCGGGCCGCCCGCGCCGCCGGGCCGGTCGGGCATCTCGGACTGGCCGAGGACCACGACCGCGTACCGGCCCTGCTCGGGCAGCCCGAGCACCTCGCCGGCGGTGGCCAGCAGGCCGCCGTCGACGCCGTGCCCTTCCAGCAGCGCGTCCACGACCGCCTGCACCCGCTCCTCGCTGCGGCGCAGCAGGTCGTACTCGGTGCGGTGGTACGCGGCCGCGGCCGTGCTGGACTGCTCGTCGATGGTGTACCAGGTGCGGGTGGCGTGCCGGACGAGCGTCGGCACGTGCGCGGGCTCGTCCTGGCTGACCGCCTCCACGACGGCCTCCCAGAACACCATGCCCGCCAGCCGGTACGAGCGCAGCAGCTGGTCGAGGGGCTGGCCCTGCTCGGCGCGGCGGCGGCCGAGCCGTTCCGCCCACTCCAGGTCGGTCCGGCCGCGGCCGGGGTCCAGGATGGCCTCCATGCCGTGGCCCAGCCCGACATGGCAGACCTGCCACAGGTCGTCGCGCAGGCCGGACGGGCGCTCCCAGTCCTCGCCGCGCAGGATCTCGGCCACCAGCCGGTCGGCCAGGTCGGGGAGCCGGTCGGACAGCCGCGCGACCGCCTTGCGCAGGATCGCGGCTCCGGACCGGTCCGGCGACGACGTCGTGATCGCCACACGCACCTCCTCCCCTCGGGGTGGCGCCATGGTGCCATCGGGGTGCGGCGCCTGACCAGACGCGTACCGCTCACAACGCGCGGATTGTGGTCCCTCACAATCCGCGGGGCCGCACGTTGCGTCGCCTCCCTCAATTAGAACGTCGCTCTAGACCGGCCTTCCGGCCGCGTGCTGATGTTTGGCTCCCCCGACTGCCCAGAGGGGCCAAAGGAGGCAAAAGGTGCGCGTTCAGCGACGCGGGCGCGGAAGGGCTCTCGCATGAGCCCCCCGGCACTGACCGTGACCGATCTGACGGTCGACTACGGCCCGGTGCGGGCCCTGCGCGAGGTCTCCCTCACGGTGCCCGAGGCCGGCTTCGCCGCCGTTCTCGGCAGCAACGGGGCCGGCAAGTCCACGCTGCTGCGCGCCGTCTCCGGCGTGCTCCCGTATCACGGCGGAACGGTACGGTCCGGCGCGGTCACCGCGGCCGGCACGGCCCTGCACGGCCGCCGCGCGGACCAGATCGTCCGGCAGGGCGTCGTCCAGGTCCCCGAGGGCCGCGAGGTGTTCGCCCGGATGTCGGTCGCCGACAACCTGCGCGCGGGCGCGCTCGGCGCCCGCGACCGCAGGTCCGTCGCCGCCGCCCGGGAGCGGGTGCTGCGGCTGTTCCCGGTGCTGGCCGAGCGGGAGAAGCAGCGCGCCGGGCTGCTGTCGGGCGGGGAGCAGCAGATGCTCGCGATCGGCCGCGCGCTGATGGCCGAGCCGCGCCTGCTCCTCCTGGACGAGCCGTCCCTCGGCCTCGCCCCCATCATGATCGGCCGGATCGCCGAGACGATCCGCGCGATCAACGGCGAGGGCATCGCGGTGCTCCTCATCGAGCAGAACGCGACGCTCGCGCTCCAGCTGGCCTCGTACGCCTACGTGCTGGAGGTCGGCGCCGTCGCGCTGGAGGGGCCGGCCGCCGAGCTGGCCGCGTCCGCCGAGATCAGGGACCGCTACCTGGGCGTCTCCCAGGAGGCCACCGAGGACGAGATCGCGGCGGCCGGGCCGGCGCGCACGCTCGCGAGGTGGTCCGGATGACCGACGCCGTCCGGACGGACGTCCGGTCCAACGGTCGGCGGGCCGGCGGCGAGACCGCCGAGCAGGCCGTCCCGGAGCTCACCGTCAGCGGCCTCACCGTGAAGTTCGCGGGGCTGACCGCGCTCGACTCGGTCGACTTCACCGTCGCGCCCGGCAGCCTGCACGCGCTGATCGGTCCCAACGGGGCGGGCAAGTCCACCTGCTTCAACGTGCTGTCGGGCGTGTACCGGGCCACAACGGGCAGCGTCCGGCTCGGCGGCGCCGAGCTGACCGCGCTCAGCCCGCACCGGATCGCCGCGCTCGGCGTCGCCCGCACGTTCCAGAACATCGCGCTGTCGCCGCGGCTCAGCACCGCCGACAACCTCATGCTCGGCCGGCACCGGCTCACCCGTACCGGGTTCGTGTCGGCCGGCCTGCGGCTGCCCGCCGGGCGCCGCGAGGAGCGCCGGCACCGGGAGCGGGTCCGGGAGATCGCCGAGTTCGTCGGGATCGAGGCGTACCTGGCCACCCCGGCCGGCCTCCTCCCGTACGGCGTGCAGAAGCGGGTCGAGCTGGCCCGCGCGCTGTGCCTGGAGCCCCGGCTGCTGCTCCTGGACGAGCCCGTCGCCGGGATGAACGGCGGCGAGCGGCGCCAGATGGCCGCGCTGCTCCGCCAGGTCAGGACCGGCCTCGGGCTGTCGATCCTGCTGGTCGAGCACGACATGGACATGGTCGCGCGGCTGGCCGACGAGGTCACCGTCCTCGACTTCGGCAAGCGCATCGCCACCGGCCCGCCCGCCGAGATCCAGCGCGACCCCGAGGTCATCCGCGCCTACCTCGGCACCAGCGCCGCCGACCAGCCCGCCCCGGCCGAGGCCGAGGCCGGCGACGACGAGAAGAACGAGGGGAGGGACCGGTGACCGCGTTCGCAGAGGTCCTGGTGAACGGGCTGTCCAGCGGGGCGGTCTACGCGCTCATCGCGCTGGGCTTCGTGATCATCTTCAAGGCCACCGAGGTCATCAACTTCGCGCACCCGTCGCTGCTGCTGGCCGGCGGGTACGTGATCGCGGAGCTGCACGACGACATCGGCTTCCCGGCCGCGGTGCTGGCCGGGATCGCCACCACCGCCGTGCTCGCCGCGCTGGTGGAGGTGCTCATCCTGCGCCGGCTCAAGGCGAGCGCGGCGGGCGGGCACTCCACGCTCAGCATCGTCACGATCGGCGTCGACATCATCCTCACCGTCGAGCTGACCCGGCGGATCGGCACCAAGGTGATGCCGCTCGGCGACCCGTGGGGCGACCGCGTGGTGGAGATCGGCGGCGTCACGATCGCGCAGACCCGCATCGCGGCGATCATCGTCGCGGTCGTCGCGATCACCGCGTTCCTGCTGGCGTTCAAGTACACCTCGTGGGGCGTGGCGATGCGGGCCACCGCCGAACGGCGCGAGACGGCGGCGCTGATGGGCGTGCGGCTCGGCCGGGTCTCCGCGGGCGCGTGGGCGGTGGCCGGGGCGTTCGCCGCGCTCGCCGCGCTGTTCCTGTGCGTGTTCCCGACGCCGGGGCTGGACCGTACGACGTCGTTCGCCGCGCTGAAGGCGCTGCCGGCGGCGGTCATCGGCGGGGTCGACTCGACCACCGGCGCCCTGGTCGGCGGGCTGCTGATCGGGATCACGGAGTCGGCGGTGGTCGGCTACCAGAACGACTTCTCCATCCTCGGCGGCGGTTTCGCCGAGGTCGCCCCGTACCTGCTGATGACCGTGGTGCTGCTGGCCCGGCCGGCGGGGCTGTTCGGGACGCGGGAGGCCGCCCGTGTCTGACAAGCGCCTGTTCGGTCGGATCCGCCTTCCCGCCGCCCTGCTCGGCGCCGGGCTCGCCGGGCTGATCGTCCTCCCCTTCTACGCGGGCTCGTTCTGGCTCCAGGCCGGGCTGTTCGCGATGTCCGCCGCCGTCGGCGCGATCGGCCTGAACGTGCTGACCGGCGCGGCCGGGCAGCTGTCCATCGGGCACGCGTTCTTCCTCGCGATCGGCGCGTACTCCTACGTCTGGCTGGCCGCCGAGCCGGAGACGGTGTCCGGCCACCACCTGACCGGCATGGGGCTGCCCACCGCGCTCGCCGCGCTCGTCGCGGTCGCCGTCGCCGGGATCGCCGGCGGGATCTGCGCGCCGCTGGCCGGGCGGCTCAAGGGCGCCTCGCTGGGCGTCGCCACGCTCGCGCTGGTCTTCATCGGCCAGCACGTGCTGTTCCGCGCGGAGCCGGTCACCGGCGGTGTGAACGGGCGGTCGGTGCCGCCGCTGGAGCTGTTCGGCCTCCGGTTCACCGACACGCCCGAGCAGCTGATGATCCTCGGCATCCCGTTCGGCGGGCTGGAGAAGCTCTGGTACCTGGGCCTGGCGGTGCTGGTCGCGGCCGCCTGGTTCGCCCGCGGCGTGCTGCGCTCGCGGCCCGGCCGCGCGCTCAACACCCTGCGCGACCACGAGATCGCGGCCGGTGCGCTCGGCGTGCCGGTCAGCCGCTACCGGGCGGGCGCGTTCGTGCTCTCGTCCATGTACGCGGGGCTGGCCGGGGTGCTGCTCGCCCTGGTCTTCCAGCGCACCGTGCCCGACTACTTCGGGCTCGCGCTGGCGCTGGACTACCTCGCGATGATCGTCATCGGCGGGCTGGGATCGGTCGGCGGCGCCGTGCTCGGCGCGGTGTTCGTCTCCATCCTGCCGCCGCTGCTGACCCGCTACGGCGGCAGCCTGCCGATGGTGGCCGAGCCGGGCGCCGCGTCCGGCCTGGCGCCCGCCGAGGCGGCCCGGCTGGTGTACGGCGCCGTGTTCGTCGCCGTGCTGCTGTTCCTGCCCCGCGGCCTGCTCGGCCTGTTCACCCGCTCCCACCGGGTCCGCCGTACCCGCCGTACCGCCGCCGCGCCCGGTCGCGGCGGCGCCAAGAGCCCCGCCATCGTCCAGGAACCTGAGGAGCAGAAGGCATGAACGCACCGATGTACCGGCGCCGGGCCACCGCCGTCGCCGCCGCGGCCCTGTCGCTGACCGTCGCCGCCGGCGCCGCCGGATGCAGCGGCAAGTCCGCCGGCGGCGGCGACTCCGGCGGCGTGAAGACCGGCCCCGGCGTCACCAAGGACAAGATCACCGTGGCGGCGCTGACCGACATGACCGGCCCGTACGCGGCGCTCGGCAAGGGCGTCACCCAGGCCCAGAAGCTCTACTACGACCAGCTCAACGCGGCCGGCGGCGTCTGCGGCCGCAAGGTCGAGCTGCTCGTCCGCGACCACGGCTACGACGTCCAGAAGGCGCTGGCGGCCTACAGCGAGATCGGCCCGCGCTCGGCCGCGATCCCACAGGTCATCGGTTCGCCGGTGACGATGGCGCTGAAGCAGCGGCTGGAGAACGACCACATGCTGACCATCCCGCAGGCGTGGTCGCACACCCTGCTCGGCAGCAAGTACATCCAGATGTCCGGCACCACCTACGACGTCGACATCCTCAACGGCGTCGACTACCTGACCCGCACGCAGGGGCTCAAGAAGGGCGACAAGGTCGGCCACCTGTTCCTGGAGGGCGACTACGGCCAGAGCGCGCTCGCCGGCGCCAAGTACGCGGCCGGCAAGCTCGGGCTCAGCCTGGTCGAGCAGCAGGTCAAGGCCACCGACGCCGACATGACCGCGCAGGTCGGCGCGTTCAAGAAGGCGGGCGTCAAGGCGATCCTGGTCAGCGTCAGCCCCAAGCAGGCCGCCTCGCTGGTCGGCGTGGCCGCCGCGGCGAAGCTGGACGTGCCGTTCGCGGCCAGCAACTCCGCGTTCGCGCAGCAGCTGCTGGCCACGCCGGTCGCCCCGGCGCTGCAGAAGGACTACTACGTCATCACGGCCGCGCCGCCGTTCAGCGCCGACACCCCGGCGATGAAGAAGCTCGCGGGCGAGTACCAGATGGCGTACAAGGGCCAGCCGCTCGACTCCTCGGTCTACTCCGGCTACACCACCGCCGCGATCGTCGGCGAGGCGCTCAAGAAGGCGTGCGCGAACAAGGACCTGAGCCGGGACGGCATCGTCAACGCGCACCGTTCCAGCAAGGCGTTCGAGCTGGGCTTCGGCGGCGCGCCGATGGACTTCAGCCAGTGGACGAAGCCCGCCGCCCGGGCCAGCTACGTCGTCAAGCCCGACAAGGGCTCGGTCGGCGGCACCAAGCTGGTGGAGGAGGCCAAGGAGTCCGAGCTGGTCAAGGGATACTCCGCCCCGGCCGGCGGCTGACCCGATGACCTGGCTCAACGGCCTCACGGCCCTGGTGACCGGCGCCGCCCGGGGGATCGGCGCGGCGGCCGCGCTGCGGCTGGCCGCCGACGGGGCGTCGGTCGCCGTGCTGGATCTCGACGAGGGCGGCTGCGCCGCGACGGTCGCCCTCGTCGAGAGCCGGGGCGGCCGCGCGGTCCCGGTGACGGCCGACGTCACCGACGCGGGCCAGGTCGGCAAGGCGGTGGCCGCGGTGGTGGACGAGTTCGGGACGCTGGAGATCCTCGTCAACAACGCCGGGGTCACCCGCGACAACCTGCTGCAGAAGATGACCGAGAGCGACTGGGAGGACGTCATGGCCGTGCACCTGCGCGGCATGTTCCTCACCGTGCGGGCGGTCCAGCGGCAGATGACCGAGCAGCGGTACGGCAAGATCGTCAACCTGTCCGCCGTCACCGCGCTGGGCAACCGGGGCCAGGCCAACTACGCGGCGGCGAGCGCCGGTGTGCAGGGCCTGACCCGGAGCCTGGCGATCGAGCTGGGCCCGTTCGGCATCAACGTCAACGCCGTCGCGCCGGGCTTCATCGCCACCGAGCTGACCGCGCGCTCGGCGCGGCGGCTCGGCGTCCCGCACGAGCACCTCCAGGAACGGGTGGCCGAGGAGACCCCGCTCCAGCGCGTGGGGCGTCCCGAGGACGTCGCCGCGGCCATCGCGTTCCTCGCCAGCGACCAGGCATCGTTCATCACCGGCCAGACCATCTATCTCGACGGCGGCCTCCGCCTGTGATACGGCGGGGCAACCGGCTCGACAGCGACTGTCAAAGGGGGATCGGGGGATCCGGGGGTTCGTGCGCCCGCTCGACGCGAACGGAGAGTGTGTGACGTGGTTACCGGCGCTTCGACCATGACGACGGCTCTGACCCGCCCCGTGCCCGCCCTCGGCACCGCCGGCCTCCCCGAGGCTCCCCCCGGCGGCGCCGCCCCGGCCGTCCTGTACGGCCGGGACCGCGAGCTGGCCCGGCTCGCCGAACTCCTCGACGCCGCCCGTACCGGCCGCGGCGGCGCACTGGCCGTCGTCGGCGGCCTCGGCACGGGCAAGAGCGCCCTGCTGGCGGCCGCCGCCCACCGGTCGGGCGAGGGCTTCCGCGTCCTGCGGGCGCGCGGCGTGCAGCAGGAGCGCAACGTCCCGCACGCGGGGCTGCACCGCCTGCTGCGCCCGCTCGCGAACGTGATCGACCGGCTCCCGCGCGGCCAGGCGGCGGCTCTCGCGCCCGTCACCGGCGGCGGCGGTACCAAGGTCCCGCCGCTCGTCCTGTACGCGGCGGTCTGCTCCCTCCTGTCGGAGGCCGCCGCCGAACGTCCCGTCCTGTGCTGGATCGACGACGCGCACCGGCTGGACCGGGTGTCGCTGGAGACGCTGACGTTCGCCGCACGGCGCGTCTCCGACATTCCGGTCGCGATGCTGTTCGCCACCCGGAAGGCGCATCCCGACTCCGGCGTCCGCGCCTGCCTGGCCGACCTCCCGCGGCTCCCGCTCGGCCCGCTGGACGAGGCCGACTCCGTCCGCGTCCTGGAGAGCCTCGCCCCCGGCAACGTCGACGAGGAACTCGCCACCGAGGTGGCGGAACTCGCCGGCGGCAACCCGCTGGCCCTCGCCGAGTTCGCCGCCGCGTTCACCCCCGAGCAGCTCGCCGGGAACGCCCCGCCGCCGCGCGCGCTGCCCGCCCGCAGCGTGCTGCGCGCCCACTACCGCCGCCGCTACCTGCGGCTCACGTCCGGCGCGCGGCGGCTGGTGCTGCTGGCCGCCGCCGACGACCGGCTGGACGTCGGCACGCTCGCCCGCGCCGCGTCCGAGGACGGCATCGACCCGCGCGAGCTCGAATGGGCGCGCGCCTCCGGGCTGATCCGGACCGACGGGGAGCGGCTGGAGATGCCCGGCCCGGCGGCCCGGTCCAGCGTGTACGCCGACGCGTCACCGGCCGAGCGGCGCGCCGTCCACGAGCTGCTCGCCCGCGTCCTGGACCGCGGCTGGCACGCGCCGCGCCGCTGCTGGCACCGCGCCGCGGCCGCCGACGGCCCGGACGAGGCGCTCGCCGCCGAACTGGCGGCGTCGGCGGAGTTCCTCCAGAGCGTCAGCCGGCACGGCGAGGCGGCCCGGTCGTGGCAGCGGTCCGCCGCCCTCACCGCCGACCCCGGGACCCGCGCCGACCGGTACATCGCCGCCGCCTCGGCGTCCTGGAAGGCGGGCCGGATCCGGCGCGCCCGCGCGATGCTGCGGCACGTCCGCCCGTGCACGTCCGACCCGGTGCGGCTCGGCCGCGCCGCGCTCCTCCAGGGCGAGATCGAGATGGTCGCCGGGCTGCCGGTCATGGCGCTGTGGATCCTCCAGGAGGCCGCCGGCCACCTCGCGGACGCCGACCCGCCGCAGGCCCTCATCGCGCTGCTCCACGCGGCCGCCGCCGCCGACACCACAGGCGACCGGCACTGCCACCGCGACCTCGTCCGGCGCGCGATCGCGCTCGCCGAGCGTTCCTCGCCGGCCGCGTCGCCGATCGTGGAGTTCGTCCACTGCTACTTCGCGGGGATGCGCGCGGCCGCGCTGCGCGAGCCCGAAGAGGCGTACCGGCGGCTGCGCCGCGTCCTGGAACTCGCCGGCGAGGTCCCCGACGGATCGGTCAAGTCCTGGGCCGCCACCGCCGCGATGGTGCTCGGCGACGACCGGCGCGCCCGCGACCTGGCCGCCCGCGCCGTCGCCGGAACGCGCGACCGGGAGGGCGCCGTGATGGAGCCCCGCGCGCTCGGCGTCCTCGCGCACTGCGAGGTCCTCCTCGGCCGCTACCCCGCCGCCGAGTCCACCGCCCGCGAAGGGCTCCGGCTGGCGCGCGCCGCCGGGCAGCGCAACCAGGTGATCGAGCAGCGCGCCCTGCTGGCTCTCCTCGCGGCGTTCCGCGGCGACCGGGACACCGCGCTCGGCCACCTGGACGGCCTCGCCGAAGAAGGCGGGCAGCGCGAGCTCGTCCGCGCCACCTCCCTGGAGACCTGGGCGATGGCCTGCCTCGACCTCGCCGACGACCGCCCGGCCGACGCCGCCGCACGGCTGCGCCACCCCGTCGGCGCCGCCAGCGGCCACCCCATGCTGCGGCTCCTGGCCATCCCCCACTTCGTCGAGGCCGCCGTACGCGCCGGACGCCCGGAGGACGCGCACCGCGCGTTCGCGGCCTTCGAACGCTGGGCGAGCCTGGCCCGCGGCCCCGGCCGCCCCGCGCTCGCCGAACGCTGCCGCGCCCTCCTCGCCGAGGACGACGAGGCCGCCGCCGGACACTACGAGGCCGCGCTGCGCCTGCACGAGGACGGCGACTCCGCCCTGGAGCTGGCCCGTACCGCCCTCCTGTACGGCCACCGCCTCCGCCGCGGCCGCCGCCCCCGCGACGCCCGCGCCCACCTCCGCAACGCCGCGCAGATCTTCCAGCGCTCCGGCGCCGCCACCTGGGCCGCCCGCGCCCGCGCCGAACTCCGCGCCGCCGGCGAGACCCTGGACGCCCCCGGCCGCCCCGAGGAGTCCGGCCCCCTCGCCGAACTCACCGCCCAGCAACTCCAGATCGCCCGCCTCGTCGCCGGCGGCGCCACCAACCGCGAGATCGCCGCCCAGCTCGTCATCAGCCCGAGAACGGTCGACGGCCACCTCCGCAACATCTTCGCCCGCCTCGGAATCCGCTCCCGAATCGAACTGGCGCACTTGTTCATCGCGTAACCCTTGGCGTCAGGCGCGATCAGACGCTCGCTCGCGCTCGCGTCCGCCTTCGGACGCGAGCGCCACGCTCGGGGTCCGGCCGAACTCGGCAGGACGGCTAGGGCGGCCGTTCAGGTTCCGCGGTGCGCGGCTATCGTCCCCAGCATGGGGCGGGTCGGGCTGGAGATCATTGGGCTCTGCCGGGAGCGGTTCGGGGTGGCGCCGCGGGACTTCGGGCGGCGGGACGTTCGGCGGTTGGGGGCGCCCCTGTGGTTGCGGGCGGCGCCGCGTGATCCGTTGCACGAGGTTCTGCGCAGCCAGGAGATGCTGCTCGCCTCGGGGCGGGTCGTGTGGGGGTGCGTGGTGCAGGCGGACGCGTCCCTGTTCCGGCCGGGGCGGGGGGATCGGGCCGCGCTGGTGATCTACAGTCCGGACCCGGCGTTCGACGAGATGCCGGAGGAGCTGCAGGAGGTCGCGTCGCGGCTGTTCGCGCTCAAACGGCCGCCGGAGCCCGCCGATCCGGGGCTGCGGGAGTTCGCGCGGCTGCTGAACGGGTCCGGGACGGCCGCGCGCCCGTCGCGGACGCCGGTGCCGCGGCCGCTGGTCGGGAGCCTCCCGGTCTACGCGACGACCGTGCTGGTGGGGCGGCGGCACGTGCCGGGGCGGTATCTGGCCGCCGGGACGTTCCCGCTGATCGTCCATCCGGACACCGAGAGCACGATGATCCTGCCGGGGCCGTTCTGGCCGCCCGCGCTGCTGGCCCTCTGGGAGCGCGCGGCGGCCGGGGGGTGAGGATCCTCCACCGGACGTTTCGCCCGCTCATCGGGTGCGGAGGGGCCGGTGGGCGATCGGATCTCGGATGTTTACCGTTCCACACCGCCTGGACGGCAGGCCCCGGGTACCGTGGGTTCCGCCACCGGAGCCGTGTCCCGTCGCCCCGCCACGGGAGCCCGCACCGGGGGCACCTGCTACTCACTTCCCAAAAGATCAGTTGCACGATGCGTTGCCTCATCACTCCCTGTAGATGAATGATGACGGTGCGCGCTTCCGATCTCTCAGAGTGGTGATCCTGTGACGTTGGGCAAGACAGGTGCGGACATGGACGCGCCGTCATGACGGCCGCCATGGAACGACTCGGCGATCAGCTGACGCTGACCGGCGACCGCTTGGAAGGGCGCGCGGCTCGCCGTGCCGTCCGGGAGCGCGCGGCCAAGGTCGTCGGGGACGGCGACGTCCTGGACGACATCGAGCTGATGACCTCAGAGGCCATCGCCAACGCGCTGCTGCACGGTTCGGGACCGATCAGCGTCACGGTCGTGACCGACGGCCGCCGGGTGCGGGTCGAGGTCCGCGACGGCGGTCCCGCCGCGCGGTGCGATCCGGCCCGGCGCGGCATCGACCACGGCCGCGGGCTGAGCGTGATCGACTCGCTGGCGGCGGAGTGGGCGCTGGAGCGGTCGTGCGGCGAGACCCGGCTGTGGTTCGTCGTGGACCGTCCCGGCGCGGCACCGCCGGAGCATCCGCCGCCGTGACGGGTCAGGCGGGGTCCCCCTGGCCTTCGGGGGCGAGCGAGCCGCGCACCACCTTGCCGGTGGCGTTGCGCGGCAGCTCGCGGACGAAGTGCACGTCGCGCGGCACCGCGTAGCGGGCGAGGCGGGCGCGCACGTGCTCCCGCACCGCGTCGGCGTCGAGCGCCGCTCCGGGCCGCGGCACGACGTACGCGACCAGCCGCTGCCCGAAGTCCTCGTCGGGCGCCCCGACCACCGCGACCTCGCGCACCTGCGGCAGCCGGGCCAGCACCTCCTCGACCGCGCTCGGGAACACGTTCTCGCCGCCGGAGACGATCATGTCGTCGTCCCGGCCGCGCACCGTCAGCCGGCCGTGCTCGTCCAGGGTGCCGAGGTCGCCGAGGCTCATCAGGCCGTCCCGCGTCTCCTTGGTGCCGCCGCCGGTGTAGCCGGCGAACGGCAGCTCGTTGGCGGCGAAGATCCGCCCGGTGCCGCCCGGCGGCACCGGCTCGCCGCGCTCGTCCAGGATCGCCACCCGCGTCCCGGGCGGTGGCGTGCCCGCCGTGCCGGGGCTGGCGCGCAGGTCGGCGGGGGTGGCGATGGTGACCCAGCTGGCCTCGGTGGAGCCGTACAGGTTGTAGAGGATGTCGCCGAACGCGTCCATGTACGCGGTCGCCAGCTCGCCGGGCAGCGCGGACCCGCTGACCGCCGTGATCCGCAGCGCCGAGGTGTCGTGCGCGGCCCGCGTTTCCGGCGGGAGCTCCATGATGCGCTGGAGCATCACCGGGACCGCGACCAGCGCCGTCGCGCCGGTGGCCGCGGCGGCCCGCAGCGTCGACTCGGGGTCGAATCGACGCCGCAGGACGACCGTCGCGCGCAGCGAGATCGCCGTCTGGAGCATCGCGTACCCCCAGGTGTGGAAGAGCGGCGCCTCGATCAGCATCCGCTCGTGCACCCGGTACGGGATCCGCGACAGGATCGACGCCAGCGGCGTCATGCCGGGGCGGGAGTGCCGGTGGGCGCCCTTGGGCGGGCCGGTCGTCCCCGAGCTGAGCATGATCGTACGGCCGGGCCGGGCGGGCGGGGCGATGCCGCCGGCGGGCGCCGCGCCGATCAGTTCGTCCAGGCCGCGGCCGGGGCCGTGGGCGGTGAACACCCGCACCCTGTCCGGGACGGCGTCCAGAAGGTCGGCGAACTCCGGGTCCGCGACCAGCACCTCCGCCTGCTGCTCCTCCAGTACGGCGAGCAGCTGCGCCGTGCTCATCCCGGTGTTGAGGAGGACGAGGTCGGCGCCCCGCTTGCTGCACGCGACGAGCGTCTCCAGCATGCCCCGGTGGTTGCGGCAGAGGACGGCGACGCGGGACGACGCCTCGCCGAGGGCCGCGAGCGCGGCGGCGAGCCGGTCGGTACGGGCGTCCAGCTCGGCGTAGGTCAGCTCGCCGTCGTCGTCGGCGACCGCGATCCGGCCGGGGTCGCGCAGCGCCGCCGACGTGAACGTGCCGCCGAGCAGGGTGCCCCAGCGGCGCAGCGCGTTCAGCTGCCGCGCCACGCGGTGCGGCGGGCCCGGCCGCAGCAGCCCGCTGCGCGCCATCATCGCCGCGATCCGGCCGGCCGCGCGCGCCCGCCGTCCGATGCCCGCCTTGCCGGTGCCCGCCGTGCCGTCGTGCGCTGTGCTCATGTGCCGCCCTCGCTGGAGATGAGCTCCCGGCTTCCGGCGCGCTCCGCGCGGTCCGTCCACGGCACGGCCATGGCGGATCGTCCTCGCGGGGCGGGCGGACTCTGCGGGGCTCGTTACGGGATTCGACCGTAGGCGCGGGTGTACGGCCGGTACTCCTTCGCCAGGGCCTGTATTCGGGCGCGCCGTTATCAACGTTCTGACAACTTCGCCGGAGAGAGCGCCGGGGGAGTCGGCGGCGGCGGACCCACTCAATCTCGCTCAGTCGCGGCGGGCGCGCTTATCACGTGAGGCCATAGATCAACTCGCCTCGCGTGCTGGAGACTGCACCGACGTCCCCGCGTCCGGACCCGACCGTCCATCGCAGCGAGGTGAACGCATGTCACGTCAGGCCCGCCGGCCGAGCCGCAGCGCGAGGAACGGCGGGGGGCCGCCGCGCAGGCGGTCCCTGCGCGGCGGGGCGCTCGCCGCGGTCATGGTCGCCTCGCTCGGCGCCACCGCGACCGGAACGGCGCAGGCCCGCACGTACGCGCTCAAGGCGGCCGACACCGGGGCGCGGATCACCAAGACGACGAAGCTGAGCGCGCGCCAGGTGGACGTCACCATCGACTCGCCCTCGCTCGGCAAGTCGGTCAAGACACGCATCCTGCTGCCGGCGAACTGGAGCGCGGGCGCGACCACGACGTGGCCCGTCCTGTACGCGTACCACGGCGGCCAGGACGACTACACGTCGTGGACGCGCAACACCGACATCGAGGCGTGGGCGGCCCAGTACAACGTCATCGTCGTCATGCCGGAGGCGTCGAACGGCTCGTACGCGGACTGGTTCAACTACGGCAAGGGCGGCACGCCCAAGTGGGAGACGTTCCACACCACCGAGGTCCGCCAGCTGATGGAGCGGAACTACCGCGCGGGGGCGCTGCGGGCCGCGATCGGGAACTCGTCGGGCGCGCAGGGGGCGTTCTCGTACGCCGCCCGCCACAGGGGGATGTTCAAGCACGTGGCGTCGCTGAGCGGGCTGCTGTCGATGCGCTCGCCCGGGATCCCGGCGCTGCTGATGTTCACCAACGCCGGGAACGGCCAGGACCCGTTCGCGATCTGGGGCATCCCGTGGGTCGACGACGCCAACTGGAAGTCGTACGACCCGGCCGCGCAGGCGGAGAAGCTGCGCGGCACCAAGCTGTTCTTCTCGTCGGGGACGACCGGGAAGCCCGGCCCGGGGGACCCGAACGTGGCGCCGTGGGACATCGGCCTGCTGAGCGAGATCGCCATCGGCGCCAACAACATCGAGTTCCGGAAGACCCTGGACCGGCTGGGCGTCCCGTACACCGCCAGCATCTACAAGGACGGGCGGCACAACTGGCCGGCCTGGACCCGCGAGGCGAAGTCCGTGTGGCCGGCCCTCATGGCGTCCATCAGCGCCCGGCGGCTGTGACCTCGGCGGTCTCGGCGGCCGCCCTGGCGGTCTCGGCCTTCTCGCCGTTCTCGGCGGGCAGGTCGAGGGCGTCCCGCAGGGTGACCGGCTTGAGCGCCGCCGCCGCGATGATCCCGACGACCGCGATGGCGGCCGAGATCAGGAAGATGTGCCCGGTGGCGTCGCCGTAGGCGCCGCGCACGATCTCCTGGATCGGGCCGGGCAGGGCCGCGATGTCGAGGTCGCCGCCGGCGTTCCCGCCGCCCTTGATGCCCGTCTTCGCCAGCCCGTCGGCGATGTTGCCGGCGACGTGGTTGGCCAGGACGGCGCCGAGCACCGAGACGCCGATCGTCCCGCCGAGGGAGCGGAAGAACGTGACGGCGCCGCTGGCCGCGCCGACCTCGCGCAGCGGGACGGAGTTCTGGACGACCAGGACCAGGTTCTGCATGGAGGCGCCGACCCCGACGCCGACCAGCAGCATCCCGGCCGACAGGTACCAGATCGGGGTGTCGCCGTCGACGAACCCGAGCACCGCGAAGCCCGCGGTCAGCACGAGCGTGCCGAACACGATGTACGGCTTGACCTTGGCCGTCTTGGTGGTGAGCCGCCCGATCACGGTGGACGACACCAGCACGCCGGCCATCATCGGGATGGTGAGCAGGCCGGCCTTGGTCGGGCTGTAGCCGCGGCCGATCTGGAAGTACTGGCCGAGGAACACGGCGCCGCCGAACATCGCCATGCCGACCGCGAGGCTGGCCACGATCGCCAGCGCGGTGTTGCGGCGGGCGATGATGTCCAGCGGGACGACCGGCTCGGCGACCCGTGCCTCGACCAGCACGGCCACGGCCAGGACCGCGAGCCCGCCGCCGGCCATCGCCGCGGTCTGCCAGGACAGCCAGGCGAACGACTCGCCGACGAAGGTGATCCAGAGCAGCAGCACGCTGACGCCGCCGGCGATGAGCACCGCGCCCAGGTAGTCGATCTTGACCTCGGCGCGCCTGACGTGCGCCAGGTTCAGCGTCTTCTGCAGCAGGGCGAACGCGACGACCGCGAACGGCACGCCGATGAAGAAGCACCAGCGCCAGCCGAGCCACGCGGTGTCGACGATCAGCCCGCCGAGCAGCGGGCCGCCGACGGTGGCGACCGCCATGACGGCGCCGAGGATGCCGTAGTAGCGGCCCCGGTCGCGCGGGCTGATCATGCTGGCCATCACGATCTGGACGAGGATCTGCAGCGCGCCCATGCCCAGGCCCTGGAACGCGCGGGCGGCGATCAGCTGCGGGGTGTTCTGCGCGAAGCCGGAGAGCAGCGAGGCCACCGTGAAGATCACGATGGACAGCTGGAGCAGCTTCTTCTTGTCGTACAGGTCGGCCAGCTTGCCCCAGATCGGGGTGCTCGCGGTGGAGACCAGCAGCGTCGCGGTGACGACCCAGGTGTACTGCGACTGGCTGCCCTTGAGCGCGCCGATGATCTGCGGCAGCGCGGTGGACACCACGGTCCCGCTCAGCATCGCGACGAACAGCACGAGCAGCAGGCCGCTGAGGGCCTCCAGTGTCTGCCGCTGCGTCATGGGTTCGGACTGCACGCTCAAGTAGGGCCTCCATGGGGGGTGCAAGTAGGGGAAGCGAGTAGGGGGGAGCGAGGTGACACGGGTAGAAGGCCGCGCGGGGACATATTATTCCCAGTGGGAAAGTTTGCCCACTGGGAATGATCCTCACCGATAGGTTGGCCTCATGAGCACCCCTGGCGGCCTGCGCGAACGCAAGAAGGAGGCGACGCGCACCGCGCTGCACGAGGCCGCGGTACGGCTCACCGTCGAACGCGGCCTGGACGACGTCACCGTCGAGGAGATCGCCGACGCCGCCGGCGTCTCCCGCCGCACGTTCTCCAACTACTTCGCCGGCAAGGAGGACGCCCTCCTCTACGGCGACGAGCAGCGCCTGGAGAAGCTGCTGGAGACGTTCGAGGCCGGCCCGCCCGGCGACTCCGCGTGGACCGCGCTGCGCGGCGCGCTGCACGTCCTCTACGAGGGCCAGGACGAGCCCGACCCGCAGTGGGCCGTCAAGGCCCGGCTCGCCAAGCGGCACCCGTCCGTGCTGGGCCGGCAGCTCGCCCACTTCGCCGCGTTCGAGCGCCGCCTCGCCGCCGCCGTCGCCGCCCGCGACGGCCTGCCCGAGACGAGCGTGCGGGCGCGCGCGATGGCGGCCGCGTTCCTGACCGCGCTGCGGGTCGGCTCCCTGTTGTGGACCGACCAGCAGTCGGGGCGCCCCCTGCGCGCCCTCGTCGACGAGGCCCTCGACGAGATGGCCGCCCCGTTCTCCTAGGCGTCCGCGCCTTCCACGAGCTCCACCAGGAAGTCCAGGTCACCGCGCTTCTCGGCGATCGAGCGCAGCCAGCCCAGCGCCCCGGAGAGGCCGGCCGGCCGCGCCCCGGCGTCCAGGAGCGCCCGCACGGCCGCGGCGGGCGCGGACCAGGCCGCCGCCAGCAGCGGCGTGCGTCCCAGCGCGTCCCGCGCCTCCAGGTCCACGCCCGCCGCCAGCAGCCTCGGCAGCAGCTCCTCGTGGTGGACCGAGTCCAGGCAGTGCAGCAGCGTGCGGCCGTTCCCGTCCCGCGTGTGCGGGTCGTGCCCGGCGTCGAGCATCCTGAGAACGCCCTCGGTGTCGCCGTAGGCCACCCTTCGGAACAGCTCCCGCCGCTGCTCTCTAAGGCCGCGCGGCAGGAACCCCCGGCCGTCCCACGTCTCCCGCACGGCGAAGCACCCGGCGGCCCGGCCCCCGAGCGCTTTCAGGGCGCTCTCGCGGCGCCGCTCCTCCTCGGAATGCGAGTGGACGCGCAGGCGCCCGTGCCGCATCGACACCTCGTGCCACTCCCCCCGGCACCGCACCCGCGCCACCCCGGGCGCCGCGACGCCCGCCGTCACGGTCTCGCCGTCCCAGCCCGGGAACAGGGCCGCGCTCACCAGCGGATGCAGCTCCCCGATCCCGAGCCGTCCCGCCCTGACCAGGTCCAGATCCGGAGGCCGCTGCCAGAACACGTCGGGGAGCCCACGCACGTTCTTGGGAGTACGGCCCGCCGGAACGAACTCGGCGCGCAGCCCGGCCCCCTGCCCCGGCACCTCGACGATCAGCCGCGCCAGGCCGAGCGGGCCGTAGGAGCGCCCGTACCGGAACAGCGTGTGGGCGAGCACGAACCGGCGCTCCGCCCCCTTCGCCACCAGCCGCCGCAGCTCCGCCTCGATCCGGTGCAACGCGATCGGCATCAGGCGCAGGAGCTCGATCTGCTGCTCCGCGCCGACCTCGTCCGACTCGGCGAGCCGCAGCTCGATCCCGGCCGCCTCGAACGCCGCCGCGACCTCGCCGCGCTCGTGCAGGAGCGAGATCCGCTCGGCCCGCGCCACCGGATCCGCCTCCGGCCCGGCTCCCGGCCGGGCTCGCGGCGTCCCGTCCGCCTCGAAGAACGGCGCCCGCTCCCGCCCGCCGCCGCGGACCAGCAGCTCGCCCGCCCACCGCACGTCCCAGAGATGCCGCGGCAGCATCCACTTCCGCCGCCGTCCCGCCCGGCCGAACCGCAGGCACACCTGCTCGACCGCGCCCTTCCGCGCGCTCTCCAGGTGGAGCACCGGCGACGCGGGAACCCCCGTCCCGAACGACGACACCCGCGGATTCTCCGGCCGGTCGGCGCGGTACCCGCTCAGCGCGAACGCCGGCCCGTCCTCGTTCGCGAGGTGCCAGCGCAGCAGGTCGGGCGCCAGATGCCGCAGGTCGTCCGCGAGCGCCTCCGCCACGTCCGCGCCGTACTCGTCCCGCACGCCGTCCAGGTCGAACGCGACCCCGACCCCGGCCGCCGCGCACGCCCCGCGCCAGTCCCCGGCCAGCCGCCGCGCCGTGGCCCGCTCGATCGTCCACCCCGGCACCTCGAACCGCCGGATCGTCTCCCACTCCCCCGCCACCTGCCGGGTGAACGCCCCGAACACGGAAGCCCCCGTCCGCACCGCCGTCACTTCTCGCTGAGAGGGACTCCCCGGTGCTCGGCACCGACGACGACCGCCTTGCCCGCCTCGTCATGGCCGGTGACCACGCGGCGCACGCTCATCTTCTCTCCTGACCGCTGGGGACATGCGGGAGCAAGTCTGGCATCCGAGGCGGGCCGCCGGGTCAGTGGAGCAGGGCCGCCAGGCGGTGGGCGGCCTCCACGACCAGGGCGCCCAGCTCCTCGACGTCGGGGGCCTCGAAGAGGGAGAGGCCGATGACGGTCTGGGTGCGGGCGCCGGGGACGACGGCGGAGACCCCGGTGACGGCGGCGGCGATCTCGCCGTGGGAGACGGCGTAGCCGCGGCGGCGCGCGGCGGCGATCTCCTCGCGCTCGCCCGGCACGGGCGGCGCCGCGGCCAGCATCGCCAGGCCGGCGGAGCCGCGGCCTATCGGGTCGATCTGGCCGGGCCGGAACGCGACGTGCATGCGGGCGCGGCGGGGCTCGACGACCATCAGCATCCGGGCGCGGTCCTCGTCCTCGCGGACGACGAGGTGCGCGGTCGCCTGCCGCTGGTCGGCCAGCTCCTCCAGCACGGGGCGGGCGAGGGTGCGCAGGTCCTGCTCGACGGGTTCGGCGAGGCGGACGAGCCCGGCGCCGAGCGAGATCCGCTTGAAGCGGTCGCGGCGGCAGAGTTCGTGCGCCTCCAGGGTGCGGACGACGCTCCTGCGCATCCACCGGCTTTACGGGGCGCGGAGCCATCTGATCGACGAGGGCCGCCTGTTCTTCCCGATCGGCTGCCTGGTGGTCTGCGCCGTGATGCTGCTCTTCCTGAAGGTGCCGCGGGACCGTCCCGGGCTCGCCGTCACCCAGCCCGGAAAGTAGTACAGGTATGAACGATCTCGCCGGGCGGCACTAGAGTGAGGACCATGGCCGAGGAGCGGAACGGCGCCGGAACGCCGCCGGAGCACGCGGTGGACTTCTGGTCGTTCGTCGAGCTGGCGGGCCACCGGCTGTCGGAGGAGTTCGGGTTCCCGCACCGCGAGGCCACCCGGACCCTGCTCACGCTGAACCGCGCCTCCATGATCGTCACGTACGACCTGGAGGCCGCGGTGCACCGGCCGCGCGGCCTGTCCTGGGCGGGCTTCCGGCTGCTGTTCGTGACCTGGCTGGCGGGCCCGCTGGAGTCGCGGCGGGCCGCCGCGCTGGCCGGGATGAGCCGGGCGGCGGTGTCCAACCTGGCCAAGTCGCTGGTGGCCGACGGCCTGCTCGAACGGTCGCCCGGCGAGAACGACGGCCGGTCCGTGCTGCTGTCGCTGTCCGAGCACGGCCGCGCCACGATGCTGGAGGTGTTCCGCGCGCAGAACGAGCGCGAGCACCAGTGGACCGAGGTCCTCACCGAGACCGAGCAGGAGATCCTGGTCATGCTGCTCGGCAAGCTCATCGCGCACCGCGACCAGTTCGACGTCCGCGAGCGCCGCTGACGGGCCTCCCGGCCCTTTCCCGCCCGCTTCTTTCCCTCCACGGGGTTGAACGCGGCGCATCGCGGGCGGAAGATAGTAAATGCATTTACTACTTTGAGGAGGCAGCCATGGCGTACTACCGCCGGGTCGGCGACGTCCCCCCGAAGCGCCACACCCAGCACCGGGACGAGGGCGGCACGCTCTACTTCGAGGAGCTGATGGGCGAGGAGGGCTTCTCCTCCGACTCCTCGCTCCTCTACCACCGGGGCCTGCCGTCGGCGATCGTCGACTCGGCGGTGTGGGAGATCCCGGACGCCGCCACCACCCCGAACCATCCGCTCAAGCCGCGGCACCTGAAGCTGCACGCGCTGTTCCCCAAGGAGAGCTGGGGCGAGACCGACGTGGTCACCGGCCGCCGGCTCGTCCTCGGCAACGCCGACGTGCGGCTCTCGTACGCCGTGTCCAGCGTCCCCTCGCCGCTCTACCGGAACGCGACCGGCGACGAGGTCGTGTACGTCGAGTCCGGCCAGGCCGTCGTCGAGACCGTCTTCGGGGCGCTCCAGGCGAAGCAGGGCGACTACGTCGTGCTGCCGACCTCGACCACGCACCGCTGGATCCCCGAGGGCGACGAGCCGCTGCGCGCGTACGTCATCGAGGCGACCGGGCACGTCCACCCGCCCAAGCGCTACCTGTCGCGGTTCGGGCAGTTCCTGGAGCACGCCCCGTACTGCGAGCGCGACCTGCACGGCCCCGGCGAGCCGCTCACCGCCACCGGCACCGACGTCGAGGTCCTCGTCAAGCACCGCACCTCGCGCGGGCTCGCCGGCACCCGGATGGTGTACGCCGAGCACCCGTTCGACGTGGTCGGCTGGGACGGCTGCCTGTACCCGTTCACGTTCAGCGTGCACGACTTCGAGCCGATCACCGGCCGGGTGCACCAGCCGCCGCCCGTCCACCAGGTGTTCGAGGGCCACAACTTCGTGGTCTGCAACTTCGTGCCGCGCAAGGTGGACTACCACCCGCTGTCGATCCCGGTGCCGTACTACCACTCGAACGTGGACTCCGACGAGATCATGTTCTACTGCGGCGGCGACTACGAGGCCCGCAAGGGCTCCGGCATCGGCCAGGGGTCGATCTCGGTGCATCCCGGCGGGCACTCGCACGGCCCGCAGCCCGGCGCGTACGAGCGCAGCATCGGCGTCGAGTCCTTCGACGAGCTGGCCGTCATGGTCGACACGTTCCGCCCGCTGGAGCTGGGTGAGGGAGGTGTGGCCTGCGAGGATCCCGCGTACGCGTGGACGTGGGCCGGCCGGCGGGCAGGAGGTACGGCGTGACCGTCCTGCCCCCGATCGTGCGCGGGCTCTGCGACGACGCGGCGATCTTCCCGCCCGGGAACCTGCCGCTCGCGGAGGCCGTACCGGCGCACTTCCGCCACAAGGCGTCCCCGCACGCCGGCCTGGTCGGCTCGTTCGTCGTGGCCGCCCCGGCGCTCGCGGACCTCGGCCCGCTGCTGCCGGACGGGCCGCGGCTCGACCTCGTGGTCACCGTCCCGGCGGGTCCCGCGCACCTGGCCGGGGCGCTGGCGGAGGCGGCCGCCCTGCCGGTACGGCTCGCCGGCGTCGAGGTCGCCGTGCCGGACGGGATGCCACCGGCCGAGCTGTTCGCCGTCCTCGGCAAGACGGAGACGGAGACGGAGGCCGGCGTGCCCGTGTTCGTGGAGGTGCCGCGCGACGAGCGCCGCGCGGACGTCATCGCCGCGCTCCCGGACTCGCCGTACCGGGCCAAGTTCCGCACCGGCGGCGTCAAGGCGCACCTCTACCCGGACGAGGCGGAACTGGCGGGCGCGGTCGCCGCCGTCGTCGAGGCGGGCGTCCCGTTCAAGGCCACCGCCGGGCTGCACCACGCGGTCCGCAACACCGACCCGGAGACCGGCTTCGAGCAGCACGGGTTCCTCAACCTGCTGCTCGCCGTCGACGCCGCGCTCGGCGGCGCGTCGCGCGCCGACCTCGCGGCGCTCCTCGCCCGCCGCGACGGCACCGGCCTGGCCGCCGCCGTCGCCGGCCTGGACGAGGCGCGCGCCGCGGCCGTCCGCGCCCGCTTCCTGTCGTTCGGCACGTGCAGCGTCACCGACCCCCTGACCGACCTCGAGAACCTCGGCCTCGCGGCCGGGGAGGGAGACGACCCCGCATGACCTCGATCCGCATCCCCGAAGGCTCCCCGTTCGGGCTCGCCAACCTGCCGTACGGCGTCTTCTCCACCGCCGGCACGGCCCCGCGCGTCGGCGTCCGCGCCGGCGACTCCGTCGTGGACCTGGCGGCCGCGCTCGGCGACGAGGTCTTCGCGCGGCCCGCGCTCAACGCCTTCATGGCGCAGGGGTACGACCGGTGGGTCGAGGTGCGCCGCCGCGTCACCGAACTCGTGTCCGGGGACGTGCCGGACGAGGCGGTCCACCCGGCCGGCGCGGTGACGATGCACCTGCCGTTCGAGGTCGCCGACTACGTGGACTTCTACGCCTCCGAGCACCACGCGTCCAACCTGGGGCGGCTGTTCCGGCCGGACTCGGAGCCGCTGATGCCGAACTGGAAGCACCTGCCGGTCGGCTACCACGGCCGCGCCGGGACGGTCGTGCTCTCCGGCACGGAGATCGCCCGCCCGTACGGGCAGCGCAAGGCCCCCGCCGACGCGGCGCCGTCGTACGGGCCGTCCCGGCGGCTGGACATCGAGGCCGAGCTGGGCTTCGTCGTCGGCGCCGGGTCCCCGCTCGGCACGCCGGTCGGCTGCGGCGACTTCGCGAAGCACGTCTTCGGCTGCGTGCTCGTGAACGACTGGTCGGCGCGCGACATCCAGGCGTGGGAGTACGTGCCGCTCGGCCCGTTCCTCGGGAAGAGCTTCGCCACGTCGATCTCGGCGTGGGTCGTCCCGCTGCTCGCGCTGGAGGAGGCGCGCGTCCCGACGCCGCCGCAGGACCCGGAGCCGCTGCCGTACCTCCGCGAGGAAACCCCCTGGGGGTTGGACGTGGACCTGGCCGTGGAGTGGAACGGCGAGACCGTGTCGCGTCCTCCGTACCGGACCATGTACTGGTCGCCCGCGCAGATGCTCGCGCACATGACGGTGAACGGCGCCTCGGCCCGGACCGGCGACCTGTTCGCGTCCGGCACGATCTCGGGGTCGGAGCCCGGCCAGCGGGGCGCGTTCATCGAGCTGACCTGGGGCGGGAAGGAGCCGGTCAAGGTGAACGGGCAGCAGCGCGCGTTCCTGGAGGACGGCGACGAGGTGACGATCACCGCCACCGCGCCCGGCCCGGACGGCACCCGGATCGGCTTCGGCGAGGTGCGCGGCCGGGTCGTCGGCCGAACGCGCGGGTAACCGTTCGATTCCAAATCGCAACCTCGGTCACATAGGACACACCCAGCTAAGGGGGTATTTTTTCAACATCCACAATTAATGACCTTGAATCGGTCGTGAGCGTGCTCGGGGTGGCGCTGGTGCGGAGGAACGGGATTCGGTTCGGAGCGTCGCTGCTGGCGGGTGTCCTGGCACTCACCGCGTGCAGCGACACGAGCAAGGAGGGGACCACCGCCGCCGGCGACACCAAGGTCCCCGCGGCCAAGGTGACGATCACCCCGGCCCAGGGCACCGAGAAGGCCCGCCCCGACCAGGGCGTGGTCGTGAAGGCGGCGGGCGGCTCGCTCGAGTCGGTGAACGTCCAGCTCAAGGGCAAGCCGGTGCCCGGCGACTTCAACGCCCAGAAGACCGAGTGGCGGTCCCGCTGGACGCTGCGCCCGTCCTCCTCGTACACGGTGAACGCCACCGCCAAGAACTCCGTCGGCACGACCTCGCAGGCCGCCAGCACGTTCCGGACCCTGAAGCCGGAGGCGACGATCGCCGCCTCGGTGGACTGGATCCTGGAGGGCAACAAGGGCAAGCAGTACGGCATCGGGATGCCGATCATCCTCGACTTCGACCGTGCCGTGCACAACAAGGCGCAGGTCGAGAAGGCCCTGGAGGTCAAGGCCGAGAAGCCGGTCGAGGGCGCCTGGCGGTGGATGGGCGACCAGAAGGTGATCTACCGGCCCAAGACGTACTGGCAGCCGCACCAGAAGGTCACGCTGAACGCGCGGCTGGCCGGGGTCCGCGCCGCCAAGGGCGTGTACGGCATGCGGAACCTGTCCCGCACCTTCGAGATCGGCGAGTCCCGGATCGCCAAGATCAACATGAAGAAGCACAAGATGGTGGTGACCATCGACGGGAAGAAGGCGCGGACCGTCGCGATCAGCGGCGGCAACGCGAGCACCCGCGAGTACACCACCACCAGCGGCGTCCACATGACGATGGAGAAGGGCAACCCGGTCCGGATGATCTCGCCGGGGCGCAAGAAGGGCGACCCGGGCTACTACGACGAGATGATCGGGTACGCGGTCCGGATCTCCAACAGCGGCGAGTACCTGCACCAGACGTCCGGCCAGGAGTGGTGCCTGGGCGAGCAGAACTGCAGCCACGGCTGCGTCCGCCAGCCCGCCGACGACGCGCAGTGGTTCTACCGGAACGCGCAGCCGGGCGACATCGTCGACATCAAGGGCACGACCCGCGAGGTCGAGTGGAACAACGGCTGGTCCTTCTGGCAGCTCTCCTGGGAGAAGTGGAAGAAGGGCAGCGCCCTTCAGTAGGCGACGCCTGCGGCCCCTGCCGGTATCGTCCGGCGGGGGCCTTCGCGTATCCGCAGGTCATGCCGCGCCACTCGATCCGATAGGCGACTATCGGTTTGATAGCATCGGACCGTGCCCAGCGAACCTCCCCGCCCCCTGCGCGCCGACGCCGCGCGCAACTCCGAGAAGATCCTGCGGGCGGCGCGGGAGCTCTACGCCGAGCGCGGCTCCGACGTCCCGCTGGAGGAGATCGCGCGCCGCGCCGGAGTCGGCATCGCGACCCTCTACCGGCGCTTCCCGGACAAGGCGGTCCTCGTGCGGACCGCGCTCGAGCAGGGCTTCACCCAGGAGGTCCTCCCCGTACTCGAAGAGGCCCTGGAGGACGAGGACCCGCGGCGCGGCCTGGCCCGGGTGCTGGAGAGCACGATGTCCCTGACGGCCCGCGACTACAACATGCTGGCCGCCGCCCGGGACTTCGGCTCCCTGACCGCCGACGCCGGCACCCGCTTCATCGAGGCGCTCGCCCCGCTGGTCGAGCGCGGCCAGCGGGCCGGCGTCATCCGGGACGACCTCGTCCTCGACGACGTCCGCCGGATCATGGCCATGCTGCTCAGCGTGCTCTGGACGATGGACCCCGAGGAGGGCGGCTGGCGGCGCTACGTCGTGCTCGTCCTCGACGCCCTGTCCCCCGAAGGCGCGAGCCCGCTGCCCCCGGCCGTTCCCCTGCGCAAGCGAAGGCCCGGCGGCTGACACTCGCGCCGCCGGGCCTCTCCGCGTACCGCGGGCTACCCGTCGCCGTGGGCGAGATCGATGTCGTGGCCGTCCACGCCGCCTCCGGGCACCGACAGCGTGGTCGCCTTCGGCGGGTAGCCGGTCGCGATGACCGTGTACGCCCCGGTGTCCAGATCGGAGAACGCGTAGGCGCCGTCCGGGCCGGTCGTCGTGGTCGCGACCGCGTTGCCGGCGGCGTCCACCAGCGTCACCCGCGCACCGCTCAGCACGGCGCCCGCCCCGCGGACCGTGCCCCGCACGTGCGCCCCCGGCCGGAGCTCCACCTCGATCCGGGTCACCCCGGCCGCGCCGATCTCGACGGGCGCCGCGTGCGGCCGGTGCCGGGGCGAGTTGACCGCGACGGTCATCGTCCCGGGCACCAGGCCGGTGACGGCGAACTCGCCCAGCGCGTCGGTCCGCGCGGTGGCCAGCACGTCGCCGCGCACGTCCGTCACGATGACCACGGCACCGGGCACCGGCGCGCCGCCGTCCGCCGAACGCACCGCGCCGGTGAGGCCGCTGGTGCCGCTGAGCAGCACGTCGTACGCGACCGGCGCGCCGTTGACCACGATCGAGCTGGCCTGCGGCTGGTGGCCGTCCGCCGAGGCGATCAGCACGTACGATCCTGCGCCCGGCGCGTGCAGGCCGTACGAACCGTCGGCGTGCGCGACCGCGCGGCCCACCTGGCGGCCTTCGAGCGAGATCAGCGTCACCGCGGCCCCGGCCACGGGGACGTCCTCCGCGGCGCGGACCCGGCCGGTGATCGGGATCCCGCCGGCCGCGGGGGCGTCGCCCGTCCCGCCGCCGCGCGCGGCCGCCGGCTCGGCCTCCGCCGCGTCCGCGCCGACCAGGACCCGCTCCATGACGGGCTCCTCGGCCGGGACGGCGGCGGCCTCGGCCACCGCCGCCGCGGCGGGACGCCGGTTCGGGATGAGGGCCGCGATCAGGAAGGCCAGCACGGCCGCGCCCGACCCGGCCGCCATGACGACCTTGAAGCCGTCCTCGGAGGGCACCGTCACCCCGCCAAGGCCGATGGTCATCTCCGCCAGGATGACGCCGATGACGGCGCTGGCGGTCGAGGTCCCCAGGGACCGCATCAGGGTGTTGAGGCTGTTGGCCGCGGCCGACTCGGACGGCGGCACCGCACCCATGATCAGCGCGGGCATCGCCCCGTAGGTGAAGCCGATCCCGGCCCCGATCACGCAGGAGACCAGCACGAAGTGCCAGACCTCCGACATCAGCACGATGTTCAGGCCGTACCCCGCGGCCACGATCAGGGACCCGACCATCAGGGTCACCTTCGGCCCGGCGGCCTTGGACACCGCGGCCGAGAGCGGCGCCAGCGCCATCATCACCAGCCCGGACGGCGCCATCACCAGCCCGGCGGCCAGCAGCGACCGGCCCAGGCCGTACCCGGTCGCCTCGGGCATCTGCAGCACCTGCGGGATGACCAGCGACTGCGCGAACATCCCGAACCCGATCGCGATGGACGCGAGGTTGGTGACCAGCACCTGGCGGCGCGCGGTGGTGCGCAGGTCCACCAGCGGCTCCTTGACGCGCAACTCGAAGGCGCCCCACGCGAGCAGGACCACGGCGGCCGCCGCGAACAGGCCGAGGGGCGTGCCGCTCGTCCAGCCCCAGTCGCCGCCCTTGGAGATCGCCAGCAGCAGGCAGATCAGCCCGGCCGACAGCCCTATGGCCCCCACCAGGTCGAACCGGCCGCCGGACCGCACCTTGGACTCCGGGACGAACGCCAGCACGAGCAGCAGCGCGACGACGCCGATGCCCGCCGAGACCCAGAACAGCGCGTGCCAGTCGTAGTTGTCCGCGATGAGCGCGGCGGCGGGCAGGCCGAGGGCGCCGCCGACGCCGAGCGAGGCGCTCATCAGCGCGATGGCGGAGGCGAGCCGTTCGGCCGGCAGCTCGTCGCGCATGATGCTGATGCCCAGCGGGATCACGCCGGCCGACAGCCCTTGCAGCGCCCGTCCGACGATCATCGGCACCAGCGTGTCGCTGAACCCGGCGACGACCGAGCCGATCACCATCATCAGCACGCTGATCAGCAGCATCCTGCGCTTGCCGTACATGTCGCCCAGCCGGCCGCTCACCGGGGTCGCGACCGCGGCCGCGAGCAGCGTGGCGGTGACCGCCCAGGCGGCGTCCGCCGCGGAGGCCCCGAGCAGCTTCGGCAGCTCGGGGACGATCGGGATCACCAGCGTCTGCATCAGCGAGACGCCGATCCCGCCGAACGCGAGGATCGCCACGACGGCGTTCACCCGTACCGGCGGGGACACCCCCGTCTCGGCGGACCGGGGCATTGCGTGGGACATAGGACGAGCCTCCATGAGGGCGTGTCGTTGCGTGCGGAAGGCCGCTGAGGCCGCCGGGGGCTCGGCGTCCCCCCGGCGGCATACAAGTGATATCCATCTATCACTTATTCCTCACGGAGGTTACCACGACCGATAGTTTCCTATCGCTTCACGCTCGGTGGAGTGACCAACGGCACAGCGTCAGCCGTCCTGCTCGGCTCCATGCGGCGCAGAGTGCGTTCGAGCATGGCCCGGACCGCGGCGCCGTCCGGGCCACCGGCCTCGACGGCCTCCGCCGCGGCGTCACGTCCCCGGTCGCGACCACGCCTTGTCGACTCGTGGCGTGTCCCTCTCCCAGGTGGGCCGTGGAAGGCGGACACGCCACGAGTCAACGCACTAGGCCGCGTTGGGGGCCGTGAGCGCCGCGTGGTAGTGGCGGATCCGCCAGGTCTCGTCCTGTAGGTGCAGGTTCAGCGACAGGCGCACGTGCGAGATGCCGGTGGGGCCGCCGAACGTGACGTCCGCGAAGGCCGCGACCGAGCCGCCGGGCGAACGTTCGGCGCGCAGCACCCGCGCGTCGGCCGTCGTCCCCTCAGGGACGCGCTCGTAGTAGCCGCGGATCTCGTCCGGGCCGGCCAGCGGGGCGGGTCCGAGCCCCTGGAAGAGCGCGTTGGCGGTGAACATCGCGGCGAGGTCGGCGGCGCGGTGCTCGTTGAACGCCTTCGTCCAGGCCGCCAGGAGTTCGGTGACGACGTCGTGGGCGCTCTGGTCGGTGTGCAGGACCTCCCGTTCGGGACGCTCGTGCAGCCGCCAGTAGCGCTCGGCGATGTCGTCGGGGTCGAACGCCGTGCCGGGCGCGACGACGCCGTCCACGGTGACGGTCGCGGCGTGCACGCCCGAGGGCCCGTACCGCTGGTCGAGCAGCGTCACCAGCGCCCGGACGGCGGCCTTGCCGAGGGACAGGGTCGCGTACGACGCCTTCGCCACGGGCATCCCGCCCGTGACGATGAACGTGCCGCCGCCCTGCGCGGCCATCCGCGGCATCAGGTGGGTGGCCGCCGCGGCGGCTCCCGCCACGTTGACCGCGTAGGTGCCGAGAAGCTCCTGGACGGGCAGTTCGTCCAGCGTGTCGGCGCGGACGACGGCCGAGTTGTATACGGCGACGTCCGGGACCCCCATCTCCGCGATCACGCGGTCGAGGGCGCCGCGCAGCGCCTCCTCGTCAGAGCTGTCGGCCCTCGCGGTGTACACCGGCACCCCGCCGATCGTGGCCGCGACGGACTTCAGCGTCGCGTCGGTACGCGCGACGAGCGCGACGGGGAAGCCCGCGCGGGCGAACCTGCGGGCGACCGCCTGGCCGATCCCCGGCCCGGCCCCGATGATCAATGCTCCGGACATGTCCGATCCTTCCACCGGTCAGTGACAATGGGACGGTAAGGCGTCACATCCATGTGAAGGTCAAGCCCAGGAGGGCCGGTGCGGATCGGGGACCTCGCCGCTGCGACCGGAGTCAGCCGGCGGCTGCTGCGCTACTACGAGGAGCAGGGCCTGCTGCGGCCGCGGCGCCTGCCCAACGGCTACCGCGAGTACTCGGCGGTCGACGTCGCCGCGGTCCGGCACATCCGGCGGCTGCTCGCCGCCGGGCTTCCCACCGCGGTCATCGTCCGGTTCCTGCACTGCGTGCGCGACGAGATGCCGCTCGCGTCCTGCCCCGAGATGGTCACCAACCTGCGCCGGGAGCGGGAGCGGATCGCCGAGGAGATCGGCCGCCTGGAGACGTCCCGGCACCTCCTGGACGCGATGCTGGACGACGCCGGCTGATGCGCCCCGAGCCCCGCCAGGCGTCGGCGGGCGATCCTCCCCCGCGTTCACTGCGCGCATCGGCCGGGCCGGCGGGCGGGAGACCATGATGCCGTCGCGAGACACAGCCGCCTCCTCGTGATCTGGCTCACGGGCTGTCACACGGGGCTCCAAGGCGGTGTCTTGATGCCGAGGCCGAGACGGAGGAGGCATCATGAGCGAGAACATCGAGGTGGTCGTGGTCGGCGGCGGGTACGCCGGAGTCATGGCGGCCAACCGGCTGACGCAGCGCGCCGACCTGAACGTGACGCTGATCAACTCGCGTCCGGACTTCGTCGAGCGGATCCGCCTGCACCAGCTGGTGGGCGGCTCCGACGACGCGGTGGTCGGCTACCGCGAGGTGCTGGCCGAGGGCGTACGGCTCCTGGTCGGCACCGTGACGCGGATCGACGCGGCCGGGCGCGGCCTCGAACTGGAGGACGGCGGCACCCTCGGCTACGACTACCTCGTCTACGCGGTGGGCAGCGGCAGCACGGATCCCGGAGTGCCCGGGGCGGCCGAGTTCGCGTACCCGATCGCGAGCCTGGAGGAGGCGCAGCGGCTGCGGACCATGCTGGACGGCACCCCCGCGAAGGCACCGGTGACGGTCGTCGGCGCCGGCCCGCTCGGCATCGAGACGGCCGCCGAGCTGGCGGAGGCGGGCCGTACCGTGACGCTCGCCTGTGGCGGCCTCCTCGGCCCGTACCTGCACCCGCGGGGGCGGCGCTCGGTGGCCAAGGTGCTGGCCAGGCTCGGGGTGACCGTGCTGGACGGCCCCGGCTCGGCGGCGGTGGAGGTGACGCGCGGTGCCGTACGGCTGGAGGACGGCCGCGAGCTGCCCAGCGAGGTGACGATCTGGACCACCGGCTTCGGCGTGCCGGACCTGGCCGCGCGCAGCGGGCTGCGCACCGACGCCGTCGGCCGCCTGCTCACCGACGGGACGCTGACCAGCGTGGACGACGAGCGCATCGTCGCGACCGGGGACGCGGCCGCCCCGGCGGGCCTGCCGTTGCGGATGAGCTGCCAGGCCGCGCTCCCGCTGGGCTCGCACGCCGCCGACACGGTGCTCGGCCGGATCGCGGGCGAGCGCCCGGCGGAGTTCGACAGGGGGATCGCCGCCATGTGCGTCAGCCTGGGCCGCCGGGCGGCCGTCTTCCAGGTCGCCCACCGGAACGACACGGCGACGGCGCTGCACGTGGGCGGCCGGCTCGGCGCGAAGCTCAAGGAGGCGGCGTGCAAGAGTCCCATCAAGCAGCTGGCGGGTGAGGCGCGCAAGCCCGGCTCGCACAGCTGGATGGTCAAGGACGCGGAGCGCGTGCGGTTCGCGCGTTCCGGGGCGCCCGCGGCCCGCTGATCGCGAAGGAGTCAGAGCCATGAGCGACAACGCCGAGGCGGCGACCGAGACCTTCCTGGCCCACCGCAACCTGCTGTTCACCGTCGCGTACGAGATGCTCGGGTCGGCGGCCGACGCCGAGGACGTCCTCCAGGAGACGTGGCTGCGGTGGGTCAGGGTCGACACGGAGCAGGTGCGGGACGAGCGCGCCTACCTGGTCCGGATCGCCACCCGGCAGGCGCTCAACCGGCTGCGCACCATGAAGCGCCGCCGGGAGTCCTACGTCGGCCCGTGGCTGCCCGAACCGCTGCTCACCGCGCCGGACGTGGCCGACGACGTCGAGCTCGCCGAGAGCATGTCGATGGCGCTCCTGCTGGTGATGGAGACGCTGGCGCCGACCGAGCGCGCGGTCTTCGTGCTGCGCGAGGCGTTCGGCTTCGAGTACGACGAGATCGCGGCCGCGGTCGGCAAGAGCCCCGCGGCCGTCCGCCAGATCGCCCATCGCGCCCGCCGGCACGTGGAGGCGCGCCGCCCCCGCCAGGCCGTCTCGCCCGGCCAGGCGCGGGCGGCGCTGGAGTCGCTCCGGCACGCCGTCGAGACGGGGAATCCGCAGGAGCTCCTGGACGTCCTCGCGCCCGATGTCGTCCTGGTCAGCGACGGCGGCGGCGTCAAGCAGGCGGCGCGGCACCCGATCGTCGGCGCCGAGAGGATCGTCCGCTATTTCTTCGGCGGCATCGGCAGGTACGGCCCCGGCCTCACCACCGAGCCCACCGTCGTCAACGGCACTCCCGCGCTCCTCGTCCTCATGGACGGCGAGGTCGACGGCGTCATGGCGGTCAGCGTCCACGACGCCCGCATCACCGGCCTCTACTACGTCCGCAACCCGGACAAGCTGACCCACCTGGAGTCGGAGACCCCGCTCACCCGCCGCTGAGCGCCATATGACGCCACTTTGGGCAAAGTGACGCCACCTCTGCTTGACGTGACGTCACTATGGCGTCATAGTGATGGCATGGATTTGATGCCGTACGTGGAGAAGCTCCGGCGCGAGCTCGCCGTGGCCGCCGAGGCGGGCGGACCGGAGGCGCGGGCGCTGGCCGAGCGGCTCACCGGCGCCCTGGAATCGGCCGCCAGGCTGTCCCTGCTGGAGGCGCTGTCGGCCGCGGCCGACGAGATCACCAGCGAGCTCGCCCCGGGCTCGGTCGACGTGCGGCTGCGCGGCGGCGACCCGGCGTTCGTGGTGACGCCGCCGCCCGCACCGCCGGCCGAGTGGCGCGCGGACGACCGCGCGGCGGAGACCGTTCCGGAGGCCGCGCCGCCCGCCGGGCCTCCCCCCGCCGACGAGGGCGGCACCGCGCGGATGACGCTGCGGCTGCCCGAGCACCTCAAGGTGCGCGCGGAGGAGGCCGCCGGCCGCCAGGGGATCTCGGTCAACGCCTGGCTGGTCCGCGCCGTCTCCGCCGCGCTCGAACCCGGCGCCGCGAGCGCCCCCGCGGGCCCGCCGCGGCAGGTGCGGAGCGGCCGCGGCTACACCGGCTGGGTGCGCTAGCCCTTCCGGCTCCATCACGTACTCCATCGCCCGGCCCCGAGGCCGGGATGTTCCACCGGACCCATGAGGAGGGCTCCGCCATGCCCGTTTTCGACACCCCCGAGCCGATCACCGCCGACATCGACATGTTCGTCGGCCAGGTCCGCGTCCACGCGAGCCACCGCGCCGACACGGTGGTGGAGGTGCGCCCCAGCGACCCGGAGTCCGAGGCGTGCGTGCAGGACGCCGAGCGCACGGTCGTCGAGTTCTCCGCCGGCCGGCTGCTGGTCAGGGCGCCCCGGCCCAAGGGCCTCGGCCACCTGCGGTCCTGGCGCGGCTCCATCGAGGTGACCGTCGAGTTGCCGGCCGGGTCCGGCCTGGAGGCCGCGGTCTCCGCGGGCGGCATGGCGGGCTTCGTCGCCACCGGCGTGCTCGGCCGGACCGTCGTGCACAGCCCGAACGGCGACGTGCGCCTGGAGGAGGCCGGGCCGCTGGAGGCCAGGACGTCCACCGGCGAGATCACCGTGGACCGGGTGACCGGCGCCGTGGACGTGACCGGCTCCGTCGGGGCGATCCGGATCGGCGCCGTCGACGGTTCCGGCACGGTGAAGAACTCCACCGGTGAGATCTTCCTCGGCACCGCGGCCGGCGAGCTCCAGGTCAGGACCGGTGTCGGCGGGATCACCGTGGACCGCGTCCTCGGCGCCCTCACCGCCAGGTCCGCGCACGGCCGCATCCGGATCGGCGCGGCGGTGAGCGGCACCGTCCGCGTGGAGGGCGGCCACGGCAAGGTCGACGTCGGCATCGCCGAGGGCACGGCCGCCTGGCTGGACCTGCACACCAAGAACGGCGTGGTGCGCAACACCCTGGACGCCGCCGAGCCCCCCGAGGCCGGCGACACGGTGGTGGAGGTGCACGCGCACACCAACTGGGGCCACATCGACGTCCACCGCTCCTGACACCCCCGGACACCAGCGAGGAGACCCTCATGACCGACGCGATCACGGCCGACGGACTCGTCAAGAGATACGGCGAGGTGAAGGCCCTGGACGGGCTGAGCTTCTCCGTGCCGGAGGGCACGGTACTGGCCCTGCTCGGCCCGAACGGCGCGGGCAAGACCACCACGGTGCGGGTGCTGACCACCCTGCTGGCACCCGACGGCGGCCGCGCCACCGTCGCCGGCTGCGACGTCGTCCGGGACGCCCGGCGGCTGCGCTCGTACATCGGGCTGTCGGGCCAGTACGCCGCCGTCGACGAGCACCTCACCGGCGCCGAGAACCTGGAGATGGTCGGGCGGCTCTACCACCTGGGCGCCAAGCGCAGCAAGGCGCGCGCCCGCGAGCTGCTCGAACGCTTCGACCTCACCGGCGCCGCCGACCGCCCGGTGAAGGGCTACTCCGGCGGCATGCGGCGCCGGATCGACCTCGCCGGCGCGCTGGTCGCCGACCCGCCGGTGCTGTTCCTGGACGAGCCCACCACCGGCCTGGACCCCCGCGCCCGCACCGCGCTGTGGGACACCATCGCCGAACTCGTCGCGGGCGGCAGCACGCTGCTGCTCACCACCCAGTACATGGAGGAGGCCGACCGGCTCGCCGACCAGATCATGGTGGTGGACCACGGCCGCGCCATCGCCCGCGGCACCGCCGACGAGCTCAAGGACCAGGTCGGCGGCAACCGCATCGAGGTGACCGTGACCGACGCCGCCGAGCTGGAGACCGCCCGGGAGGCCCTCGCCTGGGTCGCGGTCGGCGCGATGCGGATTGCGCCGGAGTCGCTGCGGATCACCGTCCCGGTGACCGACGGCCCCGAGTCGCTCCGCCAGAGCCTCGGCCGGCTGGCCCAGGAGGGCGTCCGGGTACGGGACGCCGGACTGCGGCGGCCCACCCTCGACGACGTCTACCTCACCCTGACCGGGCGCCCGGCGCCCGGCGCCGACGAGCCGGTCCAGGAGGCCGCCCGATGAACGCGCTCACCATGCCCGCCGCCGATGGCTGGACCATCGCCAAGCGCAACGCCCTGAAGATCAGGCGGTCGCCGGACCTGCTCGGCGCCGCCGTCATGTTCCCGATCGTGTTCGTGCTGATGTTCGCCTACGTCTTCGGCAGCGTCATCGACATCCCGGGGGTGCCGTACAAGGAGTTCCTGCTTCCCGGCATCTTCGTCCAGGCCGTGCTGATCAGCGCGCAGACCACCGGCTACACGCTGACGCTGGACCTGCAGAAGGGGATCTTCGACCGGTTCCGCTCGCTGCCCATGGCGCCGTCCGGGGTGCTGATCGGCCAGACCGTCAGCGACCTGCTGATGAACGTCGCCAGCCTGGTCGTCATGGCGTCGGTCGGGGTCGCCGTCGGCTGGCGGACGCATTCGTCGCCGCAGGAGGTCGTCCTCGGGTTCGCGCTGCTGCTGCTGTTCGCGTACGCGTTCTCCTGGTTCACCGCGACCGTGGCGCTGGCCCTGCGCACGCCGGAGAGCTTCAACAACATCGCGACCATGGTGTCGTTCCCGCTGATGTTCGTCTCCAACGCCTTCCTCGACACCTCCGAGCTGCCCGCCCCGCTGCGCGTCGTCGCCGAGTGGAACCCCGTCTCGACGTTCACGCAGGCGGCGCGCGAGCTGTTCGGCAACACCAGCACCGCGATGAAGGCGTCGGACGCCTGGCCCATGCAGCACGCCGTCCCGGCGTCGCTGATCTGGATCGCCGTGATCCTGGTCGTGTTCGTCCCGCTGGCGACCCGCCTCTACAAGAAGGCCGTCAGCGCCTGACATCGGCGCTAACGCCCGAGGACCTGCTCGCGGAGGATGTCGGCATGACCGCAGTGCTGGGCCAGCTCCCGCAGCACGTGGAGGTAGACGAAGCGCAGCGGGAGCGGGCCGCGGCGGTTGCCCGGCAGCTCGTCGTCCAGCGACAGGCCCGCCGTGGCCCGGCGGGACGCCTCGCAGGCCCGCCGGTACTCCTCCTGGACGGACGCGACCGTGTCCCCCTCGCCGAGATCGAAGGACTCGTCCGGAGTGTCGGGGATGCCGATCTCGGCGCGGGACCGGCGCGTGACCGCCTCGTCGAACCAGACCTTCTCGATGAACGTCCCGTGCTTCACCAGGCCGAGGAGGGTGGTCTTGGACGGCACCAGCGAGCGCCGCGCCTGCTCCTCGGTCAGCCCGTCCAGGCAGCCGTGCAGCCGCGCCCGGTGCTCGTCGAGGAACGTCTCGAACTGCGCGCGCAAGGGCGCGTTGAAGGTGCCCGGCTCCATCGCCGACCCGCCGGCCGACGCGGGCGGCACGGCCGGCGCGGGCGCCCCGCCCTCAGCGCGGTGGTGACGGGAGGTCTCGGTCACCGGCTCACCCTAACGCGGGGCGGGCGGCCCGCCGGGGCGGGGTTCGGGGCGGGCCTTCGCCGCCGTGAGGGTCAGCTCGGCCGGGACGTGCGGGAGCACGTTGCGGAAGTAGTCGCGGGCCGCCGTGCGGGTGCCGACGTCCCGGCCCGACTCCTCGGACAGGAACCAGCGGTGCTCCAGGACCTCGTGGAAGATCTCCACCTCGTCCAGGCGGTCGCGGAGGGCGGGCGGGACGGCCCGCACGATCGGCTCGTACACCTCGGCCAGCCACCGGTTCGCCGCGACCACCTCGGGCACGGGACGGCCGGACTCGCGCTCCAGGTGGCCGCGGTAGCCGGCGATGTCGTTCAGGAGGCGGCGGGCCTGGTTCTCCTGCGCGACCAGGCCCGTGCGGCTCAGCAGGAGGCGGCGGTGGTGGCCCGGCTCGGCCACCCGGGTGCGGACGCGCAGGCGGGACTCGCCGGGGCCGCCGGCGTCCAGCAGCTCGACCTCGTCGACGTCGAAGCCGAGCTCGTTGATGCGGCGCAGCCGCTCGCCGATGCGGTAGCGCTGGTCGTCCGGGTGCAGCAGCTCCTCGCGGGTCAGCTCGTCCCACAGCGCCTCGTACCGGCGCACGGTCTCGTCGGCGATGTCGATCGGGTCGATCTCCGCGGGAAGGGTGCCGGCGGCGCGCAGGTCGAACGCCTCGCCCGCGATGCGCTCCCTGGCGAGGTTCACGTCGTAGCTCCGCTGGCCCTCCGACAGCGACGGGTGCAGCTCGGCGGTCTCGGCGTCCACCAGGTACGCGGCGAACGCCCCCGCGTCCATCCGGAACAGGACGTTCGACAGGGAGCAGTCGCCCCACATGAAGCCCGCCAGGTGGAGCCGGACGAGGAGTTCGACGAGCGCGTCCAGGAGGCGGTCGGTGGGGTGGCCGCCGCGCGGGTTGGCGAACAGGTTGCGGTAGGAGCTGGAGAACTCCAGGAAGCGGGTCACCAGGATCGCGTCGAGCGGCCCGCCCGCGGTGTCGGTCCGGTCGATCGCGATGCCGACCACCTCCACCGCGGGCACCTTCAGGTCGCGCAGGGCGCGCAGCAGGCGGTACTCCCGGCGCGCGAGCCTCCCGTCCAGCTCCTTGAGGGCGTAGACCTGGCCCTCCTCGGCGACGAACCGGACGACATGGCGGGAGAGCCCGCGCTGCCGGATCTCCACCAGCCGGTCGTCGGCCCACTCCTCCAGCGGCTCGTTCCACGGGAGGGTCAGCAGGCCGCCGGCCGCGTCCGCCGGCGGGGTGAAGACGAAGTGCATCGCTCCTAGTCGCCGCCCTTGGCCGCGGCGGCCGGCTCGTCGGTGCGCTGCGCCCGGCGCTGCGCCTCGCGGGCCTGGTCGGCGCGGCGGCCGAGCGCGGCCACCCGCTCCTCGTCCCGGGTGAGGTTGTCGCCGGTCGCCGGATCGAAGATGTGCATCTTGGCGGTGTCGATCCAGAGGTCGGCCTCGTCGCCCGCGTTGATCAGGCTGGCCGCGTCCAGGGACACCACCGCCTGGGTGCGCATCTGGTCGCTGTCCAGCTCCTTGGACAGCTCGCGGAGCTGCGCGCTCAGGTCGGCGGGCGCCTCGTACGGTACGTACGCGTACTGCTCGTTGCCCAGCCATTCGGTGACGTCCACCTTGGCCCGGACGACCTTGCCGCGCGCCCGCTTCTCGTCCGAGATCAGTTCGGCGTCCTCGAAGTCCTCGGGGCGGACGCCGACGAGCACCACGTCGCGGTCGCCGACGGCGGCGGCCTCCCGCTCGTCCATCTCGAAGCGGCCGAGCGGCGTCTCCAGGTGCCCCTCGGTGACCGTCGCCGGGAGGAAGTTCATCGACGGGGAGCCGATGAAGCCCGCGACGAACAGGTTGGTCGGCTGCTCGTACAGCTCGCGCGGGCTGCCGACCTGCTGGAGGACGCCCTTGCGCAGCACGGCGACGCGGTCGCCGAGCGTCATCGCCTCGGTCTGGTCGTGCGTGACGTAGACGGTGGTGACGCCGAGGCGGCGCTGGAGGCGGGAGATCTCGGTGCGCATCTGCCCGCGCAGCTTGGCGTCCAGGTTGGACAGCGGCTCGTCGAACAGGAAAGCGTCCGCCTGGCGGACGATCGCGCGCCCCATCGCGACCCGCTGCCGCTGCCCGCCGGACAGGTTGGCGGGCTTGCGCTCCAGGTGCTCGGTGAGCTCCAGCAGCTCGGCGGTCTCGGTCACCCGCTTGCGGACCTCCTCGTCGGACGTCTTGGCGAGGCGGAGCGGGAACGCGATGTTCTCGTACACGGTGAGGTGCGGGTAGAGCGCGTAGTTCTGGAAGACCATCGACAGGTTGCGCTCGCGCGGCGCGACCCGGTTGACGACCCTGTCGCCGATGCGCATCTCGCCGGAGGTGATGTCCTCCAGCCCCACGATCATGCGCAGCAGGGTGGACTTCCCGCAGCCGGACGGGCCGACCAGGATCATGAACTCGCCGTCCTGGACGTCCAGGCTGACGTCGTTCACGGCCGGGAACCCGTCGCCGTACTGCTTGACGATGTTCTGCATGGAAATGGCGGCCATGGAAGGGCTCCCTATTCCTATCCCTTGACGGCGCCGGACGTCAGCCCGGCAACGATGCGGCGCTGGAACAGCAGGACGATGATCACGACCGGGACCGTGACCACGACCGCGGCGGCGGACACCGCGGTGGTCGGCGCCTCGAACTGCGACTCGCCGGTGAAGAACGCCAGCGCCGCCGGCACCGGCCGGGCGCTGTCGCTGGAGGTGAGCGAGATGCCGAAGACGAAGTCGTTCCAGCAGAAGAAGAAGGTGAGGATCGCCGCGGTGAACACCCCGGGCGCCGCCAGCGGGACGATCACCTTCCGGAACGCCTGCCAGGACGTGGCGCCGTCCACCTGCGCGGCCTGCTCCATCTCCCACGGGATCTCGCGGAAGAACGCCGACAGCGTCCAGATCGCGAGCGGCAGCGCGAACGAGATGTACGGGATGATCAGCCCCGGCCAGGTGTCGTAGAGGCCGATGTCGCGCCACAGGTTGAACAGCGGGCCGACCAGCGACACCACCGGGAACATCGCGATGGCGAGCGCGAACGACAGGATGATCTTCTTGCCGGGGAACTCCAGCCGGGCGATCGCGTACGCCACCAGCGTCGCGAACACCACCCCGATGAACGTCGCGATCAGCGAGATCCCGATCGAGTTGATCAGCGCGGAGGTGAACAGGTCGATTGAGAAGACCGTCCGGTAGTTCTCGAACGTCCAGTCCTTGGGGAAGAACCCGGGCTGGTTGCCGATCTCGCCGGGCTGCTTGAACGACAGCATCACGATCCAGAAGATCGGGAAGATCGACCAGATCAGGATCACGACCGCGCCGATGATCCACAGGACCTTGGAACGCGTCGACTCCATCACCGATCACCCCGCACCTGCGACAGGTCCACCCGGAACCCCCTGATGTAGATCACCGCGATCAGCAGCACGGACAGGAACAGCAGCACGCCGACGGCGTTGCCCAGCCCGATCGAGGTCCGGGTGATGGTCTGCTGGTAGGTGAGGAACGACAGCGTCTGCGTGTCGTTCTGGCCGCGCGTCATGACGAAGACGTTGTCGAAGATCCGCCACGCGTCGAGCGTGCGGAACAGCATCGCGACCATGATGGCCGCCTTCATGTTCGGGATCGTGACCCGCCACAGCCGCTGCCAGGCGGTGGCGCCGTCCACGGTGGCCGCCTCGCCGAGGTCGCGCGGAACCTGCGCCAGGCCGGCCAGCAGCAGCAGCGACACGAACGGCGTGGTCTTCCAGATCTCGGACAGGATGATCACGAACAGCGAGGACCAGCGGCCCCCGAACCAGTCGTAGTCGCCGAGCCCGAACCACTGGTTCACGAACCCCGACGTCAGGTCGAACGCGAACAGCCAAGCGAACGCCGAGATGACGGTCACGATGCCGTACGGCATCAGGATCGCGGTGCGCAGCGTGCGCCGGGCGAACAGCGCCCGGTGCATCACCAGCGCCAGCGCGAACCCGATGACCAGCTCCACCGCGACGGTGACGGCCGTGATGAAGAACGTGGTGAGGACGTTCTGCCAGAACAGCGGGTCGCTCAGCGCGGTGACGTAGTTGGCGAACCAGACGAACTCGCGGTCCTCCGGGCTGGTGAGGCGGTAGCTGAACAGCGACAGGTACAGCGCGTTGAACAGCGGGTACGCCGTCACCAGCAGCATCACGATCACGGCCGGCGCGGCCAGCATCAGCCCGAGCCTGCGCTCGGACCTGCCGCGGTCGGAGATCTCCGGCCGCTTCTTCCCGTTCCTGGAGGCGGCCGGAGCCGTATCCACTGCGGTCATGCGGAGCCTCCGGTCACAGCAGGGCCTGGTCGCGCAGGACCTGGCGGATGAACGTGGCGGACTCGCCCGGCGTGGTCTGCGGGTTCACTGAGCCGGGCGGGTGCCAGCGGCTCTGCACCGCGCCGGACACGTCGGTGTAGTACGGGGTGATCGGCCGGGGAGCGGCCGAGTTGATCGAGTCCCGGATGAGGCCGGCCATCGGGAACTCCTTGCGGACCTCCGGATCGTCGTACACCGAGGCGCGGGCGGCCGGGTTACCGGAGTCGATCATGTACTTCTTCATGTTGTCGGCGGACGTGATGCATCTGACCGCCTCGACCGCGAACGTGTCCTTGTGCTCGCCGTAGTTGCCGATGCCGAGCTCGATGCCGCCGAACGGGGGCTTGCTCTCCTGCCCGGCGACCGCCCGGGGGTAGCGGGCCCAGTCCATGTCGCCGGGGATGCTCTTGTCGATCACGCCGTCCTTGGCGTCGCCGTTCTGCGCCCGCCAGATGTAGCCCCAGTTGACCATGAAGCCGCCGCGCGGGCCGTTGAGCAGGTTGCGCGCCGCCTCCTCGTCGTCGGTCGACATGGTGGGGCCCGCGGCCTTCGAGCCGGCGAGCTTGGCGATGATGGCGGCGGCCTGCCGGCCGGCCGGGGAGTCGATCTCGATGGCCGCGTCGTCGCCGCGCTCGGCGGCGCTGATGATCCGGCCGCCGGCCGACTCGATGAGGGCGTTGATCCACACCATGTAGCCCTCGTACCGGTTGGCCTGGACGCCGACCGTGACCCCGGCCCGCGCCGCGGCGTCGATCAGCTTGTCCCAGGTGAAATCGGCGGCCTTGGGGTCGATTCCGGCCTTCTGCGCGGCCGACTTCCGGTACCAGAGGATCTGCGTGTTGGCCCAGAACGGGGCCGCGTACAGCTTGCCCTCCCAGGTGGAGTTCTCCACCGCGGGCGGGAAAACGCCCTCGGTGAACTGCGCCTTCTCGCTTTCCTCGAACGGCCGCAGGAATCCGGCGTTGGCGGCCTCGGCCACGAACACCGGGTCCAGGCTCATGATGTCGATCCCGGAATCCTTGGCGGCCAGCCGCCGGATGAGCTGCTCGCGCTGCTGCGTCGCGTCGTTCGGCAGCACCGAGGTGGCGATCCGGTACTTCCCGCCCGCGGCCTTGGTGCAGGCTTCCGCCAGCCGCGCCTGCCCGCCGTTGTCGGGATTGATGTACCAGCTGAGAGTGGGCGGCCCGCTCTCGCCGCCGCACGCGGACAATCCCGACGCCAGGAGCGCCAGCGCGATCGTCGCGCGCGCGCCCCTGCCCGAACCCCGGCTTCCCCCATACCGGGTCCGGGTCCTCGTTCGTTCGACCATCGGACCTCCAGAAGCTCCCACCACGTGCGGGCACTTCGCCGGGCCGCATTGCGTGGCGAGACCGTCACCTACTCAAACACCCGACCCAGGAGCTGTCGAGAGTGTTGATCAAGTACCCGGGGGATGGTGATCAAAACGCAACGCACCGGCAACGTACGACACAAGGGAAACTGCCGGACATTAACCACAGAACGGTCAGGAGAATCCGGAGGAATAATGACATTTCCGGGAGAAGGCGTGGAGACCCGCGGACCCCGACCGACCCGCGCGTCCCCACGCCTTCGTCTGTGGTGGTACGCGGCTCAGTAGCCGCCGTACCCGCCGCCCCCGTCCGGCGCCGTGGTGATCTTCTCGCCGCGCGCCGACACGAGCCACCAGACGTCCTGCACGCCCTGGCCCGCGGTGTCGCCGGGCTCGCGGTCCTTCGCGAAGTAGTACATCGGCCGGCCGTCGATCGTCAGCTGGCAGGCCGGGTCGCCCGCGCGCTCGATGAAGCCGACCAGATCGCGGTCGACGCCCTCGACCTTGACCTTCTTCCAGTTCGTGAACTTCACCGGCGGCCACGCCTTCTTGCAGTCGCCGAAGCAGTTGGTCTTCCTCACCCGGTCCTTGTCGAACCGGTACATCACGCGGCCCTTGCCGTCGGTCACGATCGGCCCGTACCGCGGGTCCTGGCGGACCTTCACGACCGTCCAGCCGGCCCAACGGCCGCCCTCGTCCCCGTCCTGGCCGTTCGCCGGGGCCCGGTCCGGCACCTCGGCCTTCTTCCCGTCGGGCGCCGAGGCGTACCAGGTGCCGCCCACGCCCTGGCCCTTCGCGTCGCCGGGCTCACGGTCCTTCGCGTACCGGTACAGCGGCCAGCCGCCGAGCGTGACCTGCCACGCCCCGTCCGGGCGGCGCACCTTGCCGACCAGGTTCTGGTCCACGCCCTTCACCTCGACCTCGCCCTGCCCGGTCATCACCGGCGGCCACGCGTCGGCGCAGGCGTCCTCGCAGGTGGACGCCGGCGGACGGGCGGTGTCCTTGTCGAACCGGTAGAGCGTCCGCCCCTCGCGGTCGGTGACGACCCGCCCGAGCCGGTCCACCTCGGCGACCTCCAGCGACGCCGGCCGCACCGCCGGCGGCTCCTCCCCGGCGTCCGCGGACGGGTCGGCCGCCGGGGACTGCCGCGCGCCCGCGCCGGCGTTCTGGCCCACCGGCTCCTGCCCGCAGGCGGTCAGCGTCGTCGCGCCGGCCACCACGGCGACCACGGGTACCGCCCACCGCGGGAATTCCATGTCTGCCCTCCATGTCGATCGAGGCGGAGCAGCCGCACCGCTCTACCGGATCGAGGAGCAGTACGCGGGCGGGGCGCGGTGAGGTTCAACTCGTGTTCCCGCGGAAACCCAGAAGCGCTCGGAACCGTCCAAACTGGTACTGCCGCCGCCTCCGGGGACCTCCCCGGGACCCGCGGGCGGCACCCGGCCTACCCGTGGAGCACGACGTGACCGAGAGGCAGTTCGAGCAGGCGACCGCCGCACCGCCCATCGACCTCAGCAAGCCCGCCCCCCTCGACCTCGCCAAGCCCGCGCCGCCCGCACCCGCGGCGGCGCCCGCCGCGCCGCCCGCCGCGCCGCCCGCCGGGCGGCCGATGGCGACGCAGGTGGGGCCCGCCTGGATCGTCGTCCCCGCGCGCGTCATCGCCGTCATCTTCGTGCTCCCGTTCCGGCTCGCGTACGACCTGCTGAAAACCCTGTTCAGCGCCTTGGGGCGCGTCCCCCGATGGCTCGGCCGCGGCCTGCGCGCCGCGTACCTGGCGGTGCTGCACCCGATCCTGCGCCCCATCGGCCTGGGACTGGCCTGGCTGTGGACGCACACGGTGTACGCGCCGCTCCGCTGGCTGGTGATGACGCTCATCGTCGGCGGGCTGCGGCTGCTCGGCAGGGGCACGGGCCGCGCGGCCCGCTGGCTCTACACCGCGATCCTCGCGCCGATCGGCCGCGTCCTGGCGGCCGGCTTCGACCTCCTCGTCGCCCGTCCCGCGAAGGCGCTCTGGCGCGGCGCCCTGTGGCTGCTGAACGTCCTGGTCGTCATCCCGGCCGTCGCCGTGTGGGGCGTCCTCGCCTGGATCGGGAAGGCGATCGGCACGGGCATCGCGTTCCTGGTCGGCTACCTGGTCGTGGTCCCGGCCGTCGCCCTCTGGCGGTACGTGCTGAAGCCGCCGCTGCTGGGCCTGGCCTGGCTGGCGCGCGTCACCGGCACCGGCATCGCCGCCGGCTGGGCGATCTTCGCCGGGGCGGTGGTGTGGGCCTGGCGGATGCTCGGCCGCCTGTTCGCCGTGCTGGGCCGCGCACTGTTCGTGATCCCGGCCGTGGCCCTGTACCGCTACGTCCTGCGCCCCATCGGCCACGGCGTCGCCCGGACGTGGCGGGTGCTCGTGGTGGCCCCGTGCCGCGCGGTCAAGAACGCGGTGCTCCTCCCCGCCGGGCGCGCCGTCCGCTCCGTCTGGCGGTCCGCGGCGGCCTGGACGCGCGCGAACGTGACGGGCCCGATCGGGCAGGCCGTCCGGGACGTGCGGATGTCCGTCCGGCGCGCGTTCCGCGGCTGAGGAACGCGAGAGAGCCGCCGCGCCCGGGCGGGCACGGCGGCTCTCCGTACTATCTCTATGCCTCGGAGTCGCGCTGCGCGTTGCGCTCGCGCATCTTCCTCAGCAGTTCCTTCTTCGCGGCGGCGGCGTCGCCGGAGGGCCTGCCGCCCTCGGAACCGCCGCGGAGGGCCTTGCGCGAGAGGTTCCTGCGCTGGCCCCCGACACCGAGCATGCCGTTCCTGCTCTTGGCCATGTGTACTTCTCTCCCTGTGCGTCGAGCGTGCGTTCACACGTGTCCGGCACAGGGACCGTCCGGATCCCTGCTACCGGTGGGAGCCGGCCCGGGGGCGACGGATGCGCTGAGGGGCGGCCCGCCGGAGGACGGCGGGCTGGTAGATCAACATGGCGCCAGGCTAGGTCGCGCGGCCCCGCGACCTCAACCGGTTTCCCGGGCTGAGAGAATCGGACCCGATGTACAGACTCCTGTTCTCCACGGTCATCTCCAGGGTTCCGGCCGAGGCCGTGCACCATCTCACGCTGCGCGGGCTGCGGCTCGTCCAGGCGGTGCCGGGTGCCCCGGCGCTGCTGCGGCGGGCGCTGGCACCGCGGGATCCGGCGCTGGCCGTACGGGCGCTGGGCCTGGAGTTCCCCGGCCCGCTCGGGCTCGCCGCGGGGTTCGACAAGGACGCGGTGGCGTACGAGGCGCTGGGCGGGTTCGGCTTCGGCCACGTCGAGATCGGCACCGTGACCGGGCGGGCGCAGCCGGGCAACCCGCGCCCGCGGCTGTTCCGGCTCCCCCGAGACCGGGCGATCATCAACCGGATGGGCTTCAACAACGAGGGCTCGGCCGCCGCCGCGCGCCGCCTCCGCTCCAGGAGGCCCGGGACGATCGTCGGGGTCAACATCGGCAAGACCAAGGCCGTGCCGGAGGAGGACGCCGCCGCCGACTACGTCGCGAGCGCCGAGCGCCTCGCCCCCCACGCCGACTACCTCGTGGTGAACGTCAGCTCCCCCAACACGCCCGGCCTGCGGAACCTCCAGGCCGTCGAGCACCTGCGCCCGCTGCTCGCCGCGGTACGGGAGGCCGCCGACCGGGCGGCGCCGCGCCGCGTCCCGCTGCTCGTCAAGATCGCTCCCGATCTCGCGGACGACGATGTGGACGCCGTCGCCGACCTGGCCCTCGAACTGGGTCTGGACGGCATCATCGCGACCAACACCACGATCGCCCGCGAGGGCCTGGCGAGCGACCCGGAGCTGGTCAAGGAGACCGGCGGGCTGTCCGGCGCACCGGTCAAGGCCCGCTCGCTGGAGGTCCTGCGCCGGCTGCGGGCCCGTACCGGCGACCGGCTGGTGCTGATCTCGGTGGGCGGGGTGGAGAGCGCCGACGACGTCTGGGAGCGGATCCGGGCCGGCGCCACGCTCGTCCAGGCGTACACCGCCATGATCTACGGCGGCCCGCTCTGGGCCGCCCGGACCCAGCGCGAGCTGGCCCGCCGCCTGCGCGGCAGCGCCTTCCGCACCCTCGACGACGCCCGCGGCTGACCCGCCCGAGACGTCGACTCGTGGCGTGTTCCCTTACAGCGCGCCCGCTGGAGAGAAACACGCCACGACTCAACGCGGCGGGGGGAGCCTGAAGAAGCCGTCGGCGATCAGCTCGGGGAGGACGGCCTCCGCGTGCGCGCGGACCTCCTGCGGATCCTGGCCGATCAGCTGGGCGATGGCGTCCAGGAGGGGGTCCAGCGGGAGCTCGCCGTCGCAGACCCCGGCCAGCGCCGCCTCGATCGTGCCGACGCCGGCCGCGCGGCGCAGCCGGTTCTCCTGGCGGAGGACGATCCGCTCGGGGTCCTCGGCGCCCGGCGGGCCGATCTGCTCCTGGACGATCCCGTCCGCCGCCCGCACCGGCTTTCCACAACCTGTGGAAAACTCCTGCGCGCCCGCGAACCCGTCCAGGACCTCCTCCACATAGGCGCCGACGGGCTCCTCGACCGCGTGCCGCAACTCCTCCACCCGCATCGCGGGCGGCCGGCCCGCCGGCTTCCGCAGCGCGATCCAGCCGAAGCCGATCCCGGTCACCTCGTGCCGCTCGAAATGGTCCAGCCACGCGCCGTACCGCTCCCGGTACTCCGGCGTGCCCGCCTCCACCGAGTCCCGCAGCCACAGCTCGGCGTACTCCGCCGGATCCTGCACGTCCCGCCGGACGACCCACGCGTCGCAGCCCGACCGCTCGATCCATTCCCCGACGCGCTCCTCCCACGGAACGCCCCTGACCTGCAGCCAGTTGGCCAGGAAGCGGCAGTGGCCGCCCTCGTTCAGCAGCGCCGGCGCCTCCGTCACCAGCCGCCGGCAGAACTCGTCGCCGGGCATCCCCGACTCCCGGTAGACGTACCGCTTCCCGGGCGGAGCCACGACGAACGGCGGGTTGGAGACGATCAGGTCGAACCGGCGCCCGGCGACCGGCTCCAGGAGCGAGCCCTCCACGAGATCGACGTTCTCCACGCCCGAGAGGCCGGCGCTCAGCGCGGCCAGTTCCAGCGCGCGCGGGTTGACGTCGGTCGCCGTGACGCGCCCCGCCCGGCCCGCCAGGTGCAGCGCCTGCACTCCACAGCCCGTGCCGATGTCGAGCGCGTTGTCCACAGGGCTGTGGACGGCGAGCCGGGCCAGATTGGCGGACGCGCCGCCCGCCCCGACCACGTGATCGGGCCGGACCGTGCCGCCGCTTCCCGGCCGCACCTTCAGATCGGAGACCGCGTACCCCGCGCCCTCGACCGGCTCCACGCGCAGCCGCGCCCGGACCTCGCCGCCCGACGACTCCGCCAGCCCGGCCGTGACGAGATCGTCCAGGAACCCGCCGGCCGGCGCCGGCACGGGCACCTGCAACCAGAACAGCCGGACGAGCGCCTCCAGCGGCGACCCGCCCCCGGTCGCCCGCAGGGCCGGAACGATCTCGTCCCGGGCCAGCGCCCCGCCCGCCACCGGGCCGAGCAGCGCCCGGACACCGTCGATCGTGTACTCGGCGCGTTCCAAGGCGGCCCCGAGCCGCCGCAGGTGATCAGACACCTGCCCCATCCTGCCGGGTCAGGACCGGAAGTAGACCTCGAACCCCTGCACCAGCGACGTGGCGATGCGCTGCCGGAACCCGGCGTCCTTCATCTTCGCCGCGTCCGCCGCGTTGCGCATGTTGCCGCACTCGATGAAGACCTTCGGCACCCTGGACAGGTTGAGCCCGCCGAGATCGTTCCGCGGGTCCAGGGCGTCCTTGCCGCGGTAGTTGGAGTACGCGACGCCCGTCCCCTCGTGGTACGCGTCACGCAGCGCGCGCCCGAGGCGCTGCGAATCCGGGACCATCCCGGAGTTGTAGCCCTTGACCGCGATCGGCTGGATGATGTGGAACCCGTGCGACGACGCCGGCGCGCCATCGGCGTGCACCGACAGTGCCGCGTCCGCCTTGACCCGGTTGCCCAGCGCGGCCCGCTCCGTGATGCACGGCCCCCACCCGGTGTCGTTGCTCCGGGTCAGATGCACCTCGGCGCCCTTCGCCTTGAGCAGCTTCGCCAGCCGCTTGGACACGTCCCAGGTGAAGGCGTGCTCGTTGTAGCCGTCGTTCGTCGCGGTCCCGGTCGTGTCGCAGGCCTTGCTGCCGTTCCCGATCCGCACCTGCTTGTTGATCTTCGACGCGTTCTCGCCGTTCCCGCCGTTGTGCCCGGGGTCGATCACGATGACCTTCCCCTGGAGCGACGCGTCCCGCTTCACCGCCCCCTGCGGCGCGGTCGACTCCGAGGTCGGCGGCGGTACGCTCGCCCCCTCGGCCGGCGGCGACCCCCCGTCGCCGCCGCACGCGGTCAGGGCCCCCAGGCAGAGGGCCAGAGCCGCGGCCGAGTGGATTCGCATGGGCCGTCCCCCTGTGATGCCTCCGTTATAGACCCTGCCAGTCTGCACACCGGCCCGCGTACGTCAAACGGGAACGGCTCAACTCCGGCCCAGCAGCGCGGCCAGCGCCCGCGCCTCCTCCGCGTCCAGGCCCAGCACCACGCGCGGCCGCCCCCACGGATGATCGATCGAATGGGCCACGTAACTCGCGACCGGCTCCGGCGGCCGCTCGTCCAGCCCCCGCGCGTGGCGCCACTCCGCCCACGCCCGTTCCAGCTCGCCGGCCGCGCGCTGGGCGCACGACACCAACTCCGGATCACGCACGACTCGCCCCCCTCGGCGTAGGACTCCGCCGGAACCGTGCACCCATTAACCCGCCGCCCGCGCCCGGCGACCCGCGGAATTCGCCAGCCTTGGCCATCCCCTTACCTGCGGCCGACCTTCCCGGGCCGCCGGGCGCCCGGCTCAGTGCGCGACCGGCTGCGGCACCGGCCCGGTCGTGGACCGGACGACCAGGTGCGGAACGACCAGGTTCTGCCGCGCCACCCGGGCCGGATCGTCGATCCGCGCCGTCAGCAGCTCCGCGGCCACGCGCCCCATGTCCCGGCGCGGCTGGTCGACGCTCGTCAGCGAGATGTGCCGGATCGCCGCCAGATGCGTGTTGTCGTACCCGACGATCGAGACCTGCTCCGGCACCGGCAGCGCCAGCTCGTCGGCCGCCGACAGCGCCCCCGTGGCGACCAGGTCGTTCGGCGCGAAGATCGCCGTCGGCCGGTCCTCCGCCGACAGCAGCGCCCGCGCGGCCCGGTAGCCGCCCTCCTCGGTGAAGTCCCCCGGCTCCACCCTGATCTCCCCCGCCAGCCCGTGCCGCCGCATCGCCTTCTCGTACCCGGCCCGCCGGTAGCGTGCCGTGGTCGAGCGAGCCCCCTCGATATGGGCGATGCGCCGGTGCCCGAGCTGGACGAGATGGTCGACGGCCAGGCTCGCGCCCAGCTCGTCGTCGTCGACCACGATGTCCACCCCGACGACGTCGCGTTCCCCGACGACGACGACCGGCACGCTCGCGGCCGCGTCCTTCAGCGAGTCCGGCACCACGCTCAGCAGCACCAGGCCGTCCACCCGCATCTCCAGGAACGCCTCGACGGCCTCCGCCTCGAACAGCGGGTCCCACCGCCCGCTGCCGACCAGCATCCGCAGCCCCTGGCCGTGCAGCGTCTCCTGCAGCCCGTCGAGGAACTCGGCGAAGAACGGGTTGTGCAGGTCGGCCACGATCGCGCCGATCAGCCGCGTCCGGCCCTCGACCAGGCTCCGGGCCACCGCGTTCGGCCGGTAACCCAGTTCCCTGGCCGCCTGCAGCACCGCCTGCCGGCGCCGTTCGCTGACATGCGGGGAGCCGCGCATGACCAGCGAGACCAGGGATTTGGACACGCCCGCCCGTTCCGCGACGTTCCGGATCGTGGGCTTGGGCACGGTCAGTGACCGGGGGTCGCGCGGGGGACTACTACCTTCACGAGCTGACATGGCACTCCGTCCAGGGGGGCCTGCAGGACCTGCCGCCTCGGCGCTCCGGGCCCGCCGCACGGGCCGGGCACGCCTCCCCCCGCTCGGGGGGAGATGCCATGATGCCCCGCCTCCGCCCCGGCGCGTCGCAACAGCGAGTAACGGGCAGCCGTCAATGGCAGTTCGGGCATGTGGTGTGCTGGATCACAGCTCCGAAAGAGCACGACATATCACCCAGCGCATCCGTCCGCGCACGCGGCGGATCCACTCCAGCCCTCGGATACGCTTCCCGGGTGGGAGATCGGGCAATGAGCAAGCCGGGGAACGGGCAGCGCACCCGCCGCCGGCTCAGCGTCGACGAGCGTCGCGACGAGCTGATCGAGGCCGCGCTGCAACTCTTCAGCACCCAGCCCCCCGAGGACGTCTCCATCGACGACGTCGCCGCGGCCGCCGGCGCCTCCCGCGCCCTCGTCTACCACTACTTCGGCGGCAAGTACGAGCTCTACCTCGCCGCCCTGAGCAGCGCCGCCAAGCAGCTCTCGGACCTCCTGGAGATCCCGCCGGAGGGCAAGCCGCTGGAGCGACTCCAGTCCTCCCTCGAACGCTACTTCGACTTCGTCGAGAGCCACGCGGCCGGCTACACGGCCCTCCTCCGCGGCGGCCCCGCGGACCGTTCAGGCGAAGTGGGCGAGATCGTCGACGGCATCCGCCGCCTCCTCCTGGGCCGCATCCTGCACGCCCTGAACATCGAGACGCCCGAACCCGTCCTGCGCATCACCCTGCGCTCCTGGATGGCCTCGGTCGAGACCGCCGGCCTCGACTGGCTGGAGCACCGCGATGTCACCCGCCAGGAACTGGAACGTCTCCTGGTCGACCAGCTGATCGTCCTCCTGCACGTGGCGGGCCGCCACGACCCCACCACGGGCGCCCTCTTCGACGACCTCACCCGCCAGGAGTTCGCCGACCCAAGCCCGCCCGATCCTGACCGGCCATCCATGACCACCTCCTGAGGTGGCCTGCTGAGGTGGTGCGGACCTCAAGCGTTGCGATCGCGTCCGAAGGCAGATGCGAGGGCAAGCGAGCATCTGATCGTCGAGCGAGCCCCTGGGCGAGTCGAGACGATGCAGCGATCGCCGCAATGCCCGCCGAAGGAGGGCCTCCAAGGCCCGACGCCAAGGGCAATGCAAAAGATAGGTCCGGGACCGCGATTCTCGGATGATCGTGGTCCCGGATCCATCGTCCGGGAGAGCTCTGGACCGTGGTCCAGGGCCTCCCGGCCTCCCCCCTCTTGAAGCCCGGTGTACGGGCGGCGGGTGCCCTGCGGCGCCCGCCGGCCGGAGTGTGCTACTCCGACCGCTGCTGCGGGATTCCCGCGAGCAGCGCCCGCACCTCGGCTTCGCGGTAGCGCCGGTGTCCCCCCAGCGTGCGGATGGACGTCAGCTTTCCAGCCTTCGCCCACCGCGTGACGGTCTTGGGGTCGACGCGGAACATCGTCGCCACCTCTGCCGGCGTCAGCAGGGGCTCGGCCTCTGGCGTACGTGCTGACATGTGTGCGGCCTCTCCTCCGTGGACCGATGACAGCGATCCTGCGATTGATCTTCGCGCGGTCACTGATGTCCCCTATGGCCCGAAAGAGCCACTATGACATCACAACGTGTAACCTTGCCACCACTCAACGCGACAAGCAAGTTCCTAGGCGATAGTTGCGTGAGAACTTCCCCCACCGATCGCCCGGACCGTGCGCATCATGGCCACTGGGTCACGCTGCGTGATTCTAGCGACACGTATAGTCGTATCGCGCAGGGATTCGGGAAATTTGTTCAGTACGTCCAAGCGAACAGGCTGTCACCTGGGGCTCGGCGGGCTCAGTTCGCCGCCTGGAGAGCCCGTACCGGACGCCATCGCGTCTCCAGCCGCTGGTGCATCGCGGCCCAGAGCTCGGTCTGGCCGCGGGCCAGCGCGGCGAGCGCGACCCCGATCTCGGCGACCGACTCGTCGGCGCACAGCGACCGGTCGTCCAGGAGGTGGACGAGGCCGCCGTAGTCGAGCTCGACCAGGCCCCCCGGATGGAAGGCGGCCAGCCACCGGTCCAGCGCCGCGAGCGCGCCCGCGCCGAGCCGCGCCCCGTCACCGGGGGCGGCCTCCACGGCCGGCAGCGCGGCGGCGATCCGGCCGCGCGCCTCGCGCATGGAGGTGAGGTAGATGAGCGTGCGGGTGGCGGACGCGGTCGCCGGGCCGCCGCCCTGGCCGCCGTCGGCGGGCGGCGTCCCGAGCGTGAGGCTCCGCTCGGCCGCGGTGAACGGCACGAACCACGGCAGTGGCACGTGCCAATTGCTGGACCGGATGTGCGGGTGCAGGGTGCGCCCGGCCAGCCGCCACCGGTCGAACGCCCGCTCCGCCTCCGCCACGACCTGCGGCGGTACGTGCCAGCCGGCCAGCAGGGCCGGCGTCTCCTCGCGGAACCGCGCGAGCGCGAGCCACGACCGCAGCCGGATGTCCCACGGCGCGACGTAGATCATGTCCTGGGCGAGCCGTACGTACGCGTCACCGCTCTCCCGCTCGGGGGCGACGATTGGCGGCGCCGCCACGAGCCGCCGCCGCGCGTCCCGGTGCTCGGCCTCCAGCGCGTGCTCGCGGGCGGGGCGCCGCCGCGACTCGGCATAGGCCGTCCACAGCGTCCGGGCGGGTTCGGGGAAGGCGGTCACCGGTTCGTATACCCGTAGGTACGCGGTGTACGGAAGCACCCCCGCATGGTGACATGCCCCCCGCCGGTACGCCGCCACCGAGACCGCTGTGTTACCTCGTCACGCGGGTGACGCCCCTCACCCTTAGGCTGATCTCAAGACGGAGAGGAGGGCACCACCGTGCCTAATGTCTTCGGGTCGCCCCACAAGGGCACAGACCCCACCGCGTCCCGCTTCGGGACGCACGAGCAGGTCGTCTTCTGCCAGGACGAGGCCAGCGGCCTGCGCGCGATCATCGCGATCCACTCGACGGCGCTCGGCCCCGCGCTGGGCGGCACCCGCTTCTACCCGTACGGGTCGGAGGACGAGGCCCTGACCGACGTGCTCAACCTGTCGCGGGGGATGGCGTACAAGAACGCCCTGGCCGGGCTGGACCACGGCGGCGGCAAGGCGGTCATCATCGGGGATCCCGCGACCGCCAAGTCCGAGGAGCTGCTGCGGGCGTACGGGCGGTTCGTGCAGTCGCTGAACGGCCGCTACTACACGGCGTGCGACGTCGGAACGTACAGCGAGGACATGGACGTCGTGGCGCGCGAGTCGCGCTTCGTGACCGGCCGGACGCTGGCGCACGGCGGCGCCGGCGACTCCTCGATCCTGACGGCGTACGGCGTGTTCCAGGGCATGCGGGCCGCGGCGGAGACGCTCTGGGACGGCCCGACGCTGCGCGGCCGCCGGGTGGGCGTCGAGGGCGTCGGCAAGGTCGGCCACCGGCTCGTCGAGCACCTGCGCGAGGACGGCGCCGACGTGGTGATCTGCGACGTGAACGAGGCGGCCGTGGAACGCGTCCGCACCCGCCACCCGGACGTGGAGGTCGTCGCGGACAAGGAGGCCCTCATCCGGGCGGGCCTGGACGTGTACGCCCCGTGCGCCCTCGGCGGTTCCCTCGACGACGCCTCCGTCCCGGTCCTGACGGCGCGCATGGTGTGCGGCGCCGCCAACAACCAGCTGGCCCATCCGGGCATCGAGAAGCAGCTCGCCGACCGCGGCGTGCTCTACGCCCCCGACTACGTGGTCAACTCGGGCGGGGTGATCCAGGTCGCCGACGAGATCGAGGGCTTCGACTTCGACCGGGCGAAGTCCCGGGCGAGCGGGATCTTCGAGACCACCCGGCGGATCTTCGCGCTGGCCGCCGAGGAGGGCGTCCCGCCGGCCGTGGCGGCCGACCGGCTCGCCGAGCGGCGGATGTCCGCCATCGGCCGCTTGAAGGGCATCCTGCTCTGATCGTCCGGGGCGGGCGGGGCCCCGCGCGGTCCCGCCCGCCCCGTCCGCCTGACACGCCCGGTTCACAGTTCGATGACCGAAGTCGGGCGACTCGCGGGCACCCGATACACTGGGCTTCTCCGCAAACGAGCGTGCCGCCACGTACCGACGATGTACCGAGCCGGGCGCAAAACGGGTACGGTTGTATCCGTGACTGACGCATGGCTCATCAGGCATCGGTTCGTGTGGTACACGCGCGCGTTGATGGGCCCACGAAAGCCCTGACCATCGAGGGGGTCGAGCCAATGGGTCGCGGCCGAGCCAAGGCCAAGCAGGTAAAGGTTGCCCGACAGCTCAAGTACAACGGCGGCAACACGGACCTCGACCGCCTGAAGAGCGAGCTGGGAGTCTCCGACCCCGCCGGCGATGACTACGACGCTTACGACGAGCTCGCCGAGAAGTACGCCGACTACGCCGACGAGGACGCCGAAGACCGCAAGGACGGCACCTCCGGCCCCTGAACGTGACGCGGGCCGCACGGCCCGCCGGGCATCGCTCCGCGTTCCCCTCCCCGCCCGGGAGGTTCTCGCGGGGCGATGCCTTTTTGGCATGCGGCCGCGTGCGGCACGCGGCTACGGGTTGGCCAGCGCCTCCCGCACGCCCGGCTCCGGATCGCCCAGATGGGTCGGCGCCGGCCGCGTCGTCAGGTTGCCCATCGCCTTGAGCATGGCCAGCGGCTCCCGGACGTACCCGGCCGCCGTGGCCCCCATCTGGGACGGGCTGGCGTCCCCGACGCCCCAGGCGTCCAGCCCGGCCGCCCGGCACAGGGCGACGGCCCGCGGCAGGTGGAACTCCTGGGTGATGACGGTGAGGCGCGTCACGCCGAAGATCTTCCCGGCCCGGACGCAGGAGTCCCACGTGTCCAGCCCGGCGAAGTCGCGGACGACCCGTTCCGCGGGCACGCCCTTGGCGGCGAGGTAGTCCCGCATGACGGTCGGCTCGTCGTAGTCGACGACGCGGTTGTCCCCCGACACCAGCACGACCTTGATCTTGCCCCGCCGGTACAGCTCCACCGCCAGGTCCAGGCGCCGCGCCAGGAACAGCGACGGCTGCCCCTCCCGGATCCCGGCCCCCAGCACCAGCGCCACCGGCGTGGCGGGAACGTCCCGCACGCTCTTCCTGTACGCCGCCGTGTCCGCGTACGCCCACCCCGTGGGCAGCACGACCCCGTACGCCAGCAGCCCGACCAGCACGCTGAGCGGCCCGATCCACCGCCGCGGCATCCGCCAGGAAAGGATCACGAATGATGTGACGCCCGCAGACCGCACGGAGTTCCGAGCCCCCGAGCCGACCTGCCGAGGTGGTGCGGACCACAAGCGTTGCGATCGCGTCCGAAGGCAGATGCGAGCGCGAGCGAGCATCTGATCGCGCAGCGAGCCCCTAGGCGAGCCGGAGCGATGCGGCGATCGCCGCGAAGCCCGCCGAAGGAAGGCCGTCCACGGCCTGACGCCAAGGGCTATGCAATGAACACGGCGCCGGTGCCGGGGGTGATCTCGCCGAGGATCCAGGAGGGGACGTCGCGGGCGTTCAGGAGGCGGAGGGCGGCGTCCGCGGTGTCGGCGGAGACGATCGCGGCCATGCCGACGCCCATGTTGAACGTCCTGTCCATGTCGGCGGCCTGGACGTTCCCGGCGCGCCGCAGGATCTCGAAGATCGGCGGGACCGTCCAGGACGAGCGCCGGAGGGCGGCGTCGGCCGTGGCGGGCAGGGAGCGGGCCAGGTTGGCCGCGAGGCCGCCGCCGGTGATGTGGGCGAACGCGCGGACGGCGGCGCCCTCGATGAGGGCCAGGCAGTCCTTCGCGTAGATCCGGGTCGGGGTGAGGAGCTCCTCGCCCAGCGTGCCGGCCAGCTCGGCGGGCCGCGCCTCCAGGGTCAGGTCGGTGGTGGCGAGGATGTGCCTGACCAGGGAGTAGCCGTTGGAGTGGATGCCGGAGGACGCCATCGCGATCACGGCGTCGCCCGGCCGGACGCGCTCGGGCCCGAGCAGCGCGTCGGCCTCCACGACGCCCGTCCCGGCGCCGGCGAGGTCGAACTCGTCGGGCTCCAGGAGACCGGGGTGCTCGGCCGTCTCGCCGCCGACCAGGGCGCAGCCGGCGAGGGCGCAGGCGTCGGCGACGCCGCCGACGATGTCGGCGATCCGTTCCGGCACGACCTTGCCGCAGGCGATGTAGTCGGTCATGAACAGCGGCTCGGCGCCGCAGACCGCGAGATCGTCGATCACCATGCCGACCAGGTCGTGGCCGATGGTGTCGTACACGCCCAGCCGGCGGGCCAGGTCGACCTTGGTGCCGACGCCGTCGGTGGAGGTCGCCAGCAGGGGGCGCTTGTAGCGCAGCAGCGCGGAGACGTCGAAGAGGCCCGCGAAGCCGCTGGCGTCGTCGACCACCTCGGGGCGGCGGGACCGGGCGACCCGGGACTTCATCAGGTCGACGGCGCGCTCGCCCGCGGCGATGTCGACACCGGCGGCCTCGTAGGACGCGCTCATGCGGAGGTCTCCAGGAGGTGCTTGCCGCGGGCGCCCTCGTCCACGGGGATCGGGTAGACCCCGTCGAAGCAGGCCCGGCACAGGTCGTTCTTGGGGATGCGGGACGCGGCGATGAGCTCGTCCAGGGAGATGAAGCCGAGGGAGTCGGCGCCCAGGGAGTCGCGGATGCCCTCGACGGACAGGTTCCCGGCGATCAGCTCGGCGCGGCTGGCGAAGTCGATGCCGTAGAAGCAGGGCCAGGCGACCGGCGGGCTGGAGATCCGCACGTGCACCTCGGCGGCCCCGGCGTCGCGGAGCATGGCCACGATCGCGCGCTGGGTGTTGCCGCGGACGATCGAGTCGTCCACGACGACCAGCCGTTTGCCCTCGATCGCCTCGCGCAGCGGGTTGAGCTTGAGCCGGATGCCCAGCTGGCGGATGGTCTGGGAGGGCTGTATGAACGTGCGGCCGACGTAGGAGTTCTTAACCAGGCCCTGGCCGTACGGGATGCCGGACGCCTCGGCGTAGCCGATCGCGGCCGGGGTCCCCGACTCGGGCGTGGGGATGACCATGTCGGCCTCGACCGGATGCTCGGCGGCGAGCCGGCGGCCGACCTCGACCCGGGTGGCCTGGACGCTGCGGCCGGAGATCGTGGTGTCGGGGCGGGCCAGGTAGACGTACTCGAACAGGCAGCCCTTGGGCCGGGCCTCGGCGAACCGCTCGGAGCGCACGCCGGAGCCGTCGCACGCGATCATCTCGCCGGGCTCGATCTCCCGGACGAACCGGGCGCCGACGATGTCGAGCGCCGCCGTCTCGGACGCCACGACCCAGCCGACGTCCTCGAAGCTGCCGAGGACCAGGGGCCGGACGCCCTCGGGGTCGCGGGCGGCGTACAGGGTGCCCTCGTCCATGAAGACCAGGGAGTACGCGCCGCGGGTGACCGGGAGGATCTCGCGGGCCGCGGCCATCGGGTCGCCGCCGCCGTGGGTGGCGAGCAGCGCCGTGAGGACCTCGGTGTCGGTGGTCGCGGTCAGCACCCCCGGGTCGAGCCGGTCGGCCAGCTCGGGGGTGTTGATCAGGTTGCCGTTGTGCGCCAGCGCGAGCCCGCCCGGATCGGTGGAGCGGAACGTCGGCTGGGCGTTCTCCCAGGTCGGGGAGCCGGTCGTGGAGTAGCGGCAGTGGCCCACGGCCAGGTGGCCGCGCAGCGTGTTGAGGACGGACTCGTCGAAGACCTGGGAGACGAGGCCCATGTCCTTGAAGACGACGATCCGGGACCCGTCGCTGACGGCGATGCCGGCGGACTCCTGCCCGCGGTGCTGCAGCGCGTACAGGCCGTAGTAGGTGAGCTTGCTCACTTCGGCACGGGACGCCTCGCTGGGCGGCACCCAAACGCCGAAGACCCCGCAAGCGTCCTTGGGGGAGCGGTCCGAGGGGTCGAGGTCGTGGCTCAGAAGTCCATCACCGAGAGGCACACCCGTCAGTGTATGCACGTTAATCGTGTGCGCGAGCTGCGGGCTCGTCTTGCGGCCTATGCCTGGGCCAGGGCGTGGATGGTGGCTTCGTCCAGGGCCGAGGCATAGACCCGGAAGTCATCAAGAAGGCCGGTGAAGCCCGGCTTGCCCGGCTCGCTGCCCAGGTAGATGGGGCCGGAGAGCGGCACGACGGCGTGCTCCAGCGGGACGGCCACATCCAGCTGGCCGTCGATGTACAGGAACATGCCGTCGGTGTTGACCACGAACGCCACGTGGGCCCACTCGTCCAGCGGGAGGGAGCGGCGGCTGTCGACGTAGTCCGGGCCCTTGATCGTGAAGAGCTGGGTGCGGACGCGGGTGGCGTCCGGGTAGAGCCACATGCCGGCGCTGCGGGCGTCGTGCTCGCCGGCCGGCTTGGCGAACAGGCCGCGCCACTCGCCGTCGGGGGCGGCGGTCACGTTGACATGGAAGGCCAGCGCGAAGCCGAAGACCTGGCTCAGGACGAGCTGCGGCACCGCCGGGACGACGGCGTGCCCGCCGCCGTCGAAGGAGAGCGCCTCGCCGTCCCGGCCGGGGACGATCCGCACGGACTCGTCCAGCGTCGCGGCGGGGCCGCCCTGGACGTCCGCGACCTCGCGGCCGTCGACGGTCTCGATGTCGAAGGTCCAGTGCGCGATGAGCATGGCGCCGCCCTCTGTGCCGTGCCCCGACCCGTCAGGAGATGTCCGGAAGGACTGCTCTCCACGCTGGCAGCGTCCGGGCGCGCGGGCAAGGGGGGTCGGGCAGCAAGAGCCCCGAATCGGACGGCGCGTACAACAGGGGTCAGGACGGCGGCACCGGCAGGTGCGCGGACAGGTCCGCCCGCGGGCCGCTCGCTCTGACCCGGCCGGCCTTCATCGCCTCGTCCCAGGTCAGGCGACCGGTGGCGAGAACGATCCAGGTGTCTGCGTCCATCTCCACCACGTTCGGCGGGGTGCCCCGGGTATGGTGCGGGCCGTCGATGCACTGGACGGCCGCGTACGGAGGCACCCGGACCTCCACGGAGCGCCCGGGGGCCAGCTCGGCGAGCCGGTCCAGCAGGTGCCGGACGGCGCCCCGCAGGATGGGGCGGGCCGGCGCGGCGCCCGCGTCGTACGCGGCCAGGGCGGTCTCCAGCGCCGAGCGGCGCAGCTCGTCCGGTTCGTCGGCGCCCGCGTACGGAGGCAGGCCGAGTACGCTGCGCTGTTCGTCCAGCGCGGCACGGGTGAGAGGTGTTCGCGGCACGGCTCGACGCTACCCGGCCCGGCGCCGCCCGGTCCCGGCCGCTGGCACGGGGACCCTCGGGCCGGTGGGAGGATGACCGCGCCGGTGCACGGTCTGCACGGTATGTCGGGAATCCGGGAGACCGGCCGGGGAACGGTTCCCCGGCGGGAGAGTCACGGAGGTTGTGTAGATGGCCGAGGCGCTGCCCCTGCAGCCCGGTGATCCGCGACGGCTCGGCGAGTACGAGATCACCGGCCGGCTCGGCGTCGGCGAGCACGGCGCCGTCTTCCGCGGCCGCGACCGGTCCGGCCGGACCGTCGCGGTCAAGGTGCTGCACCTTCGGGTGAGCGGCGAGCCGGCGGCGCGGTCCCGGTTCGTCGACGCGTTCGCCGCGGCGCGGAAGGTGTCCGGGTTCTGCACGGCCGGGGTCCTGGACGCCGATGTCGAGGGCGACCGCCCGTACGTCGTCAGCGAGTGGGTCGACGGCCCCTCGCTGCTGCAGCTGGTCGCCGACGAGGGCCCGCGCGGCACGGCGGTCGTCGAGCGGCTCGCGGTCGGCACGGCGGTCGCGCTGGCCGCCGCCCACCGGGCCGGGGCGGTCCACCACGACCTGGAGCCCGGGGACGTCCTGCTCGGCCGGAACGGTCCGCAGGTGAGCGACTTCGGCCTCACCCAGGCGCTGGACGCGGTCAACGCCGCGCCGACCGGCCGGATCGGGGACGACCCCTCGTACAAGGCGCCGGAGCAGCTCAGCGGGGTCGACATCGGCCCGGCGGCGGACGTGTTCGGCTGGGCCGCGGTGCTGCTGTTCGCGGCGAACGGGCGGCCGCCGTTCGGCGAGGGCTCGCCGTCGGAGGTCATGCAGCGGATCATGTACGACGATCCGGACATCACGGCGCTGCCGTTCTACCTGCGCGGGATCGTCGCGGACGCGCTCTCCAAGGAGCCCGCCAAGCGGCCCACCGCGGCCGAGCTGCTCGGCCGGCTCCTGGACGGCGCGGGCCCGCTCGCCGACCGGATGCCGGAGTCGCTGGTCGCCGAGGGCCGCGCGCTCGCCGGTTCCTCGGCGGCCGCCGCACCCGCCGCGGCCGCCCCGGCGCCGCCGCTCCCGCCCCGGCCCGAGCCTCTGCCCGAGCCCGCCCCCGCCGCGCCGTCCGTGGCCGCGGCCGAGCCGGTGCCGGCCGCGTCGCCGCCCGCGAGCTTCGGGGCGCCCGCCTCCCCGGCGGTCCTCGGACCGCGGAACGAGTGGCCGCCGCAGGAGCCGTCCGACCTCACCCGGGTCGACACGCCGCGCGTCGAGGACACCGCGTTCGACCACGATCCGGCCACCCAGGCGATGCCGCCGCTGGCCGCCGCTCCCCTGCCGGACCCGGCGGACCGTACCGAGCCGACGCCGCACCTGATCCCGGGGATGGGCGGGCGGGGCGAGCCGGACAGGGAGGACGAGCGCTCCTCCACCGCGATCCTTTCGCTGCCCCCCGCGGGCGGCGAGAGCGGCTTCGCCGGGCTGCTGGCGCGGCTGCCGCGGCCCGGCAACCACCTGCTCGGGGTGGCGCTGTCGCTCACCATCGGGGTGCTGGTCGGCGTCGCGATCATCGGCCTGGTGCTCCTGCCGCAGATGCGCGGGGACGACGACGGCGCGCCCGCCGGGAAGGCCGACGGGATCGACGACACGCCGGTCACGGCCGTTCCCGAGGCGTTCGCCGGGACGTGGAAGGGCACGCTGGTCAACAGCGGGCGGGGCGCCTCGTTCCCGGTCGAGGTGACGTTCGAGAAGGGCACGAAGGCGGGGCGCGCGGTGTACCCGCGGAACGGCTGCACCGGAACGCTCGCGTTCGCCCGCGGGACCAACCGCCAGCTGCACATGTCGCTGACCATCGCCAAGCCCTGCACCGCCGGTGACGTGCTGGTGAGCCGGCAGCCGGACGGGTCGCTGCAGTACGCGTGGTCGGCGCCGGGCAGCGCCGAGGTGGGCTACCAGGGCAAGCTCAGCCGCGACTGAGGCGCGGCCGGGACACGCGTCCCTTAGTGACCTCAACCGGTCGGCGTAGCCGAAATGCCGGATTTAACGGCCATATCCAGCAGAGATCCAATAAAGTACCTCCGCCCGGGGTCGCCTCGACCCCGGCCGCGGGCGCCGTGCGCGGTCCCCGCGTGAGAGAAGGAGAGCTCTTGCGGACTTTCCCCCGAAGGGTGCTCATCATCGGCGCGGTCGCCTCGGCCGGTACCGCCGCCACCCTGCCCGCCTTCGCCGCAACCCCCCAGGCGCCGCCCGTCCCGGTGGTCGCGGCGCAGGGCACCCCGGCCCCCGGCCGGTACATCGTCACCGTGAAGCCGGGTTCGTCCCCGGCCGGCCCGGCCGCCCGGGTCAAGGCCGCGAAGGTGCAGCGGTACGACCGCGTCCTGAACGGCTTCGCCGCCAAGCTGGACCCGTCCCAGCTGGACCGGCTGCGCCGCGACCCCGCGGTGGCCGCGATCGAGCAGGACCAGCTCGTCCGGGCGTCGGCCACGCAGAAGAACCCGGTGTGGGGCCTGGACCGGATCGACCAGCGCAAGAAGACGCTGTCGAAGACGTACACGTACAAGTCGACCGGTACGGGCGTCAACGCGTACGTCATCGACTCCGGCCTCGCCCACACCCACCCCCAGTTCGGCGGCCGCGCCTCGATGGTGTGGGTCGGCCCCGAGTTCAACGGCGACGGCTGGGACCGCAACGGCCACGGGACGCACGTGGCCGGGACGATCGGCTCCGCGACGTACGGCGTGGCCAAGAACGTCAGGCTGCGCGGCCTGCGCGTGCTGGACGCCGACGGCTACGGGTACGTGTCGACGATCGTCGCCGCCATCGAGTGGCTGCAGAAGAACGCGGCCAAGCCCGCCGTCGCGAACCTGTCGATCGGCGGCGGCAAGTCCGCGGCGATGAACGCGGCGTTGGAGAAGCTGTCCCGGTCCGGCGTCTTCACCACGGTCGCGGCCGGCAACGAGGGCCAGGACGCCTGCAAGACGTCCCCGGCCAGCGCGGGCTGGGTCATGGCGGTCGGCGCGACGACGGTCCACGACAACCGGGCCACCTGGTCGAACTACGGCAAGTGCCTCGACATCCTGGCGCCGGGCTACGGGATCACCTCGACCTGGCCGGGCGGCGGCAAGGCCACGGTGAGCGGCACGTCGATGGCGGCGCCGCACGTCGCCGGGGTCGCGGCCCTGTACCTGGCCGGGAAGAAGACCGCCACTTTCCCGCAGGTGCAGAAATGGCTGAACGACAACTCGACAAAGGGACAAATCGGTCGACTTGGGAGCGGAACGCCCAACCGGCTCCTCTACAAGTCGGGTCTGTGAGTCGCGTCACGTAAGATGGCCCGGCTCCCAGCGGGGGGCCGGGCCCGGTGGGCGGATGAACCATTCCACTGTTCGCACCGTTTAATCTTGGCGAGGATCCGGATGGTTCCGAACAGTTCGTTATTGTTCGGTCGGTGACTCGCCCTGACCCCCGGGGCGGGCCGGCCGGACCGGCCTAATCCCGGCGCGTCCCCCCGCCCGGGAACCGGGGACCCATACGCCGGCGGGTCCGGGCTTCGCGCCCGGCCGCCGGCCGGGGTGAATTCACCGCCCGCCCCCAGCGGACGGTGATAGGGCTGCTCCCGGCCCGAACCCGTCAGCTAACCCGGTAGGCGATCGAGGAGAGGAGAGGACGTGGAGACCCCCAACTCCACCCGCCGGTGGCACGCTCGGCTGCGGCGCCCCGCCTTGGCACTCGCGGCGCTCGCCGGTGCCCTGCCGCTGACCGCGGGCACCGTGCCCGCGGCCCATGCCGACCCCGGCGACTCCGGACGCATCAGCAAGTACAACAGGCAGATCGCGCAACTGGAGAAGGCGTACGGCGGCGACCTGGCCAAGCTGAAGGACGCCCAGTACGGCGTCAAGAAGGCCCAGGAGAAGGCCAGGGACCTCCAGGCCGACCTCCAGGTCGCCCGCGGCCTGGTGGCCCAGCTCGCGGCCAACCAGTACATGAGCGGCGGCGCCGACCCCAGCGTCACCGTGCTGGCCGCCGACGACCCGTCCAACGCGCTCAGCAACATGAGCCTGGCGAGCCACGTCGCGCTGAACCAGTCCAACAAGGTCCAGCAGATCCAGAAACTGGTGAACGAGCAGGAGAAGGCCCGCAAGGAGTACGAGGCCAAGATCAAGGGCCTGCAGAAGGAGATCAGGGACCTCCTCGGCCAGAAGACCAAGATCCAGGCACTGGTCAAGAAGTACAAGCCCGAGTCCCCGAGCGTGGGCATGGGCGGCGTCACGCCCCGGATGCTCAAGGTCAAGAACACCCTGGACATCGAGTTCGGCCCGTTCCCGACCATCGGCTGCGTCCGCAGCACCGGCGACCCGCAGGACCACGGCACCGGCCACGCCTGCGACTTCATGGTGAGCACCGGCGGCTCCTCACCGTCCGCCAGCGGCCGCTCCCAGGGCGACCGCACCGCCAACTACGCGGTCGCCAACGCCAACCGGCTCGGCATCAAGTACGTCATCTGGCGCCAGCGCATCTACGACATGCGCAGCCCCGGCTGGCGCATGATGGAGAACCGCGGCGGCATCACGGCCAACCACTACGACCACGTCCACATTTCGGTCTTCTAGCCGCGGACCACGAAATCTCCTGAGAGGCCGAATCGGGGGCGCACACGCCCCCGATCTCTTTCCACCCAACATCTCAGCGCACGAACGTCCCTGAGGCGGAAGCCCCGCGTTCGTAGGCGCCGCCGATCAGTCGACCGGGGACTGCTTCGGACGCCGGTTCGGGCCAGGTTCCCAGACGGGGTACCGCTCCCCTTCGGGGGTCGTCAGAACGAAGATCGAGTTGACCTGCCCCAGTTCCGCGTTCGGACGGCAGCCGAGCTCGTGAGCGTAATCCTCCAAGCTCTCTCGGGGGCCGAGCCGCCTCCATCGTTGCAACAAGCGATCGATGATCTCCGGGTCGGTTGAGACGACCCATGGCCTCAGGTCCGCGTCCACCTTGGTCTCCCTCGTGTTCCGTTCTCTCGCGTGTCCGGCACGATCGAGAAAAGTCTCGCGGAAAATCCTGGCGGGGGTGTCGGATCGGGGGTTCCTCGTTCGTAGCGGAGGTGAGAGCGACGAACTCAGCGGGAAGGGATCTGCGACATGAGACTGACGACCGTCACGCACGTCTCCGTCGATGGTGTGATGCAGGGGCTCGGAGGGGCCGAGGAGGACCGCGGGGACGGGTTCGAGCGCGGCGGCTGGGCGCTGCCGCTGTTCGACCACGAAGGTGAGGCGTACCTCGGCCAGGTGTTCCAGCGCGCCGGCGCGTTCCTGTTCGGGCGGCGGACGTACGACATCTTCGCCGCCTCCTGGGGGACCGGCACGTGGGGGTCGAACGAGGGCGACAACCCGATCTCGACGGCGCTGAACGGGCGGCCCAAGTACGTGGCGTCGAACACCATCACCGAGCCGCGGTGGGCGGACACGACCGTCATCTCCGGTGACGTCGCCGACGCGGTCCGGAAGCTGAAGGCCGAGCCCGGGGGTGAGCTGCAGGTGCACGGCAGCGGCAGCCTGGTCCGCTCGCTGTTCGGCGCCCGGCTGGTCGACGAGATCATCCTGCTCACCTATCCCGTGGTCATCGGCCAGGGAACGCGGCTGTTCCCCGCCACCGGCCCGGACATGGCGCTCGAACCGGTCGAGTCGCGAGCGACCGCGAACGGCGTGACGATCCAGGTCTACCGGCCCGGCGGGCGCCCCCAGTACGCTCCCTAGGCTGCGCGGTGCTCGCCACAGGAGAGGGTCTCGGATGCGGTACCTGGTTTCCGTGATCGACGACAGGACCGGCTCCGCCACCCCGGCCGAGATGGACGCCATCCACGCGTACAACGACCGGCTGGTGGCGGGAGGCCACTGGGTGTTCGCCGGCGGGCTCGCGTCGCCGGGATCCGCCACCGTGATCGACAACCGGGGTGAGGAGCCGATGTTCAGCGACGGGCCCTTCCTGGAGTCGAAGGAGTTCCTGGCGGGCTTCTGGATCATCGAGGCTCCCGACCTGGACGTGGCGCTCAGGCTCGCCGCCGAGGGGTCGAAGCACTGCAACCGGAGGGTCGAGGTACGGCCGTTCCTGGGCGACTGAGCGTGGGGGACGTCCAGGAGGCGATCACCCGCGCCCACCGCGCTGAGTGGGCACGGGTGGTCGCCTCGCTGACCAAGCGCTTCGGTGACCTCGACATCGCCGAGGAGGCGGCGGCCGAGGCGTTCGCGACCGCCGTCGAGCGGTGGCCGGCCGGCGGCGTACCGCCCAATCCGGGCGCCTGGCTGACCACCACCGCCAACCGCAAGGCCATCGACCGGATCCGGCGCGAGAGCAAGCGCGGCGACAAGCAGCAGGAGGCGCGGATGGTCCACGGCGACGGCCCGCCCGAGCCTCCCGGCGCGATCGACGACGAGCGGCTCCGGATGATCTTCACCTGCTGCCATCCGGCCCTCGCGATGCGGACCCGCGTGGCGCTGACGCTGCGCATGGTCGGCGGGCTGACCGTACCGGAGATCGCCCGTGCCTTCCTGATGCAGGAGGCCGCCACGGGGCAGCGGATCACCCGCGCGAAGGCCAAGATCAAGGCGGCGCGCATCCCCTACCGTGTGCCGGCCGCGGCGGACCTCCCGGCGCGCGTCTCCGGCGTGCTCGCCGTCCTCTACCTCATCTTCAACGAGGGCTACCTGGCGACCGGCCCGGACACCGATCCCGTACTCCCCGGCCTGACCGCCGAGGCGATCCGGCTGACCCGCCTGGTCCGCACCCTCATGCCCGAGGACGGCGAGGTGGCCGGGCTGCTGGCGCTGATGCTCCTCACCGAGGCCCGCCGCGCCGCCCGGGTCTCGGCGGACGGCGAGCTGGTCCCCCTCGGCGAGCAGGACCGCGGAACCTGGGACGCGGCGCTGATCGAGGAGGGGCACCGGCTGGTGCGCGAGCGCCTGGCCTCCGGGGAGGCGCCGGGCCGCTACCAGATCCTCGCGGCGATCAACGCGGTGCACACCTCCGCCCGCGACGTGCGCGGCACCGACTGGGCGCAGGTCGTCGCCCTCTACGACCAGCTCGCCCGGCTCGACCCGTCCCCGATCGTCGCCCTCAACCGGGCCATCGCGGTCGCCGAGCTCGACGGCCCGGAGGCGGCGCTGGCGGCCGTCGACCGCCTTGAGGAGAGGCTGGCGGGGTATCACGCCTACCACGCCGCCCGCGCCGACCTCCTGCGCCGGCTGGGCCGCGTCCGGGAGTCGCGCACGGCCTACGGCAGGGCCATCGAGCTGGCGGGCAACACCGCCGAGGCCGCCTACCTGACCCGCCGCCGCGACCGGCTGGACTAGCGCCGCACTGCCCGTTCCCGAACCGGCCTGGCACGAGCGACGCGAAGCGCCCGGCCCCCGCGTGCGGGACCGGGCGCTTCGGGCGTCTTCTAGCCCGCCGCGTAGCTCGGGACGGTGCGCTCGTGCGCGTCCCGCAGCTCGACCAGCGGGATCGAGAACAGCTCCTGCGTCTCGCCGTCGGCGCCGACGGACGACACGTCGAGGGAGTCGCCGCCGATGATCCCCAGCTGCGACACCGGTACGCCGTTCGCCTCGCACAGCTGCGCGACGCGCTGCTCGGCGCCGGGACGGATCGCCACCACGGCGCGGGCGACCGACTCGCTGAACAGCGACACGAACGCGTCCCCGCGCAGGGTGATCTTCGCGCCGAGCCCGCCGCGCAGGCAGGACTCCACCAGGGCCTGGGAGAGCCCGCCGTCGGACAGGTCGTGCGCGGCCGTCAGCAGCCCCTCGCGGGCGGCGGTCACCAGGACGGACGCCAGCGCGCGCTCGGCGGCCAGGTCGACCAGCGGCGGCAGCCCGCCCAGGTGGTCGTAGACCACGTGCGCCCACTCCGAGCCGCCGAACTCCTCGCGCGTCTCACCGAGGAGCGCCAGGGTCGCGCCGTCCGAGGTGAACGACATGTTCACGTGCCGCCGGACGTCGTCGTGGACGCCCAGCACGCCGATGACCGGCGTCGGGTTGATCGGCGTGGTGCCGGTCTGGTTGTAGAAGCTGACGTTTCCGCCGGTGACCGGGACGCCGAGGTACTGGCAGGCGTCCGCCAGCCCCTCCACGGCCTGCGCGAACTGCCACATCACCCCCGGGTCCTCCGGGGACCCGAAGTTGAGGCAGTTGGTCACCGCGAGCGGGCGGGCGCCGGTGGCGGCCACGTTGCGGAACGCCTCCGACAGCGCGAGCTGGGCGCCCGAGTACGGGTCCAGGCGCGTGTAGCGGCCGTTGCCGTCCAGGGACAGCGCCAGGCCCAGGCCCGACTCGTCGTCGATCCGCACGACGCCCGCGTCCTCGGGCATCGCCATCACGGTGTTGCCCATGACGTACCGGTCGTACTGCGAGGTCACCCACGTCTTGCTCGCCAGGTTCGGCGAACCCGCCAGCCACAGGACCGTGCGGCGGATCTCGTCGGCGCTGGACGGCCGCGTCAGCCGTCCCGGCGTGTCGGCCTGCAGCCGGCCCAGGTCCGCCGGCGGCTCGTACGGCCGCTGGTACACCGGGCCCTCGTCGGCGGCCGTCGTCGGCGGGATGTCCACGATCGTCTCGCCGCGCCAGGTCATCACCAGGCGGCCGGTGTCGGTGACCGCGCCGATCGTCGTCGCCGGGATCTCCCACTTGGCGCAGATCTCCAGGAACCGGTCGACCTTGCCCGGCTCGACCACGGCCATCATGCGCTCCTGCGACTCGCTCATGAGGATCTCCTCAGGGCGCAGCGTCGCGTCGCGCAGCGGGACCGAGTCCAGCTCCACGTGCATGCCGCCGGTGCCGGCCGCGGCCAGCTCGGTCGTCGCGCAGGACACCCCGGCCGCGCCGAGGTCCTGGATGCCGACCACGAGGTCCTCGCGGAACAGCTCCAGGCAGCACTCGATCAGCAGCTTCTCCATGAACGGGTCGCCGACCTGCACGCTCGGCCGCTTGGCCTGCGACTCCTCGTCGAACGTCGCCGACGCCAGGACGGAGGCGCCGCCGATCCCGTCCGGGCCCGTACCGGCCCCGAACAGGATGACCCGGTTGCCCGGGCCCGGGGCGATCGCGCGCTTGATGTCCTCGTGCTTCATCACGCCGACGCACAGGGCGTTCACGAGGGGGTTCTGCGCGTAGCAGGCGTCGAAGACGGTCTCGCCGCCGATGTTGGGCAGGCCCAGCGAGTTGCCGTACCCGCCCACGCCCGCGACCACGCCCGGCAGCACCCGCTGGGTGTCCGGCGCGTCCGCCGGGCCGAAGCGCAGCGAGTCCATCACCGCGACCGGCCGCGCGCCCATCGACATGATGTCGCGCACGATCCCGCCGACCCCGGTCGCCGCGCCCTGGTAGGGCTCCACGTACGACGGGTGGTTGTGCGACTCCACCTTGAAGGTGACCGCCCAGCCCTGGCCCACGTCCACGACCCCGGCGTTCTCGCCCATGCCGACCAGCAGCGCGTCGGTCTGCGGCGCCTTGTCGCCGAACTGGCGCAGGTGCACCTTCGAGCTCTTGTACGAGCAGTGCTCGCTCCACATCACCGAGTAGATCGCCAGCTCGGCGGACGTGGGGCGGCGGCCGAGGATGTCGCGTACCCGGTGGTACTCCTCGTCCTTCATGCCCAGCTCGGCGTACGGCAGCGACCGGTCCGGCGTCGCCGCCGCGACCGCGACCGTGTCGGTGCCCGGCTCGGCCTCGGGCCGCGGCTCCGGCGCAACCGGCTCCGGCGCGCCCCACTGCTCGGCGGGCTCGTCGCCCGCGGTGGCGTCGGCGGGCTTGCCGAGCCGCTGCAGGATCTCCGCGGCCGTCACCGGCGCGGGCACCTCCGCGGGCACGAACGGCTCGTTCGCCGTCTCCTGGGTCGGCCCGCCCGCATCGGCCTCCCCCTCCGGCACCTCGAAGTGCTCGCCGGACACGGCGGCCTGCGGCCCGGTGTTACCGGGCACGCCGTACTGCGGCGCCGGCTCGGGCTGAACGGCCGGCTGCGGGCCCGTGTCGCCGGACACGGCCGGCTGCGGCCCGGTGTTGCCCGTCGGGGCGCCGTACTGCGGCTCCGCCTCAGGCTGGACGGCCGGCTGCGGGCCCGTGTTGCTCGGGGCTCCGTACTGCGGCGCCGGCTCGGGCTGAACGGCGGGCTGGGGGCCGGTGCTACCAGGCATGCCGTACTGCGGGCCAGCCTCGGGCTGCACGGCGGGCTGCGGCCCGGTGTTGCTCGGGGCTCCGTACTGCGGCGCCGGCTCAGGCTGAACGGCGGGCTGCGGGCCCGTGTTACCGGGAACGGCCGGCTGCGGGCCCGTGTTGCCCGGCGACCCGTACTGCGGGCCCGGCTCAGGCTGCACGGCGGGCTGCGGGCCGGTGTTGCCCGGGGCGGCGTACTGCGGGCCCGGCTCGGGCTGGACGGCGGGCTGCGGGCCCGTGTTACCGGTGCGGGCGGCCTCGCGCTCGCCTTCCTCGCGGACGGCCTCGTACGCCTGGGTGACCGAGGGGTCGACCGGCTGCAGCTCGGGGTCGTCGGCGTCGGACTTCAGCTCGACGAGCCACTCCAGGCTCGGCTCGTCGGGCGAACCGGGCGCGGGGGCGTCCGGGGTGCCGGGAGGGGTGGGCGGCTGCTCGCTCATGCGTTGACCAGTCTCTTGACGATCGAGGTGAAGAAGCCGAGCCCGTCGGTGGACGGACCGGTGAGGGACTCCACGGCGTGCTCGGGGTGGGGCATGAGACCGACCACGTTGCCGGCCTCGTTGCAGATGCCCGCGATGTCGTTGAGGGACCCGTTGGGGTTCAGGTCGAGGTAGCGGGCGACGATGCGGCCGCTCTCCTCCAGCTCCTCCAGGGTCTCCTTGTCAGCGGCGAAGCGGCCGTCCGCGTTCTTGATCGGGATGACCAGCTCCTGGCCCTCGCTGTAGTCGGCGGTCCAGGCCGTCCCGGCGTTGTCGACGCGGAGCCGCTGGTCGCGGCACACGAAGTGCAGGCCGGCGTTGGGCAGCAGGGCGCCGGGCAGCAGGTGCGACTCGCAGAGGACCTGGAACCCGTTGCAGATGCCGAGCACCGGCAGGCCCGCCTGGGCGGCGGCGACCAGCTCGGTCATCAGCGGCGCGAACCGGGCGATCGCCCCGGCGCGCAGGTAGTCCCCGTAGGAGAACCCTCCGGGGAGCACGACGGCGTCCACGCCCTGAAGGTCGTGGTCGGCGTGCCAGAGGGCGACGGGCTCGGCCCCCGCGAGCCGTACGGCTCGGGCGGCGTCACGATCGTCGAGGGAACCTGGGAAGGTGATGACCCCAACCCGGGCAGCGTCCATCTCTTCTGTTCCTCCGAAATGAGGGCGGCCGGGGCTGGGCGGCTCTCTTCGCCGAACAGCGATGCCGATCACCGGTGCGCGGTGCGTACCCCGCGCGCGGGTCCCAATCTACCCGGCGCTGTGCATGAGCCTGCCGTCGAGGCGCCTGATGAGGGCCTCGTCGCGCCAGGTCAGGCGCTTGTGGAGGTGGACGACGGTGCCGTGTTCGGGGGCGGAGTCGATGCTCAGGTCGTCCACCAGCGCCCGCATGATCCTAATACCGCGGCCTGATTCGGCCAAATCGTCCCGTTCTGTGAGCGGTGGCGCTTTACGCAGGCCGCGCCCGCCGTCCTCGATCCGCAGCCGGCAGCCGCCGTCGTCGACACTCCCGGTGACCTCGAAATCACCGGACGCGCGCGCGTGCAGGATCACATTCGTGCACGCCTCCGAAGCGGCGACGAGGATATCCCCGACGCAGTCCTCGGAAACGCCCAGTGCGCGCAGCGCGTCCCCCAGCACGCGCCGGATCACCGGGATGCTCAACGCCTCGCGCGGCAGTTCGAGCGAGAACTTCATGTCCACCGGTCACCTCGTGTCATGCCCCGCGGCCGAGGCCGCGGTCCCCCGAGCGCGCTGCGCGTCTCGACGTCGCTAAGGTTTCCCCGGCGGTATCTTGCGTAATCGTTGGACCGTCGGCTCTTTCGGTGAAATCTCGGTTGCCGGCAAGCCGCTTTACCCTGCACGGCCGGGACGGCCACCAACGGCCGCCGGGCGAATCGGACGTTCCAGAAAAGGATCCGAATCGATTGGAACGCGGCAAGATCGATGGGCTCGGCCCGCAATTGCGGCCATTCGCCTCAGAGGCGGCGCGAACCTCAGAGAACGTGCACCTCGAAGTTCTCGATCACCGGATTGGCCAGCAGCGTCTCGGCGATCTTGCGGACCCGCTCCAGGGCCTCGTCGTCGGCCGGGCCGTCCAGCTCGACCTCGAAGCGCTTCCCCTGCCGGACGGCGGCGACGCCTTCGAAGCCCATCTGCGGCAGCTTGCGGGCGATGGCCTGCCCCTGCGGGTCGAGGATCTCCGGCTTGAGCATGACGTCGACGACCACGCGAGCCACGACCGCCCCCTTAGTGATCTGCGGTTTCCTTACCGTCAGAAGCGTACGGCACCATGGCCTGAGCGAGACCACCCGTACCCCGGAGTCGTTCGATGAACATCGATGAGCTGTCACCACCGGAGCGCCGCCTGTGGGAGGCGTTCCCGCGCGGTGAGTCCGTCGACCTCTCCAGCGGCGACCCCGTCCTGAACGATCCGTCCACCGCCGACCGCTGGGGCCCGGAGCGGATGATCCGCGCCGAGGTGCTGGTCGCGCTCCTGGCCGGCGCGGTGGAGCCGGAGTCGGGGCACATCGCCGCCGTGCGGCTGACCGGGGCGCGGATCCTCGGCGCGCTCAACCTGGGGCATGCGCAGGTGGCGGTGCCGCTGGCGCTGACGGGGTGCAGCTTCGACCACGCGCCGCACTTCTACTGGGCGGGCATGAACAGCGTCCACCTGATGCGGTGCCGGCTGCCCGGCCTGATCGCGTCCGGGACGCGGGTAGACGGCCATCTCTGGCTGGAGGGCAGCCAGGTGACGGGCGGGCTGCTGCTGGACGGGGCGCACATCGCCGGCATCCTCAACATGTCGGGCGTCCAGCTGCTCAATCCGGGCGGGGACGCGCTGCTCGCCGACCGGCTCACCGTGGACGCCAACGTGTACTGCGACCAGGGCTTCCTGGCCAACGGCGAGGTGCGGCTGCCCGGCGCCCGGGTCGGCGGCCAGCTGATCTTCCGCAAGGCGCGGCTGCACAACCCGTCGGGCGCCGCGCTGTACGCGAGCCGGCTCGACGTGGCGGCGAACGTGTTCTGCGACGGCGGCTTCTCGGCGCAGGGCTCGATCCGGCTGCGCGGCGCGCGGGTCGGCGGCTACCTGTCGTTCGTCGGCGCGGAGCTGTCCAACCCCGAGGGCATCGCGCTCAACGCCGACGATCTCGCGGTGGAGACCGACGTCTACTGCTCGGACGGGTTCAACGCCGCCGGCACGGTCAGCTTCGCCGGCGCGCGGGTCACCGGCCAGCTCAGCTTCCGCGGCGCCCGCCTGAACAACGCCTCCGGCACGGCCCTGAGCCTCCAGCGCCTCCAGGCGGAGGAGCTGCTGCTGCGCCCGGCCGAGCGGATGGCGGGCGTCGCCGACCTCTCGTACGCCCGGATCAACCTGCTCCGCGACGATCGCGAGACGTGGCCGGAGCGCCTCCAGCTGGACGGCCTCCAGTACGAGACGCTCGAACCGCCGCTGGCGGCCCGCGAGCGGCTGGGCTGGATCCGCCGCGACACCGACGGCTACCAGCCGCAGCCGTACGAGCGGCTCGCGCAGACCTACCGCTCGCTCGGCCTGGACGCGGACGGCCGCTCGGTGCTGCTGGCCAAGGCCCGCGACCGGCGCAAGACGCAGGGCGTTCCCCGCAAGATCATCGGCTGGCTGCAGGACGGGCTGGTCGGCTACGGCTACCGCCCGTTCCGTGCGGCGAGCTGGCTGATGGGGCTGCTCGCGTTCGGCACGATCGTGTTCTCCCTGAAGAAGCCGGGCATCCTCAACGAGGACGACCACCCGCATTTCAACGCGTTCTTCTACACCCTCGACCTGCTGCTGCCGATCGGCGACCTGGGCCAGGAGCGCGTGTTCGCGCCGCAGGGCGTCTACCAGTGGATCGCCAATCTGATCGTCATCGCCGGCTTCATCCTCGGCCTGACGGTGGCCGCCGGGGCGACCCGTTCGCTGTCCCGCGAGTGACGGTTCCGGGAGTCCCGCGCTTCACAGCGGCCCCGGTGGGCTGAGCGGATCCGGGTTGGGTAGGGATCGGGTACCTGGGGGCTTGCGCTACCAGGTGTGATGTCTGCCACGATGGCATTAGCGGCTTTCGTCCCTTTACCAGGGGAGAGCGGAGGCCACTGAGGCCGGCCGGCGAGCGGCGATCCCGCGATCCGGCCCCGAACGAGGAGTGTCATCGATGACGATCGACTCCGTCCGCGGCGCGCCAGCCATCCCGGGGCACGCCGAACCCGAGCTGATCCAGCTGCTCACGCCCGAGGGCGAGCGGATCGAGCATCCGGACTACCCGCTGGACCTCTCCCCCGAGGAGATCCGCGGGCTCTACCGGGACCTGGTCATCGTCCGCCGGTTCGATCTGGAGGCGGTCGCCCTCACCAGGCAGGGCGAGCTCGGAATCTGGGCCTCCCTGCTGGGTCAGGAGGCCGCGCAGATCGGCTCCGGGCGGGCGCTGGGCGAGCACGACATGGTCTTCCCGACGTACCGCGAGCACGGCGTGGCGTGGTGCCGCGAGGTCGAGCCGCTGCGGCTGCTCGGGCTGTTCCGCGGCGTGAACCACGGCGGCTGGGACCCGGCCGAGCACGGCTTCCACCTCTACACGATCGTGATCGGCAGCCAGACGCTGCACGCGACGGGCTACGCGATGGGGATCCAGCGCGACGGGGTGCTCGGCACGCCGTCCGCGGGCGCGACCATCGCCTACTTCGGCGACGGGGCGACGTCGCAGGGGGACGTGAACGAGTCCTTCGTGTTCGCGTCCGTGTTCAACGCGCCGGTCGTGTTCTTCTGCCAGAACAACCAGTGGGCTATCTCCGAGCCCCTGGAGAAGCAGACGCGCATCCCCCTCTACAAGCGCGCCCAGGGGTACGGCTTCCCCGGCCTGCGCGTGGACGGCAACGACGTCTTCGCCTGCCTGGCCGTGACGCGGAAGGCCCTGGAGAACGCCCGTACGGGGCAGGGCCCCACGCTCGTCGAGGCGTACACGTACCGGATGGGCGCCCACACCACCACCGACGACCCCACGCGCTACCGCCTCAAGGCCGAGGAGGAGGCGTGGAAGCTCAAGGACCCGATCGAGCGGGTCAAGGCCCACCTCGTCCGCGGCGACATGGCCGACCCCGCGTTCTTCGAGAAGGTCGAGCAGGAGGCCAAGGAGTACGCGGCCGAGCTGCGCCGGCAGTGCCTGGCGCTGCCGGACCCGGGACCGCTGGACATCTTCGACCACGTGTACGCGGAGCCGCATCCGCTGATGACCGAGGAGCAGGAGCAGTTCGCCGCCTATCTGGCGTCCTTCGAGGGGGAGGAAGAGCGGTCATGACCGAGACGATGGCGTCCGGTACCGCGCGTACCGCGCGTACCGGGGAGACCGAGACCCTCACGCTGGCCAGGGCGCTGAACCAGGGCATGCGCAGGGCCATGGAGGACGACCCCAAGGTCCTGATCATGGGCGAGGACGTCGGCAAGCTCGGCGGCGTCTTCCGGGTGACCGACGGGCTGCAGAAGGACTTCGGCGAGGAACGGGTGATCGACACCCCGCTCGCCGAGTCGGGCATCGTCGGCACCGCGATCGGGCTGGCCCTGCGCGGCTACCGGCCGGTCGTCGAGATCCAGTTCGACGGGTTCGTGTTCCCGGCGGCCGACCAGATCATCACCCAGCTGGCGAAGATGCACCTGCGGTCGCTCGGGAAGCTCTCGCTGCCGGTCGTCGTCCGCATCCCGTGCGGCGGCGGCATCGGGGCCGTGGAGCACCACAGCGAGTCGCCGGAGAACTACTTCGTCCACACGGCGGGGCTGCGGGTGGTGGCCTGCTCCAACCCGGCCGACGCGTACACGATGATCCAGCAGTCGATCGCCTCGCCCGACCCGGTGATCTTCTTCGAGCCGAAGCGCCGCTACTGGGAAAAGGCGCCCGTCGAGCTGGACGCGCCCGGCGCCCCGCTGCACGAGGCGCGGGTGGTCCGGCCCGGCGGCGACGCGACGCTGCTGGCGTACGGGCCGGCGGTCAAGACGTGCCTGGAGGCCGCCGCGGCGGCCGAGGCCGACGAGGGCCGCTCGCTGGAGGTCATCGACCTCCGCTCACTCAACCCCCTCGACATCGGCACGGTCGTGGAGTCGGTGAACCGCACCGGGCGCTGCGTGGTCGTCCACGAGGCGCCGGTGTTCGGCGGCTACGGCGGCGAGCTGGCCGCCCGGGTGACCGAGAAGTGCTTCTACCGGCTGGAGTCGCCGGTGCTGCGCGTCGGCGGCTTCTCGACGCCGTACCCGCCGTCCCGGCTGGAGGACCACTACCTGCCCGACCTCGACCGCATCCTGGGCGCGGTCGACCGTACGTTCGCGTGGTGACCATGAAGCAGTTCAAGCTGCCCGACGTGGGCGAGGGGCTGACCGAGGCCGAGATCGTCAAGTGGCACGTGGCGCCGGGCGACGCGGTCGAGGTCAACCAGACGATCGTGGAGATCGAGACCGCCAAGGCCATCGTGGAGCTGCCGTGCCCGTACGAGGGCGTGGTGGCCGAGCTGCTGGTGTCCGAGGGCGAGACGGTGGACGTCGGCGTGCCGATCATCTCGGTGGACGACGGCACGGCACCGGCCGCCGCCTCGGACTCGGGCGCGGGCGCGGTCTCGGAACGGGCCGAGGCGCTCAAGGAGGACCTCGTCCCGGCCGCCGAGGAGCCGGGGACCGTGACGCCGGACGCGCCCAAGCGGCAGCCGGTGCTCGTCGGCTACGGCGTGAAGGAGGGGGCGACCAAGCGGCGCCCGCGCAGGCCCGCCAACGGCAGCGCGGCCGCGCCTCCCGCCGCTCCCGCCGCTCCCGCACCGGCCGCGGCGCCCGTTCCGGCGCCCCGTCCACAGCCTGTGGACAACCCGCTGCCGCTGGCCAAGCCGCCCGTACGGAAGCTGGCCAAGGACCTCGGCGTGGACCTCACGTCGATCACCGGCAGCGGCCCGCACGGCTCGATCACCCGGGACGACGTCCACGCCGCCGGCCGGTCCGCCGCCCCCGCCGCCGCTCCTGCCGTGCCGCAGGAGGACGAGGAGAGGATCCCCGTCAAGGGCGTCCGCAAGGCCACCGCCGCGGCGATGGTGAACTCCGCGTTCACCGCCCCGCACGTCACCGAGTTCCTCCAGGTGGACGTGACGGAGACGGTCGAGGCGGTACGGCGGCTGCGCGGGTTCCCCGAGTTCGCCGAGGTCAAGGTGTCGCCGCTGCTGCTGGTCGCCAAGGCGCTGATCACGGCGGCCGGCCGGCACCCGATGGTCAACGCCCGCTGGGAGGAGACCCCGTCCGGCGCCGAGATCGTGGTCGGCCGGCGGATCAACCTCGGCATCGCGGCGGCGACCGACCGGGGCCTGATCGTCCCGAACGTGAAGGACGCGCAGGACCTGTCGCTGCCCGCGCTCGCCACGGCGCTGAACGAGCTGGCGGCGACCGCGCGGGCGGGCAAGGCGAGCCCGGCCGACCTCTCCGGCGGCACGATCACGATCACCAATGTGGGCGTGTTCGGGGTGGACACCGGCACCCCGATCATCACGCCCGGCGAGTCGGCGATCCTGGCGCTCGGCCAGATCCGCGACATGCCGTGGGTGCACGAGGGCGAGCTGGCGATCCGCAAGGTCACCACGCTGGCGCTGTCGTTCGACCACCGGGTGATCGACGGTGAGCTGGGCTCCAGGGTGCTGCGCGACGTGGGCGACATGCTGGCCGACCCGCTGCGCATCCTCGCCTGGAACTGATCCGCGGGAGGGCCCCGCACGGCCCGTACGCCCCGTACGGCCGCGCGGTCACGGTACGCCGTGGCCGCGCGGCCGGCGGTGACGATGGTCACAATCGCCCGTCATGCGATCTTTCGCGGCGTTCGCGGGGTCTCAGTCAGTAAGGCACCGTAACCCGACGCCCGCAGGAGGCCGCGTGACCGCCGTCGCACCCGACCGCCCCGCCACCACCGTGACCGGCCGGGCCGAGCTCGTCCCCGTACCGGAGCCCGAGAAGAGGCCGCGGTCCGGGGCCGTCCGGCTGGCGCGCAAGATCGGCGTCACCATCGCGGGCCTCGCGCTGATCGTCGCGGGCATCGTCATGCTGGTGATCCCCGGACCCGGCGTGGTCGCGATCCTGGCCGGGATCGGGCTGCTGGGCACCGAGTTCCCCGCCGCCCGCCGGGTGAGCGAGCGGCTGAACGGGTACCTCCGCGCCGCATGGCGCAAGATCCGGCGCCGCAAGGACGCGTAGGGCACTGGGAGCGCCGGGGGCATCGGCGGCGCCGCGGGCGCCGCCCGATCGCCCGTCAGGGCTGGTTGTCGCCGTTGTAGAGGCGGTCGTTGTCGTGCCCTCCCGCGTTCCGGCTCTGCATCCGGGACATCATCAGCAGCTGGAGGGCGAACGACGCCCCGCCGACGATGATGAGGATGACCCCGATGACGTGGATGTCCACCGGATCGGTCATCGCGTCCTCCGCGATCGCGAACTTGAGGATCAGCCCGAGGGTGATCGTGAAAATGCTGACGCCGACACCCATGCGATGACCTCCGCCGGACGAACCATGGTCGTGTTCTTTAACTATCCGCCAGGGTCGTTCGCCACACGTGGCCCGAGGGACCGGTGGTTCAGGAGACCGGAACCGCGTCGATTTTTCCGAACGGCCCCGCGTCGAAGACGACGCTCGTGACGTTCCCCGGCGGGGCCGGTAGGTAGACGAAGCCGCGGGCGGGCGCGTTCACCGCCGTGCGGAACGTGCCGCGCCCGGGGTCGACGTACGTGGCGCTGTTGGCGGCGGGCGGCCCGACCCGTACGGCGCGGTAGACGTCCGTACCGCCCTTGACCCGCACGGAGAACGCGGTGAACGCGCCGCCGAGGTAGTCCTCGTGCGGGTAGACGGCGTCCGGCGGGATCGTCCCGGGACCCTGGTTCACGATGTCGAAGACCGCGACGAGGTACGCGCCGTCGCGGTAGAAGGGCTTCACGTCGATCCGCCGCTTCGCGCCCGCGAAGCTCGCGGAACGGCTGGCGACGGTGGCGCCGTCCTCGGCGCGGAACTCCGCCGGGCGGCCGGATGCGGCCGCGGGTGAGGCGGGCGCCGCCGGTGACGCCGTCCCCGTCCCGGTGGCCGGCTGCCGCACGTTGTAGGCGATCTCCACGCGCCGGTTGCGGGACCGGGCCGCGGCGTCGCCCGTCCCGCCCTCCTTGGCGATCAGCTCGGCCTCGCCGCGTCCCTGGGCGGTGTAGGTGTACGAGCCGCCGAGCCGGGCCTTCAGCTCCTTCTCGACGGTCTTGGCGCGGTCCCCGGACAGCTTGAGGTTCGCGGCGTCCGCGCCCTCGCTGTCGGTGTGGCCGCTGATCGTGATCGGCCCCCTGGCCGGGTCGGCCTTCTGCCTGAGCTCCTGCGCGGCCTGGTCGAGCAGCTCCTTGGCGCGTCCCGACGGCTTGGCCGTGCCCTTGTCGAAGAGCGCGTCGGCCCGCAGGTTGACCTTCACGTCCGTGTTGCCGGCGATCACGTCCCTGGTGGCGCCCTCGGTGACGTCGTACAGGTCGACCGGGTTCCCGGGCGTCGCCGCGGTCCCCGCGGCGGCCGCCGTGCCGGTCACGGGGACGCCGGTGAACTCCCCGGCGGTGCCGTTCACGAGCACGGTCAGCTTCTGCGCCGTCGCCGGCAGGGCCGGGAACCCGGCCGCCAGCTCCCGCGTGACGCCCGGCGCGAACTGCTCGACCGCCGGACTCGGCACGGGCGGCGTGGGCGTGGGCGTCCCGGACGGCGACGGCGACGGGGACGGGGTCCGGGACGAGCCCGCCGAGGACGTCGCCGACGGTGTGGAGGACGGGCTCGACGACGTGGAGCCGGACGATGTCGGCGCGGCGTGCGCGACCCTCTCGGCGCGCGCGGTCAGCGGCGCCCCCGGCGACCCGGGCGTGGTGGCGCCCGGCACCGCGGGCGTCGTCGGCGCCCCGGGCGCCCCTGGAGCCCCGGGCACGCCGGGCGTCGCGGGCGCCCCCGGCACCGGCGGCGCCGGGGACGTGCTCGCGGCGATCGGCCGGTAGAGCCTGCGGCCCACGGGATCGAGCAGGCTCACCGCGAACGGCACGGACTTCGCGGCGGTGTCCAGCGACGTGACGGCGTACCGCAGCACGGTCTGGGCGCCGCGCCGTTCGAGCGCCCTGATCTCGACGCGGGCGTGCAGGCCGTCCGCCCCGCCGTACCAGCCCTCCCTGGCCAGGCCGCCGGCGGCGGCGTTCGCGCCGGCGGCGCCCGCCCGGGGCGGGTCCACCTTGCGCGGTGAATCGTCCGCCGTGCATCCGGCGGCCGCCGTCAGGACGGCGAGGACGACCAGGAGTCTGCGAGCCGGCATGGGGGTCAGCGTATAGATCCGGCGCCGCCGCGGCACTAGTGCGAGCCCCGTACGAAACGGGACGCCCCCGGCACCGCACGGGCGCCGGGGGCGTTCCTGTTCCAGTCCGCGGGAAGCGGTACCGGGGGCTGTGAGGGCGACTCAGAAAGCCGACTCGGGCAGCTCCATCACGTCGAGCGTGGTGTTCTCGGCGATGGCGCGCTCGGCGGCCAGGCGGGGCAGCACGGTGGCGCAGAAGAACTGCGCCGCGGCGACCTTGCCGGTGTAGAAGTCGCGGTCGGCGGGCGAGACGTCGGCGCCGTCCAGCTTGGCCAGGGCGACCTCGGCCTGGCGGCACAGCAGCCAGGCGACGATCAGGTCGCCGAGGGCGAGCAGGAAGCGGCTGCCGTTCAGGCCGACCTTGTAGATCTCCTTCGGCGCCTCCATGGAGCCGAGCGCCCACCCGATCATCGGGTTCAGGATGCCCTGGACGTCCTCCAGGCCCTGGGAGAGGAGCGCGCGCTCGTTCTTGAGGCGGCCGTTGCCGGCCTCGCTCCCGGCGAACGCCTTGATCTCGCCGGCGAGGTGCTGGAGCGCCGCGCCGTTGTCGCGCAGGATCTTGCGGAAGAACAGGTCCTGGCCCTGGATCGCGGTGGTGCCCTCGTACAGGGTGTCGATCTTGGAGTCCCGGATGTACTGCTCGATCGGGTACTCCTGGAGGAAGCCGGAGCCGCCCAGCGTCTGCAGCGACTCGGCGCCCAGCAGCGCGTAGGCGCGCTCCGAGCCGAAGCCCTTGACGACCGGCAGCAGCAGGTCGTTCAGCTTCTCGGCCAGCTCGTCCTTGCGGCCCTCGTGCTCGGCGACCTGCACGGCGTCCTGGTACGAGGCGGTCAGCAGGACCAGCGCCCGCATGCCCTCGGCGTACGCCTTCTGGGTCATCAGGCTGCGCCGCACGTCCGGGTGGTGGGTGATGGTGACCCGGGGCGCGGTCTTGTCGGTCATCTGCGTCATGTCGGCGCCCTGGACGCGCTCCTTGGCGTACTCCAGCGCGTTCAGGTAGCCGGTGGACAGGGTGGCGATGGCCTTGGTGCCGACCATCATCCGGGCGTACTCGATCACCAGGAACATCTGCTTGATGCCCTCGTGCACGTCGCCGACCAGGTAGCCGACGGCGGGGTGCTTCTCGCCGAAGGTGAGCTCGCAGGTCGTGGAGACCTTCAGGCCCATCTTCTTCTCGACGTTGGTGACGTAGGCGCCGTTGCGCTCGCCCAGCTCACCGGTCTCCAGGTCGACCATGTACTTCGGCACGAGGAACATCGACAGGCCCTTGGTGCCGGGGCCTGCGCCCTCGGGGCGGGCGAGCACCAGGTGGAAGATGTTCTCGGACATGTCGTGCTCGGCCGAGGTGATGAAGCGCTTGACGCCCTCGATGTGCCACGTTCCGTCGGGCTGCTGGACGGCCTTGGCCCGGCCGGCGCCGACGTCGGAGCCGGCGTCCGGCTCGGTCAGCACCATCGTGGCGCCCCACTGCCGCTCCAGCGCCAGCTCGGCGAACCGCTTCTGGTCCTCGGTCCCGATCTGCCACAGGATCTGGGCGAAGCCGGGGCCCGAGGAGAACATGTAGACGGCCGGGTTGGAGCCCAGCACCTGCTCGGCCAGCGCCCAGGTCAGGCTGCGGGGGGCGCCGGTGCCGCCGAAGGCCGGGGCGAGGTCGACGCGGTACCACTCGGCGTCCATCCACGCCTGGTACGACTTCTTGAAGCTCTCCGGCATGGCGACGGTGCCGGTCGCGGGGTCGAACACCGGCGGGTTGCGGTCGGCGTCCGCGAACGACTCGGCCAGCGGGCCCTCGGCGAGGCGGTTCACCTCGGCGAGCATGTCCCGCGCGGTCTCCTCGTCAAGCTCGGCGTACGGACCGGTGCCGAGCAGCTCCTGGCGGCCGAAGACCTCGAAGAGGTTGAACTCCAGGTCCCGGAGGTTGCTCTTGTAGTGCCCCATGAACACTCCGTCTGGTTCCGGCGGCGCTCGTGGGCCCCGCATCTACTGGTCGGTAACTCGACATCATGCTACCCGCTGGTAACCACGCACAACCCACAACCGTACGGGAGATTTAAGACACGGCTTGGCTATTCGCCCTTACCTCGCCGCCCCCGGCCAACACCGGTCCATATCCGCGCCAAGGAAGAGGACAGGACGGCGCGCTGGCGGAGGCGGGGCGAGCGGATCGGGGCGGTGATCCGATAGGTGAAGGGCATGGATTCGACGGGGATGCCGAGCCTCACCGTGCTCGGCACCGGGTACCTGGGGGCGACGCACGCGACCTGCATGGCCGTGCTCGGCGCCGAGGTCATGGGCGTGGACGTGGACGAGCGCAGGATCGCAAGGCTGGCCGCGGGCGAGCTGCCGTTCTTCGAACCCGGCCTGCCCGAACTGCTGGCCAAGGCGCTGGACTCGGGACGGCTGCGGTTCACGACGTCCTACGAGGAGGCGGGCGCGTTCGGCGACGTGCACTTCGTGTGCGTCGGCACGCCGCAGCGGCCCGGCTCCGACGCCTGCGACCTCTCGTACGTGGACGCGGCCGTGCGCTCCCTCGCGCCGCACCTGGAACGGCGCGCGCTCGTGGTCGGCAAGTCGACCGTCCCGGTCGGGACGGCGGCGCGGCTGGCCCCGGTGCTGCGCGAGCTGGCACCCGCCGGCACGGACGTGGAACTGGCCTGGAACCCGGAGTTCCTGCGCGAGGGCCACGCCGTGGACGACACGACCCGGCCCGACCGGCTGGTGTTCGGCGTCGCCTCGGACTGGGCGGAGGAACGGCTGCGCGCCGCGTTCCGGCCGCTGCTGGAGCAGGGCGTCCCGGTGGTCACCACCGATCCCGCCACCGCCGAGCTGGCCAAGGTGGCGGCGAACGCGTACCTGGCCACCAAGATCTCGTTCATCAACGCGATGGCCGAGGTCTGCGAGGCCGCCGGCGCGGACGTGGCGGACCTCGCGGCCGCGCTGGCGCCGGACGCGCGGATCGGCGGCGCGTGCCTGCGGCCCGGGCTCGGCTTCGGCGGCGGCTGCCTGCCCAAGGACATCCGCGCGTTCGCGCACCGCGCCGAGGAGATCGGCGCCGGCCGGGCGGTGGCGTTCCTGCGCGAGGTCGACGCGATCAACCGGCGGCGCCGGGCCCGCACCGTCGACCTGGTCCGCGAGCTGCTGGACGGGCGGGTCTGCGGGGCGCGGATCGCGGCGTGGGGCGCGGCGTTCAAGCCCAACTCCGACGACGTGCGCGACGCGCCCGCGCTCGACGTCGCCCGCACGCTGCACGGCCTGGGCGCCCACGTGCGGGTCTTCGACCCGGCCGCGCTGGACAACGCCCGCCGCGCGTTCCCCGAGCTGCGGTACGGGCGCAGCGCGCTGGACGCGGCGCGCGACGCGGACGTGGTGGTGCTGCTCACCGAGTGGGCGGACTTCCGCGCGGTCGAGCCGGACGCGCTGGCCGGGGTGGTCGCGCACCGGCGGATCGTGGACGGCCGGCACGCGCTGGACGCGGCGCGCTGGCGGGCCGCCGGCTGGGAGTACCGCGCCCTGGGGCGGGCCTGAGCGGGGACGGGCCTGAGCAGGGACGGCCTGGGCGGGGACGGGGAATGCCCGCCCCGGAACCCCTTGTTAGTCTGGTGATGAGGGCCCGTGAAGGCCCTCCCGGACGAGGTGCGCGCCGTACCCGGCAGGCGAAGACGGTGCGCGGTCACGACACCGCACGCACGCCGCCTCTCCGGGAGGAAAGATCATGGCCTGGTTCCTCGTCGTCGCCGCCGGTCTCTTCGAGGTCGCGATGGCCCTGTGCCTCAAGCAGAGCAAGGGCTTCTCCGAGCCGCTGCCCGCGGTCGGCTTCCTCGCGTTCGCGATCATCAGTTTCGGGCTGCTCACCGTCGCGCTGAAGGACCTGGAGGTCGGCACCGCGTACGCCGTCTGGGTCGGCATCGGCGCGGTCGGCACCGCCGCGCTCGGCATGCTGTGGATGGGCGACCAGGTCACGCCGCTCAAGCTCGGCGCGCTCGCGCTGATCATCATCGGCGTCGTCGGGCTCAACCTCGCCGGCGGCGGCGCGCACTGACGGCCGCACTGACGTGGCCGTTCTCGGCCATCTCCTGGTGGATCTTCACGTGGAACGTAATCTCCCGAAACAACGTCTATGGGGCGAGGACGACGAAAGAGGCGTCCGAAACACGGGAGGAACCCTTGGTCTTCAAGAAGCTCATGCAGGCGGCCGGCGTCGGGGGCCCGCAGGTGGAGACGGTCCTGCACAGCTCGAGCGTCAAGCCCGGCGGAACCGTCACCGGTGAGGTGACGCTCATCGGAGGCAAGCACGACTCCGACATCAAGGGCGTGTACCTGGCGCTGAAGACGCGGGTCGAGGTCGAGTCCGGGGACAGCGAGCACCGGACCGACCTGGAGTACGCCAAGATGCCGATCGCGGGCTCGTTCGAGCTCGACGACGACGCGCGCTACAGCATCCCGTTCGAGATGCCGATCCCGTGGGAGGCGCCGATCACGCACTTCTACGGCCGGCCGCTGATCGGCACCACCGTCGGCGTCGCGACCGAGCTGGAGGTGGCGCGGGCGGTGGACGCGACCGACCTCGACCCGATCCAGGTCCACCCGCTGCCCGCCCAGGAGCGCCTCCTCACGGCCTTCGCCAACCTCGGCTTCCGCTACCACAGCGCCGACTGCGAGAAGGGCCGCATCTGGGGCGTGAAGCAGCAGCTGCCCTTCTACCAGGAGATCGAGTTCTACCCGCCGCCGCAGTACAGCCGCGGCATCAAGGAGCTCGAGGTCACGTTCGTGGCCGGGCCGTCCTCGATGGAGGTCGTGCTGGAGCTCGACAAGCGCGGCGGCGCGTTCACCGAGGGGCACGACTCGTTCAGCCGCTTCGTGGTCGACTACGCCACCGTCGAGCAGACCGACTGGGAGAAGCAGCTCGACGGCTTCCTGCAGCAGGCGGGCAAGCGCAAGGGCTTCTTCTAACCGCGGCCTGAGACGCGGCGGCCAAGGCCCGGGGGGACGCCCCCGGGCCTTGATCATTCATAGGGTGACCACGTAGAAAGAGGGTCCGTGGCAGAACCCCCGGGGCTGAGTGACGCGGAACGACGGCTGTGGCGGGCCTTTCCCACCGGAACGGTGGTGGCGCTGGGCGACGAGGCGCCCGCCGGGCCGGACCCGGACCGCATCGTCCGGGCGGAGGTGATCTCCCAGCTGCTGCTGGGGGCGTGCGAGCCGCGCAGCGGCTTCGTCCCCGCGGTCCGGCTCAGCGGCGCGTACGTCATCGGGCCGCTCGACCTGTCGGGCGGCACCGTCGAGTACGAGCTGCGGCTGACCCACTGCCGGCTCGCCGAGGCGCCCGACCTCTCCAACGCGCAGGCCCGCCAGCTGCGGCTGTCGAACTGCCGCATGCCGGGCTTCGACGGCGGCGGGCTGCGCGCCGACGGCTACCTCAGCCTGTCCGGCTCGGAGATCGGCGGGCCGGTACGGCTGCCGCGCGCCCAGCTCACGGGCGGCCTCCGGATGAACGGCACGAAGGTGTCCACCACCGAGCCGGCCGACTGGGCGCTGTTCGCCGGCGGGATGGTGGTCGAGGTCGGGTTCTTCGCCCGCGAGTGCGAGATCACCGGCGGGATCCGGCTGGTCGGCGCCCGGCTGAACGGCGGGCTGTGGATGGAGGACGCCGTCCTCGCCAACCCCGGCCGGCTCGCCGTCGACGCGCAGAACATGGTCGTCGAGGACGCCGCCGAGTTCAGCCGCGCCACGATCACCGGCACCGTGCGGCTGCGCAGCGCACGGATCAACGGGCTGCTGTCGTTCACCCGGTCCCGGCTCGACTCGGGCACGGCCGGCCGGATGGCGCTGCACGCCAGCCACATGCAGTGCGACGAGCTGCTGCTGTGGCCCGCCGAGAAGATCAAGGGAACGGTCGCGCTGTCGTACTCCCGGATCAACCTGATCATGGACCATCCGGACATCTGGCCGGACGAGCTGTGGCTGAACGGGCTGACGTACGAGACCCTGCGCGGCGGCCGGTTCAAGGACCGGCTGAGCTGGATCTCCCGCGACAAGGAGTTCCACACCCAGCCGTACGAGCAGCTCAGCGCCTGGTACCACGGCATCGGCCACGACGACCTGGCGCGCAAGGTGCAGCTGGCCAAGATGCGCGTGCGGCGCCGCAACGTCCACCCGGTAGGCCGCGCCTGGAACGTGCTGCTCGACTGGACGGTCGGGTACGGCTACCGGCCGTGGCTGGCGTTCGCGTGGTTCGGCGTCCTGGTCGGGATCGGGACGCTCGTCTTCTCCGCCCATCCCCCCAGGTCCATCAAGCCGGGCGACGAACGGCCGGACTTCCACGCGTTCGTGTACACGCTCGACCTGCTCATCCCGATCGACACGTTCGGGCAGCAGCAGGCGTACGACCCGCAGGGCTGGTCGCGGTGGGTCGCGTACGCGCTGGTCGCCACCGGCTGGATCCTGGCCACCGCGCTCATCGCCGGGGTCACCCGCGTGCTGCGCCCCAACTGATGGCGCGCGGCCCCTCGCGGAAGAGGAGAATGGGGCGCCATGGGCATGTATCTGATCACGGGGGCGACCGGCGGCATCGGCGCGGCGACCGCGGGCCTGCTCGCCGAGCGCGGGCACGACCTCCTCCTCGCGGGCCGTTCGGCGGAACGGCTCAACGACGTGAACCGGCGGATCACCTCGGGCGCGCACGCCGCCACCCAGCTGATCGTCCGGGACCGCAACGGGGACCCGGGGGCGGTCCGCACGAGTTCCCCTCGCGGCACCACCCGCGCCGTCACGCTCGACCTGACCGAGCCCCGCCGGCTGGAGGCGGCGCTCGCCGAGGCCGGGCTGCCGGACCGGCTGGACGGCGTGGTCCACAGCGCCGGGATGGTGGACCTCGGCGCGGTGGCCGAGCAGGACGTCGACCACTGGATCGACCAGCTCATGATCAACCTGGTGTCGGCGGCGGAGCTGACCCGCATCCTCCTCCCGGCGCTGCGCGCCGCGGGAGGGCACCTCGTCTTCGTCAACTCCACCGCGGGCCTGCGCGCCAACCCGAAGTGGTCGGCGTACGCGGCGAGCAAGTACGGCCTGCGCGCCCTCGCCGACTCCCTCCGCGCGGAGGAGCCGTCCCTGCGCGTGACGACGGTCTACCCGGGCCGTACCGCCACGGAGATGCAGCGGAAGGTGCACGCGCAGGAGGGCCGCGCGTACGACGCCGCGAAGTTCACCGACCCGGCCACGGTCGCCCGCGTGATCGTCAACGCGCTGGAGACCCCGGCGGACGCGGTCGTGGCGGACGTCACCATCCGGCCGCGCTGAGCCCGCGGGCTCAGGCTTCCACGGCGCGGCGGTCGGGCCCGCGCCGCAGCACCCAGGACCCGAGCACCCCGCCGATCAGCCCGAACAGGTGCCCCTGCCAGGAGATGGACGGGTCGCTGGGCAGCACTCCGAAGATCATGGTGCCGTACAGCAGCACCACCCCGGCCGCGATGGCCAGGTCGAGCAGCCGCCGCTCGAACAGCCCCCGGCCGAGCAGGTAGCCGAAGAAGCCGAAGATCAGGATGCTGGAGCCGAGCGTGTTCGCCGAGCTGAGGAACCACACTCCCAGCCCGCCCACCACGATGATGATGAGGCTGGCGACCAGGAACTTGGCGATCCCCCGTACGGCGGCCAGGAAGCCGAGGATCACGAACGGCACGGTGTTGCCGATCAGGTGCCCGAACCCGCCGTGCATGAACGGCGCGGTGAAGACGTCGGTCAGGTCGCTCACGTCGTGCGGCCGGATCCCGTAGTCGTCGAGGGCTCCGCCCATCACGTAGTCGGCGATCTCCAGCACCCACATCCCGGCGGTGACCACTCCGACGATGATGGCCGCCGTGACCGCCCGCGCCCCGTGCGTGGCGAGCCCTTCGGAACGATGCTGGGAACGGTTCTGCCCGGGTACCTGTGGATAGCCCATATCTCGCCCGCCGTTGGTTCGTCGATCCCGTCCCGTCATTATCCGCAACGATTGACGAGATCGCATAGTGCCGAAGGACGGAACGGGCCGCTACGCCGCCACGTCGCCGATGTCGCCGCGGACCTCGATGACGGGGAGGCGGCGGCGGGGCGGGGCCTCGGCGGAGCGGCGGAGGAGGCGGCGCTCCTCGGGCGTGGTGCCGCCCCAGATGCCGTCGGGCTCGCCCACGCGCAGCGCCCAGGAGAGGCAGTCGGCGGTCACCGGGCAGTTGGCGCAGATGGCCTTGGCCGCGCGTTCCTGCTCGCGCAGGATCGGCGCCGAGTAGCCGATCGGGAAGAACAGGTCCGGGTCGGCGCCGCGGCAGATGGCCTGGTCGCTCCAGTGTTCCTCGTTCTCGACGTGCTGCATGGCTGACTCCCTGTGGCGTCGTCGCTGACGCCGGGCAAGCTGGGGTGGGTTCGTACAACACAGCGTAGTACTACGACCTGTAGTACTACAACTCGTTGGCCACCCGGACGATACGGCCCGGCGGACCTCCGGATAGCCTGTGTGACGTGCGGCGTGATCAAGAAGTGACCTTCCGCGAGGCCGGCCGTGACGATCTCCCGGCGATCGTCCGGCTGCTGGCCGACGATCCGCTCGGCGCGACCCGCGAGTCGGCGGGCGAGGTCATCCCGGCGGCGTACTTCGACGCGTTCGACGCCATCGACAAGGACCCCAACAACGCCGTCATCGTGGCGGAGGTCGACGGGTCCATCGCGGGCACGCTGCAGCTCACCTACATCCCCGGACTGACGTACACCGGCGGCGAGCGCGCCCAGATCGAGGGCGTGCGGGTCGCCGCCGAGCACCGCGGCGGCGGGATCGGCCAGTTCCTCATCGGCTGGGCCATCGAGCGCGCCCGCGAGCGCGGCTGCCGGGTGGTGCAGCTCACCACCGACCGCCAGCGCCCCGAGGCGGTCCGCTTCTACCAGAAGATGGGCTTCCGGCCGTCCCATATGGGGATGAAGTATCACCTCAGAGACGGTGCCCAAACCGGCGATCTCTGACCGGGGCCGACGGTCCCGCCCGCCCGGGACCTTCGTCACGGCGGCGGCACCTCTCTATTTCTGTTCACCCTGCCGTGGAATGCTGGTCACGCAGGTGTGGTAACCAGCGCCGACGCGTGTAGGAGGACCCGTATCGTGGCCGTGAAGCATGTCGAGATCGAGCGCAAGTACGACGCCGCCGCCGATTTCACCGTCCCCGAGCTGACCGTTCTGCCGGGGGTCGCGGACGTCAGCGCTCCCGAGGTCCACCGGCTGCACGCCACGTACTTCGACACCGCCGACCTGCGGCTGGCCGCGCACGGGATCACGCTGCGGCGGCGGCGCGGCGGGACCGACGCGGGCTGGCACCTGAAGATCCCGGCCGGGCCGGACAGCAAGAGCGAGCTGCGCGCGCCGCTCGGCCGGGCGCAGGCCGTCCCGGGACGGCTGGCCGCGCTGGTCGCGGCGTTCGCTCGCGGGGAGCCGCTGCGGCCGGTGGCCACGCTGGAGACCGACCGCACGGTCGTGCGCCTCCTGGACGACGCGGGCGGCGTCCTCGCCGAGGTCGCCGACGACGCGGTGACCGGCACCGTGCTGGAGGACGGCACGCCGGACGCGTGGCGCGAGATCGAGGTCGAGCTGGCCGACGGCACCCGCGAGCTGCTCAAGGCGGCCGGCAAGCGGCTGCGCAAGGCGGGCGCGAGCCGGGCCGCGTCGGCGTCCAAGCTCGGCCGGCTGCTGAACGGGCAGCTCCCCCGCCCCACCGCGCGCGAGACCGCGGAGCTGGCCCGCGCGGCGACGGCGGCCGACCACCCGACCGCGGGCGACGCGGTGGTCGCGTACCTGGCCGCGCAGGTGCAGGCGCTCCTCACCTACGACCCGAAGGCGCGGCTGGCCGAGTTCGACGCCGTCCACCGGATGCGGGTGGCCACCCGCCGGATCCGCAGCGTCCTGCAGAGCTACCGGCCGCTGCTCGACCGGGAGCGGACCGATCCGCTGCGGCCGGAGCTGAAGTGGCTCGCGGACGCGCTCGGCGAGGTCCGCGACCTGGAGGTGCTGCGGATGCGCTTCACCGAGCGGGTCGAGGGGCTGGACGCGATCGGGGAGCCGGCGTGGCTGGAGGAGCTGGCCCGCCAGGAGCGGTCGGCGTACCGGCGGCTCAACGCGGCGCTCAAGGAGCCGCGCTACTACGCGCTGCTGGACGCCCTCGAAGCGCTCGTCGCCGAGCCGCCGCTGACCCGCCGCGCCGGGCGTACCGCCGAGAGCGAGCTGCCGAAGCTGGTCGTGCGCGCGTGGGGCCGGATGGCGGCGTCGTACGAGGCGATCGCGGTGGCGGACGACCCGGAGACCGCGCGGCACGACACCCGCAAGGACGCCAAGCGCGCCCGGTACGCGGCGGAGGTCGCGGTCGCCGTCCTCGGCGAGCCCGCGACGCGCACCGTCAGGAACGCCAAGCGCCTCCAGGAGGTACTGGGCGACTACCAGGACGGCGTCATCGCCGGCGACCACCTGAAGGCGGCCGCGGCCCGCGCCCGCGACACGGCGGACGCGTTCGGCCTCGGCGTCCTGTACGGCATCGAGCGCTGCGAGGCCGAGGCCGCCCTGGAACGCCTCGAAGGCACCTGGGCGTCCATCCCCGCCCCCGCGTTCTGAACGGGCTCAGCGGGCACGGCTAGGCACTGTGGCGCTCCAGGGCGGCGATGGCGGGGGCGCCGTCCTCGCCGCCCGCCAGGTGCGCCACCCAGAACGAGCCCTTCCGCAGCGCCGGCTCGTCCGGGAGCTTCTCGCCCAGCCGCCGGCACAGCCCGGTGATCAGCTCCGCGACGATCTCGCCGTGGGTGCAGACGATCGCGGGGACGCCGCCGTCGGCCAGTTCGAGCAGCCGGCCGAGGGCCCGCTCGCCGTCGGTGTCGCCGATGGTGAACGCGGCGTCGGTCACGACCGCGGTGCCCATGGCGCGCGCGTACGGCAGCACGGTGTCGAGGCAGCGCGCGGTCGCCGAGCTGACCGGGCGGGACGGCCCGTACGCGCGCAGCAGCGCCGACAGCCGGACCGCCTCGGCGCGGCCGCGGGCGTCGAGGGGCCGCAGCTCGTCGGGTTCCTCCCACGCGCTCTTCTCGCCCGCGGAACCGTGCCGCAGGATGACCAGCGGCCAGGTGTGCGCCGGGCCGGCGGTGAACTCGCGCAGCAGGTCGACGTCGTGCGAGTACGAGAGCCGCTCCGCGGCCTCGTCCACCGGGAGCCACGCGAGGCGGTCGACCTCGTCGTTCGGGACGGTGTGCGCGGACGAGGGCTCCACGCAGCGCGCGGCCCAGTAGTCGACCCGCTTGGGCCGGTCGCGGTGCAGGTAGGAGACCGGCGGCAGCCGCCGGCCGAGCCGGGCCACGAGCCCCGTCTCCTCCTCGACCTCGCGGACGACGGCGCGCAGCACGTGCTCCCCGCCGTCCAGCTTGCCCTTGGGGAACGACCAGTCGTCGTACCGGGGCCGGTGGATCAGCGCCACCTCGGGGCGGCCGCCGGGTCCGTCCCGCCACAGCACGGCACCGGCCGCCCGGACGAGCGCGGGCGGTCCGGCGGATCCGGCTCGGGGGTCAGCCATCGACGGTCCTCCAGCGGCGGCTCTTGACCAGGTGGCTCTGGATGTCGAGCAGCGGGGCGCCGGTCATCGCGGAGCGGCGCGTCCAGGTGCCGTCCTCCTCCAGCCACCACGTCTCGGTGCCGTCGTCCATGGCGCGGTCGAGCAGTTCGAGCAGCTCGGTGAGGTGGCCCTTGTCGGTCACCCGGACCAGGGCCTCCACCCGCCGGTCGAGGTTGCGGTGCATGAGGTCGGCGCTGCCGATCCACACCTCCGGCTCGCCGCCGTTCTCGAACGCGAAGACCCGGGAGTGCTCCAGGAAGCGGCCGAGGACGCTGCGCACCCGGATCGTCTCCGACAGGCCGGGGATGCCGGGGCGCAGCGCGCAGATGCCGCGCACCCAGATGTCGACCGGGACGCCCTCGCGCGCGGCGCGGTAGAGCGCGTCGATGACGACCTCGTCGACCAGCGAGTTGCACTTGATCCGGACGCGGGCCGGGCGGCCCGCCCGGCGGTGCTCGATCTCGTTCTCGATCCGCTGCACCAGCCCCGGCCGCAGGCTCTGCGGCGCCACCAGCAGGCGGCGGTAGGTGTTCTGCCGCGAGTAGCCGGTCAGGTGGTTGAACAGCGCGCTGACGTCCTCGCCGACGGTCGGGTCCGCGGTCAGCAGCCCGAAGTCCTCGTAGAGGCGGGCGGTCTTGGGGTGGTAGTTGCCGGTGCCGATGTGGCAGTAGCGGCGCAGCGAACCGTCGGCCTCCTCCCGGACGACCAGGGCGAGCTTGCAGTGCGTCTTCAGGCCGACGAACCCGTACACGACGTGGCAGCCCGCCTGCTCCAGCTTGCGCGCCCACGCGATGTTGGCGCGCTCGTCGAAGCGCGCCTTGAGCTCGACCACGACGACGACCTGCTTGCCGGCCTCGGCGGCGTCGATGAGCGCGTCCACGATCGGCGAGTCGCCGCTGGTGCGGTAGAGCGTCTGCTTGATCGCCAGGACGCGCGGATCGTCCGCCGCGTCCTCGATCAGCCGTTGCACGGTGGTGGTGAACGAGTCGTACGGGTGGTGGACGAGCACGTCCCGCTCGCGGATGGCGGCGAAGACGTCGGCGTCGGCCGGGAGCGCCTCCTTGGACGGCACGAACGGCGAGTACTTCAGCTCCGGCCGGTCGAGGTCGGCGATCGCCGACATCCCGGCCAGGTCGAGCGGGCCGTCCACCCGGTAGATCTGCCGCTCGTCGATCGCCAGCTCGGTGGTCAGCAGCTCCAGCACGCCGTCGGAGATGGAGTCCTCGACCTCCAGCCGGACCACCGGGCCGAAGCGGCGGCGCAGCAGCTCGCGTTCGAGCGCTTGGAGCAGCCCCTCGCTGATGTCGTCGTCGATCTCCAGGTCCTGGTTGCGGGTGACGCGGAACGCGTGGTGCTCCAGCACCTCCATGCCGACGAACAGCTGGCCGAGGTGCGCCGCGATCACGTCCTCCAGGGGCGTGAACCGGTCGGGGGACGCCTCCAGGAAGCGCGGCAGTACCGGCGGGACCTTGACCCGCGCGAACATCGTGGCGTCCGTCTCGGGGTCGCGCATGATGACCGCGAGGTTGAGGGAGAGTCCGGAGATGTACGGGAACGGGTGCGCGGAGTCGACGACCAGCGGGGTCAGCACCGGGTAGATCCGGTCGCGGAAGAGCCGGCGCATCTGCTCGCGCTCGGTCTCCGACAGCTCGTGCCAGCGCAGCAGCTCGATGCCCTCCTTGCTGAGGGCGGGCAGCAGGTCGTCGCGGAAGGCGGCGGCGTGCCGCAGGGACAGCTCGCGGGCCACGGCGGCGGTGCGTTCGAGGACCTCGCGCGGCTGCCGGCCGCTGGCCGACTGGACGGCGAGGCCGGTGGCCATCCGGCGGGCTAGCCCGGCGACCCTGACCATGAAGAACTCGTCGAGGTTGCTGGCGAAGATCGACAGGAACCGCACCCGCTCCAGCAGCGGGAGCCGGGGGTCCTCGGCCAGCTCCAGGACTCGCTGGTTGAAGCGCAGCCAGCTCTCCTCGCGGTCGAGGAACCGGTCTTCGGGCAGCGCTTCCGCACCGTGAGGGATATGTCCTGGATTGACGCTCATAGAGGTAATGATCCCTGGTCCAGATGAACAGCGGTCGAACAACGATGACAGGGGCGTTTCCGCCATCGGTCAGATACGCGGATCATGCCCACGGTTCCCAATGATCACTCCGGAATCGGGACACCGGCCGGGTCGCACGGGTGAGGGCCCGCGCCGGTGCCCGCGTACGGGCCGTACCCTGCCCGTCCATGAGGGATGTGAACGGGCGATGAACGGGTTGTTCGTCTACGGGACGCTGCGCTTCCCCGAGGTCCTGGAGAGCCTCCTCGGCCGCGTCCCCGCCCTCGCTCCGGCGAGCGTGCGGGGCTGGAGCGTCCGGGCGCTGCCCGGGGAGGTCTTCCCCGGGATGGTGGCCGAGCCCGGCGCCACCGCCGAGGGGGTGCTGATCACCGGTCTCGGCGCGGCGGAGCGGGAGCTGCTGGACGCGTTCGAGGGCGAGCCGTACGAGGTCGTGACCGTCCGGCTGGACGGCGGCGGGGAGGCGCGGGCGTACGCGTGGAGGGGGCCGGCGGAGCCGTACGGGTGGGACGCCGCCCGCTTCGCCGAGCACGACCTGCCGGAGTTCGCCTCCCTGTGCCGCGAGTGGCGCGAGAGCCTCGCGTGCCGACCTGAACATTAGTCGTTGCTTATATAAGTCGCCCATAGAATGATGAGGCCATGCACGCCTTCGACGTCCTGGGGGATCCGGTCCGGCGCCGGATCCTGGAACTGCTCGCCGACGGCGAGCGCGCCGCCGGGGAGATCAGCGCCGTGGTCCAGGAGGAGTTCGGGATCTCCCAGCCGGGCGTGTCGCAGCACCTGCGGGTCCTGCGGGAGAACGGGTTCGCGGCCGTCCGGGCGCAGGGCACCCGCCGGCTGTACTCGGTGGACCCCGCGCCGCTGCGCGAGATCGACGAGTGGCTGGAGCGCTACCGGCGGTTCTGGAACCGCCATCTGGACGCCCTCGGCACCGAGATCGCGCGCGGAAAGCGGGAACGCCGGCTGGCGGGCGACCCGGTCGACCCGGTCGAGCGGCCTCCGGAGGCAGCCGAATCCTGACTCCCGCGGACGCATTCGGCGATAGCCGCGGATGAATTGTCAGACCCATGGGCAATCATTCGTGGTATGAGCAGAGACTCCCATTCGGGGTTGCAGTGCCCGCAGTGCCGGACGCATCTCGCGCTCGTGACCGCCGATGACGGGCCGGCCCCGGCGACGGGTGATCCGCCAATCCTCGTACGCGAGGAATGGACCCCGCCGCCGGTGGCCGAGGTGCTGGCCCAATACGCCGGAAGATCCATCGACAGCGCCACCGCGCTGCGCGGTGCCGCCCGGGTCCGCGACAGCTTCAACCGCGCCCGGCAGGCCGCGGCCAAAAAGCAGGTGGAGCAGAAGGCCGCGCGGCGCGCGGCGCGCTCCGCCTGACCACTGATCCGATCACTCGGGCCATCACGGAAGGACGAGCAGCCGCTCCAGCCCGCAGCGTTCGATCAGCATCCTGACCTGGCGGGACACCCGCGCCAGCAGTAATGCGCCGCCGCGTTCCCGCACTTTCTTGGCCGCGTGGACCAGGACCGACAGGCCGTAGGAATCGCAGAAAGAGACCTCGCCGAGATCGAGCGCGATCCGGGGCCGCTCCCGGGCCGCCAGCACCTCGTCCACGGCCCTTCGCAGACTTCCCGCCCGCGCGCAGTCGAGTTCGCCGCCGAAACGCAGCACCACCCAGGGCTCCAGGGTGACCGCGCTCCCGGCGGCCGATTCCGTTCGCGATCGCACCGGTGCCGGCACCGCCCCCTGCGGCATCCAAAACCACTCCCTCCGCGTCGCCTCCGGCATTCCCAGAGGCACACTCCGTAACCCCCTTCCCACTGAATATCCGCGGCACCGCGGGAACGGGCGATGGCAGCATTACCTCACCGTCAGGTAAGCAACTCCGCACCGACCCGATCGCCGTCGAGCCGGTCAAGACAGACGATCACGGCATCGTCCACCGCTTCCGAGTCCTGATGGAAAGCCAGGAACTGCCGGATAAGCGTGCGCACGGCCTCGGCCGGTTTCTGCAGCCGGGTGTCCCGGAGAGCGCGCGGAAGCGCGTTCTCCCCGAACCGCTCGCCGCCGGGCGACCGCGCACCGTGGACGCCGTCACTGGCGATGACCAGCCGATCTCCCCGCTCGATGCCGAACTCCTCGGTCCGGTAATGGACGTCGCCGAACATTCCGAGCGGGAGCTGCGCGTCGAATTCGACCGCCTCGGTGGCGCCGTCACGCATCCGGAAGACGCGCGGCGAGCCGGCGTCGACGACCTCGAACCGGCCCGTCCCCGGCGTGTAGTCCATCAGCAGCGTCGCCACGTGCCGGGTACCGCGGTGGCGGGCGTACAGGATCTGGTCGGCGAGCGCCGCCTGCTCGGCGATCCCGGCGCCCGACCGGCGGGCGTTGCGGAGCGCGCTCACGGCCAGTTGCGTGAGCGCCGCCGACTCCGTCCCGTTGCCCATCCCGTTGCTCACGGTCAGGATGAGCCGGTTCCGGTCGACGGCCCAGTCGAAGTTGTCGCCCCACACCGCGTACGCGGGCTCCAGCTGTCCCGCAAGCTCGAACTCGGCGGTGTCGTACGACTGCCCCGGCAGCAGGTCCCACATCATCTCCGCGGCGAGCGTGAGCCGGGACCGCCGCCGGATCCTGCGGAACACGTCGGTGCCGGCGTCCGCGATCTGCAGCGCCCGCGCCAGCGCCGCCGCGGCCCCCGCCAGGCCGCCGCCCGGACCGGTGTCGACGTCGCCGGCCGCCCGGACGCTCAGCACGCCGAGCCGCTCGCCCCGCACGCTCAGCGGGAGGTGCACGGCCGGCGGCTCCCGCATCACCTCCTGCGCCGCGAACGCCCGCCCCGCCGGGGTGTTGTCGATCGGGACGGCCTCGCCCCCGTGGACCGCCGGGATCAGGGAGACCCGCCGGTAGTCGGCCAGCAGCACCTCGACCTCGGCGCGCGGGTCGCCGATGAGCGTCCGGACCACGGCCTCCGCCGTGCCGAGGAGCTCGTACGGCTGCGCGTTCCAGAGCTCGTCCTCCAGCTCGCGCGTGAACGGTGCGCTCATGGCCCTCCTCGCACGGCCCCGGGGAGGTGCCCCGGGGCACGCGGTGTGTAACAGTGGAGGACATGGTCAGCACGCCGGGGCGGGACGACGCCGAGGAGGCGGCCGCGGCCCTGGACGAGGCGGCCGGTGCCCTGGACGAGGTGGCCGGTGCGTTCATGGACGTCTGGGCGCGCTCTCACCACACCTCCGACGTGCCGGTGCCCGCGACGCAGTTGCGGGCGCTGTTCGTCCTGGAGCGCGGCCCCGTCAACGTCAGCAGCCTGGCCACCGAGCTGGGCGCGCTGGTGTCGTCGGCCAGCCGGCTCTGCGACCGGCTGGAGGCCGGCGGGCTGCTGCTGCGCGATCCCGGCCGCGACCGCCGCGAGGTCACGGTACGGCTGTCCGCCGAAGGGCAGGAGCTCCTCGACCGGCTCCGGCTGCGTCGCCGGGAGGATCTCGCGCGCGTGCTCTCCACGATGTCGACTCCCGCGCGGGCGGCACTGCTGTGGGGGCTCACACAATTCCACGAAGCCGCCTCCGCGTCACCTGACGGGAAGGGCCGTTCCTTCTCGCTGCCCGCCTGACCGCCCGTTCCCCGGCGCTCCGCCGCGGCCCCGGAACGTTCCGGAGCCGCCGCTTTCCCGGCGTCAGTCCCGCTGCGCGGCCAAGGACTTCTCAAAATGAACGATCGCGCCGTTCCCGTCGGCGCGATCTGCAATGTCCAGGTCTTCGGTGAACGCTCTCATGAGCTGGATCCCCCGCCCGCTCTCGGCGACCGGAAGGGGCCGCCCACCCCGTTTCCAAACCGCCGCGTCACCGGAGCGGCCCCCGTCGATGACGTCGATGACGCACTTCAACCCGTCCATATGCGCGCGGACCTCGTACTCCTTGCTGGATTCCGCGTGCTGGATGACGTTGGCGCAGGCCTCCCCCAATGCCAGCGCGATGTCTTCGCGAATCTCGGAGGCCACTCCCAGACCCCGCAGCGACGCGTCGAGCGTGTGCCGCACCAGCGGCGCGCTCTCCGCGTCCCGGGGCAGGGTCATCTCGATCACGACCTCCATGGCTCCCTCCATTCCCCGTCTAGGATCAAGACTTCCCGATGCCGCCCGGTGGAAACGGATCTATCAGCCGGCTGATAAAGATCGCCGCCAATCCCTGTCCGAACGCCGCATCGCCCCGTGCCGGCGGCTCGGCATAATCGCCTTCTCCCGGCCACCCATTCGGCCATGCCCGCACGGGCCGCGACGGTTCGCTGGAGGATCGGTGACGCGACACCCTGACCCCGCCCACGGTGACGACCATCGGCTGGCCGAGGCGCTGCGGGCGGGCCGCCCCGGCGCGATCGGCCATGTGTACAACGTTTACGGCCCGCACCTTTTCGAGTACGCCGACGTCCTGCTCGGCGACCGCAACCTGGCCGTCGAATCGGTGCGCGCGGCCCTCGTCGCCAGCGGCGCCGACCCCGCCGCCGTCCCCGGCCCCGGCCGCTTCCGGAGCTGGCTGTACGGTCTCGTGCGCGACGAATGCCTCGGCCGCCTGGGAGTGCGCCCCGAGGAGCCGGTGACGCGGGCGAGGCCGCTCGCCGCGGTGGGCGCCTCCGCCGAGCACGCGACCGTGGGCCGTGCCCTCCACGAATTCCAGGACCTTCAGGACCGCCCCCCGGTCCGGGAGGTGGCCGTCCCGATCGTGCCGCCCGAGCATCCCGACGCCTCGGCGGAGTTCCTCGCCGCCGCGGCCCTGGAGGCCACCGCGGCGACGAAGGTGACCCCCGCCTCCGCCTCCGGCGACGTTCTCGGGAAGGTCGTTGCGGGCGCCCGCGCCGTCCCTCCAGCGGACGGTTCAGGGACGGGCACGGGAAAGAGCAGGCGCTCGGGTCCCTTCCAGGCCGCGGCCGCCGCGGCGGCGCGCGTCCGGGTACGGCGGGCCCGGTTCGTGGTGATCGCCGCCGGTGCGGCCGCCGCCGTCGTGCTCACCGGGCTGCTCGTCGTCGCCCAGTCGCCGGGCGGCGGCCCGCCCCCGTCCGGGGCGGTGGCCGCGCCGGAGAGCAGCGCTCCGCCGCCCCCGCCGCCGGCCACCCCGAGCCCGAGCGGGACGCCCAAGGCGGAGAAGAGCGAGAAGCCGAAGAAGGCCAAGGCCCGGACGCGGCCCGCCACGTCCGGGCGCGGGCGGCTGGCGATCAGCGACTCGGACTGCCGCGGCATCGGCGTGGCGGGGCTGGGCGGTTCCTGCACCGTCCGGCTGACCGCGCGCGGCGGGCCGGTGCGGTGGTCGGTCAGCTCGGTCGACGGGCTGGGCGTCTCCGCGTCCGGCGGCGGCTCGCTCGCCAAGGGCCGGACGGCGACGGTGACCGTACGGGTGCGGCCGTCCATCGGCTGCTACGCGCGCGGCGGCGGGACGGGCAGCGTCTCGTTCGCGCCGGGCGGCAGCGCCGCGGTGTCCTTCACCTGCTGGCGCCGCTGACCCGCTGATCGTGGCCTACGATCGCCTTCCGTGGGCGAGGTGTATGTGGGGAAGGCCGCCGCCGACGCGGCGCTCGATCGCGGCTGGCTGCTGGGCCATTTCAAGCCGGCCGGCGACGCGCGGCACAGCGACGACGTCGAGATCAAGTGGGGGACGCATCCGCCCGGCGACCGGCGGGCGGAGTGGGCCGTGAACGAGAAGCGCACCGCGCTGCTCGTCCTGATCAGCGGCCGGTTCCGGGTGGAGATCCCCGGCCGCAGCGTGCTGCTGAGCGAGCAGGGCGACTACATCGTCTGGGGGCCGGGCGTGGACCACTCCTGGTACGCGGAGGAGGAGTCGGTCGTCCTGACGGTCCGGTGGCCGTCCATCCCGGGCTACGCCGTACCGCAGGAGTGAGCGCGGGGGCGGGCCCGGAAGCCCGCCCCCCGCTCCGTTTCAGCCGCCCTTGGACGGGGGCAGGGCGTCGGCCGCCGTGGCGCCGTTGGGGGCGCTCGGCACGACACCGAGCTCGAAGTCGCCGTCGTACAGCTCGTGCCCGGTGATGACCGCCGTCTCGACGGCCTCGATGCCGCGCTCGCCGCGCCGGATCAGCGCGTCGCTGCGCAGGTCGCGCATCAGCGCCACGCACATGCCGATCATCACCGCCATGAACGGCACCGCGACCAGGATCGTCAGGTTCTTCAACCCGGTGAGCGCCGCGTCGCCGCCCCCGCCGAGCAGCAGCATGACGGCCGCCACGCCACCGGTCAGCACACCCCAGACGATCACGACCGCGCGGGTGGGCTCCAGCGTGCCGCGCTGCGACAGCGTGCCCATCACGATGGACGCGGCGTCCGCGCCGGACACGAAGAAGATGCCGACCAGGATCATGACCAGCAGCGTGGTCACGCCGGCGATCGGGTACTCGTTCAGCACCGCGAACAGCTGCCCCTCCTGCGTCGCGTCGGGACCGGCCAGGCCGGCGCCCTGCGACTCCAGCCGGGTGGCGGTGCCGCCGAACACCGCGAACCAGACCAGGCTCACCACGCTGGGGACCAGCATCACGCCGCCGACGAACTGCCGGATCGTGCGGCCCCGGCTGATCCGGGCGATGAACATGCCGACGAACGGCGTCCAGGAGATCCACCACGCCCAGTAGAAGACCGACCAGTTCGACAGCCACTCGGCGATGTTCGCGCCCGCCGTGGCCTCGGTACGGGCCGCCATCTGCGGCAGGTCGCCCAGGTACGCGCCCACCGACGTCGGGATCAGGTCCAGGATCTGCACGGTCGGGCCGAACACGAAGATGAACACCAGCAGCACCAGGGCCAGCACCATGTTGGTGTTGGACAGCCACTGGATGCCCTTCTCGATGCCGGACACGGCGGAGGCGACGAACGCCAGCGTCAGCACCGCGATGATGGTGATCAGGACGGCCTCGCCGACCTCGTCCATCCAGCCGACCTCCTGGATGCCGCTGCGGATCTGCAGCGCGCCCAGGCCCAGCGAGGCGGCCGATCCGAACAGCGTGGCGAAGATCGCCAGGATGTCGATGACCTTGCCGGTGCCGCCGTTGGCGTGCTTCTCGCCGATCAGCGGCGTGAACACCGCGCTGACCGTCTGCCGCCGGCCCCGCCGGAAGCAGCTGTACGCGATCGCCAGGCCCACCACCGCGTAGATCGCCCACGGGTGCAGCGTCCAGTGGAACAGCGTGGTCGCCATCGCCGTGCCGATCTTGTCGGCGGAGTTCTGGTCGTACGTGCCGGGCGGCGGCTCGGCGTAGTGCGTGAGCGGTTCGCTGACGCCGTAGAACATCAGCCCGATGCCCATGCCCGCGCTGAACATCATCGCGACCCAGGAGACGGTCCGGAACTCCGGCTCCTCGCCCTCCCGGCCGAGCGTGATCCGGCCGTACCGGCTGAACGCCAGCCACAGGGCGAACACCACGAAACCCGACGCCGCCAGCACGAACGCCCAGCCGAGGTTGTGCATCGTGCCGCTCAGGAGCGAGGTGGAGAAGCTCTCCAGCGAGTCCGTCGCGACGCCGCCCCAGACCACGAAGGCGAGGGTCAGCACGGCCGTCACGCCGAAGACCAGCCAGTCGGTCCGCGGCAGCCTTTCCAGGACGCCGCCCGACGTCCCCATGATCTCTTCGCCCTCAGGTCGTCCCGGTTTCACACGTTTGTCCGGCATGCTCCTCGTCCTTCTCCGGCTCCTGGCGCGGAGGGGCGCGTGACCGTCCGCGACCGCCGGCCCGACCGAGCGTGCCCGGCGACTACGTCACTTATCCCCAACCGGCGGTCCGATCCCACGTTCGAGCGTGGACCGTTCCGATCCACCAGGGTGGAACGAATTCTTCGCGAACAGGTAAACCTAGATGCCGTTTCGCGCGTCAGGCAACATCGCCCCCGCCCGGAGTCCGCTGCCCCTCAGGGGCCGTCCGGTCCCAGGAGGAGCTGAGCGATGGCTCTTTCCAGGCGGCCCAGGGCCAGGGAATCGCCGGCGAAACCGCGCAGCGCGCGCAGCAACTCCTGGAGGCCGCCCGGGTAGTCGAGGCAGGTACGGATGATCTCGTACGTGTCGGAGCGCGCGTCGAACGACCGCGGGATCACGGACCTGATCTGGAGCGGCAGCGCGTTCACCACCCGCTCCCGGCTGCGCTCCGCCGTCATCTGCGGGATCGCCAGGGCGTGCTCCACCAGCTCGAAAAGGACGTCCCCGGACGGGACGGCACCGCTCCCCGCCCGGCCCTCCACCGGGGCCTCCCACCAGGGCGGCGGCGCGACGACGGCCCCCGGCGGCGTGGCCATCAGGACGCCGCCCGGCTCCGCGGGCGGCTCCGGCGGCGGGAGGCCGCGGCCCGGCAGCGTCACCCACGCGGCCGCCCGCGTCTCCTTCACCTCGACGCCGATCCGCCGGTAGTCCTCCGGGTCGACCGCGCCCCGCCCGTGCCGGACCACGTCGCCGTACACCGCCTCGGACACCGCCAGCCCCAGCTGCGCGCCGGACGCGCGCATCACCTCCTTGAACGCGGGCGCGTCCAGGATCCGGAACGCGTGGTTCACCGCGTCGCCGACGACGCCCGTCCCGTCCCAGTGCGCCTCGCCGGTGTGCAGCGCCGTGCGCAGCCGCAGCCGCGCCGCCTCGTTCGAGACGCCGTTGTGCACGCGCAGCCGGGCGAGCAGCATGGCGGCGACCTCGGTCACGCACGTCGCGCGGTCGGCGTGCGGCGGCATGATCACCATCGCGCCGTCGCCGCGGTCCTCAACATGGCACTCGCCGAGCGGGACGGCGCCGGGCACCGCGAACGCGGCCTCCAGCGCCGCGTACATCGCCCGCCGCACGTGCGTCCGGGCCTCGTCGGTACGCCCGGCGTCCCCGAACGAGGCGATGTCGCACACGAAGATCGTGCACAGCCCCGAGGGACGCCACCCCTCGGCCGCGGGAACCGGCATGTCGCATCCCCCTTCGCGGGAACGGTCACAGGGACGGAAGCTCGATGTCGCACTCCAGCGGCTCGCCGGCGGCGGCCGCCCGCACGTCCGGATGCCCGTCGCCGAGGACCGCGGCGAGCCCGGCCAGCGCCCGCTCGCCGTCCGCCCCACGGATCCGCTCGCTGTTGTGGGCGCACGCCAGCGTGTACGGGTGCTCGGGGCCGAGCCTCGTCCAGAACTCCTCGGCGGTGCGCGCGGACAGCTCGTACGCGGCGTCCGGCTCGCCGAGGAGCCAGAGGTCGTTGGCCAGCCCGTTCGCGCAGCACAGCGTGTAGTAGTGCTCGGGCCCGGGATGGTCGCGCAATGCCGCGTGCGCCGCCTGGTCGATCTCCAGCGCCTCCTGCACGTCGCCGAGGGCGCGCAGCACGATGCCGAGCCCGGCCGCGCAGGCGTGCGTGAACGGATGCCGGTTGCCGGCCGTCGCGCGGTACCCGGCCAGCGCGTCCTCGGCGAGGGAGCGGCCCGCCCCGGCGTCGCCGTCCGCCGTGCGCGCGAGCGCCGCGGTCATCGCGGCCGCGAGCGTGGTGGGATGCGACTCGCCCAGCCGCGCGGCGTTGGCGTCGAACGCCTCGTCCGCGAGCCGTACGGCCTCCCGGGTCTCCCCCGCCTTCCGCAGCATCCCGGCGTACAGCCGGTGCGCCCCGAGGACGTCGGGATGGGCGGGGCCGAGCGCGGCCGTCGCCTCGTCCAGCGCGCTGCGCTGGAGACGGCGGGCGTCCTCGTACCGGCCCAGCGCGTGCAGGTCGCGGGCGACACGGCGCCGTGCCAGCAGGACCTGCTCGGGGACCGGACGGTCGCCGCGGAGCACCTCTCCCAGGGAGTCCATGTCCACGGCATGGGCCTCGTGGAAGCGGCCGAGCAGGTAGAGGTCCCTGCCGACCGCCGCCGCGGCGTGCAGCGTGCTCACGTCACCGTCGCCGTACCGCTGCCGCATCCGCCGCCATTCGGCGCTGTCGAGCCGGTACGCCCCCTCGAAGTCGCCGCGCAGCCGCAGCTCGGCGCCGCCCGGGTCCGGTGCCGCCGCGCCGCCGGCCCGCCGCCGCTCGACGGCGTGCTCCAGCTCGATGACCAGGCCGTCCCGCACGCCGAACCGGTCCCGCCACTCGGCCAGGGCGCTCTCTCCCAGCCGCCGGGCGCCGTCGTGCTCACCGATCAGATGCAGGAACCGCACCTGGTCGATGACGACCTCGCGCACCTCGGTGCGTTCCCCCTCGACCAGTTGGGCAGGGGCCACCTGCGAGCTGATCCAGGTGCGCGCCTCCCAGCCGGACGGGCCGTCCGGTGCGGTCACAGGGGTGCCGGCGGCCAGCAGCGCATGCACTCTGTCTCTGCTGCGGTCGAAGGACTCGGCAGGCAGCTGCGCGGCCACCATGTCCCTGACCTCCGCGGAGACCTGGAGGGTGCCGGACGCGGGGTCGAACCGGCCGAGTCCCGAACGCTCGATGATCCGCATATCGGCCAGGACGTCCGCCCTGCCGGTCGTACTCGTGGCGAGCAGCCGGGCGGGCACCGGCCCGGAGGACAGGAAAGGCCACAGCTCCAGCAGCTCCATCGCCGAGGAGGCATCCCTTCCGAGGTCCTCGAACGCCATGGTCACCGCGGTCGCGAACGGGGCCGGCACGCTCTGGGGGCCGCCACCTCTCAGCGGCAACGAGATCCAATCAAAACTCCGGGCGAACCTGCCGAAATCGCGCCCCGGTTCGGCGAGCCAGCCGACCGCCACGCGCAGCGCGGGAGGGAGGTCTCCGAGAAGATCCGCAAGTCCGTCCGCGTCGGCGTCGCTCAGGTCCGCGACCTGGGCCTTGAGCAGTGAAACGCTCTCAGCACGGTGGAACGCCCCCACCACGACGCCCGTGCCCGCCCGCGCCCAGGCGCGGTGCCGGGAGGTGACCAGCACGTCGCCCACACCGCCCGAGCCCAGCGCGTCGGCGGGCGGCATCAGCCGCAGGATGTCGCCGGGCGCGCCGGCGTCATCGTAGACCAGCAGCCAGCGGCCCTGCGGGAGGCCGTCGCGCAGGGCGTCCAGGACCCTGCCGGCAAGTGCGGCCGGATCGTCCTCCGGGGGCAGGCCCATGTCGGCCGCCGCCCGCCGCAGCGCGGCCCGTGCCATCACCGGGTCGGAGGCGGGGATCCACAACGTCCAGGCGTAGTCGTGGACGTGCGCGTGGGCGTACTCCACGGCGACATGTGTCTTGCCCACGCATCCGAGGGTGCTCCCGCCTTCGGGGAGCAGGGCGGTGAGCCCGCCGCGCAGCTCCGTTCCGATGCGGTCCAGCAGGGCCTGGCGGCCCGTGAACGCGGGGTCGCGGGCCGGGACGCCGCTCTGCCGCCCGGCCGGTTCGTCCTTCGCCGTCGCGGGCTGCTCCCGTCCCTGCTCCCCGGGTACGGCGGACCCGGCGATGCGTTCGGCGATCTCGGTGTAGCGGCCGCCCAGCCGGGCCAGCACCTGCGCGGTGACCTGCGCGAACGGCCGTTCGAGCGGCGGGAGGGCGGTGTCGGTCCGGACGGCGGCCAGCAGCGCGGGGAAGTCGAGGGAGGAGCCCATCCGGGCGCGGACCGTGTCCCACACGGCGCGCAGGACCCCCAGGGCCTCGTCCCGGCGCAGCGCGCTCAGCAGGACGTCGCGGACGCCGTCCTGGAAGTCGTAGGCGACCTCGTCCGGGTCCCCGCCGCCTTCACCGGCGACGCGGAGGAGCCCGCTCAGGAAGACCTCCGCCAGGTGCGCCGGTGTCGAGCGCGGCAGCATCGACCGCTGGACGAGCCGCATGACCGGCAGCCGCAGCGGGGCGGCGGCCAGGTAGCCCGCCAGCTCGAACGCCGCCGGGGACGCCGACGCGCGGAACCGCAGCACCCGCGCCGGCGAGGAGAGGTCCTCCTCCGGCGCCGGGGAGGGGACCGGCACGCCCGCGCCGTCCGCAGCCGTCGCGCTCGCGGCGCCCTCGGCGACCGGGCGGCCGGTGAACAGCGCCGCGCCGGCGATCTCGTGCCCGGCGCCGGCGACCATCCCCGCCCAGGGCCGCAGCCAGCGCGGCTCCAGCTCCATCACCGGCACCGCCACGCCGGGCGGCACGGGGACGCCGCGCTCGCGCGTCCGGACGGCGAGGCGGGCGTTCGCGGCGCCGGGGGCGGGCGCGGCCAGCCGCACCGGTTCGACGGCCGCGCCGCACCGCCACCACAGCCGCTGCGGCAGCGGCTGGACGATCGCGACCGCGCCCGCCCGGCCCCAGCGGTCGAGCAGCGCGGCGGCCCGGCCGTCCTGCCAGGCCGCCCCGATGCAGTCGCTCAGCACGAGCAGGATCCGCCGGTGGGCCGGCCCGCCCGGCTCGTTGCCCGTGCGCGCCGTCCCGGCGGAGGGGGACGGGGCCGCGCGCAGCACCAGGGGGCCGGTGCCGGTGTCGAGGTAGCGGACGCGCACGTCCCGGAACACGCCGAGCCGTTCCAGCAGGAGCCGCAGCTCGTCGGCGGTACGGCGCCACAGCGCCATCGACGGCGACACGTCCACCACCAGGATCAGCTCGAACCGCCGCTCGGTGGCCGGCCGCAGCACCGGCTCCCAGCTGCCGGTCTCGGCGTACCGGCGGGCCGTCTCCACCTCGTCCAGCCGTCCCGGCAGCGGGGACCGGGAGCGCAGCCGCAGCGGCCGCAGCGCCCGGGAGATCGCGAGCGTGCGCGGGACGGCGGGCACGGCGGGACTGCGGACGGGGTACGAGGCGGCCGCCGCGCCACCGCCGTTGCGGCCGGTGAGGAAGAGGCCCGCCTGCGGTACCGGCACCGGGGTCTCCACGGGCCGCGCGCCGGGCGGGCCGTCGCCGTTGGCGCCGCCGGCGACCCGCTGCGGGTCATGCCCGTTCGCGATCGCCGGGGCGTCCCGGGACGGGCCGGAGCCGCCGGAGGCATCGTCCTCGCCGCTCCGGTCCTCCGGGACGGCGGGCGCGCCGGTGCCGGCAAGGGCCGCGTGGCGGTCGTCGCGGGGCAGGTGGCGGGCGAGCCACAGCGCGTCCGCCAGTTCCTCGACCGAGGGCGGCGGGTCCAGCCCGCGCAGCGCCTCGACCAGCCGGGCGATCATCCCGGGCCCGCGGTGTCCAGCGGCCGCATGATCGCCTCCACCAGCTGCTCCAGCGTGGCCTCCGGCGGCCGGGCGCCCGAGGTCGCCAGGTAGATCGCGTTCAGCAGCTGGTCGGTGGCCAGGTCGCCGGTGCGCCGCCGGTCGAGGAACTCCGCGATGAGGGCGCGGCCGCCGTCCCTGGCCTCCTCGCCCAGATGCGCGGCCACGATGTCGGCCAGCCGCTCGCCGGACGGCGGCTCGATCGCCACCCGGACGCAGCGCCGCAGGAACGCCGGCGGGAACTCCCGCTCGCCGTTGCTGGTGATGACCACGATGGGGAAGTCGAGGCAGCGGACCTGGCCGCGGCGGATCACCGCCCGCCCCTCATCATCGGCGGTCATCACCTCGACCGGCGGGCCGTCCTCGGGCAGCCGCTCCAGCTCCGGCACCGAGAACCGGCCCTCTTCCAGCACGTTCAGCAGGTCGTTGGGCAGGTCGATGTCGCTCTTGTCCAGCTCGTCGATCAGCAGGACGCGCGGGCGCTCCTGCGGCAGCAGCGCGGTCCCCAGCGCCCCGAGCCGGACGTACCGCCCGATCGCGGGCATCGCCTCGTCCGCCGGGACGTTGGCGCGGCGCACGTTCGCCTCCTGCACGCGCCCGATCGCGTCGTAGTCGTAGAGGCCCTGCTGGAGCGTCGTACGGCTGGAGATCGGCCAGTACAGCACCGGTCCCAGGCCCAGCTCGTAGGCGATGTTGTACGCCAGCGTCGACTTGCCCGATCCCGGCTTGCCGGTCACCAGCAGCGGGCGCCGCAGGTGCAGCGCGGCGTTCACCTTGTCGGCGACCAGCGGGTCCACCCGGTACGACACCGCCCGTTCGAGATCGGCCGGGCGGCCCGCCGTCGCCGGGTCGTACGCGCCGAACCGCCGCCACGGCGGGGGCGGCGGCAGCCGGTCGATGCCGCCGTGCGGCGCGCTGTTCCCCTTGTAGACGCGCCAGTCGCCGCCGGTCCCGTCCGGGACGGCCTCGGGCGGCTGATCGGGTGGCACCATGCGGACCTCCGAGAGTCTGGGTCATCGGGCGGGCTGGCGGTCGGGGGGTCAGGGGCGGCCGGGGTCAGGTGGGCGGTCGGGGTCAGGTGGGCGGTTCGAGCCGGACGTACGGCTCGGGCACGCGGTCGGCGTCGTCGAAGATCAGTGCCAGGTGCAGTCCCAGGTGCTCGTCCGGCTCGTCGGACAGGACGGCCGCGCGGCGCAGGTCGCGCACCCGGCGGGGGAGGGAGAGCAGGTCGCCGGAGTCCAGGAGGGCGCGGGCGTCCCGGTCGAAGCCGTCCGGCCCCCGGCCGTCCCGGCACCACACCACGACGGGGACGCCCGCCTGGAGCCCCACCCACAGTTCGTCGGCCGCGCCGGGCTCGGCCGCGCCCGGGTCCCCGGCGCCCGGCGGGAAGGCCAGCGCGAGCCCGGCGGTCGTGTGGTCGGACAGCAGCGTGAAGAGCCGCTCGTCGCCGTACTCGCCCGGCCGCCCGATCACGTGCACCGAGGCGTGCTCCGGGTCGTCGCGCAGCCGCTCCCACTTGCGCCGCCAGTTGTGGTGCAGCGCCCGGTGCCGCAGCCGGTCCAGGCTGCGCAGCACCACCGGGTACTCGATGCCCAGCCGGCGCGGCAGCCCGGCCACGGACACCTGGAACTGGTCGAACGGCCGGTCGACCAGCGCGCGCGGCAGCACGAACTCGATGGTCAGGTCGGGGACCTCGCGGCCCGTCACCCGGTGGTCCTCGACGAGCAGCGACTCCACCAGGGCCGGCAGCCGGCCCAGCGGCAGCGGCTCCTCGTCGCAGCGCAGCATGATCCCGGGCTCGCCGGCGAACTGGAGCCACGCGGTGACCAGGAACCGGTCGAAGTCCGCGCCGTCCGGACGGCACTCGATCACCAGGTACGCGTCCCGCTCCGCCGCTCCCGTCCCGCGCCCGGCGGGCAGCGCGCCGGGCCGCCGCAGCCGCGCCCGTTCGACGCCGAACCGGGCGGCGGCGCGGGCCGTCCACGCGTCGAGCGCGTCGGCCACCGGGCCCTTCGCGTACGCCGTCAGGTCGGTCACGAAGGTGAGCAGCGGCGGTACGCCGTCGGTGCCCAGCGGGACCTCCTCCAGGTACGCGACGAAGTCCCGGATGCCCCACACGTTGCCGCCCTGCGCCGGGCCCAGCGGGCCGAGCGGGCCGACCGCGTTGCGGTAGAGGCCGGGCAGGTCGCCGAAGTACACCGCGTTCAGCCCCTGCGCCTCCAGGGCGTGGACGAGCTGGTAGAGCTCGCGGCGCTCGGCCGGGTCCAGCAGCGGCTCGGGCAGCAGCTCGTCGACGACGGCGCGGGCGGCGCGGACGGAGAGGCTGTCGCCGTAGAAGTTCCACAGGGCGTCGACCAGCATGTGGAGGCCGCCGGGGCAGGTCAGGCAGGCGTCGACGAGCTGCCACACGTCGTGCATGTCCTGCTCGTGCCGGATCAGCTCCAGGCCGCGGCCGAGGCCGCGTTCCAGCACGGTGATGCACAGGTCGCGGGTGCTGCGCACGCGCATCCCGTCGATCTGCAGCAGCGCGGTGACCAGCCTGCGCTGGTCCGCCACGTCAAGAGACCTGACCATCCTCCAAGGCTCCGCAGTCCTCCGGTCGAGAGCGGGCGGGCCGGCCGGCCGCCCTACCCGGCGCGAACGGCGCCCCGCCGCTTCCGATCATCACGGAACGGCGCGCGCTCCCACCGGGGAGTGACCGGTTCCGGCCGCCGCGCCCGCGACCGGTGCCTGCCCGTGTCCCTGCCTGCCAACAGGATTAGGCCACGGGGCGAGCGTCGGGCCCGTGTCACGCGACACATTTCCGGCATCCGCGTGATCTCCGTCCGCGCGCACCGGCGGCCCGGCCGCGGGCACGGCCGCCGACCCGGCCGGCGGCGCGGCCGGGCGGCGGCGGAAGAGGCGCGGCAGCAGCGGCAGCGACGACGCCGCGGCGAGGCCGCCCATGACGCAGGTGACGAGCACGGCCGTGGTCTGCGGGTTCAGCTCCGCGATGACGTACCCGGCGCTGAGCGCGCCGAGCGGGATGGCCCCGCCGGTGACGAACCCGGTGACCCCGCTGATCTGGCCCTGGAGGTCGCGCGGGACGGTCGCGCCCTTGTGGACCTCCAGCGCCACGTTCACATGGGCGCCCATGACGCTGCAGCACCCCCAGGCGACGAGCCCGATCATGGGATGGTCGGCCACCGCCACCACGCCGACCAGCAGCAGCCAGCTCCACACGCAGCCCACGACGATGACCGGCGGCCCGTACCGGCGCAGCATCCGCGGCGCGACCAGCGCGCCCACCAGCCCGCCGACGCCCGACGCGGCCAGGAAGAGGCCGGTGAGGGAGCTGGAGATCCCGCGCTCCTCCGCCGCGACCACCAGGAGCAGGACGACCATCTGGAAGAAGAAGTTGGCGATCGCGCAGATGACGATGACCGCGCAGAGGAAGCGGTCGCGGAACAGGTGGGCGAGGCCGTCGCGGATCCTGCCGCGCGCCCTTCTCGGCCGGCCGCACCGGGCGCGGCGCGCGCCGTTCCGGTACGCGGGCTCGAATTCACCGGTGCGCATTCTGGACATCATGCGCAACGAGTAGAGAGCGGTCAGCGCGTCGACCAGATAGGGGAGCAGATGCTGGGCGCCGAATAGCAGGCCGCCCAGGGGCCGGCCGACGAACTGGGCGATATGGTGCCGCGCCTCGTGGCGCGCCATCGCGGCCTTGCGCACGGCCGAGCGTTCGGCCTCGACGCTCTCCCGGAGATCACTTTGTCCCCCGGTCGTCCCCGCTTGAGCGCTTTGGGGGTTTTTTTGGGATTCCTGATTGATTCCATAAACGATGTCGCGGACGGCCGCGCTTTCCGCGATCCCGAAGAACACCGCGCACGTGCCCGCCACCGTCACGCCCATCACCAGCAGCCACGGCGGGCCGTCGAGCAGCCAGAAACCGGCGACGAACATCCCCGCCGACACGCACCGGACGATCTGGCTCACCCACATGATCGACCGGCGGTCGGCGCGGTCCGCCAGCCACCCGGCGGGCAGGTGGAACAGCAGGCCCGGCAGCGCCGCGGCCGCCGACACCCAGCCCGCCGAGACCGGCGATCCGTTCAGCGAGAGCGCGAGCAGCGGACTGGCCGTCCCCGCCCCGACGGCGCCGAACTGGGCGACCACCGAGCCCCGCCACAGCAGCCTGAAGTCGCGTTCCCATGGAGCCCGTGACATCGGCTACTGCGCAATCACTAGAACGACGGACAATTTCACCTGCCAGGAGGTCCACCGAGCGGCGGGCATCGGCCGGGAGATTCTCGGCTCCCACGCATGCCGACCAGAACTCGATCACCATGCCGCCGGCATCGGTAAACCGCGGACCGGACTGTGTGGACGGCCGCAAAACAAAGACCCGTGACAGGCTGAGATTTGCTTTTGGCGCTCAGCCGGACGACGGGTCGGGTCGCTTTACGCACTCCGAGCGCATGCTACCGAAGACTCCGGCTCCCCCATGATGTTTCGCCGAAGACGGCATGCCGGATCGCGCCACGCCGTGCTCACGTACCGTTCGGGAAGAACCGCGTCCCCGGCCCTGGAGCGTTGTGCGGCGCCCGATTTCCCGGCCGCCTTCTCGCTTCACCTGCCCCGAGAGGCCCGCTTCAACCGTCCGCCTTCGCGGCGAGGATCTCGCCGCGGGTGCGCAGCGCCTCGGGCATGTCACCGTCCCGCTGGAGCACCGCGTCCAGCACCGCCAGCGCCGCGCCCGGCTGGCCGGCCTGCCACAGCGCCCGGCCCAGCGCCGTCTGCACCACCAGGTCGTGCGGCGACCGGTTGGCGGCGGCGTGCAGCTCGCTGACGGCGCCGGCCGCGCCGTCGTCCATCACGATCCGCGCCGCGGCCGCCAGCAGCAGCCCCACGGCGCGGGTGTCCTGGACGACCTCGAAGAGGCGCGCCGCCGCGCGGTAGCAGTCGGCCGCGGCCTCCCGCCGGCCGTGCTCGTAGGCGATGTTCCCGAGCAGCCGGTGCGCCCGCGCCAGCACCCGCGGGTCGTTGCCGCCCTGCGTGCGGACGACCACCTTGGCGTGGTGCCAGGCCAGCTCGGCCGCGCCCTCGCACAGCGCCCGCTCGGCCGCGCGCAGCCGCTCGGCGGGATCCCGCCGGCGGGACGGCCCCGGCCGGTCGGCCAGCATCCCGACCACCGGCAGCAGCCGGGGATGGTGCAGCTCGTACCGGGGCTCCCCGGCCCGCCGGTACGCCCTGATCAGGTGGACGTCCTCCAGCGCCCGCAGCACCGCGACCGGCACGCCGGGGTCGGACCGCGCCACGCCGCCGGCGGCCGGGTCGCCGAACGCCGTCCGGAACCAGGAGACGAGCTCGCGCGGCGCCATCCGGTGGTCGGACGCCACCATGGCCAGCGCCTGCCCGCAGTACTCGGCCAGCACCCGATCGACCCCGGCCGTGAAGGACCGCCGTTCACCGGCGCCCGAGTCGTCCGGCTCGTCCTCCGGCTCGGCCGGGCCGGGGTCGTCCGTACCGGCGTGGTCCGTGCCGGTGCCGCGCGGGCCCTCCTCGCGCGCGCCGTCGCCGTCCGGGTGGGGCTGCCACGGGCGGACCGCGTCCAGGCCGGACTCCTCCGCGTCGGAGCCGGGCTCGTCCGGATCGGAGCCGCTCTCGGCGGGGAGGTCGGCCCACAGGCGGTCGCAGACCAGCTGGAGGAGCACCGGGGAGACGGACCGGACGCGCCGTACGGTGCCGTGCGGCGGCGTCCTGACGGTCCGGAGCTCGTCGGCCAGGGAGCCGGCGGTGCGCCGCCCGACGCGCCGGCCGGTGCCCTCGAACGGGCCGCACACCGCCTCGGCGGCGGCGTCGCGGTCGAGCGCGCCGAGCGGGTGGCAGGCGCTCCGGCCCTCGGCCAGGCCGGCCGCGAGCGCGCGGACCTCGTCCAGGTACTCCTCGCGCACCGCGAGGAGCAGGTGCAGGTTGGGTTCGGCGGCCATCGCCTCCGCGAGCTGGGCGATGAAGCGGCGGCGCTGCTCCCGGTGCGCGATCGGGTCGCGGACGAGCAGCTCGGCGTCGTCGATCGCGGCGAACGTCCGGGCCGGCAGGCCGCGGCCGCCCCGCCCGCCCTGGCGGCGCAGGAAGCCGAGGACGGTACGGCCGGCGACGCCGGGCGCGGGCTCGTCCGGGTACCAGGACGACAGCAGCGCGAACGTGAAGAGGTTCTGCTCGGGGAACGCGGCCGCCGGGACGGCGTTGCGCCGCCAGATGCGGCCCGGGCGCAGCACCCGTTCGCCCGCGGAGCCGAGCAGCGGCATCGCTCCGGCGCAGACCAGGGAGGTCTTGCCGGCGCCGGCACCGCCGTAGAGCACCGTCAGCCGGTTGTCGCGCCACAGCCGGACGACGTCCTCGGACTCCCGCCGCCGGCCGTGGAAAAGGTGATCGTCGCCGCTGCCGAACGGCCGGTCACCGGCAAAGAGCGAGGTGCCTTCGGCTACGGAATTGGTGATCACCGGACGACCTCCGCGCGGATTCCTCCCGGCCGGCGAACCGGACTCCGGGAAGACTCTGGTCCGACCAGAGTAGTACGGCCCGGGGCGGGCGCTCCGGTCAGCCGCTGAGGTTGTTTCCGAAACCGCTCGGCGGGTCGGCGGGCGACCGCAGCGGATCGACGATCTCCGCCAGCGCGCGCATCAGCGCCGACCCGGGGAACCTGGCCAGATCGTCCCCGCTGAGCGCGGAGGTGTCGATCGGGTCCAGGTCGGGTCGCGGGTCGGTGGCCTGCTGAGTCATGCAATCTCCCGGTCGAGCGCCGGGCCGCCGGATCTTCGGCGGCCGCCGTGTACCTGAGCACATCGCACCGTCGCGATGGGTGTCGCGCCATGCCGCGCCGATGTGATTCTTTCACCGGTGACCGGTTTCGTCCATATCCGAGTTGTGGATCACTGAAAAGCGAATTCAATGCTGACCGAATCCCGGAGAAGCACTTCCTTGGGTCACGTGACACAGTCATTCTGACTTGCGCATGTTTTCGTTGCGACAGAGATATGGAAGGGTTGCCGGAAAGGCGAGCAAAACGGAAAATCACCAACGGTCCCGGACCGTTAGTGACGGAGGTGTGCCGGATGAGCAGTCCACGCCCAGGAGCGCCGCGACCGGCAGGACGTGTGCCCGAGGTGTGGGGCCGGGTCCCGCAGCGCAACAAGAACTTCACCGGCCGCCAGGAACTGCTCGACCGGCTGCGCGACGGGATCGCCGGGCAGGTCACCGCGGTCGTGCCGCACGCCCTGCACGGGATGGGCGGCGTCGGCAAGACGCAGATGGCCGTCGAGTACGCCTACCGCTACCGGTCCGAGTACGAGGTCGTCTGGTGGATCCCCGCCGACCAGCCCGTCCTCGTCCGCGCCTCGCTGGCGAGCCTGGCGCCGTCCCTCGGCCTGCCGCCCGCCACCGCCAGCGGCGTCGAGGACGCGGCCAAGGCGGTGCTGGAGGCGCTGCGCCGCGGCGAGCCGTACGACCGCTGGCTGCTGATCTTCGACAACGCCGACCAGCCCGAGGACCTGCACGACATCATCCCGCACGGCCCCGGCCATGTCCTGATCACGTCCCGCAACCACCGCTGGGAGGGCGTCGTGGACACGGTCGCGGTGGACGTCTTCTCCCGCAAGGAGAGCGTCGAGTTCCTCAAGAAGCGGGTCCCCAAGGGCATCGACCCCGGCGACGCCGGCCGGCTCGCCGACGAGCTGGGCGACCTGCCGCTGGCGCTGGAGCAGGCGGGCGCGCTGCAGGCCGAGACCGGCATGGGCGTCGCGGAGTACCTGCGGCTGCTGCGCGAGCGCACCGCCCAGCTGCTCGCCGAGGGCAAGCCCAGCGAGTACCCGGTGTCGATGACCGCCGCCTGGGGCCTGTCGGTGGCCAGCCTGAACGAGAAGCTCCCCGAGGCCATCGAGCTGCTGCGGTGCTGCGCGTTCTTCGGCCCCGAGCCGATCCCGCGGGACGCGTTCAGCCAGCCGCGCGTCGCGCTCGACGAGCGGCTCGCCACGCTGATCGGCGACCCCATCCGGCTGAGCCGGGTGGTCGGCGAGCTGGGCCGGTACGCGCTGGCGCGGCTCGACATCCCCGGCCGCACCCTCCAGATCCACCGGCTGATCCAGGCCCTGATGCGCGAGCAGCTGTCGGGGGCGGAGCAGGACCGGATGCGCGGCCAGGTGCACCGCCTGCTCGCCGGGTACGCGCCCGCCGACCCCCTCGAACCCGGCAACTGGGACCGCTACGCGTCCCTGCTCGGGCACATCACGCCGTCCGGCATCGGGTTCAGCGAGCGGCCCGAGGCCCGCGACGTCTGCCTCAACATCGTCCGCTACCTGGCGGCGTCCGGTGACTTCGCCTCGGCCCGCACGCTCATCGACACGTTCCTCGACGACTGGACCGCGACCTCCGGCGAGGAGCACCCCGACGTCCTGTCGCTGCGCCTCGAACAGAGCAACACGCTGCGCGAGCTGGGGTCGTACGACGAGTCGGCGAAGCTGAGCCGCAAGTACCTGCCCACCGCCGAGCGGGTGCTGGGCCGCGACGACGACCTGTCGCTGCGCTTCCTGCGCGGCTTCTGCGCCGACCTGCGCGCCGAGGGCCGCTTCCAGCAGGCCCGGGAGCAGGACGAGGACCTGCTGCGGCGCTTCGAGGAGAAGTACGGGACCGAGGACGTGCGCACCATCCGCACCGTCAACAACCTCGCGCTCGACCTCGGGCTCAGCAGCGACTACATCGCCTCCCGCGACCGGCTGCACGAGGCGTACCAGCTCTGCCTGTCGTTCGGCCCCGAGGCCGTCGACAAGCTCACGCTGCTGAACGTGTGGAGCGGGCTCGCGCGCGCCGTCCGGCTCTGCGGCGACTACGCGGAGGCGTGCGACCTCGGCGAGGACGCCTACGCGTACGCGGTCGAGGAGTTCGGTCCCGAGCACAACCGGACGCTGCGCACCGGCCGGGACCTGTCCATCGCCTGGCGGCGCGCCCCCGACCTCGACCGGGCGAGGGAGCTGGCCGAGGACGTCCACGCGCGCTGCGTCCGGCAGTTCGACCTCGACCATCCCGACACGCTGGCCGCCGCGATGTGCCTGGCCAACCTGCTGCGCACGGTCGGGGAGAGCGACGCCGCCGTCGAGCTCGCCGAGGACACCGTGCGGCGGTACCCCCGGATCTACGGCCCGGCGCACCCGTACAACCACGGCTGCACGGGCAACCTCGCGATCATGTACCGGGTGCAGAACGACCCGGTGACCGCGCGGCGGCTCAACGAGGAGGCGCTGGCCGGCCTGGAGCCCTCCCTCGGCCGCGACCACCACTACACCCTCACCATCGCCACCAACCTGGCCAGCGACCTGGCCGCGCTCGGCGAGTACGGCGACGCCGTCGCCCTCGGCCGGGGCACGCTGCGCCGGCTGCGCGCCCTCCTCGGGCCCGAGCACCCGCTGGCGCTGTCCTGCGCCGCCAACCTTTCCGCCGACCTGCGCGCCGCCGGCGAGAAGGAGGAGGCGGAGAAGCTCTTCCAGGAGACCGAGGCCGCCTACACGCGCACGCTCGGCTCCGACCACCCCGACGTCAAGGTCTTCCTGGACGGGCGCCACCTGGACGCCGACTTCGACCCGCCGCCGATCTAACGGTTCTGGAGGACCCGCACGTCCGCGGACACCACCCGGTGGATGTGGGTGATGAGCCGGTACAGGTCGTGGCAGTAGACGGACGAGTTGAGGAAGCCGCTGCCCGACCGGTACCGGTGCGGGTAGTGGCCGCCGCCGCACACCCGGCGGATCCGGCACGTCCGGCAGCGCGGCCCCATGGCGCGCTCCCCGATCTGCCGCGCGACGATCGGCGGGAGCATCAGCGCCGCGTCGAACGGGTCGCGGGACACGTGCAGCGCCGTCCCGGCCGCCCCGTCGTACGAGGACTTCAGCGTGTCCACCTGCTCGATCCGGCCGTTGGTCTCCACGACGACCAGCGAGACCGGGGCCAGGCCGACCGACTCGCCGTACGAGCGCTTCCCCAGGAGCAGTCGGATGATCTCGCTGAAGAGGCGGATCCGCGTCTCCCGGACCTCGGCGCCGTACCAGCGGTCGAACACGGCGATGAGCCAGTCCCCGTACGGCGTCGTCGCGTCGTCCGGCCGGCCGGGCGGGGGCGTGTCCCAGTTGCCGTGCGGGAGCAGGAAGTCGATGGCGGGCGGGCCGGACTCCAGCAGCGCCTCGTACGTCCGCACGGGGTCGTTGCGCAGGTCGATGGTGCTGAGGATGCCGCCGAACAGCCGCCGGTACGCGGGCCGGGTCAGCGCGTCGAGGCCCGCCCGCACGGCCTGGTAGCTGCCCCGCCCGTCGGCCCGCCGCCGGTGCAGGTCGTGGCCGTCCTCGTCGCCGTCCATGCTGACGCCGATGACGATGTCCAGTTCGTCGAAGAGCTCCAGGAAGGGGCCGTCGATGAGGACGCCGTTCGTCTGCACGTGCAGCCCCACCTCGATGCCGGGCATCGCGGCGCGGAGCGTGGTGGCGACGTGGCGCAGATGGTCGACCCCGGCCAGCAGCGGCTCGCCGCCGTGCAGCACCACGTCCACCCGGCGCAGCAGGTTGGCCTCGGCGTGCTCGGCGATCCGGCGCGCCGTCAGCTCGACGATGGGGCGGCTCATCCGGCGCGGCTGGCGGCGCCACCCCTGGTCGGCCATCTCGTACATGTAGCAGTAGTCGCAGGCCAGGTTGCAGCGGCTGTGGACCTTGAGGATGAACTCGCGGAACGGCGTCGGCCGCCAGCCGCTCTCCAGCAGGCTCCGCACGTCGAGCGTGTCCGGCCATTCGGCCGTCCCGTTCTCGGCATCGCTGGCCACGCTGAATCGACCTCCCCGGGGGTGGGATCCGAGCGCGGCGCTGCGCAGGGTCGGGCCCTCGTCGGCTTATCACGCAGAGTCAAGATCACTAAACCCGTGGGTTAATGATCGCCCATCGCTCGTGATCCCGCCAGACCCCGTCGATCCGGATCAGCGCCGGCGAGAACCCCTCCCGGCGCAGCCCCACCCGCCGCGCCAGCCGCAGCGACGCCGCGTTCCCCGGCTGGATGTCGGCCTCCAGCCGGTGCAGCCCGAGCCGATCGAACCCGTACCGGACCGCGAGCGCGACGCCCTCCGCCATCACGCCGCGCCCCTCGTGCGGGACGAACGCCCCGTACCCGAGCACGCCCTTCTCGTACGGCGCCCGCTCGATCCGGCTGATCGTCACGAACCCCGCGATGTCGTCGCCCGAGCACACCAGGAACCCCACGGCCGCGACCCCGTCGAACCTGGCCAGGTAGTCGCCGAACGCCTCCGGCGTCGTCGGCACGCGCACCCACGGATGGTGCAGCCGGGCGCTGGCCTTCGCCAGCGCGACGAAGTCGTCCCTGTCCCCCGCCTCGACCGGCCGCAGACGCACGCTCATATCACCCGCAATCTATCGGCGAGTCCCTCGGCGTCACCCGCCGGTCCGCCCGGGAGCGGTTCTCCGGCGAGGAGTGACGCGCCCGCCCTGGCGCGGCTCAGTCGCTCGCGTACGCGGCCGCGCCCCGGGCGATGCGGCGCGTCTCCTTCTCGTACCACTCGATGAACTCGGCCTGGTACGCCATGTACCGGTCGTGCATCCCGCCGTACCGCGCGTACGGCTCGCCGGCGGGCCGCAGCGGGGCCGGCGGGACGTAGGAGTCCTCCATCAGCAGGGACGTGTGCAGCCGCTCGTCGGCCCGGCCCGCGACCACGCCCGCGATGAGGAGCGCCCGGGACGGCCAGGGGAGCCGCGGATCGCAGTCGAGGACCATCGACTCCCCGGTCAGCCGCCCCCACAGGGCACCGTCCCGCCCGACGTAGCGCACCCTGTCGGCACCGGGCGAGGCGAGCACCCGCATGACGGGTTCCGACGCCGACATCCGCACGACGACGTCGCAGAGCACCTCGTGGTTCGCGGCCCTGAGGTGGTTCCTGCCCGAGACGAGGCACGCGCCGTCGGCGTCGAACGGCCCCTTCGCCAGATCCGGCGCCCGGAACGACGCGCGGTGGTCGTTCGTCACGAAGCCGAGCACGCCGCCGTCCGGGCCGACGACGGCCCACTGCGGAGGGAACCGGTTGCCGCTCAGCTTCCGGGCCCGGTCGAGGAAGAACACCGTCGCGCCGCCCGGATCCGCCACGCGCAGCACGACGCGCGGCACTTCGAGCGCCTCGCCGGGCGCCCGGATCCCGGGGGTGAACGCGCGCCGCAGCCGCGCGAAACGGCCCTGCCGCGTCCGCTCCTCCGCGACCTCGTCCACGGCGACCGGCGCCACCTCGGCGAGCGCGGCGCCCGTACCGGGGTCCCGCACCACGTAGTGGAGGTCCTGGTCCGCGGCGGCCACATCGATCTGCCGGGCCTCGAACACGAGCATGGCGGTCCACCTCAGTCCTGGGAATCCCTGGGAGGCTACCGCCGCGCGCCGCGAAAAGCAGCGCTCGCGGGCCGGAGGGCGTACCCTCCGGCCCGCGCGGGCCGGCCGGCTACCCGAACATCCCGGGCCGGTAGTCGCCCGCGGGCTGCTGGATGATGACGTTCATCCGGTTGAACGCGTTGATGAGGGCGATGGCCGCCACGAGGGCCGCGAGCTGGTCCTCGTCGTAGTGCTTGGCCGCGTTCGCCCACGCCTCGTCGGTGACCCCGCCGGCGGCGTCGGCGATGCGGGTGCCCTGCTCGGCCAGCTCCAGGGCGGCCCGCTCGGCATCGGTGAAGACCTTCGCCTCCCGCCAGGCGGCGACCATGTTGAGCCGCTGCTGGGTCTCCCCCGCCTCCGCGGCGTCCTTGGTGTGCATGTCGACGCAGAAGCCGCAGCCGTTGATCTGGCTGGCGCGGATCTCCACCAGGTGCCGCGTCGAGGCCGGCAGCTCCGAGCCCGCCACGGCCTTGCCCGCCGCGATGACGTGCTTGATGAGCTTCGCCGCGACGCCGTTGCTCATGAGGTCGAGCCGAGCTTCCATGATGTCCTCCTTGCCGTTAACCGCTTCCACCAGGTGGACGACACCGGCCGCCGGAATGTGACATCCCGCCATATCCACCCCGGTATCGATCACGGACGGGTGCCGATATTGGACGCGAAGAGTTGATCTCTGCTCTGCTGTCCCGCATGAGACTCGACTCCCGGCCGCGGACCCGGCTGGCGGGCGTCGCGGCGCTGACCGCGTCCGCCCTGCTCGCCTCGGCCTGCGGAACGAGCACCCCCGCCGCCACGACGGGCGCCGCCAAGCCCGCCGCCGCCGTACCCGCCGCCGGGTTCGCCGCGCATCCCGGCCTCAAGCGCGCGCTTCGGGCGCTCGAAGCGTCGTACGACGGGCGCATCGGCGCGGTCGCGATCGACACGGGCACGGGCAGGGCCGTCGGCCACCGGGCGCACGAGCGCTTCCCGTTCAACTCGATGTTCAAGGTGTACGCGTGCGCCGCGGTCCTCCGGAAGGCGCGCGACACCGACCCCGGCCTCCTCGACCGGGTGGTGCGCTGGAAGCCCGGGGAGGTGCTGGAGAACTCGCCGGAGACCAAGGAGTACACCGACACCGGAATGACTCCCGCCCAGCTCTGCCGGGCGGCGATCACCAAGAGCGACGGCCTGGCGGGCAACATGCTGCTGAAGCAGATCGGCGGGCCCGCCGGGCTGACCGCGTACTTCCGCACGCTGGGCGACCGGGTGAGCCGGCTCGACCGCTACGAGCCGTACCTCACCGGCTGGGCGCCCGGCGAGCAGCGCGACACCACCACTCCCGCGGCCGCCGCGGGGAGCTTCTCCCAGATCACCGTGGGCCGCGCCCTCGACGACCGGGACCGGGACCGCCTGACCGGCTGGCTCCGCGGCTCCCTCACCGGCGCGCAACGCATCAAGGCCGGCCTCCCCGCGACCTGGACGGTCGGCGACAAGACCGGCACCGGCGGCGCGAGCAACCACGGGACCGCCAACGACACCGCGATCGTCTGGCCGCCCGGCTCCACCGCGCCGATCATCATGTCCGTCCTCACCAATCGGAACGCCAAGGGCGTCCCCCACGACGACAAGGTGATCGCCGACACCGCCACCGAGCTGGCGAAGGCCCTCGGCCGGCTCTGACCCGTCCCCCTGGAGTGCGGGGTGCCCGCTGAACTGCGCGACCTGACCGTCCACATCGACACGGGCCGCTGGAACGAGACCCCGGCGTCCTCGTCGCCGATGAGCCGGCCGGCTCCCTCGACACAGAGAACGCGTACGGGGTGTGGGCGACCCTCCGCGCGTACGCCGACGCCGGCGCCGCCGTCCTGGTGATCACCCACGACGTCCCGCTGCTCACCGCCACCGGCGTCGCCGACCGGCTGATCGTCATGCGCCACGGCAGGATCACCGCCACCGGGGGAACCGCCGACCTGGCCGCCCTCCCCGACCCGTACATACGCGGCTTCTTCCGCTGAACGCGAAGCCCGCCCCACCCCTGGCACTCGGACGGCCGTGCCCTTGCCTGGCCGGATTGTCGGGGGGCTGCCGTACGGTGGGGCGGCATGGAAACCCGGCTCTCGGACGAGGACACGCTGGTCCTTCCGGACTCGTTGCGGCGCCACGTCTGCCCGCGGCGGGACGGGAGGCCGGGTCCCAAGCCCAAGGTCAACCGGTCCGCGAGCAAGACCGTGCGGGAGCGCCTGCGCGCGCTGGACGCCGTGCGGCCGCTCACGGAGTGCGAGGGCGTCACGCCGGACATGGCCGAGGCCCTGCGGGCGTACCTGTCCGGGAACGCGGACGCCTTCGGCGCCGCGGTGGCAGCCGCGCTGCTCCTCCAGGACGCCGGGGACGATGACGAGAAGGTCGCCGTGCTGGTGGCCGACTCCTGGGTGGACGAGCACGGGCTGCCGTTCGCGGCCTGCGCGTTCGCCGAGTGCAGCCAGATCCTCTGGAACCGACCGGGGCTCGGGCTCCTCAACGGGGACGCGGTCCAGGGCATGGCCCTCGTCTCCCAGGCGCCCAAGGCGGCCGTACGGCTGCGGGTGTTCCTGGCCGCCGCCGGCGAGGACGTCCACCGGGAGGCGGTGGAGCGGCTGGCGGGGTGCCGGCGCACCGCGTCCCAGCGGGCGGCGGTCTCCTTCCTGGTGCCCACCCGGGTGGACTGGGTGGACGAGTGCTGCGCCGATCCTCCGGTCGTGAAAGGGCGGCTCGGGTTCTGGTGGATGCTGTACGGCTCGCTGGGCGCGCCCGGCCAGGTGGACCGGCTCCTGCCCCACAAGGTCGTCAACAGGTTCCTTTGGGACCGGGCGCTCCTGGCGACCATGGCGGACGCGGTGGGCCCGGCGATCACGCCCCTGGTCGTCGCGGCGTTCGACGACACCTGGGACACCTCCACGCGCAAGCTGTTCCTGGAGGTGCTGGCGGTCCTGCCGGGCGACGAGGCGTTCCAGGCACTGGTGGATCGCGCCGACCAGAAGAACGTGCGGCCCGCCCTGCTCGCGGCGGCCAAGCGGTTCCCGGAGCGGGCCCGGCGGCTGCTGCCCGAGCTGGCGGCCGAGCGGGACGCGCTCGCCGCCGGCCGGCTGCCGGACGCGCCGCCGGACGCCCTGCCCGAGCCCCTGGCCGTCCCGCGGAGCCAACCGGCCCGGGTCCAGCCGGGTGAGTGGGCCGATCTGGAGATGCTGCCGCAGATCAGGCTCCGCGGCCGGGAAGACGCGCTCCCCGCCAGTGCCACCCGCCGCCTGCTGGCGCTGCTCGCCACGTCCGATCCCGGGCAGGCGCACGCGGACCTCGCGGCCGTGAAGGACGCGTGCGACGCCGGGTCGCTGGCCGCGTTCGGCCGGGCGCTGTTCAAGCTGTGGGAGAAGATCGGCGCACCGCCCAAGGAACGGTGGGCGCTGAGCCGGCTGGGGTGGTCCGGCGACGACGAGACGGTCCGCGTGCTGGCGCCGCTCGTCCGCGCGTGGCCGGCGGAGCGCACCCCCGGCAAGGCGTACGCCGGGCTGGACGTCCTGGCCGGGATCGGCACGGACGCCGCACTGACGGAACTGGACGACATCGCACAGAGGGCGAAATACAAGGACCTCAGGAAACGCGCCGATGCGAAGTTCGCGGAGGTCGCCGGCGAGCGCGGCCTGTCACCCGAGCAGCTCCGTGACCGGCTCGTCCCCGACTTCGGCCTGGACGCGGCGGGCGGGCTCGTCCTGGACTACGGGCCGCGCCGCTTCCGTGCCGGTTTCGACGGCAACCTCCGGCCGTACGTGACCGACGAGGACGGCACGCCCCGCCGGTCGCTGCCCAAGCCCGGCGCCAAGGACGACCCGGAACTCGCGCCCGCCTCCTACGAACGCTTCGCCGACCTCAAGAAGGCCGTGGGCACGGTGGCCGGCGACCAGATCCGGCGGCTGGAAGCGGCGATGGTGGCGCGGCGCCGCTGGACCGTCCCGGAGTTCCGGTGCCTCTTCGTGGACCACCCCCTCCTCTGGCACGTCGCGCGCCGCCTGGTGTGGCTCGCCGAGGACGGCACCGCGACGGCCGCGTTCCGCGTCGCCGAAGACCGCACGCTCGCCGGCCCCGGCGACGACGCGCTGACGCTGCGGGACGGCACCCGCGTCGGCCTCGCCCACCCACTCGACCTGGACGGGACGCTCGGCACGTGGACGCGCGTCCTGTCCGACTACGAACTCATGCAGCCGTTCCCGCAGCTCGAACGCCCGGTGCACGTGCTCACCGAGGCCGAGCGCGGCGCCCGCCGCCTGGCCAGACTCCAGGACGCCGTCGCGCCGGCCAGGGCGGTGCTCGCCCTCGAACGGCACGGATGGCGGCGCGGCGCGCCCGCGGACGGCGGCTACCAGCGGTGCCTCTACCGCGCGACCCCCGGCGGCCTGTTCGTCAACATCAGGCTGGACCCGGGCATGAAGATCGGGCACGGGGAGGACAATCCCGTGCAGCGGCTGGCGGAGATCCGGCTCGACGACGTTCCCGAGGACGGCCGCTGGTCGCCGCGCGACGGGCGGCCGTTCGGGGACCTCGATCCGCCCACCGCCTCCGAGATCCTCGGCGAACTCGCCGGAGCGACCACGCGGGCATAGCCCTCTCGCGAACCGTGCCCGCGGCGTCCACACTGGGTCCATGAGGTACGTCGGCCGGGTGCCCGCCCCACCGCTCGACCGCTTCATCGACGACGTCTACTGCCTGACCGGGGAGCCGCGCCATCCCCGGATGAACGTTCCGCCGATGCCGTCGGCGCACCTGTTCATCAACCTGGGCGGGCCCGCGCGCCTCTGGGACTCCGACCCCTCCGTGCCGCCGGCCGTGCTCACCGACGGATGGTTCATGGGTCTGTGGACCAGGCGCTTCCTCGTCGAATACCCCCCGAACGTCCGACTCGTCGGGGTGCACTTCAAACCCTGGGGGCTGTCGCCGTTCATCGACATGCCGGCGACCGAGCTGCGGGACCGCTGGGTGCCGGTCGACGCCGTCTGGCGGCGCTCCGTGGACCGGATCCGCGACCAGGTCGGCGCCTTCGGCACGTCCACCGAGATCCTGCGGGCACTGGAAACGGAACTGCTCTCGCGGCTCGCCGGCGCACCGCCGCACGGGCTCGACCTCGTCCGGCACGCGGGCGGGCGCCTGGAGGCGTCCCACGGCACGCTCCCCGTCGGTGCGCTGACCGGCGCCGCCGGGGTGAGCGGCAACCACCTGGCCACGCTGTTCAAGTCCCATGTCGGCGTCACCCCGAAACGGGTGGCGCGGATCTACCGCTTCGCGCGCCTGATCCTGTCCGTGGACGCCCTGCGCCCGGTCGACTGGTCGGAACTCGCCCAGACGGCCGGATACTTCGACCGGGCCCACTTCAGCCGGGAGTTCAAGGACTTCACCGGCCACACCCCCACGGAATACCTGGCGCTGCGGCGCCGATTCCCCGCCGAGAAGGGATTCCCGCCGGACAGCGGCCCGATGCCCGCCGATTGATTTCTTACATGCCCGCCCGCCCCCGGGGAAGGCAAGATCGGAGCGAACCCGCAAGCGGACGCGACGAGGAGGACCCCGTGGGCACCGTGGTCATGCACAGCGTCATGTCGGTGGACGGCTTCATCGCCGACGACGACGATGAGGTCGGTCCCCTCCACGACTGGTACTTCAACGGGGACGTCCCGCTCGTCGAAGGCGACTCGCGGTACGACCATTCCGGCGCCGGAACCGCCTTCAAGGTCTCCAAGGCGTCGGCGGACTACGTCCGGCCGGCGTGGGAGTCGATCGGCACGATCGTGATGGGCCGCCACCTGTTCGACCTGGTGAACGGCTGGGAGGGCCGGCCGCCCGCGGGCGACCACGTGGTCGTGGTGTCCCACCGCCCCAAGCCCGAAGGCTGGCACCCCGAGGCGTCGTACCACTTCGTCGACGACGTGACGGCCGCGATCGCCAAGGCCCAGGAGCTCGCCGGCGAACGGACCGTCAGCGTCAACGCCGGCGAGGTCGGCGGCCAGATCCTCGCGGCCGGCCTGGTGGACGAGGTGGCGATGGACGTCGTCCCCGTGGTGTTCGGGTCGGGCAAGCGCTACTTCGGCGGCATCGACGGGCAGCATCTGCTGGAGCATCCCCACGTTGTCCTCCAGGGCGACGGGGTGCTGCACCTGGCGTTCAAGGTACGCCGCTAGTGGACGACCTCGACGCGCACGCGCGCGCCCTCGTCGACGCCAACCTGTACATGACGCTCGGCACCGCCGACGCCGAGGGCCGGCCGTGGGTGTCGCCCGTGTACTTCGCGACGGCCGATTACGGCGAGTACTACTGGGTGTCTTCTCACGCCGCCGTCCACTCGGGCAACATCGCGCGGCGCCCCGAGGTGAGCATGGTCATCTTCGACTCGCAGGTGCCGCCGTTCCACGGGCGCGCGATCTACCTCTCGGCGACGGCCACCGAACTCACCGGCCGCGACCTGGACCGCGGCCTGGAGATCTACCCCGGTCCGGAGACGCGAGGGGCGACCGGGCTGACGCTGGACGACGTCACGGCCCCGTCCCCGTACCGCCTGTACCGCGCCACCGCCACCGAGGCATCCGTCCTCTGCCCGCGAGAACCCCGCCGGCCGTGCCCGCTCCACTCGCTGAACGCCGACCACCGAACCCCCGTCCACCCCTGGCAGCGCGCCCACCGGACGCACTAGATCCGCCGTATCCGGCTTGATGCGGAAATGCCCGATCAACGACGTCACCTCCTGCGACTCCTGAGGGACCTCGAACCATGGGACGAGATCGAGGAACGGCATCGCCGGAAGACCATGGACTGGATCGCCGGCGGGGCTCCCCTGTATCGGACGCGGAAACCCGACGTACCGCCCGTCCACCTGGTGAGTTACGCCGTCCTGATCGAGCACGGGCACGTACTGATGGTCGACCAGCGACATCACGTCATTCGACCGCCGCGAGTTCGCGAGCATCGCTTGGATGAGTCCCGCGGGGCTCCTCGCCGCACCGATCGCCACCCGGGACCCTCACATGCACCGCTTCACGCACAAACTCCAGCCCCTCCTCTGACCCGGTCGGCCGGCCACGCGACAGTACGCCGCAAGCTCGTCCAACCCGAGAAGCCGGATTTCCCCCGGACGGGGGAGGATGCACCCCCTCCGACCTGGATTTACTGCTGCCATGGCCTCGACTCATCGCGCACCCGACCGCCATGAAACCCGGCCACGCCCCGGCATCGTCGTCACGGTGGCAGCCGCGCTGGTGGCTCTGGCCTGCATCGGCTTCGCAGTAGTCAACGTCGTCTTCGAGATGACGGACCGCTTCGCCGAGGGCCCCTATGCCGAGCACGCCTCCGCGATCTCCGTGATGAACTGGCTCGTCGTCGCCCTCAAATTGCTAGGCGCGGCAGTAGCGATCCTGTCGGTCACCCAGCCGCCAAGGCTCCTGTCCCCCGCCCGTCTGGGCGTACTGCTGTGGGGGGCGTTCACCCTGCTCAGCGTGTACGTCCTTGGCAGCCTTGTGCAAGCGGTCGGCATCGCTTCGGGCCTGATGGGCAGCACCGACCAGCTCACCATGGCAGGAGCGGCCTACGTTCTCTTCTTCCTACTGCTGGCCACCGGATACGGGGTCCTGACGGTCTCCTACACGCGGCGCCATCAGCTACGGAAAAGCGTCACGGCTCTCGGCGTTGTAGGCGGCCCCGTACTGCTGGGCGTGGTCCTGGCGGCCGCTCCCGCAGCGCTGACGGCTCTCGGCCTCATGTCTGAAACCTGAATCGCGAACCAAGCAAATCCCGGCCCTTCCGGAAACCTGTCCGGGAACGGTCCCCAAACCGGCCGATAATCCTCCCGCAAGATCGAAAATCAATTCCCGGCCACCTGCTGCGTCGAGCCAAATCACGGTGGCTTGCCTTGTCATCTCCAACCCGCCTTGGGGTAGGGAGATGCGCATGCAGAACAACCTGGCCGCTTTCGCGGTGGCCGCCCTGCTGGTCTCGATGGCCCCTGGCCTGACCACGGCAGTGATCATGCGTCAGTCGATTCGCTTCGGGCGGTCGGCGGGTGTGGCAACGGTGCTGGGCAACGAGACCGGGTGGCTGCTGTGGTCGGTGACGGCCGCGCTCGGCCTTTCGGCGCTGCTCCTGGCGTCCCAACTGGCTTACGACGTGATGCGGATCGCCGGTGCCGCCCTGCTGGTGTTCCTGGGCCTCAAGATCATTTGGCAGGCGTGGCGAGGCGAGCCCGAACGACCAGAAGTCGACCAGGAGCCGGGCCCCTCCAGGTGGCACAGCTACCGGCTGGGCCTGGTCACCAACCTGGCCAACCCGAAGGCCGGAGTATTCGCGGTGGCGTTCCTGCCGCAGTTCGTTCCTGCGGGCACACCAGCGCCGACGTTGCTGCTGCTGTTGCTGGCGATCACCTCAACGGTAATCGACCTGGCCTGGTATTTGGCGATCGTAGGTCTGATCGCCAAGGCCAGGCGCTTCCTCCAGCGCCCCCCGGTACGACGCCGGCTGGAATGCGTCTCCGGGGCCGTTCTGGTCGCCCTGGCGGTGCGCCTGGCCACCGGAGCCCGCTAACACCTCCGAAGAGAACCCTGCGACGGGAGCGGAGGCCCCGGGGCCGGAGGGGCGCATCGGCTGGCATCCGGGCAACGTCAACGACGGCCCCGCCCAGATAGATCTCGTCCCTGACCAAGCACCGGCCGAGATCATGATCGGTGACACTGGCGACCTGTACATCTTCACCTGCACACAATGCGATCACCGTCCCACCCTGACCCTGATGCAATGCTCGTGATCCGCCCTAGAGTCGCCTCTCCAGGAGAACGAGCGAGCGGCAAGCAAGGTGTGACAGACCGCCTCGCGTAATCGCGCGCACCGGCCCGCGGGGTCTGGGACGACTGCGGAACTCCCGCTTCAAGCTCGTAGCCGTGGTGTGATCGAGGGGGCGGTCAGGACTGTCCCGGGCGTAGGTGACGGGCCGCGGACAAGCATGACGACAACTGTCCTGTAGGGCAGCTACACGACGTCGGGCGGGTGGGAAATACTGGGCTGTAGTGATCTTGCCGGCCCCGGGTTCCCGGGCGTGATCGCCTTGGCCCGCGCAAGCGCTACCAGGACGGCATGGAGGGAGACCCGATGGGTCCCGAAGAGCTGCATCGGCTCATGGCCGCTCGCTTCACCGACGGCGACCTCGCCGGGGTCATGAGCCTCTACGAAGACGGCGCCACCTATGATGCCGGGCGGAGAGGACGGCTCCAGGGCATCGACGCGATCCGGGAGCACTACCGCCGTTTGCTTGCACTGAACCTGGCGCTGGAACTGCGGACCCGCAAGGTGGTCGCCATGGGCGAGATCGCTCTGCTGGCGTGCGACTGGCGACTGCGCGGCACAGGGGACGACGGCAAACGCGTCGACAGAAACGGGACCGCAGTCGAGGTCGCGCGACGCCAGGCGGACGGAACCTGGCGCTACCTGATCGACGAGCCTGCTTTCCTCGCCTGAGTGACTTGCCAGGGCCCCATCCGTCCTTAGTTGCACGCTAATTGCACGGCGGTGAAGCCGCCGACCTGGCACTCTCTGGGCTCTGTGCCCTGTCCCCCCGCACGGACCCCGCATCGGTCCGAAGTGTTCATCCGCGCGAACGGCAGGACGGTGTGACAGACGGGTCCTGGCGGGAGCGCTCTCCGGCTCCCTTGGCTGGGGTCGCGAAACCCGGCAGTGCTGAACCTTGCCGATTAGTATCCTGCTGATTGACCTTGCCAGGCAGGGAGCGCAATCATGTCTCGCCCGTCCGCACCCCCCGGCGGACGCCCGCGTGCGATCGCGGCATTGCTGCTGTCCGCGTTCTTCTTCCTGCTGATTGGATGCGGGGCGATGATGGTGTTCATCGCTGCCCGTGACATCTATGTGGCTGACCGGCCGATCAAGTGCGGCGGCGAGGTGGTGCCTCCAGACGGACCGTACATGTGCTTCGGCGGTTATGGCCCCCGTGACTACGACGATCTCGTGCAGGAAAGACGCGACGGAGCGGAACGGGCACCGTACATGCTCGCGTTCGGGGTCCTGGTCGTAGTCATCGGTGTGCCGGGCTTCAGACGCGCTACTCGTTACGTAGGGCGTGTCCAGCGATGGGCGATCTCAGGCGTTTGGACCGAGTGAGCCTTCGGTTCCCTCGGGAACACCGCCGACCAAGAGATCTGTTCCCGCGCCGATAGACCGTCGAGCATCCTCGTCCTGCGTGAACTGGGGCGTTAACGCATCGCTCTGGAGTTACAGAGGCAAGCCGATGGACAGGTGCGAGACGGGAGTTTGGTGCCCGGCCGGCCGAGGCTCCCGGATCCAACCGGTAGGCAGCCTGAATGTCAGCGTCCGCGGACGACCTTGAGGTCGATGTCCAGGGCGAAGGGCAGCGTTGCGGTGATGTGGTCGTGGTGTACGCCGGTGGCAACGTACGAACCGGTGGCGTCGTCGAGTTCGTAGGTGTGGACCGCGAATGCCGGTGCAGTCTGGTCGGTCTCAACTCGCCAGTAGTGCCGGATACCGGCCGCTGCGTACAGGGTCGGCTGCATGCGTCGATCCTTGCGCTTGGTAGACGGTGACACCACCTCGGCGACAAGGGTGACCGACTCCGCGTGGATAGGACGTTCGTACGGGTCGTGTTCGGCCGAGTAGACGACGATGCCGGGAGCGATCTCCACCGGCTCCGTCGCGTCATCGTCCAGCAGCACATCCACGTCCGTGTCCACCTGCCAGGCGTCCGGTGCTGCATCTTCGAGCCGGGTCGCCAGGCGCCGCGCGATGCGCTGGTGGATCGGGCGGCGCCGTGGGCTCACGACGAGTTCTCCGTGGACGAGGCTCACACGTACAGGAAGGTCTTCGGGGAGTGCCTCGTAGTCCGCCCGAGTCCAGGTGTCACCGGACGGCAGGGGGAGGGTCATCGCAGGCATGGTTCCCGGTGCCTCCGGTCGGGTCGGTGCGAGTACCCGGCCAGAGTACCCTCGGCACCTCTCCCCGGGCCTTCGTCAGGACCGCTGCCGGGCACGGGTCCGGTGGGCGGCGTTCATCGACAGCCACGCCAGCGTGGACGGAGTCCAGGTGGTGGTGGAGGCTGATCGCCCGTTGATGGCCCGGCGAGGGTCTGAAGCAGAGACGATCAAGGCCCAGTGTTCGGGATCATGTCCCGGACCTGGGCCTTCTTTGTGGAGCGGGTGACGGGAATCGAACCCGCGCTGTCAGCTTGGGAACCAAACCGATCACGCCCCCTGGGGCCGCTGACCTGCCTTCCAGCCCTCCCACGAGTGACCGTAAGTACCCCTAGATCACCCTGGCTAATTGCCCGCTAATTGCCCGCCGCTCTGTCGCTGACCTGGCCTCTCGTCCGCACTCATCGCCCGCCCACGCCCCTTGTCTCGCCCGCACACAGGCGCGTGGGGCTGGCCAGCGAAGCCGACAGAGCCATGCGACGTCACCTGCCGGCCGCTCACCGACCGTCCGCTTTCAGAAGCAACAACCACCCTGCGGCGGTGGCGTCCACCGAGGTAGGACGGTGCCTGACGTGCGTCAGTGGTGCCCGTCGGTTGGTGTCGTTGCCGTCAAGGTTGCCGTCAACGTTCCGGTCTGAAGCCTGTCCCGACCCACGGACACGGAGGGCAGGAAGGGGGCTCGGTGCAGTTGTAGCGGCTCAAGACAGGCTCTGAATGATCACACTTACAGCGGGCCGTCTCTGACCACCCCGCGGCTCGACAATCTGGGCACCTGAGCCAGTGCTGGACGTACATCCAGTCTTCGGCGTTCCGGGTGTGGCGCCCTGGGAAGGCGCCTCGATCGATCGACTGCATGAGGCCGTTGCAGTAGTTGCAGAGGATCCCGCGTATCCAGCCATGAGAATGACAGTGGTCGCGGACACGTGGGTGATCCACGCCCCCACATACCTCGCATGGCTCCTGAGGTCGTCCGAGCTTACGGAACTGCTCCCGGTTGTATCTGACGGGGTCCTGCGCACCGGTTCCCATACCGACGACCTACCCGCATGACCGTGAGCCGCGCTGAGACCAGTTCATTAGGAGACCACTGAACAAGATCCACACCCGGTCTCCTGACCTGCTGCAAGCCCCCCTCAGTTCCCCCAACGTCCAGGCCTGCCCAGGCCCGCCGTTAGCACCTGTGTGGGCAACGCTGCCCACAGCGCCCACTCATCCGAGGGCAAGGGGACCCGGAGCGCAGGGCCGGCCACGGCGCGAGCACCGGAAGCCCCGCGGCAGCCCTTAACCCGCACATTCGACTTTCATAAATTATCCGCAAATAAATCAGTTGACCACGTTGGCCATAACCGTATGCGATAACCAAATATAGTAATAAAAGTGATACTAACCCCCCCTGGACGTGACCTATGTCACAGCGTGTAATGTTAACTCATGCCCAAGGACGCACTCACTTTTGGCGGTGGCTCGGTGGATGCGCTCGTCGAGTACACGAGTCGCACCAGCAAGCCGGGAGTCAGGTTCGCGCCGACGGCAGAGGCGGCGCTGGACTCCGCACTGCGTGACCTGGCTGCGCGTCTTCCTGGCGCTCATCGTGGTGGAGTGCTGGTGAGCGAACTCCCCGGCCCGTCAGGCGTGCCAGACCTCATTGCCCTACCCAACCCAGGCAAGGCCTTCGAGGTACGTCTAGCTAGTCCAATCGCGCCCCTTCTGCGCTGGGGTGAGGCACGGCTAGTGAGCATACTTAATACCAGACGGCCGATAGCAACTGATCGAATCCCTGACCTGCTCGACTCAGATGTTTCTACAACCGAGCGTCTACTGCGCCGATTGACCGCCAGCGGGGCCGTAACTATAGAGAATGGGGCAGCACTCAGAGCTGCGGCTCTCACGCCTGTCGGTCGCTTGTACGCCTTGGAGGCCAAAGTGCGTGACTGGCGCCAAGGATTGGCACAGGCCTTTAGATATCAAGGATGGTGCGACGCTAGCGCACTTGTTCTCGCACATTTCCCGCGAGATCCTACCCCAGTGATTGAATCCGCCGTCAACCTAGGCGTCGGGCTCGCTACCGCTGAACGATGGATCGTGCGCCCAAGAATCCGACCACTTAGTGGAGCGCGAAGATTGTGGGGCAGCGAGCACTTGGTCGCCTCACTCAAGGGAGGCGCTAGCTAACTTGCCTTACCATAGGTTTTCGGCTTCAGCGTATTGCTGCAAGGCCCTATAGGGTGCGTCAATCCACATCTCACGATCACTTCGCCCCATGAGACGAACCTGACCAGTGAGTTCGTTGAACTGATGTTGCGCCGCTTCATAACGTCGACGTAGCGCCGCAACTTTTGCTCGACGCTGGCCCTCCATCGCGATCTCATCAACTAGCTCGCGAAGCATACGCAGGTGATGCCACCGTTCACGAGTATCGTCAGCCGGCATTGCGCCGTGACGCAACTGAGAGGCCAACTCAGGGTTCAAGCGTTCGATGTCATCAGCGATAGTGCGCCTCAATACGGCCACAAGCCCGTGTTGCGTTACATAGGATGCCGGGATTCGAATAGCGGGCGATGACTGCTGATAAGCAGCCGGATCAAAACAGCGCATTGCCCGATCCCAGCCAGAGCCGACTGTGTCTGCACCCGCGGCAACGGCCAGAAGACCGAGCAAGTCAGATTGAGCAACTATTACTCGACTCCTCTGGGTCAGAGAGTGAATAGTTCGCAACCATCCAACAAATGCTGTTGTAGCCGAAGCGTCTGAAGCACTCTCCACAGCACCATTGCTTGTCATGGTAACAACCCACGTAGAGGCGCGAAGGGCTGCGAGTCGTCCAACATGAGCATCAAGGTCAGGCCCTGAAGCAAAGAATGCGCGATCACCTGCGAGCGCCTGATAGCAATCTCGATCTCGCCCCCTCGCCACCTGAGCCGTTTCGATCGCGTGTAGCGCGTCAGATGACGTCGGTGAAGTCAGAGCAATGGTAGGAGATAGTTTAGGTACCCCCAATTCGCCTTGGTGCTGAAATACTCGGTCAACGTGCTCTATTCTGCGCGCAACCGTGTCCAGTCCAATGCCCGCTGGCCCCCACAACTCCCAGGTGTCGTACAGCTTTAGTAGATTCGTCCCAGGTAGCAGGCGAGCATGAGTGGTCGGATCGAACAAAACCTCGTTACCCGGGAGGCCGGCGACCACAGCAGACGCATCCTGGTACCTGGGCTGAGGCACACGCGGAGTAGCAAAAGGACTGATGATCACACCAGTAGCGCGTGATTCGCGTATTGCAGTCTGGCACCACCCGAGATGACCACCCCGTCGGCCGTCTTGGACTAGAACACCCATTCAGCATCTCTTTCGGGTCGAGCCGGGCTACTACAGCTGTTCGATCTCCTTTAGGTCGGACAAGAGTTCGCCGCCATCGAGGTAGCGTCTCGCGGGCTGGCGTTGCAGACACCTGTCCACAATGTCTACCAGGGGGTCAGGGATGTCGTTTCTCTTGAGGCGCACAGAGGCAACGTCTTGAGTCCGCAACCTAGCGAAATATTCGTCCTCCGTACCGCCGGGTTCTACAGGGAGCGCCCCCGTGAGAGCCTGAAAAGCGAGAATACCTAGACCGAAAATGTCACTTGCCGGCTGGACATCACCTCCTGGCACGTGCTCAGGGCTCCTGTATCCACGTGTACCAGGTTGGAATAGCCCAGTCAATGCCGTCTTCGCCAGGTGGCGCGCCAGCCCGGGATCCATCAGAGTGAAGGAGCCGTCGTCCCGCACTCTGATATTCGCGGGGCTCAGATCTCGGTGAACAACATCGAGGGCATGGAACTCAGAAAGTCCTGCCCCTATGTCTGCAAGCATTCGGCTTACCGTCCGAGGATCCCAAAGGGGGCCGAGTTTGCTACGCAGGTCGGCGCCATCCAAAAATTCTTCCAGCCAAGCTATAGCCATCGGCTTTCCTGCCTGATCCGCTACCTCGACCGCTTCAGTCAGTACACGCACGACGCGTGGCGAGTCAATTTCGGCAAGGATTTCAACTTCGCGCTGCGCGCGCTCGAAAACATGCAAGAAATCAGGCCCATCGGGCAATAGAACGACCTTCGCGGCAGCCTTGACCCCTTCGAGACGGCAAGAGTAGACCGCTTTTTGTCCTCCCACTTGAAGTGGCTGAATATCGGTTATAGATAGTGAACTTTTTAGTGCTTCGACAATGTCGGCTTCGGTGGGCATTATATGTTCCTCCTCGATGGGTTGGTTGCCGCTGCAGTAGCTCAAGAGTCGGCTTCCGATCTGAGGCCCTTAGCCAGATGCTAGTCAGCATGCCACAAGGTGCACATGTGAGTCGGCAATCGAAAAGAAGATCATGCTTAGCAAGTTTTCATCAGTCCCGTGGCCGCCCGCCCTGGCGCGCCGGGATCGGACGGAACAGGCCGCACGCCCGGCGCGCCAGGGCGGGCGGCCGCCGGCGGCGCGAAGCGGCGCCCTTGAAGACGTAATGAAAGTTCTCATCCGGCCCCGTGGCCTGGGCTGTCGTCAGGACTGGCTTGGACGGTCTCTCATGTTGAGGAGGGCTCGCATGGTCTCGGCTGGGGTGACGCAACGAAAGCCGGTGTCGTCGTCAAGCATGTCTGCTGCTGCGTCGTTGAAGGTTGACGGTGTGCAGCGGAGGAACGGACTCGTAAAGGCACTGCCCTTCAGCTCGTAGCGTCCCGGCTCGGACTCGGTTGAGCACCACTCCCAGGTGTTGCCGCACATGTCGTAGACGCCGTATGGGCTCACGCCGCTTGCGTAGCAGTCAACGGGGGTTGTGCTTCGCTTTCCGCCCTCGCGGCAGTTGACCTTGGCGGGCGTTCGCTGGCTGCCCCATGGGTAGATGTCGCCTCGGGTGCCTCGGGCGGCCTTCTCCCACTGCTGGGCGCTCGGCAGGGCCTTGGCGGACCACTGGGCGTAGGCGGTGGCGTCGTGCCAGGTGGTGAACACGACGGGGTGGTCTGAGAGCCCTTCTGGGACTTCCCCGTTCTCCCAGTGCTGCGGCGGCTTGTAGTCGGTCGCTGCAACGAACCGTGCGTAGTCGGCGTTTGTGGTCGGGAACACATCGATATAGAAGGCTTGGAGGTACGCCGGTTCGTTGGTTTCGCCGGCGAAGTAGACGCCGGACGGCACGAGGGTCATCAACTTGCCGTCGATGGGGTGCCTGACCTGGTCTTCGTCTCCGACGGGGATGGACGGCTCTTGCTCGGGGCTCGCGGGCTGATCAGAGGTCACGCCCGGATCCTGCGTGGGTGCGCTCGGTGTCGTCAAGCCGACCATCTCGGCGAACCGGGTCTGGACCTCGGCGCTCGCGGCGGCGAGGAGGGTGTCTAGGGCCTGCTGGTTGACCGGCCGCGGAGTCAGCTTCTCCCCGGCCTTCTCCCACTTGACGATGATTCGTTCGCTAACGCCCAGTTCGGCGGCGAAGTCGACCTGACTCGCGCGCTTGGCCTGGCGTAGTGCGCGTGCTTCAAGACCTGTCCAGCGTTGGACTGTGGGGGGCATGTCGTGGTCTCCGGGAGGGCTGGACTCAGACGGCTTCGGCGGGGATCTCTTCGTATTCCTTGCGGAGCGTCTTGAGAACGGGATGCTCTCCGGGGAACTCCACTTCGTTGATGGCGGTGATTGCGCGTACGCCTATCGCGGTGTTCGTCGCGAATGCGGCTTCCATGCGGGGAAGGTCTGCGATGTTCACGGGGCCCAGCGCGGACGCGTCGTGTACCTGCTGCAAGAGACGCATGGTCACGCCGGGCAAGACCTCGGCGTTAGGCCAGATGACTTGCTCGCCGTCGTAGAAGCCGATGTTCCACGTTGCTCCCTCGGAGAGGTACGCCTCGGCATCGACGAACACGCAATCGTCGAAGCCGTCGAGCTGGGCGCTACGTCGGTGCCACAGCGCACCGAACAGGCCAACGTGCTTCACCTCCGGTAGGTCTCGCATGTACTGGGCCGTCTGCACTCGGAGAGGGGCCATCGGCCATGTGCCCGCCGGCCTGGTCGTGACGAGGATCTTCGGCCCTGCTGGCGCTCCCGGCCTGCCCAGCTCTAGATCGGGGTCGAACACGGTGACCCGGACCACGAAGGAGCCTTCTTCGTCTGCGGTGGCTTGCCGCACGTACGCGCGGACCTGATCCCGGTCCAACTCGCTGCGGAAGAGAACCTGACAGTCGCGAACAAGGCGCTCTATATGGTGCGAAAACCCCCGAATGCGATGGTTCTCCATACGCATGGAGGTGAAGTGCCCGTAGTTGATAAGCGCTAGGGCCTTCAGTTCATCGGGGCCCACAGGTGCGCCGTTGAGTTCCGCCATGCGCCCCAGTGTGGCAGCACGTATGTGCTGTTCACAGTCCTGGGTGCGGTGCAAGTTCAGTGCTGAGTCGGTGGCGGGACATGGGAAAGCCCGTAATCACCGAGCACTCTGAGATGCCATGAGCACTCGTGGGCGTGCAGAAGACAAGGTCGTGCGGCTGGACATGCCGCGTTCACGGAGCAACACCCTGCGGAAGGCGGTCAAGCTGACTGAGGAAGAGCGCCACCTCCTTCTCGCCGAACTCGCCGAAGTCACGGCGGAACTCAACTGGCTCCAGGCCCGCTCGATGGAGATCGCGGCCCGCGTCCTCGAAACGTCGTCCACCGAGCACGCCCGTTCGGCGTAGGCCACGCCCTGAATACAGCTCAACATCCGAACACACAGAGAGATGTGGCGATGGTGGACGAGGGTCTTCAACCGGCTGGAAGACACCGGCTGAGTGGTGCGCTGGGTGAGGGTCGGTTGCATCTGGCGGCGTTGGATGCGGTGCTGGTGCATCGGTCGGCGGAGCCGTTGGGGGTGGATCGGCCGTTCGGGCTGGCGTGCGGGGTGGTGAGCCGGGACGGGGCGGCGCCGGTACTGAACGTGATCCACGTGGACCGGCCGGAACGATCGGTGGACGTGGAGGCCGAACGCGTCGGGGGGCGCTGGTGGTACCGGGACGCCGAGACCGGTGAGGGCCTGGTGCCGGTGGATGAGGTCGACAAGGCACCGGCCGTGCTGGCTCGTGTCCTGGCGCGGGGAGTGGAGTGATGGCACGGCGCTTCGATGAACCCTCCGAGGTGCCGCCGGTGGTGCCTGACGGGGCGCCGTTCGATGTGCGAGAGGCGTTGGAGCACACGATGCGGCGGCCGTCCACGGCGCGCATGTACGACGTGTTCCTGGGCGGCAAGGACAACTACGCCGAAGATCGGGATGCGGCGGAAGCGGTGGAGAAGGTGGCGCCGTCGATTCCGAGGGCGGCGCGGGACAATCGGGCGTTCATGGCGCGGGCGGTGGCCTGGTGCGCGCAACAGGGCATAGAGCAGATCATCGACCTGGGCACCGGGTTCCCCACCGAACCGAACGCTTTGGACACCGCGCGGCGGTTCATGCCCGATGCGGTGGTGGTCGGCGTCGACCATGATCCGGTGGTGCTGGCGCACGCGCAGGGGCCGGCTGGGATGTCGGTCCTGCCCGGTGACATCCGCGACCCCGGCGCCGTGATCGCGGGGCTGAGTGAGTGGATCGAGTGGGAAGAGCCGGTGGCGGTGCTGATGGTGGCGGTGCTGCACTTCATCGCCGACGAGGAGGACCCGGCCGGCATCGTGGCGGCCTTCGCTGAACGCCTGGTGCCGGGCAGTGCGGTGGTGATCTCGCACGTGTGCTCCACGGGCGCCGATCCTTCGACGGTGGCCGAGGTGGAGCGGGTGTATGCCGGGTCGACCTCGCCCGGCTCGCGGTTCCGCACGCACGAGGAGATCACGGCACTGTTCGGCGGGCTTCACCTGGTTCCGCCCGGGGTGGTGCAGGTGCAGCACTGGCCGATCGAGCGGGGCCCGGTCACTGATCTGCCGGTGCTGGGCGGCATCGGCACCGTTCCGGCACGGCGACGCAGGAGGCGGCGGCCACGATGACTCTGACGACACGACTCAAGCGGCTGGTTGCTCGCGCCCGTGGCGCCAACGGTGCCGGGCACGGTCGGACCGAACCCGCTCCGGTCCCGCACACGCCGGTGGGAACGAGCGTGGCGGACCGGATCGGCGGGCTGTCCGATCACGCCTTCGATGTGCGGGTGGGGTCCGTGCGCGATGCCGAGGAGCTGTCCCCGGCGGACCTGGCGGAGGCGCTGGAAAGCCTGACGGGCGTGATGGACGAGATCTGGCACACCCTGTCCCCGTTCCAAGAGCGGCTGGAGACCATCCGCAAGGGTGAGACCGTCGCGCGCGCACACACCGGCCGGAGCGTCCATGACCTTGTGGACTCGGCGGCGGTGAACCTGGACTACGGGCGCGATGGCCTCATGGTCGCCCGGCACCTGATCGCAGAAGGCCGCGCAGACCTGATCGCGGCCGAACGTGAGGGCGGCATCGGCTGACCCCTCGTAAGAGACCGGCGCGGCGGTGTGGAGTACCCCCGTAACCACACCGCCGCGCCTTCCACCTGCCCGGATACAGAAAGAACGGCATGCAGCTTCGCAGCGCAGGACGCTACCGCCCCAAAGAGGCGGCTGCCCTGCTCGGTGTCTCCCCTAAAACGCTGGACCGCTGGGAGCAAGCGGGCCGGCTGACCGCGGTTCGCACCGCGGGCGGTCATCGCCGCTACCCGGTGGAAGACGTGCACCGGCTGATGCATGTGGAGCGCCGGGGCGCCTGCTACCAGATCATTTTGGGCTGCTCCCTGCGCGACAGCGCAGCAACGGCGCTCACCTCGGTGGTCCATCACCACTTCGGCGGAGACGGCGCGGCGGCCCTGACCGAACTGGCCGCCCTCTTCGCCCTCACGGTGATCGTCGTTGAGCCTGAGCCGTCCGGAGAGAGCTAGAAACCCGCCTGTGTGCTGCGGGCCTGGCATTACGCCGCTTCCGGCAGCTCTCGCGAGGAGAGCCGGGTAGCTACGCCGGGACTCGGCTCACAGGTCCCGTGTCCGCTCGTCAAGCTCGTCCAGCCTGGAACTCAGCCGCCGGAGATGGCCCCGGATTTCCTGGAGTTGTGAGAAGAGGAGTGTGAACTCCTCACTCCGTTCCACCGGGGCCTCTTCGGCGTCTCGCATGTCCGGGGTGGCGATGACGGTTGCCCCTCGCGCTCCCTGCCGGGTCGTGACCAGGCCCTCTTCCTTCAGAACGGCGATCGCGTTGCTGACGGTCATGCCGGACACGTCAAAGATGTCGGCCAGCTTGGCGCCTGGCGGCAGTGTCTCCCCCACTGGGTACCGGCCCGATGCGATGTCACGGCGCAGCTCGTCAGCGATGCGCACGTACGGCTTGCGACGGTCCACCGGGCCTTTTCCCATGTCAGGCAGTGTACGCCTACGGCTAGGTCTCTAGGTACCTAAGGAAAAAATCGGCCACTCGCTTGACTTATCAAGGTACCTAGGTATCTTTGTAACTAGAAACACCCCTCAAGCCCCGGAGGCTGACATGCGCAACATGCCCATCGACCTGTCCAACCTGGCGTTCGTGTGCGTCTCGCCGCCGCGCCCGAAGCTGGTGAGCCAGGAGACGGGAGAGGTCAAGCTCGACAAGAACGGCGAGGCGGTCTATCAGGTGGGGCTGTCGTGCTCGAACGAGGCGGGTCGGGTCGACCTGCTGACGGTCGCGGTGACCGGTGACCCCGGCGTCGCGCTGGGCCAGGTGGTGACGCCGGTCGGGCTGGTCGGTTTCTACTGGGAGCAGACGCTCAACGGTGAGCGGCGCTCGGGCGTGGCGTTCCGCGCGGAGCGGGTCGTGGCGGTCGGCGGCGAGGCTGCGGCGGCTGCCTGATGGACGCCTCCACGCTCTACCCGGTGCTCGGGGTCCTGGCCGCTGCGGCGGCCGGGCTCTGGGCCTGGGCGCGCTGGTCGCCGCTGTCGTTCTGGTACGGCGTGGCCTTCCCGATCCGGGTCGTGCGGGTGTACCTCACCTGGCGTTCGGTGGCCTCGGGCTGCAAGCTCACCCGCCGCAAGCGGGCCTGGCGGGTCACCCTGGACGCGATTCCGGTCGTGGGGCCGGCGGCCCGGACGGCGGCGACGGTGGTCGAGCACAAGCGGCGGGTGCGGCGGGTGGATGTCGAGCAGGCTCCGCGGTTGGGGCTGATGCTCCCGACTCCGTACGGGTGGCGGCTGCGGGTCAAGCTGCTCGACGGGCAGGTGCCCGACGATTACGCCAAGGTCGCTGAGCGGCTGGCGCACTCGTGGCGGGCGCATGGCGTGCGGGTGCTGGAGGACGGGCCCAAGCGGGTCAGTCTGCTGGCCACCCGGCGTGACCCGCTCCAGCTCGTCACGGTGACCGGCGGCGGCTCGGGTGACCTGCTGGTGGTGCGTCCGGGGGTGCTGGAGAACGGCGAACCGTGGGTGATGGACTTCCGCACCGTCCCGCACTGGCTAATCGTCGGCGCGACGCAGTCGGGGAAGTCGAACCTGGCCAACGCGGTCATCAGGGCGCTGGCTCCTCAGCCGGTGGCCCTCATCGGGTTCGACCTCAAGGGCGGGGTGGAGTTCACCCCGTACGCGCCGCGGCTGTCGGCGCTGGCCACCACCCGCAAAGAGTCGGTGGATCTGCTGGCCGACCTGGTGGCCGAGGTGGAAGACCGGATGGCGGTCTGCCGCGCGCACGGTGCCCGCAACATCTGGAAGCTTCCCGACGCCGTGCGGCCGGTGCCGGTCGTCGCGCTGGTGGACGAGGTGGCCGAACTGTTCCTGATGGCCGACAAGTCCGAGAAGGACGAGGTGTCCAAGACCGGTACGGCGCTGCTGCGAGTGGCGCAGCTCGGCCGGGCGTTCGGGGTCTTCCTGATCATCTGCGGTCAGCGCGTCGGCTCCGACCTGGGCCCGGGGGTGACCGCGCTGCGTGCGCAGCTCTCCGGGCGGGTGTGCCACCGGGTCAATGACCCGGAGACGGCGAACATGGCGCTGGGCGACCTCGACCCGGCCGCGCTGGACGTCGCCCGCTCCATCGCCCCGGAGACTCCCGGCGTCGCGGTGGTCGCCGGCCAGGACGGCACCTGGCATCGAGCCCGCGCCGTGCACGTCACCGAACAAGAAGCCGAACAGGCCGCCCTCGACTTCGCGGCTCTGGCTCCGTCCTGGGATGACCTGATCGGTGGTCCCCCAGCCATCGACGCCGCCTAACCCTCCCCCTCCTTCGGCTCGGCGTGAGCCCTGATCGCGCCAGGTCCCTACCCCTCCCATGCCCGAAACCGTCCCGGAGGTGCCCATGTTCGCGCTCTCCTTCCGTCTCCGTCCTGGCGCCGTCCTCGTCCATCCCGGCTCGTCCTGGGTGTCGTCCTCGTCCGTCCCGGCCGCCGGGGGCTCGCGATGACCCGGCGCCTGGTGGCTGCGGTGGCCGACTCCGGGCCGGTGCTCGTCCTGGCCGCCATCGCGGCGGCGGGATCGTTCACCCACATCCGCGACACCGCCGCCGAACACGGTCAAGGCGGCTGGATGGCCTGGGCCGTCGCCGTCTGCATCGACCTCACGTGCGTGATGGCGGCCCGCGAGCGGCAGCGCGACAAGCGCACCGAACGAGACACGGCGCGGCTGTCGTGGCCGACGCTGGTCCTGGTCGGCGGCATCCTGCTGTCCCTGGCGGCCAACCTCGCCCAAGCCGAACCGTCGGTGTGGGGCTGGCTGTCGGCGGCCACTCCCGCCGGCGCCTTCCTCGTCGCCGTCTCGATGCTGGAACGCCGCGCGTCCGGCCCCTGGCCCGCGCCGTCCGCCGTCCCGTCCTCGGACGCGATGCCCGTCCCGCCGTCCTTCGGCCGTCCCGATGTCCCGGCGCCGTCCCCGGCCGTGGCGGACGAACCGCGCCCGGAACCCGCCCCTGTCCCGGACGAGCAGGACGAGCAAACCAAGATCCCCGTTCCCGCCGCTGCGTCGGCTCCTGCTCCTGGTCCGGCTGCTCCGCTGCTCGACTTCGCCCGCCGGGTCGCTGAGGAGCACCGCGCCAAGCACGGCCGCCCGATCACCCGTGACGCGCTCCGGGGCCGCCTGGGCGTGTCCAACCAGCTCGCCTCTGACCTCCTCCGCCAACTCCGCACCGAAACACCCGCCTGAACACCTCACCTCAAGGAGATCACCATGACCGACCACACTCCCGCGCTCGACGCTGACGAGATGGCACACCGGGACCGCATGATCGCGGGCCTGGTCGACCTGGCGGCCTTCCTGGAGGCCAACCCCGGGGTACCCGTCCCCCGGTTCGACTGGACGCTAGGCGTCCCGTCCGGCGTGAGCGTGAACGGGACCACCGACATGCGCCAGCGCGCCGAAATCGACCGCATTGCTGACGAGCTGGGCGTCCCCGTCCTGGACGAGACCCGCGACGGCGGCCACTACATCGCACGGCGCCACTTCGGCCCGGTCACCTATGAAGCCACGCACGTCCCGGCCCGCCGCATGGCCGCCTTTGATGCGCTGCACAGCTACGCCGACAACATGCGGGCCGGCGTCGCCGGTGAGGTGGCCTGATGCCCGCCCGTGAGCTGGCGGCCTGGCGGCTGCGCTGCCGTGCCTGCCAGGTGACCACCGGCGGCCTGACCTGGGTGGGTCTGCTGGGCCTGCGGGGCGGTCCCGCGTGCGCCGCCTGCGGGTCCGGCGAGGTGATTGCACAGGACCCGGCGACCGGAACGGCCATCACCTTCCCGCGCCCGCTCGCCCCGCTCGGCCAGTGGTGGCAGTGCTGCAACTGCGGCGGCACCGGCCTCGACGGCTACGGCGACACCTGCCCGCACTGCGCGGGCCTCGGGCACTGCCAATAGCTCTGAGCGCCCCCGGCGTGGCCACACAACCGCCAAGTTCCGTGCCACGTCGGGGGCCATCCCCAACCGCTAACGGTAAGGAGACCTCCCCATCGTGCCTCACCCCGTCATCACGCCACACGACGCCCGGCTGATGGCCAAGATCCTCGACCGCCCCGACTTCGCCCAGTGGGCGGCCCGCGCCCGCGCAACCGGCGGATGCGCACAGCCGGTCTTCCTGACCGGCACCGTCGACCACATCCACACCGGCACCGGCCAACTCCTGCACCGCTACACCACCGACCGTGAGCCGGACGGGGCACTCCCGGTGGCCTGCAAGACCCGGCGGGCCTCCCGCTGCCCCGCCTGCGCCGAGATCTACCGCGCCGACACCTACCAACTCATCCGCGCGGGCCTGGCCGGCGGCAAAGGCGTACCCGACACGGTGTCAGGGCACCCGGCCGCGTTCGTCACCCTGACCGCGCCCTCGTTCGGCCCCGTGCATGCACGGCGAGCCAAGCCCGGCGGACGTGTCGAGCGCTGCCACCCCCGCCGCGGCGCCAAGCCATGCCCGCATGGCGTGGTCGCCTCCTGCGGCGTCCGCCATGACGAACATGACCTTCGCCTCGGCGAACCGCTGTGCCCCGACTGCTATGACCACGCCGGGACGGTGCTATTCAACGCCCTCGCCCCGGAACTGTGGCGACGCTTCACCCTCGCGCTCCGCCGCTACCTCGCCAAAGCCGCCGGACTTACACAGAAAGAGTTCCGCGAGACGCTCGCGGTCTCCTTCGCCAAGGTCGCCGAATACCAGCGGCGCGGCGTCGTCCACTTCCACGCCGTCATCCGCTTCGACGGACCCGCCGGACCGACCACACTCCCGCCCGGCTGGGCGAACGTCGGCCTCCTGGAGGACGCCGTCCGGCACGCTGCGGCAGCCGTATCGGTCACCACCCCGGCCGCTCCCGGCATGCCTGCGCGATCGCTGGCCTGGGGCTCTCAGGTGGACGTGCGGGCGCTCACGGCCTCCTCGGGCGCGCTGACGCAAGAGGCGGTGGCGGGCTACATCGCCAAGTACGCCACCAAGGCCGCCGAATGCGTCGGCACCCTCGACCGGCGGCTACGCCCTGCTGAGGACCTGGACGAGTTGCCCATCACTCCGCACGCCCGGCGCCTCATGAGCGAATGCCTGCGGCTGGGCGAACTGGAGGAGTTCGCAGACCTGCGGCTCGCCCAGTGGGCTCACATGCTCGGGTTCCGCGGCCACTTCTCCACCAAATCCCGCCGCTACTCCACCACCCTCGGCGCACTCCGCCAAGCCCGCATCGCCTACATCCGCGAGCAGGACCCCGGCTGGCAACCGCCCGACGACCAGGACCCGGACCTGATCATCACCGTCGCCGAATGGCGCTTCCACAGCCAAGGACTCACACGCGGCGAAGCACTCGTCACCGCCGCACTCACCGGAAGACCCCTTCCGCCTCCCGCCTCGACCGACAGGAGAGCCGCATGAGCAAAGCCAAGCCTGACGTGTCACCGATCGACCTCGGCGAACGACTGCTGACCGTTGCTGAGGCAGCCGAGGTGCTGTCGACCTCAGAGCGGTTCCCTCGACGGCTCATCGCGGAGCGGCGGATCCGCTTCGTCCGCCTGGGCGAGCCGGGCAAGCGCGGTTACGTCCGCATCCCTGAGTCGGCGCTCCGCGAGTACATCGCGGGGGGCCTCGTCGAGCCCATGACCACGTCCGACGTCTGGAAGGCTGCCTGATGGCCAAGGGGAACAAGCCGGGTCACCGCCGGTTCGGCAACGTCCGTAAGCGCGACTCGGGCCGCTGGTCGGCCAGTTACATCGGGCCGACCGGTCAGCGTCATTTCGCGCCGGAGACCTTCGAGCGCAAGAGCGATGCGGAGCGCTGGCTGTCGCTGGTGGAGACGCAGATCTACCGGGGCGAGTGGTCCGACCCGGAGCGGGCCAAGATCAAGCTCGGCGAGTACGCGGCGAAGTGGATCGACCAGCGGGCGGGTCTGCGGCCTCGGACGGTGGAGCTGTACCGGTGGCTTCTCAAGAAGCACATCGCGCCTTACCTGGGCGGGGTGCAGCTTGGCAAGCTCAGTACGGCCATGGTGCGTGACTGGCGGTCGGAGCTGCTCGACGCCGGGGTGTCGGCCAGCATGGCGGCCAAGTCGTATCGGCTGCTGCGGGCCGTGCTCATGACGGCGGTCGTCGAGGACAAGCTTCTCAACCGCAACCCGTGCCAGGTCCGCGGGGCCGGCACCGAGACGGCGCCCGAACGTCCCACGCTCACCGTCGCTCAGGTCTTCGAGCTGGCCGAACGGGTGGGTGTGCGGCCGGTCGGCAACTTCCGCAAGCTGGACTCGGGGGAGTACCGCGTGCGCTACCGGGTCAAGGGCGGGGTCATGCGGCGGTTCCCGCAGACCTTCGCTACCCGGCTCGCAGCCGAGCGGGCGCTGTGGAAACTGGCTGAGGACGGGCACGCGGACACCGTGCAGGATGACCGGCTGCGGGCGTTCATCCTGCTCGCCGCGTTCGCAAGCCTGCGGTGGGGCGAGATCACCGCGCTCCGGCGGTGCGACATCGACACCGTGAACCGCACCGTCCGGGTACGGGCCGCGTACGTCGAGCAGGCCAACGGCAAGATGCTTCTCGGACCTCCCAAGTCCAAGGCCGGGCGGCGAACCGTGGCCATTCCGGCGGCCATCGTGCCGTACCTGGTGGCGCACCTGGAGAAGTACACCAAGGCCGGTGATGACGCCCTGGTCTTCACCGGCGTCAAGGGCGGGCCGCTGCGGCGGAGCGGGTTCAACAAGGCCACGCGGTGGCGCCACGTGGTGGAGGCACTCGGCGTCCCGAACCTGCACTTCCATGACCTTCGGCACACAGGTAACACGCTGGCGGCTGACATGGGCGTCTCGCTGCGCAACCTCATGGCGCGTATGGGGCACGACAACGAGCGGGCCGCGCTGCGGTACCAGCACCGCTCCAACAACGCTGACCGGGCCATCGCGGACGGCTTCGACGCGCTGATGGAGGCGGAGCGGAAGCGGGACGAGGACGAGGGGGACGACGGGGCGGCCGGGAAGCTCGTGCCCGTGGCCTAATTGCCCGCTAATTGCCCGTGGGGCTCTGACCCCTCAAACGATCAAGGCCCAGTGTTCGGGAGCGTGTCCCGGACCTGGGCCTTTGTTGTGGAGCGGGTGACGGGAATCGAACCCGCGCTGTCAGCTTGGGAAGCTGAAGTTCTACCATTGAACTACACCCGCTTGGCGTGCGGTGGGTACCGCGCCTCGGACATCGTACCGGATGGGGCGAGGTCGGGGGGACGCTGCGAGGGGTGGGACGGAGCCGGTAGCTTTTCTGACGTGCTGCTCTCCGATCGCGACATCAGGTTCGAGCTCGAGTCCGGGCGGGTGAAGATCGATCCCCATGACCCGGGGATGGTCCAGCCGTCGAGTGTGGACGTGCGTCTGGACCGGTTCTTCCGAGTGTTCGAGAACCACAAGTACCCGCACATCGATCCGGCGGTCGAGCAGGTCGACCTGACGCGGATGATCGAGGTGGCGGCGGACGAGGCGTTCGTGCTGCATCCCGGGGAGTTCGTGCTGGCCTCGACGTACGAGGTGTTCGCGCTGCCCGACGATCTGGCGGCGCGGCTGGAGGGGAAGAGTTCGCTGGGGCGGCTCGGGCTGCTGACGCACTCGACGGCGGGGTGGATCGACCCGGGGTTCAGCGGGCACGTGACGCTGGAGCTGTCGAACGTGGCGACGCTGCCGATCAAGCTGTGGCCGGGGATGAAGATCGGGCAGATGTGCCTCTTCAGGACCAGTTCGCCGGCCGAGTATCCGTACGGGTCGGAGAAGTACGGGTCGCGCTATCAGGATCAGCGGGGGCCCACGCCGTCGCGGTCGTACCTGAACTTTCACCGGACGCGGGTCTGACCCTTCACCGCAGGTCGGACCATGTGACGCAGATCACCAAAAGATGAAACATGCTCGCGAGGCGGGTAGTTTCGTTCGACGCGTGGTGTTGACGTCCGGTTGACCTTCTTTTGTGTGCTGCACATCTCCTTCCGGGCGCCCGCCCCACTGGCAGGACGTTCATCGAGTCAGTTTCCCTCAGAAGGGGGAACCCGGAAGGAGAACGTGTCCATACTGCGCGCTGAAAGCGTTACCAAATTGTTCGGCCGTAAGGTCGGGGAGGCACAGCGAAAACTCGGCGCCGGCGCGGCGCCGGAGGAGGTACGGGCCCTGGGCGTGACCGCGGCCGTGGTGGACGCCACGTTCGAGGTCGAGCAGGGCGAGATCTTCGTGGTCATGGGGCTGTCGGGATCGGGGAAGTCGACCCTGATCCGGATGCTCAACGGGCTGCTGGAGCCCACCAGCGGTGTCATCGAGATCGATGGCAAGGACATCGCGAAGCTGACCGGGAAGCCGCTGCGGGCGCTGCGGCAGGACAAGGTCAGCATGGTGTTCCAGCACTTCGCGCTGTTCCCCCATCGGACGGTTCTGGAGAACGCCGCGTACGGCCTGGAGGTCCGCGGGTTCTCGAAGGAGGAACGTGCCAAGAAGGCGCGTGAGTTCCTGAGTCAGGTGGGTCTGGAGGGCTGGGAGGACAAGCTTCCCGGCCAGTTGTCGGGCGGTATGCAGCAGCGGGTCGGGCTCGCCCGGGCGCTGGCGGCGGGCACCGACATCATCCTGATGGACGAGGCGTTCAGCGCTCTCGATCCGCTCATTCGCCGGGAGATGCAGGATCTGCTGCTGGATCTGCAGTCGCGGCTGAACAAGACGGTCGTGTTCATCACGCACGACCTGAACGAGGCGATGCGGATCGGTGACCGGATCGCGGTGATGCGGGAGGGCCGCATCGTGCAGATCGGCACCGCCGAGGAGATCCTCACCGATCCGGCCAACGACTACGTGGCGCAGTTCGTCGCCGACGTGGACCGGACGCGGGTGCTGACCGCGGCGTCGGTGATGGAGAACCCGCTGGTGACCGTTCCGGCCAATACGGGGCCGCGGACGGCGCTGCGGACGATGCGCGAGCACCAGACGTCGGCGGCGTTCGTGGTGGGCCGCGACCGGAAGCTGATCGGCAAGGTGACCGGTGCCGCGGTGGCCGACGCCGTGCAGGACGGGGTGCAGACCCTGGACGAGTTGATCGATCCCGAGGACCTGGAGCCGGTGGGCCCGGAGACTCCCGTGGCCGATCTGTTCGCCCGGAGTGCGGAGAGCGATCTTCCCGTGCCGGTGGCCGGTCCGGACGGCGTGCTGCTGGGGGTCATCCCCCGGGTCACGCTGCTGGCGGCGCTGGGTGCGATCAACACCCATGTGACCGAAGTGATCACCGATGAGGTCAGCAAGGAGGGCAGTGCCGTTGACGCTTGATGTGGAGCTGCCCCGCATTCCCGTGGGCGACTGGTTCGACGGCGCCGTCACGTGGCTGACCGACAACCTGGAGTGGCTGTTCGACGCGATCGGCACCGCCGTCGAGGGAACGGTCGAGGGGCTCGTGAGCCTCCTGACGAGCCCGCCCGCGCTGGTGCTGACCGTGGTGTTCGCGCTGATCGCGCTGCTGCTGAGCGGGTGGCGGCTGGGGCTGTTCACGCTGCTCGGGTTCGCGCTGATCGAGAGCATGGAGCTGTGGGAGCCGGCGATGGACTCGCTGGCGCTGGTGCTGGTCGCCGCGGTGGTGGCGGTGGTGATCGCGATCCCGCTGGGGATCGCGGCGGCGCGCAACGACGTGGTGAGCGGCGTCGTGCGGCCCGTGCTGGACCTGATGCAGACGATGCCGGCGTTCGTCTACCTGATCCCGGCGATCTTCTTCTTCAGCATCGGCGTGGTGCCGGGCGTGGTCGCCACCGTGATCTTCGCGCTGCCGCCCGGGGTGCGCCTGACCGAGCTGGGCATCCGCGGTGTGGACGCGGAGATGGTGGAGGCCGGTGAGGCGTTCGGTACGCCGCCCGGCCGGATCCTGGCCCGCATCCAGATCCCGCTGGCGATGCCGTCGATCATGGCCGGGATCAACCAGCTGATCATGCTGGCGCTGTCGATGGTCGTCATCGCCGGGATGGTCGGCGCCGGGGGCCTGGGCAACGAGGTGCTGGAGGGCATCCAGCGGGTCGACATCGCTCAGGGCTTCGAGGGCGGCGTCGCCGTCGTGGTGCTGGCCATCTTCCTGGACCGGATCACCAGCGCGCTGAGCAGGCGTACCGCCGTGTCGCGCGCCATGGCCCAGGTCGCCTGACGTCTAGAGAGAGGAACGTTCCGAGTATGCGCTTCAAATTCATGGGTGTGGCCGCGGCGGCGCTCGCGCTGTCGCTGGGGCTGTCGGCCTGCGGCGGCGGGGACTCCGGGTCCGGCGGCGAGGGCGACAAGAAGCTGACCATCGGCCTGGTGGCCGGCTGGGCGGAGGGCGAGGCCGCCACCGCCCTGTGGGAGAAGATGCTGGAGGACAAGGGTTACGAGGTCGACGTCAAGACGCTCGACGCCGGTCCGCTCTACGCGGGCATGGCGAAGGGCGACATCGACCTGTACCTGGACGCCTGGCTGCCGTTCACTCATGAGGACTACTGGAAGCAGTACGGCGACAAGCTCGAGAAGATCTCGATCTGGTACGACAACGCCCCGCTGACCATCGCGGTGCCGAACTACTCGCCGCTGAAGTCCCTGGAGGACCTCAAGGGCAAGGGCTCCACCTACGGTGGCAAGATCATCGGCATCGAGAAGAGCTCCGGGCTCTACCGCGTGTCCAAGGAGGACATGCTGCCCGCGTACGGTCTCGAGGGCGAGTACGAGGTGACCACCTCGTCGACGGCGGCCATGCTCGCGGAGCTGAAGAAGGCCACCGACGCCAAGAAGGACATCGTCGTGACGCTGTGGCGGCCGCACTGGGCGTACGCCAAGTTCCCGATCCGCGACCTGGCGGACCCGAAGGGCGCGATGGGCAAGCCCGACGCGATGAACATCGTCGGGCGCGAGGGCTTCTCGAAGGACCAGGCGGAGGTCGCCGGCTGGCTGAAGAAGTTCAAGATGAACGACCAGCAGCTGGGCACCCTTGAGGACCTGATGGAGAACAAGCACAAGGGCAAGCCCGAGCAGGCCGTCAACGAGTGGCTCCAGGCGAACCCGAACTTCGTCAAGGGCATCACCGGCTGACGCCCCCCGGGGAACGAGTGGAGGGGCCGTCCGATCCGTTCGGGCGGCCCTTCACTCCGCGACGCCGACGATGAGCAGCACGGCCAGCACGCCGAGGCCGGTGGCGGCGAGCGTGAGGGCGCGCGGGTGGCGGCTGTGCGCCTCGGGGAGGATCTCGGCGGCCGCCAGGTAGAGCAGGACGCCCGCGAAGAAGCCGAGGTAGGGCCCGAGCACGCCGTCCGGTACGGCGATCACGGAGCCCGCGGCGGCCCCGGCGACGGGGGCGAGGGCGTCGGCGAACAGGAGCGCCAGCGCGGGACGGCGGTCCGCGCGGTTCAGCGAGGCCGCGGTGAACGTGTTGAAGCCGTCGGCGAAGTCGTGCGCGATCACCGCCAGCGCGACGAAGACCCCGGTGCCGGTCCCGGCCTGGAAGCCGAGGCCGATGCTGAGGCCGTCGACGAAGCTGTGCGCGACGAGCGCACAGGCCGCCAGGATCCCCGCCCGTCCCGCGCCCGCGTGCCCGTGGCCGTGGGGGTGCTCGTGCGGCGCGTACTCCCCCTCGTGCGCCTGGTGGATCGCCGCGGCCTGCTCGGTGACGTGCAGCAGCAGGAACCCCAGCGCGAACCCGATCATCGGCCCGGGCACGCCCAGCGGGCCGCCGGGGGACTGCTCCAGCGACTCCGGTACGAGGTCGAACGCGACCACGCCGAGGATGAGCCCGCCGGCCAGCCCCAGCACCAGGTGCCGGCGGTCCCGCACGCGCATGGCGACGAGGCCCCCGGTGAGGGTCATCAGGAACGCGACCACCGCGAGGACCAGCGCCATGTGCCGGTCCTACCAGGCGGTCCCGGCGTACGGGGCGACCCGCGCCGGTCCTGGAGATCCCTTGACCGGGGGGCGCCGCGTCAGCCCAGCTCGGAGGCGTCGATCACCTCGGCGGCCGGCGGCGGCCGGAGGTCGACGCGGCCGCCGTACTCGATGAAGTCGAGCCGGTTCCGGGGCCCGGCGTCCAGCCGCAGCAGGTAGGGCCGGCCGCGGGTCGCCACGTGGACCTGCTCGCCGTCCGGGCCGGTCAGCGCCACGGCGGGGACGCCGGCGACGTTCCCGGCCGCGCCCTTGGTCCAGCCGCCTCCCGCGGACGCGACCATCTCGCGCAGCAGGCCGGAGAGGTCGGCGAAGGACGCGAGCTCGGCGAAGTCCGGGTCCTTGGAGGTCGTCTTGACGTACTTGCCGGACAGCAGCGTCACCACGCTCTGGCCGCCGATGCCCTTCAGGAACTTGTCGTCGCCCTTGAAGTAGACGGTGGAGCCGAGGCGGGTCAGTTCGATGTTCTGGTCGCCGAGCCGGAGCTTCCCGGCGGCGCGCTTCTTCCCGCCGAACCGGAAGTCCAGCGCGATCTCGTCGCCGCCTTCCTTGAACGCGCCCTTGAGCCGGACGGACGGCGCGCCGGCGGTCGCCTCGCGGGCGCGGGCGAGGATCTTCGCGGCGGCCAGCTTCTCGACCCCGTTGGCGGCCTCCGCGGGCGGCGCGGGCGCCGTCGCGGGCGCGGTGGCCTTCTTCTTCTGGACGGTGCTCGTGCCGCCGCCGGAGTCGCAGCCGGCGGTGAGCGCGAGCCCCAGCGCGACCGGCATCGCGGCCAGCGCCGCGGCTTTCGTGGTGAGCATCCCGGAACCCCCTGTCTCGACGTTCGCTGTCACCGAGAAGCGTCATGGGTGCCGATGCGAAAGCTCTGTCGTTATGCTGCGGTTCACTGCGGTACGGCTGACGGGGAGCCGCGCCCTCGCTGCCGCACCGGTGAGCGGAGGTGGTGAGGGTGGCCGAGGACGCCGCCGCGCCGCGCTTCGAGATCCTGGGCCCGCTGCGCGCCTGGAGCGGTGACCGGGAGCTCGACCTGGGCCCGGGCAAGCAGCGGGCCGTTCTGGCCGTCCTGCTGCTGCACCCCAACCGGCCGGTGTCGACGGCCGCGATCGTGGACGCGGTGTGGGGGGACGAGCCGCCCGACAACGGGGCGAACGTCGTCCAGAAGTACGTGGCCGGATTGCGCCGCGTGCTGGAGCCGGACCGGTCGCCGCGCGCGCCGTCGACGCTGCTGACGCTGACCGCCGCCGGGTACGTCCTGCACGTCCCGCCGGACGGCCTGGACGCCGAGGTGTTCCAGAAGCGGGTCCGCGAGGCACTGGCGGTACGGTCGGGCGGCGAGCCGGCGGAGGCGGCCGTGCGGCTGCGCGAGGCGCTGGCGATGTGGCGGGACGCGGCGCTGGCGGGGCTGGACGGCCCGGTGTTCGACGCGGCCAGGGAACGGCTCGTGGAGGAGCGCGCGGCGGCGCTGGAGGCGTGCGCGGAGATCGAGCTGGAGCTGGGGCGGCACCAGCGGCTCGTTCCGGAGCTGATCCGGCTGGTGGCCGACTTCCCGCTGCGGGAGGGGCCGCGCTACCTGCTGATCCTGGCGCTGTACCGGTGCGGCAGGCAGGCGGAGGCGCTGGCGGCGTACCGGGAGGCGCGCGCGTTCCTGGCCGAGGAGTTCGGCGTGGAGCCCGGCGAGCGGCTCCAGAACCTGCATCTGGCGATCCTGCGGTCCGATCCCGGCCTGCTCGCCTGGGCTCCGGTGGACGGCCCCGGCGACCGTCCCGGCCAGGCGGTGGACGCGCCGGAACGGCCCGCGGCCCCTCCGGGCGGCGCGTTCGCCGGCCCCGCGCCCGCGGCCCCCGGGCACGGGCTCGCGCCGTACGCCGCCGGTGCGCACCGGGCCGCGCCGGCCGGCCACCCCGACCTCCACTCGCGCGACCTCCGGCTGCCCACGCCGGTGCGCGCGCTGCTCATCGCCACGCCGATGCTGACGTGCGGGGGCCTGGGCTGGGTGGTGGTGGCGGTCTACGCGGGCCTGCGGCGGAGCGTCCTGACCGGGCTGGCCGCGGCGGGCTACCTGGCGCTGACCGTCTTCGCCTGGCTCACGCTGGGCAGCGGGGACGAGAACGTCCTGCGGCCGATCGACGACGCGGCGATGGTCGCCGGGCTGCTCGGGGCGGGCGGCGCGACGGTGCATCTGGCGCTGCTCACGGGCGGGCCGGGGCCGGGACGGGCGCCGGCCCTCCCCGCCCCGGCGCTGGTCGACATGATCGAGCGGCGGGCGCGGCGCGAGCAGGCGCGCGTCCTGCTGCTGCACCATCCCGCCGTGGCCGCCGAGCTGCGGGTCGGGCGGCCGGACCTGCCGCGGACGTTCGACGACGGCGGGCTGGTGGACGTGAACGCGGTGCCCGAGCACGTCCTGGCGGGGCTGCCGGGCCTCGACCCGTACCACGCGAAGCTGATCGTGGCGGTGCGGGACGCGCGGGGCCCGTACGCGTCCATCGACGACCTCATCGGCCGCGGCGTCGTGCCGGCGCACGTCCTGCGGGCGCTGCACGAGGTCCTCGTCGCCGTCCCGCAGCCCGTGGATGCGCCGCCGCCCATAACGGAGAAGGCCCCCGGCGCCTAACGCGCCAGGGGCCCTCCACGTACGACGGCCGCGTCACTCGGCGGGGACGGGCTCCTTCTCCTGCTCGGCGGGCGGCGCGCCGCCCTCGCCCTTGATCGAGCGGATGAGCAGCTGGGAGACGTCCACGACCTCCAGGGACTCCTTGGCGTCGCCGGAGTTCTTCTTCTCGTTGATGGCGTCGCCGAGCATGACCAGGCAGAACGGGCACGCGGTGGAGACGGTGTCGGGGTTCGTGGTCAGCGCCTCGTCCACCCGCTCGGTGTTGATGCGCTTGCCGATCCGCTCCTCCATCCACATCCGGGCGCCGCCGGCGCCGCAGCAGAAGCCGCGGTCCTTGTGCCGGTGCATCTCCTGCGTCTTGACGCCGGGGACCTTGGCCATGATGTCGCGGGGCTGCTTGTAGACCTTGTTGTGGCGGCCCAGGAAGCAGGGGTCGTGGTAGGTGATGTTCTCCTCGATCGGGGTGACCGGGGTGAGCTTCCCTTCCTCGACCAGGTGCGCGAGCAGCTGGGTGTGGTGGACGACCTCGTAGTTCCCGCCGATCTGCGGGTACTCGTTGGCGAGGGTGTTGAAGCAGTGCGGGCAGGTCGCGACGATCTTCTTGGCGCCCGCGTCGTTCAGCGTCTCGACGTTCTGCTGGCCGAGCATCTGGAAGACGAACTCCATGCCCAGCCGGCGGGCCGGGTCACCGGTGCACGCCTCCATCGGGCCGAGCACGGCGAACTTGACGCCCGCGATGTGCAGCAGCTCGGCGACGGCCTTGGTGGTCTTCTTGGCCCGGTCCTCCAGGGCGCCGGCGCAGCCGACCCAGAACAGGTACTCGGTGTCCTCGGGCAGCTTCTCGTCGACGACCTCGACCTCGAAGTCCAGCTCCTCGATCCACTCGAGGCGCTTCATCTCGGACATGCCCCACGGGTTGCCCTTGTTCTCCAGGTTCTTCAGCATGACGCCGGCCTCGCTCGGGAACGAGGACTCGATCATCACCTGGAAGCGGCGCATGTCGAGGATGTGGTCGATGTGCTCGATGTCCACCGGGCACTGCTCGACGCAGGCACCGCAGTTGGTGCAGGACCACAGCACGTCGGGGTGGATGACGCCGTCCTCGGCGACGAGCTCCTTGTCCACCTGCATCGCGAGCTTCTGCTCGTCGGTGAACTTCTCGCGCTCCTCCTCGGACGCGAGCATGTACGGCGCCTTGGCGAACGCGTGGTCGCGCAGTTCCAGCACGAGCATCTTCGGCGACAGCGGCTTGCCGGTGTTCCAGGCGGGGCACTGCGACTGGCAACGTCCGCACTCGGTGCAGGTGGCCATGTCGAGGAAGCCCTTCCAGGTGAAGTCCTCGATCTTGCCGCGGCCGAAGGTGTCCTCGTCCGGGTCGGCCTCCTCGAAGTCGAGGGGCTTGCCCTTGCTCATCATCGGCTGGGCGGCGCCGAGGCCGTCCGGGCGGCGCTTGAACATGACGTTCAGCGGGGCGATGAAGATGTGCAGGTGCTTGGAGTTGACGACGATGACCAGGAAGATCAGTGCGACGCCGATGTGCGCCAGCAGGAACGCGGCCTCCAGGAAGACCATGTGGCCGGCCTCGGGGTCGCCGAACTGCTTCATCAGCTGGCCGGTGCCGTAGGAGGCGTAGGCGGCCTTGCCGTAGGAGAAGTTGTCGTTCGCGACCTCCATGCCGCGGAACGCGAACATCGTCCAGATCACGTTGAAGATCATGAACAGGATGACCCAGGCGCCGCCGGTGTGCGAGCCCTTGAACCGCGACTGCCGGTCCAGCTTCTTCGGCGAGTTCCTGATCCGGATGATCGCGAAGACGATCAGGCCCAGCAGGCACGCGAGCGCGATGGTGTCCTGGACGAACCCGATCGGCCCCCAGGTCTGCAGGAACGGGATGTGCGCGTGCAGCCCGAACAGCAGCTGGACGCCCGCCTCCAGGTACACGGTGGCCAGCAGGAAGAAGGCCCACATCACCGCGAAGTGCGCGGCGCCGGCGACGGTCCACTTCAGCAGCTTGCGCTGCCCGAGAACCTCCACCGCCTGTCCCTCGATGGCCTTGGCCGGCTCGCGCTTGACCTGGAGCGTCCGCTCGGGGTCGGGCTGGCCGGTCTTGAAGAGATCCCATAGGAACTTCACCCGCCGGCCGGCCAGCGCTAGCGCCACCGCCGTACCGACGAGCCCAACGATCAACGTGATCGTGTACTGCAAGGTTCCGTCCTCCTGAGGTACGGGCGTCGGCTGTCAGCGTAGGGCTCGCGTCTGACTGCACTTCATCCGGGCCCCGAATACTACTCGGCAGTAGCTTATGTGATGTCCAATAGTCCCGCCCGGCCGAGTTCGCAACGTCAGATCGCTATATATACGCGCCGCGTTACCCAGGGCAAACACCGGCCCACCCACTGGGACCGGCCACAACGGAACCGGCGGGCCGCTGGGAAAGCGACCCGCCGGTCCCGCTCACCGCACGCGCGGAGCGGCCTTGCTCACGACCCGGACGTTCAGGCGTTCGGAACGCTCAGGGCAGGGACGGCGCCTGCGGGGCCTGGTTCGTCCAGCCCGCGCCGAGGTAGAGGGTCGTCCTCTCCTTCCCCTTGCCGGCCTTGCCCGCCTTGCTCGCCACATGCTCCGACAGCACCTGCGAGGTGGCCGGGTCGATGATCAGCCGGGTGCTCGTCACCGAGCCGCCGGCGCCCGGGACGTCGATCGAGAACGCCACGCCCGGCCGGCCGCGCTTGTCCGTGGCCTTCCCCTCCGCCTTGACGATCGGCATCTTGGCCAGCGCCCGGAACGCCGCCGCCCGCACCTTCGGCGGCACCGGCGCCTCGGTCAGCAGGGTCACCAGCTTCCCGGCCGCGAACGCCTCCCGAGCCTGCGCGCCGTCGGCGGCCAGCGGCCTGTCCGCCCCGTCCGACAGCGCCCGCTCGTCCGCCAGGGCGCGCAGCCTCACCGGATCGGCGGGGAGGCTCCGCAGGTCGGCGAACGTCGGCTTCGCGCCCGCGATCGGCACGTGCAGGCTCGCGGGCCCGGACTCCTTGACCAGGCGGCCCCGGCCCGGCTTGGTCTGGACGTACACCGTGGCCTTGTCCACGGTGTCGCCCACCCCGAGGTTCCATCGCGCCGGGGCGCCGTCGAGCCGCCACGCCTTCTCGTCCGCCGGCGTCGCCGGCTTCGCCCCCGCCGTACGGAAACCGGCCCAGCTCGCCCCGTTCCCGGCCAGCCACGTCTCCTGGATACGCGCGTCCAGAACGGTGTACGGGCGCGCCTTCGGACCGACCTCGACCGGGATCAGGTGCATCTCCTTGACCCGCCAGAACTTCCCGGTCGCCGGGGCCGCCTCCGCCTTCTCGGCGGCGGCGAGCAGGACGGTGCGGGCGTCCAGCGGCGCCTCCTGCGCCTGCCCGGGGACCCCGCCGCCCGCGCCGCCGCCACCGGCCATCGTGGTGACGACCAGCGCCGCGGCGGCCGCGGCGCCGACCAGGCCCGCCCCGCCCCAGACCGGCCGCGCGATCCGTACCCGCCTGGCACGCTGCGGGGTCGCCCGCATGGCCCGGCCCAGCTCGGCGGCCCTGGTGGACGGGTCGACCGGCGCGGCCGGGTCCAGTTCGGCGGGGCGGGCCTCCGCCAGCGTCCTCAGCACGTCTCGGCTCACGACATCTCCTCACTGACGATCCCGGCGCGGGGACGAGCGGGCGCCGCGGCGCGCCCGGGGGAATCCTCGACGGCGCGGACGAGCCGCTTGCGGGCCCGGTGCAGCCGTACGCGGAGGGTCGCGGCCGTGCAGCCGACGACCTTGGCGGCCTCGCGGGGCGAGAGCCCCTGCCAGGCGACCAGGATCAGGATCTCCCGGTCGGCCTCCGGGAGCGCGGCCATGGCGCGCAGCACGGCGAGCCGCTCGGCCACCCCCTCGGCGATGTCGCGCTCGGCGGACCGCTCCAGGCCGGCCTCCCAGCCGCGCAGCTCCGCCGCGAACGACGCGCGGCGCGCCTCCTCGCGGTAGCGCTCGCGCAGCACGTTCCGGGCGACGCCGAGCAGCCAGGGCAGCGCCGGATCCGGCATGTCGCCGATCCGCCGCCACGCGACCGTGAACGTCTCGCTCACCACCTCGTCCGCGGCCTGCCGCCCCACGCGGCTGACCGCGTACGCCCACACGCGCTGCCGGCACGCGTCGTAGACCGCGGTGAAGCGCCCGGCGTCCCGGGAGTCCCCGGGTCCCTCGGCCTCATCGGTCATTCGCCCGCACCTCCGTCCGTCCCTTGCCTCTGGTGTGTTGACACCAGGTAGTGGGCCGGGAGGAGCGATCGTTACCGGAGATCGCCGGAATTCAGGAGATCCGCTCGAAGACGGCCGCCAGGCCCTGGCCGCCGCCGATGCACATGGTCTCCAGGCCGTACCGGACCTCGCGGCGGTCCATCTCGCGCGCCAGCGTCGCCAGGATGCGGGCACCGGTCGCGCCGACGGGGTGGCCCAGGGAGATGCCGGAGCCGTTCACGTTGAGGCGGTCGAAGTCGCTCTCCTTGAAGTCCCACTCGCGCAGGACGGCGAGGACCTGGGCGGCGAACGCCTCGTTCAGCTCGATGAGGTCCATGTCGGCCAGGGTGAGCCCGGCGCGCTCCAGCGCCCTGGCGGTCGCGGGGACGGGGCCGATGCCCATCGTGCGGGGCGGCACGCCGGCCTGCGCCCAGGAGACGAGCCGGACGAGCGGGTGCAGCCCCAGCTCGGCGGCGCGCTCGGGGGTCGTGACGACGCAGACGGCGGCGGCGTCGTTCTGGCCGCTGGCGTTGCCGGCGGTGACGGTCGCCTGGTCGTCGGCCTTGCCGAGGACGGGACGCAGCCTGCCGAGGCTCTCGACGGTCGTGTCGGCGCGCGGGTGCTCGTCGGTGTCCACGACGGTGTCGCCCTTCCGGGACCGCACGGTCACCGGGACGATCTCCTCGGCGAACCGGCCGTCGCGCTGGGCGGCCACGGCGCGCTCGTGCGACATGACGGCGAGCCGGTCCTGCTCCTCGCGCGGGATGCCGTACTCGCGGCGCAGGTTCTCGGCCGTCTCCAGCATGCCGCCGGGGACCGGGTGGTTGTGGCCGCCGGCGGTGACCCTCCCCTGGGCGAGCGCGTCGTGCAGCTCCAGCGCCGCGCCGCGGATCCCCCAGCGCGCCTGCGTCGTGTAGAACGGCGCGGTGCTCATGCTCTCGGCGCCGCCCGCGATCACCAGGTCGCTCGCGCCGGTCTGGACCTGCATCGCCGCGTTCAGGACGGCCTGGAGGCCCGAGCCGCAGCGCCGGTCGAGCTGGCTGCCGCCGACCTCGATCGGCAGCCCGGCGTCCAGCGCGGCCACCCGGCCGATGGCGGGGGCGTCGGAGTTGGGGTTGCACTGGCCGAGGATCACCTCGTCGACCGCGCTCCCCGGCAGGCCGGTGCGCTCCACCAGCGCCCGGATGACGGTGGCCGCCAGCTCGGCCGGCGGCACCGTCTTGAACGCCCCGCCGAACCGCCCGATCGGGGTCCGTACCGGCTCGCAGATCACCGCTTCGCGCATCTCTCGCTCCTCAAGCTCAGCTCTCCGTCGAGGATAGGCGGCCCCGACCGATCTCGACTCAGACCGGATCGGGCATGCGGTAAGACGCGCACCTAATCAATGACAGGAGTGGGAAGCACCTCTTCGGCGACGGCGAGCACCGAGCGCAGCGCCGCCGACGGGTTGTCGGCGCGCCAGGCGAGCGCCAGCTCCAGCACGTGCGGGTCGCCCGCCAGCGGCCGGTAGACCATGCCGGGGATGCGGATGTGCTGGACCGACGAGACCGTCAGCGTGACCCCGACCCCGGCCCCGACCAGCGCCAGAATCGTGTACGAGTCGGGTGCCTCCTGGACGATCAGCGGCTGGAACCCGGCCGCCGCGCACGCGCGGACCAGCGCGTCCCGCACCGCCGAGCCGCGCGTTCCCGGGAACGTCACGAACGGCTCCCCGGCCAGGTCGGGCAGCCTGATCTCGTGGTGCCGGGCCAGCGGATGCTCGGCGGGCAGCGCGGCGACGAGGAACTCCCGCTCGATCAGCCGCACCGCGACCCCCTCGCGGCGCACCGGCAGGCGGACGAAGCCCAGGTCGTCCTCGCCGCCGGCGACCCTGGCCAGCGCCTCCCCGGAGTACGTCTGGCCGCGCAGCACCAGCTCGATGCCGGGATGGCGGGCCCGCACGGCCTTGGTGAGCACGGGCAGCGTCTCGTGGCTGCTGGCGCCGGCGAACCCGACGCCCACCCGGCCGACCTCGCCGCGCCCGCCGGCCTGCGCGGCCCGCCGGGCGACGTCCAGGTCGGCGAGCACCTTCCGGGCCGGTTCCAGGAACGCCTGCCCGGCCGAGGTGAGCCGTACCGAACGGGTGCTGCGCTCGAAGAGCCGCACGCCCAGCTCGCTCTCCAGCTGGCGGATCTGCTGGCTGAGCGGCGGCTGGGCGATGTGCAGCCGCGCGGCGGCCCGGCCGAAGTGCAGCTCCTCGGCCACGGCCACGAACCCGGCGAGATGGCGGAACTCCATGGCGTCGATTATGACGTCACACATCTGAATCTAATAAGGACTCTGTATCGAGTCCTCTTGAAAGCCGCACCTCGAATGGGATTCCATCGTGGGAACGCGTTGAGGGGGAGAAGGAGGAGGAGGCGGCGCATGGAGCGGTGGACGGCCGAGGGCCCCGGCACGGTACGGGTGATCGGCACCGGCGTGATGGGGCGCGGGATCGCGCAGCTCGCGGCGGCCGGCGGGCTGGCCGTCGAGCTGGCCGACATGCGCGCCGAGGCCGTGGCGAGCGCCGCCGACCACATCGCGGCGATGTTCGGCAAGCTCGTCGCCAAGGGGCGGATGACCGAGGAGGCCGCTCAGGCCGCCACGGCGCGGCTGCGCCCGATCGGCGACCCGCTCGCGCCCGCCGCCGGCTGCGACCTCGTCGTCGAGGCCGTGCGGGAGGACCTGGAGACCAAGCGCGAGCTGTTCGCGGCGCTGGAGAAGGTCTGCGGCGAGCGGACCGTGCTGGCCACCAACACCAGCTCCCTGTCGGTCACCGCGATCGGATCCGCGCTCGCCGACCCGGGCCGGCTGGCGGGGCTGCACTTCTTCAACCCGGTGCCGCTGATGCGCCTGGTCGAGGTCGTCCCCGGCGCCCGCACGGAAGGCTGGATCCCCGGCGCACTGGCCGGTCTCGTCCGGCGGCTGGGCCACGAGCCCGTGCTCGCCCCGGACGCCCCCGGCTTCCTGGTCAACCACGCCGGCCGCGGCCTGGTCACCGAGGCGGTCCAGATCCTCGCCGAGTCGGCCGCCGAGCCCGCGGACGTCGACCGCGTCGCCCGCGAGGCGCTCGGGCTGAGGATGGGGCCGTTCGAGCTGCTCGACCTCACCGGCCTGGACGTCTCGCACGCGGTGATGGAGAGCATCTGGAACGGCTTCTACGGCGACCCCCGGCTGCGTCCCGGACACCTCACGCGTACGCGCGTGGAGGCGGGGCTGTTCGGCCGCAAGACGGGCGAGGGCTTCTACACGTACGTGGACGGCGCCAAGCAGGAGCCCGCCGAGCCGCCCGTTCCGCCGGTGCCTCCCCGTCCCGTGTGGGTCCACGATTCCGATGCGCTGCGGAGACTGCTCCCGGATGTGGAGACCGGTGCCCGCCCCACCGCGGACGCGATCGTGCTCGTCACCCCGTACGGGCAGAGCGCCCTCGGCTGCGCCCAGGCGAACGGCCTCCCCGTGGAGCGCACCCTCGGCGTGGACCCGCTGGGAGATTTCGAGGGCCGCCTCACCCTGTCGGTGCATCCGGGCGTGGACCCGTCCGCCGGGCAGGCCGCGCTCGCGGTCCTCGCCGCCACCGGACGGCCCGTCACGGTCGTCCGGGACGCGCCCGCTCCCGTGGCGCAGCGGCTCCTGGCCTCGGTCGTCAACGTCGCCTCCGCGATAGCGGAACAGCGGCTCGCCCGCCCTCAGGACATCAACACGGCCGTACGCCTCGGCCTGGGGTACCCGTACGGCCCGCTGGAATGGGGCGATCGCGTCGGGGCCGCCACCATCCTCCGCATCCTCCGCGGCATGCACGACGCCACCGGAGACCCGCGCTACCGCCCGAGCCTCTGGCTGACCGAACGCGCCGCCCTGGGACTTCCCCTCTCCGAGACCGGCACCGCTCCGGGCGACCTCCGCTGAACGGGCCGGCCGCCAGGCCGCGATGATTTCCGGCCGTCCGGGCGGTCTGCCTCCCTGACCACCTGACGACCCTGACGACCGGAGGAGCACCATGGGCAGGCTCGTCTACTCGATGAACACGTCGATCGACGGCTACATCGAGGACCGCCACGGAAGCATCGCGTTCTCGGAGCCCGACGAGGAGGTCCACCGCGTCGCGAACGAGCAGGCCCGCGACACCGCCGCGTTCCTCTTCGGCCGCCGCCTCTACGAGATGATGGAGGAGCCCTGGCGGACGGTCGCCGCGAACCCGGACGCCTCCGACGTGGAGGCCGAGTTCGCCCGCGCCTACCTGGACACGCCCCGGTACGTCTTCTCCGACACGCTCCGCGACGTCCCCGAAGGCGTCACCCTCGTCCGCCGCGGGGACGCGGTGGCCGAGGCGGCGCGCCTCAAGAAGGAGATCGACGGCACGCTCGACGTCGGCGGCCCGGAGCTGGCCGCGTCCCTGGCCGATCTGATCGACGAGTTCCGGATGTTCGTGATGCCCGTGGTGGTCGGCGGCGGCAAGCCGTACCTGCCGCTCGACACCGAACTCCGGCTCCGCCTGGCCGAGCACCGCGTCTTCGCCTCGGGGATCGCGTTCTTCCGCTACGTCCGTCAGGAGCGCACCGGCTCGTAGTGCAGGGCGAGGATCCCGCAGTCGAACGTCCGGGACGAGGCCAGGCGGAACCGGTGCTTCGCCCCGGTGCTCGGGAACACCGGGATGCCGGCGCCGATCGCCGCCGGATCGACGAACAGATGCAGCTCGTCCAGCAGCTCCTCGGCGATCAGCGCCCGCACCAGCGTGCTCCCTCCGTACGTGATGAGGTCCCCGCCCGGCCCGCCCTCTCGATGTGCCTTCAGCTTGGCGGACCCCCCTTACGGACGGCTTGCGGCTCGCCTACGGCGCCTTGAGCGCGGCCGTAGCCGCGAACGTCGTGTACGGCATGGTGAACGCGCCGCCCACCCTGTCGATCGCGGCGCCGACCTCCTCCAGGACCTCCGCCAGGCCGTCCGGCGGGAGGCCCGTCACGGCGCCGTGCGTGGGCAGCTGGTCGAGCCACTCGTCCCGGGTGAAGGACCTCGTCCAGTCGTAGCGCCACCGCTCCGGCTCGCCGAAGCCGCCCGCGGCCCGGATCCCGTCGGCGGCCTTCGTGTAGAACGCCTGGTAGAGGTCCACGACCCGGGCGTCCGGCCGGACGTCGATCGGCGAGTCGGGCGCCACCCGGCGCAGGGCCGTCCAGAACGCCTCGCCCACCTCGGCCGGGGGCTGGAACGCGTGGCCGAAGACCGCGAGCCGGCCGCCGGGGCGCAGCACCCGCGCCGCCTTGGCCGCGCCCGCGACCGGGTCCACCCAGTGCCACGCCGTCCCGGCGACGACCGCGTCGAACCGGCGGCCGGCGGGGTCCCAGTCCTCGAACGTCGCCACCTCGGCCGGGACGCCGGCGCGGCGCGCGAACTCCGCCATCCGCGCGTCCGGGTCGACGCCGAGCACGGTGCAGCCGGCCGCCTGGAACTGCCGGGCCGCGATGCCGGTGCCGGTGCCGACGTCGAGGACGTCCGGGCCGGGGCTGGCGGCGACGATCCGTTCCACCAGGGCTTCGGGGTAGGGGAGGCGGGTCCGGTCGTAGCGTTCGGCGTCCGCCCCGAACGATTCCGCCATCCGCCGCGCGCGATGGGGTTCCGGCTGCTCTCTCGCTATAATGGGCATGCGCCCACCTTAGTGGGCGCTCGCCCACTTTGGAAGGGACGGGACGCACGTTGCCCACGGGAGTGCACCTCCGGGACGTACGCGAGCAGCTCTTCGACGCCGCCGACCGCGTCCTGCTCCGGGACGGCCCCAGCGGCCTGACCAGCCGCGCGGTCACGGCGGAGGCGGGCTGCGCCAAGGGCGTCCTGCACCGCCACTTCGCCGACTTCGACGCCTTCCTCGCCGAGCTCGTCCTCGACCGGGTGAACCGGATGGACGCCCAGGCCGCCGCCCTCCGCGACGCCGCCGGGACCGGCCCGGTCGCCGGCAACCTCACCGGTGCGCTGACCGCCCTCTTCGGCTCGGTCGCCGTGGCGATCGTCGCCCTCGTCACCTTCCGGGACGAGCTGCGCGCCCGCCTCCGCGAGACCTGGCCGGCGGGCGTCCCGGTGCTCACCGAGGCCGCGATCATGATCGCCGGCTACCTCGCCGCCGAGCGCGACCTGGGCCGGCTCGCGCCCGACGCCGAGGTCGACGCCCTCGCCCCGACGCTGATCGGGACGGCCCATCTCCTGTTCGCCGACCGCACCGGCCCCGCACCCGACCCCGAGGCCGTCCGCAAGGCGGTGATGAACGTCATCGGCCCAGCCCTGCCGGGTTAGGACCGGTCCTGACCTAAGAGGTTCCTAGCGTGGTGCCATGACGTCCACGGAGATCAGCCCGTTCCGCATCGACATCCCGCAGCCCGCGCTCGACGACCTGCGCGACCGGCTCGCCCGCACCCGCTGGCCCGACGAGCTGCCCGGTGTCGGCTGGTCGTACGGCATCCCGGTCGCGTACGTGCGGCGGCTGGCCGAGTACTGGCGCGACGGCTACGACTGGCGGGAGCACGAGGCCGCGCTCAACGCGTACCCGCAGTTCACTACCGAGATCGACGGCCAGAACGTCCACTTCCTGCACGTGCGGTCGCCCGAGCCCGGCGCGCTGCCGCTGATCGTCACCCATGGCTGGCCCGGCTCGGTCGTCGAGTTCATGAAGATCATCGGCCCGCTCACCGACCCGCGCGCCCACGGCGGCGACCCCGCCGACGCCTTCCACGTCGTGGCGCCGTCCATCCCCGGCTTCGGCTTCTCCGGCCCCACCCGCGACACCGGCTGGGACCCGCACCGGGTCGCCCGCGCGTGGGCCGAGCTGATGAGCCGCCTCGGCTACGAGCGCTACGGCGCCCAGGGCGGCGACACCGGCGCGGTCGTCTCCCCCGAACTCGGCCGCGTCGCCCCCGGCCGCGTCGCCGGCGTGCACGTCAACGGCGCGCTCGGCTTCCCGACGTTCGACCCCGCCGAGGCCGAGGGCCTCACCGAGAGCGAGCTGGCCCGCCTGCGGACCTACGCCGACACCGACGGCTCCGGCTACGCGGTCATCCAGTCCACCCGGCCGCAGACCGTCGCGTTCGGCCTCCACGACTCCCCCGCCGCCCAGCTGGCCTGGATCGCCGAGAAGTTCAGGGAGTGGACCGACCCCGCGCACGACCTGCCCGAGGACGCGGTCGACCGCGACCAGCTGCTCACCGACGTGACGCTGTACTGGCTGACCGGCACCGCCGCCTCGTCCGCCCGCCTCTACAAGGAAGGCGCGGCGCGGTGGGGGAGGCCGGTCGAGCGCTCCGGGATCCCGCACGGCGTCGCCGTCTTCCCCGGCGACGGCGGGATCCGGCGGATCGCCGAGCGCGAGCACCACGTGATCCACTGGTCGGAGTTCGACCGCGGCGGCCACTTCGCCGCCATGGAGGCGCCGGACCTGCTGGTCGGCGACGTCCGGGCGTTCTTCCGCAAGGTCCGCTGACCGGCCGCGCTAGCCGGTGAAGACGGCGACCCGGCCGTCCACGTTCACCACATGGCCGGCCCCGAGCGCGGCGACCGCCCGCGCCCAGTGGACATGGCCGCACAGGGTCAGCGCGGGCGGCCGCCGCTCGATCCGCTCCCGGATCGCGGGATTCCCCGGCTGGCCGGCGTTTCCCGCCGCTCATGCAAGACCAGCACTCCGTCGTCGTGTGCACCGCGTCCACGTGGAGGGTCCCCATGTGGCTCCCGTGGAGCGGGGGCGCCGGACGCGTTCAGGTGGCCCACAGGGGGTCTATGCGGTGCAGCCAGGTGTCCTGGCGGTCGGCCAGGGGGTGGGCGAGGGGGAGGGGGACGAAGCGGCAGGCGAAGGTGAGGCCGGAGTCGCCGTCTTCGCCGGAGACGGTGTGGTGCCACGCGTCGGGCGTGGAGGCGGGGGCGCGGAGGTGGAAGTAGGTGGTCCTGCGGGGCTGCCCGGTGTCGGGGTGCGGCTTGTTCTCGACGGCGAGCCGGCCGGCCAGGACCGCGGTGCGCAGGCCGGTCTCCTCGGCGACCTCGCGGAGGACGGCCTGCTCCAGGGTCTCGTCCGGGCGGGCGCCGCCGGCGGGGATCTGGGTGCCGGCCTCGGGCAGGCCGGCGTGGTCGAAGACGAGGAGCTCGGGGACGGCCCGCCGCCTGACGACGTACGCGGCGACGCGGATCCTGGGACGGCCGGGCGTGATGGAATCGATCTCGATCACCTGGTGGAAGGAGTTGGGGATGACGTTCCGGCGGCATATGGAACGGGAGGTCCTGCGGGCACTGGCGGAGTTCCCGGACGACGGCGGGATCTACGTCGTGACGTTCCGTATCGACAGTGTGGACCAGGATCCCCGGTTCCCGTACCTGGCGGTCGGCTACAACACCGAGGCCGAGGTGGCGCGCCAGATCGAGGTGGTGGGCGCGGCCGAGGCGTGGGAGGTGCGGTGGAGTTACGCCTACTTCCCGCCGTCCGGGCTGGAGGGCGTCCGCAGCGCCGGGAACGACCCGGAGGGGGCCGCGCTGTTCCGCCGGGAGGCGGAGGAGCAGGGGTTCTGGGACGACGAGGAACGGCTCGACGAGCGCTTCCGCGAGTCGTGCGTCGATCTGGCACGGTGGCTGCACGCGGAGGGGCACCTGGTCAAGGCGCTCGGGCGGCCGCTGCCGATCGTCCTGTACGACATGTTCGACCCGGACGCGATGTTCGCGATGACCAGGGACGCCAACCCGGCCGAGCTGGTCGAGGAGTTCCTGGCGGAGGATCCCGAGGGGGAGGACTCCTAGGACGCGGGGCGCGGCGCCGCCTCATGGCCTCGTGCCGTCGGGGAACCCCGTCCAGCGCAGGTCGGCCGGCAGGTGGCTCATGTCGTTGAACATCACGAGCGTCGGCGGCAGGCCGGGGCGGTGGTCGATGACCGTGAGCGCGGCGCTGGAGCTGTTCAGGCCGAGCCACCGGGACGGCGGCGCGTCCAGGGCGTGCCGCACCAGCCACGCGATCGGGTAGGCGTGCGTCACCAGGACCTCGTGGGTGTCGCGCCCGGCTCCGGACGTGTCGGGGAGCCTCCCGAACCGGGCGACCAGGGCTTCGGCGAGCCGGTGTCCCGCGGCGGCCTCGGCGCCGTCGTAGCCGTCGAAGAAGCCGGCCCAGGACGGTGGTGTCTCGTCCGCCCGGGGGACGTAGGGCACGTGGTCCACGAGTTCGGCGGCCTCGGTGACGGGCGCGTCCGGCAGGTGGCGGGCGATCTCGTGCGCGCAGGCCGCGGCGCGCGGTAGCGGGGAGTGCCACACGGCGTCGATCGGCAGGGCGGCGAGCCGTTCGCCCAGCAGGGCCGACTGCCGGCGGCCGGTCTCGGTGAGGTTCCCGAACGCGTCGGCCGCGCCGTGGCGCGCCAGATAGAGGTGCCGCGTCATGCGCCGGCCGCCGTGACGGTGCCGGTGGCGCCGTCGATGACGACGGTGCCGCCGTCGTGGAGCCTGCTCGTCGCGCCGGGAATCCCGAGGACGGCGGGGATGCCGTTCTCGCGGGCGACGATCGCGGCGTGGGAGAGCGCGCCGCCGGTCTCGGTGACGACGCCGGCCGCGATGCGCAGCAGCGGAGTCCACGCGGGGTCGGTGAACGGGCAGACGATGATGTCGCCGGGGCGGGCGCGCGTGAAGTCGCGGGGGCCGCGGATGATCCTCGCGGTGCCGGTCGCGGTCCCGTGGCCGCCGGGCGTTCCGGTCAGCGTGGGCGTCGCGGCCGGTTCGGGCAGGGCGGGTGACGGCCACTCCGGGAGTGCGGCGGTGACCGGCCGGGCTTGCAGGATCCAGGTGTCCCCATCGGCGATGGCCCACTCGACGTCCTGCGGTCCGCCGCGTCCGGCGGCCATCTCCCGGCCCAGCCCGGCGAGCCGCCGGGCTGTCGCGTCGTCGATCGCGGGACGGTCGCGGGCACCGGCCGGCACGTCGGAGGCGACCAGCCGCCCGCCGCGCCGGTCGAGGCGGGTCCGCTTGTGCGCGACCGCGCGGGCGACCGTCCCGTCCGCGGCGACGCGGTAGGCGTCGGGGGTGACCGTGCCGCCGACGACGCTGGGGCCGAGCCCCCAGGACGCCTCGATGCGGGTCGCGCCGTCCGGGTGGTCGGGGGTGAACATGACCCCGGACACCTCGGCGTCCAGATGGCGCTGCACGAGGACGGCCATGGCGAGATCGTCGAAGGCCCGGCCGGAGGCGCTCCGGTAGTCGACGGCGCGCGCGGTGAACAGCGAGGCCCAGCAGGCGCGTACGGCGCCCGCGACCGCGTCGGCCCCGCGCACGGCGAGGAAGCTGTCGTGCTGGCCGGCCGCCGACGCCCGGCCGGTGTCCTCGTGCGCGGCGGACGATCTCACCGCGACGGGCGGATCACCGAGCTCGGCGAGCGCGCGCCCGAGCGCACGGGTCAGGGCGGTGCCAAGGGGGCGGGCCTCGATCGCCCGCCGTACGGCGTCGGACCGGTCCGGCTCGACGTCCAGATCGCGGACGGCGGCGCGGTAGGCGGCGAACGGCACGACGAAACCGTCGGGAACCGGCAGCCCGGCGCGGAGCAGAGCGCCGAGCGCGCCGGCCTTGCCGCCGCACGTGGCGGCGCCGGCCGCGGCGAGGGGCACGATCACAGCTGCCTCACTCTCAACGAAATGTTGACAACATTTCGTTGATTGTGGACCATGAACGCATGCCACGCAAGCACGACACCACTCCCGCCGGGAGCGCGGACCACACCCAGGCAGGCCGTGAGCGCGACGCGAGCGCGCACCTCCTGCGACTGGGCGCGGACGCGCTCGACCCCCGACCCTGGCGCCCCGCACCGGCCCCGCCGTCGGCGGTCGACCTCGTCCAGTTCGCCGTCTGGCGCAACGCCGACCTCGGCCCGGCCGACGTCCTGAGCGCGCTCGCCCTGATCCCCGCCGCGCGCGCCGAGGTCGACGGGCTGGAGTCGGCCCTGCTGTTCACCGCTCGCAGTGCCGGAGCGACGTGGGCGCAGATCGCGGACGCGATGGGGTTCAACTCCCCCCAGGCGTGCCAGCAGCACTTCACCCGCTTGACGGCCCGCCAGGAAGGCGACTCGTGACCTGTGACTCCCCGCCCGCCCTGCTGGTCCTGCACGCGGTGCGCATCGTCGGGTTCGCGGACACCCCGGTGATCGCCCGGCGGTTCGGGCTCGACCCGGCCCGGACCGCGGACCTGCTGCGCGACGCCGAGGCGCGCGGCTGGGTCGGGCACACCGCCTTCGCCGGCACCGCCGGCTGGTCGCTGACCGAACCGGGCCGCGCCGAGAACGAGCGCCTGCTCGCGGCCGAACTCGCACGCGTCGGCGGCGCCGGCGAGGTCCGGGACGTCTACCGCCGGTTCCTCCCGCTGAACGCCCTCCTGCTGGCCGCCTGCACCGACTGGCAGATCCGGCCCACCGCCGGGGACCGGCTCGCCGTCAACGACCACAGCGACCCCGCCTGGGACGACGGCGTCCTGCACGAGCTCGACGGCGTCTCCCGCGCGCTCGCGCCGCTGGCCGGCCGGCTCGGGAACGTCCTGGCGCGGTTCCGCGGCTACGACGTCCGGTTCGCCGCGGCCCTGGCGCGCGCCCGGGCCGGGGAGGACGCGTACGTGGACCGCACCGACGTCGACTCCTGCCATCGCGTCTGGTTCGAGCTCCACGAGGACCTGCTCGCCACGCTCGGCCTCGACCGGAGCGCGCACCCCTGACGCCCGGCGCGGGCACCTCTAGCGGCGCGGGACGTACAGCCGGATGTCGTCCACGTCCGCGGAGCCCTCGTAGTAGTTCAGGTGCGGGTCACCGATGATGAACGAGTCGGGGTACGCCGACCCCTTCGGCCAGGTGTGCGCGGTCGTGTACGTCCCGGCCGGGCCGGTGTGGGTGAGGCTGCGGTCGAAGCGGCCGTCGTACTCGCCGGGCGTCTGGTTGTAGTGCCAGATCGGGCGGCCGTCCTCCACGAACCTGTGGTGGACGCGCAGCGTGGTCTGCCCGCTGTGCAGGAACGGGCCGCTCATCTCCAGGGTGTAGCCGGACCGGTCGCGTTCCACGGCGAAGCGGTAGGACGCCCCGGGCATCAGCTCGGGGCGGATCTCCGCGCTGGTGAGGTGGCCGCGGAACCGGCCGCCCGGCCCGTACGGCTCGTCCATGGAGACGTTCCCGCACCGGGTCTTGATGTAGTACTCGTTGCTGATGTTGTTGTTCGCGGCCTCGCGGAACCGGTCGCCGCGGACGAACAGCGCGTTGACACCGTTGAACGTGCCGTCGAAGGTGCGGCGGATGCGGCCGGTCGCGGGGTCGCAGGTCCCGGCGTCCTTCCAGCGTTCGTCGTCGCTGTAGTAGCCGTCCATGATGACCTTGCGCCGGTAGTGGATGCCGGGGTTGCCGTGCGGCGCGGGGTTCGCGTAGTCGAGGATCGTCATGTAGTAGAACCCGTTCTCGCGCGTGACGTCCGGGTACGCGCAGCGCGTCCGGCCGGGCAGCGCGCCCTGGAACGTCCAGGGGAAGCGGGTCTTGCAGGGCTCGCGGGTGTAGCCGTTGTGCTTGCCGTCGTAGTCGAACGTGCCGTGCCGCTTCCCGCCGAAGTCGATGCCGCGGAGCGTCATCTCGACGCGGTAGCGCCGCGGGAGCGGGCGGGTGGGGCGGATCAGGACGCCGGCGTCCCAGCTGGGCTCGGAGATCCGCGCGACCTTCTGGCCGTCCGGGAGGCGGGCGGTGTGCAGGCCGGGCCGGGAGTCGGGGCGGCCGTCGCGGTCCTTGTCGACGGCGGCGACCTCGGCGGTCAGCCAGCCCTTGCCGCCGAACGCGACGCGCTTGCGGAACACGTTCAGCGAGTCGAGCCGCTCCTTGAACTCCGGGCCGCTGATCTTCGTCCATGCCTCCCCGTCGTCGTCGAACGCGTCGACGTGCCACGGGCTGCGCCGGCCGTGGGGGTCCAGGCGCCACTTCGCGCCGTCCACGCGCAGCGGGCGGTCGAAGCCCTCGTGCGCGACGAGCCTCCAGCGGTCGGCGGGAGCGGGTGACCCGGCGGTCCCGGCGGTCGCCGGCCAGGTCGAGACGGCGGCGGCGCCTCCCGCCACCGCCACGATCACCTTGCGGTACGTCCTCATCGCGCGCCTCCCCCGGCCAGCACGGCTCCTGCCGCCGGACGTTACGGCGAGCGGGGCGGCGGGGCGGCGTGCGGCGCGGGGGCTTGCCCGTTCCTTGGCCGTACCTAGGCCGGGGCGATCTCCCCGGACGCGAGGGCGGCCAGCAGGGGCGCGATCCGTTCGCGGTCGCCGGGCGGGAGGGCGTCGCCGAGGGCGTCGAGGCGGTCGCTGACCCGTTCGTGGGCTTCGAGGCCGAGGCGCTCGCCCTTGTCGGTGAGGGACACCTGGTACGCGCGGCGGTCGCACGTCTCGCGCGTGCGGGTGACGAGTCCCTGGCGTTCGACGCGGTCGACCAGGCCGGTGAGGCCGGAGCGGCCCAGGCCGAGGATCTCGCTCAGCCCGGTCATCCCCTGCGGGCCCTGGCTGAGGACGCACAGCAGTTCGATCTGCTGCCGGGTGAGGCCGTAGTCGCGGGCGACCTCGGTGAAGACCCGCTCCACCAGGTGCGCCATCTGCACCAGCGCGGTGGACAGCCTGTACTCGCTCCCGGTCATGGAACCGATTCTAGCTTGACAGTACTTCAGGTCGCGAACTAATTTACTTCGCGTCACGCATGATTCAGGTTGCGAACTAAAGGGGTCCGACATGACCGGCACAGTGGTGATCGTTGGCGGCGGCTACGGCGGCGTCGCCGTCGCGAAGGAACTGGACGAGGTGGCGGACGTCGTCCTCGTCGAGCCCAGGGACGCGTTCGTGCACAACGCGGCCGCGCTGCGCGGGCTCGTCGACCCGCAGTGGACGGACCGCCTGTTCTTCCCGTACGAGAAGCTCCTCGCCCGCGGCCGCGTGGTCCGCGACCGGGCGGCGAGCGTGGACGGCACCACCGTCACGCTGGGATCCGGCGAGCGGATCGAGGCGGACTACGTGGTGCTGGCGACGGGCTCGGGCTACCCGTTCCCGGCGAAGTTCGAGATCGAGGACAGCACCGCGGCCAAGGCGGCCGTCCGCGCGGCGCACGGCGAGCTGGCCGGCGCCGGCCGGGTGCTGCTGCTCGGCGCCGGGCCGGTCGGCCTCGAACTCGCCGGCGAGATCAAGCACGCCTGGCCGGACAAGGCGGTGACGCTGGTCGACCCGGCGGGCGAGCTGATGGGCGCGTTCCCCGACGAGTTCCGGGACGAGCTGCGCCGCCAGCTCGCCGCGCTCGGCATCGAGGTGCTGCTCGGCACCGGGCTCGCGGGCGACCCGCCGTCCCGCCCCGGCACCGCGGAGGCGTTCACCGTCACCACGGCGGACGGCGCGGAGATCTCCGCCGACCTCTGGTTCCGCTGCTTCGGCGTCGCGCCGCAGACCGGCTACCTGAACGGCGAGCTGGCCGAGGCCCGCCGCGGGGACGGCTTCGTCGAGGTGACCCCCGAGCTGCGGGTGGCGGGCCAGGAGCGCGTCTTCGCCCTCGGCGACATCACCGCGGTCCCCGAGGCCAAGACCGCGGCGAACGCGGGCCGGCACGCCGAGGTGGTCGCGGCGAACGTCCGCGCCCTCCTCCGCGGCGCCCCGGCGGACGGCACGTACGCCCCCGCCGGCCCGATGATCGCCATGCCGCTCGGCCCGGAGGCCGGCCTGTCGTACACGCCCGAGATGGGCGTCCTCGACGCCGAGACGACCGCGCAGATCAAGGGCCGCGACATGATGATCGAGGAGTACCTCAAGACCTTCAACCTGGTCTGAACCCCCCAGAACGGAGCCGGCTCACACCTGACCGAGGTCGATCTCCGCCGGGAAGGGGGCGACGACCTTCAGGACCCCGGTGAACACCTCTCCGTCGCGGTAGGTCTGCGTGGCAGGTTCTCCCTGGGGCACGAAAGGGGGCCGGGCGGGGTGGGCCGCCCGGCCCCCGGGCTCGGGGAGCTAGGACTTCGTGAGGGTGAGGCCGCCGGCCGGGGCGACCGTGAGGGCGTCGGCGGCCTCGTCGAGGTCCACCACCACCTCGTCCCCGTCGCGGACCTCGCCGGCGAGCAGCTCGCGGGCCAGCTGGTCGCCGATGGCCGTCTGCACGAGGCGGCGCAGCGGCCGCGCGCCGTACAGCGGGTCGTAGCCGGTCAAGGCCAGCCACTCGCGGGCCGCGTCGGTCACCGTGAGGGTGAGCTGGCGGTCCGCGAGGCGGGAGGCGAGCCGCTCCACCTGAAGATCGACGATCCGGGTCAGCTCCCGCGTCGACAGCGCGTCGAACAGGATCACGTCGTCCAGCCGGTTGAGGAACTCCGGCTTGAACGCGGCGCGCACCGCGGTCATGACGGCGTCCCGCTTCGCCCCGTTCTCCAGCGTCGGGTCGACGAGGAACTGCGACCCCAGGTTCGACGTCATGATCAGGATGGTGTTGCGGAAGTCGACCGTACGGCCCTGGCCGTCGGTCAGCCGGCCGTCGTCGAGGACCTGGAGCAGGATGTCGAAGACCTCGGGGTGGGCCTTCTCCACCTCGTCCAGCAGGACCGCGCTGTACGGGCGGCGCCGCACGGCCTCGGTGAGCTGGCCGCCCTCCTCGTAGCCGACGTATCCGGGCGGGGCGCCGACGAGGCGGGCCACCGAGTGCTTCTCGGAGTACTCGCTCATGTCGATCCGGGTGATCGCCCGCTCGTCGTCGAACAGGAACTCCGCCAGCGCCTTGGCCAGCTCGGTCTTGCCGACGCCGGTCGGGCCGAGGAACAGGAACGAGCCGATCGGCCGGTCCGGGTCGGAGATGCCGGCGCGGGCGCGGCGGACCGCGTCCGACACGGTGCGGACGGCGGCCTCCTGGCCGATCAGCCGCTGCCCCAGCTCGTCCTCCATGCGCAGCAGCTTGGCCGTCTCGCCTTCGAGGAGACGGCCGGCGGGGATGCCGGTCCAGGACGCGACCACGTCGGCGACGTCGTCCGGCCCGACCTCCTCCTTGACCATCGCGTCGCGGTTCTCGTCGTCGGCCTGCTCGGACGCCTCCTGGAGCTGCTTCTCCAGCGCCGGGATCTCGCCGTACGACAGCCGCGCCGAGGTCTCCAGGTCGCCGTCGCGCTGGGCGCGCTCGGCCTCGCCGCGGAGCTGGTCGATGCGCTCCTTGATCTCACCGACCCGGTTGAGCCCGGCCTTCTCCCGCTCCCACCGCCCGACCAGGGCGTTCAGCTGCTCCTGGCGGTCGGCGAGGTCGCGGCGGAGGCGTTCGAGGCGCTGCTTGGACGCCTCGTCGGTCTCCTTGCCGATCGCCATCTCCTCCATCTTGAGGCGGTCGACGGAGCGCTGCAGCTCGTCGATCTCCACCGGACGGGAGTCGATCTCCATGCGCAGCCGGGACGCCGACTCGTCGACCAGGTCGATCGCCTTGTCGGGCAGGAAGCGCGAGGTGATGTAGCGGTCGGACAGGGTCGCGGCGGCGACCAGGGCGGAGTCGTTGATCTGCACCTTGTGGTGCGCCTCGTACCGGCCCTTGAGCCCGCGCAGGATCGCGATCGTGTCCTCGACCGTCGGCTCGCCGACCATGACCTGCTGGAACCGGCGCTCCAGGGCCGGGTCCTTCTCGATCCGCTCGCGGTACTCGTCCAGCGTCGTCGCGCCGATCATGCGCAGCTCGCCGCGCGCCAGCATCGGCTTCAGCATGTTGCCGGCGTCCATCGCGCCCTCGGCCGCGCCCGCCCCGACGACGGTGTGCAGCTCGTCGATGAACGTGACGATCTGCCCGTTGCTCTCCTTGATCTCGTTCAGGACGGCCTTGAGCCGCTCCTCGAACTCGCCCCGGTACTTGGCGCCCGCGACCATCGCGCTGAGGTCCAGCGACACCAGCCGCTTGCCGCGCAGCGACTCGGGCACGTCACCCGCGATGATGCGCTGCGCCAGGCCCTCGACGACGGCGGTCTTGCCGACGCCGGGCTCGCCGATCAGCACCGGGTTGTTCTTGGTACGGCGCGACAGCACCTGCACCACGCGGCGGATCTCCGCGTCCCGGCCGATCACCGGGTCGAGCCGCCCGTCGCGGGCGGCGGCGGTGAGGTCGACGCCGTACTTCTCCAGCGACTGGTACGTGTCCTCGGGGTTCTCGCTGGTCACGCGCGCGTGCCCGCGGACCTTCTCGAACGCCTCCAGCAGCGCCTGCGGGGTCGCGCCGAACTCCTTCAGCAGCCCCGCGGCCGGCCCCCCGTCGGCGGCCAGGCCGACGAGCAGGTGCTCGGTCGAGACGTACTCGTCCTCCAGCTGCTTCGCGCGGTTGGCCGCCGTGTTCACCGCGACGATCGTCTGCCGCGCCATCTGCGGCGACGAGACGGTCGAGCCGGCCGCCTTCGGCATGTTCGCCAGCTGCTCCTCGGCGCGGCGCCGCAGCGCCTGCCAGTCGGCGCCGACCGCCTCCAGCAGCGGTACGGCCGTCCCCTCCGGCTGGCTTATGAGCGCCACCAGCAGGTGCTGGGGCTCCACCTGGGGGTGTCCCTCGGCCGCGGCCCGGCGGATCGCGACCGACACCGCCTCCTGGCTCTTCTGCGTGAGCTTGTAATCCATGTCCGTCTTCCCCGTCCCCCGCGTCAGTCCCTCTTGCGGTCGCGTTCCTGCCACACCACGACGCTGGTGTGGCGGATCGGCACCAGATCGCCGCCCGGTGCGCCACCGGCGTCGCCGCGCCGCCGCTGCTGCGCCAGGCGTGCCGCGACGGCACGGGTGGACTCGAGTTCGTTCGCCAGGTCCTCCAGAGCCGCGTGCGCCTTCGCCAGCTCCTCGCGGAGCATGACGTTGTCGCGCTGAAGCTCGAGGATGTGCTTGATGCCCGACAGGTTGATGCCCTCCTCCTGCGAGAGCCGCTGGATCTCGCGGAGCTGGACGATGTCGCGCATGGAGTAGCGGCGGCCCCGCCCGGCCGTGCGGCCGGGCGAGACCAGCCCCAGCCGGTCGTAGGTCCGCAGCGTCTGCGGATGCAGGCCGGACAGCTGGGCGGCCACCGAGATCACGTAGACCGGCGTGTCGTCGCCGAACGGATCCATGGCTCGATCACTCCTCCCGGGCCTGCTGGAGCAGCTCGCCGCGCAGGTCCTCGCCGGACCCGGAGTCGCGGAGCCGCTCCAGGGCCTCCCGCGTCTGGTCGTCGAGCTTCTGCGGCACCTGGACGTCCACCGTCACCAGCAGGTCGCCCTTGGTGCCGTCGCGCCGGGTCGCGCCCCGGCCGCGGACGCGGAACGTCCGGCCGTTCGGCGTGCCCTCCGGCAGCCGCAGCGTCACCGGCTGGCCCTGGAAGGTCGGCACCCGGATCTCGGCGCCCAGCGCCGCCTCCGGGAACGTCACCGGCACCGACATCGTCAGGTTGTCGCCACTCCGGCCGAACACCTTGTGCGGCCGGACCTTGATGTTCACGTAGAGGTCGCCGGCCGGGCCGCCGTTCTCGCCCGGCGCGCCCTTGCCCTTCAGCCGGATCTTCTGGCCGTCGGCCACGCCCGCCGGGATCCGCGCCTGGATCGTCCGGGTGCCGGTCGCCCGGCCGCTGCCGTGGCAGGTCGGGCACGGATCGTCCACCACCAGGCCGCGGCCGCGGCACTCGCGGCACGGCTCCTGGAACCCGAAGCTGCCCAGGTTGCGGGTCTCGTGCCCGGTGCCCTCGCAGTTCGGGCACACCCGCGGCACGGTCCCGGCCTTGGCGCCGGTGCCGCGGCAGCTCGGGCAGCCGGCCTCGCTGGTCAGTTTCAGCGGTACGGTCACGCCGTTCAGCGCGCGGCCGAACGACAGCGTCACCTCGGTCTCGATGTCCTGCCCGCGGCGGCCCCGGCGCGCGCCGGCGGTCGTGCGGGTGCCCCCGCCGCCGCGGTTGAACAGCCCCCCGAACAGGTCCCCGAGCCGGTCGCCGGCGCCTCCCGCGCCGCCGCCCTGCTGGCCCTGCCCGAACAGGTCCCCCAGGTCGAAGCCGAAGCCCTCGCCCTGGCGGCCGCCGCGGAACCCGCCCGGCATCGACCGGACCGAGTCGTACTCCTTGCGGCGCTTCTCGTCCGACAGGACGTCGTACGCCTCGGAGACCTCCTTGAAACGGTCCTCCGCGTCGGTGTCGCCCTTGTTGGCGTCCGGGTGGTACTTGCGGGCCAGCTTCCGGTAGGACTTCTTGATCTCGTCCTGGGAGGCGTTCTTCGCGACACCGAGGACCTTGTAGTAGTCCTTCTCCAGGTAGTCCTTGGTGCTCACGGCGCCCCGCTCTCCCTCTTCTCGTGCCCTGCGTCAAGTCGTTCGTGCCCGGGACGGCCCGGCCTAGGCCGGGCCGTCCCGGATGTCGCCGATTTTCGAGTCGAGATTCGAATCCGGATCAGGACTCGGCGGCCGGGGCGTCGCCGCCGGCCTCGGGCTCGGCCACCGCGACCCGAGCGGGACGCAGCACCCGCTCACCGATCCGGTAGCCGGGCTGGAGGACGTCCGCGACGCTGGTCTCGGTGACGTCCGGCGAGTACGCGTGCATCAGCGCCTCGTGCACGGTCGGGTCGAAGGGCTCGCCCTTCTCGCCGTACCGCTCCAGGCCGAGCTTGCCGGTCACCGCCTCCAGCGCCTCGGCGACCGACTTGAACCCGCCGACCAGCTCCTCGTGGTCGCGGGCCCGGCCGATGTCGTCCAGGACCGGAAGCAGCTCGTTCAGTACGTTGGCCAGGGCCTGCTCGCGGACCGCGACCCGGTCCCGCTCGACCCGGCGGCGGTAGTTGTCGTACTCCGCCTTGAGCCGCTGGAGATCCAGGGTGCGCTCGTCGAGCTGGGCCTGGAGCGCGGCGGCCTCGGCGCTCGCCTCGGCCGCCGGGGCGCCGGCCGGCGCACCGCCCTGCCCGGGGCCGGGCGGCGGGGCCGGGGCGGCCGGCGTCTCCGCCGGCTCCCGGACCGCGCCCGTCTCGGGGTCGATGCGCCGCTTGTCGCGGATCACCGGGCCCTCGCGCTCCTCGCCCTCGCCCTTGTTGGGAGGGGTCGTCACGCGGCACCGCCCTTCTTGTCCTTGTCGTCGTCCACGATCTCGGCGTCGACGACCTCGTCGTCGTCCTGCGCGGTGTCGCCGCCCTGGGCGTCGGCCGTCGGGCCGGCGTCGCCGGCCTGCGCGCCGGCCTCGGGGTTCTGGGCGTACATCGCGGCGCCCATCTTCTGGCTGACCTGGGCCAGCTTCTCGGCGCTGGTGCGGATCGCGTCGACGTCGGTGCCCTCGAGGTTCTTCTTGACCTCGGCGACGGCCTCCTCGACCTCGGTCTTGAGCTCGGCGGGGACCTTCTCGTCGTTCTCGCGCAGGAACTTCTCGGTGGAGTAGGCGAGGGTGTCGGCCTGGTTGCGGACCTCGGCCTCCTCCTTGCGGCGGCGGTCCTCCTCGGCGTACTCCTCGGCCTCGCGCATCATCTTGTCGATGTCGTCCTTCGGCAGCGCAGAGCCGCCGGTGATGACCATCGACTGCTCGCGGCCGGTGCCCTGGTCCTTCGCGGAGACGTTGACGATGCCGTTGGCGTCGATGTCGAACGTCACCTCGATCTGCGGGACGCCGCGCGGCGCCGGGGGCAGGCCGGTGAGCTGGAAGGTGCCGAGCTTCTTGTTGTACGCGGCGATCTCGCGCTCGCCCTGGAAGACCTGGATCTCCACCGACGGCTGGTTGTCGTCGGCCGTGGTGAAGGTCTCCGAGCGCTTGGTCGGGATCGTGGTGTTCCGCTCGATGATCTTGGTGAAGATGCCGCCCTTGGTCTCGATGCCCAGGCTGAGCGGGGTGACGTCCAGCAGCAGGACGTCCTTGACCTCGCCCTTGAGGACACCGGCCTGGAGGCTGGCGCCGATCGCGACGACCTCGTCGGGGTTGACGCCCTTGTTGGGCTCCTTGCCGCCGGTCAGCTCCTTGACCATCTCGCTGACGGCGGGCATCCGGGTGGAGCCGCCGACCAGGACCACCTGGTTGATGTCGGACAGCTTGATGTTGGCGTCCTTGAGGACCTGCTGGAACGGCGCCTTGGTCCGCTCGAGCAGGTCGGCGGTCATCCGCTGGAACTCCGCCCGGGTCAGCTTCTCGTCCAGGTGCAGGGGGCCCTCGGCCGACGCGGTGATGTAGGGCAGGTTGATCTGCGTCTCGCTGGACGAGGACAGCTCGATCTTGGCCTTCTCCGCGGCCTCACGCAGCCGCTGCAGCGCCATCTTGTCCTTGGACAGGTCCACGCCGTTGGCGTTCTTGAACCGCTCCACCAGCCAGTCCACGACCTTGGAGTCCCAGTCGTCGCCGCCCAGGTGGTTGTCACCCGAGGTCGACTTGACCTCCACCACGCCGTCGCCGACCTCCAGCAGGGAGACGTCGAAGGTGCCGCCGCCCAGGTCGAACACCAGGATGGTGGCCTCGTTCTCCTTCTCCAGGTGGTAGGCCAGCGCGGCCGAGGTCGGCTCGTTGATGATGCGCAGCACGTTCAGGCCGGCGATCTGCCCGGCCTCCTTGGTGGCCTGCCGCTGGTGGTCGGAGAAGTAGGCCGGCACGGTGATCACCGCGTCGGTCACCTTCTCGCCCAGGTACGCCTCGGCGTCGCGCTTGAGCTTCTGCAGCACGAACGCGCTGATCTGCTGCGGCGTGAAGTCCTTGCCGTCGATCGAGGTCTTCCAGTCGGTGCCCATCTCACGCTTGACCGACCGGATCGTGCGGTCGACGTTGGTCACCGCCTGCCGCTTGGCGACCTCACCGACCAGCACCTCACCGTTCTTGGCGAACGCCACCACCGACGGCGTGGTCCGGGACCCCTCCGCGTTGGCGATCACGGTGGGCTCGCCGCCCTCCAGAATCGCGACGACCGAGTTGGTCGTCCCCAGGTCGATACCGACCGCACGTGCCATGATCTCTCGTCCTCCGTGGTGGTCTTGCTCTTCCGTATGAACGCCCGGCCGCACCCGCTCCCCCCACGGGGCGCGGCCCGGTCGAGTCTCTGTTCGCAAGGGTGCCTGGCGGCATCCTCACTGTCAAATCACTTGAGTCGAGCAGACTCAACTTTGCTGACGCTCTCTCCAACAGGACGGATGAGCCCCTTATTCCGGTTCCCCGGGACACGGCACGCGAAGGCAAATCATCGGTACGGATGAGTACCGGGTGACCGTCCTCCGCCACGAGAAGGACCTCGCATGAGACCAAGCCAAGCCCCGGGCGACGGCCCGCCGCCCGGGGACGCGGAGCTGATCGAGGGGTCGCGGCAGGAGCCCGAGCTGTTCACCGAGCTGTTCCACCGCTACTTCGACGAGATCCACGGCTATGCCGCGCGACGCCTCGGCACCGACGCCGCCGACGACATCGCCGCCGAGACGTTCCTGGCCGCGTTCCGCCGCCGGGACCGGTTCGACCCGGCGAAGGGCGCCGTACGGCCATGGCTGTACGGCATCGCCACCAACCTCGTCGGCCTGCACCGGCGCGCCGAACGCCGCCGCTACCGCGCGCTCGCCCGTACCCCGGCCGACGGTGTCGCGCAGGGCCACGAGGACCGCGTCACCGCCTGGGTGACCGCGGGCGGCGCCCGTGGGGACCTGGCCCGGGCGCTGGCCCGGCTGTCCCCCGGCGACCGCGACGTGCTGCTGCTGGTGGCGCTCGCCGACCTCACCTACGACGAGGTCGCCGCGGCCCTGGACCTCAAGAACGGAACGGTGGCCTCCCGGCTGAACCGGGCCCGCAGGAAGCTGCGCGAGGCGCTGGGCGGAGTCAACCCGATGCTGATCACCGAGGAGTCGACCGCATGAACGACATCGACATGGTCCGCGACCTGCTGCCCGAGCCGCCGGCGCCGTCCGAACGCGCGACCGGGGCCGCGTTCCGGGCACTGGAGGACGAGATCGCGGGACGCGGCGCGCGCCGTACACGGCGGAGGCTCCCGTTCGGCCGCCTGCAACTGGGCCTCACCGGCCTGGTCGCGGCGGGCGCCGCGGGCACCGTCGCCATCGCCACGCTGGGCGGCGGTGGGCCGGCGGAGCCGCGGCCGGGCGGCGGCGACGCCTCCGCGCGCTCGCTCCTGCTCGCCGCCGCCGAGCAGGCCGCCAAGGAGCCCGCCGGGCGCTACTGGCGCGTCCAGACGATCGACGGCCAGGCGTACCGTGTCGGCAAGGGCCCGGACGGCTACACCGTCCTCGGCTACCAGTCGCAGTGGGACCGGTGGACGGCCCGCTCCGCCGCCGACCCCGACGTCCTCTACGCCCGCGACCTGGGCGCCCGGCCGCTGACCATGGCCGACGCGGCGGCCTGGCGCAAGGCGGGCGCGCCGAGGACGATGCGCGTCTGGTCCAACGACCACTGGGCCACGCTCAGCACCGTTCCGGGCGAGACCTTCGGCGCGGGCCCGGGCGACTGGACGGCCGACCGCTCCACGCCCGCGGAGAAGAAGGAGGCCACCCGGAACCGCGACGCGTTCTGCCGCCGCCTGGAGAAGGACGGCGAGCCCGTACCGCCGGCGGACTGCCAGGCGCTCAAGCGGGCCCCCGGCGAGGCGCTGCGCCTGGCCGACGACCCGGCGAAGCTGGACGAGCAGCTCTTCCCCCCCAAGATCCGCGGAACGCGCAGCGCCGCGACCGACCTCATGTCCGGCTTCGACTTCCTCACCGCCCGCCCCGCCACCCCCGAGATCAGGGCCGCCGCCTTCCGCAGGCTCGCCGCCGTCGCGGGCGTCCGCACGATCGGCGAGGTCACCGACGACCGCGGCCGTACCGGGATCGGGCTGGCCGCCCGCGGCACCATGGCCGAGGGCAGCGGCACCGTGTTCGACTACCAGCTCATCCTGGAGCCCGGCACGTACAGGATCCTGGCCGGCCGCAAGGTCGTGGTGAAGGCGGGGGGCACGATGACCGGGATGCGCCCCGGCGACGTCCTCAACAGGGAACTCGTCCTCGGCGCCGGCTGGACGAACGAGTCCCCCCGGCACCCCTGAGCCCGTACGGCCCGGTCCGCGGCGGATCGGGCCGTCCGCTCACAGTCCCAGCATCCGCCGCAGAAGGGACCGCCGCCGGGGCGCCGTCCGCGCGCCGGGCCCTCGCGGCGGCCCCGGCGGCACGGGACGCCGCCTCGGCGGCGCCGGCCGCGGCCTCGGCGGCGCGGGCGCACGCGCGTACCGCGGAACGCCCCGCCACCGCGCGTCCTCCTCCAGGTAGCGCCCCAGCTCGGCGGACGACGCGGCCTCGATCAGCCGGTCGCGCCCGTAACGGTCCCGGACCATCGCCCACCAGGACCCGGTGTACTCGCCGCGCCACGCGCACACCCCCGGGAACCTGCGGGCCAGCTCCGCCACGACCCGTTCCGGATCCAGTTCCACCACGGCCCACGGCGCCGCGGTCATCGCCCGGCTCCGTGCGAGCGTTCGCCCAGGTACTCCAGGACGCGCAGCGCGGCGTCCGTGACGCGGTCGGCGGGGGCGATCGGCCAGCCCCATGACGTCCAGAACCACACCCGCCCGCCGTCCTCGGCCCGCGCCCGGCAGACGACGGTGTCCGCCACCACCGTGCAGCACCCGCGGACCTGCGGGTCGCTCACCCTCAGCCCGCCCGCGGCCCGCTCCACGGTGAAGCCGCACGCGGTCAGGAAATCGCCGAGCACTGCGAGCGGCCCGGCCTCGGTCGTACGATCGCCCATGGGTCCGACGCCTCCTGTCGGATCAAGGCCCCGGGCAAACGGTGCTGCAACACCGTCCGGGGCCGCTCTGTCTTCTGGGGCGAGCAGCGACGCCCGCCGTCACCCAGTGAAACGCCTCGGCGTCGCTGCGTCACCGTGATAGGAACGGATATCCGCGGATACGCAGCGCATCCGCGGATATCCGCGCCCGCACCCTGACCAGGAGATCGCCGGTACGGGAACCACGCTGCGCGCCAGGCGCAAGACCGGCGGCTACACCGTCACCGGACTCCTCGGCCCGACCGGAATCAGGGGTTGCATCCGGCACCGGGGTACAGGCTTACCGTCGAAGACATGGACCCACAGCAGGTACGCGACACCACCCAGGACGAGGATTGGGCACCGCAGGCGTGCACGCTGCCGACCGCCGAGAGACCGCTGCGGCTGGCGGCGTTCGACGCGCTGTTCGCCGAGGCGGTGACCGGGGTTCGACGCTCGGCGCCAGGCCAGGCGCGTCTGGAACTGCTGCCCGAACCGACAGTGGCAGGCATAGCGGCCGAACTGGCGGCCGCCGAGACCGGATGCTGCTCGTTCTTCACCTTCACCCTGACGGCCACCGGCGGCGCGCTGACCCTGGAGATCAGCGTCGACGAGCAGCACATCGAGGTCCTGGACGCGCTGGCCGCCCGCGCCACCGAGAAGAGCGCCACGAGGACGCGGCCGTGACCACCGGCGACCGGTTGCGCAGCGGGCAGGTCGCCGCAGCGGCCGGAGTGAACCAGCAGACGCTGCGCTACTACGAGCGGCGCGGCCTGCTGAACGAGCCGGACCGCACCCCCGGCGGGCACCGGCTGTACCCGGCCGAGGCGGTGACCCTGCTACGCGTGATCAAGACCGCGCAGCGACTCGGCTTCACCCTGGACGAGGTCGCCGAACTACTGGAGGCCGGCACCCACCGGCACGGGCACCCGGACACGGGCCTGCGGGAACGCGCCCGTACCAAGCTCACCGAGGTCGAAGCCAGGATCACCGACCTCCACCTCATAGCGGACACCCTCCGCCGAGCCCTCGCCGCCGGATGCGACGACCTGATCGCCTGCGCCGCCGAGGAAGACTGCCCGCTCCCGTTCACCGACCCGACCGCCGGATAAGCACGTACACACACGTATCCGCGAATATCCGCCCGCGCAACGAGCTGCCCCAGCGGCCAGCGACATCTACCCGCCGTCACCTCACGAAAGGCGCCCGCGACACACGGTCACCGTGATACGTACGGGTGAGCGCGGAAACGGCCTGCGTATCCGCGGATATCCGCAGATCACACGGAGGGTTGAGGCCGTGCCAGCCCGCGACGCCACCCGTACCGCCGCACTCCTGCGCGCCCGCCGCAACACCGGCGGCTACACCGTCACCGGCCTCGCCGAACGCCTCCGCGAAGTCGCCCCCGAGCGCATCAGGCGCGAACTCCCCAAGCCCCGCGACCTCGAACGCACCATCCGAGGCCACGAGGCCGCCGCCCACAACGTCGGCCCCCGCTACCGCCTCCTGTACGCCCTCGCGTACGGCACGACCGAGGACGAGCTTTTCGCCGCCCCCGAGTCAGAAGCACCCCATATGGGTAGCGTCCAGGAGACGGATCCTCCCCACGATCGGGACGAGATGGAGCGTCGACGCCTGCTGCAATTCGTCATCCTCAGCATGGGTGCCGGTGGGTTCGCCTCGCTGGGGGAGACGACGCGCCAGCTGTTGAACGCCACCCTGACCAGCGCACCGCGCGGCATTGACGACTGGCATCTCGCCTGCGCCGATCACCTACACGCCCTTCGTACGCGTCCGGCGCAGGAGGCTCGCGAAGACCTCGTCCTGGACCTCCTCAGCCTCCAGCGACAACTCCAGGCCCCGAACGACGAGGAGACCACAGAGCTGCTGCGAGTGCTGGCCGCCCTGTCGACCCTGCACGGCAACCTCCTGACCCGGCTGGGAGACCATGGCGCGGCGATCCGCTGGTGGCGTACGGCCCGTACAGCAGCCGACGCCACCGGAGATCTGGACCTGCACCTAATGGTCCGGCGCTCGGAAGCAGGCGCCGGTCTCTACGGGCAACGCGACCCGGCGACCGTGCTCCACCTCACCCGCCAGGTCCAGGAGATCTCGGGCAGTCGCCCGTCCCTCGGCGCGGCGCTCATCGCCGGAACGCAGGCCAAGGCACTCTCCCTCCTTGGCAGGCACGCCGAGGCCAAGCAGGTCTTGCGCGGATTCGTGAACGCCGCGCCTGACAACTGGCCCTCAGATCTCATCCCCGCCTACTGGACCAGCGACCAGGTCCACTTCACGCAGAGCTGGGTTCACGCGGCCGTGGGCGAGGAGAAAGCCGCGGACACGGCGCGCGACCGGGTCTTGGCCCATCCCTTCCTCGACTACCAGTACACGGCGAATGTCCGGCTGCACGAGGCCCTGTGCACGGTCGTGAACGGCGGCGCCGACCGGGGGTCTCGCCAGGCCACCGCCATCCTTGACGGGCTGCCGCCCTCGTACCGCAGCCACATGATCACCGAGATCGGAAGGACCGTCCTCCGCGCCATTCCCGCCGAAATGAGCGAGCGCCCTGCCGTACGTGAGTTCGCCGAAGTCCTGACCAAGACGGCCCCCACTCCGCACACCTTGCCCGCAGCCTGACAAATCGGGTGGCGAACGGCATGGGACGCTGCCAGGATGAGCCGGTGATCGACCGAGAGGGCGCGATTCGCCTGGTCGAATCGGTGCTTCGCGAAGAAGAACGCAAGCGCGCCGACTTGGGACGGCCGCTGCCTATGGGCATCGTGGCCGTCGACGAACACCTCTCGGCTGGCTCGTCTACTGGCAATCGCAGACCTACATCCAAAGCCGCAAGAACCGCGACTTCCTTGTCGGCACCGGCCCGTACCTCGTCGACCGCCATGACGGCAGCGTCCATTCCATCCCGGGGGTCCACGTCATCAGCGGCGTCTGGGAGGAGGAGTACGAGGAGCGCGTCCGCCCGTCCGCCGCGGAACGGCAGGACGCGTTGCACGGCGTTCCTTTCAGCTCCGAGCTGCGGGAAGTGTGGGAGCGGGAAGGGCGGATCACCGCCGTCCGCCGGCTCCGGCGGCTCGCGCCCGGCCTCACCATCACCCAGGTCGACGACGATCTGCGCTCCTGGGTCGGCGAGGCCCGTCGTCGCGGCATGTCCTGGGACCGCATCGGTGAAGCACTCGGGATGCGCCGCCAATCGGCGTGGGAACGGTTCTCGTGACGCACCCAGAGCGCCGCCGGATACGGACGCAGTGACCGGCCACGTGTCACATGCCAACGCCCCACTTTCCGTGGAAGGCCGCCGTCGGCTCGTCGAACGCTGCCGGACCCGCCCCATCGCGCATGTCGCAGCAGGCGAACAGAGAAGTGTCCTCCTCCTGCCCTTCGGGTGACTGATACTCATCTGCACTACGACTGGGCGGCAAGGGCTGCTGTAACCGGGGTCGTGGTAATCGCAGAAAATCCACGAACTTGTCCATGGCCCGCGGTGATGGATGTGGCCGGGCCTCAGCGGTGACGCGGCGGAGAACCGTTCGCCCAGGTCGTTGGGCCTCAGCGGCTCAGCGCGATCTCCCGCTCCACACGCGACAGCTTCTCGGGATTGCGTACGAAGTAGAGCTCGGTGATTAGGCCGTCCTCGATCCGCATCGTCACGACACCGTCGATCTCTCCGTTGAGCCGCACGATCAGAGCCGGGCGGCCGTTGAGCGTCACCGGCTGGAACGACTCTTGGGCGCCGAGGGCGGCTGCGTGAGCGACCAGCAGGCGGGCCAGCTTGTCGATACCGACGACGGGTCGTGCCATGGCCTGGCGGATGCCGCCGCCGTCGCTCAGGGCGATGACGTCAGGCGCGAGGATGTCCAGTAGATCTTGCAGGTCGCCGGTCTGCACGGCGTGCTGGAAGGCGGCGAGCGCGGCCCGGGTCTCGGCTGCGGTGGCGGCCTCGCGGGGCCGACGGGCGGAGACGTGTTCGCGCGCCCGGTGGGCGATCTGGCGGACGGCGGGCAGGCTCTTGTCGACGGCATGGGCGATCTCGTCATACGGAAGCTCGAATACCTCGCGCAGCACGAAGACCGCTCGTTCGATCGGGGTGAGCGTCTCCAGTACCAGCAGCATGGCCATCGAGACGCAGTCGGCCAGCTCCACATCCTCGGCCACGTCTGGGGCGGTCAGCAGCGGCTCGGGCAGCCAGGGGCCGATATAGGTCTCCTTGCGACGGCTGAGCGTTCGCATCCGGTCCAGCGCCCGGCGGGAGGTGATGCGCACCAGGAACGCGCGCTGGTTCCGCACCGTGGCCAGATCGATCTGCGCCCACTGCAGCCAGGTCTCCTGCAGGACGTCCTCGGCGTCGGCGGCCGAGCCGAGCATCTCGTAGGCGACGGTGAACAGCAGGTTGCGGTGGGCGACGAACGCCTCAGTAGCGGGGTCTGGGCGGGCGCTGCCGCTCACGCCAGATCTTGCAGCGTGCTCTGCCACCGGTGGCTCCTCATCTCCTCACCCTCGCCCGTCCTTAAGGCGCCGCGCCCACCAGGGGTGTTGGCATCTCGGCAGACCGACCGGGGGACGAAACACGATCACATCACGGCGGGCCGTCGCTCGCAGCCTGCTTGTTGTTCACGTCACACCGCCTGCGCTGTCACATAGATCGCGGCATCGACGACTCGTGTGCGAACCAGCCACGACAGCAAGGAGCACACGATGGCTGCCCGCTTGAACCTCTTCGGTAATCCGACCGCAGGCAAGTCCCTGCAGCACATCATCGCGGCGGGCAGAACGCTGGCGGACTCGACGCTGCCGGCCGCGATGCGCGAGCTGGTGAGGCCGGCACCGATGACCCGGCTCAGGTAACGAGCAGGGGCCCGGCCGGATGCTGCCTGGCATCAACGGTACGGCGCAGCCCCCTCGCCCCGGCGGCAGAACTCGATCGCCGCTCCGGTTCTCCGGACCGGATTCACCTATGACCCCGCAAGGAGCAAACCCATGAACCTCGCCCTTTGGATCTGCGCCGGACTGTTGGCCGTTGTCCTGCTCATCGGTGGTGTCGGCAAGCTGATCGTGCCCAAGGAGAAGATGGCCGCCATGCGCGGTGCGGGATGGACCGCAGACGTCAGCGCCAGATTCCTCAAAACCATCGGGGCCATCGAGGTCCTGGGAGCGGTGGGTCTTGTCCTGCCCGCCGTGACCGACATCGCGCCGGTTCTGGTACCGATGGCCGCCGTCGGTACGGCGTTGCTGATGGTCGGCGCGATGGCCACGCACCTTCGCCGCGGTGAGGCCGTGTCAGCCGTGGGGAACCTGGTCTATCTCGCCCTGGCCGCCTTCGTGGCGTGGGGCCGCTTCGGCCCCGAGTCCTTCACAAGCTGATTCCGGGTGCCAGGCCCGATGTCGGGTCCCGTCGACGGCTGCGGATCACGACACGAGCAGCCATGATCGCCCACCTGCGTCTAGTACGGCGCTTGCCGTCATGCCGCGGGGGCAGGTGGGCGGGCTATGGCGGACGGCGGGTACCTCACGGCTCCATGTGGAGCGTGAACGGCGGGTCGGCCAGGTAGTCGCCCTCCCAGGCGAAGTGGTCCCCGTTCCGGATGATTCCGAAGCAGCCGACCACGGAGGAGGCGGTGAGGGTCGAACTGCCGGTGCCGTCGAGGCGCAGGACCGCGGTCCCGTTGTCGTAGGTCCCCGGAATCGAGCCGGTGAATGTGGCACCGCAGGCGGGCCCGTTGAGGTGCAGCGAGATGTTCTCCAGAACGACGTTGTTGACGTCGGGGTCCGCTGTCGGGGAGACGGCGGTGAGTTCCCAGGTGTAGGCCGCGTTCAGCGTGAACACCATGCCGATCGGGCCGCTGCAGCTGGTGGCTTCCTGCTCGTTCAGCAGGGCGAATCGCGGGTCGGGCCTGTTGATGAGGGAGCCGCCCATGTGGTGCTCCTCGCAGCCCAGCGTCATGTTCCTGGGGGATGTGAACGACACCGAGTACCCGCTGAACCAGACCGGGGTGCCATGGGGTTCGGAGATGATCCAGCCGACGGCCAAGGCGGGGTGTGCCATAAGGGAGAAGGCCCCCACGAGTGCGGTCAGCAGAATGGCGACCCGTCTCATGATGCACCGGCTCACTGGTAGCTGAGCGTGAACGGCGGGTCGGCCTCGTAGTCGGCCGTGATTCCGATGGAGGCGCCGTTCGTGATGATGCCCAGGCACCCCGACACGTTGGACGCGGTCAGGTACATGCCGTCACCCAGGCTCAGAATCGCTCCATTGTTGTAATAGACCCCCGGGATCGTGCCGGTGAACGTCGCGGAGCACCCGGGGCCGCTCATCTGCATGCCCAGATTAACCAGTTCGACATTGTTCTTATCGGGGTCGCTCGTCGTGGAAACGGCGTTGAGGTGTTCCTGGCCGCCCGCCGACACGGTGTACGTGAGGCCCAGCGGGCCGACGCAGTCGATGAATTCGTGGTAGGCGAGCTCGGCGAACTTCACCGGCGCCGGATCGGTCAGCATGCCGTGCATGGAGTGCTCGGCGCAGGTCATGAAGGCTCCCCCGCTCGAACCGAACGTGACTCCGAGCCCTCTGAACGTGACGGGCGTGCCGTGGGGTTCGGAGATCACCCAACCGGCGGCCGAGGCCGGCTGGATCGCGAGGGAGAGGGCGGCGGCGAGTGCGGTCAGCAGAATGGAAATGCGCCTGATGCTCGCTCGTACCATGCTTCGACCCCTTCCAGCGGCGGAAAGGCGCGACCCGGGCGAGAGGGTTCGCTCCATGCCTTTCTCGCGAAAGTACGTCGGTTCGGCGGAGCAAGCAAGAAGCGTTTTTGGAATTGTCACATCCGGAGCACCTTTTAGCGCCGGGTGCTAACGGTCTTAAGCGATGGGGCGACCCGCGGCAGGCCAGTGGGCCGTGGTGGGAGTGGTGATCGGGTGGGAGGGGGTCGTCTAGCCAGATACCGGTGCCGATCTCCAGTACGCGCATGCCGGGCTCGGCGTCCAGGGCGGCCAGCATCCGCGCCACGACGTTCGGGCGGCCGGCGGAGCTGGTGATGTCCCGGCCGGCCTGCCCGGGGCCGGCCGGGTTCCCGTCGTCCACCTGCGTGATGACGAACGCGTTGGCGCGGCACAGCCCCAGCCAGGCCGCCTCGTCGTCGTCCCGGCGCAGCGGGAGCAGGCGGTCACCGTCCTGGGTCCACACCGTGTCGGGAACGAACCGCTCCCGGGGCACGGCCAGGAACGCGTCGCGCCACGCCGGTGCCAGGTCTCCCGACTCGGTCAGCTCCTTCACGAGCCGGGCGGTCACCTACTTGCCGCCCTTCTCGTGCTTGCCGTCGCCTTCCTTCTTCTCCGTGTGCTTGCCCATCGGGTCCTGCTCCCATCGCGTCACGAGGCGGTGTGACCAAGTGAAGCGGAAGGGTTGCGAAGAGCCACCGTGATAGGCGCGGATGTGGCTGCGTATCCGCGGATATCCGCTGGGGGGCATGCCGGCGCCGGGAGAGTGCCCGGTCCAGCAGGATGGCCGGCACGACGGACACCGCCAGGGCGGCGCCGATCCAGGGGACGGAGACGATGCCCGCTCCGGCGTTCAGCGCGGCACCGGCGAGTGCCGGGACGATGCTGATGCCCAGCTGGAACGCCGAGACGGTGGTGGCTCCGGCCAGTGTCGGCGCGTTCGCCGCGATGGTGAAGACCCGTCCGTAGATGGCCGGGTTCAGCACGAATCCGGCGATACCGAGAAGCAGGACCAGCGGGACGACGGCCAGCGCGTGCCGGGCCAGCAGCGCGAGCAGGACGGAGCAGGCCGCGATCCCGAGCGTCCCGGCCAGCAGCGCGAGGGCGGGACGCCTGTCGGCGATCCTGCCTCCGACGAACAGGCCGGCGAAGGCGCCGGCGCCGAAGAGCGCCAGGATCGCGGGCACCCAGACACCCGGAATGCCGGTGATGTCCGTCAGGAACGCCGCGAGGTAGTTGAACGAGATCATGTAGGCGGCGGTGCTCAGGATCGTGGCCGCGTAGACGGCCCACAGCTGCGGCCGTTTCATGGTGCGCAGCTCGCGGCGGACGCTGGGCCTGGTGCCGGTGCCGGTCGCGGGCACCGCGAGACGGCTCAGGACCGCGCCCGCGGCGGTCAGCGCGACCACGCCCCAGAAGCCGCCCCGCCATCCGGTGAAGTAGCTCAGCAGCGCCCCGGCCGGCCCGCCGGCGACCATCGCCAGGCTGAGGCCGCTGACCACGACGCCGGAGGCGCGCGCGGTGCGGTCGGGGGTGACGAGGCTGATCGCGGTGACCGCCGCGACTGCCCAGTACCCCGCGTACGCCAGGCCGCAGATCAACCGGGTGGCCAGCAGCACCGGGTAGCTGTCGGTCAGCAGGCCGGCCGCCACGGAGGCGGCGAAGACGGCCTGCGTGGCCACCAGCGTGGTACGGCGCGGCCAGCGCAGCGTCAGGATGGCCAGGGGCGGGCCGCCGACGACGACGCCGATGGCGAACGCCGAGATCAGCGCGCCGGCGGAGGACAGGCCGATCCCCAGGTCGTCGGCGACCTCCGGCAGCACCCCGGCCAGCAGGAACTCCGCGCTGCCCATCGCGAACAGGCTGAACGCCAGCAGGTAGACGCCGAGCGGCAGCCGGCGAGCCGGCGGCGCGACGGCGGCGCTCACCGGACCTCACCCCGCGCCGGCACCAGCGCCGCGTTCAGCCCGGCGGCGCCCCCGCCGACCACCTCGGCGTCGTACTCCGCACCTGCCACATCGCTCATCGCGATCACCTCCGGCGCCGACGATGACCCGTCGGTCCCGGAGGCGACAACTCTTGTTGCCATTTCCGGGACGGACGCGGTGGGATGGGCCCATGGACCACTCTCCCGCGATCGGCGCCGCGCTCGCCGAGGTCGGCCCGCGCCTCAAGCGGCTGCGCACCCGGCGCGGCGTGACGCTGGCCGAACTCTCCGAGGCCACCGGAATCTCCAAGAGCACCCTGTCCCGGCTGGAATCGGGCCGGCGCCGCCCGAGCCTGGAACTGCTGCTGCCCATCTCGCAGGCGCACCAGGTCCCCCTCGACGAGCTGGTGGGCGCGCCCGAGGTCGGCGACCCCCGCGTCCGGCTGAAGCCCCGGCGCGTGAACGGCAACACGGTGCTCCCGCTCACCCGGCAGCCCGGCTCGATCCAGGCGTACAAGATGGTCCTGCCGCGCGAGCGGCACGAGCCGGACCTGTGCACCCACGAGGGCTACGAATGGCTGTACGTCCTGTCGGGACGCCTGCGCCTGATCCTGGCCGACCACGACCTGACCCTGGGCGCCGGCGAGGTCGCCGAGTTCGACACGCGGCTGCCGCACTGGTTCGGCACGACCGGCGAGGGGCCCGTGGAGGTCCTGAGCCTCTTCGGCCGCCAGGGCGAGCGCATGCACGTCCGCGCCCGGCCGGACCCCCGCCACGCGGTGACCACCTGAACCGCGGGCGCAACCGGCACCGCTCGGGCGGGGTTCCCGGGTCATCGATGAATCGTGGAGGGATGATGACCATGGAAGCTGCGGCGGAGCGGGCGACGGGCGCCGCGCGGGCGGACCGGCCGGATGACGCCTGGACGGTGATGCAGCGGTTCTACGAGGCCGAGGCGGCGTACGTGGCGGCCGGCGGGTACGGCAAGGCCGACTACGGGCGCGTCGCCGCCCATCTGGATCCCGAGGTCGTCCTGCACCAGGCCCCGGGGCTGCCGTTCACGGGGACGGGCACCTGGCGCGGCCACGCGGGCATGGAACGCTTCCTCGCCCGCTTCAGCGAAGTCTGGGAGTCGATGGAGTTCCTCGAACAGCGGCACTGGGGCGATGCCGAGACCGTGCTGGTGCGCAACCGGGTCCGCTTCCGCGCCCGCGCCACCGGCCGGGATGTCGAGACGCTGATCCTGCAGATGATCACTGTCAGGGACGGGCGCATGCTCGAATGCCGTCCCTTCTACTGGGACCCCGCCGCCGTGACCGAAGCCTGCGCGACCCGCTGATCCCGTCTGCCCGCGGGACGGCGGCGCAGGTAGTAGGCGCAGGTCAGGGCCAGCGTGATCGGTCCCCACAGGGCCAGCGGCGCGACGCACGCCTCCGCGAGCGTCTCCCACCAGACGTTCTCGTACGCGACGCCGCCGGTGACGCCGAACCAGCTGAGCACCATCGTCGCCGACACGGCGGTCAGGACGAGCCCGCCGATCGTGGCGGGGACGACGGCGGCCATCGGCGGGACGCGCCTGCCCCCGATGATCGGGAACCGGTCCGGTACGACCTCGCCCCAGCGGCTCACCAGGCCGATGCAGAGCAGCGCCAGCGTTTCCGAGAGCACGCTGAGCCCGAATACGTAAGGGATGGTCACCCACAAAGGCGCGAGCGATTCGCCCTGGACCTGTCCCATTTCGAAGTGGAAGGCGAAAGGGAGCCGCCACAGGCATGAAGGCAGCAGGAGGAGGGGGAGCGCGTACGCGGCGCGCAACGCCCAGCGCGGGACTGGCCGTTCCGTGCCGGTGTCGACCGGAATTCCATGGATCAGTTTGAGCGGCATGGCGCCAGCGTTCCGCACCGGCGGTAACCGCTGATCACCCGCTCAGGCGAACTTTCTCCCCCATCCGGTTGAGGCGGTATCGCGCTGATGCGCGGCCGTTGTCGGTGGGGTGTGCTTTCATGCCGTTCATGGACGGTGAGCGGTTGCTGGGCGCCGTGGCCAGGTGGATGGACATGGGTCCCGGTGCCCTGGCGTGCGATGAGCCCGGGCATCCGGGCGGGCATGCCTGCCTGCCGGTCTCCGTCGGCGTGGACGTGAACGGCCTGGTGAAGGCGCTCACCGAGCGGTACGCCGGCCCGTTCACGCATGCCCGCGGGCTGCCGCCGTTGCAGGTCGGGTGGACGCACTCCTGGGTGTGGGACGCGCGGTCGGTGGCACTGGGCGAGGGGCCCGATGGCCGGGTGGTCGTGGCCGTCACGGAACGGGACATACCGCGCCCGGACGAGCTGCCCGCGGACATGCCGTGGACGGACCGGCTGGTCGCGATCACTTCGTGGGCGGCGCCGCCGGGTCCCGTACCCGATTGGGCGGCGGTCGAGTCCCGCCTGGGCACGCCGCTGCCGAGCGACTACAAGCGGCTCGTCGAGACGTTCGGCTGCGACGGCCTGTTCGACGAGTTCTTCCAGGTCTTCACTCCGGAGGAGCTGATCTGGCATACCGAGTTCCACGCCGGCGACAAGTGGGCGCCGGGTGACGAGCATCCGCCCTTCCCCGCCCCGGGCGGGCTGATCCCCTGGTCGAACAACGAGCACCACGAGACGTTCTTCTGGATCACCGAAGGGCCCGATCCCGACGGGTGGCCGGTCTACGCCGTGGACAGCCTCGGCAAGGGGTTCCGATTCGGATGCACGGCGGCGGAGTTCCTCTTCCGCCAGCTGACCGATCCCGGGTTTCCCCTGACGACTACGGCGGACCACTTCCGCGGGCACTGGTTCGCGAGATTCGTCCGGCGGGAATCCTGACGCGCGCCGCCCGTTCGACCACCCGCGCGGGGTCAGCGTGCCGCGTCCCCGAACTCGACCTGCGCCGTTGACGCGCCGCGCAGCGCGGCAATGCGTTCGGCCTCCTCGCACAGCCGTTCGCGCGGCTTGGCGGTGAGCGCCCCGAACGTCTCGACCTTCAGCACGAGCTTCCGGCCGCTCTTGCGGGGCCGCCAGGTTCCGGCGATCCGGCCGTCGGCCAGCACCGTTCCGGGTGTGCCGGTGGCCTTCCAGACGGCCCGGTGGTGCTTCCTTTCGACGATGGTGTCCCTGTCGCGCAGCTGGGTGTAGGGGTCGCTCGGCGGCAGCAGCCGCACCCCGCGCGGCTCCGGCGCCGACTTCAGCGCGTCGAGGTCCCCGGTGAGGATCCACGCGCGGCCGCCGGCGAATCCGACGGGGGTGAGCTCGTCCTCCAGGGCGCTCCACCACGGGCCGACGTCGCCGGCGCGGACGCCGAGCCAGCCGGCGAAGCCCTCGCGGGTGGACGGCCCGTAGCAGTGCAGGTAGCGGCGCAGCAGGGCGGCGCGGGCATCGCGGGGATCGTCCCGCGGCGGCGGCCGGCCGAGCCACTCCTCCAGCAGGACGAACGGTGCCTTGTTCCCGCTGCGCGGCGCGAAGCAGACGGTGCCGCCGAGCGTCAGCATCCGGACGCAGAAGTGCGCGACCGCCTCGCCGACCGGGATGTTCGCACCGTACGGACCCGCCGCCCGCCAGGTCTCGCGTTGGGCGGGCGTCAGGCCGGCCGCGACGCGCTCGGCGAGTTCACGGCCGAGTTCGCCGATCGCCAGCCGCCGCCCGGACAGCACCGCCTCGATCTCCCCGGCGGTGCGGCCGACCGCCTCGTCCAGGCCCATCCCGAGGTCGTCCAGCGCCTGCTCGACGCCGTTGATCAGATGCAGCCGCCCGTCCTCGGTGGGCGGCAGGACGCCGGTGGTGAAGACCGGTGCGTCGGCGGCCGGGAAGAAGAACGGCGCCCCGCGCATGCACCAGCTCTGGAGCAGGCTCTTCTCCTCGCCGACGAGGCGGTCGAAGCGGTCCCGCGTCACATCCTCGACGCGGGCGTGCAGGGCGAGCAGCGCCGAACCGGGCGGGCTGTTCTGGACCCCGCACGCCCCCGCCGCCTCGAGCAGGTCATCGGCCGGCCGCCGCGTCACGAGATTGTGCGCACCCAGCCGGAACGCGATGACGTCGCCGGCCCGCACCTCCGCGGCAGTGCCGCCGTCGCTCTTGCGGGACACCGGTTCCCCCTCCCGTTTCGGCGGTGGTACCCGATGGTCGCCACCGCCAACGTCACACCGCACCGCCGTACGGCGTCAACACCCGTGCCCCGCGCCGGTTCAGTGCGTGGGCGGGGTCCAGATCCAGGCCCGCGCACGGGTCTCCTTGCAGGTGACGCGCTGGGAGGTGTACGCGGCCGGGTTGACGAGGCCGCCGCCTTCGACGGCGTCGGTGTAGAGCCGGTCCGACACGATCATGGCGAGGTCGGCGACGGCGCTGTCGGCCGCCTTCTTGAACGCCGGGGCGTCCAGGAGCCGGAACAGGTGGACCAGCGCGGGCCCGGCGACGCCGTGCTCGTCGCGGTGGATCTGACCGGCGTGGACGGCCAGGCGGAGCCGGAGCCGGGTGGCGGGGCCGGCGAGCCGGTTGTAGCGGCGCAGCACGACGGTCAGATGGTTGGCGAAGGGGTCCAGCAGGTGGTCCGCGGCGACATCGGGCGGGACGATGAACAGCGCGCCGTCGCCGCGGTCCTCGCGGTGGCAGTCGTACCAGGGCACCCGGGTGATCCGGCACGCCTCGGCGACCAGCCCGTACATCTCCTTGCGCAGGAGCAGCTGGGTGGGCGCGTCCCGGCGGGTCCCGAACCGGCAGATATCGACGGCCGCCAGGGTGGTGGTCGTCGGGCGGGGCAGGCGGGCCCACGCCGGGAGCTGCCCGGAGGTGTCGCGGCTCACGCGGAGGTCTCCTTCGACGCGGCGGGCTCGCTCCAGTACTCGATCAGCTCGGCCTCGGTCATGTCCGCCGGCGGGACGGCCGGGGCGGGGCGGCCGGTGTACAGCTGCCAGGTGGAGGTCAGCAGGAACAGCAGGAGGTCGTCATCGCTGAACCGGGTGGTCGCCGTGGGGACGGTGGGGGGACTGAGCACGGCGCGGTGCCGGCACGCGGGGCGGTGGCCGGGCCGGGCGGTGGCCGGTGTGTGCGAACGCATCGGATGAGGATCCTTCGAGTGATCGCCGAATGGGACGATCACCAGTACGCCAGAGCGGCCTGGAACCGGCCACCTCAAACGACCGTTCGGAAGCCATTGGAACACCGACAAATGTCGACATCCCGTCAATCGGACACTCGACCCATCAGGGACCGTTCATGGGCGAATTTAGTTCTAATACTGACGGGTTTGCGTCACCTGACTCAGAGATCGACACGATTTACTCCTGGAATGTTCCGAAGTGTTCCAGTTCGCTGTGACCAGGAGCTACCCGTCCCCGGAGCCCGACATTCCGCCCTGTCCAGAACTTCTAGACCTACCCGTCAATTACCGCACAAGGTCCCCGCCGTGGAATATGCTGCCCCGAATAAACGATCATCGACCCCGACCGCATGGGAGCCCGACAATGACGAGCCATCCCCAGTCGGCGAGTACGGCGCTGGACGAGTTCGTCCGCGATCTTGAACGGTTCAAGCACGCGTGCTGCGTCCCCAGCAATCGGGAGTTGGTGAAGAGATCCTCCGAAGTCAGGGAGCGCCACAAAGAGAAGATCAAAATGCTGCGGGTGGTGACCGCGGCGGTGCTCAGCGATGTGATGTCGCGCAAGCGGCAGGGCCCGCCGTCCTGGGGCTGGGTGGCCACCTACGTGCTGACATGCCTGGACTTCCTGGACGAGTCCGGCGCCACCCTCGACTTCGAGGGGCCGGCGGACCTGCAGGGCTGGTACGAGCACTGGAAGGCGATGCGGCACCGCCTTGACCGGGCACCGGCGTTCCCTGCCCCGGCCATGCCCCCGCCCGGCGCCGTACCGCCCGAAAGCGCCGCGGACCCGGCGGGAGAGAGCCGCCAGGACGGCCAGCACGCGGCTCCGGCCGACGGCCCCGTCTCCCCCGCCCCCGTGGCACCACCCGGACCACCGCCCGATCCGCCCCCGCCCGCGCTGACGACCCGGATCCTGCGGTGGCAGGACCTGCACGACGCCTCGCTGAAGGACTGGCTGCACCGGCTGCGCCACCAGCAGTCCATGGCGCACCGCCGCCTCTACGAGCTGTTCGGCCGGCACGGCGCCGACCTGCTGATCGCCGCCGAGGACGGCGGCCGCGAAGCCGCCTGCCGGCTGGGCATCCTGCTGCTGTGCCACGACCGCCCCAACGAAGCGCGGGCCTGGCTGAAGGCGGCGGCCGAGGACGGCGACGCTCCCGCCGACATCCTGCTCAACGCGGCCCCCAGCCGGCGCCGGGAGATGGCCGCCGAGCTGGCCTACGAGTTCACCCTGCCCGGCTACGCCCAGGACCGTCCCGACGAGGGCACCCCGACCGCCGCCGAGGTCTACTACCGGGCCGCGACCGCCGCGGGGCACATGGGCGCCACCGTCCGCCTCGGCCTGATCTTCGAAGCCCGCGGCGACCTCACCAGCGCCCTGCACACCTTCGCCCGGGCCGCCGCACGCTGCCACCCCGACGGCCTCCGCCACTTCGAACGCCTCAACGACCAGCTCACCCGGAGCCAGGACGACAGCCGTCCCGGTGACTCCCACTAGCACCAGCGGAAACCCACGTCACAGCGCGAGTGGCCACGATCTCGACGCGCTCATCGGGCCGCCGAGCGAGGACGTCGTCGCGTGGAACGACGGGGGCGGAAGCTCATCCGCGTACCGGGGTGGGAATGCGGTCGGGGCCGCCGGACCGGGTGGTCTGGCGGCCCTGTTCGGCCGGTTCATGGTCAGGACTTGTTGAAGGTGTGTTTGGCCCAGAGGTAGGACAGGATCGCGATGGCGGTGCACCAGGTGGTGGCGATGGTGGCGCTGTTGCCGATGGGGGTGCCGAGGGTGAGGCCGCGGATGGTTTCCATGATGGGGGTGAAGGGCTGGTAGTCGGCGAACCAGCGCAGGAGGGTGGGCATGTCGTCGGTGGGGACGAAGCCGCTGCCCAGGAAGGGCAGCAGGACCAGTGGCATGGGGGCGTTGCTGGCGGCTTCGGGGGTGGCGGAGTTGAGGCCCAGGGCGACCGATAGCCAGGTGATGGCGATGATGAACAGGGTGAGTAGTGCGGCGGCGGCCAGCCACTCGACCGGCGTGGCGTTGGGGCGGAATCCGATGGCGAAGGCGATGGCGATCAGGACGATGGTGCCGAGCCATTGCTGGAGGAGGCTGCCGATGACGTGGCCGGTCAGGACCGAGGCTCGGGAGATGCGCATGGTGCGGAAGCGGGCGATGATGCCTTCGGTCATGTCGGTGGCGACCATGACGGCGGTGCCGGTGGCGGCGGTGGCGGCGGCCATCAGCAGGATGCCGGGCAGGACGTAGTTGACGTAGGCGTCGCGGCCGCCGCCGATGCCGGCGCCGAGGGTGCCGCCCAGGACGTAGACGAACAGCAGCAGCAGGATGACCGGGGTGATGATGAGCTGGATGGTCATGGAGGGGTAGCGGATCAGGCGCTTGAGCTGGCGGCGGACCATGGTGGCCGAGTCGCGGGCCGGCAGGGTGAGGGTGCTCATCGGGTGGCCTCCTGCTGCTGGTTGGGGGTGTCGTGCTGGCTGGGGGTGCCGTGCTGGTCGGGGGTGTGGTTTTGGCCGGTGAGGGTGAGGAAGACGTCGTCGAGGTCGGGGGTGTGGATGGACAGGTGGGCGGGTTCGATGCCGGCGGCGTCGAGGCGGCTCAGCAGTTCGCGCAGGGCGGTGACGTCGCCGTCGGAGGGGACTTGGAGGGTGAGCCGGTCGTCGTCGGCGGGGTCGATGAGGCCGGTGCCGAGTGCGCCGAGCGCGTTGTGCAGGGTGGTGTCGTCGGTGAAGCGCAGGGAGACGTGGCCGCCGGGGATGAGGCGCTTGAGTTCGTCGGCGGTGCCTTCGGCGATGAGTGTGCCGTGGTCGAGCAGGGCGATGTGGTCGGCGAGCTGGTCGGCTTCTTCGAGGTATTGGGTGGTCAGGAAGATGGTGACGCCGCCGGCGACCAGTTCGCGGACGATCTGCCACATGGAGCGGCGGCTGCGGGGGTCCAGGCCGGTGGTGGGCTCGTCCAGGAAGATGATGCGCGGGTCGCCGACCAGCGTCATCGCCAGGTCGAGTCGGCGGGCCATGCCGCCGGAGTAGGTGGAGGCGGGCTTGCCGGCGGCCTCGGTCAGCTCGAAGCGCTCCAGCAGCTCGGTCGCCTTGCGGCGGCCGTCGGTGCGGGACAGGTGGTGCAGGTCGGCCATGAGCAGCAGGTTCTCCTGGCCGGTGAGCAGCTTGTCGACCGCCGAGTACTGGCCGGTGACGCCGATCGCGCCGCGGACGTCGTCGGGCTGGCGGTTCAGGTCGAACCCGGCCACCGTGACCTGGCCGCCGTCGGCGCGCATCAGCGTGGACAGGATCTGCACGGTGGTGGTCTTGCCGGCGCCGTTGGGGCCGAGCAGGGAGAAGATCGTTCCTTG
>NZ_JBGNUR010000011.1:0-257883 GCF_041951345.1 Actinomadura sp. 21ATH | reverse complement strand
GTGCCAGCGCATCTGCGCCCTCAACGCCGCGATCTGGCACAACTGGCTCATCGACGCCCCGACCAAGCGATCACTGACCGCCTACGACCACTGACCGCGCCCTCAGCAACCCCCATCAACGATCTAGGCGGCGTTCTCCGCGTTCTCCTTGGCCTTCTCCCTGGGCTTGGTGTCACCCAGCGCGGCCAGCTCGAACTCGGCGCGCGGCTGCTCGATGCTGCCGAGCGACACGGTCTCGCGCTTGAAGAACAGCGCCAGCGTCCAGTCGGCCAGGACGCGGACCTTGCGGTTGAAGGTCGGCACCCGGGAGACGTGGTACGTCCGGTGCATCAGCCAGGCCGGGAAGCCCTTGAGCTTGAACCCGTAGGTGTTGGCCACGCCCTTGTGCAGGCCCAGGCCCGCGACCGAGCCGACGCTGTTGTGCGCGTACGGCTTGAGGGACTTGCCCCGCAGCGAGCGGACGAGGTTATCGGCCAGCACCTTGGCCTGGCGGACGGCGTGCTGCGCGTTGGGGGCGCAGAACATGCCCTCCTGGGTGAGGTCGGGCACCGCGGCGTTGTCGCCGGCGGTGAACGCCCGGACGACGCCCTCGACCGTGAGGTACTCGGTGGCCTTGACCTGGCCGCGCTCGGTCAGCGGCAGGTCGGAGTTGCGCACCACCGGGGACGCCTTCACGCCCGCGGTCCACACCAGCGTGCCGGCCGGGAACGCGCTGCCGTCGGAGCACTCGATGTTCCCGCCGACCGCGGACTGGAGGAACGTCTTGAGCTTGACGTCGATGCCGCGGCCGCGCAGCTGCTCGGCGGTCCACTTGCCCATCTCGGGGCCGACCTCGGGCAGGATGCGGTCGGCGGCCTCGACCAGCACGAACCGCAGGTCCTGCGGGCTGACCTTGCGCATGTACTTGACCGCGCCGCGGGCCATGTCCTCCAGCTCGGCCAGCGCCTCGACGCCGGCGAAGCCGCCGCCGACGAACACGAAGGTGAGCGCCTTGCGGCGGATCTCCTCGTCGTCGGTGGACTCGGCGATCTCCAGCTGGGCCAGTACGTGGTTGCGCAGGTGGATGGCCTCGCCGATCGTCTTGAAGCCGATGCCGTTCTCCGCCAGGCCCGGGATGGGCAGCGTGCGCGACACCGATCCGGCGGCCATCACGAGGTAGTCGTAGGAGATCCGCTCCGGCGGGCCCGCCAGCGGCTGCAGGATGGCCCAGCGCTCGTCGTGGTGCAGCTCGGTCACCCGGGCGTTGCGCACGGTGCAGCGGGGCAGCACGCGGCGCAGCGGGGCGACGACGTGCCGGGGCGAGACGTTGCCCGCGGCGGCCTCGGGAAGGAACGGCTGGTAGGTCATGTACGAGTTGGGGTCGACGATCGTGATCTTGACCTCGCCCCGCTTGAGCTCGCGCCGGAGCTTCTTCTCCAGACGCAGTGCCGTGTACATGCCCACGTAGCCGCCACCCACGATGAGCACGTGGGGAGCGCCAGGGGTGCCCTCGGCGGTCCTGGCCATTGCGGCCTCCTCAGTAGTCACGGTCAGCTTGTGAAGACATTCACAAACTACCTGACGGAACGCTCTAACACCAACGGGAAACCAACGAAGACCTGCAAAACTTTCCGAATAGTCAAGATCCAGCGATGCTTGCGGCGTGAAACACGCCACTCCTTTACCGATTCCTCGTATGGGAGCGATCCAGTTCACATGACCAACGTCACAGCGGGCCCGCCGGACGGTCCGCGCGGGCCCGGCCAGGCGCGTTCCGCGATCTCCCCGGCCGGGCCGGGCCGCCCGCCCGGGAAAGACCCGTTCCACCGGTGGCGAACCTCTAAGGTGGGGCCCGATGAGGAAGGCCCGGGGAGTGTGGCGATGAAGAGGAAAGACCGGCGTTCGGTCCCGGCCGCGGCGGGTGCCCTCGCCCTCGCGGGGATCCTGGGCCTCGGCGGCTGCGGATTCGTCGGGCAGCCGCAGCAGGCGGGCGCCGAACTGTCGGAATGGTTCACCGTGTCCAGTCCGGTCTTCCGCGATGGGCGCGACTTGCCCACGCGGTACGCCTGCACGACGTACCCTGGCGGAGCGGCCACGACCCCGCCGCTGATGTGGTCGGGGACCCCGGCGGGCACCCGTTCGTACGCGATCGTGATGGACGACCCCGACGCCGTCGACGGCGCCTTCGTCCACTGGGTGATCGCCGGTATCGACGGGACCACGACGCAGCTGGTCGAGGGCGCCAAACTGGACAAGGCCGTCCAAGGACTCAACACGAGCGACAAGGTGGGCTACTCGCCGCCCTGCCCGGCCAAGGGCGAGCGGCACCGGTACCGCTTCACCATCTACGCGCTGGACACCGAGGTACCTTTCCGCAGCGGGGCGACGCTGAAGGAGAGCCTGGGGGCCATCGCCGAGCACACGGTGGGGCGGGGCCGGATCACCGGGAACTTCGGGAGCAAGTAGTCGCGTTTGACCCCGAGGCCGCGGAACGTACATCGTTCCCCGGGCGTCGGAGGTCGGGCGCGGACCCTTCGGGGGGCTGGAGGCGAGAGGGGCGTGCGGAGATGAGCCGGTTCGGACGGATGTGCCGGGTTGGCCAATCGGTACGCGCCGTGTGAGGGTAGATGTGCGCGAAGGGTGTGACAACGGTCATAGCGGTCGGCCGGGACCGGTTTAGGTCCGCCGGGTCCGGGCCGCTGGCGACAATCGGGACGATCCCGGGAGCCGCGCCGGCGACTCTCGCTGGGCCAAGGCATTGGGTGGTGGCATGACGAACATCGTGATCTTCGGCCTCATTGTGGTCGTGGCGCTGGTGGTCGTCCTGGTGGTCTTGGGCCTGCGGGCCAGCCGCTCGGGGCGCGACGACGACGACTGGATGGACGACGAGCAGCAGCCGCCGCCCCGTGGCTACCGGAAGCCTCCCCAGGAGGAGATGGCCGACGACGGCTACGGCCCGCCCGGCCCCGGCTACGACAACGGCCAGGGGTACGACAACGGGCCGGGCTATGACAACGGCTACGACAACGGCGGCTACGACAACGGGTACGAGGAGGGCTACGACGCCGACCCGGCGTACGCCCCCGGGCCCGGCCCCGCTCCCGGGCAGCCCGAGCCGGAGTTCGACCGGCGCGTCGCCGGCGGCCCGCTGGCCGCCCCGACCGCTCCCCCGCCGCAGGCCGCCGCGCCGCCCCCGCCGAGCGGCCAGGCCAGCGACGAGATGGAAGACGACGACTACTGGGCGACCATCACGTTCGACAAGCCCAAGTTCCCCTGGCAGCACGACAAGGCGGGCGACGAGCCCGCCGACCCGGCCGCCGACCCGCTCAACGCGCGCGGTGACGAGGCGATGCCCGGCGAGCCGATGCCGGGCGAGCCCGTGCACGAACACCCGATGCACGCGCAGGGCGGCGACCCGCTGCTCGCGCAGCGCAACGAGCCGCCGATGCCGGTCGAGCCGATGATGACGCAGCCGGTCCCGATGGGCGCCGGCCCGCTCGGCGGCCCCGGCGGTCCCGGCGGTCCCGGTCCGCTCGGCGGTCCGGGCGGCCCCGGTGGCCCGGGCGGTCCCGGCGACTTCGGGACGGGCCCGCAGTCCGCGCCGCCGCCGCCCGCGCAGCCCGGCTTCCCGCCGCCGCCGCAGTCCGCCCCGTACGGCGACCCCGGTTCGACCGTCGGCGACCCGATCGGCGGCGACCCGCTCGGCCAGTCCATGGGCCCCGGCGCCCAGCCGGCCTACGGCGGCGCCGGTCCCGACTTCCGCACGCCCGACTACGGGCCGCCCGCCGACCAGCACGTGTACGGCGGCGGGGCGGGGCTCGACCAGCCGTCCTACGGGGCGCCCGAGCCGTCGTACGGCGGCGGGAACGATCTATCGTCCTCGTACCTGCAGCCTCCGCCGTCGTCGCCGTCCGACACCGGCGACCCGCTCGGCGGCCGTCCCGGCGGCGGCGCGCCCGCGTCCCGGCCCGACTCGTTCGACCGGCCGATGTCGCCGCCGCTCCCGGGCACCGGCGACCCGCGCGCCTCCGACCCGCTCGGGCTGCCCCTCGGCCGTACCGACGACCCGGCCGCCGGCCGCGGCTTCGGCGACCCCGGGCTCGGCTCGCACGCCGAGCCCCCGGCCCCGCCCGCGCCTCCGGCGCCGCCCGCCCCGCCCGCTCCCGCTCCCGCGCCGGCGGCCCCGGCCGCGTCCGGTGCGCCCGGCGGCCTCGGCGGCGGCACCGACACCGACGGCCACAAGCTGCCGACCGTGGACGAGCTGCTCCAGCGCATCCAGAACGACCGGCAGCGCTCGTCCGGCGACTCGGGCGGCTCGTTCGGCGGCGGCCTCGGCGACCCGCTGAACGACCCGCTGGGCTCCTCGCCGGCGCCGCCGTCCGGGTCCTCCGCGCCCTCCGGATCGTCGTCGTACGGCTCCACCGGCTCCACCGGGCCGTGGCCCGCCCCCGGACAGGGCGGCGACCCGGCCGGCCCCGGACAGGGCTTCTCGGGGCTCCCGGGCGGCGGCTCCGGCTACGGCGGCCCCGGCCAGGGCGGCCAGGGCGACGGCTACCCGACCGCCCCGGCGTACGGCGAGTCGCCGCGCTACGACGACCCGCTCGGCGGCGGCCGCGACCCGCTCGGGTCGTTCGGCGGCGAGTCCGGTCCCGGCAGCGGCGGCGACGCCGGCCGCTACGGCGACTTCAGCGGCAGCAGCTACGGCGGCCCTGGCGGCTCGGATCCCGCTCTCGGCGGCGGTCAGGGCGGCGGCTACGGCGACCCGAACGCCACTCAGGCGTACGACCCCAACGCCACCCAGGCGTACGGCGGCGGCGTCCCCGGCGCGCCGGGCGGCTACCCGGGCTCGCAGCCTCCAGGGCCGTACTCCGGTTCCAACTCCGACCCCAACCGGCAGCAGGACGACTGGGAGAACCACCGCGACTACCGTCGCTGACGTCCGGCGCACACGTTCCACACAAGGCGGGGCCCACCGGAAGACCGGCGGGCCCCGCCCCTTTTCGTCCAAGCGGTTCACTCGTGGCGTGTCCGCCCGCCGCGGCCATCCGCGACGGCGGACACGCCACGAGTCGACACGGCGGGCGCGGGGGCGCGGCGGGCGCGGGAGCCGTGTGCGGCGGCTGCGAGCATGCCCGCGGGACAGGCGCGCGGGTGCGAAATCTGTGTCGTCACTGGTGTAACCGCAGCCGCGTTGGTTGCATACACTACGTGTCTTTCAAACCACTCTTCGTATACACGTGGCGGCGAGATCTGCTCGCCTCCTTCGTCGTCTTCCTGGTCGCCATCCCGCTCTCGCTGGGCATCGCGGTCGCCTCCGGCGCCCCGGTCGAGGCCGGGCTCATCGCCGCCGCCGTGGGCGGCATCGTCGCCGGGCTCGTCGGCGGCGCGCCGCTCCAGGTCAGCGGGCCCGCGGCGGGCCTCACCGTGCTCGTCGCCGAGATCGTCCACACCTACGGCTGGCGGGCCACCTGCGCGATCACCATGCTCGCCGGGTTCCTGCAGCTCGCGCTCGGCGCCTGCCGCGTCGCCCGTACCGCGCTGGCGGTGTCACCCGCCGTCGTCCACGGCATGCTCGCGGGCATCGGGGTCGTGCTCGTCCTGGCGCAGGTGCACGTCCTGCTCGGCGGCACGCCGCAGCAGTCGTCGATCGACAACATCGTGGAGCTGCCCGGGCAGCTGGTCGCACCGCACTCCCAGGCCACGCTGCTCGGCCTGCTGACGGTCGGCGTCCTGCTGGGCTGGGACCGGCTCCCGAAGACGGGCCGGGGCGTCCTGGCGGTCGCCGGGCGGATCCCGGCGCCGCTGCCCGCCATCGCGATCGCCACGTTCCTCGCCTGGGCCCTGCGGTGGCACGTGCCGCGCGTCGACCTGCCCGACTCGCTCCTGGCGGGCGTGCACCCGCCGACGCTCCCGCACGGCCCGCTCCCGGAGGTGTTCGGCGCGGTCGTCACCATCGGCCTCGTCGCCGCCGTGGCCTCGCTGCTGTGCAGCGTCGCCACCGACCGGCAGCGTCCCCCCGGCGTGCCGCGCGCCAACCTGGACCGCGAGCTGGTCGGGCAGGGCGCGGCGAACGCGGTCAGCGGGCTGCTGGGCGGGCTGCCCATCGCGGGCGTGATCGTCCGCAGCACCGCGAACCTGGAGGCGGGCGCCCGCACCCGCGCCTCCGGCGTCATGCACGGCGTGTGGGTGCTGGTCGTGGCGCTCGCGTGCGGCCCGCTGATCGAGCTGGTGCCGCTGGCGGCGCTGGCCGCCCTGCTGGTCGCGCTCGGCGTCAAGATGCTCGGCCCCTCCCAGGTACGCGACCTGCGGCACCACCGCGAGGCGCTGGCCTACTTCGCCACCCTCTTCGGGGTCGTGCTGCTGGGCCTGGGCGAGGGCGTGCTGCTCGGCATCGGCGTCATGGCCGTACTGGCGCTGCGCCGCCTCACCCACGTGAACGTCCGGGTCGAGGAGGCGGCGCGGTCGGACGGCAAGGCGGCCATCCTGACCCATGTCGACGGCGACCCGGCCGACTTCGGCGGCGGGCTCGGCACGCTCGGCGGCGTCCCCGTCGCGGCCGACGACCTGTCGCCGCCCGCCGGCCGCTGGCACGTGGTCGTCGAGGGCACGCTGACGTTCCTCGGCGTGCCGAAGGTGACGGCCGTCCTGCAGCGGATCCCGGCCGGCGCCACCGTCGACCTGGACCTGAACGTGGACTTCATGGACCACGCCGCGTTCGACGCCGTGCACGAATGGCGGCGGGCCCACGAACGCCTCGGAGGGAGGGTGGACATCGATGAGGTTCACGAGGCTTGGTATGAAAGAGCCGTGACCGGTGACATGTCGCCGCCGCGCAAGTCGTCCCCGCCCGCCCGCTGGTGGGCGCCGTGGGGGAACCGGCGGCGGCGCGAAGAGGCGTCCGAGCTCGACGGTCCCGAGGTCTCGCCGAGCGCGCTGCTCCTGCAGGGCGTGCGGGAGTACCACGGCAGCACCGCCCGGCTCGTCCGGCCGATCATGGCGGAGCTGGCGTTCGAGCAGAAGCCCGAGCACCTGTTCATCACCTGCGTGGACTCGCGCGTGGTGCCCAACATCATCACCGCCAGCGGTCCCGGCGACCTGTTCATCAACCGGAACGTCGGCAACATGGTGCCGCGCCGCGGCTCCCGTACCGCCGACGACTCGGTGGCCGCGACCGTCGAGTACGCGACCCAGGTGCTCGGCATCCGCACGATCACCGTCTGCGGCCACTCCAACTGCGGCGCCATGGCCGCGCTGCTCGCCGGCGGCACCGAGGTCGAGCACCTGGGGAGCCTGTCGCGCTGGCTCAAGCACGGCAACCACAGCCTGGCCCGCTTCCTGGCCGCCGACCCCGGCGACGACCCCGCCGAGCCGCCACTGGCCCGGCTCTGCCAGACCAACGTGATGCAGCAGCTCGACAACCTGCTCACCTACCCGTGGATCAAGGAGCGGGTGGAGGCGGGCGAGCTGGAGCTCGTCGGCCTCTACCTCGACCTCGAGACCGCCAACGTGCGGGTCCTCGACCAGTCCGCGCAGGTCTTCGTCCCCGTACCGGACGAGGCGCCCGAGGGCGAGCCCCGGGCGCTGACCTGAGTCCGTTCTGAGTCCGTCCTGATTCTGTCCTGATCCCGTTCCGGATCCGTCCTGAGGAGAGGGGCACGGGCCGTCCGGCCCGGGCGGCCCGTGCCCCTTCCTAGTAGCCGACCAGCTCGTCCGTCCCGCGCTCGGACTGCTCGTCGGTCCCCCGTGCGTACATTCCCGTCACCCGGCGCGCGCGGCGCGCGCTGCCGGTGGAGGCCGGTGTGCGGAACGAGTCCCTCCTGCTCGCCCGTGCGAACTCCGCCAGATAGACGAGTGACGCCAGCAATCCGATGAGCGCGACCGCCGTAACCGCGATGAACATCGGTGCTCCTCTCCGCGGGGCCGGTCCCAGGTCGCCCCGCCGCCACCGCCGATCTCCCCAAGGCGATCAGCTCTACCTGGAAGGTATGCGCCCGCGCGGCGATCGTTTGTGTCGTGTGACCCGTTCACGGAGGGGAACTGAAAATTTCTTCTATCCGCCCGGACGGGTCGTCGAGCGGACATTCGGCGGCCACGTACCGTGATGTAATCGGATCATGCAGGACCATCCGGTCGGCTGGTACCGCGATCTCCCGGTACGCGCCGCCGCCGACGTGACCGCGGTCGTGCTGCACGCGACCGAGACGCCCGACCTGGAGTCGGCCCGGCGGCTGGCCGAGGACGGGCCGTCCCGGGTGTGCGGCCACCTCTACATCGACCGTGACGGGACGGCGCACCGCTTCGTCCCGCTGGACCGCGTCGCCGCCCACGTGCGCGGCCACAACGCCCCGTCGATCGGCATCGAGATGGTCAACAGCGGCCGCCATCCGGACCATTTCGATTCCCGCCGGCAGGAGCCGTCCGAGGACTTCACGGCCGCTCAGATCGCGACGTTGAAGGACGTTCTCCGCGGCCTTCGCGCGCGATTCCCCAACCTGCGGGAAATGGTGCGCCACAGCGATCTCGACACGGCCGTGGTGCCCGCCTCCGACGATCCGTCCGTTCTCGTGCGCCGCCGCATCGACCCCGGGCCGCGCTTCCCGTGGGACGAGATCGCGGCGTTCTGGGATCAGATCAGCGACGCCTCGACCTGAGGATCCAGCCCCACCGCCGGCCGGTCCGGCCGCCGCGGCGGCTCCCCGACCTCGCGCAGCCACGCCCACGTGTCCGCCACGGTCGCCGCCACCGGCCGGCATTCCAGCCCCGCTTCGAGCACCTTGGAAACGCCCGCCTGGTGCAGCGTCCCGTGCATTTCGCCCGGCGGGATCCAGATGGGCAGATCGGTCCACGGCTCGACTCCCGCGGCCAGGATCCTTTCGGGCTCCACCCATCGCAGCTCGGCGTCCGATCCGGTGACCTCGACGCACGTTTCGAGCAGTTCCCGCATGGTGGTGAACCCGGGCGGGCTGATCATGTTGTACGCGCCGCCGAGCCCCTTCGCCGCGGCCTCCAGGCTCCACCCGGCCAGATCGCGGGCGTCGACGTACTGGAGCCCGAGGTCCGGCGGCCCCGGCGCGAGCACCGGCCCGCCCGCCGCGATCCGCCGCAGCCACCAGGGCAGCCGCCCGACGTTCTCGTACGGCCCGATCACCAGCCCCGCCCGCACGAGCAGCGCCCGCTCCCCGAACGCGGCCGTGGCCCCCAGCTCCCCGCCGATCTTGTACTGCGGGTACGCGTCCGCGCCGGTCGCCTCCACCAGCGGCGCGTCCTCCCCCGCTCCGGGCGGCGTCGGGAACTCGTACACCGAACGGCTGGACACGTAGACGTACCGCTCCGCCCGGCCCGCCAGCGCGCTCGCCGCGTCCCGCACCGCGGCCGGCTCCCACGACCAGGTGTCGACGACCACGTCCCACTCGCCCCGCCCGGCCGCCGCCAGCCCGCCCGGCTCCCGCCGGTCACCGCGCAGCGCCGTCACGCCCTCAGGGGCCGGATGGGTCCCCCGGTTGAGCACGGTCACCTCGTCGCCCCTGGCCAGCGCCTCCTCCACGAACGCCCGCCCGACGAACTCCGTACCACCCAAGATCAGCAGCCTCATACCGGCCACTCTGCCCGCGCGGCCCCTGCACCGGAACCCCATCACGCCAGGAGCGAACCACGTCCGGGAGCCGGCCGGGCGGACATTTCGGCGATGACGCCCTCAGCATCCCGGTCGCCTGCCCGACCTCGATGGGCGGCCGCCGGGATCGCGCATGTAGCGGCCCTCATCGGCGCCGGTGCCGTTCCCAGCGGCCGGGATCCTCCTCCAGCGCGGCCCGGTCCCACTCCGCAAGGTCCGCGGCCGCCACGTACGTCGACTCCAGGAAGTCCATCAGCGCCCCGTCCGGATCCTCCGCATCGGCGACCGCCTCGTACGGCAGCAGGAACTGGCCGTTCTCGCGGCTGTAGAAGGCGCCCTCCGGAGCGGCCGGACGATCCGCGTACCCCTCCGGCTCCGGGTACGCGTAGGCGTAGAAGGCGCCCTCCTCGCCGCCGCCCGGCCAGAAACCGCAGCTGGCCAGCTCCCGCGAATACCCCTCGACCATCACCCAGTCACCGCAGTTCGGCGCACCGCCCGGATGCGGCGGCGCCGGCCGTCCCGAGAACCTCGTGCAGGCCAGGTCCATCGCGCCCCAGAAGAAGTGCACCGGGCTGACCTTGCCCACGAACCGGGACCTGAACTCGCCCATCACCCGGTTCGCCTGCAGCAGCTGCCGCCAGAACAGGTGCGCCGCCTCCGCGTCGTACGACGCGTGCTGGCGGTCCTCCGCGAACGGGATCACGGGATCCACCTCGTTCGGCGACCCCTGGATCGCCGTCTCGATCCCGAGCTCCTTCAGCGCCCCCATCGTCTCGCCGTAGAAGTCCGCCACCGGCTTGGGCTCCAGCGCCACCGCCCGGCTCGGGCCGTCACTCCCCCGGACGCGCAGCACGTGCTCGACGAAGTCGAACTCCATGTCGAACGCCCCGTCCCCGTACGGGACGGCCGACGTCGTCAGCCCGCGCGGACTCACGTACAACGTCACCTGCCACCAGTGGTTCACCAGCGGCGCGTGCGCCAGCCGCACCTTGCCGACGATCTGGGTCCACATGTGCAACGTGTCCCGCGTCTCGGTCCAGTCCGCCACCCGCAGCCGCGGCCACGCTCCCCGTACCACCATCCACACCTCCCACGCTCTCCCCGCCTATACCCCGAAACCACCCGAACCCCGACTTGGGCGGCCGGCAGGGTTGATCAGCGAAGGCATGTTCGATCGCGATGACGCCATTCCCCTCCCCGGCAACCGGACAGGCAGAGGGCGAGGGGCGGACGAGTCGGCCTGTAGGCCGGGTTTTGTCCCTGCGTGCAGGGGACGGCCATCCATCTCGGGCCGCCGTTGCCGGCGGCCTCCAGCGGTCTACCCGCAGGCTCGGGCGGGCCGCCCTCGAACGCCTGCGCGGGACGCCTGCCGGCGTCCCTTCTTGACCTTGCTCCAGGTGGGGTTTACCTAGCCGCCCACGTCACCGTGGGCGCTGGTGAGCTCTTACCTCACCGTTTCACCCTTACCACCCGAAGGTGGCGGTCTGTTTTCTGTGGCACTGTCCCGCGGGTCGCCCCGGGTCGGCGTTACCGACCACCCTGCCCTGTGGAGCCCGGACCTTCCTCGGCGGGGCTGCTGCCCCGACGCGGCCGTCCGGCCGGCTCGTCCGCCGTACGGGCCAGGGTACCGGTTTCAGAGGTGGTGGGTGTCGTTGAAGGAGCGGAGTGAGGCCGGGCCGTCGTCGTACCAGTCGATGGCGGAGAGGGCCGCCACGTCCAGGTGCATGCGGTAGAGGGACGTCATGGGGGCGCCCAGGGCGTCCTTGATCAGGAGCTTGATGGGCGTGACGTGGGAGACGACGAGGACCGTCTTGTGGCGGTGGCGGACCTTGAGCTTGTCGAGGGCGGTGCGGACGCGGCGGGAGACCTCGGCGAAGCTCTCGCCGCCGGGCGGGGCGACGTCGGGGTCGGCCAGCCATGCCTTGAGTTCGGCGGGCCATCTCCGGTCGGCCTCGGCGAAGGTGAGGCCCTCCCAGGCACCGAAGTCGGTCTCGCGGAAGCCTTCTTCGATCCTGATGCCGGCGCCGGTGGCGGCGGCGATCTCGGCGGCGGTGTCGCGGCAGCGGCGCAGCGGGGACGTGACGATCGCGTCGATGTCCTTGATCGCGCGGGCCGCGGCGCGGGCCTGGAGCAGGCCGTTCTCCGTGAGGGGGATGTCGCCGCCGCCGGCGAAGCGCTTCTCGATCGAGTAGGGCGTCTCGCCGTGGCGGAGGAGGAGGGTACGGGTCGGGGTGCTGGAGGGCGGCGTCCAGGCGGCTCTCTCGCCCTCGTCGTCGGGCTCCTCGTCGCGGGACCACTCCTCGCCGCGGGCGGCGGCGTCCATGGCCTCGTTCGCCAGCCGGTCGGCGTGGGCGTTGCGGGCGCGGGGGATCCACGTGTACGCGACGGAGCCGAGCGCGGAGGCCAGCTCGCGGGCCTCCAGGGCCAGCGGGACCATGTCCGGGTGCTTTATCTTCCAGCGGCCGGACATCTGCTCGACGACGAGCTTGGAGTCCATCCGGACCTCGGCGCGGGCCGCGGGGTCGAGGTCCGCGGCGGCGCGCAGGCCGGCGATCAGGCCGCGGTACTCGGCGACGTTGTTGGTGGCGGTGCCGATGGCCTCGGCGACCTCGGCGAGCACCTCGCCGGTGAGGGCGTCGCGGACGAGCGCGCCGTAGCCCGCGGGCCCCGGGTTGCCCCGGGACCCGCCGTCCGCCTCGATGATCAGCTTCCTGCTCATGGCCTCGGCCCGGCCGCCGTGCCCGCGCTCACAGGCCCGACTCGGGGGTGCGGACGAGGATGCGGCGGCACTCCTCGCAGCGGATGACCTCGTCCTCGGCGGCGGCGCGGATGCGGTTCAGGTCGACGGTGTTGAGGGCCAGGTGGCAGCCCTGGCAGGCGCCGCGGTACAGCTTGGCGGCGCCGACGCCGCCGAACTGGCCGCGCAGCTTCTCGTACAGGTTCAGGAGGTCCTCGGGGACGTCCTTGGACACGGCGGTACGGGCGGCGCTGGTGGTGCCGCTCTCCTCGTCGATCTCCTGCTGGGCGGCGTCCCGGCGGGCGACGACGGCGTCGTGCTCCTCCTGGGCGGCGGCGCGGTCGGCCTTGAGCGCGGTGACCCTGCCCTCGGCCTCCTCGCGCCGCTCCATGATCTCCAGTACGACCTCTTCCAGGTCGGACTGGCGGCGCTGGAGCGAGGCGATCTCGGCCTGGAGCCCGGACAGGTCCTTGGCGGAGGTGACCTGGCCGGAGTCGAGCCGCTTCTGGTCGCGGTCCGCCCGCGCCCGTACCTGATCGACGTCCTGCTCGGCCTTGCGCTGCTCGCGGTCGAGGTCGCCGACCTCGGTCTCGGCGGCGACGATCGCGTCGCGCAGCTCGGCCAGCCGGCCGTGCAGCCGGTCGACCTCGGCGAGTTCGGGCAGCGTGCGGCGGCGGTGCGCCAGCCGGTCCAGCGTGCTGTCGAGGTCCTGCAGGTCGATCAGGCGCAGCTGGGCTTGCGGTGCGGCTTTCACTTCACTCCTTCGTCGTGCAGGGTCCACGCGTCGGTGACGCGCGCGGACACCCGGGTCTGCAACGTGCCGGCCTCGGCGAGCCGCCGTTCCGCGTCGGCCAGCCAGGGCCATTCGGTGGCCCAGTGCGCGGCGTCGACCAGGGCCGGCCCGCCGCGCTCGGTGTGCTCGCTGGCGGGATGATGCCGCAGGTCGGCGGTGAGGTAGACGTCCACGCCGGCGGCGCGCGCGGTGTCCAGCAGCGAGTCGCCCGCGCCGCCGCAGACCGCGACGGTACGGACCGTCCGGTCGGGGTCGCCGGCGGCCCGGACGCCCCAGGCGGTGGCGGGCAGCCCGGCGGCGGCCTGGGCGGTGAACGCGCGCAGCGTCATCGGCTCCGGCAGCTCCCCGATCCGGCCGAGGCCGCGGCGCGGGTCGTCGGCCGAGGGCGCGAGCGGGCGCAGGCCGCCGGTGAGGCCGACGGCGCGGGCCAGCGCGTCCGAGACGCCCGGGTCGGCGACGTCGGCGTTGGTGTGGGCGGTGTAGAGCGCCACGCCGTTCCTGATCAGCCGGTGGATCAGCCGCCCCTTGGGCGTGGTGGCGGCGACGCCGTGCACGCCGCGCAGGAGCAGCGGATGGTGGGTGACGATCAGGTCGGCGCCCCATTCGAGCGCCTCGTCCACGACGGCGGCGACCGGGTCGACGGCGAGCAGCACCCGCCCGACCTCCTGGTCGGGGTCGCCGCAGACCAGGCCGACGGCGTCCCACGGCTCGGCCCAGGACGGCGGGTACATCTCCTCTAGGGCCGCGACGGCTCGGGATAGGCGCACGTCCCGCAGGCTACCGGCTCCGGGGTGGGTTGAGGTGGGAGGAGACCAGGGCGGGATGAGGTGGGAGGAACACAGGGCGGGGTGAGGTGGGAGGAACACAGGGCGGGGTGAGGTGGGAGGAACACAGGGCGGGATGAGGTTGGAGGAACACAGGGCGGGATGAGGTGGAGGAGATCACGGCCGGGTGAGGTGGGAGGGATCTCGGGTCGGATGAAGTGGGAGCCGCTCCGGGGGATGAACTGGGAGGAACTCTGGGCGGGAAAGCGTGGTCGCGGGTGAGCGGGGTGGGGGTGAGGTCGGTACCGGATATCGTGTGGTCTCCGCGGAGGCCCGGGCGATCCCCGGTTCCGCCGCGGTGGGGAGGGTTCGCCTGCTCTTCCACCCGCTTCGCCCGGGGCGGGATCAATTCGGAGGTCCGTCGCGTTGGAGTTCGTGTGAGGTCACCCTTCCGTCGCCGCAAGCGCGTCAAGGGCCGCCCGATGGGGACGGCCAAGCCCGCCGCCGAGCCGGAGGCCGTCGACTGGCCGCAGGACGGCACCGGCGGCCGGTCGCTGATGGGCGCGATCCGCGGCGACGGCGAGACCGGGGCCGGTTTCGGCGGCGGCATGTTCGAGGATCTGGCGTCGGCGTTCGAGGGCTCCAAGAAGGTCAAGCAGGAGGAGCAGGAGGCGCAGAAGACACGCCGCCAGGACGACCACGAGGTGGCCGGCGACCGGGACGGCCGCGACGACCTGCAGTCGGGCAAGATCCGGATCCGCCGCGCCCAGGGGCCGGGACGGCCCGGCGAGTCGACCTAGGCAAAATCGCTCTCGAACATATGTTCGAACTTGGGGTACCGTGACGGTGTGAGCACGTACGTTCCGCCCGGCTGGCCGGCCCAGGTCCATCCTCCGGGCTCCGAGCGCTTCGAGGACACGGCGCTGGCCTGGCTCCTCGAGCTCGTGCCGCCCGAGTACCGCCGGTACGGGGTCCTGCGCCGTTACCCCGTCGCCCTGGCCCGGATGGCCCGGCACCATGTGAACGCGTCCGTCGAGGCGGCCCGGGACGGCTTCCGCACGGCCAGGGTCGATCTCGCCGACACGGTCCCGCCGCACGGCATCGAGGCCGTCCTCGACACCTACCGCCGCGAGGGCGCCCGGCTGGTCGAGCTGCTGCGCGGGATCGAGCTGGTGGAGACGGCGCTGCGCGGCCTGGTCCAGCCGGACGATCCCGACTACCGGCGCCCGTTCACGCCCAAGCTCTGACCGGCGGCGCGGCTCTCGCGGGGGCCGGACGGCACGGCGGTGAGGAACCGCGGCGGGCGGCTGACCAGGCCGTCCAGCGCCTCGTTCACCCGCCGCCGGACGGCCGGTACGGCCTCCAGCGGGACCAGCGCCACCGCGCAGCGCCCGACCGCCAGCCCGCCGAGCGCCCCGGCGGCGCGGGCCGCGTCCAGCGCGGTGTCGAAGACCGGCGCGCCGCTCGTGCGGGCCGCGGTGAGGGCGGCTCCGAAGGCGTCGAGATCGCCCGCGCGGAGAGCCGCGGCGGCGCGTTCCCCGTGGCCCGGCGCCGACGGCCGGGAACTGCCCGTGCCCGGATCCACGATCAGGAGGCGCAGCCCGGCGGCGGCCAGGTCGCACGGCAGCCGCTCGACGTCGTCTCCCTTCAGCAGGAGCGCCTCGCCGGGACGGGCGTGGAGCGCCGTCACGCCCGCGGGGTCGCCGCAGGGGACGGGCGGCAGCCCGTACAGGTCCTGGAGCGCCCGCGAGACGGCGGAGAACGTCTCCATCCCGCTGGAGAGCCCTGTCGCGAACGGCAGTTCCCTGTGCACCGCCACCCGGCTCTCCCTGGCGCCGTGCGCGCGCAGGGCCGCGACGGCGGGTTCGGCCCAGCCGGGCGCGGGCCCGCCCGTGTAGCGGCCGGTGCGGTGGTTCATCGAGTGGACGGCGGTCGGCCCCGGCCCCGCGGCGGCGACGACGCCCCAGGGGAGGCCGACCGTCAGGCCGTCGAGCAGCGTCAGGGCCCCGGGAACGTGCCGGACGGCCCCCGGCGCCGTCCCGAAGACCCGCTCGAAGACGTACGCGGTCATCCTGATGTCCGGATCGGCGGCGCGCCGGTCGACGATCCGGTCCGGTGGTGCGGCGATCAGCCTTCGTCCTTTCGCGCCAGTACCAGGTAGGCGTTGCCGGTCCCCGGGACGGCCGCGAGGGCGAGGTCCAGGACGGCGGCCGCGGCGAGCAGCGGCACGGCGGCCGCGAGGCCGGCGACGCGGCGTGCCCGGGACGCGCCGGGCCGCGCCCAGGGCCAGGCCGGCGAGGGGGCGAGCGAGGTCAGCGTGGTCAGCACCGAGATCACGAGGTCGTGGTCGCGGCGCGCGGCGGGGCGCCGGCGATCCACGATCCGCAGGCCGCGCGCCGCCAGCGCCTCCTCCAGGTTCCCCATCGAGATCATGTGCAGGTGCTGCGGCTGGAACCAGCCGACCCAGCGGCGGCCGAGGAGCCGGGCGGTGCGCGATCCCGGGTCGGGCAGCTCGATCAGCAGGTGCCCGCCCGGTCCGAGGATCTTGACGGCGGCGTCCAGCTCGCCGAACGGGTCGGGCGTGTGCTCCAGGTAGTGGAACATGCTGATCACGTCGTACCGGCCGGCCGGCTCGTCCACCAGGTCGGTGAAGCTCCCCCGGTGGGCGCGCCGCAGCCAGCCGCGGCGGTGCCCCTCGCGGACGCCCTCGCCCTGGTCCAGGCCGTCGAAGGCGGTGCCGGGCAGGACGGTCCGGGCGACGCGGCAGAAGTGCCCGTGCCCGGTCCCCACGTCCAGCCAGGTCCGCGGCGACAGGTGCGCGGCCGCCATCTCCGCGCGCGACCGGTACGCGGCGCCCTGGAGGGCGAAGACGCTCTCGCAGAAGGTGGCGCCGAGCCCGTCGTAGGTGTCGCGGTAGTAGAACTCCAGGCCGGCCTCGTTCAGCCGCGGGTTCTGGAAGATGTGCCCGCACTCCCCGCAGCGGTCGAGCTTGAACCGTCCCGGTTTGGCCTGGACGACGTCGCCGCCGATCAGGTGCGTGTCCAGCGAACGGGCCCCGCACCAGGGGCAGTCGTAGCGGGGCGGCTCGAAGAAGCGTTCCACGCCTTCCAGGAGGTCCTCCCGGTAGCGGCGCCTGGCCTGCTCCTCCTCCTGCGCCCGGTCCAGTTCCCAGGCGGTCTGGGGGGCGTAGAGGGTCCGCCACAGGTTCCAGGGCGTCTGCACGAGCCGCAGCAGCGCGGTCCGGTGCAGGTCGCGCGGGGACAGCGGGCCGCCCGTGAACGTGACGTACGGCGCCGCGCAGTACGAGGCGGCCGCCGCCATCCCCCACGCGGCGTCGGCAGCCAAGGCGAGCCAGACGAGCGCGTAGGTCAGGGCCGTCCCGCCGAGGGCGGCCAGGGGCGGCACGCCGAGGCCGGAGAGCCAGGCCCGCCGGTTCCTCCAGGGCGGCACGCGCGGCGTGGTGTGGCAGGGGACGACGGCGAGGTCGGCCGCGTACCCGTCCCCGTCCGGGCGCGGCCGCGCGTACTGCCGCAGCCGCGTCGTGACGGTGCCGTACTCCCCCGCCTCCAGGCCGCCGGCCTGGACGCCGGCCCGGTCCAGGACGCCGGACGCGACGACGGTGGCGAAGCCCGCGCCCCGCCCCCGGGCGAGCGGGTCGGTCCGGTACTTCGCGGGGTCGAGGGCGCGGGCGAGGTCCAGCGCCCGCTCCACCGGCAGGTCGGCCGGGACGAGGTCGAGGACCTGCAGCCCGCGGTCGCGGGCGTGGACCAGCGCGGCCCGCCGCGCCTGCCCGCTCAGCACCGCGTTGGCGGCGGTGAGCAGCGCGTACGGCCCGTCCGGCCCCGCCTCCTCGCGGCCGCCGGCCCAGCACAGCGGCTCGTCCCGCCCGGCGGGCGGGACGCTGGGCAGCGCGGACAGCCGGTGGCGCAGGCGCAGCGCGTTCAGGAGCACGCCCGCCGCCACGGCCACCGGGAACGCCGCGGGCCAGCCGGCGCCGAGCAGGGTCACGTCAGCTTCTCCAGGCGGTCGGCCGCGTGCGCGGCGCCGCCGGCGGCGGTGAACGACTCGCTCACCCGCGCGGCGGCGTCCCGGTAGGAGTCCCGCTCCAGCACCGCCTCCAGCGCGGCGCGCAGCTCGGCGGCGCGGGCGCGGCCGTACCGGACGGTGATCCCGGCTCCGGCCGCCTCGACCTGCCGGGCGATCACCGGCTGGTCGCCGCGGATCGGCGCGACGACCAGCGGCAGCCCGTCGGCCAGCGCCTCGCAGACGGTGTTGTGGCCGCCGTGGCAGACCACCGCCGACATCCGCTTGAGCAGCGTGAGCTGCGGGACGTGCTCGCGGACCAGCACGTTCGGCGGCGGGTCCGGCAGGGTCCCGCGCGGCGCCACGAACACCGCGCGCACGTCCATGCCGCGCACCGCGTCGGCCGCGGCCCGGAAGAACCGCTCCCCCGCCGGGCCGTCGATCGTGCCGAGGGAGACCAGCACCGTCGGGCGCCCGCCGCCCTCGTCCAGCCACGCCCACGGGAAGTCGCCCGCGGACGGGCGGCGCAGCGCGGGCCCGACGAACGCGAAGTGGTCGGGGAAGAACGACGTGTCGCCGATCAGCGCGGACGTGGAGAACGCCAGCACCAGGTGGTCGGAGAACCGCAGGTCGATCAGGTCCTCGATGCCGTGGTCGAGCTGGAAGTCGCCGATCCGCTCCCGCACCCACTCCTCCACCAGCGGCATCCCGGCCAGCGGGCGGGTGAACTCGGCGGAGGTGGTCGCGGACGTCGCCCACGGGACGCCGCGCAGCCGCGCCACCACCGGAGCGGCCAGCACCTGCTGGTCGGAGACGACCACGTCCGGGCGGAACCGCTTCACGGCCGCCTCGACGCCGGGCATCATCGCGTGCCCGAGCGGGACGATGAACTCCTCCCACAGGAACCGCAGCGCGGCCGGGCCGCGCAGGCCCAGCCACTCCAGCCGGGCCCGCTCCAGCCGCTCGGCGAACGCCGCGTCCTCGGCGGAGAAGATCTGCGAGCCGCGCCGCAGCAGCGGCTCCAGGAACGCCCGCTGGCCCACCCAGGCGACCTTGTGGCCGCGCCGCCCCAGCTCCGCGGCCACCGCCACGGTCGGGTTGACGTGCCCGGTCAGCGGCGGCACGGCGAACAGGAACCGGCGCCGCGCCCCCTCGCCGCCGCGGGCCGGGCGGGCGGCCACGGCGTCGGGCCCGAGCAGCGACGGGACGCTCACCCGCCGCCCGCTCACGGCGCGACCCCGTTCACCGCGACCTCGTTCAGCGGGTCCCCGTTCAGCGGGTCCCCGTTCACCGCGGCGGGGACCTTCGTGCCCGCGTGGTGGGACAGCCAGGGCAACATGACCTCCAGTAGCTCGGCGGTGCCCTCGCGCAGCACCGTGTGCGCGTGGCCCGCCATGATGTGCAGCGTGCAGCCGGGCACCGAGCGCAGCAGCAGCCGCCCCGTCCCGGCGAGGCCGGAGTGCTCCCCGTACACCGCCAGCACGGGGCAGGCCAGCGTGGCCAGCTCGGCGGGCGGGACGGGCCGGGCCGCGGCCAGGTCGTCGATCAGGGTGGTGCCGTTGACCAGCGCCTCGGCGGTGGCGACCTGCTTGCCGTGGCGGCGGTCGCCGGTGTCCATCAGCCGGCCGGACAGCTCCTCGTACTCCAGGACGAGCCCGAACTTGCCGAGCGAGTTCAGCATCTCCTCGGACCATTCGACGGGCCGCTCGGCCGGCCCGTGCGCCTCGATCAGCACCAGCCCCGCGACCCGGTCCGGGCGGGCCAGCGCCGCGTTCAGCGCGATCACCCCGCCGAAGCTGTTGGCGACCAGGTGGACCGGCCGCCGCTGCCCCAGCTCGTCCAGCAGCGCGAACAGGTCGGCGACCGCGTCGGCGGCGCCGTACCCGGCGGGCGTGCGCTCCGAGCGGCCGTGGCCGCGCAGGTCGTACAGGACGGCGCGCGCCCCGGCCGCGGCCACCGGCCAGGCCAGGGTGGAGTAGAAGCTCGACAGGTTGTCCATCACCAGCCCGTGGACGAACACCACGGTGGGCGGCGGCGCCGCCGAGCAGGGGGCCGGGCCACCGCGGGGCTCGATCGTCTGGACGTGGAAGCGGGTCCCGCGCGCGGTCACCTCAGGCATGAGCCTCCTCGCTCTCGGTCAGGAAGTCCTCCAGCAGCGGCGCCAGCCGGGCCCGCGCCGTGATGTGCAGGTCGTGGCCGCCGGGCAGCACGTGCCGCCGGGACGCCGGCAGCGCGCCGCCGACCAGCTCCCCGGCCCGCCGGAACGGGGAGTCGGCGCCGACGACGGTCAGCACCGGCAGGCCGCGCAGGGCCGCCAGCTCGCCGCCGGTCACGGCGGGCTCCGCGGCCAGGTCGGCCCGCAGGCTCGTCCCGCACAGCGCGTGCCCGGCGTGCGGGCCGCCGCCGGCGAACCGCATCCCGAACGGCGGGTCGATCAGCGCCATCCGGGTGACCCGGCCGGGATGGGCGCGGGCGAACCGCACCGCGACGACGGCGCCGTAGCTGTGCCCGGCGATCGCGAACGGCGGCAGCCCGGCGGTCAGCTCGGCCAGGTCCGCGGCCAGCGTCGCGGTGTCGTAGCCGGTCGCGGTGCGCTCGCTCATCCCGTGGCCGCGCCAGTCGGGCAGCCGTACCGGGCGCGTCCGCGCCAGCGCCGGGGCGACGCTGAAGAACCACGACGCGGCGCTGCCGGTGAGACCGTGCAGCATGACCAGGGGTTCGCCGGCGCCGCCGCCCGGGTCGGCGCCGAGTTCGACGACGTGGAAGCGGACGCCCCGCGCGCGCACGTAGGGCAACGGCTCAGACCCCGGCGGGCTGCCGGGAGGCGATGTGGTCCACCAGGTCGCCGACCGTCATCCGCATGATCTGGTCCAGGTCCAGCCCGGCGACCAGCGCGGCCAGGTCGGCCCGCGCGCCGTAGCGCTCGTGCAGCCGCTCGGCCAGCGCGACGAACTCGATGCTCTCCAGCGCCAGGTCGTCGTTCAGGGTGGTCTCCGGGCCGACCTCCGTCTCCAGCAGGAAGTCGTCCCCGACCACCTCGACCAGCATCCGGACGACCTCGTGCTGGACGGCCTCGTAGAGGACCTCGTCCGCGGCTGTCATGCTTCCCCTTCCCTCGTTCCCTCGTCGTTGCGGGTGCGTGTGCGGGTGTCGTTCGGCGTGCGCGAGGTGACCGTCCAGGCCACGACGTGCTCGTCCAGCAGGCGCGTCTCGACCGCGGTGACGGCGCCCGACCGCTTCGCGGCGGCGTCGGCGGCGCGCATCCGGGCCCGCGCGACCGCCTCGCCGTCGCCGGGCTCGGGCACCGGCTCGACCGCGACCCCGGCGGGCTCCGGGGCGGTGCGCACCAGCGCCGCGCCCAGGTCGGGGGTGGCGGCGACCGACACCGCGGGCCCGGTCCCGAACGGCCCGGTCACCTCCGGGCGGCCCTCCGCGCCGTCCCGTACGGTCAGCTCGGCCGGGAACAGCGGGCCGTGCCCCCGCTCCCACAGCCAGTGCCGGACGGCGTCCTTGACCGCGATCCGGCCCAGCAGCCAGCGGCCGCGCTCGCGGGGCCGCATCGCGAGGTACTCGGCGCGCTCGGCGCCGCCGAGGTACTGGCGCATCAGCATGTCGCGGGCCGAGGTGCCGTCCCAGTGCCGCCGGGCCAGGCACCAGCCGCCGGGCTGCGGCTCGGCCACCCCGGACAGCTCCGGGGTGAACTTCATCCGCCAGGTCGCCTCGTCGGTGTGGAAGCGGCGGGTCGTCCAGCCCTCGACGCGGGCCCACAGGCCGCCGGCGCCGCCCGCCCGGACGAGCTCGGCGTCGTACTTGACGGTGCTCTCGGACACGGAGCGGTTCCGGACGGTGGCGCCGACGCGCTCGCCGGCGGCCGGGTGCGGGCCGTACAGGGTGATGCGGCCGATGCCGATCGGGAAGACGATCTGGTCCTTCTCGCCGTACACCTGGATCCAGTGGCCGCACAGCTGCCCGGCGGCGTCGAGCAGCGCGCCGGGCGCGTCGGTGGCGGTCAGCACGCCGCGCACCCCGTCGCGGGCCATCGCGGTGATCTCGGTGACGCCCTGGTAGAGCGGGCCGTGGAACATCCAGCGCTCGTCGTACAGCTGCGCCGCCGTCACCGGCGGCGGCCCCTCGGCCTCCAGCGCGGCGCGGTCGTCCAGGGCCCGCGGCGGTACGGCCGGGTAGCGCTCGGCGAGCAGGACGGTGCCCTCGACGTGCCCCTCGACGGCGACCTTCACGCGGCGCGGCCCGCCGTGCCACTCGGCCGGGTTCGCGCGGATGTCGGCGGTGGTCGGCGGGCAGGCCACCACCCACCGCATCGCGCGGACGTCCTCGAAGCCGATGACGGCCAGCTCGGGCAGCAGCTCGCGCGCCGCCTCGGCCATCACCTCCAGGAGCGTCGTCAGCGGGACGACCGGGAAGCGGTCGGCGATGTCGGGCCAGCCGGGCGGCTGCTCGATGACGCAGTGGTCCGCCAGGAACGGCATGGCGTCCAGCGAGAACGTGCGGGACGTGGTCAGCGACGTCGCCGCCGCCGTTCCCGGGCGGGTCCCCGGCGGCTCCTCGTCCATGTCGATGTGGGCGAACCCGCCGCCCGCCTCCAGGGCCTCCACGACGCTCTGCGCGCCCGCGGTGGCCTCGCGCAGCAGCGCGTCCAGCTCGGCCATGACGGGGTCGCGGCCGGGCAGGTCGGGCAGGCTCGGCAGGGCCAGCCCGATCGGCGGTACGGAACCGGCGAGCCGGACCAGCGGCGTGCCGAGGTCGAGCCGCATCCCGGCCGGGCCGCCGGCCTCCTGGACGGCCGGCGCGCCGTACCCCTCGGCCCACAGCGCCGCCACGACGCGGCGGAGCTGGTCCAGGCCGGTGCGCTCGGGGACGTTCACCGCCAGCGCCAGGTGGTCGCGCTCGCCCAGCCGGTCGCGGACGAACCCGGTCAGGCTCCCCGGGCCGACCTGCACGAACGCGCGGACGCCCGCCCCGTACAGCTCCTCGATCAGCTCGCTGAACCGCACCGGCTCCAGCAGGTGCCGGACGACCAGTTCCCGCACCGCCGCCGGGTCGGCCGGGAACGGCGCGACGGTCGTGGCCGACCACACCGGCACGGCGGGCTCGCGGACCTCCAGCGCCTCGAACGAGCGGCGCGCGTGCTCCAGGTAGGTCTCGGCCAGCGGGGTGTGGAACCCCGACCGGAACGGCAGCTCCTGCCCGAGCACGCCCTCGGCGGCCAGGCGTCCCAGCAGCTCGCGGACGGCCTCGGGCGGGCCGCAGATCACCGACTGGTGCGGGCAGTTGTCGTGGCTGACGACCACGTCGGTGCGGGAGCCTAGGGCCTCCAGCGCGCGGTGGGCGCCGCAGCCGAGCGCCGCGTACGCGGCCTCGGGGACCTCGATGGGCTCCCGGTCGAGCGCGGCGGTGAACGCCTCCACGGCGGCCGGATCGTGCAGCCCGGCGACGATCATGGCGGTCCACTCGCCGAGGCTGTGCCCGGCGGCGAGGTCCGGCTCGATGCCCAGCCGGGCCAGCGCGGCGGCCAGCAGCCGGCCGACCGCGATCACGTCGGCGGCGTGGCCGAGCGGGTCGGTGCGGCCGGTCAGCGGCGGCGGCTCCATGCCGAAGTGCTCGGCGATGTCGTCGACGCGCGGCTCGAAGCGGGGCTCGAACCCCGGGAACAGGAACGCGGTCTTCCCGCCGCCGCGCGCCAGCAGCGGCCGCGGCGTGAACCAGATGTCGCTGCGGCCCCGCCACGGCGTGCCGCGGGCGACGACGGCGCGGGCCAGGTCGAGCTTGCGGGACGTGGGGTCGACGATCGCGACGCGGCACGGCAGGTCCGGGTCCGGGTCGCCGTGCGCGAGGATCTCCTCTTCGGTCCCGGCGAGCAGGGCGGCCAGCCGCTCGGGCGTGGCGGCGGCCAGCCGCAAGACGGGCCCGCCGGGCCCGCCGGTCCCGCCGGGCGGTCCCGCGAGCGCGGCCCGTCCCGTGAACGCGGCGCCGCGCGTCCGGGCGGGCGCGGGCGCCGGCGGCTCCTCCAGGACGACGTGCGCGTTGACCCCGCCGAACCCGAACGCGTTCACGACCGCGCGGCGCGGCGTCCCGTCCCCGGGCGGCTCCCAGCCGGCCGCCTCCCGCGCGGGGCGCAGCCGCGTCCCGGCGAGCGCGGGGTGCGGCTCGTCGATGTGCAGCGTCGGCGGCAGGACGCCGTCGCGGAGCGCGCAGGCGGCCTTGATGAGCCCGGCGATCCCGGCGGCCGGCATCGCGTGCCCGATCATCGACTTGACCGTGCCGAGCCACAGCGGCGGCGCGGCCCCCGCGCCCTCGGCGGTCCCGAAGATCCGGCGCAGCGTCGCCAGCTCGGCCGCGTCGCCGGCGGGCGTCGCGGTGCCGTGCGCCTCGACCAGCCCGGCCGCGCCCGGGGCGGCCGGATCGAGCCCGGCGTCGGCCCAGGCCCGCTCCACCGCCAGGACCTGGCCCTCCACCTGCGGGCTGAGGATCCCGCCGGCGCGGCCGTCGCTGGACGTGCCGACGCCGCGGATCACGGCGTGCACGCGGTCGCCGTCCCGGAGCGCGTCGTCGAGCCGCTTCAGCAGCACGACGCCGGTGCCCTCCGCGAGGAGCGTGCCGTCGGCGGCGCGGTCGAACGGGCGGATCCGCTCGCTGCGGCTCAGCGCCCGCAGCTGGCTGAACACGCTCCAGACGGTCGCGTGGTGCGCGTGGTGCACCGCGCCCGCCAGCATCGCGTCGCACTGGCCGGACCGCAGCGCCCGCACGGCGTGCTCCACGGCCACCAGCGAGGACGCGCACGCGGCGTCCACCGTGTACGCGGGGCCGCGCAGGTCGAACCGGTCGGCGATGCGGGCCGCGGTGAAGCTCGGCACCAGCCCGGCGGGGTCGGCCGGGCTGCCGAGCCGGGCCCGGAACGCGGCGGCGATCTCCGCCAGCCGGTCCGCGCCCAGCTCCGGGAGCAGCTCGGCCAGCACGCCGGCCAGCTGGTGCGAGGCGCTCACCCGCTGGTCGAAGCGGGCGACGCCGGGCGTGAGGTAGCCGCCGCGGCCGATGACCACGCCGATCCTCGCGCGGTCGGGCAGCCGCTCCTCGCCGCCGGCGTCCGCGACGGCCTCGGCGGCGGTGCGCAGCGCGAGCAGCTGGTCGGGCTCCATCCCGGCGACCGCGGCCGGCATGATCCCGAACCGGGCCGGGTCGAATGTCGCCAGGTCGTCGACGAACCCGCCGCGGCGGCAGTAGAAGCGGTCGCTCTCGGGCGGCCGGTCGTACGCGCCGGGGTCGTAGTAGACGCCGGGGTCCCACCGGTTCGGCGGGACCTCGCCGATCGCGTCGACGCCGCCGCGGACGTTGCGCCAGAACTCGGCGGCCGTGCCGGCGCCCGGGAACACCGCGCCGAGGCCGACCACCGCGATCGGGGCGCCGCCGCCGCTCACGGCGTCCCCGTGAACACGGCCTGGAGCTCGCCGCCGTAGGCGATCTCGCGCAGCAGCGCCGCCACCCCCGCGGCCGGGTCGATCAGCGGGATGCCGCGCCGGGCGTACTCGCGGGCCAGCTCGGGCGTCACCATTCCCCCGCACCCGCCGCCGCCGTCCCACGGCCCCCAGTCGGCCACCAGCACCCGGCCGCGCAGCTGCGTCCGCCAGACGTGGGCGAGGGTGTCGCAGGCGTCGTTGGCGGCGGCGTAGTCGGCCTGGCCGCGGTTGCCGTGGACGCCCGCGACGCTGCCGAAGACGACGAAGAAGCCGAGGTCGGGGCGGACCGCGGCGGCCAGCGCGCGGGCCCCGTCCACCTTGGTGCGGTAGACCCGGGCGAACGAGGCGGGGTCCTTGTCGCGGACGAGCCGGTCGTCGACGATCCCGGCGCCGTGGACGACGCCGTCGAGCCGGCCGTGCCGCGCGTAGACGTCCTCGACGGCGGCGCGCACGGCCTGCGCGTCCCGCACGTCCACCTGGGTGTAGCGGACGGACGCGGCGTGCCCGGCCAGCGCGTCCAGCGTGGCGCGGACCTCCCGGTCGGCGAGGATCCGGCGGATCAGCGCCTCGATCTCGGCCGGGGTCCGGCCGCCGCCCTGCGCGACGAGCGCGCGCCGCAGCGCCGCCTCGTCCGCCGCGGCGGCCAGGGCGGGATCGGGCCCGGGATCGGGATGCGGCGGCGGGGTCCGGCCGATCAGCTCGACATGGCAGCCGGTGCGGCGGGCCAGCTCCACGGCGGTGCGGGCGGTGATGCCGCGCCCACCGCCGGTCAGCAGCACGACGCCGGACGCGTCCAGGCCGAGGTCGGTCTCGTCGTCGCCGTCCGGGCCGGGCGGGCCGGCGGGAACGGTCGTGAGGGTGTGCCGGGCGCCGTCGAGATGGCCGATCTCGACCGGCGTGCCGGTGCCGGCGGCGGCCAGCTCGGCGAGGATCCGCAGCGCCACGGCGCGCGGGGTGTCCTTGGTGTCGACGTCCAGCGCCCGGACGAGCACCCGCGGGTACTCCAGCGCCAGCGTCCGGGCCAGGCCGCGCAGCCCGGCGCCCGGGGTCGGGTCGCCCGCGCCGCTGCCGTCGTACCCGCGGCCGAACGTCCCGCTCGATCCGCTGGCGAGGACCAGCCACCGCAGGCCGCCGGTGGCCAGCGAGTCCCGGATCCCGGCGTACGCGCCGGGCAGCACGGGCCCGCCGCCGGGGCGGAGCGCGGCCAGGTGGATCAGGCCGTCGCAGGGGCCGCCGTCCGGCTCGGTCGGCGTGCGGACCTGGGCGCCGCTGCGTTCGAGCAGGTCGGCCAGTTCGAGCGCGATGCCGCCGCCGTCGTCCACGATCACGAACGCGCGGCCGGCGAAGCGGCCGGCGGGCGGCTCGCCGTCCAGGTCGGGCAGCGGGACGGTCTCGACCAGGTACCGCTGGACGCCCGGCCGCGGGGCCGGCGGCGCGAGGTGCTCGCCCAGCCAGGCGACCAGCTCGCCGATGGTCCGGACGGACGCGAGCCGCTCGGCCACGGCCCCGTCCGGCCGGGGGGCGCCGGCCGGGGCCGGTGCGAACCGGTCGGCCAGCTCGCCGATGATCTCGGTGCGCTTGATCGAGTCGATCGACAGATCGGCCTCCAGGTCCAGCTCCGGCGCGAGCATGTCGCGGGGGTAGCCGGTGCGGGCACTGATCACGCCGAGCACGGTGGCCGCGACCCGGTCCCGTTCCAGCGCGGGCTCCGGCTCGGGCTCGGGTTCCGGCGCCTGCTCCAGGGCGGGCACCGGTGCCGGGGCGGTCACGACCTCGCCGGGCAGCGCCCGGCGCGGCCCGGGCACCGGCGGCGCGCCCTCGCCCGGCGGGACGGGCGCCCGCTTCGCCGCCGGGCCCGCGCCGAGGTAGTCGAGGACGACCTCGCGCTGGGCGGCGATGATCTCGCGGCCCGCGCGCAGGAACTCCACCACCGCGCCCTCGGCCGCGCTGCCCGCCCGCTGCGGCCGCGGCAGCCCGGGCCGCGGCGTGCGCGCGGGCGCCGGGAAGTCCGCGGTGCCGTGGACGGTCTCCGCCGCGGCCGGCGGCGCGATCCGCTCGGCGGGCCGCAGCCCGTTCGGCAGCGGGGCGCCGTCGGCCGTCCGGACGAGGTGGCCGTTGACGATCCAGCCGGGCACGGGCGGCGCGGCGCCGCCGCCGGCGCCGTCCTCCGCCCCGGCGGCCGCGGGCCGCGCGCCCCGTCCCGCGAGCAGCCGCGCCGCGTCCACGGGGACGCCCGCGACGGCCAGCTCCGCGAGTGCGAGCAGGAGGTGCTCGACGCCGTCGGCGCCCTCCCGGCGGGGCGCGTCGACCGCGACGGCGGTGTGCGGCCGGTCGCCGAGGATCATGCCGGTCAGCCGGGTCAGCACCCGGCCGGGCCCGGCTTCCACGAACACCCGCGCGCCCGCCGCGTACATCGCCTCGACCTGCTCGGCCCACCGGACCGGCGCGGCCACCTGGGCGGCGAGCGTGGCGCGCAGCTCCGCCGGGGCGGTCGGGTACGGGACGGCGCCCGCGTTCGACCACACCGGGTACGCGGGCGGCCGCACGGCGCGGGCGCCGAGCTCGGCGCGCAGCTCGGTGGCGGCCGCCGCGACCAGCGGGCTGTGGAACGCGCACGCGACCGGCAGCCGCCGGGTCGCGATGCCGTGCTCGCCGAGGAGCTCCAGCGCCTCGGCCAGCCCCGCCGCGGTACCGGAGATCACGACCTGGCGGGGCGCGTTGTGGTTGGCGACGACGACCTCGCGGACGCCGGCCAGCGCCAGCCGGACGTCCTCCGCCCGGGCCGCGACGGCCGCCATGCCGCCCGGCTCCCCGGCCCGCTCCGCCGCGGCCAGGACGGCCTCGGCGCGGGCGGCGCTCAGCTCGACCAGGTCGTCCTCGCCGAACGCCCCCGCGGCGCACAGCGCGGTCAGCTCGCCGTGGCTGTGCCCGGCGGCCATGTCCGGCCGCACGCCCAGCTCGCCGAGGAGCCGGTGCGCGGCGAGCCCGGCGATGGCGAGGGCGGGCTGCGCGACGCGCGTGTCGGTGAGGGCGAGCCGCTGCCGTTCCGCCTCCTCGGGCGTGAACGCGGCGGGCGGGAACATCGCGTCGGCGTAGCCTCCGCCGCCCAGCCGCAGCAGCCGCTGGAGGCGCGGGAACGCCACGAACACGCCGGCGAGCATGCCCGGCCGCTGGCTGCCCTGCCCCGGGTAGAGGAACGCCACCTGACCGCCCGGCGCGTCCTCGCCGGCGACGAACACGCCCGGCCCGGCGCGGAACTCGCGCGCGTCGGCGAGCTTGGCGGCCAGGTCGTCCAGGCCGGTGGCGACCAGCGCCACCTGCACGGCGCCGCTCCCGTCGCCCGCCGCCGCGGCGGCGAGGTCGCGCAGCCGCGCGCCGCGCGCCGCCGCCGAGTCGAGCAGCGCGCCGAGCCGGTCCAGCTCCGCCCGGGCCTCGGCGCGCCCGGCCCCGCGGATCAGGAACAGCTCGGCGGGCCAGTCCGCGACCCCGGAGACCGGCTCCGGGGCGCCGTCGTACCCGGACAGCACCGCGTGGAAGTTGGCGCCGCCGAACCCGAACGCGCTCAGCCCCGCGTACCGCTCCCCCGGCGCCGCCGGCCACGGCCGCGCCGACCGGCCGAAGTGGAACGGGCTGGTGGCCGCGTCCCAGGCCCGGTTGGGCTCCTCCAGGTGCAGCGTGCCGGGGCGGACGCCGGCGTGCAGCGCGTACGCCGTCTTGATCAGCCCGGCCAGTCCGGCGGCGCACTTGGTGTGGCCGATCTGCGACTTCACCGAGCCGAGCGCGGTGCCGCCCGGCCGCGCCCCGGCGGCCGCGTACGTCTCGGTCAGCGTGGCCAGCTCGGTGCGGTCGCCGAGCTCGGTGCCGGTGCCGTGCGCCTCGACCAGGCCCACCCGGGCCGGGGAGACGCCGGCCCGCCGGTACGCGCGGTCGAGCGCGCGGCGCTGGCCCTCGGCGCGCGGCGCGGTGATGCCGGCCGAGCGGCCGTCGCTGGACCCGGCGACCGACTTGACCACCGCGTAGATCCGGTCGCCGTCCCGCTCGGCGTCGGCGAGCCGCTTCAGCACCACGCAGCCGACGCCCTCGCCGAGCGCGATCCCGTCGGACGAGGCGTCGAACGCGGCGCACCGGCCCCGCGGCGACAGCGCGTGCACCGCCGAGAAGAGCAGGTAGTCGTAGATGGAGTTGTGCAGGTCGGCGCCGCCGCACAGGACCATGTCGCTGCCGCCCGACACCAGCTCCTTGCAGGCCGCGTCGAGCGCCGCCAGCGACGCGGCGCACGCGGCGTCCACCGTGTAGTTGGCGCCGCCGAGGTCCAGCCGGTCGGCGATCCGCCCGGCGATCACGTTGGTGAGCACGCCCGGGCAGGAGTCCTCGGTCAGCCGCGGCAGCCGCTCGTCCAGGCCGGGCGGCACCTCGCCGTAGTACGACGGCAGCAGCGCCCGGGTTCCGTACGCGGTGCCGAGCTCGGTGCCCGCCTCCGCGCCGAAGAACACCGAGGTGCGGGTGCGGTCGAACGGCCGCGTGCCGTACCCGGCGTCGTCGAGCGCCCGCGCCGCCACCTCCAGGCTCAGCAGCTGGACGGGCTCGACGCCCGCGAGCGACTGCGGCGGGATGCCGTACCCGAGCGCGTCGAACGGCACGTCCGGCAGGAACCCGCCCCACTTGGACGGCGTCCGGTCGCCCGCGCCGTCGCGGACGGCCGCCGGGTCGAAGTAGACGGCCGGGTCCCAGCGGCCGGCCGGCACCTCGGTGACCGCGTCCACGCCGCGCACCACGTTGCCCCAGAACGCGGCCGCGTCCGGGGCCTGCGGGAACACGCCGCCGATCCCGATGATCGCGATGTCCATCGGGCCCGCCGCGTCCTCCGGCGTGGCCGCCGCGGCGGCGGGCGCGATAAGCCCGAGCTTGGCCGCCCGGGTGGCCAGGAAGAACGTGGCGCCCGTGCTCACCTGCTCGTGCAGCCCGGTGACGCTGGTGGTGGCCGAGCGCAGCGCCGCCACCTGGCCGAGCATGTACATGCCCTCGCGCAGCTGCTCGTCGTCGCCGACCTGGACGAGGCCGTGCTCGCCGGTCCCGTGCTCGCCCGTCCCGGGCTCGTCGGCGTGCCCGCGGCGCAGGCCCTTGCTGGCCGTCCGCAGCCGGCCCAGGTTGAGCTCCTCCAGGACCCGCCACGCCTTCGCGCGGGGCGTCCCGGCCTCCTCCAGGCGGCGCCGCTCCGCCTCGAACGTCTCGACGTACGGGGTGCGCGCGCAGCGGGTCGCGTGCCCCGGCGAGGTCTCCAGCAGCGCGGTCCCGGCGCAGTCGACGGCGGCCCGCTGGAACCCGGGCGTGATCGCCCCGGCCTCGACGGCCTCGTAGGTGAACAGGTACGCCGTCCCCATCAGGACGCGGATCTCCGCGCCGCGCTCGGCGAGCGGCCCGGCCAGCGCGGCGACCATCGCGGCCGACCGCTCGTCGTGGATCCCGCCGGCGAACATGACCGACAGCCCGCCCGCGCCGCCGTCCGCGTCGCAGAACGCGAGCAGCCGCTCCACCTGCGCCTCCCACAGCGGGAAGCTGCCGCGCGGGCCGACGTGGCCGCCGCACTCCATGCCCTCGAACACGAACCTGCGGGCGCCCTCGGCCAGGAACCGGTCCAGCAGCCCGGGCGAGGGGACGTGCAGGTAGGTGCTGATCCCGGCGTCCTCCAGCGGCTCGGCGTGCGCCGGCCGGCCGCCCGCGATCAGCGCGTACGGGGGGCGGGCCGCGCGCACCGCGTCCAGCTGCGCCGCGCGCAGCTCCGGCGGCACGAAGCCGAGGATCCCGACGCCCCAGGGCCGGTCCGCGAGCCGGGTGGCGGTGTCGGCGAGCAGCTCCCGCGCCTCGTCGCCGTCCATGAGCGACAGCGCCAGGAACGGCAGGCCGCCGTCCTGCGCGATCGCCGCGGCGAACGCGGCCCGGTCGCTGACCCGCGTCATCGGGCCCTGCACGACCGGGTACGCGCGGCTCGCGGGGGCTCCCGCCGGAAGGTCGCGCGGCGCCAGCGGCTCGGCCCGCACGGCCGCGCGGATGTGCGCGGCGATCTGCTCCCGGACGGCCCGGACGACGCCGCCGGCCGTCCCGTACCGCTCGGCGAGCGGGCGCGCGAACGCCCCGTCCTGCCCGACGGCGACCGGGCGGGCCCGCAGCCCGCCCGCGGCGCTCAGCGCGGTGGCGACCTCGGCGGGTTCCAGCCCGTCCAGGTCGAAGTCCGGCAGGTCGGGCCGCGCGTACACGCGGTGGCCGCCCGTGATCCGGGTCTCGCTCCCGTCCATCGCGGCCACGGCGGCGGTGATGTCGGCGGGCGCGTCCAGTTCGCGGACCAGGGCGAGCTGGGAGTCCAGCACCACCCCCGCGGCGCCGCCCGCGACCGCCGCGGCGGCCGTGTGCGGGCCGACGCCTCCGGCCGCCCAGATCGGCACGCCGACGCGGGCGTCCCCCAGCAGCCGCTGGAGCAGCACGAACGTGGTCAGGTCGCCGACCCGGCCGGCGCCCTCCCGGCCGCGCGCGATGATCCCGTGCAGGCAGCCGCCGGCGGTGCCGCCGAACCTGGCGACGGCCGCGGCCGCCTCCTCGGGGTCGACGACCTCGATCAGCAGGCGGCGGCCGCGCGCGAACGCCTCGGCGTCGACGAGCCCGCCCTCCGGCGCCGCGTCGGCCTCCTCGCCTTCCTCGCGCCGCTCGGCGTTCACGACCGGTCCGGCCTGTCCGGCCTGTCCGGTCTGCTCGGTCTCTTCGTGCGGCGGCCGTGCCGGCTCGGACCCGGTGCCGTCCCGGGGCGCGGGGTCCCCCTTGGGTTTCGGCGGGATGACGCGGACCGACCAGCCCGCCTCATCGCCGCCGTGGTCGTCCACGGGCTCGGCCGCCGGCTCGGGCACGCGCCCGGACACCGGGGCGGGCGCCGGCTCCGGCGCGGCGGGGGCCCCGGTACGGGGCGCCGGCTCCGGTTCCGGCTCCGGCGCCAGCGCGGCGGCGTCGATCACGACGGTGTCGACGGCGGCGGGCAGGTCGCGCGGCCGTACCCCGCAGCCCGCCGGGACGCGGACCGCGAGCGGCCCCGCCCACCAGCGGCCCGCGTCGGCCAGCGCCGCGAGCGCGGCCGCGCGGTCGGTCCCGAGGTCCAGGACGCCGAGGCCGCCGGCCCGGGCCACCGCGACCGCCAGATACGGCGCGGGCCGCCCGAACGGGCCGATTCCGATGATCTGGGGCACCGGGCGGGCGCCCGCCGGGCCGGCCGTGCTGCCCGCGCCTCCCGAGGCGATCGCGTCCCCTGAGATGCCCGAGTCCCGCGAGTCCGTCCCAGCCGTCATGCGCGTGCCCCCCGACCGCGTGGCTCATCCAACGCCAGCACACATTACGGTCGGCGATCGGACGCTCACTCCGGCGACACACAGGGGGCGCGGCGATTAGCGGGGACCGAAAAGCATCCCTGGGGGTTTCCTTGACACAGGATGACCCCGGGTGACCGAGGATCACCCGGGGGTTCAGCCCGGAATGCCGCCGGCCGGCCGCTCAGATCGCCGCGGTCCGGCGGCGGCGCGGCGCGCGCAGCCCGTGCCGGACGATGCCCTCGTCCAGCCAGCGGTCGAGGTGCGCCCAGGTGGTCGCACGGGCGGCGCTGCCGGTCAGCACGCCCACGTGCCCGCCGGGCGCGACCTCGAACCGGACCTCCGGGGCGTTGGGCAGCAGCCGGGTCAGCGGCCGGACCGCGCTCGCGGGCGCCAGCCGGTCGTCCCGGCCGGCGATGGCCAGAACCGGCACCCGGACGCCGTCCAGGGCGATCCGGCGGCCCTCGAACTCGATCTCCCCGGTGTCCCGCAGAAGTGCCGAGCGGAGCCCTTCGGAGGCGCGGCCGGAAGAGGCCATCATCGCGTTCGCGAAATGATCGAGCGCCTCGGCCTGCGCCAGAAATTCGGCATCGTCAAGATGGGTCAATATTCGGTAAGGGCGAACCAGGTATTTCTCGACGCCCAGCAGCCCGCGGGCGGGGTCGGACGGCGGGATCGCAGGGCCGCCGAACAGCGTTCCGGCGACCGTCTCCTCCAGCCGCGAGGCGGCCCCGCCGGGCACCGGCACGGGCACCGCGGCCGGGTCGGCGGGCGCCGCGACGAGCGCCACGGACGCGATCGGCGGCGCCGGCTCGGCGGCGGCCAGCAGCGCCCGTACCCCGCCCAGCGACCAGCCGACCAGTTGCACCGGCTGGCCCCCCGCGTCCCGGCTGACCGTCTCGATCGCCTCCGGCAACGCCGCTCCCGCGGCCCCGCCCGGCCCCTGTTCCAGCAGGTAGCTGCGGCGTCCCGCGTTCACCAGATGCTCGGCCAGGCTGCACCCGCGGCGCAGGTCGTAGCAGCGCACCGGGACGGCCGGGGGCGGGACGAACAGCACCGGCGGACCGGCCGCGATCAGCCCGCGCGGCCCGCGGTAGCGGCGCACCGCGGCCCCGCCGGGCCCGTCGGCGATCACCTCCCCGGGCGTCGGGCGCAGATCGGCCAGCCGGCCGTCGGCGAGCTTGCGGGCGAGATTGGACGCCGCGGCGCGCACGCTGCGGGGGGACGGCATCATGGCGGGAATCCAGCTCCGTTCGGCAGGGCCCCGGGGAAAAACGGATCGGTCGGGTTCATGCTCGCTTCCCGCATTCTTACACCGGACTTCGCACCGCAGATATCGCCGGCCTGTGAAGCGCACGTTAATTCGGCTTGACAGGGCGGCCGCGAGCACCTGGAATGGGACCGCGTAAAACGACCGGCCGGGCAGGCGGGCGGCACCGGGCCGCCGCGCGCGGACCGGCCCCCTCCTCGCCTCGCGGCCGCGACGTCGCGCATAATGTCGATCACAGCCCGTAGCGGTCCCGCGCGGGCCACGCCACCAGGGCGGGGTGTGCGATGACGGCGCTCGATCCGGTCCGGCCGACCACCCTGCCGGCGGCCTTCGCCGCGGGGCTCGGCGGTGCCGTGCCGCGGCCGGTCACGCCCCGGCTGCCCGTTCGCGGGCGGCCCGCGAGGAGGCGGCGGCGCGCCGCGGCCGGCGGCGGCGCGCTGCCCGCCGTGGCGCCGCTGCTGGCCGCGCACCGGGCCGCCTACCCCGACGCCGACGAGGGCGAGCTGCTGCGCGGGTACGAGGTCGCCGAGCGGCTGCACCGGGGCCAGCTGCGCAAGTCCGGCGCCCCGTACATCACCCACCCGCTCGCGGTGGCGATGATCCTGGCCGGGATGGGCATGGACACCACCACGCTCGTCGCGGCCCTCCTGCACGACACCGTCGAGGACACCCCGTACACCGTCGGCGAGGTGCGGGCCGACTTCGGCGAGCAGGTCGCGGTGCTGGTCGACGGGGTCACCAAGCTCGACGGCGAGCGGTGGGGCGACCGCGCCGAGGCCGAGACGCTGCGCAAGATCGTGCTGGCCGCGGCGGCCGACCTGCGGGTGCTGGTGATCAAGCTGGCCGACCGGCTGCACAACCTGCGCACGCTGGGCTTCCAGCCGGCGCACAAGCGGGCGAGGTACGCCGCCGCCTCGCAGGAGCTGCTGGTGCCGTTCGCCGAGCGGCTCGGCATCCACATGCTCAAGCGGGAGATGGACGACCTGGCGTTCGCCGCCCGGGACCCCGGCGGGCACGCGGCCACCGCGCGCGCCGTCCGGGCGGCCCTGCGCGGCGCCGAGCCCGCCTTCGGCGCCGCGCTGGGCCGGCTGCGCGCCTCGCTGGCCGCGCACCGCGTCCGCGCCCGGGTGGCGATCCGGCCGCGCCACCTGTACGCGGTGCACCAGGAGCGCGAGGGCGAGCTGGCCGGGCTGCGGCCGTGCGACGCGGCCCGGCTGCTGGTGCTGATCGACGGCGGGGAGCAGGACTGCTACGTCGCGCTCGGCGCCGTGCACGCGGCCATGCACCCGATCGCGGGCCGGGTCAAGGACTTCATCGCGCTGCCCAAGTTCAACATGTACCGGTCCCTGCACACCCGGGTGATCAGCCCGGACGGCGACCTGCTGGACGTGATCATCCGCAGCCGGGCCATGCACCCGGTGGCCGAGTACGGCATCGTCGCCCACCTGCGCGAGGCCGGGCCCGGCGCGGTCGCGGGCCGCCGCGACCTGGTGTGGCTGAGCCGGCTGCTGGCCTGGGAGCCCGACGCCCCGTCCGCGGCGTTCCTCGACAGCCTGCGCGCCGACCTGGCCGCCGGCGACGTCGCGGTGTTCACCCCGGCCGGGGAGGTGGTGGCGCTGCCGTCGGGGGCGACGGCGCTCGACCTGGCGTACGCGCTCGGCCCCGAGACCGGCGACCTGTGCATCGGCGCGCTCGTCAACGGGCGGCTGGCGGCGCTGTCGGCCGAGCTGCGCGGCGGGAACGTGGTGGAGATCCTCACCGAGCCGGGCGCGGCACCGTCCGAGGACTGGCTGCGGTTCGCGGTGACCGCCCCGGCCCGGGTGCACATCCGGCGGTCGCTGGAGCGCCGCCGCGCCGAGGAGGCCGCCGCCGGGGGCCGCGCCCGGCTGCGCCGCGCGCTGGCCGGCCGCGGCGCCGACCTGCTGGCCGCCGAGGCCCGCGGCGTCTCGCTGGCCGTGGCGCGCGACCTCGGGTACGGCGAGGCCGACGACATGTACGCGGCCCTCGCGGCCGGCTCGCTCACCGTGGAGGACCTCCTGGCCCGGTTCGCGCGGGCGTGACTAGGCTGGCCGCGTGAGCGAGGAAGCGCCGCCGGGCGAAGGCTCCGCCGATTCCTTCGGGGAGGACGGGTTCGAGATCCGCGGCGACGGGCCGCGCATGATCGTGGCCGGGGTGGACGGCTCGGCCACCTCGATGCGCGCCACCGCGTACGCGTGGGGCCTGGCCCGCCGCAACGACTCCCGGCTGCTGCTGGTCCACGTCTCGCCGCTGACCTCGCTGTCCAGCCTCACCCCGGGCGGCGCCGCCGTCATGCGCGAGGCCGCCGAGGAGACCGCCCGCGAGCTGCGCGAGGAGGTCGAGCGCGCCGTCGCGCGGAGCCGGCCGCCGGTGCGTTACGAGTTCGTGGTCGAGCAGGGCGACGCGGCCGGCGCGCTCGCCCGGATCGCCGACCGGGTCCGGGCCGACGTCGTGGTGGTGGGCGCGTCCGCGCAGGCCGGGCACCGGCTGGTCGGGTCGGTGGCGGTACGGCTCGTGCGGAGCGGCCGCTGGCCGGTGACCGTCGTGCCGTAGGCGGCCCGGCCGGTTCCGGGGCCCGCGGCGGGGAAGGTCACGGCCATGGAGGAACCGGCGGAACCCATCCTGACCGACGTGCGCTGGAGCGGGAGCGTCCTGCGCGTCGAGGGCCGGCTCGGCTCCGGCGGCGCCGGGGACGAGCCGTCGATCGTGCTGCGCGAGCGCGACGGCGACCGGCGGCTGCGGGTCCCGGCGGCCCGTGCCGGCGCGGGCGCGTTCAGCGCGGAGATCGACACGGCCGCGGCGGCGGGCGGCGGGCCGCTGCCCACCGGCCTGTGGGAGCTGGAGCTGGCCGCCGGGGACGGGCCGCCGCGGCCGCTGGGCCGCGCGGGCGGCACCGGCCCGGACCTCGATCCGCAGCGCCGGTTCCGGCCCGACGACACCGCGGTCACCGCGTACTTCAGCGTGTACGGGCCGCTGGCGATCGACGTCGGCGGCGCGGCCCATCCCGGCGACCCCGTCCAGGCGGACGAGCTGGCCTGGAACGGGCACGACGAGGAGCTGGTGGTGACCGGCCGGCTGGCGCTGGAGTCCCTGGCGCGGCCGCTGTCGGCCACGCTGACGCTGTGCGAGCGCCGTACCCGCCGGGTCTACGAGGTCATCGCGGCGCTCCAGGACGCGGGCGGGCGGGTGCGGTACGCGGCGGCCGTCCCGATGACGCGGGCGTTCGTGGACGACCCGCTGCCGCGCGGCTCCTGGGAGGCGTTCCTCGTCCTCGGCTTCTCCGGAATGCACCGGGAGCTGCGGCTGATGGCGCCGGACCGGCCGGTCGGGCGGCGGGTGCGGCGGCGGCTCGTCCCGGTGCGGTTCGGCACGACGCGCGCCCCGGAGCCGCTCACGATCACCGTCGGCCGCGAGCGCTCCTGAGCGCTAGGGTCTGCGGCGCCGGCGGGTCCTGGACCGGCGCACGCAGGCGGGCGCGATCGCCGCCAGCAGGCCGACCAGGGCCGTGCCGCCGATCAGGTTGAGCCCGGCGGTCACCAGCGCCGCCGCGGCGGGCACCCGCAGCGTCAGCGGCAGCAGCGTCACCAGGGCCACGGCCGTGCCGCCGATCCAGACGAACGCCCGCACGGGCCGTTCGGCCACCCCGATCAGCAGGTGCAGCAGCGCCGTGGCCTGGAGCGCCGCGGTGATCGCGCACAGCGAGTAGGCGAGCGCGGCCGATTCGGCACCGACATCCCGCCCGATGAACACCGGCACCTGGACGTCCAGCATGCCGCGGATCAGCCCCACGCCCCCGAACATCAGCGCGGCCACGATCGTCGCCGCGCCCAGCCCGCACAGCCAGAGCCGCCGCGCGTACACGCCCGGCCTGGCCGAGATCTCCTCGTGCAGGCGGACGAACTCCTCGTACTGGGCCAGCGGTGCGACCGCGGGACCGCGCAGCGACGCGCGGCACCGGAACGACCGTTCCAGCGGCCGCCGCCGTGCACGCGATCCGCGCGCCTGGCCCCGCCGGCGAGGATCGTGGAAGAACGACTCGAACGGCGTCTCCCCCATGCAGGACTGCTACCCGGTCCTGTTGGGGGGACTCCACGCCGCTTCTGATGTTTGTGGACTTTTTGTCACGCTAGGGCGAGGTCGGCCCCTCCGGCCGGCTCGCCCGCGTACGCCTCGTGCACCGCGCTCAGCGCCCACCGCATGCGCGGCAGGTAGATCTCCGGATGGTCGCCGGCCTCCTGCGCCACCAGCGCCAGGCAGTCCCCGGCACCGGCCGCCAGGGCGGCCTCGACGACGGCTCTGACCTGCTGGGACGTGGGCCGTCCCGACTCCTGAAGCCGCGAGGCGAACAGTGCCCTGGCGCGATCGGGCACGGTCAGTGCGTCCGTCATCGCGCGCCTCCCTCCGGGCGGGGAACCACCGCGGGCGGCGGCCGCTGCCCCCGTTCCCGCCCTACCGTCCACCATCTTCCCGGGAACGGTCCACGCATATCCGGGAAATCACGGACAAGAGAGACACCGTCCGGCAACGGACAGGGCACCCCTGGGTAACGTGGCGGGACCGACGACCCCGGGAGTGACGATGGAGACCACGGAACGCGAGTTCACCGTGGACGAGGCGCGCGCGCTGATCCCCGAGGTGCGGGCCCGCGCCGCGGAGATCGTCCGGCAGCGGGCCGACCTCGCCGAGCTGACCCTCGACCTGCGCGTCCACGGCGCCTCCGGCCGCGGCGGCATCCCGGAGGTCAAGGCCGCCGAGGCCCGCCTGGACGAGGAGATCGCCTGGTTCACCGGGCAGGGCATCGAGGTCAAGAACCTCTCCCCGCTCCTGATCGACTTCCCCGCCGTCCTGGACGGCCGCTCGGTGCGTCTCTGCTGGCTCGAAGGCGACACCGAGCTCGCCTGGTACCACCGCACCGACCTCGGCTTCGCCGGCCGCCGCCCGCTCCCCTAGGCCCGGGCATGGAACAGGGGATCCCGGAAGCGCCCGCTCCGGGATCCCCTGGGTCTCGCGACCGGATCAGACCTGGCCGGCGGCCTCCAGCGCCTCGCAGCAGGTGCCGGTGATCAGCCGGGCCACCACGTACGGGTCGACGTTGGCGTTCGGGCGGCGGTCCTCGATGTAGCCCTTCTTGTCCACCTCGACCTGCCACGGGATCCGCACCGAGGCGCCGCGGTTCGACACGCCGTAGCTGAACTCGCTCCACGGCGCGGTCTCGTGCATGCCGGTCAGGCGGCGCTCGATGTCGGCGCCGTACCCCTGCACGTGCTCCTGCGCCTTCTTGGCGAGCGCCTCGCAGGCGGTGATGATCGGGTCGTAGCCCTCGCGCATGGCCTTGGTGGAGAAGTTGGTGTGCGCGCCGGCGCCGTTCCAGTCGCCCTCGACCGGCTTGGGGTCGAGGGTGGCGGACACGTCGAACTCCTCGGCGATCCGGTAGAGCAGCCAGCGGGCCACCCACATGTGGTCGCCGACCTCCAGCGGACCGGCCGGGCCGATCTGGAACTCCCACTGGCCGGGCATGACCTCGGCGTTGATGCCGGAGATCTTCAGCCCGGCCTCCAGGCAGGCGTCCATGTGCCGCTCGACGATCTCGCGGCCGAACACCTCGTCGGCGCCCACGCCGCAGTAGTAGAAGCCCTGCGGCGCCGGGTAGCCGCGCTCGGGGAAGCCCAGCGGGCGGCCGTCCTTGAAGAACGTGTACTCCTGCTCGATGCCGTACCAGGAGTCCTGCGCGGCGTACTTCTCGGCGACCGGCCGCAGCTGCGCCCGCGTGTTGGTGGCGTGCGGCGTGCCGTCCACGAGGAAGACCTCGCACAGCACCAGCTTGTTGTCGCCGCCGCGGATCGGGTCCGGGCAGCTGAAGACCGGCTTGAGCACGCAGTCCGACTTGTCACCCGGCGCCTGGTTGGTGCTGGAGCCGTCGAAGCCCCAGTCCGGCAGCTCGGCACCATCGGCAAGGATCCTGGTCTTGGAACGGAGCCGGGCGGTGGGCTCGGTGCCGTCGATCCAGATGTACTCGGCCTTGTAGCTCAACGTCGGGTCCCCTTCGCTCCATGTTTCGGGCCAGAACGAGGTTGACAATTCGCCATTTCGGACCTGTTGCCCATATGTGAACGGCGTGTTAAATGCCTTCTGAGCTGCCCGAACATGAATGAGACCCCGGTCACACCCGCCCGGTCACGGACCCGGCGGGCCCACCGTACCGCCGCGCCCGGCGTCAGCCGCTCCAGGCCAGCGTGGCCGCGATCGGATAGTGGTCGGACATCATCTCGTCCGCGGCCGTGCGGAACCGCGCGTTCTCGTTGGAGTAGCCGGTGAGCCGCAGCGCCACCCGGCCGCTCCCCCTGAAGAGGATCTTGTCGACGACCTCGCAGGCATCGGTGACCTGGGCGTCGTCGCAGGTGAGCGCGGGGCTGCCCGCCGCCGGGGGCGTCCCGCCCCGTTCCGCCTCCACCCAGGCGTCGGTGAGCCCGGCCGCGCTCACCAGCGCCCGGATGTTGTCCTCCGCCCGCGTGTACCGCGTGTTCGTGTCGCCCATCACGATCACCGCGTTGCCCGCCGAGTTGGCCGTGATGTACGCCGCCAGCTGGGTGACGTTGTCCCGCCGCGCCGCGAGATCGGCAGCGGTCGTCCCCGCGTTCGCGTGCAGGTTGTAGAGATCGACGGAGACGCCCTCCGCCAGGGTGATCCGCTTGAACGTGAACCCCTTGGGCGTCAGGCAGTCGAACCCGTTGCACCGGTTCCACCTGATCCGCCGCAGGTCGCCGTACGGATGGTCGGACATCGTGTTGAGCCCGCTCCCGAACAGCACACCCCCGCTCGTCGGCGTCCGGTACGGATGGCGGTCGGTCCGGTATAGGGCGGCGTGGTAGTTGAAGTCCTCCTGGACGTTGACGACGCCGTACGCGTTGACGCGCTCGCCGATGGGCCCGGTGTTGTTCGCGGGGTCCCCGCCGGAGATCGGCTCGGGCAGGCCCGCCACGTTGTACGTCAGGAGCGACAGCGTCCCCCCGATCTCCGCCCGCGCCGCCGGGACCGCCAGGCTCCCGGCCACCGCCGCCGCCGCGAGCACGAGGGAGATCCGCATGATCCGTCCTTTCGCCGACCTCCTCGCAATCAACACCGTCCGGCCCGCCGAGAAAAGACCGGAAACTGATAAATCAGGCGCCGCGGCCCGCCAGCGCGACCTCGACCCCGTCCCGCGTCCCCCACCGCCCGATCCGGCGGCAGGTCACCATCGCGTACAGGTACAGCGGCCGCAGCACCAGCAGCCGCCACAGCGAGGCCACCGGCGACAGCACGTACGCCAGCACCAGCGACGCCAACGGCTCGTCCGACCGCCGCACGGTGAACAGCCGCAGCGCCACCAGGTAGTTCATCGCCAGCCCGATCTGGAGCGCCGCCGCCCCGATCGCCCCCAGATCCCCGCGGTGGCCGTCGTGCATCACCAGCGTCACCGGCAGCACGATCGCCAGCACCAGGTGCGCGTACTCGGCGACCGTCGTCCAGAACACCACCCCGGTCAGCGGCATGTAGCGCAGCCACCACAGATGCCTGACCGTCGTGCCGCGCATCCAGCGCAGCTGCTGGTTGAAGTAGTGCCCGAACCGCTCCGGGACGAGCGTGAACACCAGCGCCGACGGCTGGTGGACGGTGTCGCCCTCCAGCAGGGCGTAGAACGTCAGCATCGAGTCGTCGTTCATCTGCATGGGGCGGCCGGCGAACCGCTCGTTCTCGTACACGCCCGCGTACCGCCGCACCACGTCCCCCCGGTAGAACGCGAGCGTCCCCGAGTTGATCGTGACCCGGCGCAGCACCGACTGCGCGCTGCGCAGGCCCCGCGTGAACGGCAGGTACAGCACGCCGGTCAGCCGGGTCAGCGGATTGGCCGTGCGGTTCAGCACCAGCACCTGGCCCGCCACCGACCGCACCTTCGGATCGGCGAACGGCGCCAGCCCCTCCCGGATCGCGTGCCGGTCGAGGACCGAGTCGCTGTCCAGGGTCACGAAGATGTCGGCGTCGTCATCGGCGAGCACGTGCATCTGGGCGAACCGCTTGCCCCGGTTCTCCGTACGATCCCAGGTCACCCGGACACCGAGCGCCCTGGCCTCGCGCAGGAACTCCTTGCGGATCCGCGCGTACTTGACCGGGACACCGCGCTCCACCGACCCGTCGTTCACCACCCGCACGCGGTCGGGCCGCCTGCTCTGCGCGAGCACCGACCGCAGGCACGCGCGCAGCGTCGCGGGATCCTCGTTGTAGACAGGGATCTGGACGGTCACCACCAGCGACTCCGGCCGTACCGGGAACGGCCGCTCCAGCCAGGCCAGCGGCACCCACCACTGCGCCAGGAACGACATCAGCCACGCGGCCGCCAGGCTCGTGGTGTCCAGCCGCCCGAACGCCCCCACCACGGTGGCCAGGTGGTACCCGCCCCACACCGCGAACGCGATCAGCGGCAGCGAACCGACCACGAACAGCGTCCGGGACCGGGCGTACCGGGCGGACGGCGCCTCCTCCACGGTCAGCCGGACATCGGCGAACGGCCCCGCCGGAAGCTCAGCCGCACCAGCAGCGCCCCCGCCACCACGAGCCCCACGCTCGCCACGGCCAGCCAGACATGCCCCGCCGCCAGGCCGGTGACCGCGAGCGCGCCGCCGGGAACGGTGCCGTACGACATGGGAACTCCTCATCTGAGACGACCTCTGGATGATTACCCGCTGCGATCATCCGTCGTCCCAAACTTCTCCCCACAGAAGATCAAATCGGCGCCGCCCGCCAGAAGAACGTACTGCGGACTCAGCCACTCCCCGGCCCCCGCCTCCACCACGTCACCCGCATTTCCAGCGCCCGCCGCCATAATCGCGACATGGACCGCTGCGAGGGACCGGCCCGTCTGGAGTGGTGGGCGAACAGGCACACCTGCCTCGCCTCCGTCGACGTCCGCGTCACGGTCACCGCCGACGACTCCGGATGGCACACCACCGCCTCGCTCGTCTCACCGCTGACCGGCGAGGACCGCGAAGGCTGGGACCTCCTCATGACCGCGTCCCCGTACTGCGGCGATCGACGTACTCGTCAGCCCCCGCCCGGCCGAAAGCGGACGCGCCGATAGCGAGGACCTTTTCCTCCTCTAATGAGCACCTAGCCTGGAAGGGTGGAATTCCCCTCGTTCGGCGTGATCCTGGAACGGCTGCTCGATCATCGGCGTTCGGACACAGGTTCACTTTCGCGGGGCGCCGGCGTCTCGGAAACCGGGCTAAGGAATGTCGTCGAGGGCGTCCAGCCAGGTCCCGGGCTGCTCAGGGCACTTGCTCCGGCACTGGATCTGCACGCCGCGGACCTGTTCGTGATGGCCGGCCGGCGGGTTCCGGAAGACCTGACCCCCTTGGACGGGTCTTTCTACTGCGGACAGTACATCGGCCGCCTGGTGCGCTATGCGCGCCGCCTGCCGGCGGATCAGCGCTGCGAATTGCGCAGACTCGTACGAGAAATGCCGCAGGAGGAGCGCCGCGAACCGTACGTTCCCAAGCGATGGTACGACCCGCGCGAGGCGGGGATCGGTGCCCTGATCGGCAACATGCTGTACACGAACCGGAATCTGGGCTCCACCAGAGCGGCACCGGTCCTGCTGGAGCTCTCCGGCCGCAGGTACGTGTCCGAGTCCACGATCGCGATGGTCGGGAAGGGCGGCCTCGAACTGACCCCGGACTGGCTGCTCGACGTGTCCACCATGATCGACATGCCGGCCGGCGAGCTCGCCGCGATCACCGGCGTCCCGCTGCCGGAGGACTCCCCCGCCGAGGACCCCGCGGCCGCCGACGCGGCCGCCCTGCTCTGGGACGTCCGTCGCCTGTCCGCCGAGCAGCTGTGGGAGGTCTGCGTCCAGGCCGAGGAAATGCGGTTCGCCCTGCCCGACGGCGGACACGATGAGGGCCCCTACCGCGTCTCTCGCAACCCGCCCCGGAGATCGCGCTCCTGACCTCGGACCGCGTCTCTCGGCTCGGGGGAGCCTGGCGGACGGGTGTTGCGTCCTATTCGCGAGGAGGTCGTTGTGAGCCGGTATGGGGGCAGTCAGTACTTCCTGGAGCAGATGGCCGTGTTCGCCTGGGTCCTGATGGGCGGGGGGCTCCTGCTACTCGTCGCGGGCGCGGTCACCCTGGAGTGGATCGTGATGCTAGTCGGCGCGGGCCTCATCGCGGGCGGGGCGGGCTACCGCCGGCTCGCCGAAGTGCTCACCGAGCGGGCGCTGAGAAAGGACTTCCAGGACCGCTGGCGCCGCTGACCCCGTCATGTCACCCGGTGGAGCGGACGAGCCATACCGCGGGATTGCCGCTCCAGGCGGGCTACGGCACGAAACCCGCGTTTCCTTGATCGAGAACAGGGTCTCGGGAATGGTGGGCGCGGCAGGTTTCGAGCCAGACGGTGCGAGCGCATCCGAAGGCCCGGGCGAGCGCGTCTCGTTGCCCAGCCGTCGGATACAGGCGGTAGTTGTATCGCAACCACACGCAAGGAAAGCCAGCAGGCCCCTTCGGCATGGCAGGGCGAATTCTGGTCTATGGCACCCGGTTGCGGTGCCGACGACGCAGAACGAGAACGATCCGGGTGGGCGCAGCAAGGATCGAACTTGCGACCCCTCCGTTGTAAGCGGAGTGCTCTTCCACTGAGCTATGCGCCCCGGTCCACGCACTGTGGCCCCGCCAAGCGTATCGGGTCCAGGCGGGTTACCGCGAAACGGTTTCCTGAGACGAGCCAGGGGCGGGGATGGGCTTGTTCTCACCGTATGGTTACTTAGGCTTGCCTAAGTCGCTGGTGGGTCTCGGGAGGAACTGATGATCGTCGGGCCGCCGCGGGTGCCTCGGCCCGTTGCTCCGGAGCGGGCGCGGAGCGCGCGGGTCGATGGGCTGGAGAGCGCCGTACGGGATGGCCAGCCCAGGGCCGAGGAGGAGTTCTGGGCCGAGGTCGAGGAGCGGGGGACACCGCTGGTCGAGGCCGTTCCGGACGACCCGGAGCATCTGGCCGTCACGTTCCTGTGGCGGGGTACGGGCGCCACCCGGCGGGTTCTCTCGCTGGTCAACCGGCTCATGGATCCGCTCGACCTGGAGGGCTGCCTGATGCGGCGGGTGCCCGGCACCCGGGTCTGGGCGATCACGTACCGGATGGCGCCCGACCACGCCGGCTCGTACCGCCTGGCCGCGGGCGAGGGGGACGAGGATCTCCGGGAGGTGGCCGCGCGGGCGGGGCACGATCCGTTCAACGGGCGCACGGTCCCGGTCCGGTGGGGTGAGGGGCGCGCGTCGGTCTTCGAGCTTCCCGGCGCGCCCGTGCCGCCGTGGCGCCCCTGGGACGCGCCGCGCGCCGGTGTCCCCGAGGGTGCGGTCACGCGGGAGCGGGTCCGCAGCGCCGCGCTCGGGGACGAGCGGGACGTGTGGGTCTACCGCCCGCCGGGGCCGCGGAGCGGGCCGCTCGACACGCTCGTCCTGCTGGACGGCGACATGTGGTTCGGCAAGTGCGGCGTGCGGGCGCTGTTCGACCGGCTCGTCGCGGACGGCACGGTCCCGCCGCTCGCCGTCCTGGCGCCGCACGCGGTCGGCAACGCGAACCGGATGGCCGAGTACGGCGGGAACCCCGCCCACACCCGGTACCTCGCGGACGAGCTGCTCCCCTGGGCCCGCGCGCGCCTTCCGCTCACCGCGGACCCGGCGCGGACCGTGATCGCCGGGGAGAGCCTCGGCGGGCTGACCGCCTTGCATCTCGGTCTTGAGGCGCCCGGCGTCTTCGGCAGGGTCCTCGCGCAGTCCTCGTCGCTGTGGTGGAACCCGGACGGCGACCGGGACGCCGATTCCTGGATCACCGCCCGGTACGCCGCCCGCGCGCGCCGCGAGGGCCCGCGCCTCCACGTGCGGGTCGGCCGGCACGAGTGGGCCGTGCTCGACCGGCACAGGGAGCTGGACCGCACGCTGCGCGCCAAGGGCCATCCGGTCGCCTACACCGAGTACAACGGCGGCCACGACTACGTCTGCTGGGCCGGCGGCCTGGCCGCCGGCCTCGCCGATCTGCTCGGCGGCTAGGCGTCGGGGCCGTCCTGTTCGGCCAGGAAGCGTTCGAACTGGGCGCCCAGTTCCTCGGCGGTCGGCATGTCCTGGGACTCGGCGAGGAGGCTGTCGCGCTCCGCGGCGCCCGCGAACGCGTCGTACTGCTGCTCCAGGGCCCGCACGACCTTCTCGACCTCGTCGTTCCCGGCGACCTGCTCGGCGATCTCGGTGTCGGTCTTCGCGGCGGCCTCGCGCAGCGCGCCGGTCGGGAGGACCAGGCCGGTCGCCGTGATGACGGCCTCCAGGGCGGCCAGGGCGGCGGCCGGGTACGCGGACTGGGAGAGGTAGTGCGGGACGTGCACGGCGAAGCCGAGCGCGTCGTGGCCCGCCTCGCCCAGCCGGTACTCCAGCAGGCCGGCGGCGCTGCCGGGGACCTGGACCTTGTCGAACCAGGACGTCTTGGTGACCAGCTCCGGCCGGGTGGCGTGCGAGGTCAGCCCGACCGGCCGGGTGTGCGGCACGCCCATCGGGATGCCGTGGAAGCCCACCACCAGGCTGACGCCGAGCCGCTCGACCAGGTCCCGGACGGCCGCGACGAAGCCCTCCCAGAGGCGGTCGGGCTCGGGTCCGGTCAGGAAGAGGAACGGGCTGCCGACCTCGTCCTTGACCAGGTGGACGGCGAGCTCCGGGGCGTCGTAGGACGCCCAGTGGTCGCGGTCGTAGGTCATCAGCGGCCGCCGGGCCCGGTAGTCGATCAGGGAGTCGACGTCGAAGCGCGCGACGACGCGGTGGTCCAGGTGCTCGAGGAGGTGGTCGCGGACCAGCTGGCCGGTGGAACCGGCGTCCACGAAGCCGTCGAGGCTGTGCAGCAGCACCGGCCCCGCCATCTCCGGGAGCCCGGCGTCCAGCTCGTACAGATCCTCAGGGTTCAGCACCGTCTCCCCCACATCTTCATCGGACAGTCTCCAGATTAAAGCCTGGGATCCGCCGTCCGATTCCTGCGGGGCGCTATCGCGCGAAGACGCGGCTCCCCTGGAAGTCCTCCGGGCGCAGGGTCGTGAGGTCCTCCAGGCCGACCTCGCCGGCCGCCGCGACCAGCCGGTTCGCGTGCCGCAGCCGGGCCCGCTCGATGGCGTTCCGCACGGAACGGGCGTTGGCGAAACGGGGCTGCGCGCGGCGCCGTTCCAGGTAGTCGCGGAAGACGGGTTCGGTCTCCGGGGCCAGCCGGTAGCCCTCGCGGGACGTCATCAGGCGGCCGATCTCCTCCAGTTCGGCGGGCTCGTAGTCGGGGAAGTCGATGTGGTGGGCGATGCGGGAGCTCATGCCGGGGTTGGACGAGAAGAACGCGTCCATCCGGTCCTTGTAGCCGGCCAGGACGACGACCAGGTCGTCCCGCCGGTTCTCCATGACCTGGAGGAGGATCTCGATGGCCTCCTGGCCGTAGTCGCGCTCGTTCTCGGCCCGGTACAGGTAGTACGCCTCGTCGATGAACAGCACGCCGCCCATCGCCCGTTTCAGGACCTCCTTGGTCTTGGGGGCGGTGTGGCCGACGTACTGGCCGACGAGGTCGTCGCGGGTGACCGGGACGAGGTGGCCCTGGCGGACGTAGCCGAGGCGGTGCAGGAGTTCGGCGAGCCGGGTCGCGACGGTCGTCTTGCCCGTGCCGGGGCTGCCGGTGAAGCACATGTGCAGGTTGGGGCGGCCGGAGTCGATGCCGTAGCGGGCGCGGACGCGGTCGACGAGGAGCAGGGCGGCGATCTCCCGGATCCGGGTCTTGACCGGGGCGAGGCCGACCAGCTCGGCGTCCAGGGCGTCCAGGACCTCGCCGGCGTGCGAGTCGGCGTGCTCGCGGGCGAGGTCGACGCGGGCGTGCGGCGGGAGCCGCGGCGGCTCGTCCGCGAGCGGTTCCCCGGCGCCGGAGGGGGGGTTCGGGGAAGGCACCGGAGAACCGCCGTTCTGGGACGGCCTCATGCCGAAACCGGGTCGTTCCTCGCTCATGGGTAGCGCTCACCCTGGGGCCGGTCGAGGGCGTACGGGTGGATCCGTACCCGGACGCGGCGGTCCGTGGTCTCCTCCCGCTCCAGCCGGAAGCCGGGCTCGGCGTCCGGGCGCTGGACGATGAACGACAGGGCCGTGGTCTGGCGGCCGTAGCGGGCGTCGTAGGCGTTGAGGCGCACGTAGTGGCCCGGGTACGCCTTGCGGCACTCGTTGAGCTCGTACAGGACGCCGGCGGGGTCGGCGAGGTCGAACATCGGCAGCCCCCACATCTCCCAGTACGAGTTGCGCGGGTGCGGGTCGTCGGTGAACTCGACCGAGCACGGCCAGCCCTGCCCGAGGGCGTAGGCGATCTGGGCGGTGATCTCCTCGTCGGTGAGGTCGGGCAGGTACGAGAAGGTGCCTTGGGTGATTCGCATCAGACGCTCCGAGGTTGGGGGTGGGCCCCCCTTCAGGGGGTTGGAGAGAACACAGGGGTCTCGACGACGTCGGGGGTGTCGGTGGACTCATAAGTGAAGGTGATGTCGCCCCAGGTCGACAGGGCGACGTCCAGCTCGCGGCTGTGCTTGGCGGCCGACCGGAGGATGGCGGGGCCGTCGGCGAGGTAGTCGCGGCCCTCGTTCCGCGCCTTGATCATCGCCTCCAGCGCGACCCGGTTGGCGGCGGCGCCGGCGGCGATGCCCATCGGGTGGCCGATCGTGCCGCCGCCGAACTGGAGGATCACGTCCTCGTCCAGGTAGTGCAGCAGCTGGTGCATCTGCCCGGCGTGGATGCCGCCGGAGGCGACCGGCATGCAGCCGGGCAGCGACGCCCACTCCTGGTCGAAGTACAGGCCCTTGACCGGGTCGGCGGCGGTGCGGTCCTGGCGGAGGGTGTCGTAGTACCCGGCGACGCTGTTGGGGTCGCCCTCCAGCTTGCCGACGACCGTCCCGGCGTGGATGTGGTCGACGCCGGCCAGCCGCATCCACTTGGCGATCACGCGGAAGTTCACGCCGTGGTTCTTCTGCCGGGTGTACGTGGAGTGCCCGGCGCGGTGCAGGTGCAGCAGGACGCCGTTGCGCCGCGCCCAGTGCGCCATCGACTGGATGGCGGTGTAGCCGACCGTCAGGTCGATCATGACGATGACGCTGCCGATCTCCTTGGCGAGCTCGGCGCGCTCGTACATCGCCTCCATGGTCCCGGCGGTGACGTTGAGGTAGTGGCCCTTGACCTCGCCGGTGGCGGCCTGCGCCTTGTTGACGCCCTCCATGCAGTACAGGAAGCGGTCGCGCCAGCGCATGAACGGCTGGGAGTTGATGTTCTCGTCGTCCTTGGTGAAGTCCAGGCCGCCGCGCAGCGCCTCGTACACGACGCGGCCGTAGTTGCGGGCCGACAGGCCGAGCTTGGGCTTCACCGTGGCGCCGAGGAGGGGGCGGCCGAACTTGCCGAGGTACTCGCGTTCCATGACGATGCCGTGCGCCGGGCCCTGGAACGTCTTCACGTAGTGCGCCGGGATCCGCATGTCCTCCAGCCGCAGCGCCTTGAGGGCCTTGAAGCCGAAGACGTTCCCGATGATGGAGGAGGTCAGGTTGGCGATCGACCCTTCCTCGAAGAGGTCCAGGTCGTAGGCGATGTACGCGATGAACTGCCCCTCCGAGCCCGGCACCGGCTCCACCCGGTAGCACTTGGCCTGGTAGTTCTCGTACGCGGTGAGCCGGTCGGTCCACACGACCGTCCAGGTGGCGGTGGACGACTCGCCCGCGACGGCGGCGCCCGCCTCCTCCGGCGGCACGCCCGGCTGCGGGGTGATCCGGAAGGCGGCCAGGATGTCGCTGCCCTTCGGCTGGTAGTCCGGGCGCCAGTAGCCCATCTCCGCGTACGGGATCACGCCCGCCGACCAACGGCCACCGCTCATCGCGTTCCTCCTCCGTGGGGTTGCCTTGAGCCTGCCGCCGCGACACTTGCCTTGTCCATCAAGTGTTCCGGGCCGACAATCAACCGATCACTCAAGTGAGAGGCGGGCGGCATGACCGAGGCACGGCTGCGGACGTTCGTGGCGCTGGCGGACACCGGTTCGGTACGGGAGGCGGCGCGGCGCCTGTACGTGACCGAGTCGGCGGTGTCGGCGGCGGTCGCGGCGCTGGCGCGCGAGCTGGGCGTCCCGCTGGTCGAGCGGGCCGGGCGCGGGCTGGCGCTGACCCCGGCCGGGTCGGTGTACGCCGCGTACGCCCGGCAGGTCCTCGGGCTGCTGGAGCAGGGCCGGGCGGCGGCGCGCGGCGCGGCCGACCCGGCGCGCGGGCCGCTGCGGCTGGCCGCCGTCACCACGGCCGCCGACCAGGTGCTGCCGGAGCTGCTGGCGGGCTTCCGGGCCCGGTTCCCGGAGGTGCGGCTGGCGCTGGAGGTCGGCCCGAGCCGCCGGGTCTGGGCGAGCCTGGCCGCGCACGAGGCGGACCTCGTCCTGGCCGGCCGGCCGCCCGCCGGGACCGCCGCGACGGTGCTCGCGCGCCGCCCCAACGAGCTGGTCGTCGTGGGCGCCCCCGCGCAGGCCGCCGCGTTCTCGCTCGCCACGGCGCCGTGGGTGATGCGCGAGCCGGGCTCGGGCGTGCGCGCGGCCGCCGAGTCCTACCTGGCGGAACGGGGCGTGGCCCCGCCGCGGCTGGTCCTCGGCTCCAACGGCGCGGTGATCGCGGGCGCGGCGGCCGGGCTGGGCGTGGCGCTGGTCTCCCGGGACGCGGTCGGCGCCGAGCTGGCGGCCGGCCGGCTGGTGGTGGTGGACGCGCCCGGGATGCCGCTGGACCGCCCCTGGCACGCGGTCGCCGGCACCGCCCCCACCCCGACGACCCGCCTGTTCGTCGACCACCTGCTGGACGCCCCCGGCTGGACCGCCGCGGGCCCCGCCTCGCGTTGACTCGTGGCGTGTCGGCCCTGGAGGCCGTCGGCCGGGCGGGGACACGCCACGAGTCGACCGGGCCGGGGCTAGCCGGCGTCGCCGGCGGCGGCTAGCCAGAGGGCGATCGACAGGAGCGCCAGGCTGGCCGCGATCATGATCAGGCCGGTGCGGCTCCGGCCGCCGCGGGGCGGGAGCGCCGCGGCACCGAGGACCAGCAGGGCGATGACGTCCATCGTCAGGGCCAGTGCGATCATCGTCTCAGCGTAGGCGCGCCGCGGCGCTTCGCGCGTGCGGGCGGCATCCGAGTAGCGTTCGGTCCGGGACCGTACCGCACGCTTCCGGGAGGGCAGCCATGACCGCCGACCGCTCGTACGACATCGTCCTGTTCGGCGCCACCGGGTTCACCGGCGGGCTCACCGCCGAGTACCTGGCCCAGCGCGCCGGGACCGGCACCCGGTGGGCGCTGGCCGGCCGCAACCAGGCGAAGCTGGAGGCGGTGCGCGAGCGGCTCGCCCAGGTGGAGCCCGCCTGCAAGGACCTGCCGCTGCTGCACGCCGACAGCACCGACCCCGCCTCGCTGGAGGAGGTCGCCCGCGCCGCCCGCGTCGTGATCACCACGGTGGGCCCGTACGTGCGGTACGGCGAGCCGCTGGTCGCGGCGTGCGCCCGGAACGGGACCGACTACGTCGACCTGACCGGGGAGCCGACGTTCGTCGACCGGATGTACGTGAAGTACCACGACGAGGCCGCGCGCAGCGGCGCCCGCATCGTGCACGCCTGCGGGTTCGACTCCATCCCGTACGACCTGGGCGCCTACTACACGGTGCAGCGGCTGCCGGAGGGCGTGCCGCTGCACGTGGAGGCGTTCCTGCGGGTGTCGGCGCAGTTCTCCGGCGGGACGCTGCACTCGGCGCTGGGCATCTTCGCGGACCCGGCCGGCATGGTGCGCGCCGAGCGGGAGCGGCGGCGGGCGGAGCCGCGCCCGGCGGACCGGCGGGTCCGGATCTCGCGCCGCCCCGTCCCGCGGACCCGGGTCGCCGGCGGTTACCTGCTGCCGATGCCGACGCTGGACCCGCTGGTCGTGGAGCGTTCGGCGATGGCGCTCGACCGGTACGGGCCCGACTTCTCGTACGGCGAGTACCTCGCGGTCAGGCGGCTGCCCGCCGCGCTGGGCGTCGCCGCGGGCGCGGCGGCGCTGGTGCCGCTGACCCAGCTTCCGCCGGCCAGGTCGCTGCTGGAGCGGCTGGGCACGCCCGGCGAGGGCCCGTCGGCGGAGCGGCGCGCGCGGAGCTGGTTCAGCGTGAAGTTCGCGGGCGAGGGCGGCGGCGCGAAGGTCGTCACCGAGGTCAGGGGCGGCGACCCCGGCTACGGCGAGACGGCCAAGATGCTGTCGGAGTCGGCGCTGTGCCTGGCGCACGACGACCTGCCCCCGACCGCGGGCCAGGTCACCACGGCGGTCGCCATGGGGAACGCGCTCATCGAGCGGCTCGACCGCGCCGGGATCACGTTCCGCACGCTGCGGGGCTGACCGGCGGGCGGCTAGGCGCCCGGAACGGGGATCACCGCCTCGACGGTCGTGCCGGCGCCGAGCCTGCTGGTCACGCTGAACCGGCCGCCCAGCAGCTCGGCGCGCTCGGCCATGCCGCGCAGGCCGTACGACTCGGCGCGGCGGCCCGGCCGGTCGCGGCCCGCGGGGGCCAGCACGTCCGGGAGCGAGAACCCCACGCCGTCGTCGCGCACCCGGAGCCGGACCCGGTCGCGGTCGTGCTCCAGCAGCAGGTCCACGTACGACGCCGACGCGTGCCGCAGGCAGTTGCCGACGGCCTCCTGCGCGATGCGGTAGAGCGCCGTCTGGACGTGGTCGGGCAGCGCGGCCTCCAACTCGCCGGTCACGGCCACGGTCACGTCCAGTCCGGGGCGGGCCGAGGCGGGGGCGGCGTCGCCGCGCAGGGAGCCGGCGGCCTCGCGGGCGAGCGTGGCCAGCGCTGCCGACAGGCCCAGATCGTCCAGGACGGGCGGCCGCAGCCCGCCGATGGCGGCGCGGGTCTCGGCGGCGGCCAGCTCGCACAGCCCGCGCGCGTGCCGGATCTGCTCGCGCGCCTCGGGGTGGTGGGCGGGCAGCGCGCCCTCGGCCGCCGACAGGTGGAAGCCCAGCCCGGCCAGCCGCTGCGCGATGCCGTCGTGGATCTCGCGGCTCAGCCGGGACCGCTCGGCCTCCTGCACCTCGACGGCGCGCTCGGCGAACCGCTCGGCCGCGCGCTCGCGCTCCTCGGCGGCCCGCAGCCGGCGGCACGCGCAGAGGACCGGCGCGAACAGCTCGGCCAGCGCGGTCACCAGCGCCGCGTCCTCGGGCGCGCAGCGGCCCGCCGACCGCGCGTCCAGGACCGCGATGGTCGTCCGGCCGCTGCGCATCGGCACCGCCACGCCGCGGCCGTCGGCGTGCTCGCGCGGCCGGCCGTGCGCGGCCGCCCGGCCGACGTCGCCCTCGCCCAGCGGTACGGGCGGCCCGGTCCCGGAGCGGCGCAGCGCCCGCTCGTCGCCGTCGAGCAGGTACACGTCGCAGAACGCGATCTCCCGCGCCGACCGTACGACGAGCCCGGCCAGCTCGTCGGCCGTCTCCGGCAGGGTCCGGTCGGAGCACGCGGCGGTCACGATCCGGACGAGCAGGTCGTGCCCGCGCGCGGCCAGCAGGTCCAGCGCTCCGGGCGGCCCCGGCCGCGGCGGCGCGGCCGTCACCGGAACAGCCCCTCGCGCAGCGCCACCGCGATGGCCGCGGAGCGGTCGGTGACCTCCAGCTTGCGGTAGAGCGCCCGCAGATGGCTCTTCACGGTCTCCTCGCCGACCACGAGCCGGGCCGCGATGGCCTTGTTCGACAGCCCGCCGACCAGCAGCGACAGCACCTCGCTCTCGCGCTGCGTGAGCCCCCGGTTGGCGCCGGGCCAGAACTCGCCGCGGGTGAGCCGGGCGGCGGTGACCGCCATCCGTCCCGCCAGGGTCGGATCGACGACCGTCTCCCCCTGGGTGACCTCCTCCAGCCGCCGCACCAGCTCGGCGCCGTCGACCCGCTTGAGCAGGTAGCCGCCGGCGCCGGCGCGCAGGGCCTCGAAGACGTACTGCTCGTCGTCGTACACCGACAGGAACACCACCCGCGACTCCGGCACCCGGGTGGTGATCACCCGGCACAGGTCGAGGCCGCTCTCGGGGCCGAGCCGCACGTCCAGCAGCACGACGTCCGGGCGCAGCGTGGTCACCAGCCGGGTCGCCTCGCCGGACGTGCCGGCCTGGCCCACGACGCGCACGCGCCCCGCGAAACCGGCCAGCATCGCCTGCAGCCCGGCGAGGATCATCTCGTGATCGTCCACCAGGACGACGCGCACAGGGGGGTTCACTCCGGCACGATAACAACCGCAAGCTACCCGCCAGTAGCCCCCGCGGGAGCGAAGGTTTCGCGCTTTTCACCCCCCATCTCCCCTGATTGGGGGACGACCCGACCGCGACCCCCGCCTACCGTCTCCGGCGACAACAGAACACCGCCGGGACGGAGGACACAGGTGCCCCATCGGATCGTGCACATGCTCCGGGCGCGCGAATCGGGCCGGCGCCCCGTCATGCTCGCCATCGCCGGGGACAGCGCCGCGGGCAAGACGACACTGACCAGGGGGCTGGTGCAGTGCCTGGGGGCGGACCGCATGACCGCGGTCTGCGTGGACGACTACCACCGCTACGACCGTTCCGAACGCAAGGGGAAGCCGTTCACGGCGCTGCACCCCGACTGCAACCACATCGACGTGATGGAACAGCACCTCCAGCTGCTGTCCATGGGAGAGCCGATCCTCAAGCCCGTGTACGACCACGCGACCGGCGAGCTGGTCCGCCCCGAGCTGGTCGAGCCCCGCGAGTTCGTGATCGTCGAGGGCCTGCTGCCGCTGCACACCCGGCTCGCCCGGGCCTGCTTCGACATCACCGTCTACCTCGACCCGCCCGAGGACCTGCGGCACGCCTGGAAGGTCCGCCGCGACTGCGACAAGCGCGGCTACACGCCCGCGCAGGTCAGGGCCGAGCTGGACCGGCGGGAACCGGAGAGCGCCGCCTACATCCGGCCGCAGCGCCGGTGGGCCGACATCGTGGTCAGGTTCGCGCCCGTCGCCGGCCGGCAGGACCCGCCGGGCACGCCCCTGTCGGCCGAGCTGCTGCTGCGGCCCACCATCGACCACCCCGAGCTCGGCACCGTGATCGGCGAGTCCGCCGCCCTGCCGCCCGTCCCGCCGCCGGGCGCCGAGACCGCCATGCACCTGCGGCTGCACCGCGACACCGACGGCCGCCCCGTCGACGCGCTGCACGTCCACGGGTACGTGTCGCCCGAGGAGTCACGGATCGTGAAGAAGGCCATCTGGGAACGGCTCGGCCCCCGGGCCGGCGACGGCGGGCTCGACCCCGGCGCGCTCGGCCGCTTCGGCGACGGCGGCACCAGCGACCCGCTCGCGATCACGCAGCTCCTGCTGCTCTACCACCTGCTGGACGCCGACCGCCGCCAGGCCGCCTGAGACTCCGCGGCACGCGCGGGGAGGCCCCGGAACGCGCTCGACCAGCCGTTCCGGGCCGCGCCGCCGCGGCGAGCCAGGAGGGCACCTCGGTTGGGCGCTGGAGGTGCCTTCCTGGCTCACTCCCGATCAGGCTCGCGCAGGCCGGCTCAGGCCACCTCGTGCCACGGGATCTCGGGACGGTCGGCGGCCACGACGGCCAGCGACTGCCCGCCCCGGACGACCTCGTCCGGCACCGCCGCCAGCCGGAACCGGGCGTTGGGCCGGTGCGACTCGCCCACCGCCAGCAGCGTGCTGCCGCGCCGCAGCAGGAAGATCGCCAGATCCAGCCGCGGCCACTCCCCCGCGCCCTCGGGCACGTCCACCCGGTACAGCGTGGAGTCGGCGTCCAGCGTGCTGGCGAGGTTGTGGTAGATCGCCGCCACCCCGGGGTTGCGGATCGCGACCGCCACCACGGCGGGGTCGTCCACGTCGACCGGCTCGATGTCCTCGCCGATCAGCGCCAGCGCCTCGTTGATCTCGGCCCGCCGGCCGCCGTCGTGCACCCCGGCCAGCAGGTGCGCCGCCGGGCTCCCGTGCCGCCGCAGGTACGCGTTCACCCCGAGCATCACCCGGACGGTCTCGTCGTCGTTGCGGCCGATCACCAGCACCGTGCGGGCGTCGGCGAGCCGGACCCGGTCGTACGCGGTGTCGTCGAAGGCCACCACGTCGTACAGCTCGGGGTCGGGGTTCTCGCCGGGCAGCTGCTCGGGCCAGAACACCGCGGCCACCGGCGTCTTCGCGTACTCGGGGTCGGCGCGCAGCTGGCCGATGATCGCGCGCAGCCCGTCCCGCTCGTACCCGATGATCACCAGATGCCGGCGGTGGTGCAGCCGGGCCAGCCCGTTGGCCTTCATGGTCCTGCCCTTCGCCATCCAGAGGGTCAGCTCGGCGAACAGCATCAGGCCCGCCGTCAGCCCCGCCACGATCACGATCGCGCCGCCGAGCCGGCCGCCGGCCGTCTCCGGGTAGAAGTCGCCGTAGCCGGTCGTCGTCCCGCTGACGAAGAAGTACCAGAGGTAGTGCACCGGGTCCCGGATCTCCGCGCCCGGCTTCTCGAACGCGGCGATCAGCACCCAGCCGAGCACCGCGGCCAGCAGCAGGACGAGGGCCGGGGCGCGCCAGGCGCGCGCGGTGAGCCGCTGCGCCACCCGGAAGATGATGAACGGCATCGGCGCCTCCCCTCTCTCCCTCCCCTCACGCCCCGCGGCCTCGCGAAACGCTGCGTGGCAGCGTCCCAGCCTGCGAAAAGAAGGTCAAGAGCCCGGGCCGCGCCGGAAGAACCTGGTCAGCGCCGCCGCGACCTCCTCGGACAGGCCGCTGTCGGCCTGCTGGGCGCCGGACGGCACCAGGCCGCCGGGCGCCGCGTCGGCCGGGGCCGCCTCGCGGGTGTGCCCGCAGTCGCGGCACTCGATCTCCCCGAGGCGGCAGATCAGCGCCGCGGAACCGCAGGCCGCGCAGCGGTCGAGCGCGGCGGCGCCGTCGTGGGCGTGCTGGCAGCGCGGGCAGATCAGAACCTGCCGGTCCGCCCGTACCCCGCGCCGCCACGGGCTCGCGCCGCGGGCGGGATCGGTCTGCCGGGCCCCGCACCGGAAGCAGGGCATCACACCTCCAGGGGTGCGGGGGCCGGATCCGGTCGGCGGATCCGGCCCGGATCACTCAGAGGCCGGCGAGCGCCTTGCGGTACTCGTCGAGGTCCCGCGCGTCGGGGATGGCGTTCACGACCTTCCAGCGGACGGTGCCCTCGCGGTCGATCACGAACGTGCCGCGGACCGCCAGGCCCTTCTCCTCGTCGAACACGCCGTACAGCCGCGCCGTGCCGCCGTGCGGCCAGAAGTCGGCGAGCAGCGGGAACCCGTACTTCTCCTGGTCGGCCCACGCCCGCAGCGCGAACATCGAGTCGACCGAGACCGCCAGCACCTGGACGTCCTCGGCGTCGCCCAGGGACGGCAGCTCGTCCCGGATCGCGCACAGCTCGCCCGTGCAGACCCCGCTGAACGCCAGGGGAAAGAACACCAGGACGACGTTCTTCTTCCCCTTGAAGTCCGACAGCCGGACCGGCGTGCCGTGCTGGTCCTTCAGCTCGAAGTCGGGTGCGAGGTCGCCTACCTCAACCGCCAATGCCTCTCCCGCGGATCGTCCCCCGCCGCGCGGCGGGGGAATGCGTGCCCCCACGGTCATGGGGGGACGGCGCGCGGCCGCGCGCCGGAGCGGCCACGCCCGCGCGCGGCGCGGCGGGGACCGCCTCGGGCCAGCGTACGGCCGGCCGCGGCTACTTGTGGCCCTTGGGGGCCACCAGGCGGGTGCCCGACCATTCCTTGGCGGCGCTGACGCTGCTCGTCTGCGCCAGGCCCGCGGTCTGGGCGGCCTCGCCGATGTCGCTCGGCTCCACATGGCCGTCGCGGCCCGCCTTGGGGGTCAGCAGCCAGATGTGGCCGCCACCGGTCAGGGGGACCATCGCGTTGGTCAGCTCGTCGAAGAGGTCGCCGTCCTCTTCACGCCACCACAGCAGCACGACGTCGACCACGTCCTCGTAGTCCTCGTCGACCAGCTCGTTCCCCGTGACGGCCTCGACGGAGTCGCGGAGCTCCTCGTCGACGTCGTCATCGAAGCCGATCTCCTGCACCACCTGGCCCGCCTTCAGGCCGAGCCGTTCGGCCAGGCTGCGCTCAGACTGCGCCTGACCCGCGGTCGCGCTCACGAAAGTCCTCCCATGGTCGTCATTGCGGGCCGCCATGCCGGCGGCCCTTCCGCTCCGGTTCGAGTTTTGCGGGACAGTCCACACAAGTAAGGGGTCCCAGCGCAAGTGTCTGCACGGCTTTTGGTGGCCTCATGGGCCCGAAAACGGCCACGGTCGTCCCTGGACACGCGTCGAGCGTAACAACGCACGCTCATCCCGCAAGAAACGACAATCGCACCTGGCGATCCGGATTGTCGACATTGAGGTCGACCAGCGCGACCGACTGCCAGGTGCCGAGCGCGAGCCGGCCGCCGATCACGGGGACGGTCGCGTACGGCGGCACGAGCGCGGGCGAGACGTGCGACCGGCCGTGGCCCGGGGAGCCGTGCCGGTGCCGCCAGCGGTCGTCGGCGGGCAGCAGCTCGCCCAGCGCCGCGAGCAGGTCGTCGTCGCTGCCCGCGCCCAGCTCGATGATCGCGATCCCGGCGGTGGCGTGCGGCACGAAGACGTGCAGCAGCCCGTCCTCCCCGGCCTCGGCGGCGAAGCGCTCGCACTCGGCCGTGATGTCGTGCACGACCTCCCGGTTTCCGGTGGTCACCCTGACCACGGTGCTCTTCATGCCCCAGGTCTACCCCATCGGGACCCCGGAACGCGGATCGGCGCCGTTCCCGGGGGCGCCCCGGCCCCCGGGGGCGCCGCCCGAAGAGAGGTCAGCGGTCCGTGCCGGACCGCTGTCCGGGCACCTCCACGACGGCGTCGGGGCCCGGGAAGACCAGGCGGGTGTGGCCGTCCTCGAAGCGGACCACGTAGGGCGGCCCGCCGTCATGGCCGCGTACCTCCACGATCTCGCCGATCCTGTCGGACTGGCCGACGATGTTGCCGTGCATGTGCAGTCGATCTCCGACCGAAGCGTTCATCACTCCCCCAGCGCGCGGCGGCCGCGCTCCCGCGGCCGTTCGGTGTGGTCGCCGGTACGGCGTCGTCCCTCCACCTTCGTACGACTTCCCTGCCTCGTCGAGAGGGGGCCCAAACCCTGCCCGGAACGTCCCGCGCACCCCTTGTGACCGGCCAGAATGGTTACTGGTTGGTAGAGATGCGTTAGCCGTCATAAACGGCGACGATGGATCACGAACCCACGACGGCGGACCGTCGTCGCGGAGGCCGACGCCGGCTCACCCGGGCGGGCGCGCGCCTCACCCAGGACCGTGAGCACAGAGGGGACCCCGTGGCTTCCGGACGTCAGCGTTATTCGATCATCAGTGACGGCCTGCCGAGCCAGCTCCCGGACATCAACCCGGACGAGACCCGGGAGTGGCTGGAATCGCTCGACACGGTGATCAAGACCGAGGGCCGCAGCCGGGCGCGGTACGTGATGCTGCGCCTGCTGGAGCGGGCCCGCGAGCAGCAGGTGGGCGTGCCCGGCCTGCGCAGCACCGACTTCATCAACACCATCCCGCCGGAGCACGAGCCGTGGTTCCCCGGCGACGAGCACATCGAGCGCCGGATCCGCGCCTACATCCGGTGGAACGCCGCGATCATGGTGTCCCGGTCCAACCGGCCGGAGCTCGGCGTCGGCGGGCACATCGCGACCTACGCCTCGGCCGCCTCGCTCTACGAGGTCGGCTACAACCACTTCTTCCGCGGCAAGGACCACGGCGAGTCCGGCGACCAGGTCTTCTTCCAGGGCCACGCGGCCCCCGGCGTGTACGCGCGCGCGTTCCTGGAGGGACGGCTGCCGCAGGAGAAGCTGGACGGCTTCCGGCAGGAGATCTCGCATCCGGGCGGCGGCCTGTCGTCGTACCCGCACCCGCGGCTGATGCCCGACTTCTGGGAGTTCCCCACCGTCTCGATGGGGCTCACCGCGATCGACTCGATCTACCAGGCGCGGTTCAACCGGTACCTCTACAACCGCAAGATCAAGGACACCTCGCGGTCGCACGTGTGGGCGTTCCTCGGCGACGGCGAGATGGGCGAGCCGGAGTCGCTGGGCGCGATCGGGCTGGCCGCCCGCGAGGAGCTCGACAACCTCACCTTCGTGATCAACTGCAACCTGCAGCAGCTGGACGGCCCGGTCCGCGGCAACGGCAAGATCATCCAGGAGCTGGAGTCGTACTTCCGCGGCGCCGGCTGGAACGTGATCAAGGTGGTGTGGGGCCGCGACTGGGACCCGCTGCTCGCCCAGGACGCCGACGGCGTGCTGGTCAACAAGATGAACACCACGCCGGACGGGCAGTTCCAGACCTACACCGTCGAGACCGGCGCGTACATCCGCGACCACTTCTTCGGCGACGACCCGCGGCTGCGCAAGATGGTCGAGCACCTGTCCGACGACGACCTGCGGCGGCTGTCGCGCGGCGGGCACGACTACCGCAAGGTGTACGCGGCGTTCAAGGCCGCCCGCGAGCACGTCGGCCAGCCGACCGTCATCCTGGCGCACACGATCAAGGGCTGGACGCTGGGGCCGGACTTCGAGGCCCGCAACGCCACCCACCAGATGAAGAAGCTGACCAAGGCCGAGCTCAAGGAGTTCCGGGACCGGCTCTACCTCGACATCCCGGACTCGGCGCTGGAAGGCGAGCTGCCGCCGTACTACCACCCGGGCGAGGACTCCGACGAGATCGAGTACATGCGCGAGCGGCGCGCGGCGCTGGGCGGGTTCCTGCCCAAGCGCGTCGTGCGGGCCAAGCCGCTCAAGCTGCCCGGCGACCCGGTGTACGCGGAGCTGAAGAAGGGCTCGGGCAAGCAGAACGTGGCCACCACCATGGCCTTCGTCCGGCTGCTCAAGGACCTGATCAAGGACGAGAACATCGGAGCCCGGTTCGTCCCGATCGCTCCGGACGAGTACCGCACGTTCGGCATGGACTCGCTCTTCCCGACGTCCAAGATCTACGCCCCGCACGGGCAGACGTACGAGGGCGTCGACCGCAAGCTGCTGCTGGCCTACAAGGAGTCCGAATCCGGCCAGATGCTGCACGAGGGCATCAGCGAGGCCGGCTCGATGGCCTCCGCGATCGCCGCGGGCACGGCGTACGCCACGCACGGCGAGCACATGATCCCGGTGTACATCTTCTACTCGATGTTCGGGTTCCAGCGGACCGGCGACCAGATGTGGGCGCTGGGCGACCAGATGGGGCGGGGCTTCCTGCTGGGCGCCACCGCGGGCCGCACCACGCTCACCGGCGAGGGCCTCCAGCACGCCGACGGGCACTCGCCGCTGATCGCGGCGACCAACCCGGCGTGCGTGCACTACGACCCGACCTGGGCGTTCGAGCTGGCGCACATCGTGCAGGACGCGCTGCGCCGGATGTACGGCTCGTCCGAGGAGCACCCCGAGGGCGAGAACGTCTTCTACTACCTGACCGTCTACAACGAGCCGTACCAGCAGCCCGTGGAGCCCGAGGGCCTGGATGTCGACGGCCTGCTCAAGGGGCTGTACCGGCTCAAGGCGGCTCCTGGGCGGGTTGAGGCGGGAGCGGGTACGGAGGTCGGCAACGGGCAGGCGCCCAAGGCACAGATCATGGCGTCGGGCGTGGCCGGGCGCTGGGCGCTGGAGGCGCAGCGGCTGCTGGCCGAGGAGTGGGGCGTGGCCGCCGACGTGTGGTCGGCGACCTCGTGGAACGAGCTGGCCCGCGAGGCCCGCGCGTGCGACGACTGGAACCTGCTGCACCCCGACGCGGAGCAGCGCGTCCCGTACGTCACCCGCGCGCTGGAGGGCGCCGCCGGGCCGATCGTGTCGGTGTCGGACTTCATGAAGGCCGTGCCCGACCAGATCGCGCCGTGGGTGCCGGGCGACTACTCCTCGCTGGGGACCGACGGGTTCGGGTTCTCCGACACCCGCGCCGCGGCGCGCCGCGCGTTCCACGTCGACTCGGCGTCGATCGTGCTCGCGGTGCTGACCCGGCTCGCCCGGCAGGGCGAGGTCAAGCCCGAGACCCTCCAGCAGGCGATCGAGCGCTACCGCCTGAACGCCGACGTCAGCGCGGTCTTCGCGGGCGGCGTGCAGACCGCCGAGAGCAACACCGGCGGCGACGCCTGACGGCGGGCACCGCCGGCGGGGCGGCGATCACGGAGGTGTAGGCCGTGATCGCGCCCCAGCCGCACGTGGGGGCTTCCGGGGCTCCCCAACGGTCCCGGAGGCCCTCGCCCGCCCGCGAGGGCCCTCCGGGCCGTTCAGTGCCCGTCAGTGCCCGTCAGTGCCCGCCAGTGCCCGTCAGGCGGGTCCCGGGGGCGGGGTGAAGACACCGAAGCGGTTGCCGGACGGGTCGTCCAGGTAGGCGAAGACCAGGCCGCTCGGCGAGGTGGTCGGCTCCAGCGCGACCTTGCCGCCGAGCTTCGCGGCCCGCTCGCAGGCCGCCGGCACGTCCCGCACCACCACCAGGAACGTCGCGTGGTTCTCCTCGGGGCCCGCACCGTGCGCGATCCCGCCGCTCGGCGCCTCCGCGCCGGGGTAGCTGATCAGGTCGTAGCCGTCGCCGTCGGGATCGAGGGTGAACTTCCAGCCGAACAGGTCGCCGTAGAAGCTCCGGGCCCCCTCCGAGTCGTCGGTGCCGATCTGGAACCAGCTCACGGTGTCGTACGCGGGCGCGTTCATGGTCGTCGTCCTCCGTCGCGTCAGTGCTCGTTCGCGTCGTTCGCGTCCTTCAACGGGGACCACGATCGAACATACTGGCGACAACCCCCTGTCGGTGTTTCTAGAGGAATTCCAGCGGGCGCATCACGAAGTCGCGCGGCTCCTCATCGAACTCCTCGACGCGGCGCTCCGGGGCGGTCTCGTCAAGCAGCGCCGCGCGGCGGACGCGGTCGGTGCGGAAGACGCGGAACGTGCCGCGCAGCCGGCACCAGCCGATCAGGTACCAGCTGCTGGAGCCCCCGCTGAAGGCGACCGGCTCGACGTCGCGCTCGGTCTCGGCGCCGGCCTTGTCGACGTAGGTCAGCCGGACGACGCGGCGGGCCGCCACCGCCTCCTCCAGGACGGCGGGGACCGAGGCGGGCTCCCCGCGCGCCGGGTCGGCCAGGAAGCGGATGCGGCCGGCCAGGTCGCGGGCGGTGGCGCCGTCGGCGGCCGGCATCGCGGTGAGGATCTTGTGCAGCGCGGTGCGGGCGGCCCGCGAGAACGGGGTGCCGCCGGCCCGGCCCAGCATGATCGCGATGGCCACCGCCTCGGCCGGGGTGAAGTTGACCGGCGGCAGCGTGCGGCTCGGGTCGAGCGTGTAGCCGCCGGTCCGGCCCACCTCGGCGAAGATCGGCACCCCGGCCTGCTGGAGCGCGCCGATGTCGCGCTCGACCGTGCGGACGCTGACCTCGTAGCGCGCGGCCAGCTCGCGGGCGCTCACCCGGCGCGGGGCGCACGCCCGCAGCTCCTCCACCAGGGCGTACAACCGGTCGGTGCGGTTCACCCCGCCGACCGTACGGCCCGCCACCGACATTTCCCGGAGCGGCCCCGGCCGGGAACGGGATCAGAGCGTGCGGAGGAAGGCGATCATGGCGTCGCCGACCTCGGCGGGCCGCTCCTGCTGGGTCCAGTGGCCGCAACCGGACAGCCAGACCGTGCCGCGCAGGTTCGGGACGAAGTCCGCCAGCCGGTCGACGGCCTTGCGCGCACCGCCCGCCACGACCGGGTCGCGGTCGCCGCCGATGTAGAGCGCGGGCGGCGTGACCGGGGCCCGGTGCCAGGCGGCGGTCAGCTCCCAGTTGCGGTCCAGGTTGCGGTACCAGTTGATCGGCCCGGAGAAGCCGGACTCCGCGTACTCGGCGACGTACGTCGCGATGTCCTCCCGGGTGAGCCAGCCGGGCAGCGCCTCCGGCTCGGGTGCCGCGTCCGCGAAGCCGCCGCCCTCCGGCACGGGCGGGAGCGCCGCGGGGCCGTCCCCCGACGCGCCGTACAGCGTCCGCCTGAACGCGCCCTCCGGATCGGCCTCGAAGCTCGCCTCCGGCACGTCCCGCTGCTGGAAGTGCACCATGTAGAAGTCCTCGCCGAACATCTCCCGCATGGCCTGCACGGGCGGCCGCGAGCTGCGCGGCCGGTGCGGCACCGACAGGCCGATGACGCCGCGCACCCGTTCGGGACGGAACTGCGCCGCGTGCCACGCGACCGGGGCGCCCCAGTCGTGGCCGGCGACGACCGCCGTCTCCTCCCCCAGCGCGTCGATCAGCCCGACCGCGTCGCCCACCAGGTGGTGGATCGTGTACTGGTCGACCGCCGCGGGCCCGCCCGTGCGGGCGTACCCGCGCTGGTCGGGCGCGACGGCGCGGTAGCCGGCCTCCGCCAGGGCGACCAGCTGGTGCCGCCAGGAGTACCAGCATTCGGGGAAGCCGTGCAGCAGCAGCACCAGCGGGCCGGACCCGGCCTCGGCGACGTGCATGCGCAGCCCGCTGGTGGACTCGACGAAACGGTGCTGGATCTCCATGGGCGCCCCTCGCGTCTCCGGCCGGTCGGCGGTCGTCCCGAACGCTAACCGCCGCTGCCTACGCCCGCCGCACCGGGGACCGTCCGCCGGATGAACACCCCCGCCGCCGCACCGTCCGGGATCACGGGCAGGACCGCGGGCGGGGCCACATCGAACCGGCCCGGATTATGTCCCCGATCCACATGGGCGCGCGCGGCACCGCTCCGTAGGTTCTGCCCATGACCGACATGACTCCGGACCTGACCGGCCGGCGGGCCCTGGTGACGGGCGGCGGCAGGGGCATCGGGCGCGCCTGCGCCCGGCGGCTGGCCGCGTACGGCGCCAAGGTCGTGGTGGCCGACATCGACGGGCGGGCCGCCGCGCGCGCCGCCGGGGAGTGCGGCGGGACCGCCGTCACGGCCGACCTCGCCGAGTTGCCCTCGCTGGAGGAGCTGGGCGGCGCGGTCGACATCCTGGTCAACAACGCGGGCGTGCAGCACGTGGCGCCGCTCCACGAGTTCCCGCCCGGCACGTTCGCGCACATGATGCGGCTGATGGTCGAGGCCCCGTTCCGCCTGGTACGGGAGGCCCTGCCCGGCATGTACGAGCAGGGCTGGGGACGCGTCGTCAACATCTCCTCCGTACACGGGCTGCGCGCCTCCCCCTACAAGGCGGCGTACGTGGCGGCCAAGCACGCCCTGGAGGGGCTCTCGAAGGTCGTCGCCCTGGAGGGCGGCCCACATGGCGTCACCTCCAACTGCGTGTGCCCCGCCTATGTCCGCACCCCACTGGTCGAGGGCCAGATCGACGACCAGGCACGCGTCCACGGCCTGTCCCCCGAACAGGTCACCTCGGACGTCCTCCTGGCGAAGGCCGCCGTCAAGCGCCTGATCGACCCGGACGACGTCGCGGGACTGGTCGCCTACCTCTGCACGCCCCAGGCGGCCATGGTCACCGGCGCGTCCCTGTCGCTCGACGGAGGGTGGACCGCCCAATGACGGTGCCCCGACAATGAACCGCATGACCTGCACCGTCTTCCTGGAGCTGCTGGCCCGGGAGGCATCCCCCGTCGAGTTCGAGGGCCCGCTGGTCGAGGCGCGGGCCGCCGGTGCCTCCCCCGAGGCGCTCGCGGAGCTGGAGTCCGCCAAGCTCGCCGCCCTCCGGGTCCGCACGATCATGCGCCGGCACGCCCGCCGCGAGGCCGAGCTGGCCGCGCTGTTCGAGACCGCCGGGGACCTGGCCGGGCTGCGCGACCACGACGCGGTCCTGGAGGCGATCGTGCGCCGCGCCCGCCGCCTCCTCAACGCCGACATCGCGTACATGACGCTGAACGACGACGAGCGCGGCGACACCTACATGCGGGTGACCGACGGCTCGGTGTCGGCCGCGTTCCGCCGCCTGCGGCTCCCCATGGGCGCCGGTCTCGGCGGGCTCGTCGCGCAGAGCGCGATGCCGTACACCAGCGCGTACTACCTGGACGACCCGCGGTTCCAGCACCACGACTTCATCGACGGCGCGGTCGCGGAGGAGGCGCTGGTGGCGATCCTCGGCGTCCCCATGAAGCTGGGCAGCCGCGTCATCGGCGTCCTGTACGCGGCCAACCGCAGCGAGCGTCCCTTCGAGCAGGAGGAGGTCGTCCTCCTCGGCTCCCTGGCGGCGCACGCGGCCATCGCCATCGACAACGCCCGCCTGCTCCAGGAGACCAGGTCCGCTCTGGAGGAGCTCAGCGCCGCGAACGAGGTCGTCCGGGCCCGCAGCGCCGCCGTGGAACGCGCGGCGCACGCGCACGACCGGATGACGGCGCTGGTCGTCCGGGGCGGCGGCGCGGAGGACGTGGCCGCCGTGGTGACCGAGATTCTCGGCGGCACCCTGCACATGCTCGACGCCGAGGGCCGCCCGCTCGCCGCCTCGGGCCCGCCCGCACCGCTCAGCGACGAGGAGCGGGCCGGCGTGCTCGCCGCGGCGTTGTCGGCACGCAACCAGGGCCGCACGGTCCGGCGCGGCGACCTGTGGATCGCGTCGGTCTCCACCGGAGAGGAGACGCTGGGCACGCTCGTGCTGCGCACCCCCGGCGACGTCTCCGGCGCCGACCGGCGCATCCTGGAGCGCGCCGCGCTCGTGACCGCGCTGCTCGTCCTGCTGCGGCGCAGCGTGACCGAGGCCGAGGGCCGGGTCCGCGGCGAGCTGCTGGACGACCTGCTCGGCGACCGCCCGGCCGACGCGGAGGCCCTCAAGGCCCGTGCCCGCCGCGTGAACGTGGACCTCGACGCCCCGCACATCGTGCTCACCGCGCGCTGCCCGTCGCCCGACCACCGCCGCCGCGCCGCGTTCTGGGCCGCCTCGCACGCCGCCGTGGAGCAGGGCCTGGCCGCGCCCAGAGGCGAGGACATCGCCCTGCTGCTACCAGGCGAACGCCCCGGCGACACCGCCCGCAGGGTCGCCAAGGAACTCGGCGCCTCCCTGGACGCCCCCGTCACGGTGGGCGCGGCGGGCCCCGTCCGCGGCGCGCCCGGCGTCGCCGCCGCGTACCGCGAGGCCGAGCGGACCGCCGGCGCCCTGCTCGCCCTGGGCCGCCGCGGCGACGGCGCGGACGCCGCCGACCTCGGCTTCGTCGGCCTCCTGATCGGCGAGGCCCGCGACGTCGACGGCTTCCTGGCCACCGCCCTCGGCCCGGTCCTGGACTACGACGCCCGCCGCGGGACGACCCTCGTCCGCACCCTGGAGGACTATTTCGGGACGGGCTGCAGCCTCTCCCGGACGGCCGAGCGCCTGCACATCCACGTCAACACGGTCACGCAGCGCCTCGACCGCATCGGCCGCCTGCTGGGCGACGGCTGGCAGTCCCCCGACCGCGCCCTGGAGATCCAGCTGGCCCTCCGCCTCCACCGCCTCCGCTAGAGGCCGCCGGAGACGGCTAGAGATCCAGCTCCCCGCTCTTCACCCGCGCCACGAACGCGGCGAACTCCGCTCCCCCGAACCGGAACATCCCGGCCGAGGGATCCTTGGAGTCACGGAGCAGCACCTCGGCGCCCGGGGCGCCGGCCAGCTCGACGCAGTCCTGCATTTCGCTGCGCGAGCCCTTGCGCCAAGTCAACGCAAGGCCGTTCGATGTCATCATCCAGGATGTCCGATACTTCTAGTCAGAGAATTGCGCGGCGATCTGAGCGATCAGTGCGCGCGAATCAGCATCATCCAACGCCTTGCCGCACACGCCGCGGAAGACATTGACGTACTTGAAAACCTCGTCTTCGTCCTCAATGATGAGGCTGCCGCTCATCTGCTCGATATACACGACCTCCGGGTATTGCGGCTCCTGGAACTTCAGGACGCTGAAGGTCGCACCCGTAGGGTAGCCGTCCGCGAAGGGCACGACCTGGATCCTGACATTCGGCAGGTCCGCCATCCGCAACAGATGCTCCAACTGCTCGCGCATCACTTCGGCACCGGCGATCCTGCGCCGCAGAACACCCTCGTCCACCACCATATGAAGGTCGAGAGCGTCGAGTGATCTCAGTCTACTCTGCCGCTTCATCCGGATCTCCACGACCCGATTGACTTCACTGGGCGGAATCAGCGGAACGCCCGCCTCGACGATGGCGCGCGCATAACCCGGCGTTTGCAGGAGGCCGTCGATCACTCCCACCCGGTAGGTCTGGATCTTCTGCGCATCGGCCTCGAGACCGATGAACGCCGCGTACTTCTCACTGATCTTGTCGCTGTAGGTCTCCCACCAGCCGCGCTCCCGGGCGGCCCGGGCCAGCCGGACGAAACGGTCGGCGACCTCGCCGGAGATCTCGTAGAAGGCCAGGAGCCGGTTCAGGTCCGCGACGGTGATGAGCGTGTAGGCGGTCTCCAGCCGCGAGACCTTCGCGCTCGACCAGCCGAGCCCGTCGGCCACCTGGTCCATCGTCAGGCCCGCGTTCGTACGGAGTTCGCGCAGCTCACGGGCGAGCTGGCGGGCACGAACCGAGGGCGTCCGGCGAACGGCCATGCCGACCTCCCAGCGCCTGTGCAGGCTTTCATGCACACCTGCGTGGATACATACATGATTCCTTGCGTGGAATTCTACATGCAAGCTTGCACATCGACAGTCGAGGGCCGAAGATACGACATAGGGGGATGAACGACCACGAGCGAAAGGCGGGGGTGCCCATGCGGACTCCCATCGGGCGGCCGTCGCGCACTCCATCGGGGTAGCCGATGAGCATCGCGGGATTCGACTCCACGGCCACGGCCGAGCCTGCTCTCGACCGGCTGACCTACCACTTCCTGGTGGCGGTCGACATCGAGGGGTTCAGCCGGTTGAGCGCCGCGGAGCAGAAGCGCACGCAGGCCGATCTGCACGGTGCCCTGGAGGAGGCGGCCGGGGCGGCGGGCCTCGACCGGGGCGGCTGGCTGCGGCAGGTCGGCGGGGACGGCGAGCTGGCCATCCTTCCCTCGGCGACCGACGGGCTGCGCCTGCTGGTCGCCTACCCCCGCGAGCTGGCCGCGGCGATCGCGCGGCTCAACGAGCGGCGGGGCCGGCGCCTCCGCATTCGCCTGTCCATGCACCACGGGCCGCTGTCGGACGGCGTGTTCGGCGCCGTCGGCCGGGCGCCGATCGTCGTGTCGCGGCTCGTGGACGCCGAGGTCCTGCGCGAGGAGCTGCGCGGCAACCCGGAGCTCGACCTGGTCCTGATCGTCTCCGGCTCCCTGTACGCCGATGTCGTCGAGACCGAGTTCGGCGGCCTGGACCCCAGCGACTTCCGCCCCGTCGACATCCGCGCGAAGGGCGTCACCTATCCCGCGTACATCCGCCGGGGTCCTCTCTGAGGCGTCAGGTACGGGCGTCCACCGGGGTCTTGGCGGGTGCGGGGCCCTCGGCGGGGGCCGTCCGGCGGGACAGGAGGGCGCGGGCCGTTCCCCAGACGCCCTTGCGGAACAGGAGGACGACCAGGATGAAGATGGAGCCGGTGACGATGCCCGTCTCCTGGAATCCGGCGGTGGCGAGGTAGTCGTGGAGCTGGACGATGAGGGCCGCCCCCAGGACGCCTCCCCAGAGGGTGCCGATCCCGCCGAGGACGACCATCATCACGGCCTGCCCGGAGGTGGTCCAGTAGACCTCCTGAAGGGAGGCGAAGCCGTGGCCGATGGCGAAGAGCCCGCCGGCGATGCCGGAGAGCGCGGCGGACAGGACGAACGCGAGGAGCTTGTAGCGGTCGACCGGGTAGCCCAGCGCGCGGGCGCGTGACGGATTGTCGCGGATGGACATCAGCACGCGGCCGAACGGCGAGCGCACGATGCGCCAGGCGATGAGCAGGCCGAGGAGGACGAACGGCAGGCCCGCGTAGTAGAAGACGAACGGGTCGGACAGGTCCATCCCGAAGAGTTCGCGCGGGATGCCCTGGAGGCCGTTCTCGCCGCCGGTCACGTCCCGCCACTGGTTGGCGACGAAGTAGACCATCTGCGCGAACGCGAGCGTGACCATCGCGAAGTAGATGCCGCGGAGCCGTACGGACAGGTAGCCGATGGGCACGGCGAGGAGGGCGGCGAACGCGGCGCCGCCGAGGATCGCCAGCGGGAACGGCAGGCCGGTGTGCAGGGCGATGAGGCCGGTGCAGTACGCGGCGCCGCCCCAGAACGCGGCGTGCCCGAACGACAGCAGCCCGGTGAAGCCGAGGAGCAGGTCGACGGCCACGGCGAACAGGGCCCAGCAGGCGATGTCGAGCGCGACCGGCGGGTAGATGGCCCAGGGCAGGGCCAGGGCGGCGAGCAGGCCGATCGCGAGGAGGGCGGGTCGCGCGGCCAGGCGGGAGAGGATCATGTGAGGGCCTCCTCGCGGCCGAACAGGCCGGCCGGGCGCCACAGCAGGACGGCGGCCATCAGGATGAAGACGAGGGTCTGGGAGAGGGCGGGGACGTAGAGGTTGCCGAGGGCGGAGACGAGGCCCACGGCGAAGCCGGCGGCGACGGAGCCGAACACCGAGCCGAGGCCGCCGATCACGACGACGGCGAAGACCGTGATGATGAGGTCGGCGCCCATCAGCGGGTTGACCGCGCGCATCGGCGCGGCGAGGACGCCGGCGAGGCCGGCCAGGGCGATGCCGAAGCCGAAGACGGGGGTGACCCAGCGGCCGACGTCGATGCCGAGGGCGCGGGTCAGCTCGGGGCGCTCGGTCGCGGCGCGGACGATCATGCCGACGCGGGTGCGGGTGAGGACCGCCCACACGGCCAGGCAGAGGACCGCGGAGACGGCGAGGACGAACACCTGGTACGCCGGGTAGGTGAACGGTCCCAGGTCGACCGAGCCGTTCATGGGCCGCGGGTACGGCTGGGACTGCACCCCGTACTGCCGCTTCACCAGGTCCTGGAGGATCAGCGCCAGGCCGAACGTGAACAGGAAGTTGTAGAGCGGGTCGAGCGGCGCGAGGCGCCGGATGAAGAGCCGTTCGAGGACGACCCCGGCGAGGCCGAGGACGATCGGGACGAGGACCAGGGCGAGCCAGAAGTTCACCCCGAACGAGTCGAGCAGGACGAACGCCCCGAACGCGCCCAGCATGTAGAAGGCGCCGTGGGCGAAGTTGACGACGCCGAGCATGCCGAAGATGACCGCGAGGCCGAGGGCGAGCAGGGCGTAGAACGCCCCGCCCACCAGGCCGTTGAACGCTTGTTGCAGCACGTCGCGCCCGCCTACAGCTTGCAGGCCGGGTCGGGCCGGGGCTGGAACGCCTCGGCCGCCGGGATGGTCTTGAGGATCCTCTCGTAGTCCCAGGGCTCCTTGACGTCGGCCTTCGGCTTCACCTGGGCGAGGTAGACGTCGTGCAGGAGGAGGTGGTCCTCGGCGCGGATCGTGCCGTTGCGCGAGTAGACGTCGTTGACCTGCCGGCCTTCGAGCTGGGTGACGATGGTGTCGGGCTTGTCGGTGCCGCCGCGCTGGACGGCCTCCAGGTACTGGAGCGCGGCCGAGTAGTTGGACGCGTGCACCGACGTCGGCCGCTTGCCGGTCTTCGCCTGGAACCTGTCGGCCCAGGCGCGGTTGGTCGCGTCGAAGTTCCAGTACCAGGAGTCGGTGAAGCGCGTCCCGGCCATCGCGTCCGGCCCGAGCGAGTGGATGTCGGTGAGGAAGAGGAGCCCGGCGGCGAGGCCGACGCCCTTGTCGCGCAGCTTGTACTCGTTGTACTGCTTCACGAGGTTGACCAGGTCACCGCCGGCCTGCATGGTGCCGAGCACCTGCGGCTTGGGGTTCAGGCCGGGCGCCTTCAGCAGGAACGTGGAGAAGTTGTCGTTCGGGAACGGCGCCGGGTCCGACTTGACGACCCTGCCGCCGGCGGCCTGGACGGCGGCGGTGAACGTCTTGTTCATGTCCTGCCCGAACGCGTAGTCCGGGTAGACGACGTACCAGTTCCTGGCGCCGTCCTTGGTCAGCGCCGTGCCGGTGCCGTGGGCCAGCATGTACGAGTTGTAGCCGTAGTGGAAGGTGTACTTGTTGCACTGCTTCCCCTCCAGCTCGGTCGTCGCGGCGCCGACGTCGATGAAGATCTTCTTCTTGTTCTTCGCGACGTTGGCGACGGCGAGCGCGGCCGAGGAGGTGGGCACGTCCAGGATGACGTCGGCGCGCTGCCGGTCGTACAGCTCCTGGGCCTTGGTGTTGGCGACGTCGGGCTTGTTCTGGTGGTCGGCGGCGACGACCTCGATCTCCTTCGCGGCCGCCTTGTCGCCGTATTTCGCCTTGTAGTCGGCGACGGCCAGCCTGACCGCCTCGATGCTGTTCCGGCCCGACAGGTCGGCGTAGATGGCGGACTGGTCGTTCAGCACGCCCAGCACCACCCTGCCGTCACTGATCTTGCCTCCGCCGCCGGGTCCCCCCGCGCAGCCGGCAGCGAGCAGCGCCGCGGCCGCGAGGCCGCCCCATCCCATGAGTCTCATCGGGGTTCTCCCTCTAGATGCCGAGATATTCGAGCAGCTCGTGCTCGCGTTCCTGGACCTCGTCGTTGCCGAGCGACTCGACGATCCGGCCCTCGGCGAGCAGGTAGTGGCGGTCGGCGACGGTGGCGGCGAAGTGCACGTTCTGCTCGATCAGCAGGACGGTCACGCCCGCGGCCTTGACCTCGCGGAGGATCTCGCCGATCCGGCCGACGATCAGCGGCGACAGGCCCTCGGTGGGCTCGTCGCACAGCAGCAGCCGCGCGCCGGTGCGCAGGACGCGGGCGAGCGCGAGCATCTGCTGCTCGCCGCCGGACAGCCTCGTGCCGGGGAAGCGGCGGCGTTCCCGGAGTCTCGGGAACGTCTCGTACACGCGTTCCAGCGACCAGGGCTCCGGCCCCGACACGGGCGGGAGCAGCAGGTTCTCCTCGACCGACAGGGTCGCGAAGATACCGCGGTCGTCCGGCACGTAACCGAGGCCGCGCCGCGCCCGCCGGTGCGGGCCGAGCCCGGTGACGTCCGCGCCGAGGAACGTCACGGTCCCCTCGGTACGGCCGTGCGCGCCGTGCAGGCCCATCAGGCAGCGCAGCAGCGTCGTCTTCCCGGCGCCGTTGCGGCCGACGAGGGTGACGATCTCGCCCTCGCCGACCTCCATCGACACCTCGCGCAGCGCCCGCGCCTCGCCGTACCAGGCCGACAGTCCGTCAACGCGCAGCATGGGAGTCTCCGAGGTAGGCGGTGATGACGCGCGGATCGTGCCGGATGTCGGCGTACGGCCCCTCGGCCAGCACGGCGCCGTGCTGGAGCACGGTCACCCGGTCGGCGAGGCTGGCGACGACGTTCATGTTGTGCTCGACCAGCACGATCGTCCGGCCGGCCCGGATCCGCCGGACCAGCTCGATCGTGCGGTCGACGTCCTCGACGCCCATCCCGGCGGTCGGCTCGTCCAGGAGCAGCACCTTGGGATCGAGCGCGAGGGCCAGCGCCAGTTCCAGCGCGCGCTTGCGGCCGTAGGACAGCGCCCCCGCGGGGACGTCGCCGTGCCCGTCCAGCCCGACCTCGCCGAGCAGTTCGTCCGCGCGGTCCGCGAAGCGGCCGAGGGTCCGGTCGGAACGCCAGAACCGCCAGCCGAGGCCGGTCCGGCTCGCCAGCGCCAGCTCCACGTGCCGGCGCGGGCTCAGCTCCGCGAACAGGCTCGTGATCTGGAACGACCGCGCCACCCCGAGCCGGGCGACGGCCTCGGGCGGCTTCCCGGCCAGCTCGCGCCGGCCGTCCAGCAGCACGCTGCCCGAGGTGGGCTTCAGGAAGCCGGTGAGCAGGTTGAACAGCGTCGTCTTGCCGGCGCCGTTCGGGCCGACCAGCGCGTGCACGCCGCCCTCGGCGACGTCCAGGTCGACGCCGTCCACGGCGCGGAACCCGCGGAATTCCCTGACCAGTCCCCGCGCCTGGAGTACGGGCGAGCGGCCTTCCATAACGCTCCTCACGTCCACACGATGTGACCGTGAACGCTAAGTCGCGCTCCGGAGCCGAGCCATGTGACCGGACCACACATTCGGACGGCCCGATAAGGGTGTGACCCACACCACACGCTGCGGAGCCTGGGAAGACATGCGCTGACCTGCGGACATGTGGAGGCCCTTCGCGGTACGTCCGGCCCGACGTGGCGGCGACCCCCATCCGGGCAACGGAAAGAGTGGGCCGCGCCGACGTGGTCCCGTCCCCCGGCCGGTCGGCAGCATGGCGCGCGTCCGCCGACGTTCCGGGAGGCGCCATGTCCACCGTCCGCCGCTCAACGGCCGCCCTGGCGGCACTGCCCGCCTTGCTGGCGCCCGCCGCACCCGCCCACGCCATGCACGCCAACCCCGTGGCCGGCTGCGCCCGCCCGCCCGCGGTCCCCGGCGCGGAACGCCAGGTCGCCGCCTGCCTGGACGACCTCACCACCGCGGGCACGGTCGCGTCGGGCCACACCGTTCCCGCCGACTGGGCCGGCCTGCACCCGGCCGGCACGCGCAACCCGCGCGGCGTGCCCGGGATGCAGATCGACGGCTACTTCCCGGACGACTCCGCGTTCAACACCCACCACGGCTGGAACCACGACTCCCAGTTCGTGATCCGCCTGCCCGAGAGGTGGAACGGCGGCCTCGTCGTCTCCGGCTCCCCGGGCACCCGCCGCCAGTACGCGAACGACGTCACCGTCTCCGACTGGGTGCTCGCCAAGGGCTACGCGTTCGCGTCCACCGACAAGGGCAACGGCGGCGCGGACTTCCACCGTGACGGCCGCCGTCCCGGCGACGCCATCGCCGAATGGAACGACCGCACCACCCAGCTGGCCCGCGCCGCGAAGGCCGCGGTCGCGCAGCGCTACGGGCGGGCCCCGCGCCGCACGTACGCGGCGGGCATCTCCAACGGCGGCTACCTCGTCCGCTGGCAGCTGGAGAACCGTCCCGGCCTCTACGACGGCGGCATCGACGCCGAGGGCACGCTATGGCGCCCGGACGGCCCGCACCTGCTCACCTACCTGCCGCCCGCCCTCCGCGCGTACCCGGCGTACGCCTCCACCGGCTCCCCCGAGGCCCACGCGCGGATCGTCGACGCCGGTTACACGCCCGGTTCCGAATTCCTCTGGGATTACCACTTCAACGTCTACTGGGGCCTCACTCAGCGCATCTACCGCGAAGAGCTGGACCCGGCGTACGAGGGCGACGAAACCGATTACGACTACGCGTCCCGCCCCAAGCAGGTGCGCCAGGCCGTCGCCCGCATCTCCCTCACCGGCCGCATTCGCAAACCGATGCTCACATTGCACGGAACGTACGACGCCCTCCTGCCCATCACCAAGAACTCCGACCTGTACGCGTCAATGGTCCGCGCCCAAGGAAAGAGCCGCATGCACCGCTACTACAGGCTCGAAGGAGGCAACCACGTCGACGGCCTGTACGGCGCGTACCCCGGCAAGCTCCGCCCGCTCCTCCCCTGCATGCGCGCGGCCTTCACGGCCCTCGAACGCTGGACGTCCCTCAACGGCGAAACGCCCCCGCCCAGCACCACGCTCCCCCGCCCCGCGACCGGCGACCTGGCGAACGACTGCACCCTGAACAGCTGATCTCTCATTCCGCGTCCACGATCTCACCCTCCGTGACATCTGAAAGGGAAAGCGGCGGCGGACGCGGCCCGCGACCGGGTGCTCGCCTCGGCCGCGAGCGACTACGAGTACGGGATGAACGTCCACCTGCACGAGGCGCTGTGCACGGTGACGAAGTGCGGCGTCGACCGGGGGGCGGCGCCGTCGCCGTTGAAGGTGGCGGCGAACCTGCCCATCGCCGCGCCGCGGCCCTGCTCGCGGTAGGTGTCGCGGACGTCCTGGAACGCCGCCCGCCAGTGCGCGGCGTCGTCCAGGATCTCGGGGATCGGCGGTTCGTGCGCGATCAGGGCGCGGACCTGGCCGGGGTGGCGGGCCGCCAGGTCCAGGGCGGTGAGCGCGCCGCCGCTCATGCCGAGCACGTAGGCGGGCTCGCCGGTCAGGGCGGCGAGCAGGAGGTGGGCGTCCCGGCCGAAGTCCGCGACGCTCTGGTCGGCGGCCGGGCCGGTCAGCGGGCTGCGCGACAGCCTTGCGGAAGGGTTCGCTCCAGAAGTCCTCCAGCCCCGTCGCGGTTTGCACGGTCTCGGAGATCCCGGCCCGTCCCTGGACCAGGACGGCGGGCCCGCCGCCGGCGAAGGCCGCTCAGGACGAACTCCGCGGCCTCGGGCTTCCAGAGGAACACCATCGGCCAGGTGACCGGGGTGCCGTCCGCGGCCGGGGTGGCCATCTCGCAGGACAGCACGCGCCGGAACACCTCGTCCACGTGATCGGGCGGATTCATCGGTGCTCGGATCCCTGCTTCTCCACGGTGTAGCGCAGCTGGGCGAAGCCGCCGCCGGCGTCGGCGGCCGAGTCCAGGCGCAGCGGGACGTCCTCGGCCAGCTCGCCGAAGAGCCGGTGCCCGGAGCCGATCAGCACCGGGGCGACGCTGATGATGAAGCGCTCGACGCGCCCGGCGCGAACGAAGCTCTGGATGAGTCGCCCGCCGTCGGGGTAGACGTGCTCGATCCCGCGCTCGTCGAGGTCGGCGATCAGCGCGTCCAAGTCGCGGTACACGGTGACGCGCGGGTCGGCGTCCAGCGGCAGGGTGGTGCTCAGGACGGCGACATGGCGGTCGCCGAAGTGCCAGCTCTCCTCGCCGAAGCCGACGACCTTCTCGTAGGTGTTGCGGCCCATGACCACGGCGTCGACCGTGTCGAAGAAGTCGGTGAAGCCCAGGTCGCCGGCCTTCTCGCCGCGGGCGGTCAGCCATTCGATGTCGTCGTCGGGGCGGGCGATGTAGCCGTCGAGGCTGGTGCCGATGAAGACGGTGGCGGTGAAGGTCAAGGGTTCCTCCCGGGCGGTCGTTCGAGGTCGCGGGCTCTCGCCCGCTGGGATCGAGACTACCAGGTTTATAAATGCTCGTTCATTTATAAACCTGTGTGCCACGTCATACCAGCCCGCGCCGTCGTAGGTGATCACTAAGGTGCACGGCCATGGACCTTCGAGACACGACGGTGGTGGTGCACGACGGCCCGCGGGCGTGGACGCCCGCTGAGGTGAGGGAGCGGCTGGAGACCCTCGGGGCGCGGGTCGAGGGCGCGGTGACCGAGGCCACGGACGTGCTGTTCACCCGCTGGCCGGACGACGCCGGCGAGCACCGCGTCGCGGTGCTGACCGAGACCGCCCTGTACGAGGCCCTGCTGGACGGCGCGCCCGCCCCCTCCAAGGACGGGGTCTTCCTGAGCGAGGTGCCGGAACGGGCCGGGCCGCAGGAGCTGCTCGACCTGCTGCGGGACGCGGACTGGACGGCGTTCTCCCCGGAACGCGACCTTCCGCCGCTGCGGGAACGGCTGGCCGGGCTGGAGCGGGAGCACGGCGTCACCGGGGCCCACCGGTACGCGACGGAACGGCTGCGCGAGCGCGGCGCGCGGCTGCGCCACCCGTACATCGGGTGGGAGGGCGAGTTCAACGACTACGCGCTGAGCCCGTGCGGCCGGTACCTGGCCACCGGGCAGTGGGGGCCCGACGAGGGGCCGCTGCAGATCTGGGAGATGGCCGCCGGGCGCCTCGTCAACAAGATCGACATGGGCGAGCAGGGCGCCGGCTGGTCCGGGCACCGCGACACCCTCCAGTGGTCGCCGGACGGCACCCGCCTGGCCGTGGCGTTCAACACGAACATGGTCGGCCTCTGGGACCCCTTCGGTGAGCGCGTCAACCCCTACGGCGACGCGAGCGTGACCGACGGGAAGGACTCCCCGCCCGACTTCGCGCTGGCGCCCGACGGGCGCCGCGCCTACATCTCGATGCGTACCGGGCACGAGGTCATGGGCTGCGTGGCCCGCCTGGACCAGGGCCATGTCTTCTACGTCGACCACTCCGGCCATCTCGAAGGCCCGCGGCCGGAGACGTTCCCCGAGCCGCTGCCGGCGGAGTTCAAGCGGCGGACCGGCCACGACGCGTGGTTCTTCCGGCGGGTGCGCTGGTCGCGGGACGGCACCCGGCTGCTCGGGTTCAACGGCGAGTGGGCCGCCGCGATCGACGTGCCGGGCGGCCGGATGCGCTGGCTGGCGCGTACGGGCGGCGGGTTCGTCGAATGGAGTCCGGACGACCGGCGGTTCGCGGCGATCGCCGCCGCCGGGGGCGGGCACGGCCTGCTGACCGTCTTCGACGCCGGAACGGGCGAGACCGTCGGCGAACCGGTCCGGCGGCTCGACGGGACCCTGCACTGGGGCATGCGCGGGGACGAGGCGCGGCTGGCGGTCGTGGCGGCGGGCGGCCGCGGCGCCGACGTCTACGACGAGGACGGCCGGCACCGCCACCACCTGCCCATCGACACGACCGAGCGCATCGGCGCCGGCTACTGGGACGGCCCGGAGCGGCCCTGGGCCTGGGCGCCGTCCGGCGAGCACGCGGCGTGCCTGACGTCGGACGGGCGGATCGAGGTGTGGTCGCTCGGGGACGAGGCGGCGCTCGTCCGGTCGATCGTCGTCCCGGAGGAGATCGGGGCGGTGCTGTGGGGCGCCGGCGGGGTGCTGGCCGCGGTCGGCGGGACGCGTCTGCGGTTCGTTCGCGCGCTGACCGGCGAGGTCGTCGGCGACTTCGTGATCGGCCGGGACGACGAGGGCCTGTGCCCGGTGGTGGCGGAGGAGGATCTCCACGGCGTGCACGAGGCGGACGTCTTCCCGCTCGACGACGACACCTGGTGCGCGCTGGCGAGCCCGGCGGCGGGCCGCGGCGCGGCCCTGGTCGTCGCGCCGGAGGAGCGGCGTGACGACCTCGACGGGGTGCTCGCCTGGGTGGTGGACCGCCGCTTCGCCTGGCCCGTCCGCTGGGGGAGCCTGGACGTCGTGGAGGACGGCGAGGCCGCCCGCGGCCTGCTGGCCGGCTGACTCAGTGCGCGACGGCCAGGGTCAGCGAGGCGGCGGCCAGGGCGAAGTAGGTGCCCGGGAACGCGATGTTGTAGAAGACGCGGGCGCGCACGTGGGCGATGAGGGCGCCCAGGAAGAACAGCACGAGGCCGGCGGCCGCGGCGACGCCGAGCGCGGGGTAGGCGACGAGGCCGGCCAGGAGGCCGGCCGCGCCCGCGCCCTTCAGGGCGGCCAGGTACGGCAGCCACGAGGGCGGCAGGCCCACTTCGGCGGAGTTGGCGAGGACGAATCTCGCCTTCGCGAAGTCGGCGACGGTGATCGCGGCGTTCGCGATGATGGTGGCGATGGCGACGGTGACGTAGGCGGCGTACATGGTGTCAGTCCTCGATTCGCAGCAGGGCGAGCCGCCGCGGGTCGGCGATCACGTCGTAGTGGACGATGCGGCCGGAGGCGATCCGGAAGACCAGCGCGGCCTCCAGGTCGCGGCCGGACCGGACGGCGATCCCCGGCCGCCCGTCGATCGTGGCCGGGCGGGCGCGGCCGGCCGTGGCGCGCAGCGCGCGGGTCTCGGCGATCACGGCCCGCGCCCCGCTGACGCGCTGGGCGGCGCCGGCCGGCAGGGCCTGCGGGTCGGCGGTACGGGTGACGGCCGGGTCCAGCAGCCGGACCAGGCCGTCCAGGTCGCCCTCGCGGGCCGCCCGCAGGAACGCGCTCACGACCCGGCGGGCCTCGCCGGGATCGGCGCCGGGCGGGTCCGCGGGCCGGCGGACCCGGCCGCGGGCCCGGCTGGCCAGCTTCTTGGCCGAGCCGGGGGTGGTCCCGAGCACGTGCGCGATCTCGTCGAACGGGATCCCGAACGCGTCGTGCAGGACGAGCGCGACCCGCTGCGGCGGCGTCAGCTCGTCCAGGACGACCGTGAACGCCTCGGTCAGCTCGCTCGCCAGCAGCGCCACCTCCTCGGGGCCCTCGGGTCCATCCCCTCCCGGGGCCGGCGCGGGCTCCTCGCGCGGGTACTCGCGCGTGCGGCGCAGCGCGTCCAGGCACAGGCGCGTCACCACGGTCGTCAGCCAGGCCGGGACGTTCCGGATCTCTCCGGGATCGGCGCGGGCGTACCTGAGCCACGCCTCCTGCACCGCGTCCTGGGCGTCGGCGTCCGAGCCGAGGATCCGGAACGCCACCGCCAGCAGCCGCGGCCGCTCCCGCGCGTAGACCGCCTCCCGGTCCGCGTCGCCGTCCATGCGTCGCCTCCTGTCGTCCCTTGAGGATCCGAGAAGATCCGTCCGTATTGACGCGGCCGCGGCACGGAAGGTGACTCCGGCTGGCAGGCCGGCCGGCGGTCGCTCGGTGCGGTCTCGGCTCAGGCGCGGGTCCAGGCGAGCAGGTCGCCGACGGGGAGGGTGTTGACGACCCGGCCGGCGGGGACGCCGCAGCGGGCGGCGCGCTCGCAGCCGTACGGCTGCCAGTCGAGCTGGCCGGGGGCGTGCGCGTCGGAGTCGATCGAGAACCGGCAGCCGGCCTCCACCGCCAGGCGCAGCAGCCGCTTGGGCGGGTCGAGCCGCTCCGGCCGGGAGTTGATCTCCACGGCGACGTCGTAGGCGGCGCAGGCGTCGAAGACCAGGGCCGCGTCGAACTCCGACTCCGGGCGCAGCCCGCCGCGCTTCCCGCCCGCCTTGACGATGCGCCCGGTGCAGTGGCCGAGGACGTTCACGCGCGGGTTCGCGATGGCGGCGACCATCCGCTCGGTCATCGCGACGCGGTCCATCCGCAGCTTGGAGTGGACGCTGGCGACGACGACGTCCAGCCGGTCGAGGAGGTCCGGGTCCTGGTCGAGGGTGCCGTCGTCCAGGATGTCGGCCTCGATGCCGGTCAGGATCCGGAACGGTGCCAGCTCCCCGTTCAGTTCCGCGACCACGTCGAGCTGGCGGCGCAGCCGGTCGGCGGACAGGCCGTTGGCGACCTTGAGGCGGGGCGAGTGGTCGGTCAGCGCGAGGTAGTCGTGGCCGATGGAGCGCGCCGCCTCGGCCATCTCGCGGATCGGGGAGCCGCCGTCGGACCAGTCGCTGTGGGTGTGCAGATCGCCCTTGAGCGCGGACCGCAGCGCCGCCGCCGCCTCGTCCGGCGGCTCGCCCTCGGTGGCCTCCAGGCGCCGCAGGTAGACGGGCGTCTCGCCGCGCAGCGCCTCCTCGATCACCAGCGCGGTGACCTTGCCGATCCCGTCGAGATCGGTGAGCGTGCCCGCGCGGGTGCGCGACTCCAGCTCGGCGGGCGGCAGCTCCGCGGCGACGCCGGCGGCCTTGCGGAAGGCCCGGACGCGGTAGGTCGGCTCGTGCGCGCGTTCGAGCAGGAAGGCGATCCGGCGCAGGGCCTCGGCGGGTTCCACGCTGGGACCGTACCCAGGTACTACGCCGCCATGGCACCGTGGTGGCATTCGGAGTGCCCGGCACCCGCTCTAGCCTGGGCGCATGTCCAGCGAGAACCCCGGCGGCGCCGGAGAGACCCTGCGGCTCATGACCCGTCCCATCGCCTGGCCGCTGGCCGCGCTGGTGACCGGGCGGGCCGACCCGCCGCTCCCCGCCGACCGGCCCTGGCCCGCCTGGCTGGGCTGGACGCGGCGGTTGCGGCTCGACCGGGTGCCGTACGGCCGGGCGACCCAGCTGCTCGACGTGGCCGTCGCGGTGGCCACCCTGTTCGGGACGTACTCGCTGCTGCAGAACCAGACCGCGATCACCGAGCCGTACGCCCCCCACTGGTACCTGTTCGCGTGCTCGTTCGCGCTGGCGGTGCCGCTGGCGCTGCGGCAGCGGCATCCGGTCGGGGCGTTCCGGGTGTCGGCGTTCGCGATGCTGGTCACCACGATGCACGGCTGGATGCTGGACTCGGCGAACGACATGCCGTACGTGCCCGGCGGCGTCTTCGTCCTCATCCTCGTCCTGTACACGCTCGCGGTGCGCAGCCCGCGCGGCGTCACGATCGGCGCGGGGCTGGCGCTGTGGGTCGTGACGTTCCTCGTCGACCAGCAGAACCCGGCCGGGCCCGCGGTGGTGATCGTGCTGCCGCTGCTCGCCGGCTCGCTCGTCCGGCAGCGCCACCTCGCGTACCGGGAGCTGGTCGAGCGGGACGAGGCCGCCCAGCGCGAGCTGGCCGAGCAGGAGAAGCGGCACCGCGACACCGAGGCGGTGCTGAAGGAGCGGCAGCGGATCGCCCGCGAGCTGCACGACGTGGTCGCCCACCACATGTCGATGATCGCGATCCAGGCGGAGGCGGCGCCGTACACGGTGCCGGAGGTGCCCGACAAGATCCGCTCCGACCTGAAGGAGATCCGCGCGACCGCGCTGGACGCGCTCACCGAGATGCGCCGCATCCTGGGCGTGCTCCGCTCGGAGGACGGCATGGAGCGGGCCCCGCAGCCCGGCCTGGAACGGCTCGACACGCTCATCTCCGGCACCCACGGCAGCGGGCTGTCCCTGCACACCAAGGTGGTCGGCGACCTGGACGAGGTGCCGCAGGGCGTCAGCATCACCGCGTACCGGATCCTCCAGGAGGCGCTCAGCAACGCGATGCGGCACGCGCCCGGGTCCAGGGTGGACGTCGAGCTGATCCAGAAAGAGGGCATACTCCTCCTCAGCGTCATCAACGGCCCGCCGTCCGGCGCGCAGTCCACGATCTCGCCGCCCGGCAGCGGGCACGGGCTGGTGGGCATGCGGGAGCGGGCCTCGATGCTGAACGGCGGGCTGACCGCCAAGGCCACCCCCGAAGGAGGATTCGCCGTGACCGCCACCCTGCCGCTGAAGCCGCGGGCATGACGATCCGGGTAGTGATCGTCGACGACCAGGGCATGGTCCGCACCGGGTTCGGGGTGCTCCTCAACGCCCAGCCCGACATCGAGGTGGCCGGCGAGGCGGTGAACGGTGAGGAGGGCCTGCGGGTCATCGCGGAGCTGCGCCCCGACGTCGTCCTGATGGACGTGCGGATGCCGGTCATGGACGGCCTGGAGGCCACCCGCCGGCTCCTCGGCGGCGACGCGGCCGGCGCGCCCGGCGATCCCGCCCGGCCGAAGGTGCTGATGCTGACCACCTTCGACCTCGACGACTACGTGTACGAGGCGCTGCGCGCCGGGGCCAGCGGGTTCCTGCTCAAGGACGCCTCCGCGGCCGAGCTGTCGGACGCCGTCCGGGTGGTCGCCGAGGGCAACGCGCTGCTGTCCCCGTCCATCACCAAGCGGCTGATCGCCGAGTTCTCCCGGCTGGGCGCCCCGCGCGCGCCCACCCGCAAGCGGCTGGACGAGCTGACCGAGCGCGAGACCGAGGTGCTGACCCTGGTCGCGCGCGGGCTGTCCAACGGCGAGATCGCCGACGAGCTGGTCGTCGCGGAGCAGACCGTGAAGACCCACTTCGGCCGCGTCCTGATGAAGCTCGGCCTGCGCGACCGCCCGCAGGCGATCGTCTTCGCGTACGAGACGGGCCTCGTCCGCCCCGGCGACTGACCCGCGTAGTACCCCGGTCGTACGGGGGAAGACGGCTCTTCGGGTTGATCACCGCTACGGGCCGCGGTTCCTAGCTTCCTACTCAGTGAACCACTCGCTGAGCAGGAAGGACGCGCCGTGCGCCGCAGGACCCGCAACAGGAGCATCGCAGCGTCGCTGACGCTGGCCGCGCTCGCGACGACCGCGGCGCCGGTGACGTACCGGGAGCCGTACGCCGCCCCCGCCTCCATCCCGGAGCCGACCTCCGCGTCCGCGCTCACCGACCTGTACGCGGCGGTCGAGCGGAACATCCGGAAGGCCCGCTCGACCGCGGTGGCGGCCGGCGACACCGACCGGGCCGGGACGATGACCCGCTTCCTGGCGCCCGGCCGCCGGTTCCTGGCGTTCGACCCGCGCGGGAGCGGCCGCGCCGTCGAGGTGAACGGCGACCTCGCGCGCGCCGGCCGGATCGCGGTCGTCGTGCCGGGCGCGGACGGCCTGCTCACCAACTTCGAGTCGCAGAAGTGGGCCGGCGGCGGCGCCCGCACCCTGCACCGGCGGGCCGCCGAGGTCGCGCCGGAGGTGCGGCTGGCGACGGTCGGCTGGCTCGGGTACGACTCGCCGTCCACCCGCAGCACGGCCGTCGTCAGCGACGGCCGCGCCGACGACGCCGCCCGCGCGCTGGCCCGCTTCGTGACCGGGCTGCGCCGCGTCAACCCCGGCGCCGAGGTCGCGCTGCTGTGCCACAGCTACGGCTCGGTGGTCTGCGCCAAGGCGGCGCCGCGGCTCGCCCGTTCCCAGGTGGACGAGGTCGCGCTGTACGGCAGCCCCGGCGTGGACGCCCGCTCGGCCGCCGCGTTCCGGCCCGCCGCGCGGCTGTGGACGGCCCGCGCGGGCGGCGACTGGACGCGGTTCGTCCCCAAGTTCCGGCTCTTCGGGCTCGGCTTCGGCGCCGACCCGGCGGCCGTCGGCGCCGCGCGGTTCGACGCCGGCGGCGGCACGCACAGCTCGTACCTGCTGCCCGGCTCCCCCTCGCTGCGCAACCTCACCATGATCGCGCTCGGCCGTGACTCGGAGGTCACCCATGCTCGCAACGCCTGACCGCCGGACCGGCCGGACCGGCCGGCCGGGGCTGGCCGCCCGCATCGGCGCGGCCACGCCCCCGAACCGGGACCGGGCGGTGGACGCCCTGCGCGCGTTCGCGATCCTCGGCGTCGTCCTCGGGCACTGGCTCGTCACGGCGTTCGTCGCCACCGGCGGCGGCGAGGGCCTGCGGGTCGCCAGCCCGCTGAAGTCGATGCCCGGCTTCACGCCCGTCTCCTGGGTGCTCCAGACGCTCGCGGTGTTCTTCCTGGTCGGCGGCTACACGGCGGCCAAGGGGTACCGGGCCGGCGAGCCGTGGGGCCCCTGGGCGCGGCGCCGGGCCGCGCGGCTGCTGCGGCCCGTGCCGGTGCTGCTGCTGGCCTGGATCCCCGCGACGGCCGCGCTGCTGTGGGCCGGGTTCTCCGGCGACACCGCGCGCGTCCTGGTGAAGCTGGTGCTCAGCCCGCTGTGGTTCCTGCTCGTGTACGGGGCGCTGACGGCGCTCACCCCGCTGTTCACCGCCCTCTGGAACCGGCTCGGCGTCGCCGGCGTGCTGCTGCCGCTGGCCGCGACCGCCGCCGTCGACGCCGCCCGCTTCGGCCTCGGCGGGCCGCAGTGGCTCGGCTGGGCGACCCTCCTCACCGGCTGGCTCGTCCCCTTCTACCTCGGGATCGCCTGGGCGAACGGGGCGCTGGCCGCGCGCCGCACCGGCGCGGCCATGCTCGCCGGCGGTGCCGCCGCCACCGCCGCGCTCGTCCTGTACGCGGGGTACCCGGCGAGCATGGTCGGGGTCCCGGGCGCCGAGGTCTCCAACCTCAACCCGCCCACGCTCGCGGCCGTCGCGTTCGGGATCGCGCAGGCCGGGCTGGCGCTGCTGCTCCGCGAGCCGCTGCGGCGCTGGATGGAGCGGCCGCGCCCCTGGGCCGCGGTCGCGCTGGCCAACATGTCGGCCATGACCGTCTTCCTGTGGCACCAGACCGCGATGATGGCCGTCACGGTCGGCGGCCTGCTCCTCTTCGGCGCGGTCCCGGGGCTGCACTCGGTGCCCGGCGACGCCGGCTGGGCGCTGGCCCGGCTGGGCTGGCTGCCGGCCTTCGCCGCCGCGCTGGCCGCGTTCTGGGCGCTCGCCCACCGCTTCGAGCGGCCGCGCGGCGGGGCCCGATCCCAACCTTGAGGGCGGTCCGTACATCTCATCCGAGAACACGCAGGACGACCCCCGGATGCCCCGACCACCGCCGGGCATCCGGTAGAAAGGCGGACCATGCCGCCGCCCCGCCAGACGCCCCAGCGTGCCCGACGGCTGCGACGGGCCCTCGCCGGCCTCGCGACGATCGCGGGGATCATGCTGGCCACCGCGGGCACGGGCCACGCCGCCCCGTACGCCCCGCCGCCGCCCGTACCCGAACTCGCCCCGTCAACGCTGGACGCCCGGTACGCCGCCGAGCGCCGCGCCATCGAGGCGGCGCTGCGCACCGCGCACGAGATCGGCGACCGGGAGCGGGCCCGGGCGCTCGGCGGCTTCCTCCGGCCGGGACGGCGCTTCCTGTACTTCGACCCGCGCGGCCGGGGCCGGGCGGTCGAGGTCGTCGGCGACCTGGCGCGGGCGCGCCGGATCGCCGTGCTCGTCCCCGGCGCCGACACCACGCTGGCCACGTTCGACGACCGGGCGGGCAAGCCGTGGTCCACGCCCGGCGGCGGCGCGCGCTCCCTCTACCGGCAGGCGGCGGGGGTCGAGCCGGGCCCCGGCCTCGCGGTGGTCGCCTGGCTCGGGTACGCGGCGCCGCGCACGTTCAGCGGCGACGTGCTCACCGACGAGCGCGCCGCCCGCGGGGGCCGCGAGCTGCGCCGCTTCCTCGGCGACCTGCACGAGGCCGGCCCGCGCGCCTCGGTCGCCCTGCTGTGCCACAGCTACGGCTCGGTCGTGTGCGGCCGCGCCGGGCTCGACGGGCGCGGCCCGGAGGCGGCCGGCCGGCGGCGGGTCACCGACATCGCGCTGTTCGGCAGCCCCGGCACCGCCGCCCGGTCGGCGTACGGGCTCGGCCGCGCCGCCCGCGTCTGGGCCGGGCGCGGCGCGTCCGACTGGACGGAGGACGTCCCGCACGTGCGCGTCCTCGGCCTCGGCCTCGGGCCCGACCCGGTGTCGCCGGAGTTCGGCGCGCGCGTCTTCCGGGCCGGGGGCGGCGGGCACAGCGACTACCTGGCGCCCGGATCGCCGTCGCTGCGCAATCTGGCCGGCATCGCGCTCGGCCGGCCGGATCAGGTGACCCAGGTCACCCGGGCGTGACTCCGGCCCGTCCGGAATCTGTCGTACCCCCCGTCTCACAAGGGGTTTCTCCGCCGGAGCTTCTCGGGGTTCGGGACGGGTCACGCCCGGAATGGTGGCACTCTGGGGACGTGGACACCGCGAGCGAGGCCGAGATCCGGGAGCAGACGACCGAACGCCTGGAGAAGGCGATGGGCACGTTCGGCACCGCCGCGCTGGCCAGCATGGAGGAGCAGCTGCCCTGGTTCCGGCGGATGCCGCCGGACCAGCGGTCCTGGATCGGGCTGGTGGCGCAGGCGGGCATCGCCGCGTTCGTCGAGTGGTTCAAGAACGCCGAGCGGACCCGGCCCGCGATCGCCGGCGAGGTGTTCGGCACCGCCCCCCGCGAGCTGCTGCGGGCGATCAAGCTCCAGCACACCATCGACATGGTCCGGGTGATCATCGATGTGGTGGAGACCCGGCTGGACGAGCTGGCCGCCCCCGGCGGCGAGCCGCAGCTGCGCGAGGCGATCCTGCGCTACACCCGGGACGTGGCGTTCGGCGCCGCCCAGGTCTACGCCCGCGCCGCCGAGACCCGCGCCGCCTGGGACGCCCGGCTGGAGGCCCTGGTCGTGAACGCCGTGCTGCGCGGCGAGGTCGACGACGGCATGCACTCCTGGGCCGCCGCGCTCGGTTGGACGTCCAAGCCGGTCACCGTGATCGCCGGGTACACCCCCGAGGAGGAGGAGCCCGAGGTCACCATCGACCAGATGCAGCTGGCCGCCCGGCGGGCCCGGGTGGACGTGCTGGCCGGCGTGCAGGGCCGCCGCGTCGTGGTGATCGTCGGCGGGGCCGACGATCCGCTGGCGGCCGCCCGCCCGATCGCGGCCAAGTGCGGTCCAGGCCCCGTCGTGGTCGGCCCGCAGGTGGACGACCTGTACGGCTCCACCGTCTCCGCGCGGGCCGCGATGGCCGGGCTGCGCGCCGCCGCCGGCTGGCCGGACGCGCCCCGTCCCGTACCGGCCGGGGAGCTGCTGCCCGAGCGCGCGCTGGACGGCGACGACGCCGCCCGCCGCTACCTGGTGGAGGAGGTCTACAACCCGATGCTCGCGGCGGGCGCCCCGCTGCTGGACACCCTCACCACCTACCTGGAGCAGGGCTCGTCGCTGGAGGCCACGGCCCGGCTGCTGTTCGTCCACCCGAACACGGTGCGCTACCGGCTGCGCCGGGTCACCGAGCTGACCGGGCTCGCGCCGACCGACGGCCGCAACGCCTTCACGCTGCGCATCGCCCTGGTGCTCGGCCGGTTCGGCTACCGCGGGGCGCACGGCTGAGCGGCCCGCCCGGATCGGCCCGCCGAACGCTACGTCCGATTCGTTACCGGTCGCCCGTTCGGGGCGCTTGTAGGTCTCGTACAAAGCCCCTCGACGAAACTTCGTGGTGATCCGCATCGAGAGGCATGGGACGTTCCCGGCAGGCTGGAGCCTGTGATTCTCCTCGCATCGCCCGGCCAGGGCGCCCAGACCCCCGGATTCCTGCAGCCGTGGCTCGAGGTGCCAGGCGTCGCCGACCGCCTGGCGTGGTGGTCCGCGGTCACCGGGCTCGATCTGGTCCGCTACGGCACCACCGCCGACGCCGAGGAGATCCGCGACACCGCCGTCGCCCAGCCGCTGCTGGTCGCCGCGGCGCTGGCCGCCTACGAGGCCCTCTACGGGGACGGGACCGGCGCGGCACCGGGCGCCGTCGCCGGGCACAGCGTCGGGGAGCTGGCCGCCGCCGCCATCGCGGGCGTGCTCTCCCCCGAGGCCGCGCTCGTCCTCGTGCGGGAGCGCGGCCGCGCCATGGCCGAGGCCGCCGCGGCCGCCGAGACCGGCATGACCGCGGTCCTCGGCGGCGACGCCGACGAGGTCCTCGCCGCCATCGACAAGCACGGCCTCACCCCCGCCAACGTCAACGGCGCCGGCCAGGTCGTGGCCGCCGGGACGATGGACGGGCTGGCCGCGTTCGCCGACGAGCCGCCCGCCAAGGCGCGGCTGCGGCCGCTGTCGGTGGCCGGCGCGTTCCACACCGAGCACATGGCCCCCGCGGTCGACACGCTGCGCCGGCTCGCGCCGGGCGCCCCGGTCGCGGACCCGCGCGTCACGCTGCTGCAGAACCGCGACGGCGCCGCCGTCGCCTCGGGCCGCGAGTTCGTGTCCCGGCTGGTCGACCAGGTCAGCGCGCCCGTCCGCTGGGACGCCTGCATGGCCACCATGCGCGAGATCGGCGTCACCGCGATCATCGAGCTGCCGCCGGCCGGCACCCTCGTGGGCCTCGCCCGGCGCGAGCTCAAGGGCCTCCCGCCGCTGGCCCTCAAGACCCCCGACGACCTGGCCAAGGCCCGCGAGCTCATCGAGGAGCACTCATGACACAGGGGCCTGGCCTGCGGATCCCCGAGGTCACCAAGGGTGCCCGGGTCCTGGCGTTCGGCGACTACCAGCCGGCCCGGGTCGTCACCAACGACGAGATCGCCGAGAAGGTCGACACCAGCGACGAGTGGATCCGGTCCCGGGTCGGCATCGCCGAGCGGCGGATCGCCGGGCCCGAGGAGGGCATCGTCGAGATGGCCGTGCAGGCCGGCGGCAAGGCGCTGGCCGGCAGCGGGCTGTCGCCCGAGGACATCGACCTGGTCATCCTCGCCACCTGCTCGGCCGAGTCGCCGATGCCCGCGTACGCGCCGCAGGTCGCCGACAAGCTCGGCATCGTGGCGCCCGGCGCGTTCGACCTGAACGCCGCCTGCGCCGGGTTCTGCTACGCGCTCGGCACCGCCAGCTCCGCCGTACGGGCCGGCAGCGCCCGCAACGTGCTGGTGCTCGGCGCCGAGAAGATGTCGCAGTGGCTCGACTGGACCGACCGCTCGACCTGCATCATCTTCGCCGACGGCGCCGGCGCCGCGGTCGTGACCGGCAGCGACGTCCCGGGCATCGGCCCGGTGGTGTGGGGCAGTTCCGGCGACAAGTACGACAAGATCATCATCCCGGACCGGCACTCGTTCATCCGGCAGGAGGGCCAGGCGGTCTTCCGCTGGGCGACCAGCGAGGTCGCGCCGGTCGCGCTGGAGGCGTGCGAGCGCGCCGGGATCTCCCCGGCCGACCTCGCCGCCATCGTGCCGCACCAGGCCAACCTGCGAATCGTGGACGCCATCGCCCGCAAGGTGAAGGCGCCCAACGCCGTCGTGGCCGACGACATCGTCCACGCCGGCAACACCTCGGGAGCGTCGATCCCACTGGCGCTCTCCCGAATGATCGAACGCGGCGACGTCCCGTCCGGCGCCCCGGCCCTGCTGGTCGGGTTCGGCGCCGGGCTGGCCTACGCTGCCCAGGTCATCCAGATCCCGTGACCGCCACCAGGGCACGAGGAAGCAACCCGAAAAGGAGATAGGACGGACATGGCAGTCAGCGAGAAGGAGATCCTGGACGGTCTCGCCGAGATCATCGACGACATCGTCGGCATCGACAAGTCCGAGGTGACCCCCGAGAAGAACTTCATCGACGACCTCGACATCGACTCGCTGTCGATGGTGGAGATCGCCGTCGCCGCGCAGGACAAGTTCGATGTCGAGATCCCCGACGACGAGCTGCGCAACCTGAAGACGGTGAAGGACGTCATCAACTTCGTCCAGAACCTCCAGTCGTAGGCGACCCTCAGTCGTAGGCGACCAGGGCGGCGCGCCACCCCTCCCGGAGCTTCGGGAGGGGGCGCGCCGCGTTTCCCTACCCCCCAGTTGTGCGAGGAGCACTAACGATGAGCACTAGCCAGACCACCGTCGTCGTCACCGGGCTGGGCGCCACGACACCGCTCGGCGGAGACTGGCCGTCGACCTGGTCCGCGCTGCTCGCCGGGAAGTCCGGGGTGCGCAAGCTGGACTGGGAGGGCATCGAGGACCTGCCCGTACGGTTCGCCGCCACGCTGGCGGTGGATCCGTCCGAGGTCTTTCCCAAGCAGCAGCTGCGCCGCCTCGACCGCAACCAGGCGATCGCGCTGATCGCCGCCCGCGAAGCCTGGACGCACGCCGGTTTCGCGCCGCCCGCACGCGCGCGCAAGGGCGCCGCCCAGGAGGACGCCGCGCCCGCCGAGGGCTTCGTCGTGGACGGCGACCGGCTCGGCGTCGTGCTGTCCAGCGGCATCGGGGGCCTGCACACGGCGCTCGGCAGCTACGACGTCTACCGCGAGAAGGGCTGGAACCGCGTCAGCCCGTTCACCGTGCCGATGCTGATGCCGAACGGCGCCTCCGGGCACGTGGGCATCGAGTTCGGCGCGATGGCCGGCTCGCACGCCCTCGTGAGCGCCTGCGCGTCCAGCGCGGAGGCGGTCGGGTACGCGATCGACATGATCCGGGCCGGCCGGGCCGACGTGGTGATCTGCGGCGGCACCGAGGCGTGCATCCACCCGCTGCAGCTGGCCTCGTTCGGTTCCATGCGGGCGCTGTCGACCCGCAACGACGAGCCGGAGCGCGCGTCCCGCCCGTACGACAAGAACCGCGACGGCTTCGTGCTCGCGGAGGGCTCCGCCGTGATGATCCTGGAGTCGGAGGAGCACGCCCGCGCCCGCGGCGCCACCGTCCACGGCATCGCCGCCGGCTGCGGCTACTCCGGCGACGCGCACGACATCGTGCAGCCCGAGCCGACCGGTGCCGGCCAGTCCAAGGCGATGCGCCGCGCGATGAAGGACGCCGGGCTGGAGCCGTCCGACATCAGGCACATCAACGCGCACGCCACGTCCACGCCGCAGGGCGACGTGGCCGAGCTGGCGTCCATCAAGGTCGCGCTCGGCGACGCCGCGGCCGACGTCGTGGTGACCGGCACCAAGTCGATGACCGGGCACCTGCTCGGCGGCGCCGGCGCGCTCGAGTCGCTGATCACGATCGCGGCGCTGCGCGACGGCCTGGTGCCGCCCACCATCAACCTGGAGGACCTCGACGACGAGGCCGACCTCGACATCGTGCGCGGCGAGCCCCGCAAGCTGCCGGACGGCCCGCTCGCCGCCCTCAACAACTCGTTCGGCTTCGGCGGCCACAACGTGTCGGTCGCCTTCCGCCGCGTCTGAGCACCCGGGCCCGCGCCCGCGGTCACCGAGACGCGGACGCGGCGCACCGACGGCAGGACCCTGGCCTCCGCCTCGCGGCGGGACCAGGGTCCTTCTGCGCTACGCCGACGGTCAGACGGCGGCGTGCAGCCAGCGCACGGGCGCGCCGTCGCCGGCCCGCCGGAACGGCTCCAGCTCGTTGTCCCAAGGCGTGCCGAGCAGCCGGTCGAGCTCGCCCTCCAGCGAGCCCTTGCCGACCGCCGCGTTGGCCATCACCGCCCGCAGCCGGTCCTCGGGGATCATGATGTCGCCGGCGGCGCCGATCACCCCGGTGAAGACGCCCAGCGACGGGGTGAAGCTGTAGCGGACGCCGTCGCAGCCGGGGGTGGCGTCCTCGGTGACCTCGAAGCGCACGAGCTTCCAGTTGCGCAGCGCGGAGGCGATCCCGGCGGCGGTACCGGGCTTGCCCTCCCAATGCAGTTCGGCGCGCAGTGTCCCCGGAGCGGCCGCCTGATCGGCCCAATCAAGGGAAACGGGCACGCCGAGTACACCTGCGGCGGCCCATTCAACATGCGGGCTCAGCGCAGGTGGCGCGGAGTGGACGTAGAAAACGCCACGTGCGGTCACCGGACCTCCTGGATCTGTACTGAGGCTCGTCTTCCCCTACGGCCTCGCACACCCCAAGACGGCGTCCGCGCCCCTCATTCTGCATCATCGGCACGGGTCGCACCACCGGGCGACGGCTGTTTGCCGAAGCCTTGCCCCACGATCACCTCCGCGTCACGGCGATCACAACGCGTCCCGGAGGCGCCGCGGGAAGGGTCCGGACATGCGACGACCCCGCTCGCCCGTCCCGCGGAAACCCCCGTCCTGCGGCGTCGGCGAGCGGTGGTCAGGTGGCCGTCGCGATGAGAACGCTACGCGGCGCGGGGTCCCGGCGGGGAGGGACGGCGGTCCCGGCGACGCCGGGCCGTAGGCCCGGAACTCCGGACCGTGATGACCAAGATCACACCGGTGGCGGCCGCCGAGAGGTACGCGACGTAGTCGCCGAACCGCGCGTACGGCGTCCGGTGGCCGGCCGGCGGGACGGCCAGTGCCACGACCGCCGCGCCCCGCCGGTCGGTGTCCAGCCACGCCAGCCGCCTGCCCTGCGCGTCGAACGCCGCCGACACCCCCGTGAGCGCGGCCTGCACGGCGGGACGGCCCGTCTCCGCCGCGCGCACGGCCGCGAGCGACGCGTGCTGCGGCGGCGCCCAGCTCTCCTGGAACGTGGACGTGGACGACTGGTAGACCAGCACCTGGGCGCCCCTGCCCGCGACCGCCCGCGCGTAGTCGGGGAACGTGGACTCGAAGCAGATGAGCGGGCCGATGGCGACGCCGTCCACGCGCATGACGCGCACGCCCGTCCCCGGGACCCGGTCCTCCCCCGCCGCCTCGCTGACGCTCGCCAGCCAGCCGAGGGCCGACCGGAACGGGACGTACTCGCCGAACGGCACCAGCCGCGTCTTCACGTAGCGCTCGCGGGTGCCGTCGGGGCGGAGCAGGACGGCGCTCTTGGAGATGCGGCCGCCGGCGTCCCGGGCGTCCTCGTTCACCAGCACGGGGTTGTTCCTGGCGAGGGCCTCCAGGCGGGCGGACACAGCGGCGTCGCGTACGACGTTGTACCCGACGCTGCTCTCCCCCCATACGGCGAGGTCCACCGGCGGTAGCGCGGCGGTGATGCGCTCCCCTGCGTCGAGGCGTACTGCCGGGCTGTGGACGACGCCGGTCTGCACGAGCGCGATGCGGACCGTACGGTCGGCGGGCGGCGCGGGACGCGTCGCGTACGCGAGGGGTGCGGTGCAGGCGAGCGCCGCAGCGAGAACGGCGAAGCCCGGCTTCCTGGCGACGACGGCCATCGCGATCGCCGTGTTGACCGCCACCAGGACGAACGACACGAGCCACACGCCTCCCACGGCCGCCAGGCTCAGCACGACCGGGTGCTTCCACTGCGTCGCCCCCAGCAGCGCCCACGGCCCGCCGAGGCGCGGCCAGTAGCGCACGAACTCGATGCTCACCCAGACGCACGGCAGCACCACCACCGCCGCGGCCGGCGACAGCCGCCGGGCCGCCGCGCCCCACACCGCCCACAGGGCGCCGAAGACGGCCGCGACGAGCGGCAGGCCGGGGCCGATGTCGGGGACCGTCCAGTAGAGGGCCGCCAGCAGGTATCCGGCACCGAACCACCAGCCGCGGAACGCCGCCGTACGGGCGTCCGGCGCCGACCGCATCAGCAGCAGCCCGGGGACCAGGACCGCCCACGCGAGCCACGACAGCGCCGGACGCGGGAACGCGAGCACGGGCAGCGCCCCGCAGGCCAGGCAGGCCACGCGGACCCACCGTTCGGACGCCGACCTCAGGGGCCGCACCGCCGCACGTCCGATCACGTCTCCAGTAACGCACATTTTCCCGAACCGCCGCCGCACCACCCCACAAACATGCACCATGGGTGAGTCGGCGGTCACTCCACGTGAAAGCGAGGTCCGATGCTCGACCAAGAGGCACGGCTGGAGCGGCTGCTGGCCCGCCATCCGGACGCCGCCGTCGTGGAGCCCGTACCGGGCCGCCAGGCCCTGGTCCGCCGCGACCAGCTGCTGGTCGCCGGGCCCGACGCGGCCGCCGTCGAGGACCGGGTCCGGCGCTGGTGCGACTCGCGGCGCGACGAGCACGGCGTCGCGAGCCTGCGGCTGCGCCCGGCGGCCGGGGTGGACGTGTGCGAGCTGGCCGCCGGGCTCGCCGGCGACGCCCGGCACCGCCGGCTCGGCGCCGCCCCCAACCACCTGGTGCAGGCGCAGCCGCTCTGGTGGAGCGGTCCCGCCGACCTGCCCCGTCCCGCCGCGCCGCTCCCCGCGCCCGTCCCGGCCGGGCCGCCGCGCCGCGAGGTGACGATCGCGGTCCTCGACTCGGGCCTGTGGCCGCACCCCTGGTACGAGCACGCCGCCTGGTACGCGCCGCAGCGCGCGGAGGCGATGGAGGACCTGGACGCCGACCTGGACTTCGAGCTCGACGCGCAGGCCGGGCACGGCACGTTCGTCGCGGGGGTGCTGCTGCGCCGCGCCCCGTCGGCGCGGCTGCGCGCGTACCGCGTCGTCGGCGGCGACGGGGTGGGCGACGAGCTGGACGTCATCCGCGCCCTCGGCCGGCTGGCCGACGCGGGCGGCGCCGACGTGGTCAACCTGTCGATCGGCTGCCACACCTACGACGACCGGCCGTCCCCGGTGCTGGCGCGGGCCGTCGCGGCGTTCGGCCGCGGCACGGCCGTCGTCGCCTGCGCGGGCAACACCGCCACCGACCGGCCGTTCTGGCCCGCCGCGCTGAAACCGGTGATCGCGGTGGCGGCGCTGGACGGCCCCGACCGCGCCTGGTTCTCCAACTACGGCTGGTGGGTCGACGCGTGCGCGCCGGGCACCGGCGTCACCAGCAGCTTCGTGCGCTTCGGGGCGTTCGAGGGGTACGCGAGCTGGAGCGGCACGTCGTTCGCCGCGCCGGACGTCGCGGGCCGCATCGCCGCGCTCGCCGCCGCGGGCGGCGAGCCGGCCGCCGCGGCCGCCGACCGGCTGCTGGCCCGTGCCGCCCGTTCCCTGCCCGACCTGGGCGCGGTCGTCGGCGTCACCGAGGAACGGGTCGCCAGTGGACGCCCGTGACGCCGCCGACGTGGCGGAGCTGGTGGAACGGGCCCGGCACGGCGACGGCGCCGCGTGGGCGCGGCTGGTGGAGCGCTACAGCGGGCTGCTGTGGTCGGTCGCGCGCTCGTACGGCCTGGGCGAGGCGGACGCGGGGGACGCGGTGCAGACGACGTGGCTGCGGCTGGTCGAGCGGATCGACGGGATCGAGCGGCCGGGCGCCGTCGGGCGCTGGCTGGTGGTGACGGTGCGCCGGGAGAGCATGCGCACCGCCCGCCGCGCGTCGCGGCAGGCGCCGCTGGACGCGGACGGCGCGCTCCCCGCCGCGGCGCCGCCGCCCGAGGAGGTCGCGCTGGCGCGCGAGCGGTTCGGGCAGGTCGCGGCCGCCCTGGAGGCGCTCCCCCGGCGCTGCCAGGTGCTGCTGCGGCTGTTCGCGCTCGCGCCGAGCTACGCGGAGCTGTCGGCGGCGCTGGAGATGCCGGTCGGCAGCATCGGCCCCACCCGGGCCCGGTGCCTGGAGAGCCTGCTGCGGCGGCTCGCGTGACGGGCCGCATGGATCACGACGGCCTGCTGGCCCAGGTCCGGGCGACGTACCAGGCGCTCGACCCGGTTCCCGCCGAGGTGCTGGCCGCCGCGCGCGCGGCGCTGGCCTGGCGCCGTCCCGGCGCGGAGCTGGCCGAACTCACCGGCGACCACGCCGGCCAGGCGGGCGCCGTCCGCGGCACCCCGGCGCGCACGCTCACGTTCACCGCCCGCGACACGGTGATCGAGATGGAGATCGCCGGCACCGGCCGCGAGCGCGAGATCGCGGGCCGTCTGGCCCCGCCGTCCCCCGCCCGCGTCCACGTCCGCCACCCCGAGCTGCCGCCCGGGGGCCCGGAGACCCACGCCGACGACACCGGCCACTTCGCCCTCCCCGCGATCCCCGAGGGCCTGGTCAGCCTCCTCTTCCACCTCCCGGACGGCACGTCCATCGTCACGAGCTGGATCCGCCTGTGACCGCCGCACCCCCATCCCCCGAACACCCCCACCCGCCCCGCGCGAACGAACGCAACACCGCCGGTGACCAAGCCGGCGCGAGCACTTCCGGCATCGGAGGTGAACACGCCAGTGCAAGTGCTCGCGGCACGGCGGGCGAGCGGGGCGGCGCGGGCGAGGGGGCGGGGTCGGCGGCGGAGGCGCTGGGGTTGTTGCGGCTTTCGGCGGCGGATCCGGCGGCCTCGTACGCGCGGGCTCGGGCGCTGCTGGCGCGGGCCGAGGCGGCGGGCGACCGGGCGGCCATGCTGATCGCGCTGAGGGCCGCGGGGCTGGCGGCCAAGGAGCTGGGGCTGCTGGAGGAGGGCATCGCCCTGCTGCGGCGGGCGCTGGCGGACGCGGAGGGATACGGCGCCGCGCTCGTGCGGATGAACCTGGTCGGGCTGCTGGCCGCGCGCGGTGACGTGCGGGAGGCGCTCGCGGAGGCGGCGCGGGCCGGGGACGTCCTGGAAGGTCCCGACGCCGACCGGCTCGCGGCCAACGTCGCCTGCGCGCTCGCGCGGGCGGGGCGGGTGGCGGAGGCCGGGCGGGTCGCCGCGGAGGCGCTGCCGCGGCTGCGCCGGGACGGGGATCCGGTGACGCTGACCGGGCTGCTCACCAACCTGGGCCTGGCGCGGGCCCTGACCGGCGACCTCGGCACGGCCGAAACGGCGCTGAACGAGGCCGCCGCCGTAGGGGAGGCCGCCGGTCTCGCGCACCTGGCGGCGATGGCGCGGGCGAACCTCGCGTTCGCCGCGTCCAGGAAGGGCGACGTTCCGCGCGCGTTGCGGCTGTTCGCCGCCGCCGAGCCGGGGCTGTCCCGCGAGCGCGTCGCGCAGTGCCGGTTCGACCTGGGCGAGACCCTCATCCAGGCGGGCCTGCCCGGGGAGGCGCGCCCGCTGCTGGCGGCGACGCTGGAGGAGGTCGCGGCGCACGGGTACCGCTGCGACATCGCGGACGGCCTGCTGCTGCTCGCGCACGCCGAGCTGGCCGGCGGCGATCCGGAGCGGGCGGCCGCAACGGCCGAGCGGGCCCGGGCCGCGTTCGCCGCCCAGGAGCGCACCGGGTGGATGCTGCTGGCCGAGCACTGCCTGCTCCGCGCCCGCTGGGCGGCGGGCGACCGGTCGGCCGTGTTCCTCCGCACGGCCGCCGCGACCGCCGACCGGCTCGCCGAGGGCGGCTGGGCGGACACCGCCGCCGAGGCCCGGATCATCGCCGCCCGCCTCGCGCTCGCGCTGGGCCGTCCCGCCGGCCATCTGCTGGAGCCGGTGGCCCGGGCCCGCGAGGAGGGGCCGGCGCCGCTGCGCGCCGCCGCCTGGCACGCGGCCGCGCTGGACCGCTGGGCCTGCGGGGACGAGGACGGCGCGCGCGCCGCGGTCGACGCGGGCCTGCGGGTCGTGGAGGAGTACGCGGAGGTGTTCGGCGCGCTGGAGCTGCGGGCGCGGGCCGCCGGGCTGGGCGAGGAGCTGGCCGCGTTCGGGCTGCGGCTGGCCCGGTCGGCGCGCGAGCTGTTCCTGGCCGAGGAGCGCCGCCGCGCGGCCGCCCGTCCGGTGTCGCTGCGGCCGCCGCGCGATCCGGTGCGCGCGGCGGCCCTGTCCGAGCTGCGCGCGCTCAGCGCCCGGCACGCCGCGGCCCGCGCGCAGGACGCGCCGCCCGCCGAGGTGTCCCGGCTGGAGGAGTCGATCCGGGCCCGGGCGCGTACCCGTTCCGGAGAGGCGGGCGCGCGCGTCCCGCTGGACGCCGCCCGGCTGGAGGCGGAGCTGGGCGGCCGCACGCTCGTCGAGTTCGTCCGCGTGGAGGACGACCTGCACGCCGTCGTCACGGGTGAGGGCCGGTACCGGCACCACCATCTCGCCCCGTACGGCGAGGCGCTCCACCATGCGCGGCTCGCGGGCTTCGCCCTGCGGCGCCTGGCGATGCGCGGGGACGACGCGCAGGCGCGTACCGGTCTCGCGCGCGCCTGCGAGCGGCTCGACCGGCTCATGGCCCCGCTGGGGCGCCAGGGCGGGGAGCTGGTCATCGCCCCTACCGGCCCGCTGCACGCGATCCCGTGGGGAGTGCTGCCGTTCCTGCGCGGGCGCCCGTACACGGTCGTCCCCTCGGCCGCGGCCTGGCTGCGGGCCCGTTCCGCCGACGCGCCGCGGCCGTCCCGCCGGGCGGTGCTGGCCTCGGGGCCGGGGCTGGCGCACGCGCAGGAGGAGATCAGGGCGGTGCGGCGGCTCTACCCGGACGCCCGGTCCTTCCTCGGCCCGGCGGCCCGGGCGGAGGCCGTGCGGGACGCCCTCGCGGGCGCGGACGTCGCGCACCTGGCGGCGCACGGCGAGTTCCGCGACGAGGGCGCGCTGTTCTCGCGGCTGCGGCTGGCCGACGGCCCGCTGATGCTCTGCGACCTGGAGGAGCTGGCCGCGCCGCCGCGGCTGGTCGTGCTGTCGGCCTGCGACCTCGGCCGTACGGGCGAGGACGACCGGGACGCGGTGACGAGCATGGTCGGCGTCCTGCTGGCGCTCGGGACCGCCACGGTCGTCGCGAGCGTGGCGCCGGTCGGCGACGCGGACGCCCCGGCGTTCATGGCGGCCTTCCACGCCCGGCTGGTCGCGGGCGGCACGCCGGCCCGGGCCCTCGCGGCCGCCGAGCGGACCGCGGGCGTGGCGGGGTTCAACTGCTACGGCGCGGGATGACCGCTATGTTCGTGGACCATGATCGGCTCCCAGCACTCCGCCCGGCAGGACACCGTCCGGGCCTCGTACGACTCCGTCGCCGCCCTCTACTCGGACCTCGCCCGGAACGCGCTCGACGAGCAGCCGCTCGACGGCGCGTTGATCACCGCGTTCGCGGAGCTGGTCCGGCGCGGCGGCGGCCGGGTCGTGGACGCCGGCTGCGGGCCCGGTCACAACACGGCGCGGCTGCGTTCCCTGGGCCTCGACGCCTCCGGCGTCGACCTGTCGCCGGAGATGGTCGCGCTGGCCCGCGCCGAGTACCCGGAGCAGCGCTTCGACGAGGGCTCGCTGACCGCGCTCGACGCCGGGGACGGCGCGCTGGGCGGCGTCCTGTCCTGGTACTCGGTCATCCACCTGGCGCCGGAGCTGCTGCCGGAGGTCCTCGCCGAGTTCCACCGGGTGCTGGCGCCGGGCGGCCACCTGCTGCTCGGCTTCTTCCACGCCGAGGGTGACGAGCCCGAGGAGTTCGACCACAAGGTGGCGCCGGCGTACCGGCTGCCGCTCGATCTGATCGCCGGCCTGGCGCGGGCCGCCGGCCTCGCCGAGATCGCGCGGATGGTGCGCGAGCCCGGCGAGAACGAGCGTTTCCTGCACGGCCGCCTGCTGCTCCGCAGGCCCGGCTGAGGGCTCAGGCGTCGCCGGTGGCCACCGGGTGGGACGGGTCCTCGATCCAGTTCGACCAGGAGCCGACGTACAGGGCGGCGGGGATGCCGGCGAGGGTCAGCGCGAGGATCTCGTGGGCGGCGGTGACGCCCGAGCCGCAGTAGGCGCCGACGTCCACGGCGTCGGTGGCGCCGAGGCCGGCGAAGCGCTCGCGCAGCAGCTCGGGCGGGAGGAAGCGGCCGTCGACGCCGACGTTGCCGAGGGTGGGGGCGTTGCGGGCGCCGGGGATGTGCCCGGCGACGGGGTCCACCGGCTCGGTCTCGCCCCGGTAGCGTTCGGCGGCGCGGGCGTCCAGGAGGGCGCCGGCCTTGGCGAGCGCGGCGGCGCCGTCGGCGTCCAGGACGGGCAGCCGCCCGGGGCGGGCGATGAAGTCGCCGGGTTTGGCGGCCGGCTCCTCGGTGGTCACCGGCAGGCCGGCCTCGGTCCAGGCGCGGAAGCCGCCGTCCAGGACCCGGACGCGCTCGTGGCCGAAGTAGCGCAGCGTCCACCACAGGCGGGCGGCGGCGGTGGAGTCGGCGTCGTCGTACACGACCACCGGGCGGCCCGCGTCGACGCCGGCGCGCCGCATCGCGGCCTCGAAGGCGCCCGGGGCGGGCAGCGGGTGGCGGCCGCCCTCGCCGGGCGGCCCGGCGACGTCGCGGTCCAGGTCGACGAAGGCCGCGCCGGGGAGGTGGCCGCGCCGGTACGAGTCGATGCCCGGCGGGCCGGCCAGGTGCCAGCGCACGTCGAGCAGGACGGGGGGTTCCCGGCGGAGGGATCGGGCCAGAGCGGGGACGTCGATGAGTGGATGCACATCGCCAGTTTGGCCCGCGATGCCGGGTTTTGGGAGGGGGGTGGACAACTCGGCGTGGCTGGGGTTATATGCGGGTTATAACCCCAATGGAGGTACATCGATGCCGAAGATCAACGTGTATCTGCCGGACGAGCTCGCCGAGGCCGTCAAGGAGGCGGGGGTGCCGGTGTCGGCGGTGTGCCAGCGCGCCCTTGAGCAGGCGGTACGGCGGGTCACGGCCATCCGCGAGACCGCGTCGTCCGGTTCCGACCTCCAGGAGGCCGTCGCGAACCTGCGCCACTTCACCGAACGCACCCGTACCGCCGTCACGCTCGCGCACGAGCAGGCCCGCACGTCCGGGGCCGCCGAGATCGGGACCGAGCACCTCCTGGGCGGCCTGCTCTCCGAGGGCGGCAACCTCGCCCTCCAGGTACTGCGCGCGCTGGAGATCGACCCCGACCGGGTGTGGAGCGAGATCGTCCGCCGGACCCCCGCGGGCGCGAAGGTCGAGGACGACCCCGCCCTCCGCTTCGGCCCCCGGGCGGCCGCCGCGCTGGAGCTGACCGTGACCGAGGCGACCTCGCTCGGGCACAACTACGTCGGCTGCGAGCACCTGCTGCTCGGCCTGATCGCCGAGCCCGACGGCACCGCCGGGCGGATCCTGCGCTCGATGGGCGCCGAGCCGCGGCTGGCGCGGCGGGCCGTCAGCGCGGCACTGGCCGGGTACGTCCACCTGCGCGCCCAGGCGGCGGCGCGCCCCGCCGCCGCGCCGGGCGACCCTCAGGAGGCCCTGGCGGCGGCCCTCCGGCAGGAGCTCGCACCGATCGTCCAGCGGCTGGAACGGCTGGAGGAGCGACTCACGGACGGGTGACGCGCAGCAGCGGCACCAGCAGCTCCGCCGGGACGAGCGAGCCGTGCATGCCGACCATCCTCGCCAGCCACGGCTCCCGCTCGGACGCGACGATGGCCAGATCCGTGCGCGGCACCGCGATCACGTCGCCGATCCGTTCCAGCAGGCCGGGCGCGACCTCCCCGAACCAGCCCGCCGCCACGGCCTCGTCCCGCGGGACGACCCAGGCCCGGTCGCCGAGCACGTCCCGCCAGGCGTCCAGGACCTCGGCCTCCGCGCCCGGCTCGCTGTAGACGTACCGGGCGCGGGCGTCGCCGCCGATCAGCGCCACGCCCCGCTGGAGCGCGGGCGTCGCGTCGACGTCCACCCGCTCGGTCGGGTCGACCATGCCGTGGTCGGCGGTGACGTACAGCGCCGTCTCCGGCGGCAGGACCTCCGCGATCTGCTCGGCGAGCAGATCGACGAAGCGCAGCTGGTGGCGCCAGTCGGGCGAGTCGGCGCCGAACCGGTGGCCGGTCGCGTCCAGGTCGGCGTGGTAGACCGTCACGAAGCTGCGCTCGCCCTCGCGCAGCGCCTTCTCCGCCCGCCCCACCAGCTGGCCGAGCCCGCCGGCCTTCACGTAGTCCGCGCCGCGGACGGTGGCCAGGCTCAGCCCCGACCCCTTGTACTCGCCGAGCGCCACGTACGCCGTGCGCACGCCGTCGGCGGCGGCCCGCTCGTACATCGTGGGGGCCGGCTGGAACGTGGCGGGGTCGACCGTCTCGTCCTGCCAGCGCAGGCAGTTGAGCAGCCGCCCGGTGCCCGGGATCGCCACCTGCACGCCCAGCAGGCCGTGCCCGCCCGGCGGCAGCCCCGTGGCCAGCGATCCGAGGCTGGCGACCGTCGTGGCCGGGAAGCCCGCCGTCAGCGGCCCCCCTTGCAGCGAGGACAGGAACGGCGCCAGGTCCCGGTGGGCCTGGAGCAGCTCCCACCCCAGCCCGTCCACGATCAGCACGCAGGCGCGCCGCGCCGCCGGCAGGTCCAGGACGTTCCGGACGCCCGGCACGCCCAGCGACGCCAGCACCGACGGCGGCAGGTCGGCGAGCGCGCTCGTCCCGTACCGGGGAACGGGCGGCGCGCTCACCCTGCGGTCTCGGCCGACAGCGCCGCGGCGAAAGCCAGCACCTGGACGACCGCGTCCCGGCCGTCGGCGGCCTCGCTGACCCGCAGCGACAGGTCGTCGGCGGTGACGCTGCCGGTGTAGCCGTGGTCGGCCTCGCAGTTCTCGTCCCCGCAGGTCGCCGGCTCCAGGTCGACGTGCGCGATCGCGCCCCACCCGATCGTCAGCACCACCTCGCTGGGCGGCACGCCCGGCACGTACGACGCGGGGTCCGGGACGACCCTGGTGACCGCGACCGACTGGACGCGGTCCAGCTTGACGGCCTCGGTGGTGGTGGACGCGTGGGGCTGCGCCATGCCCTCGCCGGGCGGATGCTCGTCGGTGTGGCAGACCAGCAGCCGCGTCGCGGAGAGCACCAGCACGGTCACGTGCCGCCGCACCTCCATCGCGGGATCGAACGTCGCCTCGTGATGGACCACATAGGCGATCACGTGCTCGTCGCCTATCGCCGACTCGACCGCGTCCGCGACCAGGGCCGGGTAGTAACCGCTGCGCTCGATGGCCGTGCGCAACCCGTGAGCCGTCGCTCGGGTTTCCCTCATGGTCCCCATCCTGCCCTGTCCGGGGCGGCCCGCGCACATGACGTACCGCGACACGGGCATTCCGGGATGGTCGTCCCGCTCTCCTCCGGGTAAGGGGCAGGCATGGCAGACCGTGATCCCTTGCCGTCACCACCGCCGGTGCCGCCGCCGACCCCGGACCCGGCACCGCCCCCGAAACCGCCCGTCCCGGCCCCGGGACCGCCTGCCCCCGGCCCCGCCCCGAGCCCGCCGGGCCCCGTACCACCGGGCCCGTCCCCCGACCCGGTCCCGCCGACCCCGGAGCCGGAGCCCGTCCCGCCGGGCCCGCCACCCGAGCCGTCGCCGCCGCCCCCGGAGCCGGACCCGATCCCCCCGACTCCGGCCCCTCAACCTTCCCCACCGTCCTGACCACCTCACCCGGCCCACGACGACGGCCCCCCGCACCGGCCCCAGGGGCGGAGCCCCAAAGGGGGGACGAGGGGGCGAAGCCCCCAGCAGGGGGTGCGGGGGACGGAGTCCCCTGCCCCGGGGTGGGCGCCCGGAGCGAGGAACGAGCGCAGGACGCCCACCCCGGGCCGGGTGGTGTGGAGGGTCGCCCCTCCACAATGAAACGACTCGCCCCTCCACAATCACGCGAGGCGGCGGGGGCCTAGCTCTGGGCGAGGGCCTCTCGGGCGGGCCAGGTCGAGGGTCACCTCGCGGACGGCCGCGCCGTTGGGGCCGACCACGACCGGGTCGAGTTCCAGGCGGGCGACTTCGGGGAGGTCGTCGGCCAGGCGGGAGACGCGGAGGAGGAGGTCCTCCAGCGCCGGTACGTCGACGGGCTCGGCGCCGCGGTGGCCGAGGAGCAGCGGCGCGGTGCGGACGGCGCGGACGATCTCCGCGGCCTCCACGTCCGTGAGGGGCGCGAGGCGGTAGGCGCGGTCGTCCAGGAGGGCGGCGGTCTCGTCGGCCAGGCCGAAGGAGACGACGGCGCCGAAGGAGGGGTCCTCCATGGTGAGGACGCGCGTGGGCACGCCGTCGCCCTTCTCCTGGACGGTGACGCCGTAGCAGGCGAGCAGTTCGGCGGCCTGCTCGGGGGTGGCGGCGACGGGCTCGCCGGGCGCGAGCCATTCGGTGACGAGGGCTCGCGCGCGCTTGCGGTCGGTGCCGGGGAGGTCCGGGACGTGGCCCTGGGGGCTGCGGCGCCACTGCGCGTACCGGATGACGTAGGCGAGGGCGCGGACGGCGTCCTCGGGGGCGGGGTAGGAGGGGACCGATCCCTCGGCGGGCATCCCGTCCGGGCCGGTGACGCGCAGGTCCTCCGGCATGCCCTCGGAGCCCAGGTAGGTGGCCACGATCGGCTTGCCGCTGCCGGCGGCGAGCCTGCGGAGCCGCTCGGGGACGCGCAGGTCGTAACCGCCGATGGTGGGCGGGGTGAACAGCGCCACGACGGCGTCGATCTCGTCGTCCTCCAGGGCGGCGGCGAGGGCGGCCTCGTACTCCTCGGCTCCGGCGCGCGGGCCGAGGTTGACGGGCGGCCCGGCCTGGAGGCCGAGCGCGGCGGCGGCGTCCTGGGCGAGCAGGCCGAGCGAGTCGGAGTTGTCGATGATCGCGACGCGGTCGCCGGCGGGGAGCGGCTGGTAGGCGAGCAGCTGGGCGACGTCGAACAGCTCCGCCAGGTCCTCCACGCGGATCACGCCGGCCTGCGCGAACAGCGCGCTGACCGCGTGGTCGGGCAGGCTCAGCGCCTGCGCGGCGTGCCCGATCGGCACGCCTTGGAGGCTGCGGCCGCTCTTGACCGCCACGATGGGCTTGCGGCGGCTGAGCCGGCGCGCCAGCCGAGCGAACTTGCGGGGGTTGCCCAGCGACTCCAGGTAGAGCAGGACGGCCTTGGTGGCGGGGTCCTCCTCCCAGTACTGCATGAGGTCGTTGCCGGACACGTCGGCGCGGTTGCCGGCCGACACGAACGTGGAGAGGCCGAGGCCGCGTTCGGCGGTGCGCTCCATGATCGCGATGCCCAGGGCGCCCGACTGGGAGAAGAACCCGACGGGGCCGCGGCCGGGCATGCGGGGGGCGAGGGTGGCGTTGAGCCGTACCTCGGGGTCGGTGTTGGCCACGCCCAGGCAGTTGGGGCCCACGACGCGCATGCCGTACGCGCGGGCGAGCCGGACGAGCTCCTCCTGGCGCTCCCGGCCCTCGGCGCCCGTCTCGCCGAAACCGGACGAGACGACGATGAGGCCCCGTACGCCCTTGCTCGCGCACTGCTCGACGACCTCGTGGACGGAGGGCGCGCGGACGGACACGACCGCGAGGTCCACGTCGTCGGGGATGTCCAGGACGGACGTGTAGGCCCGTACCCCGGCGACGGCCGTGGCGGTGGGGTGCACCGGGTAGACGGGGCCGCTGAAGTCGCCGCGCAGGAGGTGGCGGAGGACGGTCTGCCCCACGCTGTGCTCGGCGCGGCTGGCGCCGATGACCGCGACCGAGCCCGGGAACAGCAGCCGCTGTATGGAACGGGACTCGGCGCGGTGCTCCCGGGCCGCCATGACCTCCACCGACGTCTCGGTCGGCTCCAGGTCCAGGACGAGCTCGATGACGCCTTCCTCGAAGTGCTGCTCGGCGCGGTAGCCGACCTCGCGGAACACGCGGGTCATCCGCCTGTTGTCGGGCAGGACGCTGGCCACGAACCGTTCGAGTCCGCGTTCCCGGGCGGCCGCGGCGATGTGCTCCAGGAGCACCGCCCCGAGCCCGCGGCCCTGGTGGGCGTCCTCGACGAGGAACGCGACCTCGGCCGTCCCGGGGCGGTCGGCCAGCGTGTCGTAGCGGACCACCGCCACCATCGCGCCGCCGATCGTGGCGATCAGCGCGACCCGCCGGTCGTGGTCGACGTGGGTGAAGTGCTCGATCTCACGGTCGGACAGCCGCGGCCGCGGCGAGAAGAACCGGTAGTAGATCGTCTCCGGTGACAGGCGCGCGTAGAAGGAGCGCAGCAGTTCGGCGTCGTCGCCCGTGATGGGACGCAGGTGGGCCGTCCCGCCGTCGGTGAGGACGACGTCGGCCTCCCACTGGTCCGGGTACCCCTCGCTCACGTACCCGAGGGTAAGGCACGCCCCGCGCGGGCCGCCCGGGACCGCGCCCGGGGAACGGCCCGCGAAAAAGGCCGGGTTCCCCGGTTTCGCTGCGCGTTCGAGACCTAATCGGGGGTCAAGAGCTGTTACGGTCGTCTGCACGCCCAGTATGCCGCTCGCGCGGGCCGTGTTGATCGAGGTGATGACTCCATGACGCGCGTGGTCGTGGTCGGCGATTTGATGACTGACACCATTGCTCGTGCCGCATATCCCCTGGCAAAGGGGAGTGACACGCCCGCCGCCGTGACGACGCACGGGGGCGGCTCGGGCGCCAACGTGGCCTCGTGGCTGGCCCTGGAGGGGATCGAGGCGGCCTTCGTCGGCCGCCGCGGCTCCGACATCGCGGGCCGCAACCGTGACATGGAACTCATGGGGTACGGCGTGGACGCCCGCCTGGTCATGGACCAGGAGCGCCCGACCGGCACCTGCGTGGTCCTGGTCACCCACAAGGGGGACCGGACGATGCTGTCGGACCCGGGTGCCAACGCGGCGCTGCTGCCCGAGGACATCGAACGCTGCAGAGACCTTTTCCACCAGGGGACCCACCTGCACCTGTCGGGGTACGCCCTGATCAACGAGGGTTCCCGCAAGGCCGCCATCCACGCCCTCGACCTGGCCCGCAAGGCCCAGATGTCCATCTCGGTCGACGGCGGCTCGTCCTCCCCGCTCAAGCGGATGGGCGCCGAGCCGTTCCTGGAGTGGACGCAGGGCGCCCGGATGCTGGTGGTCAACGCCAAGGAGGCGGAGATCCTCACCGGGCGCGACACGCCCGAGGGGGCCGCCAAGGTGCTGACCGCCTGGTACCCGCAGGTCGTGATCATGAACGGCGCGGACGGCGCGCTCTGGTACACCAACGGCCGGCCCGAGCCGGTCACGGTCGCCGCCGAGCCGGTCGACAAGATCATCGACGGGACGGGGGCCGGGGACGCGTTCGTGGCCGGGTTCCTGCCGCCGTGGCTGGACGGCAAGCAGCCGGCCGACGCGCTGACCGCGGGCTGCCGGCTCGCCGCGCGCGCCATGCAGCACCTCGGCGCCCGGCCGTCCCTCGACGTGGTCGACAACCAGATCAAGAACTGACGCGGCCGGTGGCCCTGCCCGGCACGACCGGCCAGGGCCACACCGCGGCCAATCACCCGCCCAGGCACCCGCCCCAGGCGCGAACGCCCCGGCCCGAGACCTGACGAGCCCCGGAACCCGCCGCCGAGTCCGCTGAGATCACGTGGTGGTGTCGCGGGTGGGGCGTTCGGCCAGGTAGTGCCGGACGTCCTCGTGGACGGCCGCCCACAGCAGGTTGAGCGGGTGGCCCTCGTCGTAGCGCTCCAGGTCCGCCTTGCGGACGAACGCGCCGGTCATCAGCTCGGCCCTGGGCTCCAGGTCGTCGTGCAGCTCGACGGTGCGCAGCGGCAGCTCCCCCGGCTCGGTACGGCCGCCGGCGGTCCGCCGCCCGATCGACTCGGTCACGATCATGCAGCCCCGGACGAACCCCGAGCGCAGCAGCGACCGCCCGTAGTGGACGTCGTCGATGTCGGCGACCACGTTGAGGCGGTCCCGGAAGGCGGCGCCGTACCAGCCGGCCAGGAAGTCGGCGATCAGCCCGGCGGACGGCACCACCAGCGGCAGTTCCGCGAGCGCGCTGGTGCGGGCCTCCGGTCCCGGCAGCTCGTCCTCGCCCAGGTTGGTGAGGAGCATCGCGCGGCCGCGGGCGTACTCGACGACCGCGTGGTCGCGCAGCCGCCGGTCGCCCTCGGGCGTGCTGACGATGGTGCCGCAGACGAGGTCCATCTCGTTGGACTCCAGCCGCGCCCACATGTCCTTGGTGCGGACGTGCACGGCGCGGAACTCCACCTCGCGCGCGCCGAGGTCCGCCGACGCCCGGGCCCAGGCCCGCGACACGATCGGCAGGGTGAACTCGGTCGTCCCCACCGTGAGCATCCGGCCCAGCCGCCGCCTGCTCTGGTGGACGGCGTCGAGCCAGCGGCCCAGGGTCTCGCGCGCCAGCCGCGCCGTGTCCTCGCCGGCCGGCGTGAACAGGTAGTCCTTGCCGCGGCCCTGCCGCAGGGTGAGCACCTCGCCGCACATGGCCTGGCAGTTGCGGTTGAGCGTGTCGAGCTGCTTCTGGACGCTCGACTGCTCGCGGCCGAGGACGCGCGCGGCCCGCAGCGCGGACCCCGTCTCGTGCACCACCAGGAGCGTGCGGAGCTGGTCGAAGGTGGTGTCCAGCAGGCCGGCCGGGCAGTCGAGCAGGTCGTCGAGCGAACGGTGCGAGGAGCCGCGCCCGGAGGGTTCGCTGGAGTGGGCACCGGCGGGGTCGTCGGCGGGGTCATCGGAGGTCTCGCCGGAGGTCTCGTCGGGCGGAGTGTCGTGCGGGGTGTCGGCGGGGTCATCGGAGGGCGGCACGGACACGGACGGTACTACTCCGGGCGATCACCGGCGAAGCCGCCGGTAAATGGCCGTAAGGGCATTTCAGCTGATCTCCAGATGATCTCCCAAACAGGTGGACGCGACTTACTGCCCTCTAGAACACTTTCCTCTCGTTCCCGGCCGGTCGCGGTGGTCCCGGCCCGGTGCGCGGCCCGCGCGGGGCGGCCGCGCACGGGGTCAGGCGTTCACCGCGAGGACCAGCGGGAGCACGGCGGGCGCGCCGGCGTCGCGGAGGGCCCGGGTGGCCACGGTCATGGTCCACCCGGTCTCGATCCGGTCGTCGACGAGCAGCACGGGGCCGCCCGCGTCCCGGACGGCGGCGGCGACGTCGTCCGGAAGCGCCAGCGCGTGCCAGACCGAGCGGAGCCGCTGGGCGCTGTTGTGGCGGCGCGGCCCCGGCTCGCCCAGCGGGACGAACTCGCCCAGGTAGGGCAGCCGGCCGATCTGCGCGAGCCGCCGCCCCAGGCTGCCGACCAGCGCGGGACGCGACCGCGAGCCGATCGCCACGACGCCCGCCGGGCGGGCCTCCCAGTCCCAGGCCGCGAGGACCTTGACGACCGCGTCGAACATGTCGGCGGAGATCTCGGTGTCGGGGCCGGCGAACAGCTCGCGCAGCCGGTTGCCCCAGCCGATGTCGGTCAGCCGGCCGAGCGCCCGGCCCGGCTCGGCCTGCTGCCCGGGCGGGATGCGGCCGGCCACGCCGAGGTCGTCCTTGACGCCGGTGGGCCACATGCGGCGGGGAGCGACCTCGACGCCGGGCCGGCGGAGGCGGTCGCGGGCCTGGCCGGCGCCGGCGTCGGAGACCTCGGCGGGCCAGTGCCGGCCGGTGCAGTTGTCGCAGCGGCCGCACGGCGCGGCCGCGGGGTCGTCGAGCTGGCGGCGCAGGAACTCCTCCCGGCAGCCCTCGATCGCCAGGTAGTCGAGCATGGCGCGCTGCTCGCGGGAGCGTTCGGCGGCGACCCGCTCGTAGCGCTCGCGGTCGTACGCCCAGTCCCGCCCGGTGGCCGTCCAGCCGCCCTTGACCCGGCGTACGGCGCCGTCGACGTCCAGGACCTTGAGCATCATCTCCAGCCGCGACCGGCCGAGGTCGACCCGCGGCTCCAGCGCGCCGGTCGACAGCGGCCGGCCCGCCTCCTCCAGCACGGCCAGCGTGGACCGCACGACCGGCTCGGGCGGGAACGCCAGGCTCGCGAAGTAGGCCCAGATGTCGCGGTCCTCGACGCCGGGGAGCAGGATCACCTCGGCGCGGTCGACGCCGCGCCCGGCCCGGCCGATCTGCTGGTAGTAGGCCACCGGCGACTGCGGCGCGCCCACGTGGACGATGAAGCCGAGGTCGGGCTTGTCGAAGCCCATGCCGAGCGCGCTGGTGGCGACCAGCGCCTTCAGCTTGTTGTCGAGCAGGTCCTGCTCGGCCTGGAGCCGCTCGGCGGGCTCGGTCTGGCCGGAGTACGCGGCCACCTCGTAGCCGCGCTCGCGCAGGAAGCCGGCGATCTCGTGGGCGGCGGCGACGGTCAGCGTGTAGATGATGCCGGAGCCGGGCAGCGCGTCCAGGTGCTCGCCCAGCCAGGCGATGCGGCGCTCGGCGTCGGGCAGCCGCACGACGGCCAGGTGGAGGGAGTCGCGTTCGAGCGGGCCGCGCAGCACGAGCGCGTCGTCGGCGGCGAGCTGCTCGGCGACGTCCTGGGTGACGCGGGCGTTGGCGGTCGCGGTCGTCGCCAGCACCGGCACGCCCGGCGGCAGCTCGGCCAGCAGCGTGCGCAGCCGCCGGTAGTCGGGCCGGAAGTCGTGGCCCCAGTCGGAGATGCAGTGCGCCTCGTCCACCACGACCAGGCCCGCCCCGGCCGCCAGCTTGGGCAGCACCAGATCGCGGAAGTCGGGGTTGTTGAGCCGCTCCGGGCTCACCAGCAGGACGTCGACCTCGCCGGCCTCGACCTCGGCGAAGACCCGATCCCAGTCCTCGGTGTTGGCGGAGTTGATCGTGCGGGCGCGGATGCCGGCCCGCTCCGCCGCGTCGATCTGGTTGCGCATCAGCGCCAGCAGCGGCGACACGATCACCGTCGGCCCGGCGCCGCGCTCGCGCAGCAGCCGGGTCGCCACGAAGTACACCGCGGACTTGCCCCAGCCGGTGCGCTGCACGACCAGCGCCCGCCGCCGCTCGACGACCAGCGCGCGGATCGCCGTCCACTGGTCCTCGCGCAGCCGCGCCCGCTCCCCCGCCAGCGCCCGCAGGCAGCGCTCGGCGTCCTCCCGCAGATCGTCCCGCGACTCGTCCCGCGGGCCCTGCGGCAGATCCTCCGGCGGGGCTTCCGACGGGTCCTCCGATGGGTCTTCTGGGAGTGCGTCCCGCGGCTTCTCCGGTGTGCTCATCCGTCCTTGGTACCAGCCCCGGCCGACGCCCCGGCACCGAATCGGCTTCTGTGGACAACGCCACCGTTCCCGTGGGCTTAAGCATGATCGCGTCGGGGGTACAGTCTCCGTCGGATCAGCGGTAACGGGCGGAGGACATGGCACCACCGGTCACTGGGCGGGCGGCCGAGCGCCTGCGGCGAGCCTGGCACACCCTGATGGACGGGTCCCTCCCCGAACCGCCCGAGGACGAGCCCGGTGAGATCGTCGAGGCCCGCACCATCGACCTCGTCCTGCGCGTCGGCGAGCTGCTGCTCGCCAGCGGCGAGTCCACCGAACGGGTGAACGAGGCGATGCTCGGCCTCGCGGTCGCCTACGAGCTGCCGCGCTGCGAGGTCCAGGTCACCCTCACCAGCCTGCTCGTCTCGGCGCATCCGGGCGGCGGCGCGCTGCCGGTCACCGCCGCCCGCGCCATCCGCCGCCGCACCCCCGCGTACTGGCGGCTGACCGCGCTGCACCAGCTCGTCCAGGACGCCTCGATCGGCATGCTGGAGATCGAGGAGGCGCACGCGCGGCTCGCCGAGATCAAGCGCGGGCGCGCCCCGTACCCGCCGTGGCTGCTGGTGGTGTCGTTCGGGCTGATCTCCGCGTCGGCGGCGGTGCTCGTCGGCGGCGGCCCGCTCGTCGCGGTCACCGCGTTCGTGGCGACGATGCTCGGCGACCGCGCCGCGGCCGCGCTGGCCCGCCGCGGCATGGCCGAGTTCTTCCAGCTCGGGGTGGCCTCGTCGATCGGCGCCTCGGCCGCCATCCTGGTCGTCGCCTGGGGGCAGCCCCAGGACGCCCCCTCGATCGTCACCGGCGCCATCCTGGCCCAGCTGCCGGGCCGCCCGCTGGTGGCCAGCATCCAGGACGGCATCACCGGCGACCTGGTCAGCTGCGGCGCCCGGCTGCTGGAGGTCTTCTTCATCATCACCGCGATCGTGGCCGGCCTCGGCATCGTGGTGAGCACCGGATCCAGGTTCGGCATCGACGTCGGCGTCGAGCACCTGCCCAGCGCGCCGGCGCTGTTCCAGCCGGTGCAGATCTGCGCGGCGGCGGCGATCTCGCTGGCGTTCGCGGTGTCGCTGGCGGCGCCCCGGAACGTCCTGGTCGCCTCAGCGTTCGGCGGCGCGCTGATCTGGATGATCTACGTCGCGCTGCTGAACCGGGACTTCGTGCCGGTCATGGCCGCCGCCGTCGCGGCCGTGCTCATCGGCCTGCTGGCCAGCATGCTGGCCCGCCGTAGGAACGCTCCAGTACTGCCCTACATCGTCCCGGCCATCGGCCCGCTGCTGCCCGGCACGGCGCTCTACCGCGGCCTGGTCGAGCTCAACTCCGGCGACCCGCAGGCCGGCGTGCTGAGCCTGATCGGCGCCCTGTCGGTGGCGCTCGCCCTCGGCGCCGGGGTCAACCTCGGCGGCGAGCTCGTGCGGGCGTTCCAGCGCGTCGGCTTCGGCGCCTCCGGCCGCTGGGCCCGGCCCGCCGCCCGCCGTACCAGGGGGTACTGAGGTCTCCCGAGAATGTCGGTGGCGCCGGGTACGTTGCGGCGCATGTACCGACAGGGAGACATTCTCATCCTGCCCGTTCCCGAGGCGGACGTGCCGCAGGCCGTGCGCGATCTGCCCGCCGCCCCGCGCGACGGGCGGGGCCGCATGGTGCTCGCGCTGGGCGAGGCGACCGGGCACGCGCACGCGATCGCCGCGCCCGGCTCGCTGCTGAAGGACGGCGACCCGCTCACTCCCGACCACCTGCACCTGCCGTCGGGCGGCCGGCTGGTACACGAGGAGCACGCGGAGATCTCGCTGCCCAAGGGCTGGTTCCGGGTGATCCGCCAGCGCGAGTACGTGCCGGGCGCCGTCCGCGTCGTCGCCGACTGAGCCGGGGCGACCGATGGAGACCCTGACCCGCGTCGAGACCGTACTGGACTGGCAGGCGGCCGCGTTCGCCGCCGGCCCCACCGAGACGGCGGACCGCGAGCGCGCCGAGGCCGGCGTGCGCGCCGCGTACGCCGAGGCGGGCCTGGCCGCGCCCGAGGAGATCGTCTGGGTGCCGTCCCCGGCGTACGGCGCGTTCGCCGCCGCGCTGATCGGCGGCCACCGGGAGAAGCTGGCGGAGGCCGGGCTGCGGGAGTACCTGGAGCCCGTCCTCGCCCTGCTCGATCCCGCGGCGGCGGGCGCGAGCGTGCGCGACGCCGTCCGCACCCGCCCGTGGGAACGCGCCCGCACGGAGATCAGCGAGGAGCTGGGCCCGGAACGCTGGGCGCGCGCGTGGGCCGAGAGCGGCGGGCGGCTGTGGGGCCCGGTCAACGATCTGGTCTCCCGCGTCCGGCAGGCCGTCGGTGACCTCGCCGCGGACGACTTCGCCACCTCGTCGCTGCTGCGCGCCGCGACCCTCGACGCCGTGCTCGGGCAGCACGACGCCCCCTTCCTCTCCCTGGCCGACACCCGCGGCCGCCTCGGCGGCGCGCTGGCCGCGCTGGCGGAGGTCGCGCGCGCGGCGGGCTGGTGGTGGCCGTACGAGCGGATCGCGATCGTCTCCGAGCGGCCGCGCGAGCTGCACCGCGACGAGCCGGGCCGGCTGCACCGCGGCGACGGCCCCGCGCTGGCGTACGGCGACGGGTTCGCGCTGCACGCCTGGCGCGGCATGCCGCTCCCCGCGGGGTTCATCGCGTCGCTGACCGACCTGAGCCCGGAGCGGATCCGGAACGAGGCAAACGCCGAGCAGCGCCGGGTCATGCTGGAGATCTACGGCTACGACCGCTACCTGGCCGAGTCGGGCGCGCATCCCGCGCACCGCGACTCGACCGGCGTCCTGTGGCGCATCGACCTGCCCGGCGACGAGCCCATCGCCATGGTCGAGGTCGTCAACTCCACCCCGGAGCCCGACGGCACGTACCGCACCTATTACCTGCGGGTGCCGCCCGGCACGCGGACGGCGCGGCAGGGCGTCGCCTGGACGTTCGGCGTCGACGCGCGCGACTACAAGCCGGAGAAGGAGACCTGAGACCGGCCGGGCCCCGCCCGGTTCGCCCCCGCGGGCGCCCCCTGATTGGTACTTCCCTAACCCATCAGGGGCGCCCGCGGGTCGAGACGGCACGGTGGCCGTCAGCCGGCGCCTTCACGGGAGAGGTAGGGAATGCGTTCGAGCACGCCTCCCCGGAACGTGTCGTACAGCCCCAGCGGCTCCAGGTGCACGTAGCCGATGTGGCAGTCGCACACGTCCAGGGGGCACGGCCGCGGCTTGAGGCGGGCGCGGAACGACCCGTCGTAGAGGTTGCCGAGCACGGCCGGGACGAAGTGGCAGCGCCGCACCGTCCCCTCGCCGTCCACGGACACGACGGTGTCGCCCGTGCGGCACGGCAGGCCGCGGCTGGGGTGCGGCTCGCGGCTGTGGGCGAAGAGCGGGTCGAGGTCCGTCCACTCGGCGGCCTCGGCGTCGGTGTAGGAACGCCCCTCTGCCGCGTTCACCCACAGGTACACGTGCGCCGGCAGGTCCGCGCGGAGGCGCCTGGCCGCGTCGAGGTGCTCGGGCTGCCCGACGACCCCGACGCTGAACCGCACGCCGCGCGCCGCCAGCTCCCGGCACCTGCCGAGGAACCGGTCGTACGGCACCTGGCCGGGGTGGAAGGTCGTCCAGAGCGCGAGGCGGGAGAGGTCGGCTTCGGCGGTCCAGCCGGTGCGGTGGCTCAGGTTCGTCTGGATGGCGACCCGCTCGACGTGCGGCAGGTGGCTGAGCTCGACGAGGGCGCGCCGGTACCAGGAGCGGACGAGTCCCTCTCCCCAAGGCGTGAACAGGACCGACACGGCGTGGTCCTGCTCGCGCACCCAGGCGGTGAAGCGTTCGAGCGCGGCACGGTCGGCGCGGAGCTGCTCCGGGGTGTCGCGCCGCTTCGCGAACGGGCAGTACGGGCAGTCGTAGTCGCAGCTCGCCAGCGGCCCCCGGTACAGGATCGTCAGCCGCTCCGCCGTGTCCGCCCGTGCCGCGTCCAGCCGTGTCGCGTCCGCCCGTGTCGCGTCCAGCCGGGTCGGGTCCGGCCGCGTCGGCCCGGCCATCAGCGGGCCTCGTAGGCGGCCATGAGGTCGCGGACGCGCCGGGAGAAGAGGGCGGGGCCGATGGCGTCGGAGTACGCCAGCCCTTCGGGGGTCAGGCGGACGGCCGACGCGTCCCGGTGGAGGTGCCCGCGGTCCTCGAAGGGGGCGAGGTCGAAGTCGTCGGCGGCGTCGGTGCCGAAGCGCTCCTTGTAGGCGGTGCGGTCCAGGCCGTCCGCCTGGAGGAGGGACTGGATCAGGTGGCGGCGGCGGCGCTCCTCCGCGTCCAGGGCGAAGCCGACGCGGGCGGTGCCGAAGTCGGTCTCCCGGACGTACTCGTCGATGATCGCGCGCACGGGCGTCGCGCCGACCGCGTACTCGAACGAGTAGTGCAGCTCCGTGGTGTACGAGCGGGCGCCGCACCCGAGCCCGACCATGCCGTCGGTCTGGCAGCAGTACTCGGTCCCGCCCGTACCTCCCGTACCGCCCGCGGCTCCCGTACCGGGGAGGCGGAACATCCGCATGGAGACCTGCTCGTACCCCGCGGCCAGGAGGTGGTCGCGGCCGGCGCGGTAGAGCTCGAGCCGCTGGTCGTCCCAGTCCCGGGGGCGGCGGCCGAGGCCGGTGAGGGGCCGCACGTACAGGGGGTAGAGGTACAGCTCCTCGGGGCGCCAGGCGAGCGCGGCGTCCAGCGAGCGCAGCCAGGTGGCGGTGGTCTGGCCGGCGATGCCGTAGATGAGGTCGATGTTGAGGACCGGGAACCCGGCGGCGCGGATGCGGCCGAGAGCCGCCTCCACCTCGGCGCGCTTCTGGGGGCGCACGGCGGCGCGGGCCTCCTCGTCCAGGAAGCTCTGCACGCCGATCGAGACGCGGGTGGCGCCGCGGTCGCGCAGGACGGCGAGCCGGTCGGCGGTGGCGGTGGCCGGCGACGTCTCCACGCCGAGCGGGACGGAGCCGAGGTCGGCGAACCGGGCCGCGATGTCGCACAGCCGTTCCAGCTCGGGCGCCGTCAGGTAGGTGGGGGTGCCGCCGCCGAACGCGGCCATGGCGAACGCGGCGTCCCCCAGCGCGTCGAGGGCGGCCCCCGCCTGGCGGTCGAGCGCGCCGAGGTAGGCGCCGGTCAGCTCCTCGGGCGCGCCCGTCCGGGTGAACAGGTTGCAGAAGCCGCAGCGCATCTCGCAGAACGGGACGTGCAGGTAGAGGAAGAGCGCGTCGCGCTCCTCCCCGGCCCACACGTCGCGCAGCGGCGGGCGCGGATCGAGAGGGCGGTAGGCCGTCTTGTGCGGGTAGGCGTAGACGTAGCTCTCGTATGGGCTGGCGTATGGGCTCTCGTATGGTCCGGTCATTGCAGAGTGAACTCCCCGTACGGAACGGTCCAGACGACCTCGTGGCCCAGGCGGTGGCCGGTGTGGCCGTCCTCGCCGTACGCGGTGCCGTGGTCGGAGCAGACGATCGCGAACGTCGGGCGGCGCATCAGGTCGAACAGCCGCCCGATGTGCCGGTCGACGTAGCGGAGGGCGGCGGCGTGGCTCTCGCGGGTGTCGCCGTGCTCGCGGCCGGCCCCCTCCAGGTGGAACCAGTTCGGCTGGTGCAGCGCCGACACGTTCAGGAGGAGGAAGAGGCGGCGGCCGGGCGGCTGCCGGGCCACGATCTCGGCCGCCCGGTCGATCTGGTGCTCCAGCGAGGCCGGGTCGGTGACGCCGAACTCCGGCTCCCAGTGGCTCTCGGCGAACATGCCGGGCAGCACCGAGCCGAGCGGCGTGCGCTTGTTGAAGAAGCCGACGCCGCCGACGCAGGCCGTGTGGTAGCCGATCGCGGCGAGGGCGGCGGGCAGGTCGGCGGCGTCGTACGTCCAGGTGCCGGGCGCCGTCGTCTCGCTGCCGGGGAAGCGGCCCGCGAACAGCCGCGGGTGCGGCCCGGGGCCGGCGGGCGTCGGGAGGAAGCCGGCCAGCATGGCGGTGTGGGCGGCGAACGTGAAGCTGCCCGGCGTGTGCCGCTCCTCCCACCGGCCGCCCGGGAGGTGCGCGGCGAGCGTCGGGGTCGCGCCGGCGGCGGCGAGTTCGGCGGCCACGTCGTGGCGCAGGGTGTCGAGCGTCACCAGCAGCAGATCATGGCTGCCGATGATCTCGTTCATGTCGTGCATGCGGGGATTTTCTCCGGCAGGGCGGCTCTGACCTGGGCAGTGTAGGTGTCCAGCCCTTCCGCGGCGGTGCCGGGCAGGCCGGTGAGGCCGGGCAGCAGGTCGCCGAACGCGTTGACCTCGCCGACCGCGAAGCCGCGCCAGCCGATCCTCACGAGCAGGTCGACGCCGACCATCAGGCTTCCGGGGAAGCAGGCCGCGGCGCGCGCGCACACGTCCAGCGCGCGCCGCCAGCCGTCCTCCCCCATCGCCTCCCGCACCGCGCCGAGATCGCCGCGCGCCCCGCCGAGGTGCAGGTTCGTCATGGGGGAACGGCTCGTGCGGACCACGGCATGGGACGGCTCGCCCGCGATCACCACGACCCGCAGGTCGAGGACGCGGCCGCCGAGCGCCGCCTTGGGCACCCACCGCTCGACGTGCAGGCCGTCCGGCGCGAGCGCGCCGACCAGGTGCGCCACCTCGGCCTCCGTCTCGTACGTGCGGACGCGCAGCGAGTTGGCGTAGCCGCCGCCGGCGGCGCGGGCCGCGGACGTGGTCGCCCTGATCCGGCCGCCGGGCGCGGTCTGCAGCGCGATCACGCCGGCGGCCGACGAGCCGTGCGCGGGCTTCACGAACACCCGGTGCATCCGCGCCGCCGCCATCCGCTCGCGCAGCTCGCCGTACGACGTCACGCCGGGCAGGGCGTCCGGTACGGGGACGCCGGCGGCCGCCAGCCGCTCGTGGCAGCGCCGCTTGTCGAACATCACCGCGATGTCGTCCGCGTCGTTCAGCGTCCGGGCGCCGGCGCGGGCCGCCGCCCCGGCGATCCGGTCCAGCCCGGCGGTGAACGCGGCGTACCACCGCGCGCCGCCGCCCACCCGGGCCGGGTCGCCGGGGCCGCGCAGCAGCGCGTCCACCGCGGCGTCCTCCCCCGGCGAGTCGATCCGCAGCGGCGCCCCCGGGGCGATCTCGAACGCCGCGCCGCGCAGGACGTCCCGCCACGCGATCACCCGCGGCTCCGCGAGCCCGGCCGACCGGCACGCGGCGGCGAAGAGCCCGACCCGGCGGTCCCCGGGCGTCCCGACGACGGCGAACGTCATTCCGACACCGCGATGTACATCTCGGTGTCCCATTCGTCGTCCTCGTCGCCGCCGTCGGGCTCGGCCGCGCCTTGGGCCTCGCCGAGCTCGACGCGGACGCCGGGCAGCGCGGCGCGCAGCCGCTCCATCATCGGCTCGGACAGGTAGTGGTACTCCAGGTCGAGCGTGCTCAGGTGGGTCAGCGGCTGGCCCGCCAGCAGTTCCTCGGCGCCCCGGTCGGTGAGGAGCCCCATGCCGAGGCCGAGCGTCTCCAGCCGCGCCACGACCGGCGCGGACGCGATCTCCGCGGCGATCTCGTCCTGGAAGACGCAGTTGCGGAGGCCCAGGTGGCGGAGTGCGGGCAGCCGCTCGCCCGTCAGGATCGGGGCGAGGTCGCCGAGCTCCGTGTCACCCCCGTACTGCGGGTCGCCGAGCCACAGGTCGAGCCGTTCCAGCGCGGGCACGTCGCTCGCCGTGACCGCCCGGACGATCTCGGCGGGCAGCCCGCCCGACTCGAACCGCAGCACCTTCAGGTTCGGGTTCCGGATCGGGCTCAGCGCGAGGTTGAGGCCGCCCCGCACCTCCAGCCGCTCCAGCGCGGGGAACGCCTCCACCAGCGGCGTGATGTCGTCGTGCTGGATCCACGAGATGTGGAACTCCTCGTCCACGATGTCGCCGAGGAACACCGCCCGCAGGTTCGGGAACCGGCCGGCGGCCTCGACCAGGGTGCGGGCCCCCACCCCGCCGGCGCCGTCGAAGCCCCAGAACCCGATGACCAGCGCGGTCACCTGCGTGGTGTCGACCGCGTCCATGAAGCGGGCGAACACGTCGCGGTACGGCTCGTTGGCCCAGTCGCCCCGCACCGCCCAGGCGGCCTCCCCGGCGGGCGGGCGCGGCTCGTCCGGCCGGGTGCCGGGGGTGAAGGCCACCACCGGCAGCCCGGCGAACTCGGTCAGATGGTCGTCGTTCATCGGCTCTCCGGGGGTCTCGGGTGCGCGTTCATCACTCGGCGACGTAGATGTAGCTCCACTCGGGCCCGCCTGCGTGCCTGTCGTGCGCCTCGGAGAGGTCGATGTCGACGCCGGGGAGGGCGGCGCGCAGCCGGTCCCGCATCGGGGCGGTGACGAAGTGGTGGTGCAGGTCGAGTCGCTTGAGGTGGGTGAGCGGCTGGCCGGCCAGCAGCGCCTCCGCGCCGGTGTCGCTGAGGATGCCCTTGGCGAGGCTGAGCGACTCCAGCCGCGCCACCACCGCCGCGCCGGCCAGGGCGGCCGCGGCCTCGTCGGCGATCTCGGCGTTCTCCAGGCCGAGGTGGCGCAGGGCGGGCAGCCGGTCGCCGGCCAGGATCTCCGCCAGGTCGGCCACCCGCACGTCGCCGTCGTAGGCGCCGGCGCCGAGCCACAGGTCGAGGTGCTCCAGGTTGGGCAGCTCGCTCGCGGACACGGCCCGGACGATCTCCGACGGCAGCCCGCCGGACTCGAAGCGCAGCGTCCTGAGTGCCTCGCCGCGGAACGGCTTCAGCTCCAGGCCGACGCTCCCGCGCACGTCGAGGCGCTCCAGCGCCGGGAACGCCTCCAGCAGCGGGCTGATGTCGCCGTGCTCGATCCAGGAGATCTCCTGCTGCTCCAGCACGATGTCGCCGAAGAACAGCGACCGCAGCGCCGGGAAGCGGTGCGCGGCGGCGACCAGCAGGTCCGGCGGGTACGGGTCCTTCTCGCTGAGCGTGACCGTCCAGCAGCCGACGACCAGGTGGGTGACCCGCCCGGTGTCGACGGTGTCGAGGAAGTCCTGGAAGAGCAGGCCGAACCGGCCCTCCTCGTCGAAGTCGTCATGCGTGAGCCGCCAGGCGACCGCGCCCGGCTCGGGCAGCCCGCCGGCGGGGCCCTCGAACTCGACGACCGGCAGCCCGGCGTACTCCGTCAGATGCTCGTTGATCGTCACAGGATCCCCTCGGAATGATCGTCGGGACCCGTCCTACCAGCAGGACCGCACCCGCCGCCGACGAACACCCGCATTTCGGGATTCATTCGGACACCGCGACGTACACCCAGTCGTCCTCCGGCTCCTCCTGCTCGTCCAGGTCGAGCTCGACCCCGGGGAACGCGGTGCGGAGACGCTCCATCGTCGCGTCGGTGAGGTAGTGGTGGTGCAGGTCGAGACGCTTGAGATGGGTGAGGGGCTGGCCGGCGACCAGCGCCTCGGCGCCCGGGTCGGTCAGCGCGCCCATGGCGAGGCTGAGCGACTCCAGCCGCGCGACGACCGGCGCGGCCGCGACGGCCTGCGCGATCTCGTCCTGGATCTCGCTGTTCTCCAGCCCGAGGTGCCGCAGGGACGGCAGCCGCGCGCCGCTCAGGATGGCCGCCAGGTCCTCGATCCGCGCGTCGCCGCCGTAGTCGCTGACGCCGAGCCACAGGTCCAGGTGCTCCAGCGCGGGCAGGTCGCTGTCGCCGACCGCGCGCACGACGGCGGCGGGCAGCCCGCCGGCCTCGAACCGCAGCGTCTTCAGCACGTCGCTCCTGACCGGGTTCAGCACCAGCCCCGACCCGCCGCGCACCTCCAGATGCGCGAGCTTCGGGAACGCCTCGAACAGCGGGGTGATGTCGGACTGCTCGATCCAGGAGATCTCCGACTCCTCGCCCACGATGTCGCCGAGGAACAGCGCCTCCAGCGACGGCAGCCGGTCGGCCGCGTCCACCAGCAGCCGGACCGGGTCGGCGGCGCCCGCGTCGTACGACGCGCCCCAGTAGCCGATGACCAGATGCGTCACCGCGGAGCAGTCCGCGCCGTCCAGGAAGCCCTTGAGGATCTCGTCGAACGGGACGCCGTCGAACGAGCCGGCCAGCCGGAACGCCACCCCCGCCGAGCGCGCGGCGCCGCCGCCCTCCTCGCCGTCGCGGGCGGGCTCCGGGTCCCCGTCCGGGTCCGGGCTCAGGTCGAGGACCGGCCGTCCCGCGAGCGTGCTGAGGTGCTGGTAGATGCCCATGAGTTTCCTTCCAGGTCAAAGCTCATTCGGCGGCGGCGATGAAGCGCCACTCGCCCTCGGGGTCGCCCGCGCGGTCCAGGTCCACCTCGGTGCCGGGCAGCGCGTCCTCGAGCCGGTCCATCATCGCGTCGCTGAGGAAGTGGTGGCGCAGGTCGAGCAGGTCGAGATGGGTGAGCGGCTGGCCGGACAGCAGCGCCTCGGCGCCGGTGTCGGTCAGGACGCCCAGGGCGAGGCTGAGCGACTCCAGCCGCGCGACGACCGGCGCGCCCGCGACGGCCTGCGCGATCTCGTCCTGGATCTCGCTGTCCTCAAGGCCGAGGTGGCGCAGTGCGGGGAAGCGCGCCCCGTTCAGGATCGGCTGGAGGTCCTCGATGCGCGCGTCGCCGCCGTACGCGGGCGAGCCGAGCCACAGGTCGAGGTGCTCCAGGGCCGGCAGGTCGCTCTCGTGGACGGCCCGGACGACCCTGCCGGGCAGGCCGCCGCTCTCCAGCCGCAGCATCCGGAGCGACTCGTGGGCGACCGGGCGCAGCGCGAGCCCCGGGCCGCCGCGCACGTCCAGGCGTCCCAGCCCGGGGAAGGCGGCGAAGAGCGGGGTGATGTCGCCCTGCCGGATCCAGGAGATCTCCTCTTCCTCGGAGACGATGTCGCCGAGGAAGAGGGCCCGCAGGCGGGGAAGCCGGCCGGCGGCGTCCACGAGCCGGTCCACCGGGGCGCCGGGCGCGTCCCGGGAGTTGTAGAAGCCGATGACGAGGTGCGTCACCTGGGCCGCGTCGACCTGCTCGAAGAACGCCGCGAAGACGTCGTCGAACGACGGCCCGTCGTGGTACGTCCTGATCCGCCACGCGGGCTCCGGGTGCACCGACCAGGCGAGGTCGAGTTCCTGGACGAGCTCCGGGCCGTCCGCGACCAGCGAGCCGAGATCGGGATCGAAGTCGACGACCGCCCTGCCGTCGTAGACGGTGAGGTGTTCGTGAACGCCCATGAGCCCCCTTCCGGCTGACGGAAGGAGTAATACCAGCCGCCCGGGACATTCTCCGTGGAACGTCCCGGGCGGCGGGGGTGGCGGATCGTACGTCAGGCGGCGGGGAGCACCGAGCCCTGGTACTTGTCCTGGATGAACTTCTTGACCTCGGGACCGGTCAGCAGCTCGGCGAGCTTCTTGATCTGCGCGTCGTCCTTGGTCTCGGCCTTGGTGACCAGCCCGTTGACGTACGGGTTGTTCTCCGGCTTCTCGCTGGCCAGGGCGTCCTTGGCCGGGCTGAGGCCGCCCTCCAGGGCGTAGTTGCCGTTGATCACCGAGGCGTCGACGTCGGCGAGCTGGCGGGGCAGCGCGGCGGCGTCGGTCGGCCGGAACTCGATCCCCTTGGGGTTGCCCGCAACGTCCTTCTCCGTGGCGGTCTCGCCGGCGCCCTGCTTCATCGTGATGACGCCGTTGGCGGCGAGCAGGTTGAGGGCGCGGGCCAGGTTGGACGGGTCGCTGGGCAGCGCGACCGTGGCGCCCTGGCGCAGGTCCTGGAGCTTGGTGACCTTCTTGGAGTAGACGGCGAGCGGCTCCAGGTGGACGCCCGCGACGAACTCCAGCTTCTGCCCGGTCTTCTGGTTGGACTCGGCCAGGTACGGGCGGTGCTGGAAGTAGTTGGCGTCGAGCTGGCCGTCGTTGAGGGCGGGGTTCAGCTGCTCGTAGTTGCTGAACTCCTTGACCTCCAGCTTGATCCCGGCCTTGCCCGCGAGGTCGGTCTTGACGAAGTCGAGGATCTCCGCGTGCGGGACGGAGGTGGCGCCGACGGTCAGGGTCGAGTCGTCCTCGGCGGCGGAGCCGCCGCAGGCCGACAGGCCGAAGAGCAGCCCGGCGGACGCGATGGCGACAGATATCTTGCGCAGCACGACAAGTGCCTTTCTGGGTGTGGATGTGTTGCGTGAGGGTTCAGGGACGGCCGCGGCCGTCACTTGTGGGTGAGCCGCCGGGCGCACAGGTCGCCGGCCAGCTGGATGATCGCCACCAGCAGCACCAGGAGGATCAGGATCGCCATCATCATCGTCGTCTCGAACCGCTGGTAGCCGTACCGGACGGCCAGGTCGCCGAGGCCGCCGCCGCCGACCGCGCCGGCGATGGCGGAGTAGCCGATCAGCGCGATCACGGTGACGGTGAGGCCGGCGACCAGCCCGGGGCGGGCCTCGCGCAGCAGGACCTTGCGGACCAGTTCGGTCCGGGACGCGCCCATCGCGCGGGCGGCGGCGATCGTGCCGGGCTCGACCTCGCGCAGCGCGGTCTCGACGAGCCGGGCGTAGAACGGGATCGCCGACACCGTCAGCGGGACGATCGCGGCGGTGGTGCCGATCGAGGTGCCGACCACCAGCCGGGTGAAGGGGATGATCCCCATCATCAGGATGATGAACGGGATGGACCGGCCGATGTTGACGACCAGCCCGAGGGCGGCGCTGACCGGCCGCGAGGGCAGCAGGCCGTCCCGGTCGGTGATCACCAGGAGCACGCCGAGCAGGATCCCGCCGATGGCGGTGAACAGCGTCGACCAGACGGTCATCTGGAGGGTCTCCAGGCTGCCCTGCCTGAGCAGCGGCAGCATCTCGTCCCAGGTCATGAGAGCGACGCCTCCTTGCTGACGGTGGACGTGGCGGGCGGGGCGGGAGTCGCGGGAGTGCGGACCTCGACGGCCAGCCCGGCCTCGCGCAGGTGGGCGAGCTGGGCGGCGTTGACGTCGGGGTCGCCGGGCAGCTCGATGCGCAGCCGCCCGACCCGGGTGCCGGCGATCTCCTCGACCGCGCCGCCGAGGATGTTGACGTCGATCGAGTAGGTGCGCGCGAGCGAGGACACGAACGGCCGGTCGGCGCTGTCGCCCTCGAACGTGACGTCCACGACGGTGGTGCCGCTCGGGGCCGGGTCGAGGGCGGGCAGCGGCAGCAGGTCGCGGGCCAGCTCCGAGCCGGGCCGCAGCAGCAGGTCGCGGACCGGGCCGGACTCGACGATCCGGCCCTCGCGCATGATCGCGGCCGAGTCGCAGATCCGCTTGACCACGTCCATCTCGTGGGTGATCAGCAGGATGGTCAGGCCGAGCCGGCGGTTGAGGTCGCGCAGCAGTTCCAGGATGGAGGCGGTGGTCTCGGGGTCGAGCGCCGAGGTGGCCTCGTCCGAGAGCAGGACCTTGGGCCGCCCGGCCAGCGCGCGGGCGATGCCGACGCGCTGCTTCTGGCCGCCCGACAGCTGCGCCGGGTAGGCGTCCGCGTGCTCGGCGAGGCCGACGAGGTCCAGCAGTTCGGCGACGCGGCCGGCGCGCTCCTTGCGGGGCACGCCCATGACCTCCAGCGGGAACGCGACGTTCCCGGCGACGGTGCGGCTGGACAGCAGGCCGAAGTGCTGGTGGATCATGCCGATCCGCTGACGGGCGGCGCGGAGCTCGGCGCCGTTGAGGGCGAGGAGGTCCTGGCCGTCCACCACGATCCGGCCGGAGTCGGGGCGGTCGAGGAGGTTGACGCAGCGCAGCAGGGTGCTCTTGCCGGCGCCGCTGCGGCCGAGCACGCCGTACACCTCGCCCTCGCGCACGGACAGGTCGACGCCGTCGACGGCCGTCACCGCGCGTCCTCGGGCGCGGTAGACCTTCCTCAGTTCTTTGATCTGGATCACAGGAAATCATTCCGTGGGCATGCGGGCGGGCCATGGGCGGCCGGGCCCGGACGAACGGGACGGTGGCGGGGCGAGCGGGCGCGCGATCAGGACAGGCCGGGCGGGAACGGCGCGTGGCTCAGCAGGTGGCGCTCGAAGATCATGTGCGGCAGGCGGGGTCGGCGGGACTCGCTTCGGGGCGCGAGGCTCTACGGTCGGGGGCCCTCAGCGCTCACACATTCGCCGGTCGCGCGCGCAGCGGTGCATCGCCTGCGGGGCACGCAGGTGGCACATGGGGCTGCGGCGTACGGCGGTCATGTCATCAGTAAACCCGCCACACGCAAATGACGCAAATCCCGCCCGCCCGGGCGCCCCGTTCAGCGGTCCGCGGGATACCCGATGGTCAGCGCCCCGGAACCGGTCTTCGCCATGATCGTCCGCGGCGAGGAGCGGTCGTTGAGCGCCGGGTCGATCCGCACCCGGCCCGAGCCCGCCTCGGCGCCCACCCGGTAGTACGAGCCGTTCGGGACGGTCACCCGCACCGACCCCGACCCCGCCGACGCCTTCACGTACCGGGGCGGCGCCGCGAACGCGAGGTCGAGCCGCCCCGAGCCGGCCTCGGACTCCACCGAGGACGACGCCAGGCCGGTGCCGCTGATCTCGCCCGAGCCCGCCCGCGCCCAGACCCGCCCGCGCACGTCGGCCAGCTCGACGGCCCCGGACCGCGTCTCCAGCCGCATGTCCCCGCTGATCCCGCGGAGGCGGAGCAGCCCGGAGCCCGACTGCGCGCGCACCCGCACGCCCGGCGGCACCTGGACGTCGATGTCCGCGCCGCACCCGTGCCCCGGGTACGACCACTCGTCGCTCTCGCAGGCGTACCTGAGCAGCAGCAGCTCGCCCGCCCAGATCCGCTCCACCCGCGGCCGGTGCAGCGCCCAGGTCAGCCGGGCGACCACCCGCACCTGGCCGGCGGTGCCCGGCCCGACGGTCACCCGCGCGCCGCCCGCGTCGATCTCCAGCTCGCCGATCGGGCGGCGGAAGGTCTCGGTGGCCGACGACGTGCGGCGGATCGCCGTCCCCCACGCGTACAGGCCCGCCGGGAGCACCACCACGGCGGCGGTCGCGATCGCCAGCGCCACCCAGACGGCCCGCCGCCGCTCCCCCGCCTCCGGGGCGGCGCCGCTCACGACCCGCCGCCCAGGAACCGCAGCACCGCCAGCACCCGCCGGTGGTCGCCCTCGGCGTGCGGCAGGTCGAGCTTGGCGAAGATCCCGTTGATGTGCTTGGCGACCGCGCTCTCGCTGATCACCAGCGCGGCCGCCACGCCCGCGTTGGAACGGCCCTCGGCCATCAGGCCCAGCACGTCCCGTTCGCGCGGGGTGAGCCGTTCGAGCGGGTCGCTGGCGCGGCGCAGCAGCAGCTGGGCGACCACCTCGGGGTCCAGCGCCGTGCCGCCGGCGGCGACCCGGCGCAGCGCGTCCAGGAACGCCGACACGTCCGCGACCCGGTCCTTGAGCAGGTAGCCGACGCCGCTGGTGTTGGTGGCCAGCAGGTCGGCGGCGTACCGCTCCTCCACGTACTGCGACAGCAGCAGCAGCGCGACCTCGGGCCACTGCCGCCGGATCACCAGCGCCGCCCGCACGCCCTCGTCGGTGAACGCCGGCGGCATCCGCACGTCCACGATCGCCGCGTCCGGCCGGTGCTCCTCCACCGCGGCCAGCAGCGCGTCGGCGTCGCCGACCGCCGCCGGGACCGTGAACCCCGCGGTCTCCAGCAGCTTGATCAGCCCGGCCCGCAGCAGGACCGAGTCCTCGGCGATCACAATGCGCACGGCAGCTCCACGGTGACGGTGGTCGGCCCTCCGGCGGGGCTGACGATCCGGAACGTACCGTCCACCGACCCGACCCGCCGCCCCAGCCCCACCAGCCCGGAGCCGCCGGCCGGGTCCGCGCCGCCCACGCCGTCGTCGGCGACCCGCACGCGCAGGACGTCGCCGCGCCGCTCGACGTCGATCTCGACGCTGGACGCGCGCGCGTGCTTGACCACGTTGGTGAGGGCCTCGGAGACGACGAAGTACGCGACGGCCTCGACGGTCGAGGACGCCCGGTCGGGGACGTCGACGCGCAGCCGCACCGGCAGCGGGACGCGGGCGGCGACACCCGACAGCGCCGCGTCGAGCCCGCGGTCCTCCAGGACGGCCGGATGCAGGCCGCGGATGAGCGCGCGCATCTCGGCCAGCGCCTCCTTGGCCTCCTCGTGCGCCTCGACGATCACCCGCATGGCCTCGTCCGGCAGGCCGGTCAGCGTCTCGCGGGCCAGGCCGAGGTTCATCGCGAGCGACACCAGCCGCTGCTGGGCGCCGTCGTGCAGGTCCCGCTCGATCCGGCGGCGCTCGATGTCGGCGGCGTCCACGGCCCCGGCGCGCTTCTCGGCCAGGTCCTCGACCCGGCGCTCCAGCTCCGCGGCCCGGTCGGGGCCGAGCAGCGCCGCGACGGCGCGGGCGTCCAGGCTCCGGACGGCCGCGGCCAGCCAGGGCGCGGCGGCGAGCAGGAGGAGGCCGGCCAGGGTGAGGGGCGCGTACAGGAACGGGTTCGCCGACGGCAGCGTCCACCCGTACGCCGTGATCGCCGACAGCCCGAGCCCGCCCGCCCAGGCGAGGATCACCAGCAGCCCGCCGCAGGCCAGCGCGGGCCCGGCGAGCAGGTGGTAGCGGAGCGGGCGCCCCATCGCGGCCAGGGTGCGCTCCCGGGGCGGGGCGACGCGCAGGCCGAGCATCGCCCAGCACCGCTCGCGCTGCGCCGAGGCCAGCGGGAAGACCAGCACCGCCACGGCCGCCACGGGGACGACGGAGGCCAGCAGGACCGCGGGCGGGGCGTCCGGCTCCCAGAGCGTCCAGGGCAGGCCGGCGATCGCCCAGGCGGCGAGCTGGAGCGGCACCCCGGACGCGGTGAACACGGTGTCCCGCCACGCCGCCGCCGACCACGGAGCGTGCGCGCGGGCACGCCGCAGCAGGGAGGGGGATGCCATGGGCAAACCGTATTGCGCCGGTATAGGGCATGACCATCCGGTGCGCACCAGGCCGGGGCTGTACCTGGTGCCACCCCCGGAACGGTCTCTCGTGCTACAGACGGTGACGCCCGGCTCCGGAAGGCTTGAAGCACGCTCCTCCCCCTCTGAGCCCTTCGCCCCCTTGAGCATGCCTTCCTAGGAGACCCGATGGTCGTGACCGCGTCCCGCCCCCGCCCGCTCCCGCGCCTGCGCGCCCTGCCGCGCCCGTGGAAGACGGACCGCACCCGCTGGACGGCGTGGAGCCTGGTGGCCGGCGGCGCCGCGCTCGTCCCCTGGATGGGGGTGCTCGCGGTCCGGCTCCCGGACACCGCGCAGGTGTCGAACTGGGCGGTGGCCTGGATCGGGCTGGACGCGATGATCGCCGCCGGGCTGGTGACCACCGGGGTGCTGCTGACCAGGGGTGACAACCGTCACACGCTGACCGCCGCGGCCACCGCCGGGCTGCTGATCATGGACGCCTGGTTCGACGTGACGACCGCCGGCGAGGACGGCCGGACGCTCGCCATCGCCCTCGCGGTGGGGGCCGGGCTGCCCGCCGCCGCGCAGTGCGCCCTCGTCGCCGTCCGCGGCCTCGAAGGAGCGCGGGCGAGGCCCGGTGACGGCGAGGGTGACGGTGAGTGCAAGGAGACGGATGAAACATGGTGACCCAGACCTTTAGAGTGAATCCGACGTGGGGCCCTCTCTGCGGGAGGGCCCTTCCCCCTGCCTGCACGATCACGAGGTCCCCGCCACATGAACGACAACGAGGTGTACGCGGAGTGCCTGCGGCTGCTCCAGGACGGCCTGCCCGAGGCCGGCCCGGCCGGCGCGGACGGCGGCCTGGACTTCCTCCCGCTCGGCCTCGACGTCGACGGCGACATCGCCGTTGTCACGTTCCTGCGGCTTCCGGGGACGGTCCACGGGAACGTTCCGCCGTTCATCGAGGGCTGGACGTTCCACCGCCGCGACGGCGAGTGGATGGAGCTGGGCGGCGGTGGCGGCTGCGCCGTCGACGAGCCCCTCGCCCGCCGGTCGGCCGCCGAGCTGGGCGGCCACCTCCAGCGGTACGGGTGGGGCCGTACCGTCCGGAACGCCAACCGGCTGCTGCCCTGGGGCGCCAAGTGGGTCAGCCAGGTGCGCCTGCGGGCGGCGGCCGAGGTCACCCACCTGCGCGTCGGCAAGCGCCTGCTGCCGGTGCCGCCGCACGGCCACACGGCCGTCGTGTGGGGCGCCCGCCGCGCGCCCGCCATCGAGGCGCTGGGCGCCGACGGGTCGGTCCTGGAGACCCTCAGCGTCGACGGCGTCCTCGCCCGCGCCTGACCGCCCCGGCGCCCGCGGCGTCCGCCCCGTCCCCATCCCCGGCGCCTGCCCCGTCTGCGGCGGCCGCCGTCACAGCCAGCCGAGATCGCGGGCGGCGCGCACCGCCGCGTGCCGGTTGTCGGCGCCGAGCTTGGTGACCGCCGCCGACAGGTAGTTGCGCACGGTCCCCTCCGACAGGCCCAGCGAGCGCGCGATCCGCGCCACCGGGGCGCCGTCGGCGGCGGCGCGCAGCGTGTCCAGCTCGCGCGGCGTCAGCGGGCACTCCTCGGCGGCCAGCGCGTCCGCCGCCAGCTGCGGGTCGATGTAGCGGGCGCCCGCCGCCACCTGCCGGATCACCTCCGCCAGCCGCGCGCCCGGGGCGTCCTTGCCGAGGAAGCCGCGCACCCCGGCGGCCATCGCCCGCCGCAGGTTGCCGGGCCGGCCGTGCGCCGTCACGATCACCAGCCGGCAGCCGGGCAGCGCCGCCGACAGCCGCTCGGCGGCGGCCAGCCCGTCCAGGCCCGGCATGTCGATGTCGAGCACCGCCACGTCCGGCTTCAGGCTCAGCGCCCGGTCCACGGCCTCGTCGCCGCGGCCGACGTCGGCGACGACCTCGATGCCCTCCTCGGTGCCCAGCAGCAGGACCAGCGCCTCCCGGATCAGCAGATGGTCGTCGGCCAGCAGAACGCGGATCACGCCACTCCCTCCACCGGCCCCGCCGGTACCGCCGGTTCCACCGGCACGGCCGCCGCCAGCCGGAACGTGCCGTCGCCGACCGGCCCGGCGGTGAACTCGCCGCCCGCCGCCGCGATCCGCTCGGCGAGTCCGGCCAGCCCGCTGCCGGTCCCCTCGGCCCGGCGGCCGGCGCCGTCGTTGCCGATCTCCAGCCAGACGCGGTCGCCGTCCGACCACACCGTGATCATGCACCAGGTCGCGCCGCTGTGGCGCAGCACGTTCGTCGCGGCCTCCCGGGCGGCCCAGCCGAGCGGCTCGTGCACGTGCGGGGGCAGGTCGGGCGAGATCTCCGGGGGCTCGCACCGGATGCCCGCCGCCCGCAGGACCGCCGACATGCCCTCCAGCTCGGTGCGCAGGGACGTCGCCCGGTAACCGCGCACGACCTCGCGCACGTCCCGTACCGAATCGCGCGCCATCCGCTGGATCTCGACCAGCTCCTTCCGGACGCGCTCCCGGTCGCGTTCCACGAACCGCTCGGCGACCTCCGCCCTCAAGGCGACGGCCTGGAGGCTGTGGCCGAGGACGTCGTGCAGGTCGCGGGCGAAGCGCAGCCGCTCCTCCCCCACCGCCGACCGCGCCAGCTCCGCCCGCGCCTCCCGCAACTCCTGGACGACATGGAACAGCCACACGGTCACGTACCCGGAGAACGCCGCCAGCGGGATCCCCAGCGCCTGGTAGAGGACGTTCAGCGCGGGCAGCCCCAGCAGCAGGCCGTACGCGGGCGTCAGCACGGTCGCCGCCGCGGCGGCCGCGACGGCCTCCCGCACCGGGAGCACCACGGCGATCAGCCCGGCGGGCAGGAGCAGGGCGTTCCCCCACCCGGCCGCCGCGTCCATGAACGCCGCCAGCGCCCAGCAGACCGCGGCGATGGCCGCCAGCCCCGCGCGGTGCGCCGGGACGGTACGGCGCATCAGGTTCAGCCAGAGCAGCCGCCCGTAGAGGGCGAACACCGCCGCCGTGGACAGCGCGCCCACGGCGGCGCGCCCGTAGTCGTGCCGCTGGAACAGCTCGTACCAGAGGGCGGGCAGCATGTAGCCCGCCAGGGTCACCAGCGTCATCGCCACGATGATCATGGCGATGCCGGTGGGACGCGGGATCCTGGGCTGCACGGGCCTGCCTGCCTCCGCCTGGGCGCTGGGGTGGCCCCAAGAGTACGTACGCGCCCGGATACGGGCGAAGAGCCCGGCCGGGATCACCGCGACCGTTGTGCGGGGCGACGGCCGCGCGCCCTCCCGGGTGTCACGCCGCCCAGGGCGGCGCGGCCGCCGCGACGCTCCCCCGGTCCAGGACCACGGCCCGGTCGGCGGCCGCCACGTCGTCCGGGTCGGAGGTGGCCAGCAGGATCGTGACCCCGCCCGCCGCCAGGCCACGAAGGACGGAGCGGACCTTCCGGGCGCCGGGCCGGTCCAGGCCGGCCGCCGGCTCGTCCAGGAAGAGCACGTCGGAACGCCCGATCAGCGCGAGCGACAGGTCCAGCATGCGCTGCCCGCAAGGGGTCAGCCGCTCGAACGGGACGTCCTCGCTGCCGCCGAGCCCCGTCGCGCGCAGCGCCTCGTCCCGCGTGATCGGATCGACCGTCCAGCGCCGCCAGGTGTCGACGACCTCCGCGACGGTCAGCCCCGGGAACAGCCCGCCCTCGCGCCAGACGGCGCCCGTGCGCAGCCGCGCGCGGTCCTCGTACGGGTCGGCCCCGCGCACCCGCACCTCGCCCGACGTCGGCCGCCGCATCCCCGCGGCCACCTCCAGCAGCGTCGTCTTCCCGGCCCCCGCCGGACCGGCCAGCGCGCAGATCTCGCCCTCGCCGACCCCGAAGGAGACGCCGCGCACGGCCTCCCGCCGGCCGAACCGGACCCCGGCCCCCCGCACCTCGATCACGTTCACGCCCATGCCTCCATGCTCGCGCCACCCGGCGAGAGCCTGCAGTCACGGGCGTCAGGAGTGCGCCGGGACTTTCTCAGGGCGGACCCATGACATCCGTCATGGTCGCCTCCGCCCCGCGCAAGATCGCCGATGTCCGGAGACTAGCCCGGCCTGGAACGCTCCGACCTGGGACGGAGCCGCACGTTCGCGGTTCGTAAGAACTTCCGGGACTCAGATCTCCTGGAGGATCTCCGGGGTCAGCTCGTCGGGGCTCTTGTGGCCCGACAGGACCATGGTCAGCTCCAGCTCGGCCATCAGGCAGCGCAGCACGTGCCGCACGCCCGCCTCCCCGCCCAGCGCGAGCCCGTAGGCGTACGGCCGCGCCACCAGCACCGCCCGCGCGCCCAGGGCCAGCGCCTTGGCCACGTCCGAGCCGGTCCGCACGCCGCTGTCGAACAGCACCGCGGCCTGCTCCCCCACCGCCTCCACGACGCGCGGCAGCGCGTCCAGGGACGCGATGGCGCCGTCCACCTGGCGGCCGCCGTGGTTGGAGACGATCACGCCGTCCATGCCGGCGTGCACCGCCCGCCGGGCGTCGTCCGGGTGCTGGATGCCCTTGAGCGCGATCGGGCCGTCCCAGTGCTCGCGCAGGAAGACCAGGTCGTCCCAGGTCAGCGTGGGGTTCCCGAAGTTGGCGACCCAGTGCAGGATCGCGGTGTCGCGGTTGGCGTCGGTGACCGGCCCGCCGACCGCCTTCTGGAAGACCGGGTCGGTGAAGTAGTTGGCCGTCCCGATCCCGCGCAGGAACGGCAGGTACGCCTGGTCGAGGTCGCGGGGCCGCCACGCCAGCGTGAACGTGTCGAGCGTGACCACCAGCGCCGTGTAGCCCGCCGCCTTCGCCCGCTCCAGGAAGCTGATCGCGAGGTCCCGGTCCTTGGGCCAGTACAGCTGGTACCAGCGCGGGCCGTCCCCGCTCGCCCCGGCGACCTCCTCGATCGTGAACGAGGCGGCCGTGCTCAGCACCATCGGCAGCCCGCACGACGCCGCCGCCCGCGCGACCGCCAGCTCGCCCTCCGGATGGAAGATCGACTGGACGCCGATCGGCGCCAGCAGCACCGGCGCCGGCATCGGCGTCCCCAGGACCTCCACCGAGAGGTCGCGGTGGCCGACGTCGCGCAGCATCCGCGGCACGATCCGGCGCCGCTCGAACGCCGCCCGGTTCGCCCGCGCGGTCGACTCGCCGCCCGCGGAGCCCGCCACGTACCCGAACGCGCGCGCCGACAGCCGCTCCTGCGCCAGCGCCTCCAGCCTGGTCAGATCCGTGGGAAGCTCGGGCAGGACGTCGCCCAGCCCCTTCAGGTAGATCTCGTTCTGGAAGTCGGCCAGCGGGCTCATCGGGAACCTCCGGGGAGATGTCGGAAGGGTGACTTTCGGCGCGCCGGACGCCCGTCCGGTGCGAATCTGTCTCTGGGACCCGCCACAATGTCCCACATGGCACGACGCGGATCCCAGGCCCCTCCCCCGCCGGACTTCGAAGAGAACATCATCGACGTCGATGTCTCGGAGGAGATGCGCGGCAGCTTCCTCGAGTACGCGTACTCGGTCATCTACCAGCGGGCACTGCCCGACGCGCGCGACGGGATGAAGCCCGTGCAGCGCCGGATCCTGTACTCGATGAACGAGATGGGCCTGCGCCCCGACCGCGGGCACGTCAAGTGCGCCCGCGTGGTCGGCGAGGTGATGGGCAAGCTGCACCCGCACGGCGACAGCGCCATCTACGACGCGATGGTGCGGCTGGCGCAGCCCTGGGCGATGCGGATGCCGCTGGTCGACGGGCACGGCAACTTCGGCTCGCTCGGCGGCGACGACCTGCCCGCCGCCATGCGGTACACCGAGTCGCGGCTGACCCGCGAGGCGATGCTGATGGTCGCCTCCATCGACGAGGACACCGTCGACTTCCGGCCCAACTACGACGGCCAGGAGACCGAGCCCGAGGTCCTGCCCGCCGCGTTCCCCAACCTGCTGGTGAACGGCGCGTCCGGGATCGCGGTCGGGATGGCGACCAACATGGCGCCGCACAACCTCGGCGAGGTGATCGCCGCGGCCCGGCACCTGATCGACAACCCGGACGCCACGCTCGACGACCTGATGCGGTTCGTGCCCGGCCCCGACCTGCCGACCGGCGGCCGGATCGTGGGCCTGGACGGCATCCGCGACGCCTACGAGCGCGGCCGCGGGACGTTCAAGACCCGTGCCACCTGCACCATCGAGAACGTCACGGCCCGCCGCAAGGGCATCGTGGTGAGCGAGCTCCCGTACGCCGTGGGCCCCGAGCGGGTCAAGGCGAAGATCAAGGAGCTGGTCAACAACAAGAAGATCAACGGGATCTCCGACCTGAAGGACCTCACCGACCGCAACGTGGGCCTGCGGCTGGTCATCGAGGTCAAGAACGGCTTCAACCCCGAGGCGGTGCTGGCCGAGCTGTACCGGCTGACGCCGATGGAGGAGTCGTTCGGCATCAACAACGTGGCGCTGGTCGACGGCCAGCCGCGCACGCTGGGCCTGCGCGACCTGCTCCAGGTGTACGTCGACCACCGCATCGACGTGGTGCGGCGCCGTTCCGCGCACCGCCGCAAGAAGCGCGAGGACCGGCTGCACCTGGTCGACGGCATCCTGGTCGCGCTGCTCAACATCGACGAGGTCATCCAGGTCATCCGCGACAGCGACGACGCGGCCCAGGCCAAGCAGCGGCTGATGCAGATCTTCGAGCTGTCGGAGATCCAGGCGCAGTACATCCTCGACACCCCGCTGCGCCGCCTCACCCGCTACGACCGGCTCGAGCTGGAGAAGGAGAAGGAGCAGCTCAGCAAGGAGATCGCGCGGCTGACCGCGATCCTGGAGTCGGAGAGGAAGCTGCGCAACCTGGTCTCCAAGGAGCTGGGCGAGGTGGCCAAGGAGTTCTCCACGCCGCGCCGCACCGTCCTGCTGGAGTCGTCGGGGCACACCGCGGCCGCCGCCGTGCCGCTGGAGGTCGAGGACACGCCCTGCCTGGTGCTGCTGTCGTCCACCGGCCTGATGGCCCGCACGCACGACGCCGAGCCGCTGGCCACCGAGGGCGCCCGCGCCAACCACGACGTGCTGGTCTCGGTGGTACGGGCCAGCGCCCGCGCCCAGGTCGGCGCGGTCACCTCGGCCGGCCGGATGATCCGCGTCGAGGTCATCGACCTGCCGACGCTGCCGCCGTCGGCCGCGCCGCCGTCGCTGGCGGGCGGCGCCCCGATCACCGAGTACGTCGATCTCGAACCGGACGAGCGGATCGTGGGCCTGAGCTCCATGGACGGCTCGCTCGCCCTGGGCACCGAGCAGGGCGTGGTCAAGCGCGTCGTGCCCGACTACCCGCCCAACCGCGACGAGTTCGAGGTCATCACGCTCAAGGAGGGCGACCGGGTCGTCGGCGCCGTCACCGTCGCCGAGGACGACGACCTGGTCTTCATCACCAACGACACCCAGCTGCTGCACTACTCGGCGTCCAACGTCCGCCCGCAGGGGCGCGCGGCGGGCGGCATGGCCGGGATCAAGCTGGCGGCCGGCGCCCGCGTCATCTGGTTCGGCGCGCTCGACCCGTCCCGCGAGTCCCGGGTCGTGACGATCTCCGGCTCGTCGTCGGCGCTGCCCGGCACCCAGACCGGCGCCATCAAGGTCGCCGACTACGCCGACTTCCCGGCCAAGGGCCGCGCGACCGGCGGCGTCCGCTCGCACCGCTTCCTCAAGGGCGAGGACACCCTGATCATGGCGTGGGCGGGCCCGGCCCCGGTGAAGGCCGCCACCGCCACCGGCAAGCCGCTGGACGTCCCGGCCGAGCTGGGCCGCCGCGACGGCTCCGGCGAGAAGCTGCCGCAGGCCCTTCCGGTCCTGGGCGGCGCGCTCAACTCGCCTCCGGAGCCCGCCGAGCCCGTGGAGCCCGCCGAACCGGCCGAGTGACCGGAACGGGACGGCCCCCGCGCGGACGTCGAGCGTCCGTGCGGGGGCCGTTCCGCTTCACGTGCCCCGCTGGTGCCCGCCGCCGGTCGTGCCGCTCAGCCGACCTTGAGGGTGCGCGGGTCCCGCAGCGCCGCGGTGCCGCCCTGGTAGGAGGCCACGGCGATGTACGTCTCGAACGTCGCCTCGTTCCGGCCCGACGGCGACGGCAGCCCGGCGGCCCAGTCGATCGGCCAGCCGAACGCCCCGCAGGTCGCCCTGGGCACGGTGAAGGTCCTGTCGGCGGCCGTGGCACCGATCACGAACGGGTTCCCCATCGGGTCGGCCGGGTCGCCGGGGCTGATGACCCGGATCGTGGACATGTCGGCGATCATGGTGAACCTGATCGGCTGGGCCTCGGTGCCGATGTAGCAGGACCTGCCCAGCAGCAGGTTGATGATCCGTACCCGCATGTCGACCTTGGCGGTGGGCAGCGCGAACGCGAAGCCCCCGGCGTAGTGCGGCTCGATCTCCACCTTGAAGCCCGGGACGTCCTCCAGGCCGGGCGCGGGCACGCCGAGCAGCGCGAGCACGCCGCCCGGGACCTTCATCGGGTCGGCGTCCATCCTGATCTGCTTCAGCTCGTTGGGCCCGCCGCCCGCCGGCGGCCCGGTCTGCGCGACGATCTTGATCGGCTGGGTGATCTGCTGGGTGAGCCCGCCGAGCTTCATCGAGCCGCCGCCGACGACCATCACCAGGCACTCCCACCGCGCCGCCTCGGCACCGTCGGGCAGCTTCGGGCAGTCGGCCCGGAGGTCGAACGCCGGAACCGCCCGCGCCTGCGCCGCCGCGGGCCGCGCCGGCGCGGCGGAGGCGGCGGTGCCGGGCTGGAGGGCGGCCAGGCCGAGGAACGCGACCGCGGCGGCCGCCAGGCTCTTGCGGAATGAGATCTTCACAGCGGAATCGCCTCTTCTGCGGGGAACGTGGAAGCCCGGCCACCCCGTACGGGAGCGGGACGGCCGGGCGGGGGGGCACACCGTCAGGCGGTGATGTGGAGCTTCTGGCCGTAGGTGGCGTCACCAGGGGCGACCTTGCCCATGGCCTTGCCGGTGCCGTTGGCCGTGACGTCGGTCGGGCACAGGAAGCTGCCCGACTTCAGGCCGAGGGACACGCCGTTCATCGTCCCGGCGAGCTGCCCCGTGGAGTTGGCGGGGTTGTCGGAGTTGCGGACCTCGAAGGTGAGGCTGGTGTGCTGCGCGTCGAACCCGTAGACGCAGCTGATGAACCCGAACGACGCCTGGATCTCCAGGTCGGGGTCGGTGAACGTCAGCGTGCCGTCGTAGTCGCCGGTCGGCCCGTAGGCCAGCACGCCGTCGGTGTAGGGGAGGTTGCGGAACGACACCGTCGGCGCTCCCAGGTTGCTGGTGCAGCCCGTGGCGGTCGCCGAGTCCAGGGTGCCCGACCCCGACGAGGTCAGGGTGCCGCGCAGGTCGGCCGACGAGCAGCTGGCGGTGAAGCCGGTGCCGGCGAAGGTGAGGTCGCCGACGTTGAGGATCTGGTACTGGCCGTCGTAGGGCGCCCCGGCGGGGCCGTCCCTGCGGACCGTGGTGGACGCCGCCGACGCGGAGCCGGCCAGCAGGCCGACCGCCGCGGTGGCCGCGACGAGGGGTGTGCCGAGCTTGACTAGGGCCTTCACGTATTCCTCCTCGGATATCGGCCCGTGTCGATGCTTCCGGCGGTGGATGGTGCGCGAACGGGGTGATCTGGCCCGGCCGCGCTCCGCGCCGGCCCCCGAGGCGGCGTCGCGTCCCGGATCCGGAGGTGGCGCGCGCCGCGTGAGCGCTCACCCGAGATCTAAGAACAACTCCCGTGATGTAGCAAGCGCTTGGGTACTGGGGATTGGCCGGGAACGGCCCGCGGCGGCGTCATCCCGGCGGCGGGCACGCGCGTCCGTGCGCGTCCCGGCGCCCGCCGGGACGCGCTTCCTTGTCATCGCCTCACAAGAGTCGTCATCACCTCACAAGAACGGCCGGCCCCGCGCACGGAACCGGCCGGTCTCCCGAAGCCTCGTGACAACTGGCTTACTCGCCCGCCCTAATTATTGCTCCATGTCGTCGGGGCCCCAGTACGCCTGCATCTTGACGATCCTGCCGTCGTCGCCGAACGTCATGACGTCGATGGCGCGGATGCGCACGTTCATCGCGGGGACCTCCACCGTGAACGCCATGGCCGCGGCGTTGCCCTGCGAACCGCGGATGGGGCCGTCCAGGACGAGCCTGGAGCCGGCCGCCACGGCGTTGGTGTAGAACTCCTCGATCGCCGCGCGGCCCGAGATCGGCGGGTTGCCGACCGGGTCCTCGACCACCGCGTCGTCGGCGAACAGCGCGACGATCGACGCGGCGTCGCCGCGGTCGAAGCCGTCGACGTAGCTCTGCAGCGCCTTCTTCATCTGGTCGGACGTGGGCATACCGGACCGCCTTTCGTGTCGGGGAGAGGCTAGCAAGCGAGCGCTTGTTTTACGAGACGCGCGCCGCGGCGGCGAGCCTAGGCCCGATGTGCCGGGCCGGGACAGCCCGCCCTCCCGCTCAGCGGGAGGGCCCCGTCAGGCGTCCAGCCTCTCGGCGTCGACGGACTCGGTACGGCCGACGATCAGCCGGTTGACCAGCCACAGCACCAGGCCGAGCGCGAGCAGCACGGCGGCGCGCAGGTAGACGGCGCCCTCCCGGCCGGCGATCGGCAGGGCCAGGAACGCGCAGCTCAGCGCGCCCAGCACGGGCATCCAGGTCGGCGCGCGGAAGTGCTCGTGCCCCACCCGTTCCCGGCGCAGGACCAGCACGCAGACGTTCACCAGCGCGAACACGCACAGGAGCAGCAGCACGGTGGTGTCGGCGAGCCCGCCGACGTCGCCCGTGCTCACCAGGACGACCGCGATCGCCACAGTGAACAGGATCGCCGGCCAGGGCGTGGCGCGCCGCGGGTGCACGACGGCGAACACCGAGGGCACGATCCGCTCCCGCGCCATGCCGTACACCAGCCGGGACGCCATGATCATGTTGATCAGCGCGGTGTTGCCCACCGCCAGCAGCGCGATCAGCGCGAACAGCTTGGGCGGGAAGTCGAACCCGGCGACCCGGACGACCTCCAGCAGCGGCCCGGTCGAGGTCTTCAGCGTCTCGGTGTCGACCAGCATGGTGGCGGTGAACGCGACCGCGATGTAGATCACGACGGTGATCGCCAGCCCGCCGAACAGCGCGACCGGGAAGTCCCTGGCCGGGTTCTTGGCCTCCTCGGCGAGGTTGACCGAGTCCTCGAAGCCGATCAGCGCGTAGAAGGCCAGCGCCGCGCCGCCGAGCACGCCCAGGAACGCCCCGTTCGCCGGGTCGAACTCCAGCGCCCGGCCGGGTTCGCCGTCCCCGCCGGCCAGCGCGAAGACCCCGATCACCATGATCACCAGCAGCCCGAACGCCTCGATCAGCGTGAGCACCACGTTCACCTTGATCGACTCGGAGATGCCGGCGAAGTTCACCAGCGTCACCAGCGCGAGGAAGATCAGCGCGCCGACCAGCGTCGGCAGCGACACGAACTCGGCGAGGTAGTCGCCGCCGAACGCGCGGGCGGCGGTGCTGGCCGAGGTGATCCCGCTCATCATCACCGCGAACGCCACGATGAACGTCACGAACGGGATCCCGAACGCCTTGTTCGTGTAGAGCGCGGCCCCGGCCGCCCGGGGGTACTTGCCGACCAGCTCGGCGTACGCGGTGGCGGTCAGCGCCGCGAGCACGAACGCCACCAGGAACGGCGCCCACACCGCCCCGCCGACCTCGCCCGCGACCTGCCCGACCAGCGCGTAGATGCCCGCCCCGAGGATGTCCCCGATCACGAACAGCATCAGCATCCTGCGCCCGATCACCCGGCGCAGGCCGCCGCCGAGCGTGCGCGGGTCGACCTCGGTCGCCATCTCCGCCCTCCTTGATCGTTTCGGAGGGTGGTACCCGGACGGCGGCCGATAATCGTCACGAACAGGTCGAATCCCCGGGGCGGGCGGCCGGCCGGGCCGCCCGCCCCGGGGATTCGCCGGGGTCAGACGCGCGCTGTGCGCGGATCAGGTGTCGATGCGCTCGATGTCCAGCTCGGCGGCGCCGGCGGTGATGAACTCGCGGCGCGGGGCCACCTCGCTGCCCATCAGCAGCTCGAAGATCCTGGCCGCGTCCTCGGCGTCCTCGATCCGGATCCGGCGCAGGATGCGGTGCCGCGGGTCCATGGTGGTCTCGGCCAGCTGGTCAGCGTCCATCTCGCCCAGGCCCTTGTAGCGCTGGACCGGCTCCTTCCAGCGCATCCCCTTGCGCTCGAACTCCACCAGCTTCTTGCGCAGCTCGGCGTCGCTGTAGCAGTAGACGTACTTGTCCTGGCCCTTCTTGGGCTTGATCAGCTCGATCCGGTGCAGCGGCGGGACGGCCGCGAAGACCCGGCCCGCCTCCAGCATCGGCCGCATGTAGCGGTACATCAGCGTCAGCAGCAGGGTGCGGATGTGCGAGCCGTCCACGTCGGCGTCGGCCATCAGGATGATCCGGCCGTACCGGGCCGAGTCCAGGTCGAACGTGCGGCCCGAGCCGGCCCCGATCACCTGGATGATCGCGGCGCACTCGGCGTTCTTGAGGACGTCGGCGACCGACGCCTTCTGCACGTTGAGGATCTTGCCGCGGATCGGCAGCAGCGCCTGGAACTCGGAGTCGCGGGCCAGCTTGGCGGTGCCCAGCGCCGAGTCGCCCTCGACGATGAACAGCTCGCTGCGGTCGTCGGCGGTGCGGCAGTCGACGAGCTTGGCCGGGAGCGCGCTGTTCTCCAGGGCGTTCTTGCGGCGCTGGTTGTCGCGCTGGGTCCGGGCGGCGATCCGGGTCTTGGCGGCACCGACGATCTTCTCCAGCACGGCGCGCAGCGGCTGCTTCTGGCCGCGCCCCGGGTTCTCGAAGATCGCCTTGAGCTCGCGGCTCACCACCTGGGACACGATCCGGGCGGCGGCCGAGGTGCCCAGCACCTCCTTGGTCTGCCCCTCGAACTGCGGCTCGGGCAGCCGCACCGTGACGACGGCGGTCAGGCCCTCCAGGACGTCGTCCTTGACCACGTCCTCGTCGCTGTTGCGCAGCAGCTTGGAGGCCCGCAGCTGCTCGTTGATCACCCGGATCAGCGCGCGGTCGAAGCCGCGCACGTGCGTGCCGCCCTTGGGCGTGGCGATGACGTTGACGAACGACTTGGTGACGGTGTCGAAGCCGCTCCCCCAGCGCAGCGCGACGTCCACCTCCAGATCACGCTCGACGTCGGTGGGCACCAGGTGGCCCTGGTCGTCCAGCACCGGGACGGTCTCGGTGAAGTGCCCCCGGCCCTGGAGCCGCAGCACGTCGATGATCGGGGCGTCCTTGGCGAGGTAGGAGCAGAACTCGCTGATGCCGCCGTCGAAGCGGAAGGTCTCCTCGAAGACCTCGTCGCCGCGCTCGTCGCGCACGTCGATGGTCAGGCCCGGGATGAGGAACGCGGTCTGCCGCATCCGGTCGAGCACCTGGCTCTGCTCGACGGTGGCGCCCTTGAGGAAGATCTGCGCGTCGGGCCAGAACCGCACCCGGGTGCCGGTGGTCTTGCGGGAGACCTTGCGGACCTGGTGGACGCCGGACCGCCGCTTGAACCGCGAGTTGGGCCGCTCGTCGGCGAACTCGCCGGGCAGCCCGCGGCGGAAGCTGATCGCGTGGGTGGCGCCGTTGCTGTCGACCTCGACGTCGAGCCGCGCCGACAGCGCGTTGACCACCGAGGCGCCCACGCCGTGCAGGCCGCCGGACGCGGTGTAGGCCACGCCGCCGAACTTGCCGCCGGCGTGCAGCCGGGTCATCACCAGCTCGACGCCCGGCAGCTTGGTCTTGGGCTCGATGTCGACCGGGATGCCGCGGCCGTTGTCGCCGACCTCGAACGAGCCGTCGGGGTGCAGCGTCACGCTGATGTGCGTGCAGTATCCGGCCAGGGCCTCGTCGACGCAGTTGTCGACGATCTCCCAGAGGCAGTGGGCGAGCCCACGGCTGTCGGTCGACCCGATGTACATGCCGGGTCGCTTGCGCACGGCCTCCAGGCCCTCCAGCACCGTGAGGTGCCGGGCGGAGTAGCCGTGCGAATCGTCGGTGGTGGCTTCTGCGGTCGCGGCGGTCAACGTGCCTGTGCTCCTCGGGGGTAGGACATTCGGCAAGAGGGTACCCCCGGGCACCGACACTCCACTTACAGGCTCGCCGCCGCACCTGATACACGTGCGTCGATCTTCGCCCTCGAAGGGCCGCCGTCCCCGGCGGGGCTGTGATTTGGGTCACTTAGCCGCCCATTCTGCTGTGGGCGTACGCACAAACAGGTTGGGAACGCCGTCGTCAGGTTAGATGTTGTCTTAAGTACCGACCCCGAGCATGAGGAAGGTGCCGTGACTGGAGCCCTTGCCCCAACCAAGCCGCTGTCCGTCGCTGACCGTTGCGACCGCTGCGGTGCCCAGGCCTACGTCCGTGCAGTCCTTGTAGGCGGCGGCGACCTTCTGTTCTGCGCCCACCACGGACGCAAGTACGCAGAAGCCCTCCGCGCCAGCGGGGCCGACATTCAGGACGAGACCGACAGGCTCAACGAAACCCCGGCCTCCGCGTCCAGCGAGGAGCGGTAAGCCTCGAAATAAAAGAATCCCCGGAACGGCGGTCACCGGTGGCGGTGGCCGCCGTTCGCCCATTTCGGAGAAATCTCCGAAAGCGAGCGAACAACGCTCGACCTCATAACGTGAGCAGTCAATTACACTGCGTATTCACTCGGGCGCCCCCCGGCCCGGCTCATAAGGCACCGGCGAATATCCTGAAGGGACCGGACGCCCATCATGATCGAACCCGCGCGGACGGACGGAGACGGGGGGAACGTGCTCATTCTGCTGCCGCCATCGGAACGCAAGGCCGCCGGCGGGGACGGCCCTCCGCTCGACCTGGAGAGCCTGAGCTTCCCGGAGCTCAACCCCGTCCGCAGGCGCGTCCTCGGCGCCTTGGGCGAGACCTGCCGGCGCGACGACGCGCCCGAGGTGCTGGGCCTGCCCGAGGGGCAGACGCAGGAGGCTCTGGAACGCAACCGCGCCCTGATGAACGCCCCCACGCTGCCGGTCTCCGAGCTCTACACCGGCGTCCTGTACGAGAACCTCGCGCTCGGCGCCCTCGACCCCGGGGCCGCCGCCGACCGGATCATCGTGTTCTCGGGCCTGTGGGGCGCGCTGCGGCTCACCGACCGGATCCCGCCGTACCGCCTCGCCATGGGCGTGACGCTGCCGCCCGAGGGCAAGCTGGCCGCCCTGTGGCGCCCCGCCCTCAAGGCGGCCCTGCGGCCCGCGGGCCGGCTCGTGGTGGACATGCGCTCCGGGCCGTACATGTCGGCCTGGAAGGCCCCGGAGCCCGCCGTACGGGTGCGCGTCTTCCGCGAGCGCATCCTGGGCGGCGTGCCCAAGCGGACCGTGGTCAGCCACATGGCCAAGGCCACCCGCGGCAGGATCGCGCACGATCTGATCGCGGCGGGCGCCGATCCCGCCACGCCCGAGGAGCTGCAGAAGGCCGTCGCCGACCTCGGCCACACCGCCGAGCTGAACGGCGGCGACCTCGACATCGTCCTGCACACCTGACCGATCCCGGCCAGGTGACAGTCAAGTAGCTGCCAGGCAAGGGCCCCGGCCGCCGCGCGAACACGCCGACCGCCCGTGGAGGCATGCCTCCACGGGCGGATCGCTGAGCGATGGGGCGTCTCCGGTCACGGCCGTGACCGTGACCGGAGACGAACCGAACTAGTCCAGGTAGTCGCGCAGGACCTGGGAACGAGACGGGTGGCGCAGCTTGGACATGGTCTTGGACTCGATCTGGCGGATCCGCTCGCGGGTCACGCCGTAGACCTTGCCGATCTCGTCCAGCGTCTTGGGCTGGCCGTCGGTCAGGCCGAACCGCATCGAGACCACGCCGGCCTCGCGCTCGCTGAGCGTGTCCAGCACCGAGTGCAGCTGCTCCTGGAGCAGGGTGAAGCTGACCGCGTCGGCCGGGACGATCGCCTCGGAGTCCTCGATCAGGTCACCGAACTCGCTGTCGCCGTCCTCGCCCAGCGGGGTGTGCAGCGAGATCGGCTCGCGGCCGTACTTCTGGACCTCGACGACCTTCTCCGGGGTCATGTCGAGCTCCTTGGCCAGCTCCTCCGGGGTGGGCTCGCGGCCCAGGTCCTGGAGCATCTGACGCTGCACGCGGGCCAGCTTGTTGATGACCTCGACCATGTGCACCGGGATGCGGATGGTGCGGGCCTGGTCGGCCATCGCGCGGGTGATCGCCTGCCGGATCCACCAGGTGGCGTACGTGGAGAACTTGTAGCCCTTGGTGTAGTCGAACTTCTCGACGGCGCGGATCAGGCCCAGGTTGCCCTCCTGGATCAGGTCCAGGAACAGCATGCCGCGGCCGGTGTAGCGCTTGGCCAGCGAGACGACCAGCCGGAGGTTGGCCTCCAGCAGGTGGTTCTTGGCGCGGCGGCCGTCCTCGGCGATCCACTCGAAGTCGTCGAGGTCCTCCTCGGACATCGACGGGCCGTCGGCGGCCAGCCGCTCCTCGGCGAACAGGCCGGCCTCGATGCGCTTGGCCAGCTCGACCTCCTGCTCGGCGTTGAGCAGGGGGACCTTGCCGATCTGCTTGAGGTAGTCCTTGACCGGGTCGGCGGTGGCGCCGGCGGCGGCGATCTGCTGGGCGGGGGCGTCCTCGTCGTCGTCGCCGAGGACGAAGCCCTCCTCCTCGTTGCCCGCGGGCTTGCCGGGGACGCCGGGCTTGCCCGGCGCGGCCGCGGCGACGGGGGCCACCGGGGCGGCCTCCTCCTCGGGCTGCTCCTCGGCGGCGTCGTCCTCGGCCGCGACCTCGAGGTCGCCCTCAAGGTCGTCGAGGTCCTCGAGGTCGGTGACGTCGACCTCGTCGTCGAGCTCCGGGTCGTCCTCGGCGCCCTTCTTGGCGGGGCCGGGCTTGGCCGCGCCCTTCACCGGGGCGGCCTTGGCGGCGGCGCCCTTCTTGGCAGGGGCCTTCTTGGCCTTGGCGGCCGCGCCCTTGCGGGCCTCGGCCTTCTTCGCGACGGCGGCCGGCGTGGGCGCCGGCGCCGGGGTCTCCTCGGCGCCGTCCTCGACGACCGCGGTCACCGTGTCGGGCTGCTCCTTGGCGGCCGCGGCGGCGGTCTTGGGCCTGCGCGCCGCCGGCGTCGCGCGCTTGCGCGATCGCTTGGGCGCCGCTGAGTCGGCAGCGCTCACCATGACGGTCACACCCTCCTTGCTCAGGCTCCGCAGGATGCTGGAGGCCTGTGACACGGGAATGTCGGCCTCTTCGAACGTACGTCGTACGTAGTCGGCGTCGAGGTAACCCTGGGACCGTTCACGCTCGATCAGTTGCGCGATGACATGCTCGTGCAGATCTGACGCTTTCGAGGTCGAGCTAGCAGGCGACACAAATACCTCTCGAACGAACGTGTGGCTTGGTTGACCCAAGTGCCCTGACGGGCCCGGCCTCACACGGGGTGGGACCACACACTGGGTGGGCCACCTTATGCGGACCGCAGCGTACCCGCTCTTACTGGGTCAAGCATTCTGGGACTGCCGCGCATTCCGCATCCGGTGTCCTCCCCGGTAACACACCACCTTAGGGGGCGCTGGGCGGTCCTTCGTACGCGCGGTGCCGGGTTTCGGCCGTATCGTGGCCTTGTCCGGACTCGTACGCGGAGCCGCCCCGGCGCGCTCCGGCGGCGGAGATCACCTGGGCTTCGGCGGGACGTGCAGGGCGAGTACGGTCACATCGTCCACTTGCTCGTATCCCGCAAGCATCCGATCGACCAGGAAGTCGACGACTCTCTCCGGATCTCCTACCACTTCAGGTGGGGCGTCGGCCGCCACGGCGACAAGCTCCTCCAGGCCGGCGTCCACCCCACGCCTACGGTTCTCCACAAGTCCATCGGAATAGAAGACCACAGTGTTGCCGGTCTCGATGGAAAAACTTGTCTGCTGCCGCTGGGACGGCCAGCCGAGCGGCGTCCCGGGCTCCAGCGAGCTGACCCTGGCGGGGGCGTCGGCGGAGATCAGCAGCGGCGGCGGGTGGCCGGCGTTGCTGAACGCGCCGCGGCCGGTCTCGGGGTCGATCACCGCGTAGGCGACCGTGGTGAACTGCTCCTCGTCCTCGGTGGCGCTGAACAGCCGGTCGAGCCCGGCCAGCACGGCGGCCGGGCGGGGGTCGTTCAGCGCGAGGGCGCGCAGCGCGTTGCGGACGCGGCCCATTCCGGCCGCGGCCAGCACGCCCTTGCCCATCACGTCGCCGACGGCCACGGCGAGCCGGTCGTCGGGGAGACGGAAGACGTCGTACCAGTCGCCGCCGACCTGGACGTGCCGGGTGGCGGGGTTGTAGCGGGCCGCCAGCACCATGCCGGGCAGCTGGGGCAGGTCGCTGGGCAGCAGGCTGCGCTGCAGCTCCTCGGCGGTCTTGTGCTCGCGCTCGAACAGCAGCGCCCGCTCGACCGCCAGCGCGCACTGGCCGGCCAGCGCCTCCAGGAAGACCCGCTCCTCCTCGGTGATCTCCCGGGGCCGGGTGAACGAGAACCGCAGCGCGCCGATCGGGGCGCCGGCCGCCAGCAGCGGCAGGCCGGCCCAGGCGCGCTCCTCGGTGTGCTGGAGGAACAGCCCGGCCTCGTCGCGGCCCAGCTGGAGCCGGAGGCTGTCGGGGTGCTCGGCCAGGAACGGGCGGCTCTCCCGGACGGCCACCGACATCACGGTCTGGTCGCTGACCTTGAAGTCCTCGCGGGAGGCGGGCCGTCCCTCGGCGCCGGGCGCGGAGGGGGTGACGATGCTGAGCCGCAGCTTGTCGTCGTCGAGCAGGGCGACGGCGGAGTAGTCGGCGCCGATCGCCGACCGGCCCACCTCGGTGATCACCTGGACGACCTGGCTGACGGTGAGGGCCTCGGCCAGCATCGAGGTGGCCTGCTGGAGGCGGGCGGTGCGGAGCGCGGCGGCCGACAGCTGCTCGGTGAGCCGGCCGCGCATCTCCTCGGCCTCGCGCTGGCCGGTGACGTCGGTGTTGGCGCCGACCCACTCGATCACCGTGTCGCCGCGCCAGATCGGCACGGCGCGCACGTCGAAGTGGCGGTACGCCCCGCTCTTGGTGCGGATGCGGTAGTTGGTCTCGAACACCCGGTCGTCGCCGACGCACTCGCGCCAGACGGCCTCGATCCGGGGCCGGTCCTCGGGGTGGACCACGGCGAGCCAGCCGCCGGTGGCGTAGTCGTCGAGCGTCTGGCCGGTGATCGAGCGCCATTCGGGCGCGTCGTCGATCACGCCGCCGTCCGGCGAGGCCACCCAGACGACCTGGGAGCTGGCCTCCACCAGCGAGCGGTAGCGCTGCTCCTTGCGCCGGATGACCTCCTCGGCGCGGCGCCGCTCGGTCACGTCCTGCGCGGTCAGCACGACGCCGGTGAGCCGGCCGTCCTCGCCGCGGGCGGGCAGCCAGGTGCAGGCCAGCACGCGAGAGCCGGCGGCGACGGTGGTGGCGGGCGGCCCGGGGACGGCCGGCTCCACCATCCCGCCCATCCCGCCCATCCCACTCACACTGCCCATGCCGCCCATCTCGTCCGGCGCGCTCTCCTCGCGGGGCCGCGGGACGGTCAGGTCGGACTCGGTGATCGCCTGCTCCTCGGCGAGCACGGTGCGCAGCGCGGACTCGAACTCGCCGGCCAGCTCGGCCGGCAGGAACTCGTCGGGGCGCCGCCGGTGCGGGTCGGTGCCGGGCACGCCCAGCAGCTCGGGGAGCGCGGCGTTGGCCCGGCGGCAGCGCAGGCCGGTGTCGAAGAGCGCCAGGCCCGCCGGGGCCCGGTCCATCAAGGTCGCGTACAGGGCGGAATCGGACGCATCCATAGGCCGGCCCTCCACCCCGGCGATCCGGGGATGCGGAACGGACGTATCGGTGCTCATCGGCAACACCTCCGCCCCAGGGGGTCCCGTACCGCGCGGCAGTTCGTCATCACTATGCGTGAATGGGAGCAGGCTAGCGCTCCCGCCTCCATCACAACACCCGTCGAAGTCAGGTACTCATCATCCCGGTGGTTCGCCGCCGACGGAAGGCCCCGCGGCATCTGTGTCACGCGGCTCACGGCGCCGACCTCCGGATTCGGACGGACTCGGACGGACTCGGACGCCGCCCGCGCCGGCCCGCCCGGGCGGCGGGAGGCGTCCACACGGACGGCGAGTACGTGATGGTACGACGCCCGAGCCCGACACGCCCGGCGGGCGCGCTCGCTCGGCGAGTTCCGGACGCCCCGAACGGGCCGCGCCCCTGGCGCTATCTCCGGCAAAAAGACGGCAAAGACGCGCCGCCCGCGATCACTTCTTCGCCTTGGCCGCGGCCTTCATCTCCTGCTTGAACGCCCGCACCTCGGCCAGCGACTCGGGCCCGGTGATGTCGGCGACGGACCGCCGCGAGCCCTCCGCGCCGTAGTCGCCGGCCGCCTCGCGCCAGCCCTCGGGCCGCACGCCGTACTGCTTGCCCAGCAGCGCGGTGAAGATCTGCGCCTTCTGCCTGCCGTAGCCGGGCAGCGCGTTGAGCCGCTTGAACAGCTCCTTGCCGCTGTCCACGTCCCGCCAGATCGCGCCGGCGTCGCCGTCGTAGTGCTCGACGAGATACTGGCAGAGCTGCTGGATCCGCTTGGCCATCGAGCCGGGGTAGCGGTGCACGGCCGGCTTCTCCGAGAGCAGCGCGGCGAACCGCTCCGGGTCGTACGCGGCGATCTCGTGCGCGTCGAGGTCGGCGCTCCCGAGCCGCCGGGCGATCGTGTACGGGCCGGTGAACGCCCATTCCATCGGGATCTGCTGGTCGAGCAGCATGCCGGTCAGGGCGGCCAGCGGGCTGCGTCCGAGCAGCTCGTCGGCCTCGGGCTTCTGCGCGAGAACAACCTGGGTGGCCATGGGGCCAGCTTAGATCTCACCGTTTCCTTACGGGCGCGCCGAGGGCATGGTGGCGGCGGCGCCGGAGTGCTCGAATGGAACATGTGGCGGAAGACGACACGGAACGGGCGGAGGGCGCGCCGGTAGGGCGGCGGATCGTCCTCGGCATGCTCGGCCTGGGCGCGGCCGGCGTCGCGGTCGGCGCCTCCCTCCAGCAGGGGGTCAGCCGTGCCCTCGCACCGGTGAACCGGATCGGGGAGGTGCTGCCGGGCACGGGCGGCTTCCGGTACTACTCGGTCGTCGGGAGCGTGCGGCCCCGCCGCCCGGAGGAGCACCGGGTGACCGTGGGCGGCCTGGTGCGCGAGCGGCGCTCGTTCGGCATGGCGGACCTGGCGGCGCTCCCCCGGACGCGCCTGACGCGCGACTTCCAGTGCGTGACGGGGTGGCGGGTGCCCGAGGTGATGTGGGCGGGGGTGGCCCTGCCCGACCTGCTGGACGCGGTGGGCGTCTCGCCCCGGGCCCGCGCGGTCCGGTTCACCTCGTTCGACGGGGTCTACACCGAGTCGCTGACGCTGGAGCAGGCGCGGCGGCGGGACGTGCTGGTGGCGACGGAGATGCTGGGCGCGCCGGTGACCCACGACCACGGCGGGCCGGTGCGGCTCTTCGTGGCCCCGATGTACGGCTACAAGTCGCTCAAGTGGCTGGGCGGCATCGAGCTTACGGAAAAGGTCGTCTCCGGTTACTGGGAGCGACGCGGTTATGACGTCGACGCCTGGGTCGGCCGGTCGAACGGACGGAACGATCCCCCCACATGACCACCTCACATGACGAACCCGCACATGACGGACCCGCACATGACGCACCCGCACATGACGCACCCGCCTGACCGGCTGCGCCGGTTCGCGGCGGCCGAGCGCTGGGTCCACCACGCGACGGCCCTGCTGATGCTGGTCTGCCTGGTCACGGCCGCGCTGCTGTACGTGCCGGCGCTGTCGGCCGCGGTGGGGCGCCGGGACCTGCTCAAGCCGCTGCACGTCTGGGCCGGGTACGCGCTGCCGCTGCCCGTGCTGTTCGGCCTGGCGTCCGAGGCGTTCCGGCGGGACCTGCGCAGGCTCGACCGGTTCACCGCGCACGACCGGGACTGGCTGCGCCGCGGGGACCGGCGGGCGGTGGTGCGCGCGGGCGGGCTGGAGCGCGGGGTCGTCCCGGTGGGCAAGTTCAACGCGGGCCAGAAGCTGAACGCGGCGTTCACCGCGGGCGCGATCCTGGTGCTGCTCGGCACCGGGACGATCATGACGTTCCCGGATCCGTGGCCGGACCGCTGGCGGACCGGCGCCACGTTCGTCCACGACTGGCTGTTCCTGCTCGTGCTCGCGGTGACGGTCGGCCACCTCTGGTACGCCCTGCGGGACCGGGGCGCGCTCGGGGCCATGGTGACCGGGCGGGTGGACCGGGCGTGGGCGGCCCGGCACCACGCCGGCTGGCTCGACGAGCTCGACCGGCGCGCCGGAGTCCATGAGCCCGGCGGGACGGAGCCGATGGGCCGTTCGGATGCGTACCCGGAAAGGCACGCTCCGGAACGCCCGGGAGAACCTCCGGAGAACGTCCTGAAGACCCCGCCGGATAGGTCTTGACACTCACCGCAAAAGCGCTGGAATGAGACGCGAGGCGAGGTTGGCGGCGCGTCCGGCCGGACCCGAAGGCGCTGATCAGCACGGTGTTCACGGGTCGTCACGGAACGATCGCGCCCGCCCGTCCCGCTCCCGGCGGTTCACCCCGTCCCGCCGGACCCTCGGGGCTCGGAGGCGCTGCGTTGATGCCCGCACTGGCCGACCGCCGCGGCGAGATCCGCCGGCTGCTCACCGGACGGCTCTCGCTGGAATTCGCGATCTTCACTCCCGACACCGTCGAGCGCTGTGTCGCCGATGTCCAGGCGTGCGCGACCCATCTGGGCCTGGACGCCACCCCGGCCCTGGTGGAGCGCATGGCCCGGGAGCATCTGGTCGGCATGGTGAAGTCCGAGCCGCCGTCCGGGCGCGTCGGCGGTCCCGACGCGTGAGCGGCGGGAGCCGCGGGCGGCACGGGCGGCACGGCGCGCGGGCCGCGGACGGGGACCGGCGCGGATTCCGGCGCGTCCCTTTCCCGCCGTCGCCGATGTCCTGGGCGAGTACCGGCGCCGGATCTGAGAAGCTAGGGGAGTGAGTCCCCGCAGCCGCCGCCAGTCCTCCGGGGAGCCGCCCCGGGACGGCCCGCCGTCCTCGGACGAGATCTCCGCGATCTTCGACGGGATGCTGCGCCACGCGCGCGAGCTGCTGGCCGTGCGCAGCCCGCTGGACGCCGAGCTGATCGTCAGCGAGATCCTGGGCTCGTGGTGGGGCCGCCGGGTCCCCGACGGTGACGTCGAGGAGGTCATCGGCGAGGCGCTGATCGACCACGCCGGCCGGGTCGGCACGCCCGCCGCGCTGGCCCTGCTCACCGGGATCGCCTACCTGGGCACGCCGCGGCAGGCGGCCCGGGCCGAGCGGGCGGCGCTGGCCCTGATGGAACGCGGCGTCGCGCGCCCCGGCTGGGCCGACCGGGTCGGCACGGTCGCGCTGGAGGACTGCCACGTCTCCCGCGACGTCTACGGCGACCAGGAGTCGGTGATCTGCACGTTCACCTACGGCGGCCGCGACCGGCACGCCCTGGTGGTCGTCGTCGACCGGACGAAGCCGTCGGCCGTCCAGGGGTCGCTGCTGCACGGCACCGGCGCCGGGAGCGCGTTCCCCGGGTTCCCCGGGTTCCCGGGCACCCTCCCGTCCCACGGCAACGGCAACGGGCACCCGCCGGCCGCCGGGATGGTCCGCGACGCCTGGGTCTCCTCCCAGGTCGACCGGCTGCTCGACCACTGCCGGTGGGAGGGCCGCACCAACCCGCTGATGGTCTTCGAGCGGCTCGACCCGCGCGACACGCGGGCGGTGCTGCGCCGGGCGCTGGAGTTCACCGACGAGGCGCGCGACCCGCCGGTCGGGGAGAAGTTCGGGTCGTACCACGCGTTCGTGCGGGCCCGGGTGGCGCTGCTGCCGCCGGGCGGGCGGGCGCCGCAGCCCGCGGTGTACGGCCGCGACCGGCGGGCCACGATCGCCGCCCGGTTCCTGTCCTCCGACGAGGCCGAGGAGCTGTCCGACCTGTCGGCCGCGTCGCGCTGCGTCGACCGGATCATCGACTACGGCTGCGCGCACGACTTCGGCCGCCCGCTGCGGGTGAGCCCGACCAAGTGCGAGATGTTCCTGCTCGACTGGCTGCCGCGCAAGGTGCTGCTGTCGCCGACCGAGCAGGAGGCCGTACCGCACGTGCTGGCGGCCTGGGTGCGGTGGGCGGGCAAGCGGACCGGGCTGCCCGAGGAGGGCGTGCGGGCCACCCTGGACGCCGTCTGGGACGCCACCGCCAAGTTCGCCGAGGCGTACCGCGATCCGTCGGCGTTCGGGCTGAGCCGCGATCTGGTGGCGCGGCTGCTGCCGGACGGCGAGCTGGAGGCGCTGCCCCGGCGCGCGTTCGCGCTGCCGTTCCTGACCGGGCGGCACCGGCAGTCGGGCCGGCACGGCGCGATCGACCTGTCCACCCTCGACCCCGCCGATCCGGAGGACCGGCGGATCATGCTGGAGTTCGAGCACCCGGGCGCGTCCCCCGAGCACCTGGACGCGCACGAGCGGCTCGCCCGGCGGCTCTGGGACGGCGACCCGCCGCAGCTGTGGGAAACCGCACAGGCGCTGCTGGACGTGGGGTTCGAAAGGCACGAGATCCTGCACAGGCTGATGGACGTCCTGGACGCGTACGCCGACGATCCGGGCGAACTTCGCGGGGCGCTCCGTGTGCTCCGTCACGTGGCGCCGCCGGAGTGAGCGGCTGGTTTGCCAGCGGCGTCGCGGGCGACAATCATCGGGATCTCGGGAAGCGGTCGCGCGGGGGTCGCGGCCCAGGCCCGGCCGGTAGGGAGTGATCTAGTTGGAGTGGTCCGAGTTCGCGCGGCACCTGGGACGCGAGCTCGCGGGTCTGGAGCGGGACACCATCCTCATCGTGCGCGAGCGCGACGAGAGCCGCCACTACGTCCAGGCGATGCGGGAGCCTGACCGGCTGTACGCCGAGGCCGTCAGCAACAACTTCCTCGACGGGCCGCTGCTGCTGACGCTCGCCGACGAAGAGGTGATGAGCGAGGCCGGCTGGCGGCCGCCGGCCGAGCCCGGCCCGGACGGCAGCATGCACTCCGGCCCGCGCAACTGGTGGACGGAGCTGCCCGCCTACGCCACCGCCGGCGACCACGGCCGGCTCGCCGACGTCATGGTCACCGCGCTGCGCGACGTGCAGGGCGTGCGGCGCCCCTCCGACCTCGTGTACGAGTCGTTCCACCGGCACGGCACCGGGCTGATCGAGCTGCTGGACTTCGGCATCGAGACCGCCGACCCGGGCCGGGTGAGCAAGCGGCGCAGCACCCTGGCCGAGAGCGCCGGCTGGGACGACGGCGCCTCCGTGGCCTCCGTGGGCACCGAGGGCGCCGGGGGCGTTCCGGCGCTGGCCGCGCCGGTGCCCGGCTTCGAGCCGGGGCCGCCCGCCGCCGACGGGCCGGACGAGCTGGAGCCGCGGCTCGCCGAGGCCAAGGGGCGCGGCGACCACACCACGTACTTCGAGCTGCTGCTGTCGGCCGACCTGGTCCTGCCCTCCACGGCCCCGGCCGTGGAGGACCCGGAGGCCGCCGACCTGCCGACGACCACGATCGGGAGCGGCACGTACATCGTCGTGTTCACCTCGCCGCAGGCGCTGGTGCGCTCGGGGCACCGGCCCGACCTGTACCGGCGGACGTCGTTCGCGCAGCTCGCGCTCGGCTGGCCGGACCCGGCCTGGCAGCTGGCGATCAACCCCGGGCTGCCCAGCGAGGTCCATCTGGACGCCGCCGCCGTCAACCGGCTGGACGCCACGCAGCGCGCCCTGGCCCGGCCGGCCGCGCAGCCGCCGGTGATGCCACCGCCGCCGCCCGTACCGCCGGCCGCGTCTCCCGGGGTGCCGCCGGCGGCGGCCGACCCCGTCGCTCCCGCCACACCTGTCGCCCCTGTCGCGCCTGCCTCGCCTCCCGCGCCCGGCGCCCCGGTCGCGCCCGGAACGCCCGCCGTCCCGGTGCCCGCGCCGGTCCCCGAGCCGCCCGCGTCCGAGGAGCCCAGGGAGGAGAGGGACGGCCTCGCGGAGAGGGAGCCCGCGTTCGCGCCCGGCGCCCCCGTGCTCGCCTCCGGCGGGCCGCTGCAGGCCCCGCACGGCACCCGCCTGTGGCACTGGGACGGGACGGGCGACGAGGCCGAGACCGCCGTCCCGGTGGCCGTCTTCGACGCCATCGGGGGCATGTGGACGCAGGTCCGCGCCGACGCGGTCCCGGCTCCGCGCCGCGACTGACCCGTTTGACCACGGTCGGCCCCGCGCGCCGCGGCCGGGGCGGCTAACGTCGGGGACGTAAGCGGGTAACACGGACACTCGAAGGTTGGGCCCGATTGGACTGGAACGACTTCGCCAAGCGGCTGACGATCGAGCTGATGCGCCTCCCGGTCCAGGCGTACCTGATCGTGCAGGATCCCAGCGGGCTGCCCTACGTCCAGGCGATGCGGACGGAAGAGGAGATCGACGCCGAGGCCGTGAGCAGCGCCTTCCTGCCGCGGCCGCTCTCCCCGCGGCAGGAGCGGCGGCTGACGATCAACGGCTGGGAGCGGCCCGACGACGCGGACCGGCGGAACTGGTGGTACCTGACCTCGATGGTCGACCGGTCCGGCCGCCCGGCCGCCGACGCGGCCGAGCGCTGCGCGGCCCTGGCCGGCCGGATGGTCGCCGCGTTCCGTGACGTGTACGGCGTCCGCGGCCCGCTCGACCTCGTCTACCAGGCGGGCAGCACCGACGAGGAGCTGGCCGCCCCGATGGACCTGCCCGGCCTCGGACTCCCCCGCGCCGTCGAGGAAGAGGACCTCGGGGCCATGGGAGACGCAGCGGAAACAGGGGCCATAGGGGACCCGGCGGGCGCCGCCGGCGCGGCGGCCGCCGGGCCGCGGCCGGGCGACACGCCCACGCGGGCGCTCGCCGCGCGCCTGGAGACGGCGCTGGCCGCCGCCCGCGAGCGGGGCGACCAGGAGGGCTACATGGCGATGCTGACGCGGGCCGTGCTCTACCTGCCGTCCCCCGCCGACACGACCTTCGGCGACGCCCCGGGCCACCAGTACGCGACCGCCGTGTTCGGGGACGAGACGTTCGTGCTGGCGTTCACCTCGCCCGCGGCGATGGACCGTTCGCTGCGCGGCCAGGCCGTCCACCACCGCCAGGCGTACCTCGCGGAGCTGGGGCGGAACTGGCCCAACCCGGAGTGGCAGCTCGCGATCAACCCGGGCCTGCCCAGCGCCGCGTACCTCGACGCCGCCGCGCTCTTCGGCCCCGCCGGGGAGGAGCCCCCGCCCGACCCGGAGCCCGCCCCCGAGCCGCGCCCCGAGGTGGCCCGGCAGAACGGGCACGCGCCCGGCAACGGCCTCCCTGCGAGCACCTCCAAGGACATCCCGGTCGTCCCCAAGGCGGCGCCACCGTCTCCCCCGGCACCGCCCCCGCCGCCGGTGCCGCCGGAACCGGAACCGACACCGGAGCCGGAGCCGGAGCCGCAGGCGGCGGAACGGCCGCGGCCCGCGCCCCGCCCGGACCGCCCGCCCGGGCACCGGCTCACCGTCATGCAGAAGGTCGTCCCGCCGGAGCAGGTCGCGCACTACCTCAAGGGCGGGTACGACCTCGTCGGCGGCTACGTGCACCGGCTGCGCGACGTGCGCGACCTCGACACCCCGGCCGCCCTCGTCCGCGGGCTGGGCCTGGTGTACGAGGGGACGCCGTTCCAGCCGGGGGACGAGGCGATCCACGTGATCCGCTGGCCCGCGATCAAGCCGGTGCTGTTCCGCAAGCCGCTGGGCGGGATCGACGAGTGGAGCATGAGCATCATCCCCGGCGGCTGGGTGATCGAGAAGGCGCCGTTCCCCGGGTCGGGGTACGCGCCGGGCGAGGGCCCGCCGATCCCCGAGTTCAAGATCGTCAGCCAGCGGCTGCCGCACGGCGCGGAGATGTACCGCATCCGGCGCTCCGGCAGGGAGGAGCTGGTGGCCGGGTACGACGCGGACCGCCGGCAGTGGCTGCCGAGTCCCGGCGCGCGGATCCCGGACGCCCCGCCGGCCCGGCACGAGGAGCGGGCATGAAGGCCAGGCACGGCTACTACGCGCGCTGGCGCGGCACCGAGTACGAGGCCGGCCCGGACGGCGCCCGGGTGCGCCTCTACCTGGACGCCCCGGCCGAGGGCTTCGCCGAGGTGGCGCCGGGCCGCCACGTGCGCGTCGTGCCCGCCGCCGAGATCGACCGCCTGTCGTACGTCAGCACGGTGTGCACCTGGCGCGGCGAGAGCTTCGTCGTGCTGGGCGAGCACGACGGCTGGCTGCGGGTCGAGTACACGGGCGGCAAGGCGCCGGTGGCCGAGGCGCTCGGCCTGGAGATGTTCGACCGCGGCGTCTACCAGGCGTGGGCCCCGCGCGGTGAGGTCGAGGACCTGCGCGAGGAGGCCGTCTGACCGCGGTGACGGAGCGGTCGCCGGACGGTGATACATCTGAGCCATGGCGGTCATCGATATCAACGCGGATCTGGGCGAGGGCTTCGGCATCTGGACGCTCGGCGACGATCACGCCCTGCTGGACGTGATCACCAGTGCGAACGTGGCGTGCGGGTTCCACGGCGGGGATCCGCTGATCATGCGGCGGGTCTGCGCGGGGGCGGTGGAGCGCGGGGTCACGATCGGGGCGCAGGTGTCGTACCGCGACCTGGCCGGGTTCGGGCGGCGCGAGATGGACGTGGCCGCGCCGGAGCTGACCGCCGAGATCCTCTACCAGCTCGCCGCGCTCGACGGCATCGCCAGGACCGAGGGGGGCCGGGTGGCGTACGTGAAGCCGCACGGCGCCCTGTACAACCGCGTGGCGCGGGACGCGGTCCAGGCGGGGGCCGTCGCGGCCGCCGTGCGCGCGTACGACGCGTCGCTGCCGCTGCTGACGCTGCCCGGCTCGGCGATGTATGAAGCGGCCGAGGGGCTCACGGTCGTCGCCGAGTGCTTCGCCGACCGCGCGTACACGCCCGAGGGCCGGCTGGTCTCGCGCCGGGAGCCGGGCGCGGTCGTCCACGATCCGGACGCGGTCGTCGAGCGGGCCGTGCGGATGGCCGTGGACGGCACCGTCACCGCGGTCGACGGCAGCGAGATCCGGCTCGGCGCGCGGTCGATCTGCGTCCACGGGGACACGCCGGGCGCGGTCGAGCTGGCGCGCGCCGTCCGCGCGGCCGTCACGGAGGCGGGCGTGACCGTGGAAGCGTTCGCGTGAGCGGCATGACGGTCCGCAGGGCGGGGGACGCGGCGCTGCTGGTGGAGACCGGCGACCTGGCGGCGTCCCACCGGCTGAACGCGGCGATCCGGGACGCCGGGCTCCCCGGCATCGTCGACGTCGTGCCGGGCGAGGGCACGGTGCTGGTGGTCGCCGACCCGGCGGCCGCCGACCTGGACCGGCTGGCGGCGCGGCTGCCGGAGCTGCCGCTGCCCGAGCGGGCGGCGGCGCTGACGCCGCCGGTGGAGATCCCGACCGTGTACGACGGCGCCGACCTCGACGCGGTCGCGGAGCTGGCCGGGATGTCGCGCGAGGAGGTCGTCGCCCGGCACGCGGCGTCCACGTTCACGGTGGCCTACCTGGGCTTCTCCCCCGGCTTCGCGTACCTGACCGGGCTGGACCCGGCGCTGCACGTGCCGCGGATGGACTCGCCGCGCACCGCCGTCCCGACGGGTTCGGTGGCGATCGCGGGACCGTACGGCGCCGTCTACCCGTCCCAGTCGCCGGGCGGCTGGCGGCTGCTGGGCCGCACCGAGCTGACGCTCTGGGACGTCACCCGCGATCCGCCGTCGCTGCTCCAGCCGGGAACAGAGGTCCGTTTCGTCGCCGGGGAGGCGCGTTGATCGAGGTCGTCCGCCCGGGTCCGCTCGCGACGGTGCAGGACCTCGGCCGTCCCGGGCACGCCCACCTGGGCGTGCCCTGCTCGGGGGCCGCCGACGCGCGGTCCCTCCGGCTGGCCAACCGGCTGGTCGGCAACGCCGAGGGCATGGCCGCCGTGGAGTTCACGCTCGGCGGCGGCGCCCTGCGCTTCCACGACGCGGCCTGGATCGCCGCGGCGGGCGCGCCCGTGCCGCTGAGCGTCGGCGGGCGGCCGTGCGGCATGAACGCCCCCTGCCACGTGCCGGCGGGCGCTCTGGTGGAGCTCGGCGTGCCCCCGCGGGGGCTGCGGAGCTACCTGGCGGTACGGGGCGGGCTGGACGTCCCGGCGACGCTGGGGAGCCGTTCCACGGACCTGCTGTCCGGCCTGGGCCCCGCCCCGCTCGCGGCCGGCGACCGGCTGCCGGTCGCCGCCCCGGCCGGCCTCGCCGATATCGGGGTGGACGTCGCGCCGGTGCCGGCGCTGCCCGAGACGCCGGTCCTGCGCGTCCGCCCGGGACCCCGGGACGACTGGTTCACCCCGGACGCCCTCGCGACGCTCACCGGCCGCCCGTACGAGGTGACCCCCGCGAGCAACCGCGTCGGCGTCCGCCTGGACGGCGCCGCGCTGTCGCGCGCCAGGGACGGCGAGCTGGCCAGCGAGGGCATGGTCACCGGCGCGCTCCAGATCCCGCCGAACGGCCTGCCGATCCTGTTCCTGACCGACCACCCCACGACCGGCGGCTACCCCGTCGTCGCGGTGGTGGCGGCCGCGGACCTCCCGCTGGCCGCGCAGCTCCGGCCCGGCCAGCGGATCCGCTTCGCCCTCGCGGGCCGAGCGGGGGTCAGGTGAGCGGCTGCGGGGCGCTGTGCGGCAGGTGGGCGATGTCGTTGTATCCGCGCAGCGACCACCGGCCGTCCAGGACGACCAGGCGCGAGATCGAGCAGTTGTCGGGGGTCAGGAACGCGAACGGGCGGGAGCCGGTCGCGATCGCGAGGGCCTGGCCGATGGCGCCGCCGTGCGAGAACACCGCGATCCGGCCGCCCTGGTGCGCCTTGGCCAGCCGGTCGATCGCGTCGCGGACCCGGGCCTCCAGCGCCTCGCGGGACTCGGCGCCGGGGATGACGTCCCAGCGCTCCTCGGCCCACATGCGCTGCGCGACGGGGTCCCCCTCGGCGACCTTGCGGCGGAACAGGCCGCCCTCCCACTCGCCCAAGTGCACCTCGCGCATACCCGGTTCGACCTGGAGCTCCAGCCCCAGCCGGCGGGCCAGCGGCTCGGCCGTGCGGACCGTACGGCGCAGCGTGGTCACGTAGATCGCGTCGATCCGCTCCCGGCCGAGCCGCTCCGCGAGCAGCTCGGCCTGCTCCCGCCCCTCGGGCGCGAGGTCGGGGTCGCCCTGCCCGTCGACGAGCGGGAACGGCGCGCCGGGCCGCGCGGGCTCGGAGGCGCCGTGGCGGACGAGCAGCACCTCGGCCGCGCCGGCGGGCGGCTGGTAGGGGGTCTGCCGGTACTCGGGGGAGGATCCGGTCGCTTCGTCGCTCACGCCCGCACCCTAGGCCATGGCCTCGCGCAGAGCCTCGATCGCCTCCTCCAGGAGCCCGCCGGGGACGTCCTCGAACGGCGTGACCTGGACGGTCCCGTCCTTCGCCTGCTCCCAGACCCCGGCGACGCGGCCCTCGTACAGCACCACCGGCGAGATCCAGCCCGCGGTCCTGCTGACCTCGGAGCGGCGCTCGGGCGGGACGAGGTACGCCGATCCCGTGCCGGCGCCCAGGACGTACTGGTCGAAGCCGCCCAGCAGCCGCACGGACCGGTCGGGCGGCGTCTCCAGCAGCTCGTCCAGGTGCTCGCGCGGCACATGCATCGGGACGCCGTCGACCTCGACGGCCGCCAGCCGGTCCTCGACGGCGGCGAACCAGCTCTTCACGTCCTTCTTCCGGCTGGCCTTGCGCGTCAGCCAGTTGTCGAACGCCTCGGGCGTCGCCGGCCCGTGGGCGCCGAGGTAGGCGGGGATGACCGTGCGGGCGGCGTCCTCGGGCTCGGGCGTCCCGGCCCAGGGCGGCGCGGTGAACGTGACGTTCGTCCCCTGGGGCGGCCCGTAGCAGAGCACGCCCCACCAGGCGAGCGGCTTGAGCAGCGTCCCCCACCCGGAGCCCAGCACCTCGGCCAGATGGCCGGAGCCGGTCTCCGCGAGGATCGCGGCGGTCAGCTCCTTCCTGGTCAGCGCCGCGCCGCCGGACAGGGCCGCGGCCGCCGCGGCGGCGATCGCCTCCAGATCGGCGGGCGTGGCGCCGAACGTCCGGATCCAGCCGGGCCGCTCCCAGTGGCGGGTCGTGGCGCACAGCGCGAGATAGGCGGGCGCCTCGTCGCTCGGCAGGAGGTGGAGCGTGCCGCGCATGGCCCACGTCTTGACGAGCGTGCCGTCCTCCCGCAGCGCCCGCCGGACACCGCGCCCGCCGCGCACGGCCACCGCCAGCTCCGCCGCCGACGCCACCTGCGCCTGCACCCCCGCCAGCCGCCGCACGACGTCAAGGGCCGGCGCCTCCGCGGGCACGTCCAAGAACTGCCGCCGCATCCGCCAAGCGAGCACCTGCGGCCAGGTAACCGATTCCACCGCTCGATCCCACCACACCCCACCGACACCCGATCACCCTGATCCGCAAAGGCTCCTCTCCCGCCGAAGGAAGGCCGTCAAGGGCCTGACGCCAAGGGCGTGGCAATAGAAGCAGCGTGGACGTCGTCGGCGGTGAGGACGGTCAGGTCGGCGGCCGTCGCGGCGGCGCCGAGCCGTGCCGCGCGCAGGGCCCGGGACGCGCACGCCTTCTCGTAGATGGAACGGGCGAAGCGGCCGTTCCCGAACTCGTCGATCCGGCCGACGCCGCACACCCGCTGGAAGAGCAGCGCCAGGTCGTCCAGGGCGCCCTCGTCCCAGCGGTCGCCGCTCTCCTCGGCGATCAGCTGGGCGATCTGGAGCAGCTCGTCGGGGCCGTACGAGGGGAACCCGACCCGGACGTCGAACCGGGAGGCGAGCCCGGGATTGGACGACAGGAAGCGGTCCATGTCGCCCTCGTAGCCGGCCAGCACCACCACGAGCCGGTCGCGGTCGTCCTCGGCGCGCTTGAGGAGGGTCTGCACGGCCTCGGCGCCGAACGCGTCGCCGCCGCTGTAGCCGGGGTTGGACAGCGCGTACGCCTCGTCGACGAACAGCACGCCGCCGAGCGCCGAGTCGACGATCCGGTTGGTCTTGAGCGCGGTCGCGCCCAGGTGCTCGCCGACGAGGTCGGCGCGCTGGCACTCGACGACCGAGGGGCGGGAGAGGAGGCCGAGCGCGGCGAAGATGCGGCCGAGGACCCGGGCGACCGTGGTCTTGCCGGTGCCGGGCGGGCCGGTGAACACGAAGTGCCGGGTCGGCGGGCGGGTGACCAGGCCCTGGTCCTGGCGCATCCGGGCGACCTGGAGCTGCGCGGCGATCTCCCGGACCTGCCGCTTCACCGGCTCCAGCCCGATCATCGCCTCCAGCGAGCCGAGCGCCTCGTCCAGGGTGGGCGTCTCGGCGTAGCCGCGGTACCGCTCGGTGACCTCGGCGTACGCCGACTCGACGTCCTCGGCGCGCAGCGTGACCAGGTCGTCGGCGGTGGGCCGGTGCTCCTCGGAGCGGCCGACGACGCGGACGTCGCGGGCGCGCGCGGCGCCCTCGGTGAGCGTCCGCACGAACCGGCCGTTGCCCAGCTCGTCCACGATGCCGCGGCGCTCGGTCTCGGCGAAGCGGGCGGCGAGCCGCCGCCGGGCCTCGTCGTCGAGCCGGTCGCCGCGCAGCCCGGTGTGGTACTCGGCGATCTCCAGCAATTCCGCCGGGGTGTACGAGGGAAAGTGCACGCGGGTGCCGAACCGCGAGGCCAGCCCGGGGTTGGAGGCCAGGAACTCGGCCATCTGCGGCTCGTACCCGGCCAGGATGATCACCAGGTTGTCGCGGTCGTCCTCGGCGCGTTTGAGCAGCGTCTGGACGGCCTCGTTGCCGAACCGGTCGGGCTGCCCCTCGGCGGCGTTGACCAGCCCGTACGCCTCGTCCACGAACAGCACGCCGCCGAGCGCGGAGTCGACCAGCGCGGTGGTCTTGAGCGCGGTGGCGCCGAGGTACTCGCCGACCAGGTCGGCGCGCTGCGCCTCCACCACCGCGGGGGTGGGCAGCAGCCCGAACGCGTAGAAGATCTTGGCGAGCACCCGGGCGACGGTCGTCTTGCCGGTGCCGGACGGGCCGACGAACACGAAGTGCCGCATCGGCTTCTCGGTCGGCACGCCGGCGGCGGCGCGCAGGTGCGCGGCCTCGATCGATGCGGCGATCGACCGGACCTGCCGCTTCACCGGCTCCAGCCCGATCATGTCCTCCAGCTCGGCGAGCGCCTCGGCCACCGAGATCTCCGGCGGCTCCGCGGCGGCAGCGGCGGCCGTGCCGGTCGCGCGTCCGGGCGCGGCGGGCGGCGGCCCAGCGGTCTCCCTGGCCTCGGCGGCGCGCTGCTCGTACGCGGCCTGCGTGGCCGCGGGCACGCCCGCGTGCGGCGCGTCCTCGCCGGCGCCGGGCTCGTCCGCCGGGGGGCGGCGCCCGCGGTCGGACCGTTTGCGGGGGCCGGTCGCGGCGTCCCCCTTCGCACTCTTGTGCTCCGCGGGGTCCGTGGCGTCCGTGGTGCCGGACTGCTCCTGGACCCAGCCGGTGTCGTACGCCTCGGCCGGTACGGCCCGCCGCGCCTGGTCCCACCGGTACGCGAGGACGGCGAGCGCCGCGGCCCACCCCGGCGACACGTGCAGCTGCGGCAGCAGGTGCACGACGGCCGCGGTGACCAGGCCCGCCGCGCCGAGGGAGAGCAGCGCGGTGCGCCACGGCGCGTACCCGCGCAGCCGCAGCGCCACGAGCGCCACCGGCAGGGCGAGGAGCGCCAGCAGCAGCGCCGGGTTCAGGTAGAGGGGGAGGCCCTGGTCCGGGTACAGGCGGCCGAGCGGGATCGCCAGCAGCGCCCAGCCGACGATGACCGAGCCGACGGCCATGCCCGCCGGGGAGCGCAGGAACAGGTGGGCGACCGCGAGCGCGGCGAGCGCGGCCACGGCCGTGCCGGCGACCGGGCCTTCCAGCAGCACCGCCGCCACCACCGCCAGCGCGGCCAGTAACAGCCCGCCGAGGAACCGCTGCCCGCTCTGGATCTGGAAGTAGCGCACGCGCAGGCGCTCGAACAGATCCCGCGCCGCGCTGGCCGCCGCGGCGCGAGAGCGGGCTCTCCGGAACACAGCCATACAAGGCGAGTAAAGCGCAGTGCCCGCCATAACGGGACTCCCCGGACCGGGTTCGTTGCTCGGGCCGGGCGTGTCCGGGCGTGTCCGCCCGCGGCGGCCGTACGATCGACGGGTCCGCCACCCCGCCGATGGAGCCTCCGTGAACGATCCCCGCCACGCCCCCGAGACCGGCGAGCCGGACGGCGCGCTGCCCGGACTGGAGGCGGCGGCGCCGGCCGCCGCGCCCGCACCGCCGCCGCGGGCCGCCGGCTACGAGATCGAGGACGACCTGCGCGCGAAAGCGGGCACGGCGCCGCGGATCGCGGGGGTGGACGAGGTCGGCCGCGGTGCGTGGGCGGGCCCGGTCGTGGTGTGCGCGGCCGTCACCGATCTGAGCGCGCCTCCCGAGCTGCCCGGCCGGGGGAAGCGGACCGTGCGGCTGACCGACTCCAAGCTGCTCACCGCGGCGCACCGGGAAGGGTTCGCCGCCGTGCTGCCGGGCTGGCTGGCCGGGCACGCCATCGGCGCCGCGTCGCCGGCGGAGATCGACGAGCTGGGCATGACCGAGGCGCTGCGGCTGGCGGCCGTGCGGGCGCTGGACGCGCTGCCCGAACGCCCCGACGTGGTGATCCTGGACGGCGGGCACGACTTCCTGCGCGCCCCGTGGAAGGTCCGGTGCGAGGTCAAGGCCGACCAGCGGTCGGTGACGGTCGCCGCGGCGTCCGTGCTGGCCAAGGTGCACCGCGACCGGCTCATGGCGGAGCTGGACGGCGAGTTCCCGGCGTACGGGTTCGCGGACTCGGCCGGGTACCCGTCGCCCGTCCACCAGGCCGCGCTGGAGGAGCACGGGCCGACGCCGCACCACCGGATGTCGTGGTCGTACCTGGACGGCCTGCCCCGCTGGCGGCACCTGAAGAAGCACCGCGACCCGCTCGCGGGCGCGGGCCAGCTCAGCCTCCTCTAGCCGCGTTCCGGCCGGTGCGCGGCCGCCGGAGTCACCCCGGCCTTCCTGGGTAGGCCGCCTCCATACGGGAGGTGCTTTCCATGGACGCCGTCGTCAAGAGACTGATGCGCGAAGCCGGCCGGACCTACGCCGAAGAGGCGGGCATCCCGCTGAAGGACCAGCCGGCCGCGCTGTGGAAGCTGCTGGTGCTCGCCAACCTGATGAGCGCGCGGATCACCGCCGGGATCGCGCTGGCCGCCGCGCGCGAGCTGTTCGAGGCGGGCGGCGGCACCCCGCGCGGCATGGGCCGGCTGAGCTGGCAGGACCGCGTCGGCGCGCTCGGCCGCGGCCACTACGTGCGGTACGACGAGAGCACCGCGACGCGGCTCGGCGAGATGGCCGAGCTCGTCCAGGACAAGTACGGCGGCGACCTGCGCCGGCTGCCCGTCACCGCCGAGCGCGACGTCGGCCGGGCGGGCGACCTCCTCCGGGAGTTCAAGGGGATCGGCCCGACCGGCGTCGACATCTTCTGCCGCGAGGCGCAGGCCGTCTGGCCGTGGCTGCGGCCCTACTTCGACGACCAGGCGCGCAAGGGCGCCGACCGGCTCGGGCTGCCCACCGATCCGGAGAAGCTGGCCGCCGAGGTGCCGGGCAAGGAGCTCGGCAGGTTCGCCGCCGCCCTCGTCCGGGCCGCCCGGGACAAGAAGCTGGCCGACTCCGTCAAGTCGTGACGCCGCGCGGCGCCGCGCGGCGGCCAGAACGGCCGGTACGTCAGTCCTTGCCTCGCGCGGCCACCCACTCCAGGTTCCAGTTGTACGCCTGGTCGACCGACATCTTGCCCCAGCGCGGCCGCCCGGGCGGCGGCAGCACGAACCGGCCCTCGCGCCGCACGACCAGCTCGCCGCCGACGTTCTCGATGAGCGCCAGCACCGCGTCCCGCGAGGCGTCGACGCAGTCGCTGATGTGCATCTCGATCGGCGGCGCGCCGATCGGGTACAGCGTCGCGGTCGCGTCCAGGCCGCGGAAGTCCTCGGCGCCGTCGTAGATCTCGGCGAACACCAGGATCCGCTTGAAGTCGGCGGTGTGGTCGAGGTTGATGGTGAGGTTCTCGCCGGTCGCGACCGCTCCGGACCGGTCGTCGCGGTCGAGCTGGATGTACGGCGGGCGCTCCAGGGCGCCGAAGTCGCCGAGGGCGTGGATGATGCCCTTGCGGCCGTCCCGCAGCTCCCACAGGCAGCACAGGTCGAGGTCCAGGTCGACGCCGCGGCGCAGCTTGCCGAGCAGGCCCTTGGCGGCGCCCTCCTTGGCGGTCCAGTTGAGGTTGACCCGCATGTGGCCGCTGGTGGCGCCGTGCTTGGTGAGCGACACCGACGGCGCGCTCTTGGTGAGCGAGATCTTGCCCGCGGCGCCCGGTTGCGGGACGCCCTGCGGCGGGGGCGGTGGCGCGGCCGGCGCGCCGGGCGGGGGCGGCGGGGTGTACTGCTGGCCCGGCGCGGGCGGCGGAGGCGGCGGCGGGGGCGTGTACTGCTGGCCCGGCCCGGGAGGCGGCGGCGTGTACGACTGGCCGGGCGGCATGTACTCGTTCGCGGGCGGTGGGGGCGGCGGCGCGTACTGCGGCGCGGGCGCGGCCGGGGCCGGCGGCGCGGGCGGCGCCTGCGGAGCCGGCGGGGCCTGGGGGGCCGGCGGGGCCTGCGGCGCGGGCGGGGCCTGCGGCGCCGGGGCGGGCTCGTCCACGGAGATGCCGAAGTCGGTGGCCAGCCCGGCCAGGCCCGAGTCGTACCCCTGGCCGACCGCGCGGAACTTCCACGCGCCCTGGCGCCGGTACAGCTCGCCCAGCACGAACGCCGTCTCCGACGTGGCGCCCGGGTTCTCGAACCGCGCCACCTCCGTGCCGGCGGCCGCGTCCACCACCCGCACGTACAGCCCCTGGAACCGGCCGAACGTGCCGCCCTCCGAGGACGCGGCGATGACGATGCGCTCGATGCCCGGCTCGACCCGGGCGAGGTCGACCGCCAGCACGTCCCGCACGGTCGGGCCCTGCTGCTTGCCCTCGTGCCGGACCGCGCCCGATCCGTGCGCGGGCTGGTTGTAGAAGACGAAGTCGTCGTCCGAACGCACCCGGCCGGTCTCCGCGAGCAGCAGCGCGGAGGCGTCGGCGTCGGGCACTCCGGGGCCGCTCTGCCAGCCCAGCTCGATCTTCACCGACGGCACCGGGACCGGCGTGTTGGCGCCCTTCTGCATGGACATGAACGCTCCTCCTCCTCGTCCGACGTTCACAACCTATGCCAGTCGCACGGCCCCGCGGCCAGGTCCGGCGAAGCGCCGGGCACCCGCGTCCACCAGCGGGGCTCGCGCGATCCGTGCGCCGGGCGTCATACTCACGGTCGAAACCCCGGGCCCGCCCCCGCGCTGAAGGAGCCGACGGCATGCGTTCTCGGCCGATGTACGACGTCGCCGCCCTCCTCGCGCGCCTCGGCGCGGGCGTCGTCTTCATGGCGCACGGCTGGCAGAAGATCGAGGCCGGGATCACCGCGACGGGCCGCTCGTTCGACGCGCTGGGCGTGCCGCTGCCGACGGGCGCCGCCGTGTACGCCGCGTTCGTCGAGCTGCTGGGCGGCGCCGCGCTGATCGCCGGGCTGGGGCTGCCGGTCGTCGGCGTGCTGCTGTTCGTCGACATGGCGGGCGCGTTCGTGTTCGTCCACGCGGGCGAGGGCCTGTTCCTGGTCGACGGCGGGACGGCGCGCAACGGCTACGAGCTGGTGCTGGTCCTCGGGCTGACGAGCCTGCTGTTCGCGGCGGGCGCGGGCGGGCGGCTCACCCTGGACCGGTGGCTGCTCGCCGGCCGGCCGCGCCGCCCGTCCGGCGACGAGGACGGCGAGGACGAGGCGAGCTTCGTCGCGTCCCTCCGCGAGGCGGAGACGCAGGGCGCGGCCAAGCCGCTCCCGAAACCGGCGGCGCCCGAGCCCCCGCCGACGCTGCCGGAATCGGCCGCCCGCCCCGCGAAGAAGCCGCGCCTGGCCACCGGCATCGTCGAGGGCGACGCGGACGACACGCTCGTCGCGGGCCGCCGCAAGTCCCCCGGCCGGCGCCGCCGTACGGGCGACACCCAGCCCATCCGCCGCGAGGGCGGCCAGGGCGCAGGCGGCACAGGCGGCACGAGCGGTACGGGCAAGGACGCCTGACCGGCCCCCGGCCCTACGGGACCCGCGCGGTCCACTCCGGGTTCTCGAACTTCTCCCCGGCGAGCTTCTCGGCGCGGCGCAGCTCGTCGTCGCTCACACCGCCGTCCTCCAGCCCGTAGCGGCCGCGGAAGTGCGCCACCATCCGGTCGATGATCTCCTCGCGCGGCAGCCCGGTCTGGCGGCGCAGCGGGTCCACCCGCTTCTTCGCGCTGGCGATGCCCTTGCCGGACAGCTTCTCCTTGCCGATCCGCAGGACCTCGAGCATCTTGTCCGCGTCGATGTCGTACGACATCGTCACGTGGTGCAGCACCGCGCCGGCGGCCAGCCGCTTCTGCGCCGCGCCGCCGATCTTGCCCTGGTCGGAGGTGATGTCGTTCAGCGGCTGGTACCAGGCCCTGACGCCCAGCTCGTTCAGCGCGCCGAGCACCCAGTCGTCCAGGAACGCGTAGCTCTCGGCGAACGACATGCCCGCGACGAGCGACTCCGGCACGTACAGCGAGTACGTGATCGTGTTGCCCGGCTCCACGAACATCGCGCCGCCGCCGCTGATCCGGCGCACCACGGTGACGCCGTGCCGGTCCGCGCCCGCCGGGTCCACCTCGTTGCGCAGCGACTGGAAGCTGCCGATGATCACCGAGGGCGAGGCCCACTCCCAGATCCGCAGCGTCGGGGGGCGCCGGCCGGCGCCCACCTCCTCGGCGAGCACCTGGTCCAGCGCCATGTGCAGGGCCGGCTCCTGCGGCCCGTCGTGGATCAGCCGCCACTCGTGGTCGTGCCAGTCGGACGCGTGCGCGACGGCGCGCCGCACCGCGATCCCGACCGCCTCGGCGGTCAGTCCCAGCAGCACCGTGCCCGGCGGCAGCCCGCGCTCGACCTTCGCCGCGATCTCGGCCGCGTCCAGCGTCGCGGGCAGCCCGTCCAGGGCCGCGTCGATCGCCTCCAGCGCCTCGTCCGGCTCCAGGAAGAAGTCCCCGCTGATCCGCGGCGACCGCAGCAGCCCGTCCACGACCTCCAGGTCGGCGACCACCAGCTTGCCGCCCGGCACCTTGTACTCCCCGTGCATCACGTCCATGTCAACCACGGACGCGTCCGGCCGATTCCTCCCGGCTCCGGGGTCCCCAGCCGGTCCCTAGCGGGTACGACCTCGTGCTTTGAGCGGCACCGCGGGCAGGTCGGGCGCGGCCAGCGGGGCGCCGTCGTACCCCTCGACCCGGCCGAACCGCTCCCCCGCCATCCAGTCGGCGCGCGCCTGGGCGATCTCCTCGCCGGTCCGGCCGACGAAGTTCCACCACATCACGAGCTTCTCCTCGAACGGCTCGCCGCCCAGCAGGACCAGCCCGGCGCCGCCGGCGTCCGCCCGCAGCGGCAGCTCGCGCCGCCCGCAGCCGAGGTAGAGCATCGAGCCGGGCTCCAGCCGGACGCCGTCCACCTCGGTGATCCCGGACATGGTCAGCGCGGCGTACTCGAAGTCGGGCTCCACCGGGAGCCGCACGTCCGCGCCGTCCGCCAGCTCCAGGTCGGCGCCCATGATCGGGGTGTACGCGGTGCCCGGCGAGGCCGCCCCGTCCAGCTCGCCCATGATCACCGTGGCCCGGAACCCCGGGCCGGTCACGGCGGGCAGCCCGGGGTGGTGCTCGAACGCCGGCGCGACGTTCCGGTGCTCGCCGGGCAGCGCCACCCACAGCTGCGCGCCGTGCAGCAGCCGCCCGTGCTCGCGCGGGGACTGCTCAGAATGCGCGATCGCCCGCCCGGCCGTCATCAGGCCGAGCTCCTTCGGCCGCACGGTCCGCACGCTCCCGACGCTGTCGCGGTGCAGCACCTCGCCCGCGTGCAGCCAGCTCACCGTCTGCAGCCCGATGTGCGGGTGCGGCGGCACCTGCATGCCGGGCTCGCCCTCGATGTCGTCGGGCCCGTAGTGGTCGACGAAGCACCACGCGCCCACCATCCGCCGCCCCAGGGTGGGCAGCAGCCTGCGCACCACGGTGCTCTCGCCGAGCGGGACGGCGCGCGGCTTCAGCAGCTCGCGCACCGGCCCGCCGGCCACGTCGTCACGCCCGCCGCACACCACCGGCGCCGGCCTGGTCTGGAGATCGCTCACGCGCCCCACGGTACTCGCGCGGGACGGTCATCCGCCGCTCGCGCGCAGGGCCGCGATCAGCCACTCGAACGCCGGGACGCCCGCGGGCGGCGGCGGGGTGCCCTGGATCATCGCCATCAGGTGCCAGTACCGCTCCACCCGGGCGTCGGTGAACGTCTCCAGCGTCTCCCGGAGCCGGGCCCGTTCGGCCGCCGGGGTGTCCGGCGGGACGATCCGGTCAAGGACGGCCCGGCCCGCCGCCGAATCGGGGGCGATCCCCTCCTCCAGCGCCCGCCCGGCGTGCTCCATGACGGCCTGCGGGTCGGGCCCGGCCGCGGGCTCGCCGGCGCCGGCGTTCCCGGCGACCGCCATCTCCCGGACGCGCCGCCGGAAGTCCTCGTCGGCGACGAGCTCGCCCAGCTCGATCCAGGCGTCCACCTGCTCGGGGGCGGGGTCGTCGGGCAGCTCCGGCAGCCGCCGCATGTTCTCGGCGATCCCCATCGCGGGACCGTCCGGGCCGATGCCGTCGACGACCTCCGCCACGAAGTCGTCGATGATCTGCTGCCGCTCCCGGGCGGACAGCCTTGCCAGTCGGTGCATCAGTAGCGTCTCCTCGATCGTGCTCCCGCGCTTGGCGACCGTGCTCAGCACGGCGCGGCGCAGCCGGAGCGTGCGGATCTCCGCGTCCAGCGCGGTCACCTGCGCGGCCGCCACCTCGGCGACCGTGTCGGCGCGCGCCAGCACGGCCCGTACCTGGTCCAGTCCGAGACCCAGCTCGCGCAGGGTCCGGACGAGGTCGAGCCGGGCCACCGCCGCGGCGTCGTACAGGCGGTAGCCGCCCGCGGACCGGCCGGCCGGCGGCACCAGCCCGGTGTCGGACCAGAACCGGATCGTCCGCGTCGGCAGGCCCGTGCGGCGGGCCAGCTGCCCGATGGTGAACCCTGCGCTCGTCGAGCTCATGGAGACGACTCTGCACCTTCCAGCCGCTGGAACCTCAAACGCTTTCCGCGGCCGGTCCCCGAATGTTCGTCCGGCCCGCTATGCCCGCACGGCTATAGCGGAACCCGAATATGCAATTACCCAATCATACGTAGAGGCGCCAGGATGTGAGCGCGGACACAGCGTGAACACGACGGCCCCCGCCACCGTCGATCCGTCCGCTGCACGGCCCCCTCACCTCCGAAGGAGCGGCGTTGACCCCGATCCGACCGGCCGATCCCACGGCGTACTTCACGTACCGGAACCCCGGTGACTACCACGCGGACTGGAAGGGCTTCTACGAGGCCGCGCTGGAGAAGCGGGCGAAGGTGCGGGACGCCTTCCCGCACGCGCTCGACCTCAAGTACGGCCCCGACCCGGCGCAGCTCGCCGACGTCTACCACCCGGAGGGCGCGGCCGGCCGCCCGGTGATCGTCTACTTCCACGGCGGGCGGTGGCGGGAGGGCCATCCGGCGTTCTACGACCATTTCGCCGCCCCCTGGGTCGAGGCGGGAGCGGTGTTCGTCTCCTGCGGCTACCGGCTCGTTCCCGAGCACACGATCGCCGACGCCGTCGACGACGCGGCCCTCGCCGTGCGCTGGGCGCGGCAGGTCGCGTCCCGGTTCGGCGGCGACCCCGACCGCGTCACCGTGGCCGGCCACTCGGCGGGCGCGCACCTCACCGCCATGGTCACCATGACGGACTGGGCCGGGCGGCTCGACGGCACGGTCGGCGCCGTGTGCATGAGCCCGCCGGTCGACCTCCGCACGGCCGAGCCCGGCACCCCCGACGCCGAACGGCTCAGCCCGAACACGCGGATCACGCACGCGCCGCCGGGGATCGTGGTGTCCTACGGCGATCCCGAGCCGAACAACAAGGCGCACGACGGCGGCTTCTTCGTACGGGAGGGACGGCTGCTGGTGGAGGCCCTGGAGAAGGCCGGGCACCGGCCGGCGACCGTCGTACTGACCGGGACCGACCACGTCGGCACCGGGGCCGCGTTCGCCGACCCGGACTCGCCGCTGTTCGCGGCCGCGCGGGACGTCGTCTTCGGAGGCCGCTCGTGAGCGCCCGGGAGGAGCCGCGCCGCGTCCTGTGGTCCGTCGTCGTGCTGGCCTTCCTGGCGGTGCTGCTCGACGGGTTCGACGCGGCCGCGCTGGCCTTCTCGGTGCCCACGCTGGCCAGGGAGTGGGACGTCGAGCGCGCCGCGTTCACCATGCCGCTGGTGCTGACCAACCTCGGCGTCGTGGTGGGCTACCTGGCGTCCGGGCCGCTGGGCGCGCGGCTGGGCCGGCGAAGGCTGCTGGTGGGAGGCGTGGTGTTCTTCGCCGCCGGCACGCTGCTGACGGCGGCGACGCTGGCGATGGAGTCGATCGCCGTCCTCGGCGTCACCCGCGTGCTGACCGGGCTCGGGCTCGGCGCCGTGCTGCCCGCGGCGGTGGCGCTGGCGACCGAGCACAGCCCGGCCCGCCGCCGCGAGCGGGTCTCGGTCACCGTGACCCTGGGGCTGGCGAGCGGCGCCACCCTCGGCGGCGTCTTCGGCGGCCGGATGCTCGAGACGCTGGGGCCCGCCGGGGTCTTCTGGTTCGCCGGCGGGGCCCCGCTGGTCCTCGCGGCCGTGATGGCGTGGCGGCTGCCGGCCACCGCCGCCGGCACCGGCGGTGAGGCCCGCCAGGCCGAGCGCGTCGGCGAGCTGTTCCGTCCCGGCCTGCGCACCAGCACCCTGCTGATCTGGGCGTTCTCGTTCCTGGTGTTCGTGTCCGCCTACACGCTCCAGTCCTGGGTGCCCGCGCTGCTGACCGACTTCGGCTTCGACGAGTCCGAGGCGCCGATGGGGCTGGCCTACTTCAGCTTCGGCGGCATCATCGGCGGGATCGTGCTGATCTGGCTGGCCGCCCGGATCAGGATCGCGGCGGCGCTGTGCTCGATGTCGCTGCTGGGCGCGGCCTGCGCGCTGGTGGTCGCCCGGGTCGAGCTCGGCGACGGGCTCCTGCTGATCGTGATCGGCGGCGCCGGCGCCGGGCTGATCGGCAGCCAGATCGGCCAGCTCACCATGGCCGTGGCGCTGTATCCGGCCGCGACCCGTACCACCGGGGTCGGCTGGGCGGCCGCGCTCGGCCGCGCCGGGTCCATCGTCGGCCCCGGCATCGGCGGCGTGCTGCTCGGCCTGGCCCTTCCCGGCCGCGACATCGTCCTGCTCACGACGCTGCCCGTCCTGGCCGCCGCGCTCTGCGCCGTCCTCCTGTGGCGCGCGGGCACCACCCCGGCCCCCGCCGCCCGCCCGGTCGCGGAGCAGCGAGGCTGACCGCACCGAACGCGAAGGGGCCCGGACGCTCGTCCGGGCCCCTTCCCCTTTTACCGGTCTTACCGGGCGTCAGCTGCAGCCGCTGGTGGAGCCGCAGCCCTCGCAGACGTAGCAGCTGCCCGCCGGGCGCATCTTCGTGCCGCAGGTCAGGCAGAGCGGCGCGTCCGCGGTACGGCCCTGGCGGCTCTCGATGACCTCCATCGAGGAGTGCGCCTCGGGCGCCGGGGCGGCCGCCGGAGCCGCCGTCCCGGCCTCCGCCCTGGGCCGCTTGATCTCGGCGCTCTGGGCCAGGCTCTCCTGGTCCAGCTCGTCCTCGTGCAGGCTCGCCGGGTCCTTGCCGTCGGCCTGGAGGGCGCGCTCCGCGGCGCTGAGGATGCCCAGCTCGGCGCGCGACTCGTACGACAGGTGGTCCAGCGCCAGCCGGCGGAAGATGTAGTCCATCACCGAGGTGGCCATCCGGATGTCCGGGTCGTCGGTCATGCCGGCGGGCTCGAAGCGCATGTTGGTGAACTTCTCGACCCAGGTCTCCAGCGGGACGCCGTACTGGAGGCTGATGGAGATCGCCATGGAGAAGGCGTCCATCACGCCGGCCAGCGTGGAGCCCTGCTTGCCGAGCTTGAGGAAGACCTCGCCGACGCCGTCGTCCGGGTACGAGGAGGCCGTCATGTAGCCCTCGGCGCCGGCGACCGAGAAGCGGGTGACCGTCGCCGGGCGCTGCTTGGGCAGGCGCTTGCGGACGGGCCGGGGCGTCGCGTCGGCGGGCGCCTCCGCGGCCTTGGGCTCCTCGGCCCTCTTCGACGCCGACAGCGGCTGGCCGACCTTGCAGTTGTCGCGGTAGATCGCCAGGGCCTTGAGGCCGAGCCGCCAGCCCTCGAAGTAGACCTTCTCGATGTCCTCGATGGTGGCCTGCTCGGGCATGTTGACGGTCTTGGAGATGGCGCCGGACAGGAACGGCTGCGTCGCCGCCATCATCCGGACGTGGCCCATCGGGCTGATCGCCCGCTCGCCCATCGCGCAGTCGAACACCTCGTAGTGCTCGGGGCGCAGGCCCGGCGCGTCCACGACGTGGCCGTGCTCGGAGATGTACTCGACGATCGCCTCGATGCGCTCCTGCTGGTAGCCGAGCTTCGCCAGGGCGCGCGGCACCGTGTGGTTGACGATCTGCATGGAGCCGCCGCCGACCAGCTTCTTGAACTTGACCAGGGCCAGGTCGGGCTCGATGCCGGTGGTGTCGCAGTCCATCATCAGGCCGATGGTGCCGGTGGGGGCCAGCAGCGACGCCTGCGCGTTGCGGTAGCCGTGCTTCTCGCCGGTCTTGAGGCACTCGGCCCACTGCTTGGCCGCGGCCGCGTGGATCGCCCGGTCCATCTCGTCGAGCGTGCGGATGCCGTCGTTGGCGGCGGCGTGCTTGCGCATGACGCGCTTGTGCGCGTCGGCGTTGCGGGCGTACCCCTCGTACGGGCCGACGACGCCGGCCAGCTCGGCGGAGCGGCGGTACGCGACGCCCGTCATCAGCGAGGTGACGGCGGCGGCGAGGGAGCGGCCGCCCTCGGAGTCGTAGGCGTGCCCGGTCGCCATCAGCAGCGCGCCGAGGTTGGCGTAGCCGATGCCCAGCTGCCGGTAGTCGCGGGTGGTCTGCGCGATCTTCTCGGTCGGGAAGTCGGCGAAGGTGATCGAGATGTCCATCGCGGTGATGATCAGCTCGGTCAGCTTCACGAACCGCTGCACGTCGAACGTGCCGTCCGCGGCCAGGAACTTCAGCAGGTTGATGCTGGCCAGGTTGCAGGAGGAGTTGTCCAGGGACATGTACTCCGAGCACGGGTTGCTGGCGGTGATCCGGCCCGATTCGGGGTTCGTGTGCCAGTCGTTGATCGTGCCGTCGTACTGGATGCCCGGGTCGGCGCACTCCCAGGCGGCCTTGGCCATCAGCCGGAACAGGTCCTTGGCGTTGACGGTCTCGACGACCTCGCCGGTCATCCGGGCGCGCAGCCCGAACTCGCCGCCGGACTCGACCGCGCGCATGAACTCGTCGGAGACGCGGACCGAGTTGTTGGCGTTCTGGTACTGGACGCTGCCGATGTCCTTGCCGCCCAGGTCCATGTCGAACCCGGCGTCGCGGAGGGCGCGGATCTTGTCCTCTTCGCGGGCCTTGGTCTCGATGAACTCGGCCACGTCGGGGTGGTCCACGTCCAGCACGACCATCTTGGCGGCCCGCCGGGTGGCGCCGCCGGACTTGATCGTTCCGGCCGAGGCGTCGGCGCCGCGCATGAACGACACCGGGCCGCTGGCCGTGCCGCCCGAGGACAGCAGTTCCTTGCTGGAACGGATGCGGGAGAGGTTGAGCCCGGCCCCCGAGCCGCCCTTGAAGATCACGCCCTCTTCCTTGTACCACTCCAGGATCGACTCCATCGTGTCGTCCACGGAGAGGATGAAACAGGCGCTGACCTGCTGCGGCGACTTGGTGCCGACGTTGAACCAGACCGGCGAGTTGAAGCTGAACATCTGGTGGACCAGCGCGTGCTTCAGCTCGTGGTCGAAGATCTCGGCGTCCTCGTCGGAGGCGAAGTAGCCGTTCTCGCGGCCGGTGTCGGTGTACATCTTCACGACCCGGTCGACCAGCTGCTTGAGGCTCCATTCGCGCTGCGGGGTGCCGACCGCGCCGCGGAAGTACTTGGACGTCACGATGTTGACGGCGTTCACCGACCAGAATTCGGGGAACTCGACCCCGCGCTGCTCGAAGTTCACCGAACCGTCGCGCCAGTTGGTCATGACGACGTCACGACGCTCCCAGCGCAGCTCGTCGTACGGATGCACGCCGGGCGTGGTGAAGATGCGCTCGATCTTCAACCCTTTGCGGCCCCCCTTGCCGCGCCGGGCCGCCGAGCCGCTCACCGTCTCCGTCATGCCTTCCCCCTCTCGGGCCCTCCCGCCGGGCCCTGTTCAGGAACAACCCCGCCCGGCGGCCGGTCCATCCCGGGCCGCGGGCACTTCACGTCTGCTTTGTGTGCTTTCGACCGGCCCCGTCAGGGCCGGCCGGGCTCCCCCGAGGAACCGCTCTTGCGCAAGGACTCGATCTCCCGGGCGAAGTCGTCCAGCGACTCGAAACTCCGGTAGACCGACGCGAACCGCAGATAGGCGACCTCGTCGAGATCACCGAGCGGCCCGAGAATGGCCAGGCCGATCTCGTGCGAGGGAATCTCCGCCGATCCGGTCGCCCGGATCGCCTCCTCCACCCGCTGGCCCAGCTTGGCGAGCGCATCCTCGTCGACCGGGCGGCCCTGGCAGGCCCTGCGCACCCCGGCGATGATCTTTTCCCGGGAGAACGGCTCGGTGACGCCGCTTCGCTTGGCGACCATCAGGAGCACGTTCTCCTGCGTCGTGAATCGCTTGCCGCATTCCTGGCACGAACGCCGGCGCCGAATGGCTGCGCCGTCGTCGGTGGAACGGCTGTCGATCACTTTGGTGTCGGGGCTTCGGCAGAACGGGCAGTGCACGTTCCCTCCTCTTCCCGACCGTCTTCGGCGAAATCCGTTTCTCCCACAAGCACAACTTGTGGTTAATGACATCCATGTAACTACTAGATGTTGTGGTCAACCGTACGAGGATCCGGAGGGCTGCGCAACCTGGAACGGGACCCCCGCCCGTAGACCCTGGTCACATCGGGGCTCTCGCGCCCCTCCCGGCGTGTCGCCCTCCGGCGCCCCGTACGCCCCCGCCGTCAGGCCCCCGCGACGATCGCCGCGACCGCGTCGACGGCGCTCGCCGCCGTCGGATCGAACCGGTTCTTGGTCACCGCGAAGACCGTCCCGGACTCCGGATCGGCGTACGCCGCGCTGCCGCCCATGCCTGGCATCCCGAACGCGCGCGGGCGCGCCGGGGCGAGCGGGCCGAGCGAGTAGCCGAGCGCCCAGGTCGCCGGGTTGCCCATGATCTCATCGGTGCCGGTGTACGCCGGCCCGGAGATCTCGCGGAGGCGGTCCGGGGAGATCAGCCGCACGCCGTCCACCTCGTCCAGCAGCGCGGCGTACATCCGCGCCACCGCGCGGGCGGTCATCACGCCGCCCGCGGGGATGTCGGCGGCCAGGACGTCGGCGCGGTTCCCGTAGCCGGCATGCGGGACCAGCTCCGGCGGCATCACCGCGCCGAACATCGCGCGCATCCCCGCCACCGCCTCCTCGACCTCGGGCGTGCTCTCCAGCCGCGCCAGCCGGCCCTGCTCGGCCGCGGGGACGCCGAAGTACAGCTCGTCCGCCACGCCGAGCGGCCCGGCCACCTCCTCGCGCAGCACCCGCGAGATCGGCCTGCCGGTGGCGCGCCGGACGACCTCGCCGAGGACGTGGCCGTACGTGTGGGAGTGGTAGGCGGTCCTCGTCCCCGGCTCCCACCAGGGCTCCAGGTCCGCGATCAGGGCGCACATGCCGTCCCAGTCGCACAGGTCCTCGACCGTCACGTGCGGCGGCAGGCCCGGCAGGCCCAGGGTGTGCGTGAGCGCGTGCCGCACGGTCGCCGCGCCCTTGCCGTGCGCGGCGAACTCCGGCCACAGCTCGGCGATGGGCGTGTCGTACGCCAGCACGCCCCGTTCCGCCAGCACGTGGACCACCGTCGCGGTCACGCCCTTGCCCGTGGACGCGGCCCAGAACGGGGTGCCGGGCGTGACCGGGCGCCCGGTCGCGGGGTCGGCGACGCCCGCGACGGCCTCCACGACCGGCGCGCCGTGCCGGTAGACCGACACCTGGACCCCGGTCTCGGTGCCCTGCTCGACCATCCGGTCGATCGCGTCCTGGATCTTCTTCTGGAGCATCGTCTTCTCGGTTCTCTCGTTCAGGCCCGGTCAGCGGGCGTCGGCGGGGACGGCTTCGGGACGCTCGCCGGCCTCAGCCTCGGTCCCGGGCTCGGGCTCGCGCTCGGCGCCGATCGGCGGCACCCCGCGCAGCATCACGGCGATCAGCACGGCCATCGCGGCCAGCAGCACGGCGCTCCCGAAGGCGACCGCGTTCAGCCCGCTGGTGAAGGCCCCGCGTGCCGCCTCCAGCAGCGCCTCACCCGCGGGGGACGGAAGGGTACCGGCCTCCGCCACGGCGCCCGCCAGGCTCTCCCCCGCCGCGCCGGGCGCGTCGATCCGGGAGCGGTAGAGGAACGTCCCGGCGCTGCCGAGGAGGGCGATGCCGAGCGCGAAGCCGAACTCGCCGCTGGTCTCGTTCATGGCCGCCGCCGACCCGGCCCGCTCCTGCGGTACGGAGCCGACCACCAGGTCGGTCGCCAGCGTGACCAGCGGGCCCGACCCGAACCCGATCAGGCCCCAGCCGGTGATCAGCAGGCCCGGGCCCTGGTCCGTGCCCACCCGCGTCAGCACCAGCAGGCCGCAGACCGACACGGCCAGGCCGCCCGCGATGAGCCGCGCCGGCCGGATCCGCCGGGCCAGCAGCGGGGAGAGCTGGAAGCCCAGCATGTTGGCGCCGAGCGCGGGCAGCATCCACAGCGCGGCCGCCTGCGGGGACAGGCCCTGCACCAGCTGGAGGTGCTGGGTCAGGAACATCATGATCGCGCCGGCCAGCAGCGTCACCGCCAGCGAGCCGCCGAGCGCGGTGCCGAACTCCCGGTTGCGGAACAGCCGCAGGTCGATCAGCGGGTCGGCGAGCCGCCGCTGCCGCCGGACGAAGAGCGCGCCGGCCGCCAGCCCGGCCGCCAGCACCGCGACGGGCACCGCGCCCGGGTCGTGGGCCAGCTCCTTGACGCCGTACACGACCGGCAGGACGGCCGCGAGCGACAGCGCCACGCTGGCCAGGTCGATCCGGCCCGCGCCGGGCGCCCGGTACTCGGGCAGCAGCAGCGGGCCGAGCACCAGCAGCAGGACGGCCGCGGGCACGCCGAGCAGGAAGGCCGACCCCCACCAGAAGTGGCCGATCAGCAGGCCGCCCACGACCGGCCCGAGCGCGGCGCCGCCCATGACGCCGACCAGCCACACGCCGATCGCCAGCGACCGCTGCCGCGGGTCGCGGAACATCGTGCCGATCAGCGACAGCGTCGAGGGCGCCAGCGTGGCCCCGGCCACGCCCAGCAGCGCCCGCGCCGCGATCAGCAGCTCGGGGCTCGGCGCGTACGCGGCCGCCACCGAGGCGGCGCCGAACGCGGCGGCCCCGACCAGCAGCAGCCGGCGGCGGCCGATCCGGTCACCCAGCCCGCCCATCGTGATCAGGAAGCCGGACAGCAGGAAGCCGTAGACGTCCATGATCCACAGCTGCTGGGTGGCGGTGGCGCCCAGGTCCGCGCTCAGGTGCGGCAGCGCCAGCAGCAGGACGAACACATCGATCGAGACCATCAGCGCGATCAGGACGAGGACGGCGAGCCCCGCCCATTCACGCCGGCCGGCCTTGCGCTGCGCGCCGCCTGTGCCGTCCGTGCCGTCCGTGCTGCCTGTGCTGCCTGTGCTGTCTGGACCGTCTGTACGGGTGTGCGGCTCCATGACGTCCCCTCACTCGGGCGCCCCCTGCGGGCGCCGCTCACGGAGGGGTCGGAGCCGGCGCGGCGTTCTCTACACGCCGCGCCGAAAGATCTAGCGGGCCGGCATGCGCAGCTCCTGGCCCGGCTGGATGAACGTGCCGGCGAGCCCGTTCAGGTCGATGATGCGGCGCACCGTGACCCGCGGGTCGCCGTCCGGATCGTCCCGGGAGGCGATCTCCCAGAGCGTCTCGCCGGGCTCGACGACCACGGTCCGTGCCCGGTCGCCCTGGCCGCCCCTGTCGGCCTCGTCGGACATGCGCTGCGCGGGCCGCTCGGTCCCGTCGCCGGCGCTGGCGCCCAGCCCCGCGGTCAGCCAGAACGTCACCAGCAGCCCGGTCGCCACGGTCCCGACCAGCACACCGCGGCCGCGCCTGGTCAGCCGCAGCGGCGGCGGTTCGGCGGCCCGCTCCACGTCATGCCCCGCATGCACGTCGTGTCCTGCATGCACGTCGTGTCCTGCATGTACGTCGCATCCTGCATGGACTGGGTATCCCGCATGGACTGGGTGTCTCGCATGCGCTGCGTGTCCTGCCTGCACCGAGTGTCCTGCCTGTACTGCGCGTCCTGCCTGTACTGCGTGTCCCGCTCGCCTCTTCGGGGTGTTCATCGGGGCATCGGTCCTGTCGCGCGTCCCCTCGGGCGACCCCGCCATCTCGGCCCTCCTGCGGTCAGCCGTGCACTCCCCCGCGTTCGAATGCATTTTCGATCGAACGCCTGTACGATGTTGTACATCAATCGAGGGGCGAAACGCGAGGACATTCTTCGAACAATTGTTTGATCATCGGGTCCGGACGCGATAGCGTGCCATGACAAGGAGTGACGGATCCAGCGCCGGGGAGGCGACGAGCGATGAGCAAGGTCCGGGAGCTGCCCGACGGCCCTGGGGACGAGAGCGGTCTCACCCAGCGGCAGCGCATGGTGCTGGAGGTCATCCGGGACTCGGTCCAGCGTCGCGGCTACCCGCCGTCGATGCGCGAGATCGGCGAGGCGGTCGGCCTGACCAGCACCTCCAGCGTCTCGCACCAGCTGCGCGCCCTCCAGCGCAAGGGCTACCTCCGGCGCGACCCCAACCGCCCCCGCGCCGTCGAGGTCCGGGTCCCCGGCACCACCCCGGTCCGCACCGACGACGAGCCCTTCGAGGCCCCCGGCACGGCCGCCGAGACCGCCACCCGCCCGGCGCCCGCCTACGTCCCCCTGGTCGGCCGCATCGCCGCCGGTGGGCCGATCCTGGCCGAGGAGGCCGTCGAGGACGTCTTCACGCTGCCCAAGCAGCTGGTCGGCGAGGGCACCCACTTCCTGCTGAAGGTGACCGGTGACTCGATGATCGAGGCCGCCATCGCCGACGGCGACTGGGTCGTGGTCCGCCAGCAGCCGGTCGCCGAGCAGGGCGACATCGTCGCCGCCATGATCGACGGCGAGGCGACGGTGAAGACCTTCAAGCGCCGCGACGGGCACATCTGGCTGATGCCGCAGAACCCCGCCTACGAGCCGATCCCGGGCGACGAGGCATCCGTCCTCGGCCGCGTGGTGGCGGTCCTGCGCAAGATGTGACGCACTCATGTGACTCCCGCATGTGACCCCCGCGTCGGACTGACCCCCGTGCACTACGTGTGATCTGTCGTGCCCGCCCGGGGACGCCGCGTACGCCGTGTACACCGCGTACGCCTCGTCCCCGGGCGGTCATGCTCGCGCTCCCGGCCGCTCCCACCGCCACCGCCCCCGCGACGGCGGCCCCGGCCGACCCTCTCAGCGCTCCCGCTCAGGGCCGCTGAGACTCCGCGGCCCTGAGGCCGCCCACAGCTCTTCCAGACTCTCTCTTGCTCTCTTCGGGGCCTGCCCGGCCGCGCGGGTCCCCCACGAACCCCCGGACCGCGCGGCCCCGCGCTCCGCCGCCTCGCCGCCGCTCCGGCGTCCCCGGAGGTGTTCCGGAAGCGCCGGAGCGGTGCGCGCGAAGCCGTCCCGTCAGGCCGGAACGATGTTCACGATCTTGGGTGCGCGGACGATGACCTTGCGGACGTCGCGGCCGGCCAGCGCTTCCTTGATCTTGTCGGACTCCAGCGCCAGCCGCTCCAGCTCGGCCGGGTCGATGCCGGGCGAGACCTCCAGGCGGTCCCGGACCTTACCGGCGACCTGGACGACGCAGGTGACCGACTCCTGGACCAGCAGCGCCGGGTCGGCCGCGGGCCAGCCGGCGGTGGCGACCGGGGCGCCGTGGCCCAGGATCTCCCACGTCTCGTCGGCGGTGTACGGCGCGAACAGCGACAGCATGATCGTGATCGCCTCGGCGGCCTCCCGGACGGCCGGGTCGGCGGCGCCCGCGGCGCCGTCGATGGCCTTGCGGGTGGCGTTCACCAGCTCCATGATCCGCGAGATCGCCACGTTGAAGCGGCGGACCTCGACCAGGCCGGTGGCCTCCTGGATCGCGTGGTGGGTGGCGCGCCGCAGGTCGGTCGAGCCGGTGGCCGGGTCGGCGCCGACGGGCGCGGCGACCTCGGTGGCGATGCGGTGGACGCGGCTCAGGAACTTCGACATGCCGTGCGGCGAGACGTCCGCCCAGTCGATGTCGTCCTCGGGCGGGCCGGAGAACAGCATCGCCAGCCGGACGACGTCGACGCCGAACTCGTCGATCTGGGCGCCCAGGTCGACCATGTTGCCCAGCGACTTCGACATCGCCTTGCCGTTCAGGATGACCTGGCCCTGGTTGAGCAGCCGGGTGAACGGCTCGGTGAAGTCCACCATGCCCATGTCGTACAGGACCTTGGTGAAGAACCGGCTGTACAGCAGGTGCAGGATCGCGTGCTCGACGCCGCCCGTGTACTGGTCGACGGGCATCCAGCGGCGGACCTGCTCGACGTCGAACGGGCCGTCGGTGTAGCCGGGCGAGCAGTAGCGGAAGTAGTACCAGGACGAGTCGACGAAGGTGTCCATGGTGTCGGTGTCGCGCTTGGCGGCGCCGCCGCACTTGGGGCACTCGGTGTCGACCCAGGCGGCGTTGGACGCCAGCGGCGAGGTGCCCTTGGGGGCCAGGTCGGCGCCGCGCATGTCGTCGGGCAGCCGGACGGGCAGCTGGTCGTCCGGTACGGGGACCTCGCCGCAGGCGTCGCAGTGCACGATCGGGATCGGGCAGCCCCAGAAGCGCTGCCGGGACACCAGCCAGTCGCGCAGCCGGAAGTTGACGGCGGCCTTGCCCAGGCCCTTGCCGGCCAGGATCTCGGTGATCCGCTCGATCGCGTCGGCCTTGGCCAGCCCGTCGATCGGGCCGGAGTTGACGATCCGGCCGTCGCCGGCGGTGGCGACGCCGCTGGCGGCCGGGTCGGTCTCGCCGGTCTCGACGACGACGCGGACGGGCAGCCCGAACTTCAGCGCGAAGTCCAGGTCCCGCTGGTCGTGCGCCGGCACGGCCATGATCGCGCCATGCCCGTACTCGGCGAGGACGTAGTCGGAGGCCCAGACGGGGATCCGCTCGCCGTTGACCGGGTTGACCGCGTACCGGCCCAGGAACACGCCGGTCTTCTCGCGCTCGGTGGACAGCCGCTCGATCTCCGACTCGCGGGAGACCTCCGCGCGGTACGACTCGAACGCGGCGCGCTGCTCGGGCGCGCAGATCTCGTCGGCCAGCGGAGCGTCGGCGGCGACGACCATGAACGTCGCGCCGTACAGGGTGTCGGGGCGCGTGGTGTAGACGGTGACCGGCTCGTCGCGGCCCTCGATCACGAAGTCGACGTCGGCGCCGGTGGAGCGGCCGATCCAGTTGCGCTGCATGAGCAGGACGCGCTCGGGCCACTTGCCCTCCAGCGCGGCCATGTCGTCCAGCAGCCGGTCGGCGTACTCGGTGATCTTGAAGTACCACTGGGTCAGCACCCGGCGCTCGACCAGCGCGCCGCAGCGCTCGCAGTGGCCGCCGACGACCTGCTCGTTGGCCAGCACGGTCTGGTCGTTGGGGCACCAGTTGACCTGGCCGCCCTTGCGGTAGGCCAGCCCGCGCTCGTAGAAGCGCAGGAACAGCCACTGCGTCCACTTGTAGTACTCGGGGTCGCTGGTGTGCAGCCGCCGGGACCAGTCGAACGAGGGCGCGTACCGCTGGAACGAGGCCGCCTGGGTGTCGATGTTGGCGTACGTCCACTCGGCCGGGTGCGAGTCGCGCTTGATGGCGGCGTTCTCGGCGGGCAGGCCGAAGGAGTCCCACCCGATGGGGTGCAGGACGTTGTAGCCCTTCTGGAACCAGTAGCGCGCCACGACGTCGCCGATGGCGAACGCCTCCGCGTGCCCCATGTGGAGGTCCCCGGACGGGTACGGGAACATGTCGAGCGCATAGCGACTCTCGCGGGGGTCGTCCCCGCCGGCGGCCTTGAACGGGTCGAGCTCCGCCCACCGGGCCTGCCACTTGTTTTGGACGGCCCGAGGGTCGTACCCGTCACCCGGGCCCCCTCCCGCCGGTGCTTCGCGGAAGGTGTCGTCGCTGCTCACGGTCGCTACTCCACTGGTCCTGTCTCGTACGGGGCGCGGTCCCGTGGCGATGCCCTGACATGAAAGGACCCCTCGTGCGACGAGGGGTAGCCGCGCCGCCCTGCCTAGGGCCGGCGCGGCCGGCTGAGAAGCAGCCGGGTCCGCATACAACAAGACTAGCGCAGTGGCAAGGGGTCCGCTGGGCGAGCCGATCATCCGCACGGGACGGGTGGCGGCGGCCGCTTCCGGACGGTGCCCCAGCGCTGTGCGGGCCCACCGTGGCCGGTGTGAGCACGCACCGTGTCGATCCGCCTCCCGCCCGCCACCCCGGTCCCTCCGAACGCGGAATCCCACGTCAAAGTGCGTGTGAGGGCTCGCGCCGCCCGTTCGTTATGCAGCAGGATGTGCGGAAACGGTTCGTACACTCGTCAGTAACAACCGGCTTATGCCCCAAGCCCCGCGCGAGGAGTGCCATGCTCAACCTCTCCGTTCTGCTGGAGGACGCGGCCCGCAGGTCCCCCGACCGGGACGCCGTCGTCTTCGGTGACATGCGGCTGTCGTACGCGGTGATCGACATGATCGCCAACCAGGTGGCCAATCTCCTGCGCTCCCGCGGGATCGGCTCCGGGGACAAGGTCGCGCTCTCGTGCCCGAACGTCCCGTACTTCCCGATGGTGTACTTCGGCATCCTCAAGGCCGGCGCCGCCGTCGTCCCGCTCAACGTGCTGCTCAAGCCGCGCGAGATCGCCTACCACCTGGAGGACTCCGACTCCAAGGCGCTGTTCGTCTTCGAGGGCACCCCCGAACTGCCGCTGGGCGAGGCCGGCCACGCCGGGTTCCAGCAGGTCGAGAGCTGCGAGCACCTGATCCTGATGACGACCGACCCGGCCGCCGCCGAGTCGCCGTACGAGGACGCCGAGCTGTTCTGGCCGACGATCGGCGCGCAGCCGGGGACGTTCGACGCCGCGCCCACCGGCGCCGACGACACCGCGGTGATCCTCTACACCAGCGGCACCACCGGCCAGCCCAAGGGCGCCGAGCTGTCGCACTCGAACATGCTCATGAACGCGTTCGTCTCGGACACGATGTTCGAGAAGCAGGAGCACGACGTGGCGCTGGTCGTGCTGCCGCTCTTCCACGCGTTCGGCCAGTCCTGCGTGATGAACGTCGGCTTCCGCCGCCGCGCGACGCTCGTCCTCCAGGCCCGGTTCGAGCCGGCCGAGGCGCTGAGGCTGATGGCCAAGGAGAAGGTGACGCTGTTCTCCGGCGTCCCGACGATGTACTGGGCGCTGCTGTCCGACCAGGGCACGGTGCCGGCCGAGGAGGTCGCGGCCAGCCTGACCGCCTGCACCTCGGGCGGCGCCTCGCTGCCGCTGGAGGTCCTGAACGGCTTCGAGAAGAAGTTCGGGGTCAAGGTCCTGGAGGGGTACGGCCTGTCGGAGACGTCGCCGGTCGCCTCGTTCAACCAGCCCGACCGGCCGACCAAGCCGGGCTCGATCGGCACGCCGATCTGGGGCGTGGACATGAAGCTGATCGACGAGGACTGGAAGACGGTCGAGGGCGAGGGCCCGGGCGAGATCGCGGTGCGCGGCCACTGCATCATGAAGGGCTACTACGGCCGCCCGGAGGCCACCGCCGAGGCGATCCGGGACGGCTGGTTCCGCACCGGCGACATCGCGCGCCGCGACGAGGACGGCTTCTACTACATCATCGACCGCTCCAAGGACATGATCATCCGGGGCGGCTTCAACGTGTACCCGCGGGAGCTGGAGGAGGTCCTGATGACCCATCCGGACGTCTCGCTGGCCGCCGTGGTGGGCGTGCCGCACGACAGCCACGGCGAGGAGATCAAGGCGTACGTGATCCGGAACCCGGACGCCACGGTCACCGAGGACGAGCTGGTCGCGTGGGGCAAGGAGCAGTTCGCCTCGTACAAGTACCCGCGGATCGTGGAGTTCCGCGACGAGCTGCCGATGACCGCCACCGGCAAGATCCTCAAGCGCGAGCTGCGCTAGCCCGTACTAGGGGCGGCGGCCGGGCGGCGCGTCCTGTTCTGAACGTTCAGAACAGGACGTGCCGCTCGGCCAGCCCGTAGTGCAGGACCCGGCCGTCGGCGAGCAGTTCCAGGTCGCTGGGGCGCCAGGTGTGCCGCTCGGGGTCGGCGTGCCGGATCGTGACGAACGAGTAGCGGTCGGCCGCGTACACCAGCACGCCGTCCGCGCGCAGCCGCCGGAACAGGTCGGTGTCCTCGCCCCTGCCGACCTCGGCGAAGCGGTACTCGCGGAGCAGGCCGCCCTCGGCCAGCAGCGCGCCGCCGCGCAGCACGTTCACGTAGCGGTGCTCCTGGCCGGGGTGGCGCAGCACCATCGCGTCGATCGAGGCGAGGTGGGTGTAGTGGGCGAGCTTCCCGACGACGGCCGCGTCGGTGTAGCCGAAGGCGGGCAGCAGGTCGGCGACGTAGTGCGGGCCGTACAGCTCGTCGTCGTCCATCTTGCCGATGTACGCGCCGCCGGCGGCCTCGACGCCCAGGTTGAGGCAGGCGCCGAGCGGCAGCGCCGCGTCCGCCTCGATCACCACGACGTCGTCGAGGCCCGCGTCCCGGGCCCGCTTCTCCACCAGCGTGGGGTCGACCGGCACGCCGTGCAGGACGATGACCAGCTGCAGCGGCCGCCACACCTGCCGCGCCGCGCGCTCGATCGCCGGGCCGATCTGCTCCGCCCGGCACGTCGGCAGCACCAATGACACCGAGGGGGGCGGGGTGTCGTCGCGCGTTCCGAGCACCGTTTCGAGGACGGTGCCGACGCGGTGCCGGTACGTGTGGGCGGCGTGGACGTCGCGCAGCGCCAGATGGGCCTGCCGGTCGCGCATCTCCGGTCCCGCCAGCAGCGCCCTGAGCAGCCGGGTCGCGTCCGCGGCGTCCTCCACCGCGGCGGGCTCGACGGTCGGGATCCCGGCCGCGGCGGCCTCGTACGCCAGCCGCGGGTGCGGCGCGATGATCACCTGGTAGCGCTTGCGGGCGGCCAGGGCCTGCTCGTACGGGAGCTCCGGCACGACCCGCTGCCGGTAGAGGTGGGGGAAGCCCGTTCCGTGGAAGTGGGCGCCGAGCTTGGGGGCGGGGCCGAGGAGCACCTCCGCCGCGGGGTCGTAGTGCCCTTCGTAGAGGAGGGGGTAGCGGCCCTGGTCCGGTCCCCTCATCGGGTTGTGGATGCGGGGCTGGGCCGCGTACGGCAGCTCGTGGACGCCTCCGACCGCGCCGGCGTACGGGCGGTCGCCGGTGGCGAAGACGTGGTCGAAGTGCCGCGCCTCCTCCAGGGTGCCGTCGCCGGTGTCCCAGTACGCGGTGGGGACGCCGTGCTCGCGGCACCATCCGGCGATCTCCTCCAGCGGCAGGTCGCCGCGGCCGCCGGGCTCGACGAAGAGGAGGTCGGGGAGCTCGGCCTCGAAGAGCGCGCGCCAGCCCCGGCCGGGCGGCACGTCGAGCTGGCGCCACTCGTACCGCAGCGCCGCCGCGATCGGCGGGCTCGCCACGACGGCGGCGGTCACGCCGGGGCGGGCGACCGGCCCGTCGGGGAGGTCGAGCGGCGGCACGTCGCCGAGGAGTTCGGTGTCGGCCACCCGGACCTCGGGGCGCCGGGGCGGGCGCGGCTCGTCCGGGGGCGGGGCCGGCGCGGGGCGGGCGCGCAGGGCGGCCCGTAGCGCCCCGTACGAGGCGGGCGACAGCGGGCGGCGGCGCAGTGCAGACACGGCGTCGCCGAGGCGCCACCAGCGGCGCCGCCGCATCCTCTCGGCCCGCCATTCGGCGCGGTCGGCCCGGTGCGCCTGGACGGCCCGGTCGCGGTCGGCGTCGCCGAGCCGCCGCGCCATGTCGGACAGCGCCCCCCGCAGGTGCTCGATCTGCCGCTCGCGCTCGTCCCGCTCCCGCTCCGCCTCGGCGAGCGCGGGCTCCAGCACAGGATCGGTCACAGGGCACCCCCGGTCAGCGCGTCACGGCGACGCTCCAGCGGGTCCACGCTAGACCGGGCCGCGGGCGCGGTCCCGGGGTGCGCGCGAGCCGACATCCGTTGTTCACCCGGATGTCGGCCCGCGGTCCGGTCCCGGCCCGCGGTGCGGCCGGTGGTGAGGTCAGACCGTGTACGGCAGGCGCTTGATCCCGTTGATGAAGTTGGACTCCAGCCGGTCCGGCTCGCCCGCCGCGCGGATCTCCGGGAAGCGCCGCAGCAGCGTCCGGAACATCGTGGTGATCTCGCGCCGGGCCAGGTGCGCGCCGAGGCAGAAGTGCGGGCCGGGCCCGCCGAAGCCGACGTGGTCCTTGTTGTCCCGCAGGATGTCGAACCTGTCGGGGTCGGTGAACACGGTCTCGTCGCGGTTGGCCGACCAGTAGTAGAGGACGAGCTTGTCGCCCTCCTTGATCTCGTGGTCGTTCAGCGTGGTGTCGCGGGTGGCGGTGCGGCGCATCCAGATGACCGGCGAGACGTACCGGACGATCTCCTCGACCGCGCCCGCGATCCGGCCCTCGAAGTCCTCCACCAGCAGCGCCCGCTGCTCGGGGTGGCGGGTGAACAGGTCGAGGCCGTGCGCGATGGCGTTGCGGGTGGTCTCGTTGCCGGCGACCACCAGCAGGATGAAGAACGAGCCGAGCTCCTGGTCGGTCAGCGACTCGCCGTCGATGTTGGCGTTCACCAGCGCGGAGGTGAGGTCGCCGGTCGGCTCGGCGCGGCGCTTGCGGCCCAGCTCCTCGACCAGGTCCTTGAGCGTCTGGCCGGCGGTGAGCAGGCCGAGCGCCATCGCCTCGGCGTCGGAGTTGTCGACGAACTCGGGGTCGTTGCCGGCCAGGATGACGTTGGTGGCGTCCAGGACGGTCTTGTAGTGCTCCTCGCCGATGCCCATCAGATCGCAGATGATCTTGAGTGGCAGCCGGGCGGCGATGTCCGCGACGAAGTCGCCGGTGCCCTCGCCGGCCGCGACCGACTCGGCGAGCTGCTCGGCGACCGCGTCCACCTGGTCCTCGAACCGCTGGATCATGCGCGGCGAGAACGCCCGCGACACGATCCGGCGGATCTTGGCGTGCCGCGGGTCGTCCATGCTGATCATCGAGCCGAAGAACTCGTGCATGTCGCCGGGCATGTCCGGGATCGCGATGGCGCCCTTGCCCGAGCAGAAGTCCTGCGGCCGCCGGGACGCCTCCACGACGTCGGCGTGCCGGGTCAGCGCGTAGTAGCCGGGCCCGCGCGGCACGATCACCACGTCGGGCTCCTCGAAGCGCCGCAGGCTCGGCGCCCACCGCAGCGCCTTGAACGCCTCGTGCCGGAACTCGTGCGGCTGCCGCCAGAAGTCCCAGTCCGTCAGGTTGATGTCCTCGACCTTGAGCATCCCTGTCTTCACCCGCCCGCCAGCTAGAACGCGATTCGGTTTACATGCACCCTGTCAGAGTCAAGCGGCGGAGAGCGAGCGATGCTCCGATCGAGTGGCGTACCTCACATATATGTATATGTCATGAGCTGAGCCATTCCAGGATCTTCGCGTTGACCTCTCCCGGCCGCTCCAGCTGGAGGAAGTGCCCCGCCCCCGCGACCGGCTCGGCCCGCGACCCCTCGGGCAGCCGCGCCAGCACCCCCGACACGTCGCCGCCCGGCATGACGGCGTCGGCGCCCAGGCAGCCGTCGTCCGCGCCGTGCAGGTACAGGATCGGCCGCTCGCCCTTCCGGCCCGCCGCCTCCTGCTGCGACGCGTACCGCGCGACGAGCCTGGACGGGTCCAGCATCGCCCGGTAGTAGCCGATCGCCGCCGCCACGTTCTCCGGCGCGGCCAGGCAGTCCATCACGTGCGCGACGTCCTCGGCCCGCGCGTCCGCCGCGTACCCGGGCGACCAGTCGCGCCACAGGCCGTCCACGAACGCCTCGTTCAGCGCCACCTCGGCCAGCGCCGTCTGGAACAGGAAGATGTAGAACGACCGCTTGAGCTGGTCGTACGAGAAGAACGTGCCCAGCATCGCGTCCAGCGGCGGCACCGCCAGCGCGACCGCCTTCCGCCACCGGTCCGGCGCGAGCGCCGCCGCGCCGTACGCCGCGAACGCGCCCCAGTCGTGCCCGATGAGGACCGCGTCGGGGCCGCCGCCCAGCGCCTCGTGCAGCGCCACGGCGTCCGCGGCCAGCGCGCCCGTCTGGTACGCCTCGTCTCCCGGCACCGACGTCGGCGCGTACCCGCGCATGAACGGCGCCACCGCCCGGTGGCCCGCGGCGGCCAGCTCCGGCAGCAGGTGCCGCCAGGTGTGCGCCGAGTCCGGGAACCCGTGCAGGCACAGGGCCAGCGGCCCGCCCTCCGGTCCCGCCGCCAGATACCCGAACTCCAGCCCGTTCGCCTTGACCGTGCCGCGCTCGATGCCGTGCCGCTGCTCGCCCATGTTCGCCCTTTCGCCCGGAAGGCGTCATTATGCACGCGGGGCGCCGTCATGCACGCGAAAGGCCCCGCCCACCGGGAGCGAGGCCCTCGCGACGGCGGTCCGGCGTCAGGACGCCCAGGTCGGGCGGAGCGGCATGTGCGACGCGCCCTCCCCGTCCAGCTTCACGCCGAGCGTCTGGTGCAGCTGGATCCAGTTGACCTCGAAGCCCAGCCGGCAGCCGGCCATGTAGACCCGCCACACCCTGGCGGTGCCCTCGCCGACCTCCTTCACGGCCTCGTCCCAGTGGTCCTCCAGGTTGCGGCACCAGCCGGCCAGCGTCCGCGCGTAGTGCTCGCGCAGGTTCTCCTGGTGGCGGATCTCGAACCCGGCGTCGTTCATCTGCATCTGGATGTAGCCGGGGCCCTCCAGCTCGCCGTCCGGGAACACGTACCGGTTGATGAAACCGCCCGGCTTCATCGAGGGCGCCAGGTTGTCGGGGCGGGTGATGGTGTGGTTGAGCATCCGGCCGCCCGGCTTCAGCTTCCCGTGCAGGAACGAGAAGTACGCCGGCAGGTTGTTCTTGCCGATGTGCTCGGTGAGGCCGATGGAGCTGACCGCGTCGAAACCGGTCTCGGCCACGTCCCGGTAGTCCAGGTGCCGCACCTCGGCCAGCTCGGAGAGCCCGCGGTCGGCGATCGCCTTCTGCGCCCACTCGGCCTGCTGCTTGGACAGCGTCACGCCCAGCGCCTTGACGCCGTACTCCTTGGCGGCGTGCATCACCATGCCGCCCCAGCCGCAGCCGACGTCCAGCAGCCGCATGCCCGGCTCGAGGCCCAGCTTCTTGGCGACCAGGTCGTGCTTGAAGTACTGCGCCTCCTCAAGGGTGGCGCCGTCCTCCGGGTAGCAGGCGCAGGTGTACGCCATGGACGGGCCCAGGACCCACTCGTAGAAGGTGTTGGAAACGTCGTAGTGGTGGGAGATGGCCTTGGCGTCGCGCCGCTTGGAGTGCCGCAGCCAGGACGGCACCCGGCTGAAGGGGGCCTCCTGCGGCGGCGGGTCGAGCCGGCGGCTGACGGCGGCGCGCAGCAGCGGGTCGCGCGCGACGGCCCCCAGCAGCCGCAGCTTGTCGGCCGGGGTCACCTCGTCGAACAGGTGCCGCATCGTCGCGAGCGTCTCGTACATGTCGCCGTCGACGTCGAGATGGCCGCTGACGTACGCGCGCGCCAGGCCCAGCGAGCCCGGCGCGTGCACCAGGTGGGAGACCGCGTACGGTGACCGCACGTCGACCCGGATGCCGGCGCCGGAGACCCCCGCCCGAGACCCGTCGTACGCCGCGAACTCCACTGGCGCCTCAGGCCCGACGAGTTCCTCGAAGACCTTGGCCAGCGTCATGGTGATTCCTCCTGTCTTTCCGCCCCCGGGACAGGGGGCATGGCGTCATCACGCGGCCCCGACGGGGCCAGGTGGTGACGCGGCCCCGCCGGGGGCTCCCCCGATCCGCGGACGATCAGCGTCCGCGCACGCACTTGTCGTAGAGGTCCAGCAGCCTGGTGCCGGGGTCGTACGACTCCTTGAGCCGCCGGTAGGTCTCCCCGTCGTAGTACCGCCAGAACTCGTCACGGCTGTAAAAAGCAGTCGAATAGAGAGACTTGTGCCCGTCAAGGGCCGCGACCCGGCGCTCGATGAGCCGGTTGTGGTATTCGGGGATCTGCCCCGGCGGGATCCGCACCGTGCCCCAGAAGCCGGCGTTCACGTACGTGCGGCCGGGCTCGAGCGGGTAGAGCGGCCAGCGCTCGCGGGCGCGCAGCGGGCACAGCCAGATGGGGCTCATCCCCACCTTGTCGTGGAAGAAGTCCAGGAACTCCGGCAGCCGCTCGACCGGCACCTCGATGTCCTGGATGACGTCCTCGCGGGGCCGCTGCCCGCGCCACCGGTCGACCCGCGCGACCAGCTGGTAGCGCCGGTCGTAGGCGACCAGCTTCCGGTAGACGTCGGACCGCTTGGCCTTGTCCGGCCACAGCCGCCGCACGACCGGGTTCTGCACGCCGAACGCGCCGGAGCACCAGAACCAGTCGGTGTCCCAGCGCCAGATGTAGTCGCGCACCGTCAGGAAGTCGGTCGACCGCCGCTGGATCGACCGGTAGTAGATCTCCTGGCCGGTGTAGTCGGAGGTGTACGGCGCCTCGTCGTCGAACATCCCGATGGTGATGTACTGCTCGCGGCCGCTGAAGACGGTGCCGTCCAGGAAGTCGACGGTGTCGCCCTCGTACACGCCGGTCTCGGTGATCTCTGCCATCGCCTCGGCGAGCGCGCCCGCGTCGTTGAAGCGCAGGTGGCGGAGCCGCACGTACGGCTTCACCGGCACCAGCCGGATCTTCAGTCGGAGCGCGTAGCCGAGCGTGCCGTAGGAGTTGGGGAACCCGTAGAAGAGGTCCTTGTGCTCGTTGTCGGGGGTGGCGGTGACGATGCGCCCGTCCCCGGTGAGGACGTCCATCTCCAGCACGGCCTCGTGCGGCAGGCCGAGCCGGAACGAGGTGGACTCGATCCCGAGCCCGGTCACGGCCCCGCCGAGCGTGATCGTCTTCAGCTGCGGGACGACCGTCGGCATCAGCCCGTGCGGCAGCGTCGCGTCGACCAGGTCCTCATAGGTGGTCATGCCCTGCACCTCGGCGGTGCGGGCCTCGGGGTCCACGTTCAGCACGTGGTCGAACCCGGACACGTCGAGCCCCGGCGCGGCCGAGGGGTCCCGCCAGCGGAACAGGTTGGAGGTGCGCTTGGCCAGCCGTACCGGCGCGCCCTCCGGGATCGACTCGTACGACCTGCGCAGCGCCTCCACGGCCCGCTCGTGATCGCCCTTGACCAGAAGCTCCGTCATCACACCCTCCCGGCCCCACAGTAAATCGAGGATCGCATGTATGTTCCACATATTTAGGGCGAGAGGGTGATCACAGGGACGTAAGGGAATAAAGCCCCAGCCCGGGCATGGCGGACACGCCCCTCCTCCCTCCGGCCCGCTCTAACGCTTCCCCCGAACCACCCCCGCGACACCTGCCGATCCCCGTCCCCGCACGGGACCGATCACTTCACCAGGCGCAGGATCCAGGGGTACCGGAACGGCTCCCCGGTCAGCCCCACCACGGCCGCGACCGCCGCCACGGCCCAGGCGACCGCGTACACGACGGCGCCCAGCCCGAACGTCACGATCGTCACCAGCAGCAGCGTCAGCTGGAAGTTGACCGCCTCGGCCGCGTGCCGCCGCACGTACGCCGACCGCTTCCCGCTCGTCAGCATCAGCACCAGCGGCCCGACGAACAGCGTCGGCACCCCCAGCCCGTGCGCGAGCGCCGCCAGCACCCGGTCCTCCCCCGTGACCGGCGCGCCCGGCTTCGCGAGCCCGGCCGGCCCGGCCCCCAGATCGCGCGTCACCGCGTCGAGGTCCCCGCGCGTCTTGGACGTCATCGCCAGATGCATCCGCATGTCGAACTCGGAATGCTCCAGGCGGCCCTCCGCGTACGCCTCCTGCAGCCGTTCCACGACAGACTCGCGCTCCGCGTCGGAAACCCGCAGTTCCGGCGCCGCATATCCGCTATTCATGCGTCAATGCTCGCGCATCCGCGGATCCGCCGCCATCCGGGAAACCCCCGGATCAACCCTGAGATCCCGACCCCTCCGAAGGACGATCCGAAGGCGCGGCGGAAGGACTCGCGGTGGCGGGCGGACTCGTGGCGGCGGAAGGGCTCGGAGAGGGCTCCGGCGGCTTCGGCGGCGTGAACTCGACGTATTTCTTCCCGGGCGACAGCGGCTCGCCGTACAGCTCGGAAACGGTCACGAACACGTACCCCTTGGCCGCCAGCCGCTTGATGATCATCGGTACCGCGTCGACCGTCGTCGCGTGGATGTCGTGCAGCAGCACGATCGTGCCGTTGCGCGTGCCGCCGACGACCTTGCGCTCCACCCGCGCGCTGTCGCGGACCCGCCAGTCGAGCGGGTCGACCGTCCACAGCACCTGGGCCAGCCCCAGCCGCTTCGTGATGGCCGCGACCTGCTTGTCCGTCGAGCCGTACGGCGGCCTCATCAGCACCGGCGTCACCCCGGCGACCCGCTGGATCGCGCGCTGGGTCCGTACCAGCTCCGAGGTGACCTCGGCCTGCGACGACCGGCCGAGATCGGCGTGCGAGTAGCTGTGGTTGGCCAGCTCGTGGCCCTCGGCGGCCTCCCGCCGCACCAGCTCCGGATACTCCTCGACGTTCCCGCCGACCAGGAAGAACGTGGCCCGCACCTTGTTGCGGGCCAGCAGGTCGAGCAGCCTCGACGTACCGCTCATCGGGCCGTCGTCGAAGGTCAGCGCGACGCACTTGGCCTTCCGGCAGTCGACCGGCGGCGGCTTCGGCTTCGGTGTCGGGGTCGGGGTCGGCCTGGGCTGGGGCTTCGCGGCCGCGACCGCCCGCGCCGGGGGGCGCTCGGCCGGGCCCGCCGCCACGGCGCCCGGCGCCGGCGCCAGCGTGCTCAGCCAGCCGCAGACGGCGGCCCCCGCAGCCACCGCCGCCCACTTCCGCGTCACGATGGCACCGCGCGTCATGAAACTCCCTAACGGGCTCCCCGATGATCAGTCCGATCGGACAGTGTAGAGCCCGCGCCTCCCGGCGGCCCGGCGAATTGCCGTGAAATCGGGAACCCCATTCCACCGGACAGTCGTTATTGTCATACGCGCCCAGTGTCTCCGGAGCCGTTCCGGAGCGGCACCAGACGACGGGACAGGCCGGATGAGGTTCCGGGACCGATTCGGGATACGCAAAAACCGGGGTTCCACGGTGACCAGGCTCGACCGGGAGGCCACCGACGACGACATCAAGGCGCTGATCGCCTTCGCGCGCAGCCGCCAGGGCGTGGAGTTCTACGTCGAGCCCGAGACGTTCGCCACCGACACCACCGCGGTCGCCGTCGCCCACGACGGCGAGTGGACCCGCCGCCGCGTCGGCGCGCCCCAGGTCATCGGCAAGGTCGCCCGCGACCTCGGCATGCCGGTCTACGACGTCCAGATCGTCGGCTACCCGCCGCGCATGCGCGCCTGGAACGAGCGCAACCGCGACCGCCGGATCGACCCCGGCTCCCCCGGCGAGGCCGTCCGGTCCTGATCCCGGCGTCCGCTACCGGCCACCCGCACCCGCGTCGCCCGGCGCCCGCCTTCGCGATCTTCGGAGTTGACCTCGACCAAACTTGAGGTCCTAGCGTTCCCGGTGTCATCGACGAAGGGAACCGAATCATGAAGGCTGCCGCGTTCACCGCACCGGGCGGGCCCGAGGTCCTGCGGCTGATGGACGTCCCGGACCCGCAGGCCGGGCCGGGCCAGGTCCGGGTCCGGGTCAAGGCCGCCGGCGTGCAGCCGTACGACCTGGCGATCCGCGAGGGCTGGACACCGCCCGGCACTCCGGAGGGCTACCCCCGCATCCCGGGCAACGAGTTCGCGGGCGTGGTCGACCAGGCCGGCGACGGCGTCCGCCTCCAGGTGGGGACCGAGGTGGTCGGCTTCACCCGCCTCACCGCGTACGCCGAGTACGCCGTCGTCCCCGCCGACCAGGTCACCCCCAAGCCGGCGAGCATGCCGTGGGAGATCGCGGGCGGCTTCCCGGCCGCCGTGATGACCCCGCACATCGCCCTGGAGGAGATGGCCGTCGGGCCGGGCGACACCGTCCTGATCCACGCGGCGGCCGGCGGCACGGGCACGGTCGCCGTCCAGCTCGCCCGCATCGCCGGCGCGACCGTCATCGGCACCGCGAGCGAGGCCAACCACGACTACCTGCGCTCCCTCGGCGCGATCCCGGTCGCGTACGGCGAGGGCCTGGCCGGCCGCGTCCGCGAGGCGGCGCCCGGCGGCGTCGACGCCGCCCTCGACGGCGCCGGCGGCGACGCCCTCATGGTCTCGCTCGAACTGGTCAAGGACCGCGACCGCATCATCACCCTCGTCGAGCACGAGCGCGCCGCCGAACTCGGCGTCCGCACCACCCCGTTCAAGCGCTCCGCGGCCCGCCTCGCCGAGGCGGCCCGCCACTACGAGGAGGGCCGCCTCCGGCTGCACGTCCGCAACGCCTACCCCCTCGCCCGCGCCGCCGACGCCCACCGCGAGGTGGCCACCGGCCACGGCCGCGGCAAGGTCGTCCTCCTCGTGGACTGACCGGCCCCGCGCGGGGCCGGTCGGAGACCGTCCGGCCCCGCCCGCGTGCGGCCCGTCCCAAGCATGTGATCTACATCACCGTCTGATTTCGGCGGCCGGCGACGGTTTCCGTCCGTGCGGCCGGTCTTGATACGGACCGAACCCCTCCAGCACTTCGGAGAACTCGATGTCCGGATCGTTCCAGACCGCCGTCGTCACCGGAGCCGGCCGCGGCTTCGGGCGCGCCATCGCCGCCGCGCTCGCCGCCGCGGGCACCGGCGTCGTCGGGATCGCCCGCAGCGAGCACGACCTGCGCGCCATACGCGGCGAGCTCGGCGAGGGCTTCACGCCACTCGCCGCCGACGCCGCCGACGAGACGCTCGCGCGGGACGTACTCCGCGAACACCGTCCCGGCCTGCTCGTCCTGAACGCCGGGGCCACGCCGCACATGGCGCCCCTGCACGAGCAGACATGGGAGACCTTCAGCCGCCACTGGCACACCGACGCCCGGCACGCCCGCTGCCGTCGGGGAACGCCGAGCGTGGCGGTGAGGTGCGCGTCCGCAGCCTCGACGGAGCCGACACCCATGGGCGGGCATGGCCGCGCGGGGATCGGACCCGCTGACCACGGGCACGTACTGCGGGTCAGGGGTCGTCTTCCTGGGTGGTGTGGATGGTGGAGAGTTCTTCTGGGGTCATGCGCAGGCGCGGGTCGTCGGGTGGGATGCCGGCGGCGATGACGGCCTGGAGGAGGGTCGCCATCGAGTAGTCGGGGGCGGCGCGGTCGAGGGCCACGTTGGCGAGGCCGCCGTCGCCCGCGGCGTACGCGGCGCGGGCCAGGAGGCAGGCCGGGGCGGAGGCGTACGGCTCCTCGACGTGGCGGAGGACGGTGCGCCAGAAGGCGATGTCGGCGGACGGGTCGTCGAGGTCGATGCGGACGAACGCCTCGTCGCGGATGCGGAGGTCGGTGAGCAGGACGCTCAGCCACGCGAGGTCGTGGTGGTCGGGGGACGGCGTGCTGCGGAGGCGGGCGAGGAGGGTCAGGGCCTCGTCGCGGAGGGCCGCGAGATCCCTGGTACGGGCGCGCCGCTCAGCTCGCCGGGTCGCGCGGCGCATGGAGTCGCGGGCGGGGCCCTGGTGGGGCGCGACCGTCTCCTCCAGGTCGGACCGGCCGGGCAGGGCGACCCTTCCGGCGAGGGTGGCCTCGGCCGCGACGAGGCTGGAGGAGATGTCGTACGGGGTGCCGCCGGGCGGGCAGCAGCCGGGGACGTCGCAGACGAGCGACCACCAGCGGCCGCCGGTGACCCGGGCGGCGTCGACGATCTCCAGGGGCAGGGTGTCGCGGATGGCGGCGAAGGCCGGCTCGACGCGGCCGCGGGCGCCGTACCCGAGGACGAGGGCACGGCGGAAGCCTCCGCCGCCGAGGACGGTGGCGGCGTGCTCGGCGGTACGGGCGTGCGCGGCCGGGTCGTCGAGGGGCGGTAAGTCCACGCGGACGGCGCAGGTGTGGTGCCGGCCGCCGAAGCCGATCACGAGCATGCTGTCGGCCGGGTGGAAGCCCAGCAGGTAGGGAACGGCGGCGATGGCGTCGGGGATGGACCGGATCCGCAGCGGGGTCCGGTGGGTGGTCTCCGTCATGTCATCGACTGTCGCCGGGCGGGTGACCTCCTCATAAGGGGATGCCGTGATTGTGGATAACCTCGGCGGCCGTCCTCCTACTTCATGAACGTGTCGATGTTCTCGATCTGCCAGCGGTCGTTCCGGTGGACGGCGCCCACCGAGAACATCGCGGCCGAGTAGGCGGTCTGATTCTTGTCGGTGCGGGTGCTCCGCTGGTCGGCGAAGACGAGCAGGCGCGCGCGGTCGCCGGACAGCATGCGCACGCCGCTGTCGGTGACCGTGGTGGTGAGGACCAGCTTCTGCTCGGGCGCCTGCTTCCGCACCACGGCGATCATCTCGTTGTACTGCTGGACGGCCTTCCCGGTCAGCAGTGTCTGCGCGGCGCGCTCGGTCTTGGCGACATCGGTGTAGTTGTACGAGAAGACCGTGTTGACGATGTCCTGGACCTCGCCCTTGAGCTCGCTCGAACGGGCGTTGTCGGTCAGCGCGACGTTCTCGGCCGTCGAGCCGCTCCTGAGCGTGTGCGCCTCGCGGGCCGACCAGGCGGCCAGGCCGCCCAGCAGGACGGTCACGACGGCCAGGACGAGCGGGACACGGGGGTGCCGCCAGAGGGCGCCGAGCTTCTTCACAGAGAGTCCTTTCACCCGCTTCACCCGGTTCACCCGGTACCCCCGACCGGGGCCTGGGACAGGGCGCTGAGCTTCCATCCGGTGGCGGTACGGGTGAGCTGCCCCATCAGCCGGGTCTTCTTGACGGCCGGCTCGCCCTTGGGCGGCGTCACCGTGATCTGGAGTCCGACGATCACGCTCGCCTTGCCCGCGTGCCGGTCGAGCTCGGTCACGGCCGCGTCCAGGACCTTCGCCGAGGTGATCGTCTTGGCCTGCTGCACGGCCTTCTCGAACTGCGGCCGCCCCTGGACGATCTCCTGGTACAGCTCGCTGGTCGAGGAGTCCTGCCACAGCTTCAGGTCCCGGTCGAGGGAGCGGTGGTCGAGGGTGTTGAGGTTCTGCACGGCCTGCTCGCCCGCCCGCAGCACCTCGTCGCGCTCGCGCGAGAAGCCGAGGGATTCGTCGTGCGCCGCCGCGTACCACGACCACCCGAACCAGGCGGCGCACACGGCCGCGACGACCGCCAGGACCATCGCCGCCTTCCGCTTCCCGTCCGGCGGAGCCGCCGGCGGCGACGGCTTTCCGGCCGCCTCCTCCGTGCCGCCCTCTTCGTTGCCGCCCTCTTCGTTGCCGCCCTCTTCGTTGCCGCCCTCTTCGTTGCCGCCCTCTTCGTTGCCGCCTTCTTCGTTGCCGGCGTCCTTCTTGCCGTTCTCTTCCTTCTCGCCGTCCTCGCCCGCCGGCTCCTCTTCCTTGTCGTCCTCGTCCCCCGGCTTCTCGGCTTCGTTCTCCGCCGACTTCTCGCCCGCCGGCTCCTCGGCGGGCGGTTCCTGGGGGCCGGACCGGTCCAGGTCCGGCTCCTCGGCCTCGGGGGCCTTCTTGGTGTCGGTCTTGCTCACGTGGGTCACCTCATGTCGTCGTCAGCTCGACCGGATCTCGGTGATGCGCCACTGGCCGTCGCGGAGGCGGGCGGTGATCGCGAGCTGGGCGGCGGCGGTGCCGCCGGCCGGTTTGCCGTTGCGGGTGCTCACCTGGTCGAGGAAGACCAGGAGGTGGGCGGTGTCGCCGGACAGGCGGGTGACGCCGGCGCGGACGACGCGGGTGGTCAGGGTGAGGCGCTGCGCCGGGGCCTGCGCCTTCACCTGGCCGTACAGGGCGCGGTACTGGCCGGCGGCCTTGCCCTCCAGGAGTTGCGCGGCGGCCTTCTCGGTGGCGGCGACGTCGCCGTGCTGGTACGAGAGCACCTTGACCAGCGCGTTGCTGACGTCCCCGACCACCTTGGCGGTCGCCTCAGCGTCGACCAGGGCGCGGTTGGCGGACGGGGACGCGCCGCGCTGCTTCTCGGTGAAGGCCAGGACGCCCCCGGCGGCGAGCGCGACGATCAGGGCGGCGGCCAGGACCAGCCGGTGGCGCGGGATCCGCTTCTTCCCGGCGGGCGGCGTCTCGACCTCGGCGTCGACGGTCTCGGTGGTCACGGGATCCTCCCTCACCGGGCGTTGGCCGGGAGCGCGGTCAGGGACTTGAGCTTCCAGCCGGCCGCGGTACGGGCCAGCGCGGCGTCGTAGCGCTTGCGTTCCACGGTCGGGGCCGCGCCGGGCCGGGTCACCTCGATCCGTACGGTGGCGATGATCCGGGCGGAGCCGGAGCGCCGGTCGAGCGCGGTCAGGGCGGCGTCGACGACCTTCCCGTTCGCGGTGGTGGCGGCCTTCTGGATCTTCTGCCTGCTCTCGGGCCGGGTCCGCTTCAGCTCGTCGTGCAGGGGGCCGGTGGAGGAGTCCAGCCAGCTCTGGAGGCCCTGGTCGACGCGCTTGGCGTCCATCGTGTTGAGGGCCGCGAGCTGGTTCTTCGCGGCGGTGACGGCCTGGTCGCGGTCGCGGGCCATGTCCTGCGGCTCGCCCTGCCGCATGTCCCAGAACGTCCAGCAGGACCAGCCCAGGAACGCGATGGAAAGGGCGAGGAGGACGTACGGGACGCGCTTCATCGTTCTCCCCTCAGGCCGAGCAGGTCGGCCATGTCGGGTTCGCGGGGGTCGACGCCGGGGAGGCCGAGCGCGCCGGGAAGATCGGCGGCGCCGGCGGCGCCCAGCGAGCCGGGGCGGGCGGGGACGGGGACGCCGCCCTTGGGGGCGTTGGCCGAGCCGCGCACGTTCACGCCGGACGAGGCGGGCATCGTGCAGCGGGCGCCGGTGTTGAGCGGCGGCGCGGCGGTGGTGTTGAGGCCGTTCCGGTACGTGGTGCCGCCGTACCCGCGCATGCAGGGCAGCGGGTTGAAGAACGTGGTCGCCATCCCGAAGCGGAGCTTGCCGTCGTCCTGGACGATGGTGGAGCCGGCGGCGACGACGCCGGGGAGGCGCACCATGAGCTCTTCCAGGCCGTCGACGCGGGTGACGGCGAGGTCGGAGACGGTGAGCAGGTTCGCGATGACGACGCTGAGGCCGGGGTCGAGGTCGCGCAGCAGGCCGGTCAGCTCGGTGGACGCCTGCGGCGCGACGGCGATCAGCTTGCGCAGGTCGGAGTCGGAGGTGCGCAGCTGCTCGGCCAGCAGCCGGGCGTTGGAGGCGAACGCCTTGAGCGCGGCGGCCTCCTGGTTCTGGGTGCGCAGGGCGAGTTCGCCGTCGCGGATGAGCGTGCTGGTGGGGTCGATGTTGGCGTCGGCGGCGCGGATGAACTCGTTCTGCGCGTCCATGAGCGCCTGGAGGTTGGGGCCCTGGCCGTTGAACGCGAGATAGAACTCGTTCACGACGGTCTGCAGCGCGGTCGTGGGGACCGAGCGGGTGAAGTCGTTGGCCGCCTTGAGCAGGTCGGTGACGGGGGCCGGGGTGCTGGTGGTGGAGCGCGGGATCACGGCGCCGTCGCGCAGGTACGGCGCGCCGCTGTTGGCGGGGCGCAGGTCCACGTACTGCTCGCCGACGGCCGACAGGTTGGCGACGACGGCGCGCAGGTTCGCCGGGATCCGCGGCGCGGAGTCGTCGATCTTGAGGTCGGCGACGACGCCGTCGCCGGTGAGGTGCAGGTCGCCGACGCGGCCGACCGACACGCCCCGGTAGGTGATGTTGGAGCCGGGGAACAGCCCGCCGGTCTCGGCCAGCTCCAGCTTGGCGACGTAGTAGCCGCGCAGCCCGACGAGCCGGCCGAGGTCGGCGTACCGGGCGCCGATGAACGCGATCACCGACACCGAGATGACGACGAACGCCAGCGTCCTGATCCTGGTCGCGAGGGTCAGCATCAGCCGCCGCCTCCCGGGAGTTCGGGGAAGATCCCGCCGCCACCGCCGGAGGACGGCGGCGGGGCGCTCGGGCCCCGGCTCGGGGTGCCGGACCCGGAGGGCGTGCCCGGCGCCACCGGCGGCTGGACGACCTCGGGCGTGTCGACCGGCGGCAGCGGCAGCGTCGGGGTGTCGCGCACCTCGGTCTTCCTCTTCTTCGCGCCCGCGGCGGGCTCCGGCGTGATCAACGGGATGATCCTGGTGCCGGGCACCGCGGCCACCGACAGGTACACGTTCAGGTAGTCGCCCTTGACTGCGTTCATCACCTCGTCCGTGAACGGGTAGGTGAACAGCACTTCGAGCGACTTGGGCAGGTCCTCGCCCGCGTCGGCGAGCTTCTTCAGGGTGGGGGCGAGCGCGCGCAGGTCGGCGACCATGTCGTCCTTGGAGGCGTTGATGGTGCGCACCGCGACGTCCGACAGGTCCTCGAACTGCCGCAGCATGGTGATGAGGGCGCCGCGCTGCTCCTCCAGGACCTTCATGCCGGGGCTGAGGTCGCTCAGCACGGTCCCGAGCTTCTGCTTGCGGGTGGCGAGGGTGGCGGAGAGCCGGTTGAGCCCGTCGAGCGCCGCCACGATGTTCCCCTTGTTGGAGTCGAGGCTCGCGGTCAGCTCGTTGATGCGCTTCAGGACCGACTTGACCTCCGGCTCGTTGCCGCTGAGCGCGTTGTTGAGCTCGCGGGCGATGGTCCGCATCTGCGGGAGGCCGCCGCCGTTCAGCAGCAGGGACAGCGCGCCGAAGACCTCCTCCACTTCCACGTTGCGGTTCGTGCGGGCGACGGGGATGGTCGCGCCGTCCGCGAGCGTCCCGCTGGCGCCCGCCGGAGGCGCGGCGAGCTGGATGTACTTCTCGCCCAGCAGGCTGGACTGCTCCAGCCGCGCGGTCGCGTTGGCGGGCAGCCTGACCTTGCCGTTGACCAGCAGGGTGACGCGCGCCGTCCAGCCGTTGAGCGGCAGCGACACCTTGGAGACCCGGCCGACCGCGACGTCGTTCACCTTCACCGCGGCCTGCGGTACGAGGTCGAGCACGTTGGCGAACTCGGCGGTGACCGTGTACGGGTCGTCGCCGAGGTCGGCGCCGCCGGGCAGCGGGAGGTCCTGGACGCCGGTGAACCCGCCGCCGCAGCCGCTGAGGAACGCGGCGCTCGCGGTGGCCAGCGCCGCCACGCGGATCTTCATCGGCCGCCCCCCTCGCCGCGCGGCTTGCCGCCCTGGTCGCCGCCCTGGTTGCCGTACGTGTCGCCGACGGCCGGCAGCGGCATCGGCGGCAGGATCCCGGTGGCCCCCTCCGGTACGGGGGTCATGCTCCCGGCCCGCTGCTTCTCGCACAGCGCCTTCGTGGTCGCGGTCATCTCGGCGGACGAGGCGCACACGGCGCTCCCGGTGCCGCGCCCCAGGGCGGTCAGCGCCGATCCGGCCGCCGACGCCCCGCTGATCGGGCCCATGCTGATCTCGTTCAGGTTGCCGCGTCCCATCAGCGTGCGGGTGGCCGGATCGTAGGCGTTGAGGAAGTTCGTCGCGGTCAGCGGCAGGACGTCGAACGACTCCGCGAGCGAGGCGCGCTGGTTCACGAGCACCTGCGTGAGGGAGGCGAGCTTGTCGACGTCCTTCTTCAGCAGCGCCCGGTTGTCGCGGATGAACGTGCGGACCTGCCCGAGCGCGATCGCCAGCTCGCGGAGCGCGGCGCCCAGCTCGTCGCGGTCGGCGGCCAGGAAGCCGGTCACGTCCGCGAGCTGCCGTTCGGCCTGCCGCACCTGCGCGTCGTTGTTCTTGATCATCGTGGTGAACTTCTGCAGGTTGGCGATCGTGGCGAACAGGTCGCCGCTGTTGCCCGCCAGCGTCCGGCTGGCCTGGCCGAGCTGCGCGATCGTGTCGTTGAACGCCTCGCCGTTGCCGTTCAGGTTGTCGGCACCGACCTGCAGGGCGCGCGAGAGGGCGCCGTTGGAGTTGGCGCCCTTCGGGCCGAGGTCGCCGGTGATCCGCTTGAGGCTGTCGTAGAGCTGGTCCAGCTCGACCGGCGTCGCCGTGCGGTTCACGTCGATCGGGACGGACGTGTCGTACTTGGGGCCGCCGGCGTACGCGGGCGTCAGCTGGATGTAGCGGTCGGCGACGACGCTCGGCGCGACCACCACGGCCTTGAGGTCGGCCGGGAGCGGCGTGTCGTCGTCCAGCGTCAGCCGCGTCCGGACCCGGGTGCCGATCGGCGTGACCTCGTCGATCGTGCCGACCTTGACGCCGAGGATCCGCACGTCCGAGCCCGGGTACACGCCGACCGCGGCGGCGAAGTACGCCGTGATCCGCCGGCCCGCCGGGCCGCCGGCGACGGCCGCGAGCGCGACCGCCATCAGCACCACGGCCATGATCAGCGCGATCACGGTCCGGCGGCGCTCCCGCCAGGTCCCGCCGCGCATCGCGTTGTCGATCGTCATCGCCCGGAGCTTCACCGGCCCGCCCCCGTTCCCGCGGTGGTGCCCGGCCTCGGCGGCATGCAGCCGTTCTTCGGCGGCGTGTTCGGCGCCTGGTACTCCTTCGGCACGACGCCGCACAGGTAGCCGTCCATCCAGCGGCCGTTGCCGAGCGCGTTGCCCAGGAGCCGGTTGTACGGTCCCGCCACCGCGAGCGCGCGGTTCAGGTTGTCCTGGTTGCGCTGGAGCACACCGGTGATGCGGTCGAGCGCCTGGAGGGTCGGCTGGAGCTGCCGCTCGTTGTCGGCCACGAGCCCGGACAGCTGGCGCGCGAGCGCCTGCGAGCCGACCAGCAGCCCGTGGATGGCCTCGCGCCGCCGGCGCAGCTCGGCCAGCAGCAGGTTGCCGTCGCGCAGCAGCGCCTCGAACTCGGCGCTCTGCTCCGCCAGCACCCCGGTGACCTGCTTGGCGTTGGCGAGCAGCCGGGCGAGCTGGGCGTCCCGGGTGGAGATCGTCCGGGACAGCGCCGACAGCCCGTCCAGCGCCTTGCGCACGCTCGGCGCGGTGTTCTGGAACGTGTCGGCGATCGTGTCCAGGCTCTGCGCGAGCTGGACGGTGTCGAGCCGGTCGATGGTGCCCGACAGGTCCTGGAACGCCTGGGTGACGTCGTACGGCGACACCGTCCGGCTGAGCGGGATGCGCCGGCCCGGGTCCTGCGCGGTCGGCCCGAGCGGGTCGATCGCCAGGTACTTCGCGCCCAGCAGCGTCTTGATCATGATCCCGGCGGTGCTGGCGCTGCCGATCCAGGTGTCCCGGACCCGGAACGTGACCTTGACCTTGGCGCCGTCCAGCTCCACGTCCGTGACCTCGCCGACCTTGACGCCGGCGACCCGTACCTCGTCGTCGGGGCGGAGGCCGGCCGCCTCCCGGAAGTCGGCGGTGTACTTGGTGCCGCCGCCGATGACCGGCAGGTCGTCGGCGCGGTAGGCCAGCAGCCCGAGCACCAGGATGATCGCCAGCCCGACGACGGCGACACCGATGGGGTTGCGCTCCTTGATCGGCTTGCGCAGCGCGCCGCCGCGGGGCTTCTTCAGCGGCGGCAGCGCCGTCGCCGCCGGCCGGGCGGCCGGGACCGGGCCCGGCGGGCCGTTGGTGCCGCTCATCCCTGGCCTCCACATCGTGTCGCGTCGTCGGCCTCCATCGGGACGCCGGTGGGCGGCGGGCGGCCGTCGGTGTACGTGGCGCCGGTGACGGTGGCCTGGCACATGTAGAGGTTGAGCCAGGACCCGTACGAGGCGAGCCGGGCGATGGTGGCGCTCTTGCCGGGCACCGTCCGCAGGAACCGCTCGATCTCCGGGCTCTCGTCGGCGAGCTCGTCCGACAGCCGGCCGAGCTGGCCGATGCTGTCCTTCAGCGGCGCGCGCCCCACCTGGAGCAGGTCGGCGGTGCTGTTGGTCAGCGCGGACATCGCGCCGATGGCCTCGCCGAGCGGCTTGCGGTCGGCGGCGAGCCCGGAGGTCAGCCGGCGCAGCGTCACGATCAGGTCGGCCAGCTGGTCGCCGCGGGCGTTGATCGTCTCCAGCACCTCGTTGAGGTTGTCGATGACCTGGCCGATCACCTGGTCCTTGCCCGCCAGCGTGCTGGTCAGGGACGCGACCGTGCGCAGCAGCGAGTCCATCGTCGGCCCCTCGCCCTGGAGCACCTGGATGATCTCTCCCGCGAGCTGGTTGACGTCGGCGGGCGACAGCGCCTGGAACAGCGGCTGGAAGCCGTTGAACAGCTGGGTCAGGTTCAGCGCGGGCGTCGTCCGCTCCAGCGGGATCGTGCTCCCCCGCGCCATCGTCGCGCCCGGCGCGCCGGTGCCGCGGTCCAGCTCGATATAGCGCTGGCCCACCAGGTTCAGGTACTTGATCGTCGCCTTGGTGGACGAGGGCAGCCGGCGGCCGCGCTGCACGCTGAACTCCACCTGCGCCTGCCGCCGGTTCACCACCTTGATCTCGGTGACCTGGCCGACCCGGACGCCGGCGATCCGGATGCTGTCGCCCTCGATCAGCCCGGTGACGTCGCTGAACCGCGCCTTGTAGCGGTCGGCGTTGCCGACCCCGGTGTTGGCGATGCTGATCGCCAGCACGGCCGTGGCGGTGACGGTCACGACCACGAACAGGAACGACTTGACCAGCGGGCCGCCGAGGCCCTTGACGTTCATCCTCATCGGACGTCCACCTCCGCCCCCCGGTAGACCGGGCCGACCAGGACGCTGCTCCAGTCGGGCAGGTTCGACGGGACCTCCCGCAGGCCCGGCGCGAGCAGCTCGTTCACCAGCTGGTTCTCCTGCGGCGAGTTGGGCAGCCCGAGCGCGCCGGGCACGACCGCGACCGGGGCGACCCGGCCGGGCGGCGCGGCCCGCGGCGCGACGCCGCCGGCGGGGTCGTACGGGAGCGGGTAGCAGCGCGGCCCGCCGCTCGCGGTGAAGCGCGGCGTGTCGCGGCCCGGGACGTACCGGCCCTTGGACGGCACGGTGGTGATCTCGGCCCTGATGCCGGGCCGGTCGGTGCCCGCGCCGAGCGCCCTGTCCATCCTGGGCTTGAAGTCGTTCAGCATCGAGAACACGCACGGGAACTCGGGCGAGTACCGCGCCAGCACCTCCAGCGGCGCCCGGCTGTGGTCCGCGAGGCGGATCATGTTGCCGGAGTTCTGCCGCAGGAACGTGGTGAGGTCCTGCGCGCCGCCGGTGACGGTCGAGTACAGATCGCTGAGGTTGCGGCGCTGGTCGACGACCGTGCGGCTGGTGGCGCTGAAGTCGTACAGGGCGTCCAGGATCTCCGGCGTCGCCTCGCTGTAGTGGTGCGTGAACTCCACCAGCTCGCGGATGTTGCGGTTGAGGGCGGGCAGCTCGGGGTTGAACTTCTTCAGGTACGCGTCCAGCGTCACCAGCGTCTCGCCCAGCTCGTGCCCGCGCCCCTCCAGCGCCGTCGACATCGCGGTCAGTGTCGCCGACAGCTTCGCCGGCTGCACGGCGGTGAGCAGCGGCAGCGTGTTGTTGATGACCTCCTGCAGCTCGACCGCGTTGGCCGTGCGGTCCTCGCTGATGACGCTGCCCTCGCGGATCGGCGAGGGGGCCGGGGCGGCCGGCGCCAGCAGCGCCACGAACCGCTGCCCGAACAGCGTCGTCGGCAGCATCTGCGCGCTGACGTTGGCGGGGATGTGCCGGACCGACTCGGGCTTGAGCGCCAGCGTGAGCCGGGCGCCCGCGCCGTCGGCGGTGATCTCACGGACCTCGCCGACGACGACGCCGCGCACCTTGACGTCGGCGTGCCGGTGCATCTCGTTGCCGACCGACCCGGTCCGCAGCGTGACCATCGTGGCGTCGGTGAACTTCTTCTGGTAGATCGCGACGGCCAGCCACACCAGCAGCGCCGGGACGAGGAGGAAGACCACGCCCTGCAGCCGCCGCGACAGTGTCGCGATCGCGCTCTCGCTCTTCGCCGTCATCGCCCGCTCACCCCGCGACCTTCACCGTCGTGGTGGCGCCCCAGATCGCCAGGCTGAGGAAGAAGTCGGTGACGCTGATCAGCACGATCGCGGTACGGACCGCGCGGCCGACCGCGACGCCGACGCCCGCCGGGCCGCCGGCCGCCCGGTAGCCGTAGTAGCAGTGCGCCAGGATCACCATCACGCTGAAGATCAGCACTTTCAGGAACGACAGGATCACGTCCGTCGGCGACAGGAACACGTTGAAGTAGTGGTCGTAGGTGCCGGCGGACTGCCCGTTCACCCAGATCGTGATCTGCCTGGACGCCAGGTACGACGACAGCAGCCCGATCCCGTACAGCGGGATGATCGCGACCGTGCCGGCGATGATCCGGGTGGTGACCAGGTACGGCATGGACGGGATGCCCATGCCCTCCAGCGCGTCGATCTCCTCGTTGATCCGCATCGCGCCGAGCTGGGCGGTGAAGCCCGCCCCGACCGTCGCCGACAGCGCCAGCCCGGCCACCAGCGGCGCGATCTCGCGGGTGTTGAAGTAGGCCGACACGAAGCCGGTGAACGCCGAGGTGCCGATCTGGTTGAGCGCCGCGTACCCCTGGAGGCCGACGACGACGCCGGTGAACAGCGTCATCGCGAACATGACGCCGACCGTTCCGCCGATCACCGCCAGGGCGCCGGAGCCGAACGCGACCTCGCCCAGCAGCCGCTGCACCTCCTTGAGATAGCGGCGCAGCGCGCGCGGCGTCCACAGCAGCGCCCGCACGTAGAAGCCGAGCTGGTCGCCGGGCTGGTCGAGCCAGGCGAACCAGGACCCGGGACGGCGGATCGCGGACCCGGGTCCGCGCATCAGAGAGCCGGTGGCCATCGCTCACGACCCCTTCGGCGGTACGACCTGGAGGTAGATCGCGGTCAGCACCAGGTTGACGAAGAACAGCAGCAGGAAGGTGATCACCACCGACTGGTTGACCGCGTCGCCGACGCCCTTGGGGCCGCCGCGCGGGTTGAGCCCCCGGTAGGCCGCCACGACGCCGGCGATGAAGCCGAACAGCAGCGCCTTGAACTCGCTGATGTACAGGTCGGGCAGCTGCGCCAGCGCGGAGAACGAGGCCAGGTACGCGCCCGGCGTGCCGCCCTGCATCACGACGTTGAAGAAGTAGCCGCCCATCACGCCGACGACCGAGACCAGGCCGTTCAGCAGCACCGCCACCAGCATCGCCGCCAGCACCCGCGGCACGATCAGCCGCTGGATCGGCGAGACGCCCATGACCTCCATCGCGTCCATCTCCTCGCGGATGGTCCGCGAGCCGATGTCGGCGCAGATCGCCGAGCCGCCGGCGCCGGAGATCAGCAGCGCCACGATGATCGGGCTGGCCTGCTGGATCACCGCGAGCACGCTGGCGCCGCCGGTGAACGACTGCGCGCCGAGCTGCTGCGCCAGCGACCCGACCTGGAGCGCGATCACCGCGCCGAACGGGATCGAGACCAGCGCGGTCGGCAGGATCGTCACCGACGCGATGAACCAGAACTGCTCCAGCAGCTCCCGCGCCTGGAACGGCCGCCGGAACATCTGGGTCAGCACGGTCGCGCCGAGCGCGAACAGCCGCCCGGTCTCGCGCAGCGCGCCCGCCCCGGGCACCGAGGAGGAGGGGGCGGTCATCGCGGCCCCCCGTACGCCGACGGCCCGAGGCCGGGCGGCCCGAACCCGGGCTGCGCGCGGCGCTCGCGGGCGGGCGGCAGCAGACTGTTCAAGATCGCCTCCTGGGCCGCGGGGGGAAGCTGGGCGAGCATGGTCATCACGCGTTCCCGGCGGCGGTTCACGGCCGTGCGCTCCGGCATGCCGGGGCTGGGCTGGAGCTGCGGGACGATCTCCGGCACCTTCGCGGCCGGCAGCGCGAGCCGCTGCTCGGCGGCCAGCTCGGCGGCGTCCTTCTCCTCGCTCATCCCGATCGGCCCGTGCCGGTTGCCCCGCAGGAACTGCGCCACCACCGGCTCCTGGCTGGTCAGCAGCACCTCGCGCGGGCCGAACGTGACGAGGTCGCGGCGGAACAGCATGCCGATGTTGTCGGGCACGGTCGACGCGATCTCGATGTTGTGCGTGACGATGAGCATCGTGGTGTCGATCCGCGCGTTCAGGTCGATGAGCAGCTGCGACAGGTAGGCGGTCCGGACCGGGTCGAGACCGGAGTCGGGCTCGTCGCACAGGATGATCTGCGGGTCCAGCACCAGCGCCCGCGCCAGCCCGGCGCGCTTGCGCATCCCGCCGGAGATCTGGCCGGGCAGCTTGCGCTCCTGCCCGCCGAGTCCCACCATCTCCATCCGTTCCAGGACGATCCGGCGGATCTCCGTCTCCTTCTTGCGGGTGTGCTCGCGCAGCGGGAACGCGATGTTGTCGAACAGGTTCATCGACCCGAACAGCGCGCCGTCCTGGAACATCAGCCCGAACAGCTTGCGCGTCTCGTACACCTTGCGGTCGGGGTCGTTCACCATGTCGACGCCGTTGATCAGCACCCGGCCGCGCTCGGGCTTGAGCAGCCCGATCAGCGACTTCAGGAACACGGTCTTGCCGGTCCCCGACGGGCCGAGCATCACGCTCACCTCGCCGGCCGGCAGCGTCAGCGACACGTCCCGCCAGATGGTCTGCCGGCCGAAGGACTTCGTGAGCCCCTCAACGACGACTTCAAGTCCCATTCGACAGAGCCCATTCCCGGAGCAGAACAGCGGAGATCTATTGAAACCGGCTCGAATAGCGACCGTTATCGATGTCGCGACGCCAGCCGCTACTGGCCGGTACGCTACTTGTGGCGAGCGGCACCACGCAAGCAATCCGCGCGAAACAAATTCGCCCCCGGCGGAACGTTGTCATCGAATGACAATGACTACCGGAGGGTTTATCTACGAGTGCGCGTCCGGGCCCGGCGAGACCGCATCTCTCCAGGTCACGGAACGGTATCAACAAACATCGGGATGCCGTTAAATGCCGGGACGGAAATAGCGAAAACCCGCAATGAATGGCCGTCGAATGCGGTTCGGCCGATATGGACGGGCCGGGCCGGGGAACGTTCCCGGCCGCCCGCCCGATCATTCCGAAACGGCGATACGCACGCTCGCGAGTGCGCCGGGGCGGGCGGCCCGGCGCGAAGGCCGTCCGCCCGCTCCCCCGATCGCCGCTAACATGCTGGCATGACCTTCTTCCACCTGCGTTAGCGATCCGCCGGCGAGGCGAGGAGCCCCCGCCGCCGGCGATGCGGGACCGGCGCACCGCCCGTCCCGGGTCCTGACGTGGGAGAAGAACGATCATCATGCGCATGGTGGCGCGTTGCGTCCGCGGGCTCGAGTCCCTGCTGGCCACCGAGATCCTGCGGCACGAGCTCGGCACGATCACCCGGATCGGCCACCGCGAGGTCCACTTCCGTACCGGCCTCCCGGCGGCGGAGGCCACCGCCCTCCGGCTCGCCGACGACGTCTTCCGGCTCGTCGCCCGGATCCCCGACCCCGGCCCCGCCAGGTCCGGCCTGGCCGCCCTGGCCGATCTGGCCGCCCTGGCCGATCCGGCTGATCTTGTCGATCCGGCCGCGCTCGGTGAGGGGGGCGGCCTCGGCGGCGGCGCGCCCGCGGTGGCCGGGGTCGAGGTGTCGGCGTCGTTCCTGGGACGGCGGAACTACAACCGGCACGACGCCGAGGACGCCGTGGGCCGCGCCCTCGCCGGGCGGCTCGGCGTCCCGTACCACTCGCGGCGGGACGGGTCCGCCCCGCCGCCCGGGTACGGCGCGTACCGGCTGGCGCTGGACGGCGACCGCGCCGGCCTGATGCTGCGGGTCGCCGGCCGGCCGCTGCACCGCCGCGCGTACAAGCGGCGCACGGTCCCCGGCACGCTGCACCCGCCGGTGGCCGCCGCGATGGCGGTGCTGGCGGAGATCCGGTCCGGGCACGCCGTCCTGGACCCGTGCTGCGGCGCCGGGACGCCGCTCATCGAGGCCGCGCTGCTCCAGCCGGGGGCGCGCTGCCGCGGCTTCGACATCGGCCGCGAGGCCGTGGAGGCGTCCCGCGCGAACGCCGAAGGGCTGGGGATCGAGTTCCGGAGGGGCGACGCGGCCGCGCTGCCCCTGCCGGACGGGAGCGTCGACCGCGTGGTGTGCAACCCGCCGTGGGGCAGGCAGGTGGGGCGGCACGGGCGGCTCTCCGGGTGGTGGCGGGAGCTGCGGCGGGTCCTCGCGCCCGGCGGGGCCGCCGTCGTCCTGACACCCGATACGGCCGACCTCACCGCCGCGATCCGCGCCGGGCTGGCGCCCGTTCACCTCCAGCGGGTCAGGGTCTCCGGTGCGCACTCCGGCCTCGTCCGCCTCGACCGGCAGGCATGAGCGGCGGGGTATTGCCGGGATTTACTCGTAGACGTATATTCGTGGACGAGTAAGCGAGGAGGGGGCGCGATGGCCGGGAAGCGCAAGGTCGACAACCTGCTGGCGCTCGCGGTGCTGGCCACCGTCCAGGAGCGGCCGATGCACCGGTACGAGATGGCGTCGATCATGCGGGCCCGCAGCAAGGACCAGGACATGAACGTCAAGTGGGGCTCCCTCTACACCGTCGTCCAGAACCTGGAGAAGCACGGCTTCCTGGAGAACATCGGGAGCAGCCGGCAGGGCGCCCGGCCGGAACGGACGATCTACCGGATCACCGACGCCGGCCGGCGCGAGATGGTCGAGTGGACGCGGGAGCTGGTCTCCACCCCGCATCCGGAGCGGCCGCGGTTCGTGGCCGGGCTCTCGGTGCTGGCCGCGATCCCGCCGGGCGAGGCGGCCGACCTGCTGCGGACCCGGCTCGGCCGGCTGGAGGAGACGATCGGCGCGCGGCGGGCGGGACTCGCCGAGCACGCGAAGGACGTCCCCCGGCTGTTCCTCATCGAGGACGAGTACGAGCTGGCGATCCTGGAGGCGGAGGCGGCCTGGGTCGCCTCGATGATCGAGGAGCTGGCGTCCGGCTCCCACCCCGACCTCGCCGTGTGGCAAGCCTGGCACGACACCGGCGAGATGCCCCCGGAGGCGGCCGAACTCGCCGAGAGGGGGGCCGTCGAGGGCTGAGACACGCTGGACGACCCCGTACGAAGCCCGGTGGCGGTGCGGCAACACCGCCACCGGGACCCTTCCCCGAACCGACGCCCGTCACGACGGACCCGGCCCTGAGGTGGCGACGAAAGGATAACCGGGTTCTCCCGCGGGACGGTTCGCACCCACCGAAGGAGAAGACCCATGTCCAAGGTACGAAGCGCGCTGGTCATCGGCGGCGGCATCGCCGGCCCGGTCACCGCGGCCGCCCTCCTCAAGGCCGGCATCGACGCGACCGTCCACGAGGCGTACCCCGCCGCGTCGGACGGCATCGGCGGCACCCTCGCCCTGGCCCCCAACGGCATGGCGGCGCTGGACGTCGTCGGCGCCGGCGACGCGGTCCGTTCCCTCGCCCTCCCGATCCGGCGCAGCGCCATGGCGATCGGGCGCGGGCCGCTCCGCACCGTGCCCGCGCTCCCGGACGTGGAGCCGCTGCAGATGGTCGACCGCGGCGGCCTGCACCGGGCGCTGCGGGACCGGGCGCTCGCGGCGGGTGCCAGGTTCGAGTACGGCAAGCGCCTGGTGGGCGCCGACGAGGACCCGGACGGCGTCACGGCGAAGTTCGCCGACGGCGGCACCGCCCGCGCCGACGTCCTGATCGGGGCCGACGGCGTCCGCTCCACCGTCCGCACGCTGATCGACCCGGCCGCGCCCGGCCCCGGCTACACCGGCATGCTCGGCTTCGAGGGCCGCGCGGACGTCGCCGTCGACGCCGAGCCCGGCACGATGGTCTTCGCGTTCGGGAAGCGGGCGTACTACCTGTACTGGGTGCTGCCCGGCGGCGGGGTCGGCTGGGGCGCCAACCTGCCCTCCCGCGACCACCTGACGCTGACCGAGGCGCGGCGGCGCCCCGCCGCGGAATGGCTGCGCACGCTGCGCGAGACCTACGCCGGCGACGACCCCGGCGGCGCGCTGGCCGCCCGCACGAGCGCGGAGACGCTGCAGGTCGTCGGGGCGCTGCACATCATGCCGCCGGTGCCGCACTGGTGGCGCGGCCGGATGGCGCTGGTCGGGGACGCGGTGCACGCGCCGTCCAACAGCACCGGGCAGGGCGCGTCGCTGGCCGCCGAGAGCGCGATCGAGCTGGCGCGCTGCCTGCGCGACCTGCCCGGGCCGGCACCGGCGTTCGCCGCGTACGAGCGGCTGCGCCGGTCCCGCGTGGAACGGATCGCCGCCCGCGGCGCCAGGATCAACAGCGCCAAGACGCCGGGCCCGGTGGCGCGGAAGGCCATGTCGGTGCTGATGCCGATCATGTTCAGGGCGGGGAGCGTCGAGAAGAGCCTGGGCCGGGAGCAGCGCCACGCCATCGACTGGGACGCGCCCGTCCCCGCCTGAGGAACCGTCCGTGCCGATGCAACCCCCGGCACCACCGCCGCATTGATAGCGGTGCGAGACAGCCACAGGGAGCGAGCGACGCGTCGTACACGGAGTACGTGACGGCGCGTTCGCTCTGGCTCCAGCGCGTCGCGTACCTGCTGTGCCACGACTGGCAGCGGGCCGGCGACCTCGTGCAGACGACCGTGAAACCCAGCTCGCCGTGCGGGACGTCCAGATCGCCACCGCGGGGTCGTCCGTCGGCCGGAACACGACGCTGGCGTTCTCGCCCGGCCTCGCCGTCACCCTCGCCGCGCCCGACTGGCGGCGCGCGCCCAACACCACGGTCGCCGGCCGCCCGGCCTTCCAGCGCAGCGAGCCCGCTCGCGACCGCCGGCCCACGGCCCCACTCACCTGACGCCCCGGGCCCGCCGGGCCGATCCGCGGGAGGTTACAGTGCGCGAATGGGGAATCTTCGGGAGCGGATTCAGGCCGAGCTCGGCGTCCAGGCGGAGATCGTGCCCAAGGTCGAGGTGCGGCGGCGGGTCGGTTTCCTCAAGGACTTCCTGCGGTCCACGCCGGCCAAGGGGTACGTGCTCGGGATCAGCGGGGGCCAGGACAGCACGCTGGCCGGCAGGCTGTGCCAGCTCGCCTGCCAGGAGCTGCGCGCCGAGGGGCACGAGGCCGTCTTCGTCGCGGTGCGGCTGCCGTACGGCGTGCAGGCCGACGAGGACGACGCGCAGATCGCGCTGGAGTTCATCCGGCCGGACCGGTCGATCACGGTGAACGTCAAGCCGGGCGCGGACGCGGTCGCCCGCGAGGTGGCACTCGGCCTGGGCGAGTCGCCCGACGGCGGGACGGGGCTGCGGGACTTCGTGCGCGGCAACGTCAAGGCCCGCGAGCGCATGGTGATCCAGTACGCGATCGCCGGCCAGCTCGGGCTGCTCGTCGCGGGGACCGACCACGCGGCCGAGGCCGTGACCGGCTTCTTCACCAAGTACGGCGACGGCGGCGTCGACCTGACTCCGCTGACCGGCCTGACCAAGCGGCAGGGCGCGGCGCTGCTGCAGGAGCTGGGCGCGCCGCCGAGCGTCTGGGAGAAGGTGCCGACCGCCGACCTCGAGGACGACCGGCCGGCGCTGCCCGACGAGGTGGCGCTCGGCCTGACCTACACCCAGATCGACGACTACCTGGAGGGCGCCGACGTCGCGCCGGAGGTGGCGGCGAAGGTGGAGTCGGTCTATCTCGCGACGCGGCACAAGCGCACCGTCCCGGTCACCCCGCTCGACGGCTGGTGGCGCTCCTGACCTCGTTCACTCCCATCGCACCGGCCACCACAGCGTCAGGGCCGGCCCGGCCGCGAACACCACCGTCCGGAAGAACGAGCTGAACGTCGCCGGCGGCGTGCCGCGCGCGGGCGGCGGTCGTCGCCGGCGGCCTGTTCTGCGTCGCCGCCACGCTCGCCGTGGCCGCCGCCTTCCCGGCCCTGCGCCGGGCCACCCTCGCCCCGGGCGACTCCGCGATCAGGTCGTCCGGGAGATGAGCCGTACCGTGCGCCTACTTCTTGCGCAGGCACAGGACGGCGTCGACCTTCAACCGCGAGACGTCGCCGGACGCGCCCTGCGTCTCCCATGTCCATGAATGGGAGCGGACCGCCCCGGGAACCTTGGCGCAGGCGCGCGCCTCGTCGGGCCGCGGCACGTCCGCGAGGCGCTTGACGACCTCGTACTCCGCCTCCTTCGCGGCGCAGTCGACCCGCTGCGCCGCGCCGCCCGCGAAGGCGAGGCAGTCGCCCTCCCTGGCCACGTTCACGGCCCTGTCCGGGTCGACGTCCTTCTCGCCGAGGCACACGGTCGCGTCGTCGTTGGTGGCCGACCGGGACGCGCCGGCCACCTGCCGGCAGGTGCCCTTGGACGCGCCCAGCGGGATCAGCCGGAGCGCCTTGTGCGTGGCGGCGGGGTTCTCGCACGGGAGGATGCGGTAGGGCGAGTTCTCGTCGCCGGGCGTCTCCCGCACGCAGTCGCCGACCGCGACGTTGTTGATGTGGTCCTTGTTCCCCGACCAGAGCCAGTAGGCGCCCGCGCAGATCAGCAGGATCACCGCGAGGAGGCCGGCGCAGCCCCACAGCCCGCCCTGGGGCTCGGCGTTCTCCTCGTCCGCCAGGGATTCGCCGGACGGCGACATCGCCTGGCCTGTTGACATGCGACCGCCCCCCGATCCATGCGAATTATGGAACGCGCGACTATAGCGTGGCATGTCCGTGGACGAGGGCGAATGCCCGCATCCGGCCGATCTTTTCTGGCTCGCGGAGGACGGCTACGGCGCCCCGCCCGGAACGATCCACGTCTCGTGCAGGTGCCGCCAGCGGAGGCCGTGGCGGGCGCCCGGATCCGGAACGAGGATCGCGACGGCCCGGCGCGCCTCGTGCCGCCTCTGCTCCTCGTGGTGGTGGTGCTCCTCGTACGTGGCGACGACCATCCCGTCCGCTTCCAGGAGCACGCGGGGTTCGCGGATCCGGAGGCGGAGGCCGGGCGCGGTGCCGTGGGCCTTCCCCATGGCGGGGCTCAGGTCGGGCAGGGTGTGGAGGGTGCCGTCCGGGTCGTACCAGGTGAAATCCGGCGCGTGCATGTCCAGGAAGCCGGCGACGGCGGTGGCGGCGGCGGTTCCGCGCAGCCAGGACTCGATGAATCGGTGGTGCTCGACGATCTCGCCGGCGGCGTTCACCGGCGCGCCTCCGCCGCCCAGGCGCGCAGCGGCGTGAGCCGGACGCCGAAGGTCTCCTCCACGCGGGCCGGGTCGCCGCCGTAGAAGCCCGCGTTCCCGGGCGCGGCGATCCAGCGGTAGGTGGCCGCGACGCCGGACGCGGCGGCCGGGCCGAGGATCGGGGCCATGTGCTCCTCGAAGGCGTCCGCCGTCAGCGGCACGTAGCGGGCGCCGAAGGCGGCGGCCAGCTCGGGACCGGTCACCACGTCCCCGCCGCCGATGTCGATCGCGGAGCCGACCAGCTCGTCGCGGCCGAACGCGGCGGCGGTGATCGCGCCGAGGTCGGCGTGCGCCAGCCAGGCGACCCGGTGGCCCGCCGGGATCGGGTACGGGAGGACGCCGCCGGCGGGCGCCAGGTTCTCCAGGTAGACGGGCGGGCGCAGCACGACGGTCGGGATGCCGGAGGCGAGCAGGGCGGCGGCCGCGTCGCGCCTGGTCTCGAACGCCGCGATGCCCGTGCGCTCCGCCGGGATCCGGTTGCCGGTGTTGAGGACGAGCCGCTCGCAGCCCTTCGCGGCGGCGATGATGTTGTCCACGTAGCGCTCCACCAGCGCCGGGTCGAACTCCATCGGCAGCGTCACCGACGCCCGCGCCACGCCCTCGAACGCGGCGCGCACGGCCTCGGGGTCGGCCAGGCCGCCGTCCGCGCGGCCGAAGCCGCGCACGCGGTGCCCGTCGCGCTCCAGGTGCCTCGCCACCGCTCCGCCCTGCGCGCCGTTCGCGCCGATCACCAGGTATGTCTCGGTCATGGGGTCCAGCCTGCCGGGGGCGTGCAGTACGTTCCATGAGCATGAGTCCGGATCCGGTTAACGATCGTCCGGCGGACCTGCTCGATGCGCTGCTGGCGCCGCTGCGGCTGGAGGGCGTGTTCGCGAGCCGCTGGGTGATGCGCGCGCCGTGGGGGTTCCGCGGCGGCCAGGAGCGGAACGCGATCCTGCACCACGTGCGGTCCGGCGAGTGCGCGATCACGATGCCGGGCGCGGCCGAGCCGATCATCCTGCGCGCGGGCGAGCTGGCGCTCTTCCCATGCGGGGCCGCGCACGAGGTGGCCGACCGGCCCGGGCGCGCGACGTCCCCGCTCGACCTGCTGCTCCCGGGACGCCCGCCGGGCGCCACCACCGAGGTGCGGGTGGACGGCCCCGGCCCGTCCACCGAGCTGCTGTGCGGCGGCCTGCACTACGACGAGGCGGGCATGTCGCCCCTCTACCGGGCGCTGCCGGACGTCCTGGTCCTCGACCGGGAGACGCTGGCGGGCGACCCGCTGCTCACCGGCACCCTGGACGGGCTGACCGGCCGGCACGGCGGGCTGGCCGCGCTGCGCGCGTTCGAGCTGGTCTTCGTGCTCGCGCTGCGCGTGGCCCTGGAGCGCTCGGACGAGGTCCCCGCCGCGCTGCGGCATCCGGCGGTCGGCCGGGCGCTGCTGGCGATCCAGACCCGGTACGCCGAACCGTGGACGCTGGAGAGCCTGGCGCGGGAGGCGCGACTGTCGCGGTCGGCGTTCGCGGCCGCGTTCACCCGGGTGGTCGGCGAGGCGCCGGCCCGCCACCTCGCGGGACGCCGGATGCGCGAGGCGGCCCGGCTCCTCACCGAGACCGGCGTGCCGCTGGGCATGATCCCCGAACGGGTCGGCTACGGCTCGGCCGTGGGCTTCCACCTGGCGTTCCGGCGGCACTTCGGCGTCCCGCCCGGCGAGTACCGCCGGACGGGACGGGCCGCGCTCAGCGCCCGGCCAGATCGCTGAGGACGGCGAGCCACATTTTGGCATCCGGCGATAACCCATTGCCGCTTCATGACAATTTTCCGGCACCATTCATTGCCGTTCTTGCCGGTGCCCACACCTCAACGTAGCGTCGGGTGATCCGACTCGGCGTTGACCCTCCTGAAGGGGACGGCAGATGAGACGACCGACGTTCCGACACGCCCTCGCCCTGCTGCTCGCGCCGCTCTGCGGCACCGCGCTCACGGCCCTGCCGGCCCAGGCGGAGCCGAAATCTCCGGCCGCGAGCACACCGGTCCTTTTCGGCTCGTCCAACATCGAATTGAGGGTCCCGAGGACGGGGGTGACGTTCGCCGTCTGCGACTGGCACGAGATGGAGGGGGAAACGTCCGGCGGCTCGACGACCGTTTACGCGCAGTCCTTCATCGACTGCACGACGAGTTTCAACCTCCCGGTGGACTTCACCGTGAGCGGCCACTGGAGCCAGAACACCACGGGACCGACCTCCGACCCCGGCGTCGACTCCGTCTCGATCACCGATGTCTCGCTCACCGGCGTCGTGCCGTTCGGGTGCACGTTCACGGTGACCGGCGGGGCGCCCGGCACGTACGACCACCTCACGGCGGTCATGACGCTCGACCCGGCCGCCCCCGACCCCGGCAACGTCTCCCTCGTCGCCTCCGGTGTCTCCGGATGCTCGGGCCTCGTCGCGAACGGGGACACGTTCGAATGGTCCGGCGACTACGACGTCGACCCGCCGCTCTGATGAACCGCCCGCACTGACCCGTGAGCGTCCGAGCGCGGCTGGAGGCGCTGCCCGGCGGGCCGTGGGTGACCGGGGCCGTACTGCTGTGCACGACCGGGACCCTCGGCGCCGTCGCCACCTCGGCCATGCCCGTCCACGTGGTGCGGCGCGCGGCGGGGGTCGCGGACGTGTTCCGCGTCAATCCCGGCACCGTCACCGTCTGGTACGCCGCGGTCATGGCGGTCGTGACGGCCGCCGGGCTGGCCGCGCTGTGCTGGTCGGTACGGCGGAGCTGGCCGTGGCTGATCCTGTCCGGCGTCATGCTGACCGGCGCGCTCGCGCTCGCGGAGCTGACCGCGTGGGACCTCATGAGTTCCGGGGTCTGGAGGGCCATCCTGTTCCTGGCGGCACTGCGGGCGGGCGCGGCGCAGCTGGTGCTGCTCGGCGTGCTGGCGGCGGGGACGCGGCTGGCGTGGACGGGTGCGCGCGGCGCGGGCGCCTTCCTGATCGGCGCCGCGTTCGGCGCCCAGGTGTTCGGCGCGGCCATGGACATCGAGGTGTACCGGGCCCTGGCGGAGGCCGGGCCGCTCGGCCCCGCGCCCGGGATGGACGCGGCCACGTTCGTGCGGCCGCTGCTGCGGGACGGGATGGTCCTGACCGCCGTCGGCGCCGCGGTCCTCGTCGTTCTCCTGCACCGGGTGTACGGCGCCCGCCCGGAGCCGGCCGGCCCGGAGGACCCGGACCCCGATCCCCGGCCGGACCGGCGGACGGCGGTCGCGGGCGCGGCGGCCGCGCTGGCGTTCGTCCCGGTGACGGTCCTCTGGAAGCAGGAGCAGGCCCTTTCGGCCACCGGCTACGCGGTGCTGCTGGCGGCCGGGCTGCTGCTCGCCGCGGCCGCCGGCGCGCGGGTGCTGGCGACCACGGCGACGGCCACGCTGGCCGTAGCCGGGATCTCTGGACCGGCCGGGATGCTGATGTTCGCCCAGCCGGGCGCGCTCGTCCGAATGTGGCTGCTGGTGGGCGCCGCGGTCCTGGCGGGCGCGGCGCTCGCGTATCCGGCCTGGCGGCGGTGGTCGGCGTCGGCCGCCTGCGCCGCGGCCGGGCTGATCCTGCTGCTGATCCTCGCCGTGCGGCCCGGGCGGCAGGCGTCCCACGAGGACCCGGTCGCCGTCGCGGTGCTGTTCGCGCTGGTCCTGGCGGCCTCCGCGGCGGTCGCCGCGAGCGGTGTCCGGCGCGGCGCGGAGGCGGCCGCGCCGGTCGTCCTCGGGCCACTGCTGACGGCCGCGGTCGTCGGCGCCTGCGGGCTGCTCGCCCGCTGGCAGGGAACGGGCCGGCGCGGCCCCGGGCCGGAACTGTTCGGCGAGCCGGGCCCGCTCGGCGCGTACGCGGCGATGCTCCTGGCCGCCGCCGCCCTCATCGCCGCCCCCGCGCCGTCCGGGCTCCGCGTTCTCCGGCGGAAGGCGGCGCCCGCCACTTCCGATAATGGCGCACGGACGTGAAGCGCGGGACGATCGGGAACGGCGCGTTCTCACCGAGATAGCGGCACCATTCACTGCGCGTAATTCCGGTGGCCGGTCCCGGTCGCCGGCCTCCACAGAATCTCTCCGCGCACGTCAGCGGGCCCACCGGCCGAGACACGGCCGGCGGCCGCTATCACCGCGAAACAAACAGAAGCGGCCGCTTGTATGCCGGTGACAAATACCGATATCAATTTCCGCCGCCTTACCGTGCACCCCTTGTCACCTTTTCTGGGCGGAAGTAATGTTCAACCGTCGTACCAATCATCGGATATGTCGGGTAACGGCGTGTCCCATAAAAACCCCGGGCGAATCGACCTCGCCCGGTGGCGGCCGGTCGATGCCCGCCACGATGCGACGCCGGTGCACCCGTACCGGCGGGATTCCACGTGCTGATCCCCGCCCCCCTTCAGGAGGACTTCATGGCGCACTCGAACCCCCGTCCCAGAGCCCGCCGGTTCGCCACGCTGGCCGCGGCGGCCGCCACGGCCGCCGCCGTCGTGTCGGTCCCCACCGCGGCGCACGCCGAGCCGGTGATCCGGGTGGACTACCCGGTGAACGGCAGCACGACCATCAAGGCGACCGGGTCCACGATGACGCTCGGCCCCGGCAAGCTCGCGTCGAGCCTCGACCTCGGCAACGGCGACCTGACCGCGAACCTCCAGATGCCGCCGGCGCACGGCGAGTTCAAGCAGTTCGGGCTCATCCCGGTCAGCGTGACCACCACGATGATCGAGGACAGCCCCACCACCGGGAAGGTGGACATCAACACCGGTGCCACCACCTCCACCTCGAAGGTCACGCTGAAGCTCAGCAACCTCAAGATGGCGGGCATCCCGATCCCGGTCGGCGACAACTGCAAGACCAAGACGCCGGCGACCATCAACCTGGCCTCGGGCGCCGACTGGGACGTCCTCAACGGCGGCACCATGTCCGGCAGCTACACGATCCCCGAGTTCCAGAACTGCCTGCTCGCGACTGGGCTCATCAACCTCACGGTCCCCGGCCCGGACAACACGATCACGCTGAAGCTGGGCGCGGCGACCGTCCCGCCGGAGGTGGCCAGGAAGCTCGCCGCGATCGGCGACTGACACCGGTCACCGAGGCCCGCTGACCGACCGGCGGCGGCCCGCGCGCACGACGAACGCTCGGCTGGGATCACCTTCCCGGCCGAGCGTTCGTCGTTGCGGGATGCGGTACTCCGCGCGCGGGCCCGGTAGTGACGCCGCGGGCCGGGCTTCCCGACGAAGCCCGGCCCGTCGTGCAAGTGGTGTCAGGGAGTGGTGGTGCCGTACTTGAAGTTCTGGGGGTTGTCCAGCGTGTACACGATGGCCTCACGCGGACCGAAGGTCCCCGAAAGCCGAATGGAGCAGTTCTGGTTATCCCCGAGCGTCGCGATCGTCCCGGTGTCGAACGTAAGGCGGGACTCGCCGTTCTTGTAGATGAACTGCGGCTTCATGTACCCGGCGTCCCCGTTCGGGTTCATGGCGAACGTGCATGCCCCCGCTCGGCCCGTCATCCGGGTGTTGAGGAAATTCAAGTTCAGGGTGCCGGTACTCGCATCGAACCCGACTTGCGGGTTGTGCCGGATGTGCGAAGGCAGGCCTTCGACCGTGAGCTCGACGGGCCCCAGCGCCGCCAGACCGCTGCCGGCCCCCTTGCAGCCGTGGAACCGCATGCTCTTGAGCGTTCCGAGCCTGACCGGCGGGATCTGGGACCCGTTCTTGAACGAGCCGGTGATGGTGGAGCTGTCGCAGACGATACTCCGGCTGGTCCCGACGCTGACCTTGAAGTCGAGCGGGCCCGAAGTGGCGCGCCAGTCCCCGCCGGGCTCGTTGGTGTAGCCGTATCCCGTCGGCGGGCACGGGAAGATGTTCGGCGACGCGTTGCCGTCCACATAGCAGACCGGTCCCTGAACGAGCCGGACGTAGTTCCCCTTGCTGGACACGGACGCGGTGAACAGCCGGTCGAGGTTCTCCCCGACCCCGCAGCCCTTGAACCCGGGAAGGTCCACGGTGCCGGTCAGCAGGCCGCCGTCTTCGACCCGGTAGGGGAACTCCGCCTCGCTATTGCCCTGCACCACCAGGCGCGCCGGCTCGGCCCGGCAGTTCGGGCCCACGTCCATCGGCGTGCCGTTGACCCGGACGTCGAAGAGCCGGATCGATACGTCCGCGTGCACCCTGGTGCGCGTCGGGTGGGGCGAGTCGGCCCAGTCCGGCCCTTCGGCGATGGCGTTCGCGTTCCCGAGCTGGGTGATCTCCATCTTCGCGGTGGTCGGCATGAAGTCGAAGGTCAGGAAGGTGGACTGGATGGAGTCGAGGTACGACTTGGCGATGGTGCGCGCCTGGACGTAGCCGTGGTCATCGGGCAGGCTGCGGAAACGCGCGAACTGCTCCACCCCGATCAGGACGGAGGCCGCGCCGCTGACCTTCGAGGCTCCCTTGAGCTTGTCGACGTTCGCGTTACCGTCGACCCGCGCGCACGACCGGTCGAGAGCGGGCGGCTGCGGATCGGAGCCCGGCTCCGGGGTCGGCTTCGGGAAGTCCGGGTTCAGACCGCCCTCGGGCATCGCCGGGCACGCGTCCTCGGGGGCGGCGCGGGGTGTGTTGCGCTGGCCGGGTGCGTTGCCCTGGCCTGGAGCGGGGTCGCCGCCGGCGGGCTGCTCGCCGTCCGCGGTCCCGAGCGGAACGGTGACGAAGGTGGTGTCCTGCCCGAGCGCCGGGGTGCACGACAGCGGGGCCGGCGTGCCCGCGGACGTTCCGTCCGCCTTGCGCGGGTCGAGCCGGAGCGCCAGCTCGCCGGCGGAGAAGACGGCGTCGCCCGTGGCGGCGAGGGTGGCGGCGGGAACGGGGCCGGTGGCCGTCAGCACCACCGGGTCCTTCCCGCGGACGGCGGTCTCCTTCACCGTCAGGCCCGGCCATTCGGCGCCGGTCGGCCGCCTGTCCTGGGTGACCAGGGTCTGCAGGCCGGCCCTGCCCGCGACCGTCGCCGTGTCGGCCGTCACGATTCCGGCCAGGGCGGCGCGGGACGCCGTGACGGTCAGGCCGATCTTCTCGGGCCTGATCTGCGCGCCCGGCGCGGCCGTGGCGGGGAACTCGCCCTTGAGCCGTACGGTCACCGCCTTGGGCCCGGAAGCGAGCCCGCAGGAATAGGTGAGGGTGAGATCCGCCCGCTGCACGGCGGCGACGGCCTCGGCGCTCGTGAGAAGGGCGGCCAGGACCATGACGGCGCCGGCGCCGGCCAGCCGTACCGGCCACGCCCGCCGCCCTGGACGTGTACGCATAACGATCCTCATCTCCGCCCGCCCGCGCTCGCGCGCCGGAACGCGATCCGCATTCGCACGCACCGGCGATGCGATGAGAACGCGACTTGCACGAACCGCGAGCCTAGTGCGCGCACATATTTGTCACAAGACGGCGCGTCCATTATGCGGAGCGCCGCCATTTCCATTGTTAATCGCTGATAATTCGGCGTGGTGGTTTGTCGCAGCCTGTCAATGGGCGCACGACGGCGGTGCCGCCCGGCCGGGTCGGCCGGGCGGCACCTGTGGTCATCGAGCGCGGGCGCCCTACGGGGTGCCGGTCAGGGTGACCGCGGGGTCGACGAAGAAGTCGCCGGAGAACTCGCCCGTGTCACCGTTGACGATGATGCCCAGGCAGCCCGTGACGTTCGAGGCCGTCAGGGTGGTGTTCCGCGGGTCGGGGTCGCTCGGGTCCAGCGTCAGGATCCCGTCGCCGTTCGTGTAGTGGCCGTTGACCCCACCGGTGAAGGTGGCCGTGCAGCCCGGGCCGGAGATCGTGGCCGACACGTTGGTGATCGAGCCGTTGTTGACGTTGGGGTCGCTGGTCGTCTGGTCGGCGTTCAGGTTCCACGTCCCGTTCTGCACCACGTTGAACGAGAGGTTCAGCGGGCCGGTGCAGCTGGTCCACTCGGAGCCCGTGATCTGGGCGATCGCGTTGCCGTTGTGCCCGGTGACGTTCTCGATGTTCGCCTCGGCGGCGACCACTTCGCAGGTGAGGACGGCGTTGTTCCGCACGACGCGCAGCGAGGTGTTCGTCGACTCGGCGGCGGCCGAGCCGTCGGCGTTGGCACCGGTGATCGCCCAGGGGGCGTCCGCCATGGCGGGGGTGGCGGTGAGGCCGATGCCGGCGGCGACGACGGCGGAGGCGACGAGGCCCTTGCGGATGGACTTGCGCATTGGATGTTGCCCTTTCGAGAGGGGGGTTCCCGGGTGCGGGGGTGCTTGTCGAAGGGGTGGGAATCCGGGGACGGGGTGCCTTGCTCTTTAGACGGGCGCCTCCTTGGCGTGATCTGCGACCGGGCAGGAGAGATCGGGAGACTTCGCCGTTTGGCCACAACCGAGCATTGGTCTCTGGTAACCTGCTCGGTTCTGTCGCGGCGCCTCCTACCGATGAGTAAACTAAGCGCGGACCTCGCACCCGACAAGGGCTCCCCCGAGAAAATCTCCGTTCGTCCCAATTTCTTGTCACCTGGTGATCAAAACGGCGGGACTTCTATAACGAGGTGAGTGGCCGGACGGCCCGCCGGCACGCCTGGCGGGCACCATCGAGCCTGGTCATCCGCCGATAACGGATCGGATCGCGACTCTTTGGAGCGACCTTCCGTGGATCGGTGCACGATACGCCCGAGTAGGTTACGTTTGACGTGTCGTAGATCACCGCGGGGACGTGGAGCATTCACATCGCCTCCGCTATGAATTGGGCGCGATATCGCTGACCGTAATGGCCGAACCGGAGTCGGGAGGCACCCCGCCGCCGCCCGCCATAACCGCGCGGCCGGCGGCGGTGTGAAGGAGGACGACGATGGCGCGCACCCTCGATCCGCCCGGGCGGGACCGGCGACCCGGACGGCTTCCCCCGCAGATAGCCGCCGTTCTCCGGCCTGAATTGGAGTCCCTCACCGAGGACATCATGAAAGAGGTCCGGCGGACGATCCCGGAGTACGCGCAGGGAGCGGGCGCGGACGGCGCGGCGGGCCGCGCGGAGGCCGCCGAGCGGCCCCGGCTGCGGCTGAGCGTGGAGCAGGCGCTGCGCACGTTCGTCGACCAGATCTCCGGCTCCACCGACTCGCGCGAGCGGCGCGACGAGTTGTGCCGGGCGCTGGGCCGGGCCGAGGCGTACGAGGGCCGCAGCCTGGACGCGCTCCAGGCCGCGTACCGGACGGGCGTGCAGGTCGCCTGGCGGCGTGTGGCGGAGGTCGGCCGCAGGCAGGGGCTGTCGCCGACGGTGATGTCGCAGCTGGCGGACGCGCTGTTCGCGTACATCGACGAGCTGGCGTCGCTGTCGGTGCAGGGCTACATGGAGGCCCGGTCGTTCAGCGCCGACGAGCGCGCCGAGCTGCGCCGGCGGCTGCTGCGGCTGATCCTGGAGCGCCCCAAGGCGTCCCGCACGGCGATCGCGCGGGCGGCCGCGGAGGCGGGCTGGAGCGTGCCCGCCGAGGTGACGGCGGTGGCGCTGCCCGCGCAGGCGCGCGTCCTGCGGGCGGCGCTGGACGACGATCTGCTGGCCGAGCTCGGCGGCGGCGAGCCGCACCTGCTGGTGCCCGGGCCGGTCGACGCGGCCCGGCGGGCGGCGCTGCTGGCGGCGCTGCCGGAGCGGCGCGGCGCGGCCGGGGTCACGGTGCCGCTGCCCGAGGCGGCGGACTCGCTGCGCTGGGCGCGGCGGACGCTGGACCTGGTGGACGCCGGGGTGCTTGACGACGAGGGGCTCACCCCGGCCGAGGACCACCTGCTGGAGCTGTGGCTGCTGGCCGACGGCGCGCTGCTGGACCAGGTCGCCCGGCAGCGGCTCGCGGTGCTGTCGCGGATGAGCGAGACGCAGCGGCTGCGGCTCACCGAGACGCTGGGCGCGTGGCTGGAGACGCAGGGGAACGCGGTGGAGACCGCGCGGCGACTCCAGGTGCACCCGCAGACGGTCCGCTACCGGCTGCGCCAGATCAACGAGGCGTTCGGGGACCAGCTGGCCGAAGCCGATTCGAGGTTCGCGCTGGAAGCGGTATTACGGGCGGGCCGATTGAGGCGGCGGAGCCCTTCGCTGCAATAAAGGCACGACCGATGATGACAGCGTGTGTCAAGATCATGACGGAGGGCGGTTTTAACGTTTCTTTACCGTAAAACGCTGCTCGATTGATCTACGTTCAGTGTGCTTCAGCTCACAAGAACTTCATCATGAACCTGCTCGGGGGGCGCGCAGGGGTCCCCCGCTCGGCGCGCCCACCGGGTCCATGACAGCGCCGTGGTCGGCAGCTCCGGCGACCCCGCCGGGCGGGCACCCTCCCACCCTCGACTCCGGCGTTACCGGAGGTTGCACCGATGACCCGAACGCTCGAACCGGGTGGCCTGGAGCGCACGGCGGCGACACCGCTGCCCCGGCGGCTCGCCACGATCATGCGGCCCGAGCTGCCCAGTCTCGCCGCGGAGATCATCGAGGAGATCCGCCGCTCCATCCCGGAGTACGGCCGTCCCATCCAGGGCCCGTACGTCCAGGCCCTGCAGATCGGCGTCGAGCGCGCGCTCGGCCACTTCGTCGACCAGATCGACGACCCGTCGGCGCCGCGCGAGCGGCACGAGGACACCTACCGGCGGCTCGGCCGGTTCGAGGCGCAGGAGGGCCGCACGCTCGACCACCTCCAGGCCGCGTTCCGGATCGGCGCGCAGGTCGCCTGGCGCCGCGTCATGCGCGTCGGGCCCCAGCGCAACCTGTCGTCGGCGGTGATGGCGCAGCTGGCCGACACGCTGTTCGCGTACATCGACGAGCTGGCCTCGCTCGCCCTCAAGGGCTACCTGGACGCGCTGCCCGCCGAGGAGCTGGAGGAGCACCGGCGCCGCCTGCTGCACCTGCTGCTGCGCCGCCCGCCGGCCTCCCGCCGCGCGATCGAGGAGCTGGCCGAGCTCGCCGAATGGGACGTGCCCGAGCAGGTGACGCTGGTCGCCGTGCCGCCGGGCTCCCGCGTCGTGCGGACCGCGCTGGACCAGGACGTGCTCGCCGACCTCACCGCCCCCGAGCCGCACCTGCTGGTGCCCGGCCGGATGACCGCCGACCGGCAGCGGATGCTGGCCGACGCGCTGCCCGAGGGCCGCGCGGTGTCGGGCGTGAGCGTCCCGCTGACCGGCACCGCCGACTCGCTGCGCTGGGCCCGCCAGGCGCTGGGGCTGGTGGACGCCGGGGTCCTGGACGACGGCCCGGTGACCCGCTGCGAGGACCACCTGGTCGAGCTGTGGCTGATGTCCGACCAGGCGCTGATCGACCAGATCGCCAAGCGCAACCTGGCGGGCATGTCGGCGCTGAACGACGGGCAGCGGCACCGGCTGCTGGAGACCCTGCACACCTGGCTCACCACCCGCGGCACCGCCGCCGAGATCGCCGAGGAGCTGCACGTCCACCCGCAGACCGTCCGGTACCGGATGCGCAAGCTGGAGGGCACGCTCGGCGACCGGCTCACCGACCCGGGGTCGCGCTTCGCGATCGAGGTGGCGCTGCGGGCCATGTGGCTGCGCCGCCGCGCCGGCGAGCCGGCCGCGTCCCCGGCGGCGGCCGAGGCGCCCGCGGCGGCGCCGGAACGGTCCGCCGCCCGCCCCCGCGGCGGCGGGCTCGCCGCGTTCGACCTCAGGGCCGCCACCGAGGCGGGAGTGCGCACCCGGTGATAAGGGGCGGGTGCGATTACGCACCCGCCAATAACCTTGTTTCACCAGGGTTGATTCGACCATTAGTTCCATGCTCCCATGCCATTTCGGCACCCTTTTATCGGCGGGACGCGTGGAGGTGCGTAGAGGTGCGCTCACGATCGGCGGGCGGTTCGCTGCTGGCGGGGCTCGGTACGGCGGCGATCCTGGCCGTCGCCACCGCGCCCCCGGTCTTCGCCGAGCCGGATCCCGCCCCGAGCGGGGAGACGACCGAGACCCCGGCCGAGCCGACGCCCACGCCCGACCCGTCGACGCCGCCCGACCCCTCGGATCCGCCGGACCCCACCGATCCGCCCGACCCCACGGACCCGCCGGACCCGACCGATCCGCCCGACCCCACCGATCCGCCGGACCCCACGGACCCGCCCGACCCCACGGACCCGCCCGACCCCACCGATCCGCCGGACCCGACCGACCCGCCGACCGATCCGGCCAAGCCCAGCCTGGGGCTGGGGCTGTCGGTGTCGTCGGCCACGGTCAAGCCCGGCGGGACGATCACGGTGATGGTCCGGGTGACGTCGGCGAAGGCGACCGCGCAGGGCACCGTGCTGCGGCTGGCGGCGACGAACGCGTCGGTGTCCCCCAGGGCGCAGGGCATGGGCAGCGTCGGCGCCACGGGCGGGAACGCGCAGGCCACCGTGCGGGCGCCGGCCGACGCCAGGCCGAGCAGGATCAGGCTGACGGCCACGGTGACGGCGTCCAAGGCCGCCCCGGTGTCCCGCGGCTACACGCTGTTCATCACCAGCGCCACCGGCGCGCTGCCGCCGGGCGTCTCGCTGTCGAACCTGCCGCCGGACGTGCCGCCGCTGACGAACTCCTCGTTCAACGCGGTGGCCGGGATCCCGGCGCCGCAGGTGGCGCTGCCGCCGGTGGCCTCGCCGCAGATCGCGCCGAGCCCGATGCCGCTGGTCCCCGTCGCCGCGCTGAGCCGCAACCGGGGCGAGCCGTTCGACACCGAGGACCTGGCCGCACTCCAGGCGGGCTGGCTGGCCGCGATGACCGTGTCGATCGCGCTGCTGCTGGCGCGCACCCGGCTGGCCAGGCGGCACGCCCTGCCGCCGCACATCCGGCGGATCCTGGCCGGGCGGCTGCTCACCGAGGCGCGCCTGCGCACGGTCCCGCCGCAGCCGGCGCCCAAGCCGGGACGGGTGACCTGGCTCCCGCCCACCACGAAGGGCGCGGTCCGCGTATGAACGCCGCTCCGCCGGGGGTCAGGCGTCGAGGACCTGGCCCTCGGAGCGGACGACCGGCGGCTCGGTCGACCAGGGGAAATTTATCCAGCGGTCGGTGTGCCGCCAGACGTACTCGCACTTGACCTCGCTGTGCGGCTTCTCGTACACCACGGCGCAGCGGACGTCGGCCACGTGGTCGGCGCAGAAGTCCCGGACCAGCTTGAGGGTCGCGCCGGTGTCGGCGACGTCGTCGGCGACCAGGACGCGGGCGCCCGACAGGTCGACGGCGTTCGGCACCGGGGGCAGCATCACGGGGAGGTCGAGCCGCTCGTTGACGCCGGTGTAGAACTCGACGTTCATCACGTGCAGGTTCTTGACGTCCAGCGCGTAGCCGAGCGCGCCGGCGACGAACAGGCCACCGCGGGCGATCGACAGGACGAGATCGGGACGGTAGCCGTCCTCGGCGATCTCCACGGCCAGCGCGCGCGAGGCCGAACCGAACAACTCCCAGGTCAGGACTTCTCTTTCCGCAGACACGAGGTATATCTTCGCCGACGCGGATCAGTGCTTCGTCCCGCCCCCGGCGTCCCGCCGGAGCCCTCCCGATCTCCGGGGCCGGGCGCGGATGTCGGCGGCGGGCGGTAGCGTTGGCCGACGTGCCCGCCCCTGATCTGCTCACCGGCAGCGACACCCAGATTCCGGACACGGCGACGCTGCTCGCCGCCGCCGTCGAGGCGATCGGCGGGGCCGAGCGGCCCGGCCAGGTCGAGATGGCGCGGGCGGTCGAACGGGCGATCGCGTCCGGCGAGCACCTGGCCGCCCAGGCGGGCACCGGCACCGGCAAGTCGCTGGCCTACCTGGTCCCGGCGATCCGGCACGCGATCAGCAAGAAGACCACGGTGGTGGTGTCCACGGCGACGATCGCGCTCCAGCGGCAGCTGGTCGACCGCGATCTCCCCCGGCTGGCCGAGACGCTGGAGCCGCTGCTCGGCGTCGAGCCGAAGTTCGCGATCCTCAAGGGCCGCCGCAACTACCTCTGCCTGAACAAGATCCAGACCGAGGCGTTCGACGATCCCGACGAGGGCGCCGAGAGCCTCTTCGACCCCCAGCAGGTGTCGGCGCTGGGACGCCAGGTCAAGCGCCTGCACGAGTGGGCCGACGAGACCCGGGAGGGCGACCGCGACGAGGTCGTCCCCGGCGTGAGCGAGCAGGCGTGGCGGCAGGTGTCGGTCACCGCCAAGGAGTGCCTGGGCGCCCAGCGCTGCCCGCAGGGCACCGAGTGCTTCGCCGAGCTGGCGCGGGCCCGGGCCGGCGAGGCGCACGTGGTGGTCACCAACCACGCGCTGCTGGCGATCGACGCCCTGGAGGACTTCCAGGTGCTGCCCGAGCACGACGTGGTGATCGTGGACGAGGCGCACGAGCTGGTCGACCGGGTCACCTCGGTCGCGACCGGCGATCTGAGCGCCGCCGGGGTCGAGGCGGCGGCGCGGCGCTGCGGCCGGCTGATCGAGGAGGGGCTGGCCGACCGGCTCAAGGAGTCGTCCGAGGGGCTGTCGCTGCTGCTGGAGGACCTCCCGGACGGCCGGATGGACGTCCTGTCCCCTGCCCTGGGCAACACCCTCGCCGTCGTCCGCGACGCCGCGCACACCTGCCTGACGGCGCTCGGGCCGGAGAAGAAGGACGCCGACCCGGGCAACGCGGCGGCGCGCAAGGCGGCGCGGTCCTCGCTGGAGGACCTGCACGACACGGCGGTACGGCTGCTGGAGTCGTTCCAGCCGGAGATCTCGGCGCGGTTCGAGGTGGTGTGGCTGGAGAAGCCGTTCGTCCCGGACGGGCGGCCCAGGCGGCCGCCGGCGCTGCACGTCGCGCCGATCGGCGTGGGCGGGCTGCTCCGCACGACGCTGTTCGAGGAGCGCACCGCCGTCCTCACCTCGGCCACGCTCACGCTCGGCGGGTCGTTCGAGCCGCTGGCCCGGCAGTGGGGGCTGCCGCCGCTGGGGGACGGCGCGTCCAGGGACGCCCGCACGGCCGCCGAGGGCCTCGCCCGGACCGCCGAGGACGACGGCGAGGGCGGCAGCGGCCACAAGGGCGACAAGGGCGACAAGGACAAGAAGAAGATCGCCTGGACGGGGCTGGACGCCGGCTCGCCGTTCGACCACGCGCGGTCGGGCATCCTCTACGTCGCCCGCCACCTCCCGCAGCCGGGCCGGGACGGGCTCGCCGACGCCTACCTCACCGAGATCACCGAGCTGATCGAGGCGGCCGGGGGCCGCACGCTCGGGCTGTTCTCGTCCATGCGCGCGGCCCGGCAGGCCGCCGACGAGCTGCGCGACCATCTCACCCATCCGCTGCTGTGCCAGGGCGAGGACTCCACGTCCCTGCTGGTCAAGCAGTTCGCCGAGGACGAGCGGACGTCGCTGTTCGGCACCCTGTCGCTGTGGCAGGGCGTCGACGTCCCCGGGCCCGCGCTCCGGCTGGTGATCATGGATCGGATCCCGTTCCCGCGCCCGGACGACCCGGTGTCCTCGGCCCGCTCGCGGGCGATCGCGGCCAAGGGCGGCAACGGCTTCATGTCGGTCGCCGCCACCCACGCGGCGCTGCTGCTCGCCCAGGGCGCGGGCCGCCTGCTGCGTTCGATGGACGACCGCGGCGTGGTGGCCGTCCTGGATCCGCGGCTGGCCACGGCGCGCTACGGCGGGTTCCTGAAGGCGTCGCTGCCGCCGTTCTGGCCGACGACCGATCCGGCGGTCGTCCGCGACGCGCTGCGCCGCCTCGACGCCGCTTCCTGAATCTTCCCTCCTTCCACCGGACGCCGTCCGGGGCCGAACGCTGCCCAGATTTCACCCCTTGTGCACGTCAGGCAGTCGCTGGTAGGAATGGACGCCATGTCCAGACTGAGAATGGACGATGAGTCCAAAGTGGCCGGAACGGCGGCCGCGACCGGCACGGCCAAGGCCCTCGTGAAGGGCATGGGGCTGGTCGATCTCATCGCCGCGGACGGCCCGCGGCGGCTCACCGACCTGGTCGAGGCGAGCGGCGTCCCGCGCGGCACCGTCGTCCGGCTGCTGGAGGTGCTGCTGGACGCCGGGATCCTGCGCACCGACGCCGCCGGGCTGTACGACCTCGGCCCCCGGCTCGCGGTCTGGGGGCAGCGCTTCCTGGACCGGCTGGACATCCGCGGGCTCGCCCAGGACCTCATGGCCGGGCTCTCGGCCGAGACCCGGGAGACCTGCTTCCTCGGCATCGTGCAGGACGACCAGGTGCTGTACGTCGCCAAGATCGACAGTCCGCAGGCGGTCCGGCCCGCGGCCGTGGTCGGCACCGTGAACCCGCTGCACTGCACCGGGATCGGGAAGGTGCTGCTCGCCCACGCCGACGAGCGGACCCGGCGGCGCTGCCTGGAGCGCCCGCTGGTCCGCAAGACCCCCAACACCATCACCGACCCGGACGCGCTGGCCGCCGAGCTGGCCGCGACCCGCGACCGCGGCTACGCGATCGACGAGATCGAGAACGAGGACGGGGTGCGCTGCGTCGCCGTCCCCGTCCGCGACCACACCGGGCAGGTCGCCGCGGCCCTGTCGGTCTCGGCGCCCGCGTACCGCTTCCCCCGCGAGGGCCTGCCGGCCGTCGCGGAACTGGCGCTGGCCGCCGCCGCGACGCTGTCGGAGCGGCTCGGGCACCAGCCGCGAACCCCCGCCGATCCCACCGGATCGCACGAGCACGAGGAGGTCTCATGAGCGAGACGCCCACCACCGACGAGAGCTGGCGCGGCAAGGTCGGCAGGCTGGCCGGCGACGAGGTCGCCGCCTTCCTGGCCGAGGGCCACATCGCGCGGCTGGCCTGCCTGGACGGCGAGGGCTGGCCGTACGTGGTGCCGTGCTGGCACGAGTGGGACGGGTCCGCGTTCTGGGTCGTGCCCCGCGAGCGCGCGGCCTGGGCCCGCTACCTGGCCGCCGAGCCGCGCTGCGCGATCACCGTGGACGAGGCCGGCACCCAGCGCAAGGTGGTCGCGCAGGCGCGCGCCGTCCTGGTGGAGGAGCCGTGCCTGAACGGGCGGTGGCTTCCGGTCGCCGAGCGGATGAGCGTGCGCTACCTGGGCGAGAACGGCCCGAAGTACCTGGAGCCGACGCTCGACAAGCCGCGCTGGCTGTTCCGGCTCGAGCCGGTCAACCTCACCACCTGGCAGGGCAACGACTGGGCGGAGAAGTACAAGTGACCGCCGACGTCGTCGAGCTGACCCGGGCGCTGGTCCGGGTGCCGAGCCCCAACCCGGGCGGCGACGAGAGCGGGGTCGCCGGGGCCCTCGCGGAGATGGCGCGGGACGCCGGGCTGCCCGCCGGAACCGTTCTGGAACGGTCCAAGTCCGGTTCGCGCGCCCCTTCGCGCCCGAACCTCCTCTTCACCCTCGACTTCGGTCCCGGCGGCCGGCACCTGGTGCTGTGCGGCCACATGGACACCAAGCCGATCGGCGACGCCGAGTGGACCGCCGACCCGCTGGGCGCCGACCTGGACGGCGACCGCCTCTACGGCCTCGGCTCGGCCGACATGAAGGGCGCGCTCGCCGCCATGGTGCTGGCCGCGGGCCGGCTCACCGGCGGGGACGCCCCGGCGGCCGGGCGGCTCTCGCTGCTGTTCACCGCCGACGAGGAGGACGGCGCGTACCACGGCGCCCAGTACCTCGCCGAGGCGCCGCCGCCCGCCCTGCGCGACGCCGGCCGGCCCGACGCCGTACTGATCGGCGAGCCCGGCGGCATGGAGGCCGACTACGACCTCCTCCACCTGGGCAGCCGCGGCATCGCCCGGCTCCGCGCCACCGCGTACGGGCGGCAGGGCCACTCCAGCCTCTCCGGCGAGCCCGGCACCCGCAACGCCGGGGTGGACGCCGCGCGCGCCGCGGTCGCGCTGGCCGAGGAGCTGGAACTGCCCTCGCCCGCCGACCCGTACGGCATCCGCGGCTGGACCACCACGGTCAACACGGGGCTCGCGTACCGGGGCGGCGTCGGGTACGGCGTGCTGCCCGGCCGGATGGGCGTGGACACCGAGGTGCGGCTGTTGCCCGGGATGACCCGCGCGGACGTGGAGAAGCCGATCGCCGACCTGGTCGGGCGGGTGGCGGAGCGGACCGGCGCGCGGCTGGAGGTCGAGTTCGACGAGCAGGGCCTGCTGCCCGGCACGGTCGCCGACCCCGGCGGGCCGCTGCCGCGCGCCGTCCGGGAGGCCGCCGGGCGGGTGCTCGGGCACGTCCCGCCGGACGCGATGTTCCCCGGGACGACCGACGCCGCGTTCCTGCAGCCGGCGTGGAACGTTTCCGTCCTGCCCGCGTTCGGGCCCGGCCTGCTGCGGCGGGCGCACGGCGCCGACGAGTGGGTGTCGGTGGCGGCGCTGCGGCGGGCCGTGGACCTGTACGCGGGCATCGCCGCCGCGTTCTGCGCGGGGGCGGACCGGTGAGCGCCGGGACGCTGACGGCCGGCCGGGGCCGCTCGCTCGCGTCGGCGACGACGCTGATGCCGCTGAGCGGGCTCGCGCTCGTACTGATCATCGCCGCGGTGGTGACGCCCGGCTTCTACTCCGGCGCCAACCTGCGCCTGGTGCTGTTCCAGGCGGGCCTGATCGGCATCACCGCGGTCGGCCAGACGCTGGTGCTGCTCGGCCGGGGCATCGACCTGTCGGTCGGCGCGGTGATGGGCCTGACGACCGTGATCATCGCCGCGCAGAGCGGGGGCGACGCCGGCCGGCTGCCGCTGGCGATCGGGCTGGCGGTGCTCGCCGGCCTCGCGGTCGGCGCGGTGAACGCCGGGCTGGTCGTGCTGCGCGGCGTACCGCCGTTCGTGGCCACGTTCGCGGTGTTCGTGCTGATCCAGGGCGCGATCACGGCGTGGACGAAGGGCGCGGCCGCGGGCGACATCCCCAAGGCGCTCCAGCCGCTCGGCTCGGGCCGGTTCCTGGGCGTGCCGACGCCGCTGTGGCTGTTCGCCGCGATCGCGGCCGTCGTGGCGGTGGTCCTGGCCCGCACCAGCGCCGGGCGGCGGCTGTACGCGACCGGCTCCAACCCGCGGGCGGCCCGGCTGTCGGGCATCCGCACCGGCCGGGTGATGGCCGCCGGGTACCTCGCCAGCGCGCTGCTGGCGGTGCTGGCGGGCCTGGTCAGCGCCGCGTACGCGGGCCACGTGGACGCCCAGCTGTCGCGCAGCCTGGACCTGAACTCGCTGGCCGCGGCCGTGATCGGCGGCATCGCGCTGACCGGCGGGCGCGGGCACATCGGGCACACCGTGATCGGCGTGGCGCTGCTCGCCGTGCTGATCGTCTGGATGATCCAGCTCGGCGCCGGGGCCGGCGGCCAGCTCGCCGTGCAGGGCGCCGCGATCCTGCTGGCCACCTGGCTGCGCCAGCGCGGGACGAACGGCTCAGGAGGTGGCGGATGACCCGCTCCCGTACGAAGATCACCGCCGCGGCGGTGCTGGCCGGGGCGCTCGCCCTGGGCGCGTGCAGTACCGAGCGCGAGTCGCTCACCGCCGGGCTCGGCGAGGCCGCCGACTGCACCGGCCCGCAGGCGCGGGCCGCGCAGCAGAAGTACGCCGAGACCTGGCGTACGGCGGGCGAGGCGATCGGCCTCAAGGGCCTGTCCCCCGCGCGGGCGAAGGTCTGCGAGGTCGACACCGGCAGGTTCGCCAAGGAGCGGCCCAAGGGCGGCTACCGGGTCGCGATCGCCGCGCAGGGCCCGACGAACGCGTGGGCGCTGACCAACGAGGAGGCGTTCAAGCACCGGGCCGGGCAGCGCGGTGTGGACGTCCTGTACGCCTCGGCCAACGGCGACGTGAACAAGCAGGTCGACAACGTCCAGCAGCTCGTGGCGCAGCGCCCGGACGCGATGGTCGTCGTCCCGATGGGCGACGCGATCACCGGCCAGGTCCGCGCCGCCGCCGCGCAGGGCATCCCGGTCGTGGTGTGCTCGGGCCGGCTCGGCGAGGGCTCCGGCGCCGTCAGCACGGTGACCCGCGACTACGAGCTCCAGGGGACGCTGTGGGCCGAGTGGATCGCCCAGCGGATCGGCGGCGAGGGCAAGGTCGCCATGCTGTCGGGGATCGCGGGCGTGCCGACGGCCGAGCTGCCGAAGGCGCAGGCGGAGCGGATCTTCGCCGCGAAGTACCCGGGCATCGAGGTCGTCGCCAAGCAGAACACCGACTGGTCGGCGACCAAGGCCAAGACCGTGGCGGCGCAGCTGCTGGCCCGCCACCCGGACCTGGACGCGATCTGGTCGGACTCGTCGATCACCAACCTCGGCGTGTACGAGGCGTACAGCCAGGCGGGCAAGCCCGTGCCGCCGGTCACCGGGGACGTGACCAACGCGTTCCTGAAGGCGGTGCGCGGGAAGAACGTGCCGTTCGCGCTGGGGGCGTTCCCGCCCGAGCAGAGCGCGCGGTGCCTCGACGTGGCGCTGGACGCGCTCGGCGGCAGGAAGGTGCCGAGCCAGGTGAACGTCGACGCGGCGGTCTTCACGCACGAGCGCATCGACCAGTACGTCCGGCCGGAATGCAGCGACGACCTGGCGGTGCCCTCGGCGCTGCCGGCCGACCTGCTCAAGAAGCTCAAGCTGTGCTGAGGGAGGTGACCCCGAGATGACGACGACGCGGACCCCGGCGCTGGAGGCGCGCGGGCTGGTCAAGCGGTTCCCCGGCGTGACGGCGCTGGACGGGGCCGGGCTGGTCTGCCGGCCGGGCCGGGTGCACGCCCTGCTCGGCGAGAACGGCGCGGGCAAGTCCACCCTCGTGCGCATCCTGACCGGCAACCATCCGCCCGACGAGGGCGAGCTGCTGATCGGCGGGGAGCCCGTCCGGCTGGACGACCCGCGGCAGGCCCTCGCGCACGGCGTGACGGCCGTCTACCAGGAGCTGACCGTCCTGCCGGAGCTGTCCGTCCTGGACAACGTGATGCTGGGCCAGGAGGTCGCGCGCCGCGGCCTGCTCGACCGCGGCGGGCAGCGCGACACGGCGCGGGCCGCGCTCGGCCGCGTCGGCCTCGGCGACCTGGACCCGCGGGCGCGGGCCGGGACGCTGTCGGCCGCCACCCGGCAGCTGGTCGAGATCGCCCGCGCGCTGGTGCGCGGCAGCCGGGTGCTGCTGCTGGACGAGCCGTCCGCGCTGCTGTCCGGCGAGGGCCTGGACGCGCTGCACGCGGTCGTCCGCGAGCTGACCGCCGACGGCGTCGCGATCATCTACATCACGCACCGGCTGGAGGAGGTGCGGGCGCTCGCCGACGACGTCACGATCCTGCGCGACGGCCGGCTCGTCTCCTCCGGCCCGGTGGCGGACTACCCGGTCGACCGGATCGTCCGCGAGATGGTCGGCCGGGACGTGGCCGCGGTGTTCCCCGGCCTCGCCGCCCCCCGGGACGAGGACGTGCTGGCCGTGCGGGGGCTGGTGCCGGCGGGACGGTCCGTACCGCCGCTGGACCTGACCGTGCGGGCCGGCGAGATCGTCGGCGTCGCGGGGCTGCTCGGCTCCGGCCGCAGCACGCTCCTGCGCACCCTGGCCGGCGTGATGCCGCGCTCGGCCGGGACGGTCACCGTGAACGGCGCCGCCGTGCGGGGGTCGCTGCGCGCGGCCGTGGACGCGGGCGTCGTGCTGGTGCCCGAGGAGCGCAAGACCGAGGGCCTGGTGCTCGACCTGCCCGTCCGGGCCAACACGACGCTGTCGAGCCTGCGGTCGGTCGCCCCCGGCGGCTGGCTGTCGGGGGCCCGCGAGCGCGCCGCGTTCGAGGAGGAGCGGGACCGGTTCGGGATCCGGGTGTCCGGCCCGGGGCAGCGCACCGGGCAGCTGTCGGGCGGCAACCAGCAGAAGATCGTGCTGGCCAAGTGGCTGCGCACCGGCCCGAAGGTGCTGCTGCTGGACGAGCCGACCCGCGGCATCGACATCGGCGCCAAGACCGAGATCTACCGGATCATCGCCGAGCTGGCCGCCCAGGGCCTGGCCGTGGTCTTCGCCTCCAGCGAGCTGCCGGAGGTGACCGGGCTGGCGCACCGGGTGCTGGTGTGCCGGGACGGCCGGGTCGCCGGCGAGCTGACCGGCGACGAGATCGACGAGGAGCGGATCATGCATGTGGCGCTCGGCACCTCCGGCACCGGAGACGAGGTGGCGTCATGACCGTCATGACCGCGCCGGGCGGGCGCGCCGCCGGGCGCTCGCCGGGGGACGTGCTCGCCGCGGCGGCCCGTACCGGGCTGGCGGCCTGGGCGATCGTCGCCGTGCTGGTGGCGGTGCTGACCGTCGCGAACCCGGGCGGGTTCTGGGCGGCGGCCAACATCGCCAACGTGCTGACGGCCACCGTCGTGCTCGGGCTGGTGGCCCTCGGGCAGCACCTGGTCGTGCTGACCGGCGGCATCGACCTGTCGGTCGGGTCCACCGCGACGCTGTCCGCGCTGCTGACCGCGATGCTGATCGACGGCTACCCGATCCGGACGATCCCCACGATCATCGCGATGCTGGCGCTGGGCGCCGCGATCGGCGTTCTGCACGGGCTCATCGTGGCGCGGACGACGATCCCGGCGTTCGTGGTGACGCTGTCGACGTTCTACCTGATCCAGGGCATCGCGTTCCTGATCAGCACCACCCCGACCGGCCAGGTCACCCGGGCGCTGGCCGCGGTGGGCATGCGGCGCGCCGGGCCGTTCCCGCTGGCGCTGGCGGTGCTGGCGGTCGCCGTGGCGATCGTGGCGGTGCTGCTGCACCGCACCCGGTTCGGGCGGCACGTCCACGCGGTCGGCGGCGACAAGGAGGCGGCCCGCTCGGCGGGCGTGCCGGTGCACCGCACCCTGCTGCTCGCGTTCATGATCGCGGGCACGCTGGCCGCGGCGGCCGGGATCATGCTGGCCGCGCGCGCCACGATCGGCTCTCCCAGCGCGGGCCAGGGCCTGGAACTGTCGGCCATCACGGTCGTGGTCGTCGGCGGCGCCTCGCTGCTGGGCGGCCGGGCCAGCCTGACCGGGACGCTCGGCGGCGTGACGCTGCTCGCCCTGGTGGAAAGCTCGTTCACGCTGCTCCAGCTCCCCGCCACCGCCTCCGACCTGATCCGCGGCGTCGTGATCCTGGCGGCCGCCGCACTCTTCGTACCGAGGACCAACGATGACTGACGCTCCCGAACCTCCTTCCGGGCCCGCCGCGCCCGCCGTGCCACCGGTGCCCGTCGTGCCGCACGTGGTCGGCCTCGGCGAGTCGCTGCTGCGGCTCTCGCCGCCCGGCCACCGGCGGCTCGACCACGCCACCGGGCTGGAGGTGGAGGTCGGCGGCGCCGAGATGAACGCGCTGATCGCGGCCGCCGGGCTGGGCGTGCCCGCCACCTGGATCTCCCGGGTGGCCGACAACCCGCTCGGGCACCGGATCGCCGCGCACGCGCACGCGTTCGGCGTCCGGACCCACATCGAATGGGACCCCGGCGCCCGCGCCCCGCTGTACTTCGTCGAGCAGGGCGTGCCGCCGCGGCCGTCGGAGGTCCTCTACGACCGTTCCGGCACCGCGATGCGGGACCTCACGCCGGACGCGTTCGACTGGGCGGCCCTGACGGACGGCGCCGGCGCGGCGCTGAGCAGCGGGATCACCTGCGCGCTCGGCCCCGGCCCGGCCGCCGCCGTCGCGGCGCTGCTGTCGGCGGCGCGCGGCAACGGCGCGGTCACCGCGTTCGACGTCAACCACCGCGCCCGGATGTGGACGTGGGAGGAGGCCGTCCCGGTGCTGCGCGGCGTGCTGCCGCACGTGGACGTCCTGCTCGCCAGCCGCCACGACCTGCTGCGGCTGCTGCCGGACGCCCCCGCGGACGCCGCGGTGGCGGAGCTGGCGCGGCGGGCGATCGGGGAGTTCGGCCACGAGATGGTCGTGCTCCGCGAGACCGACCAGCTGCCCGGACGGCGGGTCGCCGCCCGCGTCACCGCCGTCACCGCCGGCGGTGAGCACGCCGGCGGCACCCACGAGGCCGACGTCGTCGACACGTTCGGGGCCGGCGACGCGGCGCTCGGCGTCCTGCTGGCCGCCCGGCTGGCCGGCGACGGCCCCGCCGAGGTCGCGGACAAGGCGGCCTGGGCGGGCGCGTTCCAGCACACCATGCCCGGCGACGCCTGCCGGATCCGCCCCGCGGACCTGGCGCGGCGCGGGGCCGAGGGACGGAGGATCCTGCGATGACCGGGGCGACCGAGCCCGTGACCGCCGCCGGCCTCGGCGGCGCGATCGCCATCCTGCGGATGACCGACCACGCGCACATCGCCGCGGTCGGCGCCGCCCTGTACGGGGCGGGCATCAAGGCCATGGAGGTCACCTTCGACCACCCCGGCTCCCCGGCCGCGCTGCGCGAGCTGCGCGCCGCGCTGCCCGCCGACGCGCTGCTGGGGGCGGGCACGATCCGTACCCGCGAGCAGGTCGAGGAGGCCGCGGCCTGCGGCGCCCGCTACTGCGTCAGCCCGCACACCGACACCGGGCTGATCCGCGCCGTGCTGGGCGCGGGCCTGGAGCCGCTGCCGGGCGCCGCCACCCCCACCGAGGTCGCCGCCGCGCAGGACGCGGGCGCGCGGCTGATCAAGCTGTTCCCGGCGGGCGCGCTCGGGCCGCCGTACCTGAAGGCGCTGCGCGGCCCGTTCCGGGAGGTGTCGTTCATCCCGACCGGCGGCGTCCGGCACGACGCCGCCGGCGAGTGGCTGGCGGCGGGCGCGGTGGCGGTCGGGCTCGGCTCCGACCTCGTCCCCGCCGCGCCCGGTCCCGGCGACGTTCCCGGCATCGCCGAGCGCGCCGCGACGGTGGCGGCGCAGATCGCGGCGGCGGCGCGATCGTGATCGTCGACGCGCACCTGCACGTCTTCCGCCCGGCCGCGGTACGGCGCCGGGCGGTGGACGAGCTGGCCCCGGCCGGCCGGGACGCCCCGGCGCGGGACCTGCTCGGCCTGATGGCGGCCGCCGGGGTCGACCGGGCGGTGCTCGTGCCGCTCGGCCCGGAGGACGAGTACGTGGCCGAGGCGCGCGCCGCCCATGCGCGGCGCTTCGCCGCGGTCGCGGTCGCGGGCCCGGAGATCCAGGGAAGGCGCCCGGGCCCGGGCCCGCTGGAGGCCCTGCGCGCGCGGCTCGCGCAGGGCTTCTCCGGCCTCCGCACGCAGTGGCTCGGCGAGCCGGGCCGCCCGCTGGCCGGCAGCCCGATGCTGCCGGTGCTGCGGGAGCTCGCCGAGCGCGGGCTGCCGCTGTGGAGCTACCTCCCGCCCGGCCAGCTCCCGCTCCTGCGCGAGCTGCCGGGCACGGTGCCCGACCTGAGGATCGTGCTGAACCATCTCGGGTTCGCCCCGCACGGCATGCGCGTGGACGCGCACGGCCGGCCGTACTTCGAGGATCCGTTCCCGCCGCCCGTGGTGGAGACGGTCCTGGAGCTGGCCCGCCACCCGAACGCGTACCTGATGTTCTCCGGGCAGTACGCGCTGTCCCGGGAGGAGCCGCCGTACTCCGACCTCGACGGCGTCGTGCGCGCGTTCGCCGACGCCTACGGCGCGGACCGGATGCTCTGGGCCTCCGACTACCCGTGGACCCGCGACGTCCCGGGCTACGCCGAGCTGCTCGGCCTGGCCGCGCACGCGCTGCCCGGCCTGTCGGCCGCCGAACGCGCCGCGCTGCACGGCGGCACCGCGCTGTCCCTGTTCCCCGAACTCGCAACGAAGGAGCCCTGATGCCGTCCATCGCCCCCAACGCCGAGCGGATGCCCCGCTCCGGCATCCGCGCCATCATGGACATGGCCTGGCGGCTGCCGGACCCGGTCATCGGGCTGCACGTGGGTGAGCCCAGCTTCACCACGCCCAGGCACGTCCTGGACGCGGCGGCCGCCGCCTACGAACAGGCGCGCACCCGGTACGTCCCCAACGCCGGGGTGACCGAGCTGCGCGAGGCGATCGCCGCCAAGCTCCGCGACCTCAACGGCATCGCGGCCGCGACCACCGAGCAGGTCATCGTGACCGCCGGCGGGATGCAGGCGCTTCAGCTCGGCATGAGCTCGGTCGTCGGCGCCGGCGACGAGGTGCTGATCCCCGACCCGGGCTGGCCGAACTTCAACATGCTGGTGCAGCTCCTCCAGGGCGTGCCCGTCCGGTACGAGCTGCGCCCGGAGAACGGCTTCCAGCCCGACGTCGCCGACCTCGCCGCGCTGGTCACCCCGCGGACCCGGGCGATCGTGGTGAACTCGCCGTCCAACCCGCTCGGCACCGTGCTGCCCGCGGAGACCGTCGAGCGGCTCGTCGCGTTCGCCCGCGAGCACGACCTGTGGCTGGTCTCCGACGAGTGCTACGAGGAGATCACCTTCGACGGGCCGCACGTCAGCCCCGCCGTGTACGACACCGACGGCCGGGTGATCAGCTGCTTCAGCTTCTCCAAGACGTACGCGATGACCGGCATGCGCGTCGGCTACGTGCTGGCGCCGCCGGTGCTGGCGCCCGTCTGCGCCAAGCTCCAGGAGCCGCTGGTGGCGTGCGTGAACGCGCCCGCGCAGTACGGCGCGCTCGCGGCGCTGGCCGGGCCGCAGGACCAGAAGGCCGAGGCGCGCGAGGCGTACCGCGAGCGGCGGGAGGCGGCCACGGCGGCGCTCGACGCGGCGGGGCTGCCGTACCTGCGTCCCGAGGGCGCGTTCTACCTGTGGGTGGACGTGTCGGACCGGTGCGGCGACGACGTGACCGAGTGGGCGATCCGGCTCCTGAAGGAGGAGCATGTCGCGGTCGCGCCCGGGACGACGTTCGGCCCGCACGGCGCGGGCTGGATCCGGCTGTCCCTGGCCACGGCCACCGAGGACCTGCTGGAGGGGATCGGGCGCATCGTCCGCTGCCGCTGAGCCGCGGCGGTCACCGGTGGCCGAGGCGGCGGCCGGAGATCTCCTGCGGCTCGATCCGGATGTAGGCGGGGCGGTCGCCACCCGGCCACGGCTCGACGGAGGCGCCCGTCGGGCGCTCGTGGTCGGGCAGGTGCTCGCCGCCGCCGCGCAGCAGCACGCTCCAGCCCTCGTGCCGCTCCTCGTCGATCCGGTCGACCTCGAACGCGACCCGGACCGCCGCGCCGGTCAGGACGGTCGCCAGGCTCTGGTTGAGCCGTCCCTCCAGGCTGGTACGGAAGATCACCGCGGTGCCCTCGACGGTGTAGTTCACCGGGATGACGGTGGGTCCCTCGCCGTCGTCGAACGCGACCCGGCCGACCCCGCCGGGCGAGATCAGCTCAAGGCACTCCGCGGCGTCCAGCTCCTCGAGGACGGGACGGTCGGCAGGTGTGTTCATGGACGGGGTCCTTCCCCCGTTACCGCGCTCTCACGCCCGCCGGCGTCCCCGCCGGTCAGCCGCGGCGGGACTCCAGGAACTCGCCGATCCGGCCGATCGCCTCCTCCAGGTCGTCGGCGTACTGGAGCGTCACCACGCGGAAGTGGTCGGTGGCGGGCCAGTTGAACCCGGTCCCCTGGACGATCAGGATCCGCTGCTGCTCCAGCAGGTCGAACGCGAACCGCATGTCGTCCTCGATCGGGTACACGTCCGGGTCCAGGCGCGGGAAGACGTACAGGGCGCCGTCCGGCCGGGCGCAGCTGACGCCGGGGATGTCGTTCAGCAGCTTCCAGGCTCGGTCGCGCTGCTCGCCGAGCCTGCCGGTCGGCAGTACCAGGTCGTCGATGCTCTGGTAGCCGCCGAGCGCGGCCTGGATCGCGTGCTGGCCGGGGACGTTGGGGCACAGCCGCATGTTGGCCAGGATGTCCAGGCCCTCGATGTACGACTCGGCGTGCTCGGTGGGGCCGGACAGGATCAGCCAGCCGGAGCGGAACCCGGCGACCCGGTAGTTCTTGGACAGCCCGCCGAAGGTGAGGCACAGCAGGTCGGGGGCCAGCGAGGCGATGGAGACGTGCTCGGCGCCGTCGTACAGGATCCGGTCGTAGATCTCGTCCGCGAAGACGATCAGGTTGCGGCGGCGGGCGATCTCGACGATGCCCTCCAGCACCGGGCGCGGGTAGACGGCGCCGGTCGGGTTGTTCGGATTGATGATCACGATCGCCCGGGTGCGGTCGGTGATCTTCGCCTCGATGTCCTCCAGCGAGGGCGCCCAGGCCGCGGCCTCGTCGCACAGGTAGTGGACGGGCGTCCCGCCGGTCAGGGAGACGCCGGCCGTCCAGAGCGGGTAGTCGGGCGCCGGGATCAGCACCTCGTCGCCGTTGTCGAGCAGCGCCTGCAAGGTCATCACGATCAGCTCGGAGACACCGTTCCCGAGGTAGACGTCCTCGACGTCCACACCGACGATGCCCTGCTCCTGCGCGCGCTGCACTACGGCGCGGCGGGCGGGGAGGATGCCCTTGGAGTCGCTGTAGCCGTGCGCCTCCGGCAGGTTGAGCACCATGTCCTGCAGCAGCTCGGGCGGGGCCTCGAAGCCGAACGGGGCCGGGTTGCCGATGTGCAGCTTGAGGATCCGCTGCCCTTCCGCCTCCAGCTGCTTGGCGCGCTTGAGCACCGGGCCGCGGATGTCGTAGCAGACGTTGGCGAGCTTGCTCGACTGAGTGACCTGCATGGACGCAGCATATCCGCGACGATCAACGCATTTTCGCCGCGGGGTGCGCGGCCCCGCGCCGGGCCGCGCGGGCGGCGATCGGGATCCCGGCGGCGGCCCCGGCGACGACGATCAGGCCGATCTGGAGGGGCTGGGCGGCGAACGGCGCATCCCGCGCCCTGGTCAGCGCCCACCCCAGGAACAGCCCGATCCCGGTGCCCGCGGCCGTACCGAGCAGCACCCCGACGAGCGCCTCCCAGAGCCCCGCCCTATCCCGCGCTGGAACGGCCCGCACCATGCGCGCACGCACCGGCCGAGCCGGCATGCCGACCGTCCCGAGCAGCACCACCACGACCGCCAGCGCGAACATGCCGTCCACGGCACCGGCGAGCGCGCTCGCGTCCGTCCCCGCCGGCAGCCGCCCGGCGGCCGCACGCGCCGCCCCGGCGACCACCGCCAGCAGCGCGACCGCCCCGGCCCCCACCATGACCACCCCGGCCGCACAACGTGAGTCACGGGCGGCCGGTGGGCCGCCCCTGGGGATGCCGGCCGGCGAGGCGCTCGTGAGGACCGCCGCGAGGCGGGCGGCGGCCGGGCCGAGCAGGGCCGTGACGGCCACCGTCATTGCGGCGCCCGCGTCGGTCATGCTGGCCGAGCCGATCAGCGCGCCGGTGACGACCGCGCCCGCGGCGATGGCCGCCAGCACGAGCCCGACCAGGATGCGCGCCGTCGCCGTACGGTGCTCCGCCGGCGGCACCCGCGCCCGCTCGGGGGCGCGCCGCCCGCGGGTGGCGGCGAACGCGCGGTGGACGCCGAGCCCCGCCACCAGCAGCGCCACCGTCCCGAAGATCGCGGGCGCGTCGCGGAGCAGCGTCAGGGAGCCGCCGCGTTCCGGGCCGGACGCCGGGAGGCGGTCCAGTGCGGCCGCGAGCGTGTCGCCCAGGACCAGCGTCCCGGCCGGCCACGCCACGCCCAGGGACACCGCCGCGAGCGGGCACGTCACCCGGCCCCGGGCGCCGCGGGCCTCGGACCTGATCGTCACCGGGGACCCCGTCGTCTCCGCCATGGACGCGATCCTCGTCCACCGGCATGCCGCCCGTCGTCGGGTGAGGAGCGTCACCCGGGCTGCATCCAGGGGTGCAGCAAGCCGCGAGCCCGTACACCGCAAGGCGTACACGCGTCCATGGCCGCGAGCGAATCAGACTCGATGTCCAATTGTGATGCGCGCAACATACAAGCAGGCTTGCTTGCTTGTAACCGCGCTCGTACCTTCGAGGTGTGTCAGTGAACGAGCGACGGCGCCACCACCGCCGGCACGGCGGGCGGCGCACCCAGGCCCAGCGGCGGACCGAGACCCAGCAGCGGCTGCTGGACGCCACCGCCGAGGCACTGGCCGATCTCGGCTGGTCGGGCCTGTCGACGACCGAGGTGTCGCGGCGCGCCGGCGTCTCGCGCGGCGCGCAGCAGCACCACTACCCGACGAAGATGGCGCTGGTCGCCGCCGCTCTGGAGCACCTGCTGGACCGGCTGCGGGCCGAGTACGAGCAGGCGTTCGCCGCACTCCCCCAGGACCGGCGCGACGTCGCGGGGGCCCTGGACCTGTTCTGGGACACGCTGCGGCAGCCGCCCGCGATGGCGCTGCTGGAGCTGGCCCTGGCCGGCCGTACCGACGAGGACCTGCGCGCCCTCAGCGTCGACCTCAACGAGCGCGTGATCCAGATCGTCAAGGAGGTGTTCCACGACCTGTTCCCGGAGACCCTCCCGCCGGATCTCGTGGACACCCTGATCCGCGGCCTGTTCGCCCTGCTGGTCGGGCTGTCGCTACAGAACTCGCTGGACGGCGACGCCCGCGGCCACCAGGCCGCCGTGCTGGCCCAGCTGAAGGACTTCGCCCGGCTGCTCGTCCCCGACACCGGCGCCGTACCGGGTACGGCCGCCCCGGCCGAGGCGGCCCCCGCCGCCGCACCCGCCCCCTGACCCCGACCCCACCCCTGAGCACGACCCGCGAGGGAGCCCCCGACATGACCAAAGCCCCCACCGAACTCGCCGAGGAAGTCCGCGAGCAGGTCAAGGACCGCGGCTCCTACCACGGCGTCATCGACCGCCTCAACAAGGCGTCCGTCGACAAGCACTGGGAAGCGTACGTCGACATCCCCTGGGACGACCCGGAACTCCAGATCGACCCGAACGACCCGCGCTGGATCCTGGGCGAGATGGACCAGCTCGGCCGCACCGAGTGGTACCGGTCACAGCCGGTCGAGATCCAGGCGCAGATCGGGCTGTGGCGGGTGGCCACCGCGATGAAGATCGGGCTGCAGTTCGAGAACCTGCTCAAGCGCGGGCTGCTCAACTACGCGTACTGGCTGCCGAACGGGCGGCCCGAGTTCCGGTACGTCTACCACGAGACGACCGAGGAATGTCATCACGGCATGATGTTCCAGGAGTTCGTGAACCGCACGAAGATGCCGATCCGCGGCATGCCCCGGGCGCTCACCACGCTCGCCCAGGTCGCCCCCTGGATCCCGCTGGTCAACACGGAGCTTTTCTTCATCTTCGTGCTCGGCGGCGAGGACCCGATCGACTACGTGCAGCGCAAGAACCTCAAGGGCGGGCACATCAAGCACCCGCTCGAAGAGATGATCATGAAGATCCACATCGCCGAGGAGGCCCGGCACATCTCGTTCGCCCGGCACTACCTCAAGCACCGGGTGCCCAACCTGAGCAAGGGCCGGCGGCGCGCCATCGGCATCGCCTCGCCGCTCATCCTCGGCTGGATGGCGCGGATCATGCTCTCCCCGCCCGGGCCGATGGTCAAGCGGTTCAACATCCCGCCGGAGGTCGTCCGCGAGGCGTACAAGGACGGCGCCCACATGGACGAGGTCAGCGACTCGGTCGGCAAGGTCCGCGACCTGATGTTCGAGCTGGGCCTGATCACCCCGGTCAACCGCCGGCTGTGGAAGGCGCTGGGCATCTGGGACGAGCCCAAGCAGCGCCGCACGAACACCCGGCGCCGCGCGCCCAAGGCCGCCTGAGCCGCCGCGCCCCGCCCGCCTCCCGTGCGAATGTGCGCGGGAGGCGGGCCGGAGTGTTGCCCGGGACGGGTGTTCAAGGGGACGCGGCCGCCCTAGACTCGGCGCAATTCAACACGGCATCCAATATGTGAGCGGAGCAGCGCGATGAGCATCGCTATCGTGACCGGGGGCGCGTCCGGCATCGGCCGGGCCATCGCCACGGCACTGGTGGCCCGCGGCGACACCGTCGTCGTCACCGACATCGACGAGGCCGGCGCGGGCAAGGTCGCCGACCGCCTCAACACGCTCGGCCGCGGCAAGGCGTCCGCCGCCCGGCTCGACGTCACCGACGCCGCCGCGGTCGCCGCGGCCTACGGCGCGGTGCGCGACGAGCACGGCGCGCTCGACCTGGTGTTCAACAACGCCGGCATCGCGATCGGCGGGCTGGCCGAGGAGCTCACCCTCGACCACTGGAACCGCGCGATCGACATCAACCTCAAGGGCGTGGTGCACGGCGTGCACGCCGCGTACCCGCTCATGCTGGAGCAGGGCTCCGGGCACATCGTCAACACCGCCTCGCTCGCCGGGCTCGTCCCGATGCCGATCGGGATCCCCTACACCGCCACCAAGCACGCCGTCGTCGGCCTGTCGCTCGGCCTGCGCGCCGAGGCCGCCGGCCGCGGCGTCAAGGTCAGCGTCGTGTGCCCCAGCTTCGTCGACACCCCGCTGCTCGCCAACGTCAACCCCGGCCTGCCCGAGACGCCGATGAGCGGCGACGCCAAGGACGACATCGCCAAGGCGTCCCCGCGGCTCTACACCGCCGAGAAACTCGCCCGCGACATCATGCGCGGCGTGCGCCGCAACCAGGCGCTCATCGTCGCCCCCGCGCACGGCCGGGCCGCCTGGCGCGGCGTCCGCCTCAACCCCGGCGCCGCCGTACGGGTCGCGCAGCTCGCCGTGGACCGGATCCGCGCCGACAAGCGCTGAGCCGCGGCCGGGGCCGGCTCCGGGGTCACCGCGGGTTGTAGCAGGGCGTGTCGAGCCGGTGGGCCTTGACCGTCCGCCCCGCGAGGAAGTCCGTGATCACCCGCGTGCCGGTGTACTGCCGCTCGTCGGGACGCGAGATCACCGACTCGCGGAACGCCGCCGAGTTCGGGGTGCCCGAGAAGTCGCCCGCGTGCGCCGGCAGCATGCCCTCGTAGTCCACCCGCGTCACCTGGCCGAGCGCCTCGTACACGCCCTCCCGCGTCAGGTTCCCGTTCGCCGCCGCCTTCTCCAGGACGGTCTTCAGCGCGTACGACAGCGTCCAGCCCGTGGTGTACGAGTCGTCCGGATCCACCCGGCCGAGCGCCTGGCGCATCGCGGTGTGCCCCGGCGAGTCGTACGCGAACGGCTTCCAGGGCGCCACGTACCAGAACCGCTCCTTCAGCACCGGGAACGCCGGCGAACGCAACAGCTCCTTGACGAAGGTCGGGTTGCTGCCCATGAACCGGCCGCCGAACCCCGCGGCCACGGTCTTGGCGACGATGGCCGCCGCCTCGGCCGGGCCCGTCGTCAGCATCACCACGTCGGGTTTGCGCTCCACGATCGCCCTGATCGCCGCGTCCTGCGCCGCCGCGCCCTGCCGGGTCGGCACCTCCGAGTACGACAGCCCGCGCGCCCGGGCGGCGGCCTTCGCACCGGCCGCCGCGTCGCCGCCGTAGTCCCCCGGGAAGTACACCGCCATCGCGCTGCGCGCCCCCAGGTTGTCGACGGCGTAGTCGATGCCGTTCATGGCCTCGAAGCAGTACGACGCCCCCGCCTCCAGGATGACGTTCTCGAACTCCCACTTGGACGGGTACGAGGCGGGCACCGCGATCATCCGCGCGGCGCGCAGCTCGGTCAGGATCGCCTCGGTCGTCGGCGACCCCAGGCTCTGCGCCAGCGCCAGCACATCGTCCTTGATCTCCTGGAAGGCGCGGCGGTGCGTGGCGGGGTCGTACCTGTTGTCGCGGACGTACGTGCGCGCGTCGATGTCGTACCCGCCGATGCCGCCCTGCCGGTTGATCCGGTCCCAGAACGCCTGCTGCGCCCGCGTCAGCGGCACCCCCAGCGACTTGAACGGCCCCGCCGACAGGTCGGAGACGATGCCCAGGTAGATGCAGCCGTTGTCCTTGTTGACCGGCTGCGGGCACGGCTTCCCGGTGACGCCCGGGGCCGGCGACGCCGAGCCGTCGTCGCCCGCACCGCCGCAGCCCGCCGCCAGCAGCGCCAGCAGCGCCGTCCCGGCCAGCAGCGCCTTGCCCCGGGCCCGGAGCCCGTCAGAGCGCACGGAGACCATCGATCACTTCCTTGAGAATGCGCACGTCGGGACGGCCCGCCTGGAGGACCGGAGTCTGGACCTCCAGCAGGCCCCGTTCGATCAGATCGCCCAGCAGCACGCGGATCACGCCCACCGGCAGCAGCAGGTCGGCGGCCAGCTCGGCCACCGACACCGGGTTGATGCAGCGCTCCAGGATCCGCTCGTCCTCGGGCCCCAGCGTCGCCGGCTCCGGCATCGGCACCTCGGCCGTCACCACGACCGCGATCAGGTCCAGCTCGCCGCCGCGCTGGCGGGTCCGGCCGCGCGCCACGGCGAACGGCCGGACCACCGGCCCGGCCTCCTCATCGACCCACAGGTCGTCCGGCCCGCCCCCGGACATCACGCGCCGCCGCCCCCGTACCAGGAGCCGTCGCCGCCGGGCCCCTCCGGCCCCTGCTCACCGCCGTCCGGCGCGGCCTCGTCCCGGCCGCGCCGCCAGCCGCGCTGCATCGTCGCCATGAGATCGCGCGCCGCCTCCGGCGACCGCGCCACCGGCTCGTCCTCCGCCGCCGGCTCCTCCTCCTGCGGGGACCGCTTGAGCTGCGGCGCGATACTCGCCTGCCGCCGCCTCCTGGGCAACGGCAGCTCCCCGGTCGTCAACGTCGGCGGATGCTCCCCGGCACCCCCCGAAAAGCTCGCATACTCCCCGGACCCCCCGGACGACGCGTACTCGCCCGTCTCGCCGGAGGCCCCATGTCCCTCCGCTCCGCCGGACGCGTACCCGCCGGAGGAGGCGTACTCGCCGGACGCGCCGGGAGACGCATGACCCTCCGTTCCACCGGGGGACGTGTACTCGCCTGGCCTGCTCGGGAGCGCGTACCCGCCCGTTCCGGCGGGGGAGGCGCCTTCGCCGGGGCCGGGGCCGTCGGTCTGCGGGGCGGGGGCGTCGCCCCACAGGGGGGCGCCGGGGCGGTCGGCCGGTGGGGTGGTGCCGGGGCCGGTCGGGCCGGCGAAGCCGGTGGGGCCGATCGTCGCGATCGGGCCGGTCGCCTCGCTGGGACGGTGCGCCGGCTCGCCCCCGCTCGCGGGCCCGGTGGGCACGGGCGCGGCCAGGGCCGGTACGGTCCCGGACGGGCCGGCGGCGATCGGGGCGGGCGCGCGGCGGCGGGCGGCCGCGTCGATCTCGCCCGGCTCCACGACCAGTTCCGGCGGGACCAGCGCGATGGCGATGACGCCGCCGTACGGCGAGCCGCGCAGCGTGACCTTGATGCCGTGCCGGGCCGCCAGCCGCGCCACCACGAACAGGCCGAGCCGGGCGCTGTCGTCCAGGTCCAGCTCGGGGTCGGTCGCCAGCAGCCGGTTGAGCTCCGCCATCGTCTCCGGGTCGATGCCGAGACCGCGGTCCTCGACCTCCAGCGCGAAGCCGTGCGCGACCTGCTGGCCGGTCACCCGGATCGGGGTGCTGGGCGGGGAGAACGCCGCCGCGTTCTCGATCAGCTCGGCCATCAGGTGGATGGTGTCGGCCACGGCGGGGCCGGTCAGCGCGGTCCGTCCCATCGGCACGACCTCGACGCGGGCGTAGTCCTCCACCTCGGCGGCCGCGGCGCGGGCCACGTCCACGAGCCGGACGGGGTTGCGCCAGCTGCGGCCGGACGGGCGGCCGGACAGGATCACCAGGCCCTCGGCGTGCCGCCGCATCCGGGTGGCCAGCGAGTCGAGCTCGAACAGCCGCTCCAGCTCGTCCGGGTCCTCGGTGGCGCGCTGCATCCCCTCCAGCATCCGCAGCAGCCGCTGCAGCAGCGACTGGTTGCGGCGGGCCAGGGTCACGAACACCTCGTTCAGCCGCTTGTGCGCGGCCGCCTCGCCCTCGGCCGCGCGGACGACCTCCCGGCGGGCCTCACCGAACGCGCGGTCGATCTGCGCGATCTCCGTCACCCGGAACGCCCCGGACGCGCGCGGCGCCTCCTGCGGGACGGGCTCGCCGCGCCGCGCCCGCTCGCTGATCTCCGGCAGCCGGTGGTGCGCGAACTCCGACACGGTGGCGGCCATGTCGCGGCTCTCCACGATCAGCCGGCGGCCGGCCCGCACCGCGACGACGATCGCCACCACGACCGCGACCAGCCCGAGCCCGCCCATCAGGCCGAGCCGCAGCAGCACGCTGTTCGCCTCGTCGCGGGCGCGCGCCGTGGTGCCGGACCGGATCTCGTTCGAGAACCCCGCCAGCTGGGCGTCCGCGGACTCCGTCGAGGTGTGCCACGCGCCGATGTCGACGGCGGGCCGCTGATCGGTCGCGCCGCCGCGCATCAGCCGGTCCTCCAGGTCCTTGAACCGGGTGAACTCGGGGCCGGAGACGATCCGCTCGTACGCCGCGCGCTCGGCGGGCGGGAGGCCGCGCGAGGCGTCGTCGTACAGGAACCGGTGCGCCCCGGCGAGCTGCACCAGCTGCAGGTGCTCCTGGCCCTCCAGCCGCCCGGCCGCCAGCGCGCCGGTCACCAGCGCGTCCTCGCGGGCGAGGTTCTCCCTGGCTCGTTCCAGGGTGCGCAGGATGCGGTTGGCCCGCACGAGCTCGGGGTCCAGCGAGTGGACCTCGTCGTAGATCTCGGCGGCCAGCTCGATGTACTCGGTGTAGCGGCCGAGCGCCTGCGAGCGGTCCAGCGCCCGCCCGTCCACGGAGCGGCGCAGCTCGTCCAGGCCGGTGAGCGCGCTCGCCAGCCGCGCCATCCGGTCCCGCGTCGCCGGCCGGGTCGCGCCGGCGATGTCGCCGTCGGCCGCCGACCGGCGGAACAGGTCGCGGGTGCGGTCGGTCTCCGCGCGCTGGGCGTCGAACCCGGCGCGGCCGATCGTGGCGTCGTCGCCGAGGAACGACAGCGACATGCGGCGCTCGTCCTGCAGCGCCGCGATCATCTGGTCGGTCGGCCGGAGCACCTTCTCGGTGAACGTGCGCGCCCGCGTCTGCCGGAGGCTGTCCTGCAGCGACTGGGCCGCGGCGAACGCCCACAGCGCCACCAACGCGGTGACCGGCAGGACGAGCAGGATCACGATCCTGGACTTGACCGACCTCGTACGCCCCGCCATCAGGCCCCCACGCCGGCGGCACGGACAACGCTCACGGCGCCCCCTACGGTCTCCTGTGATCCATCTCACTCGACGGTGTGAGAACCGTACTCCATCCCCGCGAGACACTCGGCGGGTTTGCCTCATGGCAGGTGATTGTTACTCCCGCGTGACGAAGCGGTCGGCCGGGCGGGCGGAAACCTCATTGCTTCGATGGACCAACACGCCCCTGCTCCACCGCCGTCCGCCGCGGAAAGTGCAGGTCGAACGCGGGTCGTTCGGACCGGATCCGGGGGATCGCGACGAAATTATGCCGTGGCGGCGGGGACGACGTCGCCCATTCCAGAGAGTTGCCGAACCCCCACGGATCGTCGGCGTCCACCCGCGGCGCGTGCCGGGCCGTCCGGTACACGTTGTAGATGAAGAACAGGGTGGAAAGCCCCAGGATCAGGGCGCCCAGGCTCGACACGCGGTTCAGCGCCGTGAACTCATCCGGGTAGTCCGCGTACCGCCGCGGCATCCCCTCGGCCCCCAGCCAGTGCTGCACCAGGAACGTCGTGTGGAAGCCGATGAAAAGGAACCAGAAGTGCCACTTGCCGAGCGGCTCGTTCAGCATCTTCCCCGTCATCTTCGGCCACCAGAAGTAGAAGCCCGCGAACATCGCGAAGACCACCGTGCCGAACACCACGTAATGGAAGTGCGCCACCACGAAGTACGAATCCGTGACGTGGAAGTCCAGCGGCGGCGACGCCAGGATCACCCCGGTCAGCCCGCCGAACAGGAACGTCACCAGGAAACCGACCGAGAACAGCATCGGCGTCTCCATCGTGATCGTCCCGCGCCACATCGTGCCGACCCAGTTGAAGAACTTGATGCCGGTCGGCACCGCGATCAGGAACGACATGAACGAGAAGAACGGCAGCAGCACCTGCCCGGTGGCGAACATGTGATGCGCCCACACCGCCATCGACAGCCCGGCGATCGTGATCGTCGCGCCCACCATCCCGATGTACCCGAACAGCGGCTTGCGGCTGAACACCGGAATGACCTCGGTGATGATGCCGAAGAACGGCAGCGCGATGATGTACACCTCGGGATGGCCGAAGAACCAGAACAGGTGCTGCCACAGCAGCGCGCCGCCCAGCGCCGGGTCGTACACGTGCGCGCCCAGCCGCCGGTCCGCCTCCAGCGCCAGCAGCGCCGCCGCCAGCACCGGGAACGCCATCAGCACGAGCAGGCTCGTCAGCAGGATGTTCCAGGTGAAGATCGGCATCCGGAACATCGTCATGCCCGGCGCCCGCATCCCGATGATCGTCGTGATGAAGTTGACCCCGCCCAGGATGGTGCCGAACCCCGACAGCACCAGCCCCATGATCCACAGATCGCCGCCCACCCCCGGCGACCGGACGGCGTCCGACAGCGGCGCGTACCCCGTCCAGCCGAAGCTCGCCGCCCCGCCCGGCGCCACGAACGAGAAGAACACGATCAGCCCGCCGAACAGGAACAGCCAGTAGCTGAACATGTTGAGCCGCGGGAACGCCACGTCCGGCGCCCCGATCTGCAGCGGCATGATCACGTTCGCGAACCCCACGAACAGCGGCGTCGCGAACAGCAGCAGCATCACCGTCCCGTGGACGGTGAACATCTGGTTGTACTGCTCGTTGCTCACCATCTGCAGGCCCGGTTCGGCCAGCTCTCCCCGCAGCACCATGGCCATCAGCCCGGCCAGCAGGAAGAAGACGAACGAGGTGGTCAGATACAGATATCCGATCACCTTGTGATCGGTGGTCGTGATCCACGAAACCAGCGCCGAACCCGCGGGACGCACCCGCGGCTGCGCCTCCGGTACGGGGCGGCCGAGAAGGACCATGCCGACGCTCCTGTGAACGGGGTCACTTCAACTATTCGCCGCCGTCCCACCAGACGCAAGAGACGGTTTCCGGGGCCGCATAACCTGGACGGCATGGAACGCATCCTGGTGAGCGCCTGCCTGCTGGGACGGCCCGTCCGCTACGACGGCGCCGCCAAACCCGTGCACGGCGCGCTCATGGACCGCTGGCGCGCCGAGGGCCGCCTGGTGCCGTTCTGCCCGGAGGTGTCCGGGGGCCTGCCCACCCCGCGCCCGCCCGCCGAACTCGACGGGGACGCCGCCGCCGTCCTGGACGGCACCGCCCGCGTCCTGACCGCCGACGGCACCGACGTCACCGCCGCCTTCCTCCGCGGCGCCCGCCTGGCCCTGGCCGCCGCCGAACGCGCCGGCGCCCGCATGGCGATCCTCAAGGAGGGCAGCCCCTCCTGCGCCACCCACCACGTCCACGACGGGACGTTCACCGGCACCAAGACGCCCGGCGCCGGCATCACGACGGCCCTGCTGCGCCGCGCGGGTGTCCAGGTCTTCGCCGAGACCGCCCTCGACGACGCCGCGGCCCACCTGGCCCGCCTGGAGGCCGCCCCCGCCTGACCGTCAGCGGCGGGTGCTGTTCAGGCGGGCGGCCTGGCGGGTCAGGTGATCGCGTTCGGCGAGGTTGGGGGCCTTCCCTGCCGCCTCCGCGTACAGGCGCGCCGCCGTCGCCAGGTCCCCCGCGCGCTCATGGAGGTACGCGGCGACCGCGGCATGGCGGGGCAGCGAGTCGTCCAGCTCCGCGAGCGCCGCCAGTCCCGCGTGCGGCCCGTCGGCCTCACCGACGGCCACGGCGCGGTTCAGCCGCACGACAGGGCTGTCCGTCAGCTCCGCGAGCTCGTCGTACCACTCGACGATCTGCGGCCAGTCGGTCTCCTCCGCCGTGGGCGCGTCGGCGTGCAGCGCCGCGATGGCGGCCTGGGCCTGGAACTCGCCCAGCCGGTCACGGGCGAGTGCCGCCTGAAGGATCTCGACGCCCTCGGCGATCAGCGCGGTGTCCCAGCGGCCGCGGTCCTGCTCCGCGAGCGGCACCAGGCCGCCGTCGGGCGCCGTCCGCGTGGCGCGCCGGGCGTGGTGGAGCAGCATGAGCGCGAGCAGTCCCGCCACCTCGGGATGGTCGATCGACGCCGCGAGCCGGCGCGTGAGCCGGATCGCCTCGGCGGCGAGGTCGACGTCACCGGAGTAGCCCTCGTTGAACACCAGGTAGAGGACGCGCAGCACGGTGGCGACATCGCCCGGCTGATCGAACCGCACGCCGGAGACGGTGCGCTTGGCGCGGCTGATCCGCTGCGCCATGGTCGCCTCGGGGACCAGGTAGGCCGCGGCGATCTGGCGGGTGGTGAGCCCTCCCACGGCCCGCAGCGTGAGCGCGACCGCGGACGACGGCGTCAACGACGGGTGGGCGCACAGGAAGTAGAGCTGGAGCGTGTCGTCCACCTCGGAGGCCGGACCGGCCGCCGGCTCCTCCACGAGCAGTTCCTCGCGCCGCCGGCGGGCGCTGTCCGCCCGGGTCGCGTCGAGGAACCGGTGCCAGGCCGTGGTGATCAGCCACCCCTTCGGGTCCCGCGGCGGATCGTCCAGCCAGACGCTGACCGCCTTCACCAGGGCGTCCTGCACGGCGTCCTCGGCCGACGCGAAGTCGGCCCCGCGGCGGACGAGGATCCCGAGCACGCTCGGCACCAGGCTCCGGAGCAGAGCCTCGTTCATCGGTGATGACACTCCGTGGTGGTCGACGTGGCGGCCAGGAACGGGCGCACTTCCAGCCACTCCTGGATCGGCTCGCCGCCGGCCCCCGGGGCGGCCGACAGCTCCCCGGCCAGCTCGATGGCGCGCTCGTAGCCGTCGACGTCGATGACCATCCACCCGGCGATGAGGTCCTTGGTCTCGGCGAACGGGCCGTCGGTGACCGGCGGGCGTCCTTCACCGTCGTACCGGACGAACGTTCCCTCGGGCGCGAGTCCCTGGCTGTCGACGAACTCGCCGCTCTCCTCCAGCCGGGCCGCGAAGTCGCGCATGTACTGCACGTGCGCCGAGATCTCCTCCGGCGTCCACTTCTCCATGGGCACGTCGTTCACCGAGGCCGGAGCGCCACGGTAGTGCTTGAGCAGCAGGTACTTGGCCATAGGTGGTTCTCCTCCCTACTGGTACGCCCATCTTGACGCATCCACTACCGGGACGGAGCTTCCTCCGACGCACAAAGACCCCGGAAAATGAAGAAGGCCCCGCCACTTTCGTGGCGGGGCCTCCCCCTAATAAATGTCCGGCGGTGTCCTACTCTCCCACACAGTCTCCCATGCAGTACCATCGGCGCTGAAGGGCTTAACTTCCGGGTTCGGGATGGGACCGGGTGTTTCCCCTTCGCCATAACCACCGAACGACCCACGCACACACCCCAACACAAGGAGCGCGGCAAGACTCGTCCGAACCGTCAGGCTCGATATTCAAAATTTCAAACGGTTCCCGTTTGTTTTCCAGGAACCGCACAGGGACGCGAACACAATCTGCAGCAGAATCGCCAACCGAAACATAATGTGTGTCAAGTCGCTCGGCCTATTAGTACCGGTCGACTCCACACCTTACGATGCTTCCATCTCCGGCCTATCAACCCAATAGTCTGTTGGGGGCCTTACCCCCGCCGAAACGGGGAGGGAGAACTCATCTTGAGGAAGGCTTCCCGCTTAGATGCTTTCAGCGGTTATCCCGACCGAACGTAGCCAACCAGCCGTGCCCCTGGCGGGACAACT
>NZ_JBGNUR010000010.1:0-269734 GCF_041951345.1 Actinomadura sp. 21ATH | reverse complement strand
ATCAACCGGCTCAAACGCCACCGGGCACTGGCCACCAGGTTCGACAAGCTCGCCGCCCGCTACCAGGCCACCGTCCACATCGCCGCCATCAACGAATGGCTCTGATCAACTTTGAAACAGGCCCTAGATGCCTCGGCCATCACGGACGGCGACAGACTGACCTACCGAGCACGCCACCACCGCATCGGACCAGCGCGGCGCGCGGTCCTCCTGGCTTGGCTCCATCACCGAAGCCGGTACAGCTCACCAATCACCTTCGAGGGGCGTGGGGCGCCGATGTGGGCGTCCGGGCGGTTAGTGTTCTCGCCGATCCGCTTGTGCGGTTCTCTGCCAGAGGGCGGTTGGTTGGAGGTTCGGGCAGCCAGTCGCGGGTCGGGTCGTATTCCAGCCATCGGCTGCGTCCGGCCTCCGCGGCACAGGCGGCGGTGAGGCCGTCCAGGCCCGGGTGGCCGTTGCCGGTGCGCCACAGCAGCGACCAGGCGTACAGCGGCGTGGGGTCGACCAGCGGGACGGAAGACAGCCCGGGAATCTCCGGTAGGGGCACGTCGGCGGGTAGCAGCGAGAAGCGTCGCGGGTCGCCGGCGATTTCGGTGAGGAAGTGGACGAGCCCCAGGTTGATGCCCGCGGCCCTGTCCGGGATGTCGAATCGGTCGGCGAACTGGTGGAGGAAGTCGAGCCGGTCCAGCGTGCCGGGCACCCACAGCAGGCTGCCGCGCAGTTGGTCCGGTCGCAGCGCCGGTTCGGCGGCGAGCGGGTGGTCGGTGCTCAGTACGGCGTCCACCGGTTCGAGGCGGACGAGGCGGTGCGCCAGCCCGGCGTGCAGCGGGGGGTGGACGCGACCGAAAGCCGCATCGATGTCGCCGTGCAGCAATGCCGCCGTCACCGCCGGCAGATCGCGGCCGTGTCCCAGTTCCAGGTCCCCGGCCGGTCCGGCGACCTGGGCGAGTGTCCGCATCGGGGCGTAGAGGTGGCCCCAGACGTCGATGCGCAGCGAACGGTCCTGCCCGATGGCCGCGGCGACGCCGGCGTCCGCGGCGGCGAGGATCTGCCGGGCCGGCTGGAGGAACCGTTGGCCGGCTTCGGTGAGGAGTATCCCGTTGCCGCCGCGCTGGAACAGTCGCGTCCCAAGTAGCGATTCCAGTCGCGCGATCCGTTTGGACAGTGCCTGCTGGGAGATGGCGAGCGTCCCGGCGGCCCGTCCGAAGTGCAGTTCCTCGGCGGCGCGTACGAAGGCACGTACCTGCGCCAGGTCGAGATCCATGGCTCTCACCATAGGTGACAACCGATAGTTGTCGGATACTTCCGGCTGTTGTTGGATCGCGGGGCGGCCGCGGGGGTTGCATACGCGGCATGCGAAGACTGATTCCGACGGGGAAGGCGGCGCGCCCGGTCGCCTTCACCGATGCTCCCCAGCCTGTGCCGGAGCCCGGTGAGGCGCTGGTCAGGGTCGAGGCGTTCGCGCCGAACCGGGGCGAGACGTTCCTGCTGGAGAATCCCCGGGCGGGGCTGCTGCCCGGCAAGGACGTCGCGGGGCTCGTCGTGCAGGCCGCGGCCGACGGCTCGGGACCCGGCACCGGCGCCCGCGTGGTCGGGCATCCGGCGCGGGGCGGCTGGGCCGAGTACGCCGCCGTTCCCACGCACTCGCTCGCGGTGCTGCCGGACGGCGTCGACAGCGTCCGGGCGGCGGCCCTGCCGCTGGCCGGAATCACTGCCCTGCGGCTGCTGCGCACGGCCGGTTCCCTGGCGGGCCGGCGGGTGCTGCTGACCGGTGCCTCGGGCGGGGTCGGCCACTACGTCACGGAACTGGCCGCCGGGGCCGGGGCCGAGCTGACCGCGGTGACGGCCACGCCGGCGCGGGGCGAGCGGCTCGCGGAGCTGGGCGCGGAGGTGGTGCACGACGTCGCGGCGGCCCGGGAGCCGTTCGATATCGTGCTGGAGTCGACGGGCGGTCCGGACCTGCCGATCGCCCTGTCCAAGGTGCGTCCGGGCGGGCTGCTGGTCTGGTTCGGGCAGGCGAGCCGCACTCCGGTGACCCTCGACTTCTTCGATCTGCTCAACGGACCCGAGCGGGTCATGATCCAGCACTTCCACTACGCCGGCGCCCCTTACGGCTCGGACCTCGCGGCCCTGGTGCGCCTGGTGGAACAGGACCGGCTGCACCCGGAGATCGGCCGGACCGCCGACTGGGCCGAGACCGCCGCCACCCTGGTCGACCTGCGCGAGCGCCGGATACGCGGCAAGGCCGTCCTGCTGACCGAAGGAGCGATGTGAGCGTCACCGATTTCGCCGCCGCGCAGTGGACACGCGCCACCGGCGCGGGCGTCGACCCCCACGAATACCGACGCGTCACCGACGGCCTCGCCTCCGTCACCGACTGGGGCCCGGCCTTCACGCGCACCGGGAACGCCTACCTGCGGCGCGCGGAGGAAGCGGGCTCGTCCGTCTCCGCGGGCGAGCACCTGCTGACGGCGGCCCGGTGGTTCCACCTGGCCACACTGGCGCCGTACGCGGAGGCCGCCCGTGCCGCCGCCGCGGCGGACCGCGCCCAGGGCAAGGCGATCACACTGCTGGAGCCCGGTGCCCGGGAGGTGAGCGGAGAGGGTTTCACCGGCTGGCTGCGCGGCCCCGCCGACGCGCCCGCCACCGTGGTCGTCGTCCCCGGCTTGGACTCGGCCAAGGAAGAGTTCCTCGACCTGGCGGCCGCGCTACTGGCCAGAGGACTGGCGGTGTTCGCGATGGACGGCCCCGGGCAGGGCGCACTCGCGGCCACGACGACCCTCAGGCCGGACTACGAGCAGGTCGTCGGCAGGGTCATCGACGCCCTCGGCGTCACCCGCATCGGACTCGTCGGTCTAAGCCTCGGCGGCTACTTCGCCGCGCGCACGGCAGCGCTGGAACCGCGCGTGGCGGCGGTCGCCACCGTCAGCGGCCCCTTCCGCCTCGACTGGGACGCATTGCCGCCGCCGGTGAGGGACATCATGACCGGCCGCACCGGCGGTCCCGACGCGGCCCGCGGGTTCGCCCGCCAGGTGGACCTGGCAGCCCTCGCGCCCCGCATCGCGGCCCCGCTGCTGGTCGTGGACGGAGAACAGGACGCCATCCCCGGCGTGACGAACGGCGAGCCGCTGGCCCGCCTCGCGCACGGCACCTACCTGTCCGTCCGGCACGGCGACCACCTGCTCGGCAACGCAAGGCCCGACTGGCTGCCCCGCCTCTGCGACCACATCGCCCACGCCCTGATCGGAGTACCGGCATGAACCGCTTCACCGGGAAGACCGTCCTCATCACCGGCGGCACCAGCGGCATGGGACTGGCCACCGCGCACCGCCTCACCGATGAAGGCGCCCAGGTCATCGTCACCGGCCGCACCCGGGCTCGGGTGGACGCCGCCGTCCGCGACCTCGGCCCCAACGCCTCGGGCGCCGTGGCCGACACCGCCGACCTCGGCGCGGTGAGCGCGTTGATGGACACGGTCCGGGACCGTCACGGCCACCTGGACAGCCTGTTCGCGAACGCGGGCACCGGCACCTTCCTCCCCTTCGAGCGCATCACCGAGCCGGACTTCGACCACGGCGTCGACGTCAACTTCAAGGGCGTGTTCTTCACCGTCCAGAAGGCGCTGCCGCTCCTGGTGGACGGCGGCTCGATCGTCATCAACGCGTCCTGGACCCTCCACCGCGGCAACAGCGTCCTCACCCTGTACTCGGCGACCAAAGCCGCCGCGCACAACCTCGCCCGCACCCTCGCCGCCGGACTCGCCCCGCGGGGCATCCGCGTCAACTCCGTCAGCCCCGGCTACATCGACACCCCGATGTATCCCGCCGCGGCACTGAGCCCGACGGAGGCGCAGGCGGTCACCGACCGGATCGTCGCCGGCCGCTTCGGGCGCCCCGACGAGGTCGCGGCGGCCGTGGCCTTCCTCGCCTCCTCCGACGCGTCCTACATCAACAGCCAGGACCTCGTCATCGACGGAGGCCTGGTAGGAGCCGTACCCGCCTGACCGCCCGCCCGTCCGGCAGCCGAGCACGTCGAGTCATCCGCCGGCCGGACCTCCATCCGGGGTCATCGGCCTGCCTGCCGATTGGGCCACAGGGTCGAGGGACCGGGGTCACTCCAGTGAGTGTTCGGCCCCTCGGCCTTCGAGGGCACAGAAGCCTGGCCCCGCAAGACGAAGGCCCTGGAGCTTGCTGTTCCGATACGGACCAACCCCCGCGCGTGAGGAGTAAATGCGTCCGCGCCTTCTGGAGAAGGCATGCCATGGCGAGCGGACGGCCAGCGGGTCCATGTTGGCTCGTTGTTGGCTCGGCGGCATCGGTACAGGACGGCACCCGGCGACACAGCCCGACACCGAAATCGGGCCGTACGCGGACGGAACGGCACGGCGCAACACCATCTACCCCTGGGTATCCGGATGTCTAAGCGCTTTTAATCCGTAGGTTGTGGGTTCGAGTCCCACGCGACCCACCACCGTTGACTAGGGCGGACGCCGTACCCGGCGCCCGCCCTCTCTCGTCCCGGTTGCAGTTCGGGTTGCACTTCGGCCTAGATCAGCCCCAGAGCGCGGCCCCGATCCGCCCCATGGCGCCCGCCGTGAGCCCGTCCGTGGGGTGGGTGTAGCGGCGCGTGGTGCTGAGTTGAGCGTGGCCGAGAATCCGCTGGATCACGTGGATGTCCACCCCTTGCTCCCCCAGTAGCGTCCCTGCGGTGTGCCGGGCGTCATGGAGCCGTTAGGCGTCGGCTCGGATGCCCGCGGCCGTCAGGAGGGCTTTCCACGCGCCCCAGTCGGACCGCCGTTCGATCGGACGGCCGTCCGGCAGGCTCCACACAAGGTCCCAGTCGTGCCAGTCGTCGCCAGCGGCGTCCCGCTCGGCCTCCTGCGCGGCCCTGTGCGCCTTGAGCGGCCCAAGCAGCAGCGGCGGCGGGATCGGGATCTCTCGCTTGCGCTTGCCCTTGGGCCGAATGAACTCCCATCCCCACCCGTTCCGGGCACGAACGGGCGTGTGATGTGCAGTCGGGCGGGCAGAGCTTGGGGCACTTCCCCTTGGCGTGCTGGCGGCATCTGGCGGCGCACCGTACCCGGCAGACGTGGCGCCGGCCGGACGTGCGCTTGACTTTGGGGCAGTCGTCCGGACAGGGCCAGCGGTGGAACCGCTCGCCGCACGCGTGGGCGTCCTCGCACCCGTGCCGGTACGACTTGAACTTGATCTGCCAATGGACCTTGATGACGCCCTTCTCAAGGTCGACGTACTTCCAGCGCAGGCCCAGGGCCTCGCCCTGGCGCAGGCCGAGAGCGAGAGCGATCGACCAGCGCGTTCCGTTGCGCTGCTCGCTCGCCATGGTCACGAGCTTCCGAGCCTGCGCAGCGGTCAGCGTGTCTCCTCGGCCTGCGGCGCGTCCACAAGAGTGGCCACGTTGCGCGCGACGACTTCGCGCTGTGCGGCGACCTTGAGAGCGCGCGACAGGATGCGGTGGATCTGGAGGATGGTGTTAGCCGCCAACCCTTGCTCGGCCAACCACATGTAGAAGGCATCCAGATGTTCCGGGCGGAGACGGTCAAGGCGGTGGTGCCCTAGTCCGGGGATGATCCACTGCTCGACCTTCGGCCGGTAAGTGCTGTCCATCGTGGACGTGCTCACCCTGCGGATGGCGATGGTGTTCAGCCACGTCGTCATCCACGCGGCGAGGGTGGGTGTCCTACCGGGCTGACTCGTCGTTGTGGGGCGTCCAGGGCGTGGCCGAGCCAGTCGCGCGCCTGCTTGGTGATCTCGCCGCCGGCGACGATGTTGGCGTGGTCGACCAGGACGCGTTTGCGATAACGCTGGAGCCATCGCCAACCACATCGGTGCCACGGAGGCGGTCGAGGCCGTCTCCGTGGCACCGACGCGTGAAGCTCAGATGCCGCCGTGGCGGACGCCGAGCAGGATTCATGCGGGCCGAACCAAGAGCAGCACTCCTGCCCGGCACCGGCCTCGGGACCGTCCATCACCGCATCGCGGGCCATCTCGAGGACTCGCTGCTGAGCAGCGAGTCCCACCTCCTGGCCGGCGCGCCGGTGATCTGGCTGTCCGCGACCGTCTGGAACGCGCCGGAGGGCGAGGCATGGCGAAGCGAGCGGCGGGCGCGGCGGCGGCTCGGCGACCAAGGGCGTGTCCGTTCACAAGCGCGCCCGCAGGACAGCGGATCCTGCGAACACGGCAACACGGCCCGACCTGGGGCCTGGATTGGCCCGTCCGGGGGAGAACAGTGGTTCTCGCGGGGGAGGTCCGGCGGACGGGCAACGGCGATCTTCTAACGGACGGGTTCACCGTTCACGAGAGGACGCCATGTCTCGGATCAAGACCGGGCTCAAGGTCAAGCTGTTGATGGTTGCCGCGCTGACGGCGCTGATTGCGGGGGCGATGCTGGCCACCGGCCCAGGCTCCGGTTCCATGGACGGGTCCAAGAACGGCGCGGCCGACCAGCGGAGCACCGGGAGCGCGCGATGACCGCGGTCACCGAGGCGCCGCCCGCCACGACTTGGGCGAAGCCCGCGAGCCACGCGGACTCGGTGTACTCCGGGATGAGCGGGCCGGTGCCACGCTGGGCCGACTGGGCGGCGCAGGCGACGATGTGGTGCGCGCTGCCGTCGGGCATCTGGCGGATCCTGTTCGCGCTCGGCCTCCCGGCAGGGTTCACCGGTTCCCTGGACCCGCAGGGCGAACCGGAGCTGCTGGCCTACGTGGTCGTGCTGACCGTGGCGGCCGAGGCGGTGGCGTTCCTGAGCCTGGGACTGGTCCGGCCGTGGGGCGAGATCTGGCCGCGGTGGGTGCCGGTCCTGCGGGGGCGGCGCATCCGTCCGCTCGCGGTGGTCATCCCGGCCGCGCTGGGCTCGGTCGCGCTGATGGTGACCTGGGCGAAGCTTTTCAACGGCTTTGGCACGGGCGACCCTGAGGAGGCGCACGGCGCCAAGCTCGTGATCATCTACGTCTGTTACGCGCCGCTGCTCGCCTGGGGACCGCTGCTGGCGGCGGTGACCGTCGCCTACGCCGTCCGTCGTCGGCGGCACGGTTGATCATGAGCGCCTTCAGAGTCGGGCCCTCAGAGGCGGCGACGGCCCCCACCGCGGTGCTGACCCGGCGGCGCCACCCAGCCACTCCCCGCGGTCCGGAGAGCTCGGCAGGGGCCGGCAAGCTCACCGGGGAAGGCCGAAGCGCCCACTCGACCCGGGCGAGCGCGGAACACGGTGGGCTTGTGGACGGGGCGTGCCCGGGGCTCAGGTGTCGGCCGGCTGCCGTCCGCTGTCTCCGAGGGAGATGAGCAGGCGGCGTAGCAGCGCGGTGAGCTGATCGCGTTCGGCGTCCGACAGGTGTTCGAGAAGCCGGCGCTCGTTGGCGAGGTGGTGTTCGACGACCTGGTCGGCCAGGCGCAGGCCCTGTGCGGTCAGGGAGATCAGGACCCGGCGCCGATGTGCAGGGTCCACCTGGCGGTCGACCAGCCCCTTGTCCACCAGCCGGTCGACCCGGTTCGTCAGTGCCGCCGAACTCACCATGGCCGCGGTGCTCAGTTGCCCGGCGGTGAGGACGTGGGGCGGGCCGGAGCGCAGCAGTGTGGCCAGCACGTCGAACTCCCAGGGCTCGAGGCCGTGCCGAGCGAACTCGTCCTTGACGGCGCGTTCGAGCAGCCGTGACGCCCGGGACAGGCGGCCGATGACCGCCATGGGAGAACAGTCGAGGTCGGGCCGCACCGCCCGCCACTCCCGAAGGATCACATCGACTCCGTCCTGCTGGGTCGTGTCCGTCACGGTCGTCCCTTCTGCTCGGGGTGCTTCGCCCACAGACTAACTCCTCGCCGTCCAAGAGTTTGACGTCTAGAAACACTGGTGATTAAGATTTCGACATCGAAATTTTCGAGCAAGGAGCATGCCATGCGCATCCTGATCGTTGGGGCTCGCGGTTACGTGGGGTCGGCCGTCGCCGAGAGGTTGTCGGCCAAAGGGCACGAGGTGGTGGAACTCGTCCGCCCAGGCGGCGACCGGCCCGAAGGACCGTACGAACGGCGTTTGGGTGACCTGACCGACCCCGGCTCGCTCACCGCGGCGGTCACCCCCGACATCGACGCGGTGATCGATCTGGCCACGCCCACCGGTGACGCCGCCACCGACGCCGCGGCCATCGCCGCGCTCACCAACCCGCTAGGCGGCACCGGACGCGCGTTCGTCTACACCAGCGGCGTCTGGGTCCTGGGCGCCACCGGGGCGGCGGCCGCCCACGAAGACATGCCCACCAACCCGATCCCGATCGTGGGATACCGACCCGGCATCGAACGCCAGGTGCTCGCCACCGCCCAGGACGGCGTCCGCGCCACCGTGATCCGTCCTGGCATCGTGCACGGCCGCGGCGGCGGCATCCCCGCCCTGCTGGTCGACCTGGCGCGCAAGCACGGCGCGCCCCGGATCGTCGCTGATCCGGCGGTGCGCTGGCCGATGGTCCACATCGACGACCTGGCCGACCTCTTCGCCACGGTGGCCGAGCAAGCGCCCGCCGGAACGCTGTGGCATGGCGTGACCCAGCAGGCGGTCCCGGTGCGGGAACTGACCATCGCCGCCGGCCAGGCCGCCGGGGTCCTCGGCGAGCCGCAGGTCTGGCCGCTGGACCAGGCGCGAGAGCAGCTCGGCACGCTGTTCGCCGATGCCCTGGCACTCGACCAGTCCGTCAGCGGCCAGCGGGCACGCGACCGGCTGGGGTGGCAGCCCCGACACCCCGACGCCGTCACCGACCTGCGCGAGGGCTCCTACCACTGAGCCTGGCAGGGCCCGCCTGCCGCCTCTCTCCGGACACCGACTCATCTGACGACAGCAGCTATCGAAGGAGCAGAAAATGAGCATCGAAGTCTTCGGCGCCGCCACCGACCAGCAAGCCGACATCGACGCGATCGTCACGCTGGTGGCCGCAGTCGAGCACGCGCAGCAGAACGAACTGCCCGAGGCGTTCATGGAACTGTTCCGCAGGCAGGATCCGGTATGGACCACCTCCCACGGCATGCGGCTGGCGGGCTGGGAGACCATCAGCGAGTTCACGCACAAGGTTCTGCCCGGAGCGATGAAGGACTCGACCGCCTCCTACGAGGTCGTCCGCATCCTCTTCATCCGCCACGACGTGGCCGCCGTCAACGTCCACCAGCGCCCGATCGACCTGGACGGCCGTCCGCTGCCCGGCGCGCCCGAGGGCCGGCCGCTCTACGTGCTGGCCAAGGACAACGGCGAATGGAAGATCGCCGCCGCCCAGAACACCCAGGTCAAGAGCGACTGAGACGCCATCCCCGCTGCCCTTCCACGCCGAGGTGGAAGGGCAGCGGCATTTCTCGCAGCGGAGTCGGTGCACGACCCGGAAACCCGCGAATGGGGCCCGGTCGTGGCACGAACGCCCAGGTCGTGGCGTCCCGGAACCCGTCCCCGGAACTCCGGCCTGAGCTGCACGCGCAGGCGGTCGGTTCGCGCCGCAGTGGCTCCCCGGCCCCTCACCCGGCTGCGGTCCCGTCGCCGGGGCTTTTGCGGCCTTCCACTCCGGCACCCATGGTCCCGCAGCGATGCTCCCGTCTGGAGTGCGAATGTCACCGGACGACCGGTCCTGGACATGGGCACGGAGCCGATCGTTGCCGACCGGCTTCGCCGCCTTGGGCCGCCGGGCTCGGGTCTGCTCTGACCGTCAGGCCATCCGCTGAAGGAGGGTGTCGGTCAGCACACCGGCGGCCCAGTCCATCCACGCTTCGCGGGTCCAGCCACGTTCGCGGGTGAGCAAGTGATAGGTCTCGGGCGCGAGGACGGCCAGGGCGATGTCGGCTGCCCGCCTGGCGTCCAGGTCCGCGCGCAATCCGCCCTTGGCGGCGAGCTCTCTGGTGAAGACGGCGAGGACGGTGTGCCGTTGCGTGATGTTGGTCTGCCACAACTCGGCGATTTCGGGATCGGTGGCGGCTGCTGATCGAACCACCTCCAAGACCGGCGCGACGCGGGCGTGGATCTCTGCGGTGGCCTGGGCAAGGCGACGCAGCATCTCGGCGGGTGGTGCCGCCAATGCCTGCGCGACCCAGGGGCGATCGAGGGTGGCGACCGGTGCCGTGTCGCCGGCCACCTCGACGTCGAGCAGTTCCTTGAGTATGGCTCGTTTGGTCTCGAACGTGAAGTACAGCGTCTGCACGGCCACCCCCGCCCGTTCGGCGATGGCCTGCATGGTCGTCGCGGTGTAGCCGCGGTCGGTGAACAACTCCCGGGCGGCGGCGAGCATGCGGGCGCGGGTCTGGGCGGCCCTCGCCGCGCGAACGCCGGCCTTGGGGCGTGCCGTCACATGACCTCCCTTGACTAGAGCGACACTCTAGCGTAACTTCCAATCACTAGAGCGCTACTTTAGCGAAAAGAGACGCCGGGAGGGCGGGCTTCCCGGGGCGGCGCCCCGGGCCCTCCTCGGCTGCCCGCCCGCCTTCACGTCGCCACGTCCGAACCCCTCATCCGCCGCGCCGGACTCCGCAGAAGGGACACACCGATGACCCATGCCCGCCCACCAACGGCCACAATGAACAGCCGCCGCCCCGCCTCGCTGACGACCGTGACCGCGATCGTCGGGGCGATCCTGTTCCTGGCCGGGACGATCCTGCATCCGGCCCGCGACGGCCACGGCGTCGCCGAGGCCGGCGACGTGTACGGCATCACCCATGCGATCCAGGCCATCGGCCTGGCCGTGCAGGCGATCACCCTCACCTGCCTGGCAGCCGCCTCGCACCGCTTTCCGGCATCCCTCAGCGCGGCGCTCGCGGGCACGCTCGCCTGGCTCGCTCTGATCGTCTACGACGGCTCGCACAACCCGGTCACCGCCCGATACGCACCTGAACTCGTCCACACGCCGGTCGATCTCGACCCGGTCGGCGCGCTGCTCGCCCTGCCCGCACTACTGCTCTTCCCGGCCGGCCACGCCTTGCTCGCCACGGCGCTGATACGCAGCGGGACCCGCTTGCCCGGGCTGCTGCTCGGCGCCGGCGCGCTGACCTACTGGGCCGGGGGCCTGCTTGTCTTCGCCGCCGGCCCACGCTCACCGTTCATCCAGATCCTCGAAGTCGTCGGCGCGGCGCTGTTCTCTCTCGGCTTCGCCCTGCTGGGTCGTGCCGGGTTCACCGGAAAGCCCGCGGGGCAGGCGACGTGACGACCACCGTGGTCATCATTGGCGCGGGCTCAGCCGGGCTCGCCACCGCAGCCGCACTACGGCGGTACCGGATCGACCCGGTCATCCTGGAACAGGGCGACGCCGTCGGCACCTCCTGGCGGCACCGCCACAGCGAACTGCGCCTGAACACCATCCGCTGGCTGTCCGACATGCCCGGGCTGCGCATCCCGCGCTCCGCCGGCCGGTGGGTCAGCCGCGATGACTACATCGCCTACCTCGAACGCTATGCGCAAAAGCAGCACCTCGACATCCGCTTCGGCGTCCACGTCCAGCGGATCGTTCCCGCCCCCGGCGGCTGGCAGGTCACCACGAACGACGGGGAGCTCCACGCCGACCATGTCATCGTCGCCACCGGCCACGAGCGTGTCCCCCGACTGCCCGACTGGCACGGGCGGGCGGGCTTCACGCGGCCGATCCTGCACGTCGGCGACCTGCACCGAGCCGCCGACCTCACCGGAGCCCAGGTCCTGCTCGTCGGTGCCGGCAACTCCGGCATCGAGATGGCCGGCCACCTCGTCGACGCCGGCGTCGCCCGGCTTTGGCTCTCCGTCCGCACACCGCCGAACATCTTGCCGCGCGAGCTCTACGGCGTACCGCTCCACCCGCTCACCCTCGCACTGCGCCACCTGCCCGAACGGCTTCGTGACGCTCTCGCCCTGGCCGTTGCCCACCGCGCGTTCGGCGACCTCAGCCGCTACGGCCTGCCCGCCGCGAGTCAAGGCCCGTTCCAGCGCATGCGCACCACCGGGGTCACCGTCGCGATCGACCAAGGTTTCGTCGAACACCTCACCGCCAGACGAGTGCGCATCGTCAGCGCCATCGACCATCTCGACCGCGCCGAGGCGGTCCTCCAGGACGGCACCCGGCTCCAACCCGACGTCATCCTCGCCGCCACCGGCTACCACCCCGGCCTGACCGACCTCGTCGGGCACCTCGACGTCCTCGACCACCGCGGGCGGCCCACCAACGGCACCAGCCAACACCCATCCGGGACGAACCTCTGGTTCATCGGCTACCATCCGGCGATCGAAGGCAACCTCCGCCAGCACCCCATCGAGGCCCGACGGATCGCCCGCGCGATCGCCCGGCAGCAGCGAGGCGGGGATACGTGGGCGACTTTCGCGGAAATTGGCCGGTACCGGGCACAAGCAGTCCCGGGCCGCGGCACGCGGGAATCCAGGTGACGCCTGGGCGGGAGATGAGAGCGGCCCCGCACGCGTCGGCGTGCTGGTGAGGGTCCGCAGGACTCTCCGGGGAGAGGTGGCCCCGGTCTTCGGATCGGTGGCGATGATCTTGTCGCCCACGCGGACGTCTTCGATTGCACGGCGGCTGCCGTCCGCCATGAGCACATCGGTACCGGGGACGAAGCTGCTGAATCTGCACAGTCTCTCGACCCGGCGTGCGGCGTAGACCATGCGCTCGATCGTGCGGACGAGCGCCTGGGCGACGGAGACGGCGGCGCGGAACGCCCGGTAGCCCGTGGCGATGCGCCAGATCGACTTGCCGATCGCCTTGGCCTTCAGCCCGAGACCCAGGAGTTTCAGCGGGGGAATGGCGTTCAGCGCGGTGAAGAGGCATCCGGAGATGCGTGGTAGCCGTGCTCGCGGTGCTCACCTACGCCAAGGTGGTGCGGTGGTCCGAGCGCCGCGCGCCGGTGGAGGTCGCCGCGAAGGACGCTCGCGCCGGCCTCGGACGGGGGACACTGATCGGGGTCGGGATGTTCACGGCCGTCATCGCGATCATCGCCGTCTTCGGTGGCTACCGCATCGACGGCTTCGGATCGGTGGGCGGCCTGGTCTCCCTGCTGGGGATGATGGCCACCGTCGCCGTGACCGAGGAGCTGGTCTTCCGCGGGATCCTGTTCCGCATCGTGGAGGATCGCACCGGCACGTGGCTCGACGCCGGCGGCATACGGGACGGCATTCTCCTGGGGCGGGCGGGCGGGCGGCCGGGAGCGGCGATTTTTTGTGTGTTTCGGTAGCGCGGAGACGTCCTGGACAGTCACGGGTGACCTCTACGCTGCTCTGCCGTACCCGATCTTCGGCAAGGAGCCATGGAGACCGACCTGAGCACCGCATCGGACGAGAACACCCTGGACTTCCCGGCCGCCTGGCGGCGCTCGCTGTATCCGCGGCGCGGCGGGCAGCCGGGTTCCCGGATTAGGATCGACCGCTCCGCGAGCGCGACTTTACGGGAGCGGTTCGCCCAGCTGGAGGCGTCGGCACCGCTCGCCGAGCGGGCCGGTGTCAGCGCGGAGTCGACCGAGGCGGCGCACGAGTACGTGTCCGGCGGTGCGAATCCGCTCGGTGCGGCCGTGGTCGCCGTCCTGCTGACCGACGCCACGGCCACGGCTCCCCACCGGCGCGGGGAACCGATCGCGAAGCCGCTGGCGGACGCCTGGGTGAGCGAGCACGGGCTGACCTTCGCCGCCTGCGCGTTCGCCGAGCTCAGCGGGCTTTGCTGGGGCAACCACGGGATCGCCGCCATCGAGGACCTGATGGAGGTTCGCGGTCACACGGTCGGGTCGACCGCGCTGCCACTGACCGGTGCGCGGTTGCGCGGCCTGCTGGCGGCCGCCTCCGACGAGGAGTACCGGGAGGTGGTGGAGCGGCTGGCGGAGCATCGCCGTACCCCGACGAAGCGGGTGGCGGTCTCCTTCATGGTGCCCGACCGGCACGACTGGGTGGAGGAGTGCTTCGCGGCGACCCAGCATTACGACCACCGCGGCTGGGGCTTCTGGAGGATGCTGTTCGCGTCGCTGGGGTCGTCCCGGCACGTCGATCTGGCCATCGGGGCGGTCCAGGCGAACAGAGGGTTGCTGTGGTCCTGGGACCGGTCGCTCGCGATCACCATGCTGGACGGGGTCGGGGACGCCATCGCGCCGCTGTTCCTCCAGGCGCTCGACCTCGACCCCAGCCAGGAAACCGTCCGCAAGAGCGTTCTGTCGGTCCTGCCGAGCGACGAGGCCTTCCAGGGCCTGGTGGAGCGTGCCGACCTGGTGGACCACACCGGCCGCAAGATCGTTTGGCCTGCGCTGCTCGACGCGATGCGGCGCTTCCCCGTCCGGGCGCTGCGCCTGCTGGCACCGGCCGCGTCCGGTTCGCCGCAGCTCGGCAGGCTGCTCACCGAGCACGTCAAGGCCAACCGCGACCTGGTGGCCGAGGCTCTGCCCGGCCTGGCGCCCGAGGTACGCCCGGTCATCAGCGAGCTGCTCGACGGCGACAACAGGCTGCCGGACGCCCCGGCGGACGCGCTGCCGCCGCTCCTGGTCGACCCGCCGTGGGCGCGCACCACCAAGCCGGGCGTGGTGTCAAGGCTCACCCCGCCCGGGCCCGCGATGCGCTGGGCGCCCGGCGAGCGGGACCGCTGGGCGCAGCCCGATTCGGATCGCAAGCCGGAAGGGTGGAGCTGGGACGAGCTCGCCGACGATGCGATCGCCAAGGGGTATATCCCGTACTCTTCGCTGCAAGCCATGATCATCTACTGCTCCGAGGGCAAGGCCCGGTCGCTGCCGCCCATGCGGGAGCCGAAGGGACATGTCGCGATGAGCTGTGCACGGCAGGTGGCGGCGCGGTTCGAGCTTGAGGGACTGCCCACCGCGATGGCGGCGACCAAGGACGATCCGGTCGAATACGCCGATGTGCTGATGCCGTTCCTGGACGTCGGCGTGGCGCGGTTGATGGCCGGGTACCTGCCCCGGCCGAGCAAGGATCGGCGGGAGGTGGCGCTGGCCTGGTTCGACCGGCATGGCCTGGATGCGGTACCGCTGCTGGTCCCGGATGCGGTGGGTCGTCCCGGCGCGCGGCGGCGGGAAGCTGAGGAAGTGCTGCGGCTCCTGGCCCGCAAGTACCCGGCCGAGGAGATCGCCGAGGCGGCGGCGCGGGCACACGGTGACGAGGCCGCGCGTGCCGTCAAGGCGCTGGTGACGGTGGACGAGCTGGAGCGGCTGCCGGCCCGCATGCCGTCCGTGGGCACGTGGGCGAGTCCGCACTTGCTGCCGCAGATCCGGTTGCGCGGCAGGCAGGATGCGGTCCCGGCCGACGCCACGGGCCACGTGCTGACGATGCTGGCCATGTCCACACCCGAGGAGGTCTACGCGGGCGTGGACGTGGTCCGGGAGCTGTGCGATCCGGGGTCGCTGGCCGGGTTCGGGTGGGCGCTGTTCCAGTTGTGGGAGCAGAGCGGGGCACCTGCCAAGGACAACTGGGCGTTGGCGCAGCTGGGATGGCTCGGCGATGACGAGACCGTTCGCAGGCTCACCCCGATCATCCGCGCCTGGCCGGGCCAGAACGGTCACCACAAGGCCGTGGCCGGGCTGGAGATCCTGGCGGAGATCGGCACGGACGTGGCGCTGATGCACTTGCACGGCATCGCGCAGAAGGTGAGGTTCGAGGCTCTCCGGGACCACGCCCAAGACAGAATGAGGAAGGTCGCGGACGGGCTGGGCCTGACCTCCGAGCAGCTGGCCGACCGGCTCGTCCCCGACTTCGGCCTGGACGCCTCCGGCGGGCTCGTCCTGGACTACGGGCGGCGCCGCTTCCACGTCGGCTTCGACGAGAACCTCCGCCCGCTGGTGCGGGACGAGGACGGCGCCGCCCGCAAGGCACTGCCCAAACCGGGCGCCAAGGACGACCCGGAGCTGGCGCCCGCCGCCTACAAGCGGTTCGCCGCCCTCAAGAAGGACGTGCGGATGGTGGCCGCCGACCAGATCCACCGCCTGGAGAAGTCGATGCTCGCGCGGCGCCGCTGGCCGGTCTGCGACTTCCGGCGCCTGCTCGTCGGGCATCCCCTGCTCGGCCACATCGTGCGGCGGCTGGTCTGGGTCGCCGAAGACCGGGGCACGGCCACCGCGTTCCGCGTCGCCGAGGACGGCACGTTCGCCAACGCCGCCGACGACGTCCTGACCGTCCCGGACTCCACCGCCATCGGCATCCCGCACCCCGTCGACCTGGACGGGTCACTGGAGGCGTGGTCGGCGCTCTTCTCCGAGTACGAGATCCTGCAACCGTTCCCGCAGCTGGAGCGCACCGTCCACACCCTGACCGACGCCGAGCGCGCCGCACGCCGCCTGGAACGCTTCCAGGGCAAGACGGTCGGCACGCGCACGCTGGACCGGCTCGGCTGGCATCGCACCGTTCCCATGGACGCGGGACTCCAGCACGCCTTCTATCGAGCGGTCCCAGGCGGCCGTTCCCTCAACATCAGCCTGGACCCCCCGATCGCCATCGACGAATTCGACGCGTTCACGAAGGAGATCTGGCTGGACGACTACACCCCGAACGACTCCCGTGCGATTCCGTACGCCGAACACCCCTTCGGCGACCTCGACCCGGCCACCGCATCGGAGGTGCTCGCCGAACTGACCGCCGCGATGTCCTGACCCGAACGCACTCGCAGGTGTGTGGCTCACAGATCAGTCGCTCACCGGCCAACCGTGCTTCCCACCATTGGGGCATCAGGAGGCTCGTGAGTAGCCGGCGTGTCACGGTCAATCGGGTTCCGATGTCGATGTTCCACAGCCGGACGGTGTCGCCGCTGCTGCTCGCGTCCAGCCGCGTAGGAGATCCGTGCGTTCAGGATGGGGGGTGCGGAGTTCGGGCGGCCCAGCAAAGGCTCCGGCAGGTTCTGGTAGCTGACCGGTCGGACGATCGTTCGATCGACGCGGTGCCGATGTCCGCGCCCCGTGCACGCGCGGCGCCGGGGCGACCCGGGGGCCTGGGACCACCCCCCGCGCGGGCATGGTCGACAGAATGCATGAGCGGCGGGGCTCCCTGAACGCGGTGGATCTCGGTCGTTTCGCTCGTTCTTTGCCCCGTCCGCGCGTCCCGTGCCACACCACATGGTCAAGAAGTGATCGGCACCTCGCGCTCATGGACGCGTTCCAGGAGAACTACAGGGATCTCCCGGGTGATCCGCTGCTGGTAGGTCGCGTACTCCGGCATGGCCGACACCATCAAGCGCCACAGGTGTGGACGCTCTGCCGCGGTGGCGGGACGCGCGCGTGCGGGGAAGGTCTCCGTACCGACCTGCACGGTGACGTACGGGTCGGCGAGCAGGTTGAGATACCAGGCCGGATGGTGGTCCGCGCCGCGGTTGGAGGCCGCCAGGACGTAGCGGTCGCCGTCGCGTTGGTAGACGAGTGCGGTGCGGCGCAGCTCGCCGGATTTGCGGCCTCGGGTCGTCAGGAGCAGGTCGTTCACGCCCGACCTCGGTCGGCCATCGGTCTCCTCGAAACGGCGGATGTGCTCGGCGACCCAGGCGTTCGGGCTGTCGTGGACCTCGGGCATCACGCCTCCCGGATGCTGACGGCGGCGCTGTGGTGGCGGGGGTCCTCGATCTCGTCGAGCAGCGCGATCGCGAAGTCCGCGTACGTGATCCGGTCGGCCGGGTCGCCGTGCTCGGCGACCCGGTACCGGCCGACGCGCCCGCCATCGTGGTCGAAGTCACCTGCCGGGGCGACGTACGCCCAGTCGAGGTCGCAAGTCCGCAACTCGTCCAGGCCCGCCGCGTGCCCGAGATAGAAGGAGCGGTACTCGTTCGGGTAGCCGGGCTCGTCCATCAGCGGAACTCCGGACGCCCCGGGCAGGACCGAGGCAAGACCGACCACCACCAGGCGGCGCACCCCTGCCTTCGCCAGGCCGGTGGCCAGGGCACGGGACGACGCGGTGAAGAAGTCGTGCGGCGGCACGGACAGGCCCGCAGCGGCGCTGATCGCGGCGTCGTGCCCGGCGGCCGCCTGCTCGACGCTCACCGCGTTCGTGACGTCTCCCGCCACGACGTTCGCGCCGGTCAGGTCGCCGTGGCGTGCGGGATCGCGCACCACTGCGGTGACCCGGTGGCCACGCCGGTGCGCCTCGGCGACGGCCTGCCGCCCGGCCCGGCCGCCCGCACCGAAGATCACGATGTTCATGGGTGATCGCCTCTCACCAGGGCCGGAGCCATGTGCGCCGGCCGGTGCACGGACGTTATCGAGGACCGCGGTTACCGCCGAGATACCGCAGTTATCGTGAGCCCATGAGTGAACCCCTGCCCGCCGACATGTTCGACGAACTGTGCCCGTCCTCGCTCAACCCGATCCGGTTCGGCGACAAATGGGCGGCGCTCATCATCCGCTGCCTCGAGCACGGGCCGCGCCGGTTCTCCGAGCTACGCGTGGCGCTGAGCCGCATCACCCCCAAGGTCCTCACCACGTCGCTGCGATCCCTCGAACGGGACGGCCTGGTCAAGCGCACCGTCTACGACGAGACCACCCCGCGTGTCGAGTACGAACTGACCCCGCTAGGCCGCAGCATGCTCGAGCCACTGGCGGCCGCCTGCGCCTGGGCCGAGGAACACTGGGACGAACTGCTCGACGCTCACGAGTCCTACGACAACGCCACCCGCCTCAACCGCGCCGGATAATGCGACACACAGCGGCCCCGCGCTGCCTCACCATGTGGACTTGACACCGCCGTGAGTGGGGGCCGGCGTTCCTTGCCATGGACAGCTCCCGCGCCGGCTCGCGCGCGGGCATCCGGTCGGACCGGCCCGCTACGGTATCTTCCCGTGGAAGACACTCTCCACGAGATGCCCGCGTCGTGGCTGGAAAAGGTTCATCCACGACGCGGCGGCCGATACGTTCCCAAGGTCGAACTCGACCGGTCCGCGCCCCAGCGGCTCGCCGACTGGATCCACCGTGAGACGCAGCGGGTCGAGGAGGCGATCCGGAGGAGCGCGAGGCCCGACCTGGTCGAGAGCGCCCGCCGCTACCTGAACGGCGAGGTCGACGCGACGGGAGCGGCGGCCGTTTTCCACGTGCTCGCCCTGCCTGTCTGCGACCCCGGATCCCCGGCCTGGGTCGCCGACGCCCTGACCTGCGAGCACGGCCTTCCGTTCGCCGCGTCGGCAACGGCCCGGACCGGTGATCTCGTGCTGGGTGACCACCGGTACGTCTCCGAGCCGGAGGCGTTTCTCCGCCGCATGCGGACGTTGCTGGCCGTCGCGGACGACAACGACCACGCGGCCGCGGTCGAGGCCCTGGCGCTTTGCATGGAGTCGTACAGGGCGGCCAGGCAGGCCACCTACCTGGCCCCCACCCGGCACGACTGGGTCGAGATGTGCCTCGACCGCGAGATCCGGAGCAGGCTGCCAGTACCCCGATGGGAGGTGATGTGCTCGCTGGGCACACCCGAGCACGCCGACCTGTGCGCGACCGCGCCCCCCCCGCAACCTGTGGATCAGCACCGACGTGGTCGCCACCATCGTCGACGGTCCGCGGTCAGCAACCGGTGTGGTCGCTGGGGGCGTAGCGGTTCCGTATCCGCCCGATCTTTCCCGATTACCGCGGGGACCCCGTTTCTTGAGAGACGTTTCTGCGCGATCAAAGATCCGGGGCGGTGCGGCCGCGAGCAGGCCCGCCCGCGTCGTGCGTCGGTTGTCGGGCTGCTTAGGCCCGTCTCACGTCCGGGGTATCGCCACTGTCGGGCCCCTGCCCGAACCGCGACCGTTCCCGGCGATCACTGATGCGGAGGAGTTCACCGAAATGCCTTGCGGCGACGGCCCGTTCGACCGGCGCGGTGACCTGGGCTCGGTCCCTTAGGGGCAGATCGATCCGTCAACCATTCTGCCACGGGGCCGTGTGGGCCCCGGCCGTGACCAGTTGCGCAACGGCGGCGCGCGGGTCGCCACTGACGACCAGGCTCTCGCCCACCAGCACCGCATCGGCGCCCGCCGAGGCGTAGACCAGCAGGTCTCCCGGGCTACGCACGCCGGACTCGGCGATTTTAACGACGTCCTCGGGGATCAGCGGGGCAAGCCGGGCGAAGACGTCACGGTCGACCTCCAAGGTCTTCAGGTTGCGCGCGTTGACCCCGATGACCTTGGCGCCCGCGTCCAGGGCGCGGGCCACCTCCTCCTCGGTGTGCACCTCGACCAGCGGGGTCAGCCCGAGCGACTCGGCCCGCTCCACCAGCGACACCAGGGCATCCTGGTCCAGCGCGGCAACGATCAACAGGGCCAAGTCCGCGCCGTAGGCCCGCGCCTCCCACAACTGGTAGGAGGTGACGATGAAGTCCTTGCGCAGCACCGCGACGTCGACGTTGGCGCGCACTGCGGCCAGATCGTCCAGGCTGCCGCCGAACCGCCGCCCTTCGGTCAGCACACTGATCACCTTGGCGCCGCCCGCCTCGTATTCGCGGGCCAGGGCCGCCGGGTCGGCGATCGCGGCCAGCGCACCCTTGGACGGGCTGCTGCGTTTGACCTCGGCGATGACCGACACACCTGATTCGCGCAGCGCCGCCAGCGCGTTGCGCGGCGGGTCGGCCCGGCTGGCCTTGGCCTTGAGGTCGTCGAGCGACACCGCCTGCTGCCGCCTGGCGATATCGGCCCGGACACCGTCCATGATCTCGTCGAGCACCGTCGGTCGGGCCACGTCGCTCGGCGCGATCCGGGCCCGCCCGATATCGGCCCGCTCGACTGCTGCTGCGGCGTCTTCCGCACGAACACGGGCGCTCAACTGCCGGGTGGTTTGATCACCGAGCGTGCTGGCCGCGAGCAGCACGTCGAGTTCTTCCGCATCATCAGACTCGTTCACGGGGTCGGGTGCGTTCACGACGGGTTGCCTCCCTTCGCCCGGCGGCGGTGGCGGTAGAGCAGCCCTTCGACGGAGCGGGCCGTGGTGCCGTCCCCCAGCACCTCGGCGATCTCCGCATATTCGTAGCCGTCGGCGGCCAGAACCACCACAGCCTGGAGCCTGGCATCGCCCAGGTTCCGCAGGGCTTGCCTCGCCTGGTCCCTGATCACCGCGATCTCCTCAGGACCAGGCGAGGACTCCATCAGCCGTTCGTCGGGTTCTGCGGGGCGTTGGTCCCACTGATCCAGCGAGCGGTGCCATGCGCGGTACGGCTCGGTGAACTGGTAGACACAGCCCCGGATGAAGTAGGTCTTCAGCCCTGCCCCCCGGTCAGCGTCCCACTTGCCCGCGACCAGATGGCGGTGAAGCCGATTCATCGCCCGAGCCACCGTTTCCAAAGTCAGCTCGAACTGGTCCTCCCGAGACCAGTCGAGCGGCGGCGGCAGTCTTATCCCCACCTCAGCACACTTCACGAAGATCAGCCCCGACCGTAGCCAGGCCTGGAGCACAGCGATCCCGTAGCGCGCCATCTCGTTGGCGAACGCATGGTAGGCGGGACCACCGAAGCCCTTGGCCGCCAGAAACTCCACCAACTGCCGGTCGGCCTTGAGCCGCGCGGCGTCATCGAGGCCGTCCCCCATCCGCTCCTCTTTCGCCCCGCCTGCCTGATCGTGGTCATTGCATCCCACACCGTCTCTGGAGATTCCGCTCCGTCTTCACAGTGATAGGGCCCTCGGCAGCCGCACCCCACAGAACCTCAGAATCAGGCCCGACCCGGCCACCTGCGTGGGCTAGGAGAGCGCATCACCCTATGCCTTCGGCAGAAGGATAACCAGCAAACCACAGGACCGAAGGAGCGGTGATGATCGGACCCGAACCCAAGGACAAGTCCCTGATGAGCACCAGGGCGGCCCTGGTGACGCTGTTCGCGGCGCTCGCCGGGATCGGTGCGGGACTGCTCACTCTCGCATCCGATCGTGGCGCGGCCGACTCCATCCTGGCCGGCTGCGGCGTCGCCGGAGCCGCACTCGCGCTCTTCAACCAGGTCATTTCCGATGACTGAAGCAGCGCTGGGCTCTTGACCGCCACCCTCAGTAGCTGTGGCAGGAGTTCAGAAATCCGAGCCGGCGATTCGAAACCGACAGTCCGCACGCCGGTCCAGGCCGCCTGGGAATGTCAAGAATAGTTCGGAAAGTACGGCTGTCGCTCACCGGCCGCCCGCCGGATCCGACGGGCGGCCAGCGTGCGGTTCAGGTGGGTCAGCGATGCGGGAGCGTTCCGGCGTGCGAGAGAAGACAAAGCCGGTCTGTTGTCGACAGCTCTGGCGGGTGCGTGATCTCGCGACGGGCCCAGAGGGCTTCTAGAGTCGTGACGAAGGCGAGGCACGGCCGCCACTCAAGGCGCATGTCCTAATTGTCCAACTCTTCAAAAGTGCTCCAAATCGTATTACTCGCTCGTAGAACACCAGGCCAGCCAGCCTGCTCCCGCGCACGCGGGGATGGTCCCGGCCAGGCGACCGCGGGCGTGGCACTGGCCCGGTCGGGCGACACCTACCGTGTGCTCGTCGAGGGTGACCTGTTCGATCAGGCGGCCCCAGAGCGGGCATCCGAGGAGCGCGAGGAACTTCGGGCCCGGCAGCGTTCGGCGAACCTCACCCGGGAGGAACGCAACGAGGTACGCCGCACCCAGATCATGGAGCACCTTGGTAAGGCCGCCGACATCGTCAAGCAACTCGGCGAGGAGGCCCCCGACCACCCCGCCAAGTGACCGAGCACCCGTTCGGCACCCGCGCCGACTGGAAACTGATGCGGGCCAAGATCAACGACCTCAACGACACCTTGGTGAACGTAATCCCGCCTGAGCTCGCGGGTGGCGTCTCAGTGTCCCGTTGCGGTGCGGTCCATGATGGAGCCGATGGTCATGGTCATCCGGCGGCGGCCGGCCAGCCGTCCCACGTGCGCCATCAGCCGGTTCCGCCTGCCAGTGATCACGCTGGGTGGCGGGTTGCGCCGGTCCAGAGCCCGCAGGGCGATCTCGACGACCTCCTCCGGGTGCATCCGCCCGGTGCCGCCGTCGGCCCCGTCCCCGGCGACGTCAAAGAACTCGGTCTCGGTCGCGCCTGGTGACAGCGCCATCACGCGCAGCCCGCTGCCGCGCGACTCGTACCACAGCGCCTCGGTGAAGCTCAGCACGAACGCCTTGGTCGCGCCGTAGACGGCCATGGTCGGGGTGGCCTGGTAGGCGGCCATGCTGGCGACGTTGACCAGCACGCCGCCGGGCCGAGTCCGCAGCCGTTCGATGAACACGCGGCTGAGTTCGGTCAGGCTGGTGACGTTGACGGCGATCTCGGCGGCCAGCCGCTGCGGGTCGGCTCGGTGAAAGGCGATGTTGGTGGCGAACCCGGCGTTGTTCACCAGGCTGGTCACCGTGAGGCCCCGCCCGGTCAGGGTGGCGTCGAGTTCGGCTGCGGCACCGGGGGCGGCCAAGTCCACGGCGATCGGGGTGGCGGTGACGCCGTACGCCGTCGCGAGGTCGCCGGCGAGCCCCTCCAGTCGGTCCAGGCGGCGGGCGGCGAGCACCACGTCGGAGCCGCGGGCGGCGAGCCGCCGGGCGAACTCGGCTCCGATGCCCGAGCTGGCGCCGGTGATGAGGGTGGTCTGGCCGTGGTAGTCGACCGGTGTCATGACGTCTCCAAGGTTCGGCGCAGGATGTAGTGGCACCGTAGGTCCGCTTGGCACTGAGTGTCAAACAGTCACTGAGGCCTTAAGATGTGAGGATGGGGGATTCCATCGAGCACAAGCTGTGGGCGCGCACCCGCCAGGCCGTCCACGCCGAAGTCGCCCGCACCGCGATGGAGCTGTTCCTGGAGCGCGGCTTCGAGGCGACGACCATCGACGACATCGCCGCCGCGGCCGGCATCTCCCGCCGCTCCTTCTTCCGGTACTTCGGCACCAAGGAGGACCTCGTGCTGGGCGACCTGGCCGCCCACGGCGAACGGATCCGCGAACTACTGCAGGCCCGGCCCGACAGCGAGGACGCCTGGACCGCGCTGCTCAACGCGCTGCTCAACGCCCCTCGCCTCGGCCGAGACCAGGCGACCATGCTGAAGATCTCCAAGATGCTCTACGGGACACCGTCACTGCGCGCCCGCAGCATCGAGAAGCACTTGCACTGGCAGGCACTGCTCACCCCCGAGATCCGCCGCCGCCTCGGCGCCGCGCCCGGCGACGGGCAGGACCTGCGCGCCGACGCGATCGTCGCCTGCGTGCTCGCCTGCCTGGACGTCGCCGGCGAGGCGTGGACCCGAAGCGAGGGCGCCGAACCCCTGGAAGAACTGGTCATGGCGGCCATCACGGCAGTACGCCAGAGCACGCCGGGCACCTGAACGCCCCGCACTCTCGGCCACCGACGGCTCCTGCGGGGAACCGGCCATCGCGGGTGACCTGCTCATCAGAGAGAAATTCGAAGGGCATGGGCCCCGCCGGGCGCCCCCAAGCGCCTTCGGGGGAGGCCCCACGGCCACCCGCGCTGGGCCTGGCACCACGCCTTCCCCGAAGGGCCTCACCGCCCGGGAGGGGCGAGGGGATCCGGCAGCTCCGCTGGCCGAGGGGGTGGCGAGATGCCCAGGACGAGGGACCATCCCCGCGCGCGCGGGGCGCGGACGAAAGTCTCAGCCTCACAGAACGAAACGGCCCCGGAGCTGGCATGCCCCGGGGCTCTTGTTCGTTACGGAGGTCGGTCTGCTGTGACCGCTGGGGCCGAAGGGACGGGAGCCAGGAGAGTGCCTCGGCCGCCGGGGCCGGTTCGTGGTGGTGTCGGTGTCGTGAGTGCCGGGGGTTCAGGCTGCGGGTGGGGTGATGTGCCCGGTCGATCCGGCATGACCGGTCGGTGATTACGCCCAGGCGGGATCACGGCCGGTCAGGCCGAGGATGCGGTCCAAGGCGGGTGCGTCGGCCGGCACCGCGACCTGCGGTCCGTACATGCCCATCTCCCGCCCCTGCTCCACGTTGGCGAACACCGTGTCGTGCAGATGTGCCAGCAGGTCGGCGGGCAGTTGCAGGCGCTGCCCGGTGGCGACTGCCAGGTCCCAGGCGTGCATGGCCAGCTCGCCGGTGATCATGTCGCCCAGGACGGGTGCGGGCAGCGTGTGCGGTGTGCCCATGCTCGTCTCGCCCTCCCAGGCGCTCGGCGGCGCCCACGACGAGGTGATGTCGTCCAGCAGGGCGAGCAGGCGGCCGCGCCAGTCGCCGGTCGTCAGGTCGATCTCGGACTCGGTGGCCGCCGGCTGCGGAACGGACTCCTTGCGGCCGCCGCCGGCGAGCGACGGCCCCCAGAACAGGAGGTGGTTGACCAGTGCCCGCACGTCGTATTCGGTGCACGGAGTCTTGTTGGAGAGCTGGGCGTCGTTGATGGGGCGGGCGACTGCCGCCATGGCTTCGGCGGCGTTGGACAGATGCGACATGGCGAGGAGGCTAGGTGGCGCCTGCCGGAGGGGTATTGGACAAAGGCGACATAAACTTTGCCGTGTGGGGCGGGACGTTCGTGAGCTGCGCGGTGCGTGGACCAGGTATCAGCGCCACACGTTCCACGACCCGTCGCCGGCGCTCGCGCCCTGGGTGGAGCGGTACTGGGAGGCTCGCTGGGACTACGCCGAGCCCTACCGACAGAAAATCGTGCCGTACCCGAATGTGCACCTGTCATTGGGCGGCGGCCGTGCGGACGTCAACGGCGTGTGCAGCGGCTACCGGATCAAGATCCTCCAGGGCCGCGGCCACGTCTTCGGTGTCGCGTTCCGGCCGGGCTGCTTCCGTCCGTTCCTGGGTGCCTCCGTTTCGACGATCACCGACCGGGTCGTCCCGGCGGCCGAGGTGTTCGGCCCGGACCTGCCCGCGACGCTCGACGTGCCGACCGTGGACGCGTTCCTGCTGGAGCACCTGCCAGACGACGACCCCCGGGTACGCCAGGTGGTGGCCGCGGTCGAGCTGATCGCCAAGGACAAGGCCGTGACCAGGGTCGAACACCTCGCCGGCGAGCTCGGGCTGAGCATGCGGGGGCTGCAACGGCTGTTCGCGGAGTACGTCGGCATCGGGCCCAAGTGGGTGATCCGCCGCTACCGCCTGCACGAGGTGACCGCACGCATGGCCGCCGGCGGGGCGATCGACTGGGCCGCGCTGGCGGCCGACCTCGGCTACGCCGACCAGGGCCACTTCATCCGCGACTTCAAGGCCATGTTCGGCGAGCAACCGACCTGGTACGCACAGCGGTACTAGCCCGCCTCCCCGGATCCGAGGGCGCGGGCCCGCACCGCGTTGATCTACTCCGGCCTCGGCAAGTGGGGAGGAGTCGAGGACGGAGACGCCTGAGGACTGGGGATAGGGGGTTGCCAGCGGTTGGCCCAGCGTTCGAGTCGCATGAGGTCTCTGCTGAGTTCCTGCCCGTCGGGGGTGAGGGTGTATCCGCGTTCCGCGCGCTGGACGATGCCGGCCTGGCCTAGTTCGGCGAGCCGTTGGGTGAGCACGCTGGAGGAGATGCCGTCACATCGCTGTTGGAGTTCGCGGAAGGTGGGCCCGGGGGTGTGGGTCAGTTCCCAGATGATGCGCAGTGCCCAGCGCCGACCGAGCAGATCGAGCAGGGCCATGATCGGCCGTCCGGTCCTCGATCCTCGGACCGGCCTGCCGGGCAGCGGCGTCGGCGGTCGGGTGTCTGGCTGGTCTGAGCCGGGTGTCACGGTGGCGCTCCCTCCCGCGAATGCTTCTGTTTCCGAAGCAAGCAATGCTACCGTGCCCCTGTGCCTCGATTTTCAAAGCAGACGGTACCGCCGCGCATCGCTCCCCTCGAACCGCCCTACGATGCCGAAACCGCCTCGGCCTTGGAGGCGCTGGGTCCGCCTATCGCCCTGTTCAGGATCTTCGCTCGTCGGCCGGAGCGGGCACGCGGCATTCACGGGTGGGGCCGGTACTACCTGTCACGCCAGTCGGCGCTGTCCTTGCGGCATCGCGAACTGGTGATCGACCGCACCACCGCCCGTTGTGGAGCCGAGTACGAATGGGGAGTCCACATGGCCACCTTCGCCGCAAAAGCCGGCCTTGACGCCGACCAGATCCGTTCCATCACCGTCGGGGCTCCGCACGACGCCTGCTGGACCGATCCGGCCGACCGCGCGGTGCTCCACGCCGTGGACAGCCTGTGTGACGCCAACGACGTGCCGGACGAACACTGGCAGGAACTGACCCGCACGATCGGCGAGGAAGCGGCCGTGGACCTTCTCCTGGTGTGTGGCTGGTATCACGCGATCTCCTTCGTCGCGCGCGTCCTGCGCCTTCCTCCCGAACCCGGCACCCCGGCCTTCGACGACCATCGGCGCTGAGATCGCCCGCTGGCCACCACGGGATCGCACGCGGGCGCAGGTACGGCTCGTCACCGTTAGCTGCACCTGGAGGGCAGCGGCGTCCGTCTCGCTTGACCTCTTGCGCGTCAGTCCGGCAACCAGTGCAGCTCGCGCGCCAGGGTTTCGGCGACGGCGCGGATGCGGTGGTGCAGTGGCGACTGCTCGCGTGGGAGGACCAGGTGGATCGTCAGGCTGGGCGCGCCCCGCAACGGTCGCCAGGTGAGACCGGCCGGTTGTGCCGTGGCCGCGGCCTCTCCGGCCGGGGCGAGTGTGACCCCGTCGCGCAGGTCGCGCTGAGACATGTCGAAAGAGACCGCGGGCGTGTGGAATCGGGGGTGTGGTCGGACGTCTCGAAACAATGCGGACAGCTGATCGTGGATCACGGGGTTGGCCGCACGGTCCGGGAGTCGCAGCGGATACGCGGCCGCGTCGGCGATCTCGATCTCCGGGTGTTCGGCCAGCGGATGGTGCTGCGCCAGTTGGACCCCGATGCGAGCACGCCGCAGCAGGAACCGGCGCACGCCACGGCCCGGCTGTTCACCGCGGGTGATCCCGGCATCGATGCGGCCGTCGCGGCCGCGCGGGTGAAGTTCAACTCCTGCGCCAGCACCAGGAAGTACCGCAGGCTTACCGTGTCCGGCGCCACGCGCCCTCCCGCCGATTGATAACGATCCGTTCTGAGGCTATCCCGTACCGGTCTTTCCCTCGACCGCACATCCAGCTCTAACCTGCACATATGACGATTCGACCGGCCGCAGCACTCATCGCCGGAATCGATCGATCTGAGCGTCAATTTCGGAGTCGGACGCGTCCGGCCGAACACGGGAGGTTTCCATGGCCAAGGGCTACTGGGTCAGCGTCTACCCCGCCGATTCCGACCCTGAAGGGCTGGCTGCCTACGACGAGCTGGCCGGTCCGGCCGTCCAGGCCGGGGGCGGGCGCAACCTGGCCCTCCTCCCGTCCCGCGGCGGTCGAGTCGTCGCCCACGAGGCCGGAAACACGCAACGCGTCGTTCTGATCGAGTTCGACAGCTTTGAACAGGCCGTCGCGGCGTACGAGAGCGAGACGTACCAGAAGGCGCTGGTGGCCCTCCCCGACGGCTTCGAGCGCGACTTCCGCATCATCGAAGGCATCGGCTGACCGGCGAGCCCGGCCATCACCGCTCTGCGAGACGCGACGAACCCGTCGGCCTGCGGCGGCGACGTGAACGTGGACGAGCAGGTTCCACGCTAAGGAAGAGCGCTTTCCGTAGATGGCGCAGGCCGGTCGACGAAGTACCCGGGGTACACCAAGGACTTCACCGAACCCGGTGGACTTCAGCTCAGGACCTGCGCTCGCAGCGTCACCGTCTTGCTCGGCAGAATCCCGCCACCGCTTCGGGGTGCCGCATCGCGAACACCGTGCCGCGCACGACGGCCTCCTTGACGCGCGCCGCCGCGCGTCCGGTCAGGACGGCCCGATCGATCGGCGTGTCGTCGGCGCGGCTGAACTGGACCAGCGCGTCGTGGCGCCCCAAGCTGAGGCACTGCCCGACGTACCGCAGCCGCGCCGGCCGCGGCTCGCGGCCCTGGGCGAGGGCCGCGGCGGCCGTCCCGCCGTGCAGGCCCATCGGGAGGCCGATCTGGCAGGACATCCGCGCCGGGCGGCCCCGCACGGGGAGCACGGCGGCGTCCCCGACGGCGATCACGTCCGGGTGGCTCCGCGCCCGGAGCGTCCCGTCCACGCGGACGCGCCCGCGCTCGTCGACGTCCAGCCCGGCGTTGGCGGCCAGCGACGGGGCGCGGAACCCGGCGGCCCACACGACCGCGTCCGCCGGCAGGTACCGGCCGTCCTCCAGCGTCAGGCCGTCCGCGGCGATCTTGGCGACCGGCGCGTTCTCGTGCACGGCGACGCCCATCCGCTCGAACGTCCGGTGCAGGTAGCGGCGCGCGCGGGGGCCGAGGCCGGCGCCGAGCGACCCGGCGGTCACCAGGGCGACGCGCAGCCCCGGCCGGGCCTCGGCCAGCTCGGTCGCCGACTCGATCCCGGTCAGGCCGCCGCCGATCACGGTCACCGACGCGAGCCCCGGCAGGCGGTCCCGCAGCGACCCGGCGTCGGCCGCGCCCGCGACCGTCAGGGCATGCTCGCGCGCCCCCGGCACCACGTCCAGGTCGGCGGTGCTGCCGAGCGCGTAGACGAGCGTGTCGTAGCCGAGATCGGCGGCGCCGTCCAGGCGGACGGTCCGGGCGTCCAGGTCGAGACCCGCCGCGCGGGCGACGACGAGGTCGACGCCCGTCCCGGCGAGCAGACCCGCCAGCGGCAGGTCCGCGGGCTTCTGCCCGACAGCGAACTGGTGGAGCCGGACGCGCTCGACGAAGCGGTCGGACGCGTTGACGAGCGTCACCCGCGCGTCCCGCCCGGCGGCATGGGCCGCGCGCTTGGCCGCGCCGAGCCCCGCGTACCCCGCGCCGAGCACCACGATGCGGTGATTCATGCTTCCTCCTCGATCGAGTTCCGGAAGCTGAACCGGCCAGGGCCCGGATCCGTGACGACCCGCGCGCGTGACACCGCTCACACGAGCTGCGCCGCGACGAACGCCAGCTTGCGCGGCGCCAGGACCGTCCGCACACCCGCGACCCTCCCGCCCTCGACCTGCACCGTCAGCACGCCGTACAGCGCGTCCCCGAACCACAGCAGGACGGCCGGCTCCCCGTTGACCTCCGCGATCCGGCTCGTCACCAGCGCCGCCTCCGGCCGCGCTGCCAGCCCGGCCAGGTACCGCAGGACGGTCGCGCGCCCCACGATCGGGCGCCGCGCGGCCGTCCCCTCGCCGCCGCCGTCCGTCACCGTGACGACGTCCTCGGCCAGCAGCCGCTCGAGCGCCGCGACGTCCCCGTCCAGCGTCGCCTCGAAGAACGTCTCGACGATCCGCCGGTGCTGGCCGGCGTCGACGTCGCGCCTCCGGCCGTCCTCCCCGACGTGCGCGCGCGCCCGCCGGTGGAGCTGGCGGGAATGGTCCTCCCCGATGCCGAGGATCTCCGCGATCTCCCGGTGCGGATGCCCGAACGCCTCCCGCAGGATGAACACCGCGCGCTCCGCCGGGGACAGCCGCTCCAGGAGCACCAGCATGCCCAGCGACACCGACTCCCGCTGCTCCGCCGTCTCCAGCGGCCCCAGCGCCCCGTCCGCGGTCAGCACCGGCTCCGGCAGCCACGGGCCCGCGTAGCTCTCCCGCCGCACCCGCGCCAGCGACAGCCGGTTGAGGCACAGGTTCGTCACCACCGTCGTCAGCCACGCCGCCGGCACCTCGACGCGGCCGGCCTTGTTCCACCGCAGATAGGCGTCCTGCAGGACGTCCTCGGCCTCGGCCGCCGACCCCAGCATCCGGTACGCGAGCCCCATCAGCCGGGGCCGCTCCCCCTCGAACACCTCGACGTCCGCCATGGCGCCGACAATAGGGTCAGACGCCGAAGAATCGGCAGGCGGGGGGCGAGCCCGCGGATCTCGACGCCACCGCGCGGCGCCGTTCCCACCCGAGGCCGTGCTGGTAGGCGGGCGGGTCGTGATGGACAGGCCCGGCCCGCCCGCCGACCCTGACCGCGACCTCGGCTCGCTCCGGCTCCTCCAGGCCGGCGGCGTCCGGCTGGCCGACGAGGTCGCCTGCCAGGCCCGTGAACCCTGCGGCAGGTGTTCGGCATGGCCGAGGAAATGCTCGGCTACACCCGGCCGGGCGGCGAGATCCTCGTGGTGGACGAATCCGGCGAACCAGTCACCCCCGGCACCGTGAACGCGAGAACTGATCAGGCCGCCGCCGGTCTGTCAGTGAGTGAAGACCGTGCTGGCCGGGATGACGTGAACGGTGGGTGCCGCCGAGGATGCTGAGCAGGGCGTTGCGGCGCCACAGGTGCAGGGCCATGGTGACGGCCAGGGCGGTCAGCGGGGCCAGCGCGCGTGGTTGATCGAGCGGTACTTCGCGCAGGCAGTAGACGTTCAGGATGATCATGACCTCGGCGGGCGGCCAGGCCGCTGAGGACGGCCAGCGCCGGGGTGGATCGTTCGCCGCACAGGTCGCGGAGGGCGTCCATCCCAGGACGGTGAACAGTGCGGTCAAGGCGAAGTCGAGGCCGGTGACGCCGTCGGGCAGGAGGGAGCCGAGGAACGCTCCGGCGGTCGCGCTTCAGCCACGCTGGCCCCTGCTAAGCCCGCCAACGAGACCTCTTGTTCCAATACTGATCGTCCTCTCTTCCATGCCGGGTTCGGGGTGCCGTGCGATCGCGTGCGGCGGAGCGTTGAGCTTGCAGGTCAGGGGCGGGTCGTACCAACTTCTGAGATGCGGCGTTGACCTGGCCCCGCGGGGCCGGGTTTACGGTCGGTCGCGTGCGATGGAGGGAACATGCGGGCTAGTGAGGCGGCCAAGGCCGCGGGTGTCACCAGGAAGGCCTTGCGGTACTACGAGGAGGCCGGGCTGCTCACGCCCAGCCGTCTGGCCAACGGCTACCGGGAGTACTCACCGACCGACGTCCGGCTGGCGGCCGAGATTCGCAGCCTGACGGCGATCGGGCTCACCCCCAGGGAGACCAGGCCCTTCCTGGAGTGCCTGCGCGGTGGGCACGGCAGCGGTGACGACTGCCCGGAGTCGCTGGCGGCCTACAACCAGAAGATCCGCGCGCTCGACCGCCTGATCGCCCGTCTTACCCACACTCGCCACCAGCTGGCCGAGCAGCTGCGCGCCGCGGCCGGCCGACCCATGAGCGACGACCAGGAGGATTCCATGCCGTCCCCAGAATCCATGCTGCCCGCAGCCGACCCCCTGCCGGACGACCTGCCGGCACCGGCCGACGACGGAGCCGCCGATCATCTGTCCGGCCGACAGCTGCCGCCGCTGACGTTCCTTGCGACCGACGGCTCGCAGGTCCGTCTGGACGCGGCCTGCGCCGGGCGGTGGATCCTGTTCATCTACCCGCTCACCGGTGACCCGGCGGCCGACATCCCCCAGGGATGGAACGAGATTCCCGGCGCGCGCGGTTGCAGCCAGGAGGCGTGCAGTTTCCGCGACAACCTCGCCGAGCTGCGCTCGTGCGGCGTCGATCAGGTGATCGCGCTGTCGTCTGACCGCGCGGAATATCAGCAGGCGCTCGTGCGGCGGCTGCACCTGCCCTATCCGCTGCTGTCGGATCCCGACCACTACCTGAGCCGAATCCTGGACCTGCCGACGTTCGAGGCCAACGGCACGACCCTGTACAAGAGGATCACCCTGGTCATGCGCGGCGCGACGATCGAGCACGTGTTCTACCCGATCTTCCCGCCGGACACCCATGCTCAACAGGTCGTGGAATGGCTGCGCGAACGGTCATGAACGGCCGGCGGTCGGTGGGCGACCGGCAGCCGTAGCACGCTCATGCTCGACCCCGACACCGGTGATGTCGTCGCGGCGGCGGCGATGGCCGGACCGGACGAGGTCGAGCGGGCGCTCGGCGCCGCCGCGGCCGGGTGACACCGCGGCAAGCGACGCTGATGTCCCCGGGGGGCGGGGTTCGTGCATCGTGATCCGGGGGGAGTCGTCGTAGCAGTCACCCCCTAACAACGACCCGCTGAACCTGGCCACGCTCGCGGACCGTGCCGTGCGGCTGCACAGCGGAGAGCTGTGCTGCCCCGGCCTGTGGATCGCTGCCGTCGATGATGGGCATGAACGGAGCCGAGCGTGATCGGCGAACGCCGCAGACCAGGTTGCGCGCCGCCGAGGCGGCTCGGTCCGGCTGGGACCGTGTCGGGCTGCCGCTGTCCAATCCAAGCGGACCTGTCGGCATTAACACGCACCTATCGGTGTTCATGTCGGTGCTCGTGGAATCTGTCTGCGCGCAGCGTCAAGCACGGCCAAAGTGGAGGCGAGGCGCTAACTTTCGTTCAATACGCGGAGCGGAACATCGCCCGCATGATGATCAATGTGCCGCACATCCTCACCAAGTCATCCCCCAAGCACGCCGACGACGGCTACTTCCTGTCCTTGCTTCACCGGCTGGGCGGCGTCGCCATGCTGATCTCGCCGCTACTGCTGCTGGTCGGGGAATCGATACGGATCCAGGCCCGCCGTCTCGTACCCGACGGGCCGTCCACCGGATTCGACTACCCGGGGCAACTGGCCGCCTACCAGAACCATCCCGCGCTCATGACGGCGTCCTACGTCATCTTCGCCCTCGGCTGGTTCGCCCTGTGGCCAGCGTTTCTCTCGCTCGCCGCCCTGATCGGCAGGACGAGACCCTGGTGGGGACTGCTGGGCGGCGCGTCCGCCTTCACCGGGCTCATCGCCCTGGCCTTCTACGAGGGCATCAACCACCTCGCCTTCCAACTGGTGGACCAGCAAGGCCTGACCACCGCCACAGCGTTCGTCGACGACGCCTACGCCTCGCCCAACCTCGCGTACGCGCTGACCGCCGCCTACAACCTCGGCTGGATCGTCCTGGCAATCGGCGCCTACCTCTCCCGCACCCTTGGCCCGTGGCAATCCCTCTGCCTCGCCCCAATGGCCCTGCACGCCACCGGAGTACTCAAAGCAGGTGAACCACACGGCATCGCCTTCATCCTGGCCCTCGTGATCGCGTTCATCCCGCTGGGCCTCTCCCAAGTACGCGGCGCAACTCCCGCCCTCCACGTAACGCCTCACCGACCGGGAATCGACGCCACTACGTGACGCACCGACACGTTCGCGCAAACAGCGGCGCCCGACATTGTCAACTCAACCTGCCAGCGTGCAGATCGGCGTATCCCGCCTCGACAGCTTCGACCTACGGAGCCACGCCCTTGCCGGACCGGGTCGCTCAGGCCGCCCGCCGCGCCGTCCAGCGCGGGGCAGCCCGGGCGTTCCCGCTGTGTTCTGCTGGCCGAGGCCTGGCGCGAGCCTGCCCCGTTGGCATCGGCTACTTGAGCGACACTGTCACTCCACTGCTAAAGGCCGAGTCGTGCAACTCGATGCTGGCCGGCGTGGTGTCCTGCGGGACATCGAAAAGGACCACGCCTTGTACCTGGTTTCCAGGGTTGATCTGTTCGTACAGCGAGGTGGAGTCTTGGAGGTAGGCGGCGGCCTCGTCATCAGCGGAGTACTGGTTGCCGGCGGAATCGAAGAGTTTCTGGTCGCTGCCGCTGAAGCTCTGGGCCTGGTCTCCGACGTTCTTTACGGTGACGTGCACGAGAACGAACTGGCCCTGTGACTGCTTGCTCAGGTATTGGTCTCCGACCTGTTCTCGGGTGGAAGTTCGGGTCACGGTGAACTCGAATCTCCCGTCTCGCACGGGAGTTCCGATGGCGCCTGATGTCTGCGCGTCCTGCTGTCCGCCGCCTCCCGGTGAGGTGGTGCGGGTGTCGTCGCCGCCGCTGATGGCGACGGCGAGCACGCCGGCCAGTATGGCGGTTGCGAGCCCGATATAGCCGAGCACCAGGCCTGCGATCGCGAGCCCCTTGCCCGCCGCGCCCGTCCTCTTGATCTGAGCTACCGCCAGGTGTCCGCATATGACGGCGAGGATGCTTCCCAGCCAGAAGATCCACAAGATGCCCAGGACGAATGAAGCCACGGCGAGCTTGTTGGTTCCAGAAGCCGGCCGAGGGGGCGGCCCTCCTTGCGGGGCCTGATGCGGATAGGTAGGTGCGGCCATTATTGTCCCTCCACGGATCTGTTGTGGGGGACATAAACACGATACCGCCGACCGCGGAACCTCTCCAGCGCGTGCCAGGGATTTTGCCGGTGTTTCCCGGACCAGCCGGGCGCGACTGCGGGCGCGGGCGTACTCGGTGTGCAGGTCGGGCTGCCATGTCCGGGCGAGCGGCTCGGCGGTTCCCTAACGCAATCACGCGGCCGCTGCTCGGATCCTCGCAGCCGCATCGCGGTACGCGCCGTCGGCACTCCTCACTCTCCTCATGAGCTCATGGTGAGTCCAAGCGGAACCCTCGGCCTGACAGGCGAACTTCCTGGCTCTGCGGCCTATCAACGGTCTCAAACAGCCCGTGGCTCCTCAGCGAAGGACACTCCGGAGTGTTGTAGATAGCATCATCGGGTATGCTGTAGATAACTACAGCGCATCTATCGAGAAGGGTGCAGCGTTTGCCCAGGTACACCTACCGGCCGGTGGCGAACGGCCTTCGCACCGACCACCCCATCCCCGACCTCGGGTTCGTCGACGACTCCCACATTCCGCTGGATGACCCGGCCGCGATCGAGGCGGTCGGACGCCATCCCGGCAGCGAGATGTGGGGCCGGGAGGACCGCTGCCGCGATGGCGGCTGGGTCGCCTTCACCACCGACCCGCTCCGTCACGATCTGGGATGGTGCGTGCGCTGGCATCCCGAACACGGCAGGTCAGTCGTGCTGTACCGCGACGACGACACCGCTGCGGTACACAGCGTTCTGGACGGGCCCGCCCTGCTGTTCCGCTCGGGCGGCTACTGGTGGGACGGCACCATCTGGTACCGCCCCTCCCAGGTATGGGACGCCGCCGGGGAGGACTACTACCTGCGCCCGGTCCCGGCCGCGACCACCGTCACCGCCGCCGACCTGCTGGACGACACCGCTCATCCGGACCGGGCGCAGGTACGAACCATCACCAGCATCGATCTCGACGCGCCTTCCGCACCCGCGAACTGGGCCGACGATCTGGCCCTGTGGGCGTCTCGCCGCCCTAGGCCCGCACACCTGGACCGGTGTGTGGTCAAGCTCGCCGCACCCGAACTCACCGGCGACCAGCTCATCGGCACCGCCCAGATGGCCACCGTGGCGGGCATGTCCGCCTCCACTTTGCGCGCCTACATCTCCCGCGGCGAGAGCGACGTACCGCTGCCGCAAGCCGTCCTGGGCAACCGCAGCCTGTGGTCCAGGCCCGTAGCCGAGGAATGGGCCGAACAACGTCGCCGCTCACACGAGGGTGTCACCGAATCCGTCTCCACCGACCAGACAAGTAGCTCTCACCCGGTCGGAGTAGCCGACCTGCTGGACCGCTTCACCCGGATGTTCACCACCCGCATGTGGGAGCGCCCCGACTACCGCAAACGCTGGGCCCTGCGCTGGCGCACCAAGTCCGCGGTGGAGGAGATCGCCAAGGACCTGGCGTGGGACGTGGCCGCCAACGTGAAAACGATCATCCCGGTCCCGGCGCTGGGCAGCACCGTCCGCCAAGCCTTCCTGGACGAGTTCTCCACCGGCCAGCAACTCGAGGCCAGCATCCACAACCGCAAAGTCCGGGAGGCCGCCAAAACGGGTGAGACCGTACCCGAGCCCGACCCGGTCTTCTACGGCATCGACCACTCCATCAGCCAGATGCTCGACTGGCTCATCCGGCACGAGCCGGCCACCGGGCGCCGCGTGATCGGCGAGATCATCGGTGAGGCCGAACGCCGGCTCAGCATCCCCCGACACGTCAGCCAGCGGTCCATCCGCACCGCCCTGGGGTTGGACGGCAAACTCGACGCCGACACCCTCAACGACTTCCTTGAACGCGTCTTCGACCCCTCCCACCCCGAGCCATAACCCGGGCGGCACCGAAAGCCCAAGCCTTGTCCCCACCCTCCGCACGACGAAAGGCCCTCTCGTGGCGGACTGGAAGACACGCAAGAGCCTCGGCGACCAACACGAACTCCGCGTCCTGACCGAACTACAACGGCATGGCTGGACCGTCCACCCTTGCGGCCAAGGCACCTACCCCGCCGCGATCCAACGCGCACTGCGCGCCTGCGACTCCGCATTGCGCCAGTTTCCCGACATGATCGCCGCCCGTGGTCCCGACGTCGTCGTCATCGACGCCAAGACCCGCTCGCGCCCCCACACCGGCCGCTACGCCATCTCCCGCACCTGCGTACGCGCCGGCCTCCAGTTCGTCGGCGCCAACGCACCCATCCCGCTCTACTACGTCCTAGGCGACATCTCCGACAACCTGACCGTCCTGACCCCCGCCGAAATCTCCGCCTACACCAAAACCGGCCACCTACACCCCAGCGGCGCCTACTACCTCATCGAAGCCCGCCACGCCCACCCTTTCGAAGCAGTTTTCGGAACCACCCCACAAGCGATGACAGCCTGAACCCGCAGCGCACCCGCGGCCAAGCGACGAACTCACGGCCGACACCATGGGCTTCACCGAAGCTCCTACCACACGGTACGGACGTCAACATCGACGCCGCCCGTGCGCGGCAATGGGAGCATTCCGGCGCGGATGAAGACACAAGACCGACCCGGTGTCTGCTCCCCGCGCAAACGGGGATGGCCCCGGCTACGGACGGTAACGAGCACGCCGGCGGGCCTGCTCCCCGCGCACGCGGGGGTGATTCCAAGGCCCGGGCCGACCGCAGCACGATGTCGATCTGCTCTTTGCGCACGCGGGGAAGCGGGGAAGCGGGGCCGGGCGCGTTCGGGTCCTCACCGATCCGGGCATGGCGCCGACGGGTTCCCCGTCACCGGCGAGATGTGCCGCCCGGCTCTCACCCATCTGCTTCGGCCACATCATCCTCCTCGGCCGCTACGCCTTCTCCCGCGCCGAGCTGCGCCCCTTCCACGACACCGCTCAGGAGTCTTAGAGCGGCGGCCGGTTGCCTGTATGTCTCGGCGATGAGTTCAGCATGGCCGCCGGATCCATTCATGTAGAGGATCCGAACGCTGGAGGACTGATGGACAACGCACGAACCTACGCTGTGACCGCAGCGACCGGCCACGTCGGCGGATACGCGGCGCATGGGCTCCTTCGAGCCGGTCACCATGTCCGCGTGATGGGCCGCGACCACGCGCGTCTGAAGGAGTTGGAGGCGGCCGGAGCCGATGTCCTCGTCGGTGACCTGGCCGACCAGGGCTATGTGGAGGACGTGTTCGCCGACGTCGACGGCGCCCTGCTGATCGTCCCGCCGCGTCCTGCCGCACCGGACTTTCCCCGCTACCAGCGTAGGATCGCCCGGGTCTACGCCTCGGCCGCCGAGCGGACCGGGCTGCGACATGCGGCGTTCATCAGCACGAAGGGGGCCGACGACGGTCGCGTGGGCGGCCTGATCGCCGGGCACGCCGCCATCGAATCCATCTTCAACCAGGTGGATGGCCTCAATGTGGTGCATGTCCAGCCGCCGAGTTTCTTCGAGATCCTTTATTACTTCCTGGGGCCGCTGCGGGAGCGGGCTGTTCTCAGCTCGCCCCTCGGCACCGACGCCATTCTTCAGCTGGTCAGCGCACGCGACGTGGCGGCCGTTGCCGTACGCCTGCTTGGGGATCTGCATTTTCGCGGGGTCAGCGCCGCACCGGTCCATCCCATCCGGCCCATGACCATGCGGGAGATCGCCACGTTGCTCGGCGAGCACCTCGACCGGCCCGTAGGGGTGGAGCAGACATCCGCCGAGGCCGACATCGCGGACCTCATGGCGGCGGGCACCGGCCGTAGCTTCGCGACGCTGCTCAACCAGACCTGGGCGATGGCCACCGCGCTGGGTGAGGCACCGCAGGAAGAATCTCCGCCCGCGGCTCAGGCGGCGTACCGCATCGAAGACTTCATCCGCGACGAGCTAGTGCCGGCCCTTCGCTCGTCGCGGCCGATATCTGACTATTCAACCGCGACCCGCCCGCGGCGCGCCGCCTGAGGCGTCCACATCCGTGCTCCGGTCGAAACCGACGATGAGTTTCGGCCGGTCGCCGGATCAGTAAAGGCGGGATGTCGTACGCCACGCCGGGGCCGGCCGGCGGCGTGATTGAGCGTTGGAGAAACACGGAGGAGTGTTCATGGCAGAGCGCGGAACAGCCGTCGACGTCGCGACGGTGTTCATCAAGGCATTCGGAACCGGTGACATGGCCACGGTCACGGAATGCCTGGCCGAGGACGTGGTGTTCCAAAGCCCCCGAGTCCGACTCGAAGGCGCCGAAGCGGTGACGGCCGCGATCGGGCGGTTCGCTCAAGTCGTCACGGGCGTGGACATCATCGCAGCGCTGGGTGACGCCGAGCAGGCGATGGTGGTCTACAACATGAGAACCGGACCGTTCGGCACGTTGCGCACCGTCGATCACCTGGTTGTCCGAGACGGCAAGATCGTCTCCGATGTGGTGGTGTTCGACACCTATGAGATGCGCAAGGCGGAGGAGACGCAGGCGTCAGCCGCCGGGTGAGCTCCTTCCGGGGTGTTCCGCGCCGCAAGCTCGGGGGCGCGGAACACCAACCCAACGATCCGCCGCTGCGGAGGCGGACGGGAGTCGATGTGACACAGCCAGCGGGGCCTGGCGAGGAGTTCACTCGCCTGACCGACCCGTACCGCGACGAACTGCTGAAACTGTGCTACCGCATGGTGGGTTCCGTGCATGACGCGGAAGACATCGTGCAGGAGACCTACCTGCGCGCCTGGCGCTCCTACGGGACGTTCGCCGGCCGGTCCTCGCTGCGGACGTGGCTGTACCGAATCGCGACCAACGCTTGCCTCCGCGCCGCAGAGCAGGCCAGCCGCCGCCCACTGCCGTCCGACCTTAGCGGGCCCGCCAACGACCCTGCGGCACCGGCCGAACCGCGCTGGGACATGCCGTGGTTGCAGCCGTTCCCCGCCCGCGTTCCCGACGAGGCGCGAGACCCGGCCGAGGTGATAGCTGATCGAGCGTCCCTGCGCCTGGCGCTGATAGCCGCCCTACAGGTACTGCCGCCCAGACAGCGTGCGGTGCTGATCCTGCGCGATGTGCTGATGTGGCGCGCCGCCGAGGTCGCCGAGCTGCTCGACACCACCGTCGCGTCCGTGAACAGCCTGCTGCAGCGTGCCAGGACACAACTCAACGGCCTCCCCCGGCCTGATCTGAAGCTCGCGGAACCCACCGAAGACCGTCAGCGCGAGCTGCTGCGGCGCTACGTCACCGCGTTCGAAAAGGCCGACATCGACGCGCTGACGCAGACGCTGGCGCAAGAGGCGACCTTCGAAATGCCGCCGATCCCCACCTGGTTCGCGGGCCGGGAAGCCATCGCCCGCTTCCTGGCCCCCCGCCTGCCGGCACCCGGGCAGGCACGGTTCGTCCGCGTCGGCGCGAACGGCCAACCCGGCGTAGCGATCTACCTCGCGACCCGGCACGGTGACTGGCGCGCCCACGCGCTCCACGTGCTTGCCGTTTCCCCGGCCGGAATAGAGCGCCTCGTCGCGTTCATGGACAGCAGCGTCTTCTCCCTGTTCGGCCTACCACAGATCGCCCCGGCGATCGGCCAGGCGGTACGCCCATGACGGCTGGAGTGGGGGTTGCTGGAGGCGGCCGTTCGGTACGCCTGGCACGGAGCGCACGCCGTCGGCCCTGCCGACCTCGTCCGCGCCACGCCGTACCAGCGGGAAGGGGCCATCTCACACCCGGAATGTCGTGATCGCGGTGCGGAAGGGCGACTGGTCGATCTCGTCGTTGTAGCTTTCCAGCCGGTAGTCGATGACGATCTTCCATTCCCCTTCGCTGCCGCTGTAGTACATCTCCTGCTTGCCCCGGACATGGTTGTCGTCGTCGCGAAAGATCATGGTGAGGACCTTGGCCGCTCGTCCGTTCACCGTCGCATCGCCAACGTGGATCTTGGGGTCGTGCACACCGCGCGCGGACCCGAAGAACCGTGTCCAGTACCTGGCGCGGGCGGCGGCCCCTTTCGGCGCGTCCGAGGAGTCCTCGTGACTGCATACGAAGATCTGGATGATCTGGGTCTTCTGCTGCCCGGGGGGCGCCTTGAACATGTAGCGATAGCCGTCGAGCTGGTCGGCGAGGTAGCCGGACGGGACGGCCAGCCGCGCCGCGAAGGCCCTCCCCACCACATATCCGGGCGGGATGGACGCCCTCACCGACCGCTTCGGTGAGGCGGAGCGGGGCTTGGGCGTGGTCGGCGTGGACCTCGGCGCGGGAGGCGTGGCCGTGGTCGTCACCGCCCTGGTCGGGCCGGCCGTCGCCGCCTGGTCCGGTTGATTCGCCTGCGACTCCGGCCAGAAGGTGGTGGCGACCGCACCGGCCGTCGCGAGCAGGGCCACCGCCGCAGAGACGGAAACCGGGATCAGCCACTTGCGGCGGGAGGGTCCGCCGCTCCTTGCGTGTCGGCGCGCGCCCGCGGGCGGCACGGAGTCCCCGGTCGACGGCGGGCTCACGGCCGCCTGACGGGCGGACGACCGGTCCCCGGGTGTGTTCATGGCGGCCCGCCGGGGCTTGGCCGCTCCGGCATCGGCCGTGTCCGGGATGGTCGGGCCGGCGTCCGCCCGCGGCGGCTGGGGGGCTTGTGGCGTCTCGGATCTGGGCGGTGTCACGGGGTCCCGCGCCGTGGACGCGGCGTCGGGTGCCGTCAGCGAGCGCTCGGTGACCATCTCGATGACGGGCGTGGGGAGCCAATCGTCATTCCCGGCGTCCGCGCTCAGGCGTTCGATCAGTTCCGCCACGTCCGGACGGTCTGCCGGTTCCTTGGCGAGGCATTCGGTGACCAGGCCGCGCAGCGGGTGCGGAAGGCCGGTCAGGTCGGGTTCCCGGTGCAGGATCCGGTAGACCGCCGCCGCGATCGAGTTCGCGGCGAACGGGCTGCGTCCGGTGGCCGCGAACGCCAGCACCGCGCCCAAGGAGAAGACGTCGCTGGCCGGGCCGAGCCCATCGTCTCCGCGCGCCTGTTCGGGAGACATGTACGCGGGCGTGCCGATCACCGCGCCCGACGCCGTCAGCGTGGACGCGTCCGCCAGGTGCGCGATGCCGAAGTCCAGGATGCGCGGTCCGTCGGCGGCGATGAGGACGTTGCCCGGCTTGAGATCGCGGTGCACCAGCCCGCACGCGTGCACTGCCGACAGCCCCTCGGCGATCCCCGCGCCGAGGGTCAGCACGCTCGCGGCAGGCAACGGCCCGTGCTCGTTCACCGCGTCTCGCAGGGACGGGCCCGGGACGTAGGCGCTGACGATCCACGGCGATTCCGCCTCGGCGTCCACGTCCACCACCTGCGCAGTGTGGAACCCACCGACCCGGCGTGCCGCCTCCACCTCACGCCGGAACCGGGCGCGGAAGGTGGACCCGGCCACGACCCACGGATGGATCACCTTGACCGCGACCGGGCGCCCGCCGGGAGAGCGACCCAGGTAGACCTGGCCCATGGCACCGCTGCCAAGCTGTCCGAGCAGGCGATATCGACCGATCATCCGAGGATCGGAGCGGCGCAGCGGTTCCATGATCACTGTCCCCCTGGCAGGCCGATGAGCGACGCGGTATCCGGAGTTCGCGAACGAGCGCCCGCAGGCCTGATCATTTCATGAGGCCACCGCATTCATCGCAATAGTCACGGAAAGCCGCGTTGGGCGGCCCGATCGCCCCGCATGCTCAAGCGCGCGGCACGCCATCAGGAAACAGCGGCGGCCTGTCGGGTGCCGAGAACTGTTTCACTGCGCTCGACCTGGGCCCCAAGCCGCAAGGGGCACTCGGCGCCGCCCGTTGGTTGGCACGCCCGCCTGGTCGACGGACGACGCGTCGCCGGCTGGCGCGAAGCACCCAACGAATTCCCTTCGCCCACCCGGCACGTTTCAGTGACGGCAGAAACAGCGTTCTACCAGCAAGACTTTCAGACTTGAAGATACCGGCCCACCGATCCCTCCTCGTTCGACTCTGTCCCGAACGACAGATTCTCCCTGGCCGTTCGGTGAGAGCAGTGAGCAATCGGGCTCCTGGCATCTTGCGTCGGTCTTCTCGCCGCGCACGGTGCCGTCCAGTGGAGGCTCTGACTCTGTGGCGAACCTGCCCAGGGTTCTGCCCGTCGTAGCCGATTGAGCACCGACCTGATCAGTGATGGGAGAGGGTCGAAGGCCGCCTGGCCGCAGCCCGGAACCAGAACCAGCAAGGCATCGGCCCGCGAGAACGCCTCAACAAGGAGATCCGGCGGCGCGCCGACGTGGTCGGCATCTTCCTGACCGGAACGCGACCGTCCGGCTGGTCGGCGCGGTTCTGATGAAGCAGACCGACGAATGGATCGAAGCTCGCCGCTTGACCTGCGGAAATATGACACGCGGAGACGTGCTCATACATCACTCCGCTGGACGTGACCAGCCCGCGATTTGGAGCACCGGCTTCACCGCGCCTTATGTACGACGTTCCCGACCCAGACGATTCGGGTTTGAGGGCTATGCGGCGTCGTCGGCCTGGCGCTCAGGTGCGGAACGGGAAGACCCGGCCCGGCATCGCGGATCCGGCCATGATCGCCGCGAGCCGCGAGCCGCGGGCCCTTGCCCCGTACCCAGTGGTCAGCGCTTCGGCCAGTGCCAGGGCGGCTCGTCGAGGAGACCCTGCCCCTCGACGGCCGTCGCACCGCTCTGTTTGACCAGCCCGGTCGTGGCGAGGGTGTCCGGTGCGTAAGCCAGCTCCTTTTCCAGGCCGGAGGCCAGGTGCCCGGCGTGGGTCACCACGAGGATCTGGGTGTGGTCGGCGGCGGTGGCGATCAGCTCGGCCAGCGGCCGCAGCAGCTCAGGGTGCAGGCTGGTCTCGGGTTCGTTGAGCACCAGCAGTGCCGGCGGTCGCGGGGTGAGCAGTGCCGCGATCCACAGCAGGTAGCGCAGCGTGCCGTCCGACAGTTCCGCGGCGCTCAGCGGACGCAGCAGGCCGGGCTGGCGCAGTACCGGCTCGAACCGTCCGCCGTGTTCGGTGATCTCGACGCGGCTGCCGGGGAAGGCGCGGTCGACGGCCGCGTCCAGCGCCGCGTCGTCGCCGATCTCCCGGATGGTCTGGAGCGCGGCCGCCAGGTCCGAGCCGTCACCGCTCAGCACCGGCGTCCGGGTGCCGATCCGGGCGGACCGCGCGGGCGCGTCGGCGTCGGTACGGACGTGGTCGTAGAAACGCCAGGACCGGATGTGCTCGCGCAACGTCATCAGCTCGGCGGCATGCTGCGGGTCGGCCAGCTCGCTGAGCATGCTGTCGTAGGGCCGCAGCCGGTGCGGTACCCGATGCCAGCCCCCGTCCTCGGTACGGATGCGTACCGCGCTCCCCGCGCGTTCGGCCAGCAGCGTCGCCGGACGCAGCACCGGCCCCGCCCAGGACGCCTCCGCCTTGATCTCGGGGTCACGGACGAACATCGAGCCGGTGATGTTCGGCAGCCCGAAGTCGATCGCGTAGCCGAACTCGTCCCCCGCGAAGCCGAGCCGGAGACCGGCAGGCCCCCCACCTGGCGCGCCGTCGCGCTGAGAAAACGTCGCCTGCTCCGGGCCGGCCCACAGCGTCGACGCCAGCCCGCCCTCGCCTGCCAGCGCCGCCACGGCGCCGTTGCGCGCGGCATCCGCCAGGACGCGCAGCGCCCGGTACAGGCTCGACTTCCCCGTGCCGTTCGCCCCGGTCACCACGGTCACGCGCCGCAACGGCACCACCAGACGGCGCAAGGATCGGTAGTTCTCAACGGCCAAAGCGGTGATCATCCAGGCAGGCTACCCACCGACGTCACTCCCCCGTCCCGACCGTGCCACGCCAGAACGCGCCAGGACCTTCGGTGGTCGCCCCCATGCGCAAGGCAGGACGTTCTCGCCGCTTTCACTTCTTGTCGGGGACTTGGCCACCGCCAGCAGACTCCCCGCCGAGCCACGCAGCCACGCCAATGCCCCAAGACGGCCTGCGGGTCCGGGAACCGCCACGGTCGGCGATGCGGTTCTCCCGGCATCGCAGCCGGGTTCTTGACGTAGTGAGCCTCGTCCACGACAACACGGCCGAGGTCCCCGGCCGCGCGGGCGTGACTCTCGAACCAGCCGAGCGTTTCGTAGGTGGTGACCGCGACCCCGCCGTCGCGGGTCCAGTTCCGTGTCGCGGCCTCGCGGCCAGGCCCATGGACCCGATGGGGTTGAAGCGTTGACTTCGAGGCGACTTCGCGGACCCAGGTGGTCACCACGGCCGCCGGGCAGACGACGATCGAGTGGTGGCGGCCGTTGGCGCGCAGGTGGGCGAGCACGGCGAGCGCCTCGACGGTCTTCTTCTTCGTTGCAGGAAGGTCGTCCAACGGCCTGACGCCTATGACGATGCGATCAAATCCAGCAGGCCCGGGAAGCGGGTTTCGAGGTCGTCGATGCGGACCTCGCTGCGGCGTTCCAGGCCGTACTGGCGCTGCCGCAGGACGCCGGCCTCGCGCAGGGCCTTGAAGTGGTGAGTCAGCGACGACTTCGGGCGGTCGAAGCCGAACCAGCCGCAGGAGTGGTCGAACTCCTCGCGCTCCAGCAGGAGCCTGCGGACGATGGTCATCCGCAGCGGCCCGCTGAGCGCGCCGAACACCGTCTCCAGCCGGAGGTCCTCGACGGCCGGTTCCGGCAGCGGCTCGGGCAGGCCGGGCGGTTCAGGCATTCTCCTGATCTCCGCTCGCGTGGTGCCCGCCGTCGTCGCCATGCCGGATCCCCTCCCTTGTACGAACTTCATCGTACTACATGTTAAGTTCGAAAAAATTCGTACTGAAGCGACGGAGGCCCCATGCCGCACACCCGCACCGCCCGCGCCCTGCAGGACGCCCCCGAGGAGGCCGCGCCCGCGCACGTCCCCACCCACCTGGTCTGGCTCGCCGCCTGGCCCGTCTCCGCCGTGTTCGTGCTGTCGAACGCCGCCACCCCGCTCTACGTGCTCTGGCAGCGAGACATCGGCTTCTCCAAGGGCACGCTCACCGTCGTCTTCGCCTTTTACATCGTCGGGCTGCTCGGCTCCCTGCTGGTGTCCGGCGTGCTCTCCGATCGGTTCGGCCGCCGCCCCGTCCTGCTGCCCGCGCTCGCCCTGGCCCTCGCCGCCTGCGGCGTCTTCGCGACCGCCGCCACCGTCACCGCGCTGATCGTCGCCCGGCTGCTGACCGGCATCGCGGTCGGCGCCGTCGTCTCCGCCGGGATGGCCGCCGTCACCGACGTCGCCGGACCGTCCCGCCGCCGCCTCGCGGCGCTCCTCGCCTCGTCGGCGATGGTCTTCGGCGCCGGACTCGGGCCGTTCCTGTCCGGCGTCCTGTCCGAGACGCTGCCCGCCCCGACCGCCACCGTGTTCGCCGTGGAGGCCGTGCTGCTGGTCACGGCGGCGCTCGCCGTCCTGCGGCTGCCGCTGCCGCGCCCGGCCGGGCCCGCGGCGCGGGCCTGGATCCGGGTGCCCCGCGTCCCGCGTGGAAGCGTGATGCGGCTCGTCCTCGGGATCGCGGTGTTCGCGCCCGGCATCACCGCGACGTCGTTCGTGCTGTCGCTCGGCCCGTCACTGCTGTCCGGACTGCTCGGCACCGGCAACCGGATCATCGCCGGCGGCATGGCGTTCGTGATGTTCGCCGCCGCGACCGGCGTGCAGTTCGCCGTCCAGCGGCTGCCGCGGCGCACCGTCCTGCTGGCGGGCGCCGCCACCACGACCGCCGCGATGGCCGCGCTGGTCACCGCCGTGCACGGCGCGTCGGTCGGCGCACTCGCCGCGTCCGCCGTCCTTGCCGGCGCCGGGCAGGGCCTGGGGCAGCTCGGCGGGCTGTCGCTGCTGAACTCCGCCGTCCCGCCGCGCCGCCTCGCCGAGGCCAACGCCGCGTTCAACATCGGAGGCTACGTCCCGGCCGGCCTGCTGCCAGTCACCGCCGGCTACCTCAGCGACGCCGTGGGCCTGACGGCCGGCGCCACCCTCTTCGCCACCGCGCTGGGCGCTCTCGCCGTGGCCGGCGCCCTCGTGGTGGTGGCGGGCCGCCGCCACGCCGGCGAACGCCTGCCCTCCCACGTCTAGGGCGTGTTTGGGGCGGCGCGTCCTGACCGGCAAGTGGCGAGGTCTCCGGTGAGTGGTTTATCGACCAGGAAGAACCGACACCGGAGACCTCCCGCGCCTGCACCCCTTCGTCTCCGTTCCGGGGAAATGGCGGGACCGTGGTGTCAGGCGGCGCGCAGCCCGTTGAAGAACGTGCGGATGTCTGCGGTGACCTCGCCGGGGGCCTCCATCGCGGCGAAGTGACCTGCCTTGGGGAACTCGCTCCAGTGGACGATGTTGGTGTTGTCGCGTGCGGCCAGGGACCTGATGGTCTGGAAGTCGTCGGCGAAGACCGCGACGCCCGTGGGGGCGGTGTTCACCGCGGGTTCGGCGTCCGCGCGGGCCTCTTCGTAGTAGTACCGGCTGGCGGTGGCCTGGGTGTTGGTGAACCAGTACAGGGATACCTGGAGCAGGATCTGGTCGATGGTGACGAGGCTGGTGCCGTTGCCGAAGGAGTTGAGCAGTTCGCTGTAGGCGAGCTGCCCGACGGGCGAGTCGGCGATCGCCGCGCCGATGGTCTGGGGCCGGGCGGCGTTCATGGCGTTGTAGCCGCCGACCGACTGGAACCACTGCATGTGCTCCAGCGCGGCGTGTTCCTTGGGGCCGAACCCGTCGAACTCGGCGGGGTCGCCGGAGGGGAAGGAGAACAGCTGCAGCACGTGCATGCCGAGGAATCCAGGCGGGTTGCGCAGGCCCAGTTCACGGCAGAGCATCGCGCCCATGTCGCTGCCGTGCGCGCCGTAGGAGTGGTAGCCCAGGCGGCGCATCAGGGTGTCGAAGACGCCGGCGACCCTGGCCTGGGTCCAGCCGCCGCCGTTGACCGGGGTGCTGAAGCCGAAGCCGGGGATCGACGGGACGACCACCGAGAACGCGTCCTCGGCCTGGCCGCCGTGGGCGACGGGGTCGGTGAGCGGGCCGATCATGTCGAGGAAGTCGGCGAACGAGCCGGGATAGGTGTGCAGCAACAGCAGCGGCGTGGCGTCCGCCTCCGGCGACGGCACGTGGACGAAGTGGATCCGCTGGCCGTCGATCTCGGTGAGGTAGTGCGGGAACGCGTTGATCCGCGCCTCTGCCGCGCGCCAGTCAAAGGAGGTGCGCCAGTACTCGACGGTCTCACGCAGGTAGCCGTTGGGGGTGCCCAGCGTCCAGTCGTCGCTCGCCGCGGGCCGGGGCAGCCGGGTGCGAGCCAGCCGCGCGCGCAGGTCGTCCAGCTCGGCCTGCTCGATCGCGACGGTGAAGGGACGGATCTCGGTGGACTGCCGCGTGTTCGTCATGTCCCTCACACTAGAGGGCGAATAGGCAGACCCCATTCCTATATGTCCCGGATGCTGAAGCAGTGTTGGACGTCCGCGCGCCGCAGCCGCAGTGCGGTCCCGCAGCCCCGCCCTGCGCTCGTCCTCGTTGTGGTCAGCTGCGTGTCAGGACGGTCCAGAGACCTCACCCTTGTGCGGGCGGATCGAGGTTGAGGCCGTCGAGGAAGATTCCCATCGCATCGGCGAGTTCGGCGGGTGCTTCCTCGGCCATGTGATGGCCGGAGTCGATGGGGTGGCCGCGCAGATCGGGCGCCCATGCGCGCCAGATCTCCCGGGGGTCGCCGTACAGGTCCTCCAGATCGTCCTTTTGTGACCACAGCACGAGCGTGGGGCACTGGACGCGGCGTCCCGCCGCGCGATCGGCCTCGTCGTGGCGCCGGTCGATGCCGAGTCCCGCCCGGTAGTCCTCCAGCATCCCGTGGACGGTCTCCGGGTCGTGCAGCGCGTTCTGCAGGTCGGCCCACGCCTCGGGGGCCATGTGCTCGTCCGTCGCGGTGTACCAGACGTCCGGGTCGGCGTTGATGATCCGCTCGGCGGGCTTGTCGGACTGCCCGAAGAAGAACCAGTGCCACCAAGCGGCCGCGAACCGGGCATCGCAGCGCTCCAGGTGCTCGACGACGGGCAGGCCGTCCATCGCCACCAGCGCGGTGACCTTCTCCGGGTGGTCCATCGCCGTCCGGAACGCCGCGAGGGCGCCCCGGTCGTGGCCGGCCACCGCGAACCGGTCATGTCCGAGCGTGCGCATGAGCGCGACGAAGTCGCGGGCCATCGCGCGTTTGGAGTACGGGGTGTGCTCGGCGTCCGTCACAGGCTTTGACGACTGTCCATATCCCCGCAGGTCCGGGCAGACCACGGTGTAGCGTTCGGCCAGGAGGGGCGCGACCTTGTGCCAGGTCGCGTGCGTCCGCGGATGCCCGTGCAAGAGCAGCACAGCCGCGCCCGCGCCGCCGTGCCGGACACGCAGCTCGGCCTCGCCGACATCGACACGATCCAGCGTGAACCCTTCGAAGAACATGGCCGCGCAATACCCGCAAACCCACCGGAGAACCAACGCCACGCGAGGTGGCCGCCCACGCCACCGGCCGGTCAGTGCTCGGCCAGGGCGATGTCGTGTCCGGCTGCCGGGTGGTCCGGGGTGGCGCGGGTCAGGTGCAGGCCGATGCCGTAACCGGTGATGACCGTCAGGGTGTAGGCGTCGTTGGGGACGCCGCCGGCGTCGTAAGCGACGCCGGTGATGGCCAGGGCCGGGTCGCCGGGGGACGCGCCGCAGCGTTCGGCGTCGGTGGCGTCCAGGACGGCGGGTTCCAGGCGCTGAAGGCTCTCGGTGACCCGGCTGCCGGCCAGCGCCAGCGCGTCCACGATGGTCGGGCTGGCGGCGAGCACCTCGGCGGTGATGCGGTCGGCCACCGGCCGGGGGACGATGTCGGTCGCGATCCCGTAGGGCTCGCCGTCGCGCAGCCGGGTGGCGCGGTACCGGACCACGGGTGCGCCCACCGGGATCTTCAGGCGTGCGGCCAGGTCCCGGTCGGCCGGGAGGTCCTCCTGGGTGCGCCCGAGTTCGCGGACGTGGTGGGCCTCGTTGTCCAGGTCGTCCAGGAACCCGGTGTAGACCGGTCCCGACCGCGGGGACAGCGGCTCGATGGGGAGCCGGTCGGCGACGTAGCTTCCCGAGCCGCGGCGGCTGGTGACATAGCCGGCCTCGCGGAGTTCGCCCAGCGCCTGGCGGATGGTGCTGCGGCTGGCCGCCATGGCCGCGGCGAGGTCGTCCTCGCTGGGCAGCCGCTGGCCGGGGGTGTAGTGCCCGGCCAGGATCCGGCTCTTGAGCGACATCGCGATGCGGACGTACAGCGGGCGGTCGGGTCTGGCCGGGCGGGTCATCCCCCGAACTTACCGGTCACAGGCCAGGCGGCATGGCCAGCTCGCCGCCGGGCCGGGTGAGCGCGGTGATGCGCTCGGCGGCGTCCGGCCAGCCGGCGGTCAGCTCGGCACGCTCGCCGCCCTCGTACAGGCCGCTGTGGAACCCGGGGGCCAGGGTGTTGCCGAACAGCGCGAAGCGTCCGCCCGGGGCCAGCGACGCCCCGAACCAGTACCCGGCGGGGACGACGAACTGGACGTGCTGCCCGCCCAGCACGTCCTGCCCCAGCCGGGGCGTCGAGTGCGTCCCGTCGGGGTGCAGCAGCAGCAGGTCGACGGGGTCGCCGAGGTAGAAGTGCCAGATCTCGTCGACCGGCAGCCGGTGCATCGCGGAGAAGGAGTCCGGGTCGTCGGTCAGCGCGGCGTAGGTCGCGGTGCCGGCCGGGGCGCCGCCCGGGTCGCTGCGCCAGGTCTGGACGAACAGCCCGCCTTCGACCGGCAGGGGACCCAGGCCGAGCCGGGTGATGATGGCGTCGGGGTCGAGGTGGTTCATGGGGTGATCTCCTTGAGTTCGCGGCGGATGGCGGTCTTCGTCGCGGCGGGGGCGTAGCAGGCGTCCAGTGCGGCCGCCTGGGTGTCCAGCAGTGCCCGGCGGTCGAGGCCGTGCAGGTCGTGGGCGGCGCGCAGCTCGTCGTTCAGCGTGGTCTGGAAGTAGGCCGGATCGTCGGTGTTGATCGTCACCACCAGCCCCGCACGGACGAGTTCGCCCAGCATGTGGCTCTGCCGGTCCGGGACGAGCTTGAGCGCGACGTTGGAGGTGGGCGACACCTCCAACGGGATCCGCCGCTCGGCCAGGTACGCGACCAGGGCGGGATCGTCCAGGCAGCGGATGCCGTGCCCGATCCGGTCGGCGCGCAGCGCCCGGAGCGCGCCCCAGACGCTGTCGGCGCCAGCGGTCTCCCCGGCGTGCGGCAGCGCGGCCAGCCCGTTGGCCTTGGCCTTGGCGAACGAGGAGGCGAACGGCTCGGGCGGGAAGCCGTGCTCGATTCCGCCCAGCCCCAGCCCGACCACCCCTTCGGGGGCCGTTCGGCCGAGCAGGAAGTCCACGGTGAAATGGGACTGCGGGTCCTCGCTCTCCCGGGAGATGTCGCAGATCCAGCCGATCTGCACCACGTGCTCGTCTCGGGCACGCCGCCGTCCCTCGTCGAGGCCGGCCGCGTAGTCCTCCAGCGCGACGCCGCGCCGGTGGTGCTGGAGCGGGGTGGTGGTGACCTCCGCGTACCGGACGTTCTGCGCCGCCAGCTCGGCGGCGAGCGCGGCGGTCGCGTCGGCGAAGTCCTCGGCGTCGCGCAGCACGTCCAGCCCGGCCAGAAACAGCCAGGCGAAGTCGTCGAAGCTGTCGAACCTGTACAGGTCGCCCAGCTCTTCCGCGCTCGCCGCACCCAGCGCGACGTCGTGCCGTTGCGCCAGCGAGAAGAGCGTCGCCGGCCGCAGTGAGCCCTCCAGATGCAGGTGCAACTCCACCTTGGGCAGCCCTTGGATCCAGTCCTCGATGTTCATCGGCCTCCAATCTGTATGGCCAACCATACAGCTTAATCTGTATGCCTGGCCATGCAGATTCGGAGCGTGGTCGAGCTCGAAGGACGGCCCCGCCATCCCGGGAAGCGACCGTTCACTTGGTGGCTCACAGTCCCCAGAGCAGGACGAGGCGGTCGAGGAAGACCGCCTCGCCAGGGAAAGGCATCAGCGGGCGCCGCCGCTGGTCGCGATGGATCGTCCGGAGTCAGTCCCGCACAGCCAGCGCGACGCCCAGGCCGATCAGTCCTGCGCCCGACAGCCCGGCGATGCCCTGCCGGAAACGCGGACGACGCAGCAGGATCTCGATCCGGGCCAGGAGCAATAGCACCAGCGCGTACCAGACCAGGGCCAGGAACCAGAAGAGTGCGGCCAGCAGGGTGTGCTCCACTGCCGGGGCCAGGCCCGGCAGGGTGAACTGCGGGAAGAGCGACAGGTAGAAGGCCGCCACCTTGGGGTTCAGGAGGTTGCTGATCAGCCCCTGCCGGAAGGAGACCCGCGCGCTGCGTGGTGCGGGATCGGCCTGGCGGCGCGGCTGAGCGTCCGCGGCACCGGTTCGGCGCAGGTGGACGAAGTCAGACAGGGCCCGAATCCCGAGGTAGACGAGGTAGACGGCACCCGCGACACGGAGGGCCGCATAGCCGAGTTCCGAGGCGGTCAGCAGGGCCGTGAGGCCGGCCACCGCGGCCGCCGCCAGCAGCGCGTTGCCCAGCATGATCCCCGTCACGGTGGCCATGCCCGCGCGCCGCCCCGCACGGGCCGTGTTGGCCAGCAGCAGGGCCAGGTCCGGGCCCGGCACCACGATGATGACCAAGGATACGACGGCAAAGGCGACCAGTTCCGACATGGATTCCTTTCCTTCAGGGGTAAGCGGCGCGCGGGCTGAGGGCAGGCACCGCTCCCTGCGGTCTCGCCCGCACGCACTGGGAAACGGGATCGGCAAGGTACACGTTCGGTCGGAGCACCCTCCACGACCTCCCGGTACGAACTGGTCAACAAGGATCAGGCGTTCTGGGGAGCAGCCTCGGCCGGGACCGCGGTCCTCAGGCGGGCGGCCTCCAGAAGCAGCGCGTCCAGCACGGCCAGGACCTGCTTCTGCCGGGACTCGCGCGGTGTGAACACAGAGAAGTTCTCGAAGTCCGCGGGGAGGGCCAGTTCGACGGTCGGCTCCACCCCGCGCACCTTCAGGTCGCCCAGGACGTCTCGCAGGTGGGCGACCGCCCGCGTCCCGCCCTCCATGCCGTAGCCGACGAAGCCTGCGGCTTTGCCGCCCCACTCCGCGCCCAGGTAGTCGATGGCGTTCTTGAGTACGCCGGGGACGGAGGCGTTGTATTCCGGGGTCACGAAGACGAACGCGTCGAAGGAGGCGATCTTCTCCGCCCAGGCTTGGGTGTGCGGCCTGGAGTACTCACCGGTGAGCGCCGGCATGGGCTCGTCGAGGTGAGGCAGGCCGAAGTCGGCGATGTCCACGACCTCGTAGACCGCGTCCTCCCTGCCAGCGGCGATGGCGTGCACCCAGCGGGCGACGGTGTCGGCCTTGCGGCCCGGACGTGTGGTGCCAACGATGATCGCGACCTTGAGCGGGGTCTGCTGGGCCGATGCGGTCATGGTGGTACTGCCCTTTCAAGCGAGTGTCGGTCATTTTGCGGGGGCTGCCCGGGTGTCGTTCGGTGGCGCGAGCGGCCGGTCAGCAGGGCGGCCGTCTCAAGGCCGGCGCGTCATCGTGGCGCGTCTCTCGCATCATTTAGGGTAACACTGTGTCTTTCGGAATACAGCTTGTCAAGTGAAGTAGCATGCTGCCATGGCAACCCGGAAGTACGAGCAGCGCCTGCGCGCCGAGGCGGCACAGGAGACCCGGCGCCGGATCCTCGACGCGGTCTACGACCAGCTTCGGACCACGCCGTCCAAGCCGGTCAGCATCGACCGGATCGCTCAGGCGGCGAAGGTGGCGCGCCCCACCGTGTACCTGGTCTTCGGTTCGCGTGCCGGCCTATTCGACGCCGTCGGGGCGGACCTGCTGCAGCGCGGCGGGTTCGAGTCCATGATCGAGAAGTCGGACCATCCTGACGCTCGCGAAGGCCTGCGGGGCGGCATCCGCGGCGTGGTCGAGATGTACGCCGCGAACCGGGACGTGCTCCGTGTGCTGTCCTCCATGGCGACGCTCGACTCGGCCGCCGTCGGCGGGGCGATCGAACGGCTCGAACAGGGCCGTGCGGCCGGCATGGCGCACCTGGCCGAGCGCCTGGACGAGCAGGGCGTGCTGCGCCCGGACACCACCGTCGACCGGGCCGCCGACGCGCTGTGGCTGCTGACCGGCTTCGACAGCTTCGACCTGCTGTACACCGGCCGCAGTGCCTCCGTCGACCATGTCGTCGACATCCTGGTGACGACCGCCGAGCGCAGCCTGTGCCGGTGACCCAGCGGGCTGACGCATTGAAGCTCGGCACTTCGCGGATGGGTGGCCGGCCGGGCAACCGGGTCGGCGGGTGGCCAGGTCCCGGCGACGTGGCGCCGGTACGCCGCGGCCGCGCCGTCAGGCCATGGACCCGCCCCGGGAGGGTTCGAGAGGAAACCCGTCCACCCGCCTGAAGGCGCAGCGGCTTCGATCAGAAGCCTTGGAGACCGGCGCCGCTCAGTCGGCCGTGATGAGCAGGTTGCGCAGCCCGCCTGCCCCGCCTGCGAGCTACCCGGCGGCCATCGACTCCCGCATGGCCTTGGCGGTGGCGGCCGGGTCGTAGCCGTCGGGGACGCCCTCGACCATGATGATGTCGCCCTCGATGTGCCGCGAGCGCAGCGGCGCGATCTCCTGGTACTCGGGCGAGTCCCACCAGGCCCGCGCCTCGGCGATCCCGGGGAAGCCGATCATCACGACGCTGCCGGGCCAGTGGCCCTCCTTCACCTCGTGCGGCGTGACGTGCACGAGGAAGCGGCCGCCGTACGGCTCGAAGGTGGTGGGCATGCGCTCGATGTACTCGGCGATCTCCGGGTGCGGGGCGGCGTCCCGCAGCTTCCCGATGACGTACGCGGTCATGGTTCCTCCTGTATTCCAAGGGATCGTATTCCAGGGACGGTGGGGGGCAGACGGACGGTCCGCCCCCCCGGGGACGTTCAGACTCCGGTCGGCACCTTGTCCAGGAAGCCGAGCACCTGCCGGATCCGCCCGTCGTCGCCGACCACCGCCACATCGAAGCCGACCACGACCGGCTCGCCGCCCTCGGGCCCCAGGTGCCAGGTGAAGCGCGCGATGTCATGGTGGGCGTCCACGGGCCCGCCGAGACTGAACACCAGCCCGCCGAACTGCGCCTGGACGGCCGCGATCGTGGCGTCCAGACCGTCCCTGCCCTGCACCGAGACCAGCGGGTCGGTGTACACCGCGTCCTCGGCGAAGACCTCCGCCAGGACCGCCTGCCGCGCGGCGGCGCCGGTCTCGTTCCACGCGGCGAGGTAGCGCTCGACCAGGTCGTTCATGTCACTCATGTCCGTCTCCCCAGTAGCCGTGCTCTTTTGTGCTTTCACCCAAACCGAAGGCAGCCCTGGACGCCCCTGGCGCCCTCGGTGACCTGCCGCGGAGCACCGCGCCCCTTCTCGACCGGCGGCTGATCCACCTCACCCCGACGGACACGACCAGCAGACCTGCCAAGCCGGGTGCTGCGACTGCGGGCCGCCGTCGCAACGCCTGGACCAAACCAGCCCGGCCGGGCGCGGTGCGTTCCGGATACGGAACGCGTCCTCGACCCTGTGTTCGCCGTTGGCGTCTTGTGGTGTCGTTCTACACGCCCGTCAACAGGGCCTTCGCCGTGGCGACCGTTTCGGGTGCGGCCTTGTCCGGGGAGCCGCTGTCGAACGGCGGCCGGGGATCGTATTCGAGGGCGAGCTGGATCGTCTTGGCCGTCGGTTCACCCCACAGGTCGGCGGCGAGGGTCAGGGCCATGTCGATGCCGGCCGAGACCCCGGCGCAGGTGATCACGTCCTGGTCGACGACCACCCGTTCGGTCCGGACGATCGCGCCGTATGCGGCGAGGTCGTCCCGCGCCGCCCAGTGGGTGGTCGCGGGCCGCCCGTTCAGGAGCCCCGCCTTGGCCAGCAGCGTGGAGCCCGTGCAGACCGATACGGTGCGTTCGGCCGTCGGGCAGGTGGCGGCCAGCCAGGCGATGAGGGTCTCGTCCTCCAGAGCCCTGCCCCAGCGTGAGCTGCCGGGCACGATGACGAGCTCGGGGCTGGGCACCTCCTCGAAGCCGACGTCGGCATGGAGTGTGAGCCCGTTGTCGCAGCTGATCCCGCCGGCTTTAGCGGCAGCGAAACAGGGACGCACCTGTGGATGACCGGCCAGCACCTCGTAGGGGCCGATGATGTCGAGAGCGGTCATCTGGTCATAAAGAACGAAGACCACATTCATCAGGAGATCTCCTCGTCGTCGGTATGAGCGCCTGGCGGCCCGCGGTGCGGTCAGAGCACTGCGGTGGTGCCGGTGAAGCGGTCACGGTAGGCACGGGGTGGGATGCCGATCTCCCTGATGAAGGCCCGGCGCATGTTCTCGGCGGTTCCGAAGCCGCACCGTCGGGCGATGCCGTCCACTGCGTCACGGCCGGTCTCCAGCATGACCCGGGCCGCCTCGACGCGGGCGCGCTCCACATACCGGCCAGGAGTCATGCCGACCTGACGGGTGAACAGGCGGCTGACGTGACGCTCGCTCACCGAGAGCCGCTCGGCCAGCGCCGCGACCGAGTGATCGGCCCCAGGGTCGGCGGCGATCTCCGCGAGCAGCCGACGGAGCGTCCCGCCCTCCGGCGCGCGGGACCGCGACCAGTGGCTGAACTGCGACTGCCCGCCCGGTCTCTGCAGGAACACCACCAGCCACCTGGCCACCCGGCGAGCCACGTCCGGTCCGTGATCCTCCTCGATCAGCGCGAGCGCCAGATCCAGCCCGGAGGTGACCCCGGCGGCGGTGCCGATGTTCCCGTCGCGGACGAAGATCGCATCCGGTTCCATGGTCACCGCCGGGTAGGCCGCGGCCAGCTCGGCGCAGTACGCCCAGTGCGTCGTGGCCCGCCGCCCGTCCAGCAGCCCGGTCTCGGCCAGCACGAACGCCCCCGTGCACACCGAGACGGTCCGGCGGGCCCGGGCGGACAACCGCCGCACCCGGTCGACCAGCTCACGATCGCCGGCCGCGTCGGCGTAGCCCCAGCCGCCCGCCACGAGCAGCGTGTCCAGCGGCCTCTCCACATCCGCCAGGTCGGTCTCGACCCCCAGACGCACGCCGGACGACGTGACCACATCCCGACCGCCGAGCGAGGCCAGCCGCACCAGGTACGACCCCGGCACGGCCCGAGCCGCTCCGTCGAACGCCTCCACCGGGCCCGTCACGTCGAGCAGTTGGACACCGTCATAGACCACCACCAGCACCTCAGCGCCGTTCATGGATCAAGCATGAACCGGCCGATGCAATGTCTGCAATGACAGGTATCCCACCGATACGGACCTCATGAGAGCGACAACGCGCGCCAACTGGTCGCGCAGGTCCGAGCGGGCGCGCCCTTCAAAGCGGCAGGCGTTCGCACCGCCGTAAACGGAACCATGCTCGGCCGTCCACCGGCGGGGTCGTATCTGGGTTCCCGGCCGGGAACTGGGCCGCAGGACGGGGTCCGCCTAATACGAGCTGAGCGGGGGTGCGGAGGCGATGAGAGCCGTCACGGTGGTGCGGGCCTTGGCCAGGTCGGCCATGCGGGCCTCCAGATCGGCCAGGTGGCCGGTCAGGTGGTCCTGGACGCAGGGCTGCAGGGCGTCGCCGTCGAAGCAGGGCATCAGGTCACGGATCGTCCGCGTGGGAAAGCCCGCGGACAGCAGGCGGCGGATGCGGGCGACGGTGGCGGGGGCGTCCGGGGCGTAGACGCGATGGCCGCCTTCCGTGCGTTCAGAGGCGAGAAGTCCCTGGGACTCGTAGTAGCGCAGCAGACGGACGGCGACGCCCGTCTCGCGGGACAGCCGGCCGATCTTCATGTGACCCACGCCACCGCGATCAAGAGTTGAAACTGACACCGATGTCACGTCCTAACCTCAGTCGCATGACAACTACGGCAGTACAAGCACCGGTTTCGCTCTATGGATTCCTCACCCCCAAGTCCGGCCACGCAGATGAGCTGCGGAGGCTGCTGGTCGATCTCGTCGAACCCTCGCGCGCGCACGAAGGCAACCTGGAGTACCACCTGCACGAGCAGGAGGACGGGCGGTTCTTCCTGTACGAGGTGTGGCGCTCCCAGGAGGACCTGGACCGGCACAACGCCACGGACGTGCTGAAGGCGTTCATGAAGGCCGTGCCCGAGCACCTGGAAGCGGCGCCGGAGGCCTATTTCGGGACGATGAGGAGCCGCTACCCCAGGTGAGCGCCCATCGCCGCCCACCAGCCTCGGCGCAGGCCCCCTCCACCGGAGCTGCTCCCCGCGTACGCGGGGATGGTTACGTAACGATGCCCGCCGACCTTGTCGGCTCGGTCTGCGCAGCGGCCGGGCGCAAGTACCGGGAAGTCTGCCCATGACCAACGCCACGATGGCCGCGGCCGCCGCGGTCCGTGCCGACTCAACGAGAATCCCGGGCGGGGATGGTCCCCGGAGCTCGCGGTTTCCCTCTGAAGGGCAGTCGACGGCCGCCCGGTGAAGATCGCGCCGCCCCGGACATCGAACTGTCCGCCTACGGGAGGCCCAGTGCGGGACTCTCCGAGCTATCCGACCTGGAGGGTGGCCATCATGGCCATGTCCTCGTGTTCGAGGTTGTGGCAGTGGGCGAGGTAGCGGCCTCGGTAGGCGTCGAAGCGGACGGCGAGGTGGAGTTCGGCGCCCGGGGCCATCTCCACGGTGTCCTTCCACCCCGCGTCGTAGGGGCCGGGACCGGCGGAGCCTCGGCCGAGGACTTGGAAGAACGCGCCGTGAAGGTGGAAGGGATGGCGTTCGACGCTGAGGATCGTCCAGCGTTCGGTGACGCCGAAGGCCGGTCGCAGGTGGGGAGTCGCCGGGTCGAAGGGCTTGCCGTTGATCTGCCACTGGGAGCCGTTGCGGGAGAAGACGAGTTGCCTGCGCGCTCCGTCGGGCATGAGCGCGGGGATGTCGGACAGCCGATCGGGGATTCTCGAGTCGTCGGTCGCCTTACGGACGACCTGGAAGCGCATGATCTTTCCGGCGCCGCCGGTGTCGGCGAGGTTGACGAGGGTGACGGCGGAACCGACCGGGTAGCGGGAGAAGTCGACGACGACGTCGAAACGTTCGGCCGGTGACATTCGCAGGGTGGTGTGGCGGACGGGCGTTGCCAGGAGGCCGCCGTCCCCGCCGATCTGCGTGAGAACGCTGTCGGCCGGGCCGTCGAGGCGGAGTTCGTACCTGCGGGCGTTCGAGCCGTTGACGAGGCGGAGCCGGTAGCGGGCGGCGTCGACTTCCAGGTAGGGCCAGGGCGTGCCGTTGACGAGGATGACGTCGCCTCGGGCACCGCCCATGATGGATTCGTCCATGCCGGGGGCGCCGAGCAGGCTGGCGTCGGTGGCGGGGTAGGCGAGCTGCCCGTCCGCGTCGAAGGCCCGGTCGCAGATGAGCAGGGGGATCTCGCGGTCGCCACGCGGCAGCGGGAGCGCGTCCTCTCGGTCGTCGCGGACGACGCACAGGCCGGCGAGGCCCTTCCAGACCTGGGCTCCGGTGAAGTCCATGCGGTGGTCGTGGTACCAGAGGGTGGCGGCGCGCTGCCGCATGGGGAAGGCGTAGGTGCGCTGGTGGACGCTGACCTGGGCGTGCGGGTCATGCATCGCGGCGTGGCCGCCGTGCCCGGCGTGGCCGCCGTGCGCCGTGTGGCCGGAGGCGAGGTGGGCGAGACCGCGGGGGTAGAGCAGGTCGGTGGGGAAGCCGTCCTGCGACGGCGGGGTGATCCCGCCGTGCAGGTGGGTGGCGGCGGGGACGGGCAGCAGGTTGGTCTGGCGGATGATCAGCGGGGTGCCGGAGCGGGCTTCCAGGTAGGTGCCGGGAAAGGTTCCGTCGTACCCCCAGATGGTGGTGGAGTAGCCGGGCAGGATCTCGGCGGCGCTCTCCTTGAGGGTCATGTCGTAGTGGTCGCCGTCGGCTCCGGAGCGGGCGGGCTTGGCGGGGACGGGGATCGGCAGGGGCAGCGTGTACGGCTGGGGCAGCCGTGCGGCGCTGGTGAGGGTTCCGGGCCCGACCGTCCCGCCGTTGCCCGCGCAGGCGGTGAGCGCGGCGGGGGCCAGGGCGAGGCCGGCGAGCTTGAACAGGTCGCGGCGGGTGGGGCCGGTCATGCGGAGTTCTCCTGGGTGGGCGGGGCGGCGAAGAGGAGCGGCAGCGTGGCGGTCACGGCGGCGAACAGGCCGACGCCCAGCGGGATGTGCAGCCACATGCGGTGATCCATGCCGGCGGTCAGCTGGACGATCTCCAGGACGAAGATCGCGGCCGTGAGCGGCAGGACCCGCGGCCCGACGAGGCGTCTGCGGCGGGCGACGGCGGTCATGACGGTCAGGGCGAGCGCGATCGTGGAGACGATGGCGGCGTTGTCTCCGTGGCTGCCGATGGCGTTGTCGCGGCCGGACAGGAACATGCCCGCGAGGATCGGCTGGAGGGCGAACGCGAGGGCGTGGCCGATGGCGGTGACGCGCAGGGCGATGAGCATCAGCGGGCTCCGGTCGGGCTCGGGTCGCGGCGGGCGGTGAGCTTGGCGGCGGCCAGGGAGCCGAGCCTGCCCCACACGCCGAAGGCGGCGGAGGCGGTCAGGGCCTTGAGACCTTCCCTGGCGTGGGCGGTCGTGGTGGCGCCCCGGAGGGCCAGGACGCCGATCCAGTCGGTGATCACGCTGGCGACGATGGTGAGGGCGGCGGCCACGTGGACGGCCAGGAGGATCCCGTTGAGGGGCATCGGATCGGTCCTTACTTGCGTGCAAGGGCGTGATGGCTGAGCGGGGCGGGCGGGGGGGCCCTCATGGGGCGCCCCGGAGGGTGGGCTAGCGGGTGGTGTCGGGGATCCAGGAGCCGTGGATGCCGCCGGTGACGCGGCGCGGGAGCTGGACCGCGGCGATCTGGTCGAGTCCGGAGGCGTCCAGGACCAGCAGGCGGGAGGAGTCCTGCTTGAGGTCGGAGACGACGGTCAGGAGGTAGCCGTCGTCCTCGTTCGCGGCGTCTTCGGCGGGGACGAAGACCGCTTCGCTGGGCAGGCGGGCGTCGCCGGCCTGGTGGACGCGGCGGGCTCCGGTGGCGCGGTCGTACTTGACGACGCCGTAGCCGCCTCTGCCGTCCTGGTCGGGGAAGGAGATGGCATAGGTGTAGCGGTTCTCGGCGCCGAGGTAGTCCTCGTTGAGCGTCGGGAACTCCACGGCGAGGTCGTCGATGACCTGCTCGTCCACCGACCCGCGCTCCAGGTCGATCCGCCAGCGGCGGGTGTAGGAGCGGGTGTTGGGCTCGGTGCCTCGGCCGGGCGCGCCGACCCACCAGTTCCAGGACAGCTGGAAGCCTTCGCGGTCGACGGACGGGCCTTCCAGGACGATGCCGCCGCCTTGCAGGTCCTCGTAGGCGTTGGAGGCGTGGAGCATGTTGCCGGGCTCGATGGCGAACCAGCGGATCTTCGTGGCGCCGTCGGCGGTGCGGGGCATGACACCGATCCGGGAGGGCTGCTCGTCGCTCCAGCCGTAGGGGATGCCGGAGTGCTCGCTCGGGTCGAAGGTGACCGAGCCCTCGATGAACACGATGTGCTGGCGGGTGATGGCGAAGTCGTGCTTGAGGGAGGCGGTCGCGCCGGGGATCTCCGCGCTGTGGACGATCCGGCCCTTGGCGTCGGCGATGTAGTAGATGAGGTAGGGCGGGAACGGCGAGGAGCCGAAGAAGTGCAGTTCGCCGGTGGCGGGGTCGGTCTTGGGGTGGGCGGTCATGGCGCTGCGCAGCTTGCCGTCGAAGTCGTAGGCGCCCACGGTCTCCAGGTCGGAGTCGAGCTCGAACGGGAGGTTCGCCTCGCACAGCGCCAGCAGCCGGCCCGCGTGCTCGATGACATGGGTGCCCGCGGTGCTCGCGGTCAGGTCCACGCCGCGCTCGGTCATGTAGGGGGCGCCTTCGAGGGCGGGCGTGCGGACCCAGCGGTTGCGGTACCACTCGGCCCGGCCGTCCCGGAGCCGGATGCCGTGGACCATGCCGCTGCCCTTGAACCAGTGGGTGGGGGTGACCCCCGGCTTGGGGTTGTGGCTGTTGCGGACGAGCCGTCCGTTCAGCTCCGGCGGCAGGTGGCCTTCGACGGTGAGGCCGGTCGCGGTGATCTCGTCGACGGCGGGGGTGTAGTGGCCGGTCAGGTACGGCTTGGCGGTCATGGCGGAGTCCTGTTCTTCGATGTGGTGCGTGGTGGGAGGGGTCGTCATCGGGCGGGCTGCTCGGCGCGGTCCTTGAGGGCCGCAAGCCAGGATTCGAGCGACTGCCGGAGGGCCTGGCCGAGTTGTTCGGCGGCGGCGTCGACGGGTGCCCCGGCCCAGGACTCCTCGGTGCGGACGGTGACGCGGTCGCCGTCGGCGGCGAAGGTCCAGACGTGCACGCCGTCGATGCCGCCGGCCGGGCCGCCCCACACGATCCGCTCGCCGGGCACGACCTCGTAGACCGTCGAGGTGATGTCCAGGCCGTGCGTCGTCCAGCGGAAGGAGCCGCCGGGCTCGACGGGGCCGTCCGAGACGGCGCTGTCGATGTCGCCGTTCCAGGCCGGCCAGGCGTCGATGCCGGTGTGCAGCGCCCAGACCCGCTCAAGCGGGGCGTCGATCGTGGTGGACAGGCGGACGATCACAGGGGCGGTCTCGTCGATGGTGCGCATCTCGTGGTTCCTTCCGGAGGTACGGGTGGTGCGGGTCAGGTAGGCGGCCAGGACGGCCGTGGCGATGAGGACGGCGGCCGAGGCGGCGAAGGCCGCGCGGTAGCCGTCGGTCAGGGCCTGGACGTGAGGAGGGGACGAGCGGGCGGTGAGCGATCCGGCGAGGGTGGCCAGGACGGCCAGGCCCACGGCCCCGCCCACCTGCCGGGTGGTGTTGACGAGGCCGCCCGCGGTGCCGGAGTCGGCCTTGGCGACACCGTCCATGGACAGGTCGGTGAGCTGGATGAAGGCGACGCTCAGGCCGAGCCCGATCAGGACGCTCGGGCCGAGCACGTCGGCGAGGTAGGAGCCGTCGGCGCTGATCCGCGACAGCCACAGCAGTCCGGCGGCCTCTGTGACCAGGGCGGCGAGCAGAGCTCGGGACGCGCCGATCCGGGCGGTGATCCGGGGCGACAGGGCGGAGCCGAGCATGATCGCGCCGGCGAGGGGGAGCTGCCCGAGTCCGGTGAGCAGCGGCCCTTCGCCCAGGACCTCCTGCTGGTAGAGCGGCAGGAAGAAGAACAGGGCGATCCACACCGACCCGAACAGGGCCATCAGCGTGTTGGCCGCGGCCACCCGGCCGCCCTGGAACAGCCGCGGCGGGACCAGCGGGTCGGGGTGGCGGCGTTCGGCGAGGACGAACAGCGCTCCGAAGACGAGGGCGCCGGTGAGCGCGCCCAGGACGCGGGGGTCGGTCCAGCCCTGCTCGCGGGCCGTGGTCAGCCCCCACACCAGGCCCGTCAGGGACAGGGTGATCGTGACGGTGCCGAGCAGGTCGAACCGGCCGGTGCCGCGTTCGGCGGACCGCGGCGCCGAGGCCGTGACGGCCGCCAGCACGGCGAAGGTCCCCGCGGCGACGGTGAGGAACAGCGCCCGCCAGCCCCACGCCTGGGTCAGGAGACCTCCCAGAAGGACTCCGGCGGCGCCTCCGGCCCCCGAGACCGCGCCCCACACCCCCAGCGCCCTGCCGCGCCCGGGGCCCGGCGGGAACAGGCCCATCACCACCGCCAGCGCGGCCGGTGCGACGGCCGCCGCGCCCATGCCCTGCACGGCCCGCGCCGCGATCAGCGGGCCCGCCGACGAGGCCAGCCCGGCCACCGCCGAGGCCGTTCCGAACATCGCCAGGCCGCCGAGCAGCACGCGGCGGTGGCCCAGGAGGTCCGCGGCCCGCCCGCCGGCCAGCAGCAGCGCGCCGAAGACCAGTCCGTAGGCGTTGACGACCCAGGTCGTGCCGCCGTCCGTCAGCCCGGCGCCCTCGCGGATCTGCGGGAGCGCCACGTTCACGATCGAATTGCCGAGCACGACGAGGAACTGCGCCGCGGCCAGCCCCGCGAGCGCGGGGCCCGTGGCTGTCTTACGCATCATCGACTCCAGATATGTGTGTGGTTGACCACTCACTCTTGCCGGGGAAAGAAGGCGGGGCCTGGGCCCCGCCGACGCGACCCCGGGCGGAACGCCCGGGATGGGCTCAGTAGTGCGTGATCCCCGCCGCGAGCGTCCGCGTCCAGGGCGCCTCGACCTCGTCGGCACCCGTGGACACCAGCAGGTGGCAGAGCATTCCGCGGGCGAAGAAGTCCTGGACCTGCGGCTCGCTGCCGCCCGAGGCGCCGCGCACGTACTCCACGAGCCGGGCATAGCCCTGCCGGACCGCCTCGCGGACGGCCTCCTCCGAGACGGCGGCGGCCTGGGCGTGCAGCTGGATCAGCATGAGGTCGTTGTCGCTGATCAACCGCGCGTAGGCGTCGCCCATTGCGCGCAGGACCACCTCGGCCGAGCTGCCCGCCGCCGCGGCGACGGCCTGCTCCAACGCGCCGCGCACCTGGACGAAGCATCGCTCGACGACGGCCACGAACAGCGACTCCTTGCTCGGGAACAGCCGGTAGACGTAAGCCTGGGAGATCCCGGCGGCCTTGGCCACCTCCGTCGTGGTGGTGCCCCAGTAGCCGCGCGCCGCGAAGGCGCCGATCGCGGTGGCGAGCACCGTCTCCCGGCGCTCGTCCGCGGTGGACAGCTGTCGCCCTCGGTTCGTCGTCATGTGAGTAATAAACCACTCACACTTCCGAATGTCAACCGGAGGGCCGCGCACCGCCCCCGGAGACCGAGGGCCAGCGCGGAGGTGATCTCTGCATGAAGCCACAGTGCCGCGGATCGGCGCCCAGTTCCCAGACCAACCACTGCCCACAATCTGCTCAGCGCCGCCAGGCACACAGCTTCCCTGGTCGGCGTCGACCTCCCATGGCGCAGCCCGGCTACCGCGGCCAAGCTTCTGGTCATCTTGGACGGCGCGCAGGTCCTGGCGGCCGCCATGGGCTCAACGGAGCCTGGTGAGCACATGGTCGAGTTGGCGCAGCAACTCCTGGACTCCAGGCTGCCGGTCCGCGTCTGACTTCAGCCCCGTCCCGCCCACCGGCTTCGCGCATCAGGAAGATGGCCGGGCCCGCTTCTCCGGCGCGACCAAGAGGCCCATGAGAGGCATGAGCATCTTCTTCTGGGCGAGCCTGTGGGGCCCCTCTGGTCCGGAACGGGGACGGAATGGTGGGAAGGGGGCCGGCGGGGTGCGGGAGGCCGGGCCTCCCGCGCCCGTTCGGTCACCTGCCGTCGAGGGCCTTGAGGACGGCCTGCGCGGTGGAGGCGCTCGACTGCGGATTCTGGCCGGTGATGAGGTCGCCGTCGCGCACGACCGTGTCGCTCCATGCGGCACCGGTCCGGAGCAGCGCTCCGCGTTCGCGCAGACGGCTCTCCACCAGGTACGGGGAGGTCTCGCCGAGGCCGCCCTGGTACTCCTCCTCGTCGGTGAAGGACGTGATCGCCCGTCCGGCGAAGGTGAAGGAGCCGTCCCGGGCGGTGGCGCTCAGCAGGCCCGCCACCCCGTGGCACAGCGCGGCCACGACCTTGCCGCCGGCGTGCGCGGTGTTCAGCAGCCGGCCGAGGTCGGCGTCGCGGTCGAGGTCGGCCATCGGCCCGTGCCCGCCGGGCAGGTAGATCGCGTCGTAGTCCTCGGCGTTCGCCTGCGCCAGCGCGAGCGGGTGCGCCAACCGGTCGGCGAGCCCGTCGAGGTACGAGCGGTACGTCTGCGCGGCCTTGGCGGGGACGCCGCCGCGCTCGTCCAGACTGAGCACGTCGACGGTCGGCCGTACGCCGCCCGGCGTCGCGAACACGACCTCGGCGCCCGCTTCGGTGAGGATCCGGTGGGACTCGGCGACCTCCTCGGCCCAGTACCCGGTCGGGTGGGAGGAGCCGTCGGCCAGGGTCAGCGTGCTCGCGCCCGAGATGACCATCAGGATTTTCGGCATGGTGAGAACTCCTTGTCAGTGCTGATGCGATGAGTGAGGAATCGGGAAGCGCCGCTCATGGCCACGGGCGAGCGCGGCGGGAACCGCTCGCCGGCCGGCGGCCGTGCCCGGTCGTCATTCCAGGTAGGCGATGCCGTGGGCTCTCTGGTTCCTGTCCGGCTGCTCCGGGTCGATGTCCAGGGTGCGGATCTCGGTTCCGGATTCCAGGTCGACGACGGTGACGGTCCCGGAGCGCAGGTTGGCGACGAAGGCGCGGTCGCCGGCCGGGGTCGTTCGGATGGTGATCGGGCTTCTGCCCGTCGGCACGCTGTATTGGAGAAGGTGGGCGTCCGGGGAGTAGACGGCCAGCCGGCCGTCAGCGGGGCCGCCGTCGCGATCCGTCCGGACCAGACCGACCAGGACGCGGCCGTCCGGCGCGACGTGGACCGGGCGGCCCGGCGCCTCGAGGGGGATGCGGTCGACGACCTCGTCGGTGGCCGTGTCGATCACGATGAGCATCGCCGCGCCGGAGGGCGCGGTCCGCCTGTTCCGCAGGGCGGGCCCGGCCACGTAGGCGTACCGCCCGTCCCTGGAGATGGCGACCTCTTCCGTGCCGAACGGGGCCGGAATACGGCCGACGAGCCTGCCGCCGGCGAGGTCGACGACGGAGATGAAGGGGTCGGCCTTGTTGGTGGCGTAGCCCTTGCGGCCGTCCGGCGTGGCGGCGAACCAGTGCGGCCGGCCTGCTCCGACGTCGATGCGCCCGACCGGCCTGCGGCTGACCGTGTCCAATGCGACCACCGCCCCGTTGCCGACGGGGCCTTCTTCCACCGTGGTGTAGAGGCGGTGCCGCCTGGCGTCGAGGGCCAGCCCGTGAGGCGCTTCCTGCGGAGCGAGAGACACCACTTCGAGAAGTTCCCGCCTGAACGGGTCGGCCACGGAGATCTCGTGAGCCTTCTCGCCCGGCTCGGTGTAGATGCCGGAGCGGTAGGTGTGCGAGATGTACAGCAGTCCTTCGGCCGTGTCGGCGGCGAGTTCGTGCGGCTGGGCCGTGACCTGCAGGTCGCCGATCGGGTCGTAGGTGAGGCCGTCGAAGAGGTGGATGGCGTTGCCCGCTGATGTCGCGACGGCCAGGACAGGCCGGCGGTGGCTAAGCGCGGACCGCGACATGGCCCGAACCCTGGTCGAGAACAACATCCGGCATGGCTCTTCCTTCGTGTCAGCAGGCCCGGCACGGGCGCGTCGGGAGATCGGGGCGGCGAACGTGCGACGAGGCATCGCGGTCAGCGCCGCACCGCATGATGATCTTTCGGTCTGGTTTCACCCGAAAACTCGCGCCATAAGTTTCCTTATGGCCTTGGGCGCCCGGTCCGCTGATATCCCCAGGTCTTCGCCCCCTAGGGCACACACTCTGCCGAGGGCGGGCGCTCATCCGCGAGACCAGCGAACGCTCAACCCTCGCTCAACCGGCGCCGCTCATCTCCTTCATGCGCGAGAGTGCCGGATGATCGGAGGTCTCCCGCCTCCACAGGGCGTCGCACAGGCGTTCGTGCGCCCGCTGGAGGTATCTCCGGTAGGTGCTGTAGGGCAGGCCAAGCCGCTCGGCGGCGGCCATCTGGTTGGGCACCCGGTGGAAGTAGGTCGTGGCCATCACCCCGTGTATCCGCGTTTCACGCGGATCGGCACGCAGCCCGTCGATGACGTCGACGAGCATCTCGCGCAGGATCTCGGGCGACTGCTCCGCGGTGAAGCCCGGCCTGCTAGTGATCATTCTCGCCCGGAGCAGCGGGTTGGCGGCGAACTCGTCCTCCCGGTGCCAGTCACGCAGGGCGGCGCGCACCGCGGTGTCGAACTCCTCTCGGGTGAGCGGGAGGAACGAGTTGACCTGCGCCACGGCGGGCGGTTCTTCGTTGAGCGCGCCGGGCTGCGTCCGGTCGAACCAGACCGAGAGCGGGGTGGCCCGCCAGTCGCAGGCGAACACCGTGTAGGTGTACCCGTTGGGCCACGGCGTGTCCGTGGCCCTCGTGTGGCCGAGGTGCCGCATCAGGGGGTCCCACAGATCGCCGAACGGGCTGAGAAGGAACGACCATGCCAGGCCGGCGGATCGGATCCAGTCACTGCAGATGCGCAGCTGCATCAGGTGCTGCACGGGCGAGATCTCGCCGTAGGCGGGAGGGTAGACGAAGAACCGGGCCATGAGCAGGTGCTCTCCGGGGCGCAGCGGATTGGTGCGCTGTGCGTACTCCCATGCTCGGGCGAGGATCGGGTCGGCGGCGAGCTCGTCGGGAAGGGGTGCCGACATCCGCAGCCACGTCATGAACGCGGCGGGCTCTCCGGTCATCGAGTCGCGGTAGATCCAGAACGCTTCGGGCTGCCTGCGCAGCCAGAAGTCGACGATCGTCCCCGATTCCGGCCCTTCGGCCTCAGCGATCAGGCGCCGTACGGCCTCGTGGTCGCCAGGGCGAAGGACGTCCTCGTGGAAGTCGCCTTCCCTGCGCATCTGGAAGAACTCGCCCATCGGGCCGTAGCGTTTGAGGTAGGTGAGCTCGCGTATCGCGACCATCGCATCGGCCGGTGACGCGGTGCGCGCCTGCTCGAGAAGGATGTGGCCGAGACGGCGGTGCATCTCCTCGTACGCCTGCGGGTCGCGCCAGCGCAGGTCGGCGTCGATCGCGTCGCTGACCAGATCGTGCAGGAACACGCCTTGGCGGCCCCAGTCGGCGATCGGCAGGCGGCGCAGCCAGGTGAACATCTCGGCACCCTGGTCAGGCCCGAGCATCGCGCGCAGCAGACCTTCAGTGGTGGTCATCGCATGCGCGGCCACCTCCAGGGTGAGCCGGTGCGCGGGCGAGGGGATCTCCCCCACCATCTGGGAGAGCAGAACGGTCAGGACATCGGGGGTGGGAGCCCAGTCCGCGCCTCCGCCGTCCATCGCGACGCTGGCGGCGAGGCTGAGCGCGAGAGGGTGGCCGCCGGCGAAGTCGAGGATCCGGTGGCGCAGACCCGACGTCACGCCGCGCAGCTCCAGCAGCCTCTCGGCCTCCGCGGGGTCGAGGTCGCCCAGCGGTACGACGGCCAGGAGCTCGCTCCACGCGACGTCCGCGGTCCAGGTCGGACTCGGTGCTTCCCTGCCGGCCAGCACCACCAGCGTCTCCGGTGACAGTGAGGGAAGGAAGCGGTCGACCAGCCATCCTTCGAGCCCCTGGCAGTGATCAAGAGCGTCGATCAGCAGGACGGCATCCGGTGCGATGCCCGCGACCTCCGCTTCCACCCCGGAGGGCGAGGGGTCGATGAGCCGACCGTTCACCTCGATCGCCGGCCTGCCCGCGTCCCGGCTCTCGTCGGCGAACCGCCGCAGCAGCGTCGACTTGCCCACCCCTCCGGGGCCGTGAACGTAGATGACGGCAGGGGCTCCCCCGGTTCCTTCGAGGGCTTCACGGAACACCGCCAGCTCTTCGGCTCGCCCGACGAAGGCGCGCTCGCGCGCCCATCTCAACCGCTCCGCAAAGCTCTTGGCTTCTGGTTTCATGCGCCCAAAATGACATATTCCGGACAGGCTGGGTTCATGGTCGCGCTTATGGCTGGTGGTTCCGCTTATAGCCGTCATTGAGACCCGGTTCGCCGAGTCCTGATGACTGAGGAGGGCTCCGGCGCCGTGCTTTGCTGTGCGGATGGTGCACGACAAGCGCAGCGGTGCGTCGAGCCTCGACCTGCTGGCGACGTTCCTGGAGGTCTACCGGGCCGGTTCGCTGTCGGCCGCTTCGCGCCGCCTCGGAGTCACCCAGCCCGCGGTGAGCGGACAGCTCGCCCGCCTGGAGGAGCAGATCGGCGAGCGCCTGTTCGTACGCACCTCCCGAGGCGTGACGCCGACGCCACGGGCGGCGGCGCTGGCCTCACGTGTCAGTGGCCATGTCGAAGGCCTGCTCAGGGCCATGGAGTCGTCCGACGACCCCTCCTTCGGTGGCACCGTGCGCGTAGGCGCCGCCGCCGAGTTCATGACCCTTCGCGTCACTCCGGTGCTGACCGGGCTCACCAGGCAGGGTGTCGAGGTCCACGCCACGCTCGGCCTGGCCGACGACTTGCTGTCCGCACTGGCCACTGACCGGCTGGACCTGGTGATCTCCTCGGTACGTCCGAAACACGCGGCCCTGCAGGCGGAGCCCTTCATCGACGAGGAGTTCGTCCTCATCGCCCCGCCCGCGATGGCCGAGACCGTCGACGTCGAACGCCTGGCGACCGAACCGGTGGCGGCGCTGGCCCACCTTCCGCTCGTGGCCTACGCCGAGGAGCTGCCGATCATACGTCGCTACTGGCGCAGCGAGTTCGGCCGACGCCCGCCGAATCCGGTCGTGCTCGTCGTCTCCGATCTGCGGGCGGTCCTCGAGGCGGTGGTGACGGGTGCCGGCATCTCGGTCCTGCCGCGCTACATCGCCGAGCCCGCGCTGGGGACCGGAAGAGTCGTGCAACTGCACGAGCCGGAGGCGGCACCCTTGAACACCCTCTACCTCGCCACCCGACGCGGCGCTCCAGCGAATTCCGCCGTGACCGTTCTGCGTGACGCGCTTTGGCAGGCCGCACGCCGCTGGGGCGGCCTGTAAGAGGTCCGCACAGAATCGGCGCACGAGGCGTCGTCGGCAGAAGCCCAGGTACGGGCGGTGCCCGTCCTACCGGCGCGCCCGCCCCGGGGTGAACCGATCTCCGGTGTCAGCCGGGACGCTGTTGGTCCTGGCCGGGCGGGTCCTGGCGGGGCGGGCGTTCCCGGCGGAGCTGGGCGTTGAGGCGCTGGGCCTCGGCGAGCTGGTCTTCCAGGATGATGATGCGGCAGGCCGCCTCCACCGCGGTGCCCTGGTCGACCAGGTCGCGGGCGCGCTGGGCCAGGCGCAGCTGGTAGCGCGAGTAGCGGCGGTGCCCGCCGGCCGAGCGCTGCGGGACGATCAGCTTGCCGGCGTCCAGGCTGCGCAGGAACGCCGGGGTGACTCCCAGCATGTCGGCGGCACGGCCCATGCTGTAGGCCGGGTAGTCCTCGTCGTCGAACTTGTCGTCGAGGGTGTCGTCGCAGTCGCCCTGCCGGGCGGGGTCGTCGCCGGTCATCTCCGGCTGGGTTGCTTGCACAAGACCTTCCGTGTCATTCGGAAACGGTGGCAGTGAGGTAAGCAACGGGGGCCCCGGCGCCAAACCGCGGCGCCGGGGCCCAGAGGTACAACACCATCTATCCGGCCGTGAGGCCGGGCTTGTTCCGCGCCGGCCGCCCGATCGAGGGGCGGGGACGCAGGGATCGCGGTTGCGTGACCGTAGACCACCGTCCAATCTGGGCAGCTGCGGTACCCGCGCGACGTGACTGGAGCCGCTGGCGGGCGATCCCGATGGCGCCGATTCCTCCTTTCCTCGACATCACTACCTGTACTGGGTGGTGCGGTACTGCGTGTTCTTCTTGCCACCACGGCCCGTTGGCCGCGGGGCGGACCGGCTGCCGGAGCCCCTTGCCTTGCGTTGGCCCCAGCACGCCCGGTCCGCTCATCCATCGCTTCGGGCAGTTCGTCCTCTACCCGCTTCTCATGGACTCGTTCGTCTTCGATGACAGGAACACTACCCGGGCTCGCTTCGAAAATCTACCTCGATCACTACAGAGTTTCGTAGATCACACCACCCGGATCACGCCCGCGCCGTCGCGACGGCGGAGAGCCGTCGGCGGCCGCGGCCCGGCGTCCGGCGGTGGCTCCGCGTTCTGGTCAGTACACGAAGCGGAAGTCGGGATGCCGCGGTGACGGCCGGTTCAGCAGCGGTGCCGGCCGGTGTCGCAGGTGGCGGTCGAAGAAGGCCGTGACGTAGGCGCGCTGCGAGGCGGTGACCCGGTCCGGGTGGACGGTGCCGATGAAGTCGCGCCGCGCCTGGGCCGGGATGTCCAGCCGCTCGTCCAGCTGGGGCAGCACGGTCTGCAGGTCGGTGAAGGTGTAGTGGCTGCCGGCCGGCACGTACAGATCGCGCTTCCAGCCTGTCGAGCTGCTCCAGAACGCCTTCCAGGACGGGCTGGTGCGATGAGTCTGCGGTCGCCCTCCGGTGGCCGCGCCCATCAGCATGAACGGGCGGGACAGCCCTTCCTCGGCGACCGGGACGAGGTCGTCGTCGGCGTACTGCATGGCGCCGTCCATGTTGATCCCGGCGTCGACACGCCGGTCGGTCCGCATGGCCTCGGCGGCCTGGATACCGCCCGCGGAGTGTCCGAACATGCCGACCCTGGACAGGTCGAGCATGCGGCCGAGCCCGGCGGGCAGCCGGCGGCCTTCGGCGTCGGGGTTGCGGCCCGCCCGCAGCGCCGCGAGCCGGTCCAGCACGAGCCCGGTGTCCCGGACGCGGGCGTCCAGCGCCGTCCTGAGCCGCTCCGGACCGCCTTCGGGCAGCCGCTGCCCCTCGACCCGGCCGCCGGGGAACTCCACCGGTCCGCTCTCGTAGGTGTGGTCCATGGTCACCACCACGTACCCCCGGCTCACCAGTTCCTCGGCGAGGGTCGTGCCCAGGGCGCGGGGGACGCCGAAGCCGGGCGAGTAGAGCACCACCGGGCGGGCCCCGCCGCCCGCGGCCGGCGCGGACTCGGCGGCGTGGGTGCGCGCCCCCGCCCAGTCCACCTCGCCGGGCTTGAAGATCCCCAGCGCACCGGACCGGTCGAGCAGGCCGGCCACCCCGGGCCGCAGGTAGGGAGCGGTCCGCGCGGCGGCCGTACGGCGGGCCGGGTACCACACGCTGACCATCAGCTCGCGGGTCCGGCCCTCGACCCAAGGGTCGGTACGGCCATGGTCGACCAGGTGCAGCTCGGTCGTCCCGATCGGCTGCCGCCCGGTCGGCTCGGGCAGGGTGAAACCCGCCGCCCCGGCCGGCCCGGCCGCCGCCGACAGCGCGGCCGGGCCGGTGCTCGTGCCACAGGCCGCAGGCAGGCAGGCGGCCGCGGCCAGTGCGGTGATCCGTATCGCTGATCGCATGCCCCGATGGTGGTGCCGCCGCCACCCGCGCCACCATGCCCGTTCGTCACCCCCGCCCCCCACTTTCGCCAGGGCCCCACGCACCACGGACACCGACCATCTCGCGGACCACTACGCGCTCCCCACCCCACCGATCGCGTCGTCGCCCGGGAGATGCCGGCCCGGCTGCCGCTGACGCATCCCGCACCCGCCTGCGCCTGCGCCGGAACCGCGGTGACCTGGGCGCACGGCTTCCTCAAACCTGACGGTGCCCCTCGTCGCCCGTCCGGCGCGGCGTGACCAGGTCATGGGTTCAGGAAGGGTCGGTCAGCTCGCTGTCGATGACCGCCTGATCGCGGTCCTGCTGCGCACACCGCCGGTCCTGGAGGGCCTCGTCGCGGTCGGCGCCGGCGGACGCGCGGTCCTGGGCGGCCGCTTGACGGTCCACGCCGCTGGACCGGCGGCCGGCAGCGGCCGCGCGCCGCCGCTGGATCACCGCCGTCATCAGTTCACGCAGCACCATGCGGTCCTCGGCGTTGCGTTCACGGTCCGCCGCGGCCATCTCCCGGTCCAGCTCCACCTGCTGCCGCATCGCCAGCACCACCGCCGGGTCCGGCTCCATCGCCTCAGCCTGCCGGTTCCAGACCTCGGCCGCCGCTCGATCGCGCTCCTCCGCCGCTCGATCCCGCAGCTCAGCCGCCCGCAGCACCTCGGACAGCCGCCGCTCCTCGGCGGCCGCCGCCTGGTCGGCGTTCTCGGCATCGGTGTCCCGGTCCCTGGCGCGCGAGTCGCGGTCCTGGGCCCGCCGATCGCGCCGCACCGCCGCCTGGTCCCGGTCCCGGGCGGCCCCATCCCGAACGTCACCGGCGTCACGCCGCGCCGCCAGCTTCCCCTGCGCATCGTCACCGCCGGGTCGCGCACCGCCGGCGGAGGCCACCCGTTCACGCAGCACCGCCGCCATCCTCCCGGCCGCGGCCTGCGTGCCCAGGCCATCGCGGTGCGCCAGTCCCTCAAGCAGTTCCGCTACCAGCCGGGCCTCGGCTTCGTTCAGCATCGCCGACCTCGTCTCCACAGCAGACAAGGGGGAACTGCCCAGCCAGCACCTTCCCACGCCATACGCCGGCCACCTCCAAGATCGCCATGCGGAAGACAGGCTCCGGGAGGACGGCGATCGCGGAAACACGGCGACGATTCCGTTCCTCGCGCAGGCGGGATGGCCCCTGCCGGTTTCGCCGATACCGCACCGAACCGTACGAGCCGGGCGTACGGGTGAACGCCGTTGCGCCTCGGGAGGGGTCATCGCCGGACGTAGACGCTCGCGTATGGGGTTCGGTCTCTCGACGATGTTCGCGCGGGCCGCGCCCCGGTTGACTCATGGGCATGACGAACGAAACGAAGAAGCTGATCGTGGGTGGGACGGGCAAGACGGGCCGGCGCATCGTGGCGCGGCTGGAGGAGCGCGGCGTTCCGGTACGGGTGGGCTCGCGGTCGGGCGAGCCGCGGTTCGACTGGAAGGACCGGTCGACGTGGAGCGCGGTACTGGAGGGCGTGGACGCGATCTACCTCGCCTACTACCCGGACCTGACCGTCCCGGGGGCCGCCGAGGACATCGGCGCGTTCGGTGCGGCGGCGGTGGAGGCCGGGATCGACCGGATCGTGCTGCTGTCGGGCCGGGGTGAGCCTGAGGCCGCGGTGGCCGAGCAGGCGCTGAAGGACAGTGGCGCAGAGTGGACGGTGCTGCGGTGCAGCTGGTTCGCGCAGAACTTCAGCGAGGACTACCTGCTGGACGCGGTGCTGTCGGGCGAGGTGGCGGTGCCGGCCGGGGAGGTGCCCGAGCCGTTCGCCGACGCCGACGACATCGCGGACGTGGCGGTCGCGGCGCTGACCGAGGACGGCCACGCGGGCCGCACGTACGAGATCACCGGTGCCCGCGCGCTGACCTTCGCCGAGGCGGTCGCCGAGATCGCCGGCGCCGCCGGCCGTGAGGTCCGCTTCACCTCGGTGCCGGCGGAGGGGTACGCGGCCGCGCTGCGCGATCATGGTGTGCCCGACGACGTGACCGACCTGCTGATCTACCTGTTCACCACCGTCCTGGACGGGCGCAACGCGCGCCCGGCCGACGGCGTGCGACGCGCCCTGGACCGCGAGCCCAGGGACTTCGCCGACTTCGCCCGCGACACCGCCGCCACCGGCGTGTGGGCCTGAGAGAGGAAACCCATCATGAAGTTCACCCTGGCCGCGTCGGCGGCGACGATCGCGGTGCTGCTCACCGGCGGAGTCACGGGCGTCTTTCTCGCCTTCTCGGTCGCGGTGATGCCCGGGCTGGACGCCACCAAGGCGAGTACGGCGATCGCGGCGATGCAGAGCATGAACCAGAAGATCCAGAACCCGGTGTTCCTGGGCCACTTCACCGGCGCGCCGCTGCTGGCCCTGGTCACCGGCGCGGCGCTGCTGCTCCTCGGGCAGCGCTCGGCGGCGGTCCTGTTCTTCGTCGCCGCGGGGATCTACCTGCTGGGCACGTTCCTGCCGACCGTGATCGTGAACGTGCCGCTGAACGAGAAGCTGGACGCCAGCAAGATCCCGGCCGACATGGCCGAGGCGGCGAAGCTCTGGAACGACTACTCCTCGCGCTGGACGCCCTGGAACACGCTGCGGGCGGTGTCGAGCGTGCTCAGCCTGCTGGTGATGGCCCTGGGCCTGTACGTCTGGGGCCGCAACCACTGACCCGGGACACGGAAGGCGCGGACGGCGAAGGACGCCGCCCGCGCCGTCCGCGCGTTCAGGAGGCGAGCGCGCCGAGTGTTCGCCCCGGGTAGCGCGGGCTACTGGCGGGGGATCGCGACGACGGTGTACGGCGTCCGCGGGGTCGGCGGGGTGTCGAACCGGGCGTTCGGCAGGTACAGCCGTGAACCGAAGGCCGCCACGGTCGCCGGGACGTCGAACCGCTCGCTGCGCAACCGGCGCACCACATGTCCTTGCGTGCCCTCCGCGTTAAGCCGCAGGACGGCCACGGCGTTCCACCGGTTCTGCACGGCGTACAGTGTCCGGCCGCGCAGCAGCAGGCCGTCGCCCTCGACCAGGGTCTCGCCGTGCAGGTTCACGCGACGGGTCTCGCCGGAGGGCTCGACGCGGAACAGGTCGCCGGTGTTCGACTGCACGACGAGCAGGGCCCGGCCGTCCGGGGTCGCGGTGATCCCGTTGGCGTTGAAGCCGGAGCCGTACCTCATGTCGCCGGTGAGCGGGATGCGGACGGGCGGGCCGGGCGGGCGGTCGCCGCGCAGCGGCATCTTGTAGAGGACCGGGTTGGTGGAGTCGGTGATCCATGCGGCGCCCTGGCTGAGGGCGATGTCGTTGACGAACGCCGGCCCGGTCGTCAGCCGGTGGGTCGCCAGCTTCCGTCCGGTGCGGGCGTCCAGGATCCGCAGGTCGCCGCCCGTGCCACCCGCCACGAACAGGTGACCGCGCCCGTCGGCGCGCAGGCCGAGCGCCGGGGTGCCGGGACCCCGGCTGAACACCGCGCCGCGTCCGGTGCGCAGATCGGCGCGGTAGATCGAGCCGTCGGCCATGGAACCGACGTAGGCGTACGGGCCGGGGCCCGTCACGATGCCCTCGGGGCGGAACCCGTCCGGAAGGCGGATGGTGCTCGGGAAAGCGGACGCGTGGGCGGGCGCGCCCGTCGAGGCGATCACGCCGAGCGCGACCAGCACGGAGGTGAGCCGACGGTCGCCCGCGGTCCGCTGGACCGGGACGAGCAGGACCATCTCGCCGCGACCCTGCGGACCCTGCTGCTCAGCCTCGGCGACGAGGCGCCGACCGCCCCGGACCGGTAGAGACGCGCCCCGGCCCGCCGGCGGCATGTGGCATCAGGAGCGTCGAGCCGTCGGGTGGTCTTTCACCCAGGCGGGAAGGGGTTCGCGGGCGTCGAGCCAGTCCGGCGGGATGCCGTCGATCCCCGTCCTGGTGGCGATGATGCCGCCGACGATCGCGGCGGTGGTGTCCATGTCCCCGCCGGCCGTGACGCAGGCTCGGACCCCGGCCGGGTAGTCGCCGAGGTGCCGGGTGGCCGCCCAGAGCGCGAACGGCACGGTGTCCTGGGCGGTGATGCGTGAACCGTTGCCCAGGGCCTGCGCCGCCTCTTCAGGTGTCGCCTTCGCTAGGCCGCGAGCGCGCTGGAGTCCTTGCCGGACGTAGGTTCCGGGGACGTGGTCGAGGGCCGCCTCGATCAGGTCTCCGGCGGTGCCGGTCGCAGCGAGGGAGGCGGCGACGGCGACCGCGACGGCACCCGCGATCCCTTCGGTGTGGGCGTGGGTGATCTCGGCCTGGAGGGCGGCCTCGGCGGCGGCGCGTGCCGGGTCGCCGGTGTAGTAGGCGCCCAGCGGGGCGACGCGCATGGCCGCGCCGTTGCCGAAGGAGCCGTTGCCGCCGAAGGACCCGGCCGAGGCGGCCCGCCATGGGTGCCCGTCGCGGATGCGTTCGAGGAGTTCCAGGGCCCCGGCGCCGTAGCGGCGGCCGGTGTCCATGCGGGTGGCGAAGGAGGTGGCGAGGACGTCCTGGTCGACGCGGCCGTGATCGTGCAGGCAGGCGACGACCGAGCAGGCCATCTCGGTGTCGTCGCTCCACTCCCACGGCGGTGGAGGAAGGTCCGCGGCGGTGAGACGGCGGTTGGCGAGCAGGAAGAACTGGTCCCCGAACGCGTCGCCGACCGACAATCCGGCCAGGGAGGCGTGCATGAGTGCGGCGGCGCGTTCAGGGGGCTGAGCGAGGCCGCGGGCGTCGTCGTTCACGGCAATGATCCCGGCTGGCGTGAGTGCGGTGGGCTGCGCTTCCCGGGCACCCTATCCGGAGTCGAGATCTTCAGGCCGGCTCCCGTCCCGGCTGACTCCACCGACATGGGTGTCTCGGTCATGGCGTCGAGCCTGGTGGCGGGCTCGTGGTGCTGCCAGGTACGGGCCGTACCTGTTCTCACCACCAGTAGGACGGATAGCCGCGGCGGGTGGCGATGACGCCGACGGCCACGATGACGGATGTCGCCAGTACAAGAAGGAGCAGGAACGTCACGGGTTCCGGCCCGGTCAGCACGACGATGACCGCGGTCGCGGCGGCGGGGGAATGCGGGGTACGGGCGAGGGCCATGGCGCCGATGGCGAGGGCGCCGGCGACGGCCGCCGTCCAGAGCGTCCGGCCGCCGGCGGCGACGGCGCAGAAACCGACCAGCGCGGAGACGAACTGGCCGCCGATGACGTTGCGGGGCTGCGCCAGCGGCAGGGTCGGCGCGGCGAACACCAGGGCGGCGCTGGCGGCCAAGGGCGGCACCAGGACCGGACGGTGCAGGAGGTGACCGATCGCGACCAGGAGGGTGAGCGCGACGGCACCGGCAGCGGTCGCGGACGCGATGGCGGGCGCGGCGGGACGCGCCGGCGCCTTGCCGATGAGCGCCTGGGCGACGTCGTTGCGGTCGGTGGGGATCACGGCGCTTCCTCGGGAGGGGGTACGGGCGGATTGAAGCGGGACAGGACCGGTTCGCTCCACCTCAGCGGGACGGCGTCCGGGATCTCGATGACGTCGGTGACGGTGAACTCGACCAGCCGCTCGGCGGTGCCGCGCGCGGGTTCCCAGTCGGTGCGCGCGGTTCCGGTGAGCTGCAGGACGGCGCCGGTGCGCCAGTCGGGGAACAGCAGCCCGGCCCGGGGCTGGACCTCCAGGTTGCCCAGGGTGTTGAACATGGCGTTGCCGACGTAGTCGGGCCAGCGCAGCATCGTCGGCGACGGCACCTCCACGAAGCCCGGGTTTCCGCCGCGGTGGGAGGCGTCGGCGTTGCCCTCGCGGTCGGCGGTGGCGATGAAGAAGGTGTCGGCGCCGGTGATCCGCGCTCGCTGCTCGGCGCTCAGCGAGCGAGACCGTCGCGGCCGGCCGGGAGAGGCCGGCTCCCAGCGCGGTTCGCGCTTCTGGATGTACTTGGGGCAGTTGGAGTACACCTGGTCGAGCGAGACGCGCAGGCCGCCGGCGGTCGGGACGGCGCGGCCGTTCATCCGCATCCGCCTGTGCCGGGACGGCTCGATCGCGAGCAGGCCGACCGGTGCCGGTTCGGCGAGCCGGTCGTGCAGCGGGTCGTGCGGTCCCGGGCGGGCGTCGATCGTGATGGTGCGGGCGTCGTCGGCGCGCAGGAACCCGGGCGGTCCGGTGAGCGGCGCCGCCCACATCCGTCCGTCGCCGTCGGCGGCGCCGAGCACCACCATCGGCTGCTGGGCGAGGAACCTGCGCGCCACGTCGGGGATCTCCGCGCGGATGGCGCGGCCGGAGAACGCGCCCTGGTCCAGCAGGCCGGCGCGCCGCTGGGCGGCTCGTTCGCCTTCGTGGTAGACGTCGGCCGCCACAGCGGCCTCCTTTCGTCGAGGGATCGCCGGAGGCTAGAAGAACCCGCAGGTGGGGGCGGATCCGCTCGGGGCGGGAGCGGTGTCGGCCCCGGCGGGCGCGTAGATCTCCAGCCGGATCCCGTCGGGGTCGGTGAAGAAGATCCCGCCGGAGGAGACGCCTTCGCCGTGCGGGACGACCCCGTCGTGGGCGAACTCCGCGCCCAGCTCGCGCAGCACCCGCTCGGCGGCCTTCACCTCCTCGATCGTCTCGACCTGGAACGACAGGTGGTGCAGGCCCGCCGCCCGGGTCTGGAAGGCGGCGTCGCTCTGCTGCCACAGGGCCACCACCAGCCGCCCGTCCCGTCCCAGGAAGGCCCAGCGGCGGCCGTCCTCCTTGCCCTCGGCCTGCACCTCGAGCCCGAAGACGCGCTCGTAGAAGGGCAGGGACCGATCGACGTCGGTCACGTTCACGCCCACGTGCCCCGTCCGCAGGGTCTTGATGGCGACCGTCTCCATGACACACCTCGCAGTCCCGGGCGTTCCCGCCCGAATCGACCTAACTTGCTAAAGAAAGATAGAGGGTTAGAAGGTGATCGTCAACCGGCTAAGTTGCGATAGCCGGGTAGAATGACGGCGTGCAGGCGAACCATGGATCCGAAGGGCGGGTCGCGGCGGACCCGCGCCCGCTCGTCGGCGAGCCGCTGTGCCTCGATCTGATCAATACGCGGTGGGTGGACGGCGGCGCCCGCCACGATCTGCTCGACTCCACCGGCGGGCTGGCCGTCTGGCTGCGCTCGGCCGGGCTGGACGGCCGCGCGACCGCCGACCGGGCGACGCTCGACGCCACCGTCGAGACTCGCGACGTCCTTCTCGCACTCCTGGAGCAGCGCTCGTCCCCCGAGGCGACGGAGGCGCTCAACCGGATCCTCGCGCGCGGGGCGCTGCACCACAGGCTCGGTTCCGACGGCCCCGAGGACCATGCGCGGACCGACGACCCCGCGTGGCTGCCGTCCTGGCTCGCCGCCGCCGACTACCTACGGCTCCTGGCCGACAGCCCCGGCCGCGTCAAGCCCTGCTCGCACCCCGACTGCATCCTGTACTTCCACGACACCACCAAGAACGGCACCCGCCGCTGGTGCTCCATGGCCATCTGCGGCAACCGCGCCAAGGCCGCCCGCCACTACGAACGCAGCAAGACCGGCCCGTGAACGCGTGAAAGCCGGCCATCGCCATGGCGATGACCGGCTGCCGGAGCGTGCGGGGCTTACGGGGCCAGCCGGGCGGCCGCTCCGGTCTCCAGGGCGGTCCACACGGCGCTGTCCGGGCCGATGGCGATGCCGTGGGGTTCCGATGACGGGGTGGGCAGGTCGTACTCGGTGATCGTCCCGGCGGGGGTGACGCGTCCGACGCGGTTGGCGCCCCATTCGGTGAACCAGAACTCTCCGGAGGGCGCCGCGGCGATGGCGTGGGGCTTGACGTCCCGGTCGGGCAGCGGGAACTCCTGGATCGTGCCGTCCACACCGATCCTGCCGATCTGTCCCGCGGCGATCTCCACGAACCACACCGCATCGTCCGCCCCGCACGCGATGCCCACCGGTGCCGCGCCGGCGGTGGGCACCTGGTGGAGCGTCACCCCGCCGTCGAGGCCGATACGGCCGACGGCGTCGGCCTGGTTCAGGGTGAACCACAGCGCCTCGTCGGGACCGGCGGTGATCATCGAGGGGAACGCGCCCTGGACGGGCAGCGGGAAATGGGTGATCCGGCCGTCGGTGGTGACGCGGCCGATCCGGTCGGTGTTCATCTCGGTGAACCACAGGGCGCCGTCCGGGCCCGCGCAGATCCCGAAGGGACCGCTACCGGACTCCGGCAACGCGAACGCCGTGAGGGTCCCATCAGTGGCGATCCGGCCGATGTGGTGATCGGCGGACCGGGTGAACCACAGCGCCCCGTCCGGGCCGGCGGTGATGATGCTCGGCCTGCACTCCGCCGGTCCCGCGGGATACCGGCTGAGTTCGCCGTCCACGGCCAGGCGGGCGATCTCGCCGCTGTGGACGAGGGTGAGCCACAGCGCGCCGTCGGGACCGGCCGTGATGCCGTAGGGGCCCGCCTTCGCGTCCGCGACCGGGAACTCCCGGATCGGTGAGTGAGCAGACTGCTGCATCGTTGCGCTCTTTCCAGTGCCGGGGCGCTCACCGGTGTCGGGAGCGCGGCGGGTCGTGTGCGGCGGAGCAACTCGTTAACGCGGCGGGCGAGCTCTGCCGGCGGCCGGCCGGGAAGGCCGCGCGGGTCAGCCCTTGGGGCGTTGCTGCTTGAGGCGGAGTTCCTCTTCGCGGACCTCGGCCCGGATGGCCTGCTCACGCTGCAGCCAGTCGGGGTTCTCGGCCTTCAGGTCCTCGATCTCGGCCGTGGTGAGCGGGCCCGTGATGCCGGCGCGGGTCAGGCCCGAGATGGAGACCCGGAGCTTGGCGGCGACGACCTGGCGGGGATGGGGACCCTCGCGGCGCAGGTCGGCGAGCCAGGCGGGCGGGTCGGCTTGGAGCGCGTTCAGCTCGTCCCGGGACACAGGACCTTCCTGGAACTCGGCGGGCGCCGCAGACAGCAGGATCCCCAGCTTCTTGGCCGCGGTCGCCGGCTTCATGGTCTGCGAGGTCTTCGCCTTGGACGTGCTCATGACCTCAAGAGTAGCCAGCGGGAGGGAGCGGCCCGGACGTCACTAGGCTGAGGAGGTGACCAATGGTGAGTTCCGGCTGGCCTACGTACCGGGAGTGACGCCCGCGAAGTGGGCCGGGGTGTGGGCCGAGCGGGTACGGGACGTGCCGCTCCGGCTGGTGCAGACGCCCGCCGCCGACGCCGTCCCCCTGCTGCGGAACGGTGACGTGGACGCGGCGTTCGTACGCCTGCCCGTCGACCGCGAGGGACTCCACGTGATCCCGCTCTACCTGGAGACGACCGTGGCGGTGGTCCCGAAGGACCATGTGGTGGCGGCGGTGGAGGAGGTGGAGCTCGCCGATCTCGCCGACGAGGACGTGTTCGAGCCGCTCGACGAGGTCCTGGTCTGGGACGAACGCCCCGGGGAGCCCGCGTTCACCCGTCCCGAGAGCACCGCCGCCGCGATCGAGCTGGTGGCGTCGGGGGCCGGCATCGTCCTGCTCCCCCAGTCCCTGGCCCGCCTCCACCACCGCAAGGACCTCACCTACCGCCCGGTGACCGACGCCCCCCAGTCCCAGATCGGCCTGGCCTGGCTCGCGCCCGAGACGTCCGACCTCATGGAGGAACTGATCGGCATCGTCCGCGGCCGCACCCCCAACAGCTCCCGCGGGCGCAACGCCCAGCAGCAGCCCGCCACCCGCAAGAAGCCCCAGCGCCAGCGCTCCGCCCCCAAGCGCCGCCCCCAGAAGCGCCGCCGGACGTGAGCCCTGGCCTCACGCCGGTGCCGCCGTCTCCGGCGCGTACGGGGAAGGTGTAGGAACAGCGATCATGGAGTTCTTCTGCTACCACCGTGACCGGCCCGGCTCCCTGGCGCTGCGCGAGGAGCTGATCGAGGCGCACTGGGCCTACATGGACCGGTACGAGCGGGAGCTGATCGCCCGCGGGCCGACGTTCGCCGCCGACGGCCGGACGCCCACCGGCAGCGTCCACATCGTCGACCTGCCCGATCCCGCCGCGGCCCGCGCGTTCGCCTTCGACGAGCCCAACCACCAGGCCGGCGCGTACCGGGACGTACTACTGCGGCGCTGGCGCGACCTGCTCGGACGCACCATGTGGGACTTCACCGGCGAACCGAACGCCGGCGCCCACTACCTGGTGCTCGGCCTCGGCTCCGGACCGGCCGCCGACCTCACCCCACCGGCACCCCAGGACCGGCTGATCGCCTACGGGCCGCTGCTGGCCGACGACGGCACCACCTGGCTGGGCACGGCGGCGCTGCTCCAGGCGGCCGACCCGGACGCGGCGCGCGCCGTCCTGACCCCCGGCCGGTACGCCGACATCGAGGTCCACCCCTGGGAGTTCGGCGGCCGCCGATGACCTCCGGAGCCGCGCTGCGCATCGCCGCCTGCCGGCGAGAGGATCTGGACGCGCTGGAAGAGCACCTGCCCTCACCGAGCGCCACCTCGTACCACGCTCGGCGATTCGCCCGGCAGGCGGCGGGGGCCGGCACGTACCTGGTGGCCTGGCTGGACGGCCGGCCGGCCGGAAACTGCGAGGTCCGCTGGAACGGCTGCGCGGCACCGGAAGTGCGGGCCGTCACGGCGGGCTGCCCGGAGGTGAACGGCCTGCACGTCGTCGATGCGCTCCGATCACGCGGGATAGGCACCGCGCTGATCCGGCGCGCCGAACGGCTGGCGGCCCGGCGAGGCGCGCGGCTCATCGGGCTGGGCGTCGACGATCACGGCAATCCGCGGGCCGCGGCGCTCTACGCGCGCCTGGGGTACCGGCCCACCGTCCGCTATCTGGACCGCTACTCCTACACCGACGACGCCGGCGTTGAGCATCCGGTCGAGGACCCCTGCGTCTTCCTGGTCAAGGACCTCGTTCCCGACCCTGATCAGGACCGGCCGGCGCCCTCCGCCGGCGGCACGGAGTGACGGCCCGCGCCGGGGGGCGGGCTCATGTGCGGTGGTTCCGGTCGAAACGGTCCGCGAGTTCCGTGAGCACCGCGGAACGGTGCGGGTCCTGCCCGGCCTGGACGGCCAGCGTCCGGAGCCGTGGCACGAGCCGCGCGAGCTCGTCGTCCGGCTGCACGGCACGCGACAGCACTCGGACGACCTCGACGTCCTGGTTGGCGAGCGCCTGCGAGAGCGCGCACGCGTCGACCGTCGCGCCTCGATCGATGAGGTCGCGGGCAAGGCCGGCGTCGACGGCGTGCGCGCCGGCCAGCAGGCCGTTCTCCACCGGAACGCCCTGGTCGAGCAGCCACCGGACGGCCGCGGTGGCTCCGCCGCGCAGGGCCACGTCGATCGGGGTCATTCCGTTGCCGACCTCCTCCGCCGGATCGCATCCCAGCTCCACCAGCCGCGCGAGCAGTTCCACGTCGTCGGCGGCCGCCGCCCGGTCCAGGGCCAGCCGCCGGAGCCGGCGCCGCTTCGCCAGCGTGCCCTGCTCCAGTGCGCCCCGCCAGTCGAGCACGGTCGCCCGGACGAGCCGGCGCAGCTTCTCCGCGGCCGTCCGCGCGTGCGGGTCCGCGCGGCCCGCCAGCTCGTCGACGGCGTCACGGAGGTCCGTGCCCGCCTCGACGGCGTCGTCCTCCAGCGTCCAGGGGTCGTGCTCCAGCACCAGTCGCCCGAAGAGCGCGCGCAGGTCATCGGCCAGCCGCCCGACCCGGTCGCCCGTCTGCAACTCCCATCCCGGCGGCAATCCCTGCCGCCAGCAGTCCACGGCACCGTGGTCGGGGCCGGTGGCGGTGTCCACGTAGACGCGTTCGAGGTACTCGAAGCCGCCGATCGGCAGGTGAGCGAGCCGGCCGGACCAGCCGGACCGGTGCTCTTCGGCCAGAGCGCACTCGTGATCGATCCAGCCCCACAGGTCGTGGTAGCCGTCGCTGCCGGGGTGGAACAGCTCGCTGAACGACACCGCGACGTCCTGGCCGCCGATGTCGCCGCGCAGGTCGTAGTCGAGCCGGCCGCCGAACGTGATGCGCCACAGCGCGACGAGCGCTTCGGGCAGCGGCCCGGCACAGCGTTCGGCCACCGCGGCGAGCGCCGCGTCGTCGATCGGCGGCTGCGCGTCCAGCACCAGCCGCCCGGCGAACAGGGCGATGCCGGCCTCGCCGAGAAGCCGGAGTTCGCCGGCGGAGAACAGATCGGGCGGCACGCCGTCCGGTACGACCGTCATCGGCGCAGTCTAGAGGCCGACGCGCCCCCGCACGTCCCGGCCTCGCACTTCACGCGGGCGGCTCCGTACCGCGGTTCATCTTCCGGTCGTGGGATCACTGATCTCGCTGTTCGACCTGGCGGACGACCGCCGGATCTGGACGCCCGGCTCCGGTGTCGTGCCCGGCCTGGTCGTGGCCGGGTCCAGGAGGGTCAGCAGGTCGGCGAAGTCGCCGCCGCGGGCGGCGGTCAGGAAGGCGTCCACCATCCGGTGCCGCTGGAGGCGGCCGGGGTCCGGGGGCGGGGTCGCGCCCCGGACCCGACGGCGTGCCCGGCTGGCCAGCTTCTTCGCGGTCGCCGGGGTACGGTCGACGATCGGCGCGATCTCGTCGAACGGGACCGCGAACATGTCGTGCAGAACGAACGCCAGCCGTTCCGCCGGGCTGAGCGACTCCAGCACCACCAGCAGCGCCCGCCCGACCGAATCGGCCGCGAGCATCCGCTGTTCGGGGTCGGCTCCGTCGATCTGGCCGATCCGTTCCTGCAATGGTTCCTCGCCGCGCCGTTCGCGTGTGCGGAGCATGTCGAGGCAGATCCGCCCGATCACTTTGGTCAGCCAGCCGCCGAGGTTCTCTATTCGCTCGCCCTCGGTCCGGGCGAGCCGCAACCACGTTTCCTGGATCGCGTCATCGGCCTCGGCCCGCGAGCCGAGCATTCGGTAGGCGACCGCCTTGAGATGGGGGCGGTGTTGCTCGAATCGAACAGCCAGGAATTCCGGTGAATGCACCGCATCGAAAGCGTCCGCATATTTTTCGTGAGTTCGCACGTCGTTTCCCCGATCCGTTCTCGACGGAATCACTTTCCTCTGGGCCGGAGGGGCGATCAATGCGCACTTGTGCAAGGATCGTGAAGCCACACTTAACGACGGGGGCGTTCATGCTGGAGCGACACGAGCTGGAGGCGTTCCTCACGCTGGCCGAGGAGCTGCACTTCGGGCGTACGGCCGAGCGGCTGCACGTGTCCACCGCCCGCATCAGCCAGACCATCGCCAAGCTGGAACGCCGGGCGAACGTGCCGCTGTTCGACCGCACCAGCAGGCGGGTGGAGCTGTCGACGGCGGGGCGGCAGCTCTATGAGGAGGTCCGCCCCGCCTGGGATCAGATCACCGCCGCGTTCGAGCGGACGATCGACACCGGCCGCGGCATCTCCGGCACCCTCCGGGTCGCCTTCGTCGCGGCGGCCAGCGGGCAGCTGCTCGTCCGGGCCGCCGACCTGTTCCGCGAGCGCCACCCCGAATGCGACGTCCAGCTCCGCGAGGCGCAGATCATCGACCCCATACCGTGGCTGCGCGACGGCGAGATCGACATCGTCCTGGGCACCCTTCCGGTCGATGAGCCCGGCATCACCAGCGGCCCGGTGCTGCTGTCCGAGCCGCGCCTGCTCGCCGTCTCCACCGCCCACCCCTTCGCCCGCCGCGAGTCGGTGGGCATGGAGGACCTGGCGAGGGTCAGGCTCATCCAGCTGCCGGAGAGCCTTCCCGCCACGATGCGCGCGGACCGTACCCCGCGCACCACCCCCGCCGGACGCCCGATCGAACCCGGCCCGAAGGCCGCCACCTTCAACGAGGTGCTCACCCTCATAGGCGCCGGGCGCGGCGCCTTCACGGTCGGCGCGCAGGCCCCGCGCTACTACCCGCGCCCCGACGTCGCCTACGTCCCGTTCAGCGACGCGCCGCCGCTGCGCTGGAGCCTGCACTGGCGGACGGACCGCACCACGGCCAGCGTGCGCGCCTTCGTGCAGGCCGCCCACGACCTCACCGGCCGCTGACCGCCCGCGCCGTCAGCCCAGGGTGATGTCGAAGGCGCGGAGGCGGTCCGGGGCGGCGGTGATGTCGATCGCGGTGATCGCGGAGCCGGCGAAGGTGAAGCGGATGACCACCGAGAGCCGGCCGAGCGGGGCCATGATCAGCGCCGGGTCGCCGTCCACCACGGCCGGGACGGTGAAGCGGGCGCGGGCGGCCGAGGCGACGGCGCTCCTGGCCACGACCAGGGCGCCCTGGAGGGTGAGCGGCCTGGCGGCGCCGGTGACCTCCGGGTCGGCGCGCAGCTCGACCTGGGGATCGAGCAGCGTCAGCAGCGCCTCGAAGTCCCCGGTACGGGTCGCCGCCAGGTACGCCCGCACCGCGTGGTCGCGGCGGCCCGCGTCCGCGGTCTCCGTCCCTCCGCCGCGCCGGACCTTCGCGCGGGCCCGGCTGGCCAGCTGCCGGACCGCCGCCGTGTTGCGCTCCATCATGTGCGCGATGTCGTCGAAGGCCACGTCGAACATGTCGTGCAGGACGAACGCGACCCGCTCCGCCGGGCTCAGCCGGTCGAGGACGACCAGCAGCGCCAGCCCGATCGAGTCGGCCAGCTCGGCCTCCTCCTGCGGGACGCGGTCGTGGTCGGCCGCGCCGAGCCAGTCGGCGGTGAAGCCGTCCAGCGACTCCTCGCGCCGGGTCTGCCGGGCCCGCAGCAGGTTGAGGCAGACCCGGGTGACCACCGTGGTCAGCCAGGCCGCCGGGTTCCGCACCTCCGCCAGGTCGGTGCGGTCGTACCGCAGCCAGGCCTCCTGGACGGCGTCGTCGGCCTCGGCGGCGGAGCCGAGCATCCGGTAGGCCAGCGCCCGCAGCCGGGGCCGCTCGGCCTCGAATCTGTCCAGGGCCGAAGAATTTCGAATCACCGTGTCACGTTCCTGCGCCGGGCCGGGTCGTAGCCGTGTTGCACCGTCAACCTACAAGAGGGAGATCGGCCCATGTCCTCCACCATCCTCGTCACCGGCGGCACCGGCGTTCTGGGCGCGCGGGTCGTTACGCTCCTGCGGCGGGCCGGGCACCCGGTCCGGGTGCTGAGCCGGCACGACCGCGAGCCCGCCGACGGCGTCCAGTACGTGGCGGTCGACCTGATGACCGGCGAGGGCCTGGACGCGGCGCTGGAAGGGGTACGGACCGTGCTGCACCTGGCGGGCGGCCCCAAGGGCGACGACGTCAGCACCCGCAACCTCGTCCAGGCCGCCCAGCGCGCCGGCACCGTGGAGCACCTGCTGCTGATCTCGGTGGTCGGTGCCGACGCGGTGCCGGTCGGCTACTTCGCCCGCAAGGCCGAGGCGGAGAAGATCGTGGCCGCCTCCGGGATCCCGTACACGATCCTGCGGGCCGCGCAGTTCCACGAGCTGACGCTGAAGACCGTGCGGGCGATGGCCAAGGCGCCGGTGCTGCCGGCGCCCGGCGGGATCCGCTGGCAGCCGGTCGCCTCCGGCGACGTGGCGGAACGGCTGGCCGAGCTGGCGCTGGGCGCCCCGGCGGGGCGCGTCCCGGACCTGGTCGGGCCGCGCGTGTACACGCTGGAGGAGCTGCAGCGCGCCTACCTGGCCACGGTGGGAAAGCGCCGGATGAGGTTCCCGGTCCGCGTCCCCGGCAAGATCGGCAAGGCGTACCGGTCCGGGGCCAACCTCAGCCTGGACGCCCCCACCGGCACGCACACGTGGGAGGAGTTCCTGCGCGCCCAGACCGCCGGCTCCTAGGCGCCCCGTCCGAGCGGTCCGCGGGCCGGATCCGAACGAGGGCCCGCGCCTCTCCCCTGCTCCGGCCCGCCCTGGAACAGATCGTTCCCGGCCTGCGTCGGATGGCGAACCCAGTGATCGGAGAGGACGACGTGACGCACGACGGAGTGCCGCCGCCGCTGGCCGACCCACCGTGGAGGCGGCGGCTGCGGGAACACGAGGCGGCGGTGGCGGCGCGGCGCAGGGCCCGCGGAGGCGTCCCGCGGGTGGACGGTCTGGAGGCGCCCGGCGGACGCCTGATCGTCTGGGCCCCCGGGGAGCGGCGGACGTGGCTGGCCCCGTTCGAGCGCCCGGCCGCGGTCGACGGCGGCTGGGAGGAGGCCGTCCGGAGGTACGTGGACGGGGAGCTCACCGACGCGCGGAGCCAGGCGGCCGTGTTCGGGCTGGCGCCCGAGGAACTCGTCCGCCCGCTGCTGCCGGACTGGCGGCCGGCGCTCACCGAGGAGACCGGGAAGGCGCTGGCGGCGCGCTTCGGGACCGATGTCCATCACATCGTGTTCGCGAACGCGAAGGCCAAACCCTACCGGCTGGGGCCCGTCCTCATGCCGTTCCGGGACGTCGAGGTCGCGCGGCTGATGGCGGACTGGCTCCACCGGCTCAAGTCGGCCCGCGACATCGCCCGCGAATGGCTGCTCCGGCACGTCCATCGGCACGCCCGCCAGCCCGGGCGGCGCGACGCCGCCGCGGACCGGCTCGCGCACGCGGCCCGGTCGCGCGGCCTGGCGCTGCCCCCGGAGGAGTCATGACCCGCGGGCCGGCGGCTTCGGCGACCCGGTCACGATCTCGGAGGTCCTGGTGGACCTCGCGGCCCTGACGTAATCGCGATCAGCGGATGGACGAGCATGTGGAGGCATCCTTGACGGCGCACGACGAGCATCGGCGCGCGGTGGACGAGCTGTGCGCGGGATGGGCGGACCGGGCCGCCCGGGCGGACCGGGGCGAGGCCGAGCGCGGCGTGTCCGAGCTGTACCGGGACGCCGGGCTCAGGCCGCCCGAGGTGTTCGTCTGGCTGGACTCCCCCGTCGCGGGCGCGGTGGCGGCGTGGACGCTCGCGCACGGCCACGCGCACCCGCGCCTCGCCGGGCTTCCGGGGGCGCGCACGGCATGGGCCGAGGCGGGCGCGGCCCCGCGCGGAACACCGCTCGGCAGCGGCCCGGACGCATACGACCTCGCCGAAGAGGCCGCGAGGCGCATCGGCCGGGAATCGTGGCACCGGCTCCAGGACGGCATCGCGCGGCAGGTCACCCGGCCCACCTGGGCCATGTCCAGCGGCGTCGTCCAGCAGTGGCGGCTGCAGGCGGCCGGCGCGGGCGATCCCGCGTACCTCGAACGGGTGCGCGCCGACGTCGCCGCGCGGCTCATCGAGGACCTGCCGCCACTGTTCCCCGCGAGCGAACGGGACGCCGTGCGCGGCGCGCTCCGGCCGCACGGCGCCGCGCCGCGTCCCACCGCCGGGCAGTGGGAGGAGGTCTGGCGGTCGGCGCGCCGGCCCGGCGACCCCGCGCCGATCATCTCGGCGGCCCTGCTGGCGACGCTCGGCGCCACGATCCCCGAACCGGTCGGCGCGCTGGCGCGGATCGTCCCGGCCGCCGGATGGTGGTGGGCGCTCGACGGCGCGGCGATCCTCACGCCGCCTCCGGCCGAGCTGCACCTCGACGCCCGCGGGGTGCCGCACCGCGCGGACGGCCCGGCGGTACGGTTCGCGGACGGCCTCGCGCACCACTTCTGGCATGGCCACCTGGTGCCGTCCGACCTGATCGTCCCCGGGTGGAGCGCCGCCGACATCGCGGCGGCCTCGGACGGCGAGCTCCAGGAGAGGGCCGCGCGGCGGCTGGGTCCCGAGTCGTACACCGGGCGGCTGCCCGCCCGGCACGTGGTCCCGGACCTGCGGCGCTGCGCCGCCGAGCGGATGGGCTGGGGCCGGTTCGCCGCCGAGGCCGCGCTGCCCCGGGTGGCGGGCCCCGTCGCCGTTCCGGACGAGCCGGGCGCGACGCTGGCGCTGTACGACGTCCCCGAAGCGGTGTTCGGCCGCCCGGCCCGCGTCGTGGTCCACTCCGACGGGACCGGGCGGCCCGTCCCCGCGGACGCCGGCGACCCGGTGGCGGCCGCGGCATGGCTCGGCGACGGTTCCGGCGCCGCGCCCGAGCCGGCGCTGCTCCGCCGGATCCGGCAGGACCCCGGGCTGACCGACCTCATGGCGGGCCTGGACTTCGACCTCGCCCGCGACGAGCACGTGGAGGAGGTCCACCTGGCCTGCGGCGCCCGGCTGGAGCCGATCGGCGGCCACGGCACCGGCGGCACCTACTTCCTGTGCGGCGACGCTCCCCGGCGCCCGGTGCTGTACGCCGATTCCGAGGGCGGCGCGGAGGTGCTCGGCCGCGACCTGGCCGAGGCCCTGGAACTGATCGTCAGCGCCCATCCCGACGGCCGCGACCCCGAGGAGGCCGACGAGGAGGCGGCCGACGCGCTCGGCCTGACTCCGCTGGGACCGGAGGAGTACCGGGCCCGCCGGCAGGCCGGCCACGCCCTGGCGGCCGCCCTCACCCTGATCATGACCGTGGAGGGCAACGCCTACGAGTACCGCCCCGGCACCTGGTTCCGCTGCTGACGGACGGCCCCGTTCCCGCACCGACATGACGGGCCACGCCGGCGCCTTATGATTGCGCGATGTCGCTCGCAGCGCGCTGGACCCGGCTGCTGATGGTCGTGTCGGCGGCCGGCTTCGCCGGCGCGGCCTACGCCATTCGCGCCATGATGGACGGGCCCGTCGAACAGTACTCAGGCGCCGCCCTGTCCGCGGCCATCGTCTACGCGATAGCGGTCTTCGTCTGGCCGCCGGTCTCTCCCCTGGTCGCCGGCGGTGCCACGATCGCGTACTGCTGGTTCATCGAGTTCGCGCAGCTCACCCCCGTACCGGCGGCGATCTCCCAGCGCAGCTGGTTCGCGCGCCAGCTGCTGGGCGCCCAGTTCGACCTCGTCGACGTCCTCTGGTACCCCGCCGGCGCCATCGCGCTGGCCGCCGCGCATCGGTACGTGCGTGCCCGCGGCCGTTCCCGGGCACGGCCTTCACTCGCCGAGTCCTGAGGGCCGGGCCGGGCCACGGTCACACCCACACGTAGTTGTCGTCGGTGACGGCGGGCAGGGCGGCATCGGCGAGTGCGGCGGACGGGCTGGAGAGCGCGGCGAGCGCCGTACCGATCGGCGGGTAGATCGGCAGGTCGGCCGTCGCGCGGTGGTCGATCCACTGGATCAGGCCGACCTCGTGACCGCCGGGGACCTCGTCGTACTCCCGGGTGGTCAGCCCGGCGCGGACCTCGGGGGTGACGTGGATCCGGTAGATCAGGTGCAGCTTGCGCGGCGGCGGGGTGGCCCCGGGGCGGGTGACCATCTGGTCGACGACCCAGAGCAGCTCCGGCCGGCCTGCGAGGGGGCGAGGTCGAGTTCCTCGGCCAGCTCGCGCCGCAGCGCCGCCAGCAGGTCCTCACCGTGCTCGACATTGCCGCCGGGCGGGCTGAAGTGGGTCGACCCGGGCCGGTCGCGGCGGATCAGAGCGACCTCGTCCCCGCAGAACACCAGCGCGCCGACACGGATCTTGATGCGGGCGAACGGCGACGCCGTGGATGCTGCCATGGCATCAGTATCGGCCCCGCTGATCGGTTCTCAGTCGAGGAAGAGGGCGGCGAGGCGCGGGAGGTGGCGGCGCATCGCGTCGTCGTCCTCGACGTCCCAGCCCTCGCCGGCCGGCTCGTCGGGACGGTTCATCGCGCGCACGCCGGCCTCCACGGCCGCGTCGAAGGCGGCGGTCTCGCCCTGCGATCTCCGGTACGCGTCCTCGATCGGGTAGCCCAGCGACTCGAAGCCCACCCAGCCGCTCTCCTCGCGGCTCATCCGGACGACCACCGGCAGGTCCGCGAGCGAGTCGGGGTCGACCACGGCCCGGGTGAACGTGTCCCGGCCGAGCAGGATCAGGCCGTCGCGGAAGTCCATGAAGCCGTCGTCCCCGCAGCCGCCCTCGATGAGGTAGGCGGCGTTCCACAGCGGGCGCCGGTACGCGGAGTCGGCCACCTCGACCGCCTTCAACCGGAAGTCGATGATCTCCACCGGCTCCAGCGCGGCGAGGACGTCCGTCAGCGCGCCGGGCAGGGGGTCGTCGGGACGGTTCCGGTCATCGGCCCGCTCACCGACCGCGGTGCGCGCCCGCTCGATGAGGTCCCACCAGTCGTCGATCCGCATGGCCAGGGAGCCTAGCCCCGGCCCGGAGGACGGGCGCGCGACTTTCGCTCGGCGATCGTTTGGGACACGATTAGGCAGACCTAACATGCGTCCGAACAGGGCACCGGACGCGATGAAGGCGGTCATGGTGCGACAGATCAGGCGCGGCGCGGGGCACGAAGAGAACGCCGCGCTCCTCGGACGGGACGCGGAGCGCTCAGTCGTCGATCAGAATCTCGCGGCCGTCGGCACCGGCGAGAGCCGCGTGCTCGTGATGCACGGCGCCCCGGGAGTCGGGAAGTCGGCGCTCCTCGGGTACGCGGAGGGCGCGGCGGCCGGCATGCGCGTACTCCGCGCGGTCGGCGTCGAGTCGGAGATGGAGCTGCCGTACGCCACGCTGCACCAGCTGTGCGCGCCGCTGCTGGACCGGCTGGAGCACCTTCCGGCGCCGCAGCGCGCCGCGCTGGAGACGGTGTTCGGGCTGCGGGCGCAGGCGCCTCCCGAACGGTTCCTGGTCGGGCTGGCGGTGCTCAGCCTGCTGTCGGACGCCTCGGAGCAGCGGCCGCTGCTGTGCGTCGTCGATGACGCGCAGTGGGTCGACCACGCCTCGTTGCAGGTCCTGGGTTTCGTGGCCCGCCGGCTGCTGGCGGAGTCGGTCCTGCTTCTCTTCGGGACGCGGGAGCGCTCCCAGGCACTGCTCGGCCTCCCCGAGCTGGAGATCACCGGCCTCAGCGACGCCGACGCGCACACGCTGCTGGACTCGGTCACGTTCGGCCGCCTCGACCAGCACGTGCGCGCTCGGATCGTCACCGAGACCAGGGGCAATCCCCTGGCCCTGCTGGAACTGCCGCGCGGGCTGACCGTGACGCAGCTGGCGGGCGGGTTCGGGCTGCTGCGCGCGGACACGCTGCCGAGCCGGATCGAGGAGAGCTTCCTGACCCGCATCGCCGGCCTGCCCGAGCAGGCCCGGCTGCTCCTGCTGATCGCCGCGGCCGAACCGGTCGGCGACCCCGCCCTGGTCTGGGGGGCCGCCGGGCGGTTCGGCGTGACGCCGGCGGAGGCGCTCGTCGACGGTACGCGGGAGTGGCTGACGCTGGACACGAACGTGACGTTCCGGCATCCGCTCGTGCGGTCGGCGGTGTACCGGTCGGCGGCCAAGGAGGAGCGCCGGGCCGTGCACCTGGCGCTGGCGGAGGTCACCGACCCGCGGAACGAGCCCGACCGCCGCGCCTGGCACCTGGCGGCCGCGGCGGCCGCGCCCGACGAGTCGGTGGCCACGGAACTGGAGCGCTCCGCCGACCGGGCGCAGGCGCGCGGCGGGCTGGCCGCGGCGGCGGCGTTCCGGCAGCGCTGCGCGGCGCTGACCGTCGACGCGTCCCGCCGGGCCGAGCGCGCGCTGGCGGCCGCGGACGCCACGCTCCAGGCCGGCGACCTGGAGACCGCGCGCCGGTACACCGAGGTCGCCGACCGTACCGCCCGGGACGAGTTCCAGCGCGTCCGGGCGCAGCTGCTGCGGAGCCACATCACGTTCGCGGCCGGCCTCAACCAGGAGGCGCCGCCGCTGCTGCTGGCCGCCGCGCGGCGGCTCGAACCCTTCGACATGGACCTGGCGCGCGAGACGTACCTGATCGCGTGGGGCACCGCGGGGCTGATCGCCGCGCACTCCGACAGCCTGATGGCGATCTCCAAGGCGATGCGGGCGCTCCCGCCTCCGGCGGGGACCCCGCACGCCCTCGACCTGGTGCTCGAAGGCTACGCGCTGCTCGTCACCGAGAGCCGGGCCGCGGCCGTGCCCGTACTCCAGCGGGCGGTGGCGGCGCTCGCGGACCTTCCGGTGCGCGAGGTCCTGAAGTGGGGCTGGGTGGCCAACGCCGTCAGCGCGGCCGTCTGGGACGACCGGGCCATGCGCGTCATCGTCGGCCGGGTCGTCGAGGGGGTGCGCGCCGCCGGCGCCCTGACCGAGCTGCCGTTCTGCCTGACGTCGCTGGGGATCGCGGTCTCCTGGACCGGGGACTTCACCGCCGCGGACGCGATCGTCGCGGAGATCGAGGACGTCTCGGCGGCGACGGGCGTCCCCATCGCGCCGCACGTCGAGCTGAGGCTGAGCGCGCTGCGGGGGCGGGCCGCCGAGGCCGAGGCGCTGATCGCCGCCACGATCGAGGAGGCCGGCGCGGGCGGCCAGCTGATGGGGGTCACGGTCGCCCAGTGGGCGGCCGCGGTCCTCTACAACGGCCTCGGCCGCTACGAGCAGGCGCTGGCGGCGGCCCAGGTATGCACCCGGATGGCCGAACTGTGGGTGTCGGTCTGGGCGCTGCCCGAACTCGTCGAGGCGGCGGTGCGCGCCGGCGACGACGCGGCCGCCCGCGCGGCGCTCGACGACCTGGCGGACGCGGCGGAGTCGGCCGGCACGGACTGGGCGCTCGGCGTCCTCGCCCGTTCCCGCGCCCTGCTGAGCGACGGCACCGCCGCGCGGGAACTCCACCGCGAGGCGATCGAGCGGCTGAGCCGCACGGAGCTGCGCCCGGAGGTCGCGCGCGCCCACCTGCTGTACGGCGAGTGGCTGCGCCGGGACCGGCAGCGCGCCCAGGCGCGCGAACACCTGCGGACCGCGCACGACCTGTTCCTGTCGATCGGGATGGAGGCGTTCGCCGAACGGGCCCAGCGCGAGCTGCTCGCCACGGGCGAGAACGTCCGCGCCCGCACCGCGAGGCCGCAGTCCGGCGAGGAGCTGACACCGCAGGAACGGCAGATCGCGCTGCTCGTCAGCGACGGCCTGTCCAATCCGGAGGTCGGCAGCCGGCTCTTCCTCAGCCCGCGTACGGTCGAGTGGCACCTGCGCAACATCTTCGCCAAGCTCTCGATCAGCTCCCGCGTGCAACTGCGCGACGTCGTGGCGACGACGGCGCCAACGAAGAACGGCCCGTCTTGACCGGGCGTCCGGCTGGAGGAGCACCGCCCCCATGAGCGGGCCGACGCGGGTGCCAGATGACGAGCATGTTCGGCTGGACCGGATCGTCGGCAAGCTGGCGGTGGCGAGGGCGAGTCCGGTGGCCGCCGAGGCGTTCGGCGCGTGGGCGCACGGGTTCGAGCTCGGGGCGCCGCTGCCGGAGGCCGTGGTGGGCGGGTTCGAGGAGCGGCACGGCGTCGCGCTTCCCCGCGGGTATCGGCTGTTCGTCACCGAGCTGGGCGACGGCGGCGCCGGGCCCGGTACCGGGATCTACCGCCTGAACGCCTCGTGCTGCGCGTACCGGCGGTCGGGACACCTCGCGCGGCCCAGCCCGTACCGCCCGGGACCGCGCCGCCTCGGCGACTGGGAGCAGCGGCACGAGGACCCGCCGGGACCCGATCGGACCTTCCTGCCCGGCACGCTGGAGATCGCCGGCCACGGATGCTCCCTCGCCACCCGGCTCATCGTGACCGGACCGGCACGGGGACGGCTGATCAACCTCGATCACGACGGACCGCTCGGCCCGTACGTGGTCGAGGACGCCGGCTTCCTGGCCTGGTACGAACGGTGGCTGGACGAGGCCATCGCCGGCTACGACGTCGGCTGGTTCGGCGAGCGTCTCCCGCTGGGGGAAGCCGAGCTGGTCACCGTTCTCAAGGAGGATCCGAGCCCCGAGCGGCGGGCACGCGCCGGTGAGTCGCTGCTGGGATCGCCGGCCGTCGGCGATGACTGCTGGGCTGCGCTGACCGAGGCCATGACCGCCGACGTGGACCCTGCCGTGCGCGCCAAGATGTGGGAACTGCTGCGTTGGCCGAGGCACCAGGACCGGCACCCTCTCGCCGGCGCCGAGACGATCGCGGACGACATCGCGCGGTACGCCAGGGCGCGTACACCTCCGGCTCTCGACGCGCTCGCCCTCCTGCGGAGGCTGACCCTTGACGACGTGCTGCCGGAACTGGAACGCGGGGATATAGAACGGCGCAGGCGAGCGGCCGACCGCCTCACCTGGTGCCTCGGGCAGGAGGACTCCCGGCAGGACCTGCTGGAGGAGGTGACCGGAAGGCTGCTGGACGACCCGGACGCGCTCGTTCGTTCGCACGGCGTCGCCGTGGCCGACCGGTTCGGCCTCGTCCGGCTGCACCCGCGGCTGCGCGAACTACAGGATTCCGATCCTGATCCCTGGGTGCGGCACCGCGTTCACTCGTGCCTTTCCGAGCAACGGCCCGGCTTCCTCAGCCCAGCGGCCCCGGAGTGGATCGACGAGCCTCCGTTCTGACGAGTTCGGCGCGCAGCTCGCCGTAGGTGGGAGCGAGGGCGCGCAGGGAGCCGGCGGCGGCGGGGAAGTCGCCGGTGACCAGGGAGTACTGGAGCGAGCCGATCAGCCGGGCCTGGCGGGACATGACGGCCGCCGCGGCGGCATGCCCGATCCGCTGGAGGCAGGTGGCCGCGTCCGTCACGCGCCTTGCGCCGACGCGGACCGCGAAGTGGACGAGATGCTCGCGCCATTCCTCACCGCGACCGGATTCGAGCAGCGCGGCAAGGGCGGCAGCGGCAGCGGCATTGCCGAGGCTGCCCGGCGGCATGGGGTGGCCAGAGTCGGCGCCGAGCCAATCGATGGCGCCGGGAATGGACGCGCCGATGACGTCCTCGACGCCGACCGACGCGACCTGGATGAAATTCGTACGCATGGTGTACGGCTCGCCGTAGTCGATGCCGTCTCCCCGCCATGCCTCCATGAAATCGGCCACCGGAAGCTGCGCGTAGGGATACCCCTGAGGGTCGTGCAGCAGCACGCGCTCGCCGTCGACGCCGAGGACGAGAGCGTAATGGTCCGCGCCGATCGGCCCGGTCTTGCCCGGCTGGTAGCGCAGGTACCCCATCTCGACGGGGCCGACCATGACCGGGCCGTCCCCCAGGGCCGAGGTGAGGCGGTCGAGCGCCGCGCCAAAGCCGCCCCCGCTGTTTTTCTCGGCGGTCCAACCGAGACTGGCCAACGCCCTCTCGATACCGATCTCAGGGTTCCATCCATAAGGGTCGAAGAAAGGCATCGTACCGCCGACCATTTGCATACCGAACGGGCTGCCGGTCGCGACCTCGATGACCGCCGCCGGAGGAGCACCATCGCCCATCATCATCGCGAGAGAATTGGAGTAGCAATACGGCCCTGAGCCCACATAAGAAAAACTCGCCACCGCATGACCATCCCATTTTTCAGCGAAATATGCCAACTGCGCGCCGGATAGGCGCGGTTCCGTCGGCCCGGCCCCTCCCCTGCCGGAGGGCAGGGGAGGGAGAGCCGAGGTCAGCGCCTCAGATCGCCCAGGTCGACGGCATCCGCCATGGCCTCATAACCGGCGGGACTCGGGTGGATGAGGTCGCCCATGTGCAGGCCGTCCGGGATGCGGCCGGTGCCGGTCGGATCGAGCGCGCGGTCGAAGTCGGCGACGGCGTCGTACGCGCCGCTGGTACGGATCCAGTGGTTGACCTGCCGGCGGATCTCCTCACCGCCGGCCGTCCAGCCCGCCGATCCCCGGTACGGGGTGAGGGTGCCGCCGATGACCTTGACGCCGCGGGCTCGGGCGGCGCTGATCAGCGTGCGGTGGCCGTCGATGAGGCGCTTCGCGGTGACCGGCGGGTCGTCGCGGTCGACGCCGCACATCCGGTCGTCGGGAAGCTGGATGTCGTTGATGCCGATCAGCACGATCGCGGTGCCGAGGCGCGGCTGCCCGAGAACGTCCCGGGCGAACCGGGAGACTCCGGCGTCGCCACCGCAGGCCGAGTCGCTGAGCAGCTTGTTGGAGCCGATCCCGGCGTTCAGCACCGGGTGAGGGCGTCCGGCGGCGAGCAGGCGCTCGGCGAGCGCGTCGGGGTAGCGGTCGTCGCCGTCGATGGTCGCCCCGAACCCATCGGTGATCGAATCCCCGAACGCGACGACGGCGCGCGGCTGAGGACGTCCGCCGGACGTCTCCACGCCCTCCAGGTAGTACCAGGAGCCGAAACCCGGCTCGATCCTGTCGGTGTACGCGGCGCCGGCCGTGTCGCGGTGATGGTCGCCGGCCGCGCGGTAGGTGGTGGTCATCGACAGCTGGTGGTGCGTGGTCGGACCGGTGGCCCCCTTGAAATACAGCGTGATCGTGAGCTGTTCGCGGGCCTTGGTCGGGAGGGTGACCGGGTCGCTGACAGTCCGTCCGCGCGCGGGAATCGTCGTGGACGTGGAGCCGTCGAAGCGCAGCGGCCGGATCGTACCCGGCCGGACGGCCGCACCGGTGGCGGTACGACCCACGCTGGCACCGGTGATGCGCAGGGGCGCGGCGCCATAGGCGTTGGACAGCCGGATCCGCACCTTGGCGCCGCCGGAGCCGACGCGGACGATCTGCCGTACCGACTGGTCGGCGAAGCCCTGCTCGGCCCAGGTGGCGAACCAGGGGGAGCCGGACGGCCGCATCGCCGCCGCCGTCCACGCGCCGTTCCAGGTGGTGCGCGTCTCAGCGGTCGCGGGCGGCGCCGCGGCCAGGGACGCGGCCGCAGCGGCCGCGACCACGGACGCGCGAACCTTGGGTGAGGACATGATCGAACGCTCCTTATTTCCAAGTGGTCGAGTAGTCGGAACGGGAACCGGTGGACGTGGAGCCCTGGACGACTCACCACCCCCATGACCAATGGGCCCTGTGGCGCTGGAGGCGGCCATGCAGGCCGAGAACGGCACGAGCCCACCCCCGCGACGCCGCCAAGCGAGCAGGTCCGGTGCCGCTAGGGCAGAGCACCGACGAACAGGCCGCCGCAGTGCCCCGGCAACAGAGCAACGCGAGCTGACGAACGCGACGCCCTAGCAGCAGAGCGACCGCGAGAAAGCCGACGTGGTGCTCTGACAACAGCACGCCGACGAGCACGCCGACGAGCACGCCGACGCAGTGGTCTCGCGACGAGTAGGCCGACGCGGTGCCCTCGCATCAGGGCGGCTGCAGGAAGCCGACGCGGTGCGCTTCAAGTCGGGCGGCGGTAAGGAAGTCGCTGCTCGCGTGCGTCCAGGCCAGTCGGCCGCCGTCTCGGGGCGCCCCCGGGTTGACTCGTGGCGTGTCGCGTGTTTCTTGCGGCCGCTGGAGGTGGACACGCCACGAGTCAACTGGTGGGGGCATGCGCGGTCAGGCGGCGGGGGTCGTGCGCCACTGGTCGGCGGGGGAGACTCCGGGCAGCGGCCGGCCGATGAGGGCGAGCGGGATGAAGAAGTTGACCTGCCCGATCACCATGGCCAGCGTGGCCAGCGCCGCGGGGTCGTAGTGCTCGGTCGCCCGCGCGTACAGGTCGTCGGAGACGCCCTTGCCGCGCGAGGCGGGCGCCAGCACGGCCTCCACCAGTTCCAGCGCCACCCGCTCGGCGTCGCTGAAGTAGGGGGCGTCCTTCCAGGACGCCACGGCGGTGATCTTCTCCTCCGACACGCCCGCGCGGCGCAGGTTGCCGGTGTGCAGGACCGTCAGGTAGGTGTTCTCCACCAGCTGCCCGGCCCGCAGGTGGACCAGGCCGACGGTGCTCCGCGCGACCGCGCCGTTCCCGACGAGCTTGAACAGGGCGGCGGCGACATCGCCGAGCTCGGGAACCAGCTGCTGGGGGTCGGAGAACCGGGAGGTGACGGCGTCGAGGTCGATGGCGGTCTCGCTCATGGAAGTGGTCCCTTCGGTGCGGCGGGCCGTTCGCGCCCGCCTTATCGGCTCGTTCACCGCACTGACGGCTCGGACGGCGCCGACGTGACCGGTCGAGACGGATTTCTTCGCAGATTTTGGGCCGGCCTTGTTCTGCAGCCAGTGATCTGGACCCCGTCCACTGTGTACGGTACGGTTTCGTTTCGGATACGGGGGGGGTGGCGGCATGGTGGGGAATCGCGGTACGGCGCGGGAGGAGGCGATCCTCCACGCCACGCTCGAACTGCTGGCCGAGGTCGGCTACGACCGGATGACGATGGACGCGGTCGCCGCCCGCGCCAAGGCGAGCAAGGCGACGATCTACCGGCGGTGGCCCGACAAGGCCGGCCTCGTCGTGGCGGCGGTGCGGCGGCACGCGGGGACCGCCGCGCGGGCGCCGGCCGACACCGGGTCGCTGCGCGGCGACGTGCTGGCGGTGCTGGAGGTCATGCGGGCGAGCCTGACCGGGCAGGACGCCGCGCTGCTGCTCGGCCTGATCGCCGCGATGCGCCGCGACGCCGAGCTGGCGCGGACGGTGCGCGGCCAGGTCCTCGACGACAAGCAGGAGGTCTTCGGCCAGGTGCTGGAGCGCGCGGTGGAGCGCGGCGAGCTGGCGCCCGGGGCCGGCCACGGCATGTTCGCCGAGATCGTGTCGGCGCTGCTGTTCTCGCGGCTGTTCATCACCGGGGAGCCGCTGGACGGGGCGTTCCTGACCCACCTGGCCGACGACGTGCTGCTCCCCCTGCTCGACCACCACCGTTCGGCTCGACGCTAGGGGCGCGGCCGGGAGCCAGGAGGACGCGCCGACCGTCTTAAATACATGGTCTGGAGAACCCCCCTCGTGCCCCGGCTCCTGAACTGCGTGCTGGGAGTGGTCCTGATGCTCGCGAGCTTGTCCCTGTTCGCGCCCAGGGCGCTGGCCGCCGATCCCGACGCGAGCAGCGCCGTGCCCGCCGCGCTCGGCGTACTGCTCTTCCTGGCGGGCGTCACCCTCGCCGTGCGCGCCTACCGGCTGGGTGTGGAGATACGGGACGGCCAGGTCGTCCTGAGAGGCGTGCTCAGGACGACCCGGATCCCGCGCGAGGCGGTCACGCACGTCGACGTCCACGAGGCAACGCTGGTGTGGCGGCGGCCGGACGGGACGGTGCGCCGGACCAAGGTCGCCGCGTTCACCGCCCGGGAGAACAGCCCGTCCGACGTGCGCGAGTTCAACCAGCGGACCATGAAGGAGATCCGGAAGGCGATCAAGGGACGCTGATCCCGCGCCCCCTCAGCCGCCCGGCACCGCCTCGCAGAGTTCGGCCAGCACCTCGGAGGCGCTGACCGGGTCGAGGTCGCCGAACGGCAGGGCGCCGTGCGGCTCCGGCCGGAAGTCGCCGGCGGCCTGCGCGGCCAGCCAGATCTCCTCCAGCCGCGTGCCCTCGACGGCCCCGATCGGGATCCCGCCCTCCAGCCTGATGTTGACGAGCAGGCCGCCGGGGAGTTCGCGGTAGAGGGCGTGCTGGAGGCCGGCGTCCATGGGGCTCGTGCGGCGCCAGCCGTGCCGTTCGAGCGCGTGCACGGCCGCGCCGGGGATGGAGGCGCCCTGGAACCTGTCCAGGCGGCGGCTCGCGCGTTCGGCGGCGGTCAGCGCGTGCACCGCGCGGTCGAGCTGCCGGAACGGCTGGACGATCTCGTAGTCGGCCAGCACCGCGGACCACGCGCCGAGGTCGGCGCCCGCCGGTTCCGCGGGGTGGAGGACGCCGATGGCGGCGGACTCCGGCAGCGTCAGCACGCCGTCGCCGGCGTCGGCGAACGTGCGGTCCTCGGCGACGCGGAACGCGGTGCTCTTGCCGCCGTCCTCGGCGATCCAGACCAGCCGCCGCGCGATGTGCCAGATCAGCGGATGCTCGGCGAACAGGCGCCGGAACTCGCCGGCCGTCCAGCGGCGCCGCGCCACCATCGCCGCCTCCAGGCGCCCGATCTGGAGGGCGGCCACCGTCCGCACGTCCTTCTTCAGTGCGGCGAACCTCTTGTACGCGGCGGGCGCCAGCTCCGGGTCGTCCTTGGCGCCCGGCTTGGGGAGCGCCTTGCGGCGGGTGCCGTCCTCGTCGGACACGTACGGCCGGAGCGCCTCGTCGAAGCCGACGTGGAAGCGGCGCGGCCCGTAGTCCAGGACGAGCCCGCCGCCGGCGTCCAGGCCGAAGTGGGGGACGAGCCGGTCGGCGAGCTGGTCGGCGGTCAGGCCCAGCCGGTCCGCGACCTCCTGGATCTTCTCCTGGGCCCGTGCCTTGAGCCCCTTGAACCGCGCCTTCTGCGCGATGCCGTGCAGGCGCGTCAGGGCCATGTCCGTGCCGATGGCCGCGAGGACGTCCAGGCCGGCGACCGCCCTGCGGTGGCCGCCCTCGCCCGGCCACGCGTTGATGCGGGGGGTGAGCCGGGAGACGGTCGAGTCGTCGCCGAGCCAGCCGAGCTGCGCCAGCGCCCAGCCGCCCTTGGCCGGGGCCCCGTTCCCGTCCCACTGGAGGAACAGCGCCCAGGCGAACTCGGTCAGCGACTCGGGGTCGCACGCCTCCTTGACGAGCTCGACGCCCGCGTACACGGCGCCGTGCTCGGACATGGCCAGCATCGTCAGCAGGTGCCGTACGGCGCCGGCGGGGACGGCGTCCTCCCGGCCGCGGAGCCGGATCTGCGGGAGCGTGCGGGCGTCGGCCCAGTCGCCCACGGCCGGTATGCGGGCGGGCAGGGCCTCCAGCGGGTCCGCCGGGTCCGCGGCCGGGCGGCGCTCGCCGCGGCGCAGCCACGGCGGGTCGGCCAGCGGCCGCGGCAGGGCGTCCGCCGGAGCGTCCGGCAGCAGGTCGTGGCCGGGGATCAGCGCGCCGACGACCGCGGCCGTCTCGGGCGGCAGGCTCGGCAGCAGCTCCGCCGCCGTCCCGGGGTCGGCGCGCACGTGCTCGGCCAGCCGGCCGGCCAGCTCCGCGTTTCCGGCGGCCGCCGGCGCCAGCAGCCGGAACGCCCGGGCGGGGAAGCGCTTCATCGCCGCGGGCAGCGCCGGCCGGACGTGCTTCTCCCCGGCGTGGTCCAGCAGGGCCTGGAACGCTCCGTCGTCCGGCAGGAACGCCAGGACCTCCGGGACGTTCTTGCGGATGGCCTGCTCGCCGGCGCCGACCTCCAGCGCCCTGGCGAGCAGCGGCGCGACGGCCGTGCCCGCCCCGTCCACCATGGTGACCAGGAGCGGCCGGTCCCACCACCACAGCAGGTACCGGTGGGCGGTGATGGACGCGGTGGCCTGGTCGACCTGCGCGGGCGTGGCCAGCGAGGCGTACATCAGCTGCCAGAAGTCCCACTCGTGGCCGGCGTCCGGCGGGGCGGCGAAGCAGTCGTCCACCCAGTCGTGCCGGGTCGGCACCAGGAAGGAGACGGCCGCGCGCTGCGTCGCGGTCCGGCGGTGCTCCGCCAGCGCGTCCACCGCCTCCGTGTACTCGTCATCGCCGGCGGCGGCCAGGAGCGCCCGCAGCCGCGCGCCGGCCTTCACCATCTTCGTCGAGGCGGCCGTCGAGCGGCCCTGGGCCCGCGAGTCGGGGTCCTCGATGGGCCGGAGGCCGGGGAAGCCCCAGGTGATCTGGCTGAGCTCGGCGAACGCGCGGGCGGCGAAGGCGAGCCCGTGCTCGGTCACCCAGGAGTCCGCCAGCGGCGCCGCGAGCCTGTCGACGCTCCGGTGGCCGGCGTCCTGGGCCAGGAGCGCGGCGACGACGGCGGCGCCGTGGGGGTTCGCGCCGCCGGCGAGGTGGTCGCGCGCCGCCTCGGCCGAGTCCGGCCCGACGCCGGCGTGCTCGGCGAGCGGGGTCGTCGCCTCCAGTTCGCCGAAGCGCTCGCGTACGGCCGCGACCGCGGAGCCGTCGACCTTGATCCGGGGGCCCGGCCGGCCGCCGCGCCGGGGATGCAGCCCGCGGAACCATGCGCCCGGGACGGCCAGGGCGTCCTCGTCCGGTGCCGATGGGAACTGCTCGTCCATGGGGGCCTCGCTCCAGAGTCGGTCGGCGCGCCCGGAGCGCGGTCCGATCCGGAACAGGTTAGGGAGATCATCTCCGTAGCGCGATCCGTCCTCCCCGCCGCCGGCGGGCCCGTCCCCCAGCGGTCAGGTGAAGGCGCCGGCGGCCGCGGCGAGGGCGGCGGCCCTGGCCGCGTGGCCGGGCAGGAGCGGGTCCGGGGGCGTGCGGAGCAGCACCAGCTGGTGGTACAGCGGCGCGGTGGCGGCGATGAGCAGCCGCCGGGCGTCGGTGCCCGGCGGGAGCTCGCCGCGCCGCACGGCCCGGCCGACGACGATCTCGCAGCGGGCGTACCGGTCCTCCCAGAGGCGCCGCTGGGCCTGAGCGGCCTTCTCGGAGCGGAACGAGGCGGCGATCAGGGCGGCCATGATCGACGGCTCGGCGGCCATGGCGTCCTGGATCTCCTGGTTGAGCGCCGCCAGGTCGCCTTCCAGCGAGGCGGTGTCCGGCGGCCGCCAGTCGTCGTCGCCCGCCGCGTCGAGGACGTCGGCGAGCAGGCCGCCGACGTCGCCCCACCGCCGGTAGACGGTCGCGCGGTGGACGCCGGCGCGGGCGGCGACGGCGTCCATGGTGAGCCCGTCGAAGCCGTGCTCGCCGAGCTCCGCGCGGACCGCTTCGAGCACCTGCGCGCGGACGCGGGCGGTACGGCCGCCGGGCCGGCGGCGCCGGTCGGGCGGCTCCCCGCCGCCCTCGCCGGAGGTCATCGCGGCCCGTCCGGTTGCCCGGGGATCGTCTTCATGGCAGCATCTTAATGCATCACATGTCGCAATAGTGAAGAGAAGTGATTCGTGACCGCTCCCGTTCCCGCCGATCCGACCGTCGTGCACCCGATGCCCGGGCAGCCGCGGGTGGTGCTGCTCAAGCCGCTCGTCACCTCGCCGCTCATCGAGGTCGGGGAGTTCTCGTACTACGACGACCCGGACGACCCGACCGCGTTCGAGACCCGCAACGTGCTGTACCACTACGGGCCGGAACGGCTGGTGATCGGGAAGTTCTGCGCGCTGGGCGAGGGCGTGCGGTTCATCATGAACGGCGCCAACCACCGGATGGACGGCCCCTCGACGTTCCCGTTCCCGATCATGGGCGGCTCCTGGACGGAGCACATGGACCTGATCACCGGCCTGCCCGGGCGGGGCGACACCGTGCTCGGCAACGACGTCTGGCTCGGCTACCGGACGCTGGTCATGCCCGGCGTCCGCATCGGCCACGGCGCGATCGTCGCCTCCGGCTCGGTCGTCGTGGACGACGTCCCCGACTACGCCATCGCGGGCGGCAACCCGGCCCGCGTCATCCGCCGCCGCTACAGCGACGAGGACATCGCCCGCCTGCTGGCCGTGGCCTGGTGGGACTGGCCGCTGGAGCACATCACCGCGCACATCCGCACGATCATGTCCGGCGACATCGGCGAACTCGAGAACGCCGGCGGGATGCGTTCATGACCTTCACTAGGGCCGAACTCGACGACCTGGCCACGGTCGGTCCGCGCGAGCCAACGCCACCATCAGCGGCCGCCCGGCCGCGGCCGGATCGGCCGCCGGGTGTGTGAGATGCTGCACGGATGACGACGACCGGGCCCGCCGAACCGGCGCCGCGCCGCCGGCGCGGCCGTCCCGGCTACGACCAGCCGGCGATCCTGCGCGCCGCGGTGGAACTGTTCAACCGCAAGGGGTACGACGCGACGAGCGTGGGGGACCTGGCCAAGGAGCTGGGGCTGACCAAGCCGGCGATCTACCACCATGTGACCAGCAAGGAGCAGCTGCTCGGGCAGGCGCTGGACGACGCGCTCGACGAGCTCACCGCCGTCGTGACCGAGGCGTCCGGCGAGAACGCCGGGGACACGGGGGACACCGCCTACGGCCGCCTGCGGGAGGTGGTGCGGCGCAGCGTGGAGGTGCTCGTGGCGCACCAGCCGTCCGTCACGCTGCTGCTGCGGGTGCGCGGCAACAGCGAGGTGGAACTGGCGGCGCTGGAGCGGCGCCGCTGGCTCGACGACCGCCTCGCCGCGCTCGTCGCGGACGCGGTCGCGGAGGGCGCGCTGCGCGACGACGTGCCGCCGGCCCTGGTGAGCCGGCTGCTGTTCGGGATGGTGAACTCGCTGGTGGAGTGGTACCGCGCGGACGGCGCGTACGACACCGCGACGGTCGCCGGCGCGATCACCGCGATCGCGTTCGACGGGCTGGCGCGGCACGAGCGCTGAGCCGGCCGCTCCCCACGATCCGCGCCGCTCCAGGAACGCCGTCAGGCGTCCTCAGGCGTCGAAGTCGATGGTCACCCGGTCGCCGACCGGGAACGTCTGGCAGGAGAGGACGAACCCGGCGGCCACCTCCGCCGGTTCCAGGGCGTGGTTGCGGCGCATGTCGACCTCGCCCTCGCGGACCATGGCGCGGCACGTCCCGCAGACGCCGCCCCTGCAGGCGAACGGCGGGTCGGCGCGGACGGACCGGGCGCCGTCGAGGAGCGTCGCCTCGCGGGAGACGGCGGCGGTCGTGCGGAGGCCGTCGAGCACGGTGGTCAGCTCGCTCGTCGCGCCGGGCGGCGGCCGGTTCTCGCGGCGCGGCTCGGGCGGCGGGGCGTCCACGTAGAACAGCTCGACGTGGACGCGGTCCGCGGGGACGCCGAGGTCGGCGAGGACCACGCGGGCGTCCTCCACCATCGCCAGCGGCCCGCAGAGCCAGACGTGGTCGAACACCTCGGCCGGGACCAGGCCGGTCAGCAGGCGGCGCAGCCGGTCGCCGTCGAGCCGGCCGGAGAGCAGCTCGGCGTCGCGCGGCTCGCGGGAGAGCACGTGGACGGTCTGGAGCCGGGGCCCGTACCGGTTCTTGAGGTCCCCGAGCTCCTCGGTGAACATCACGGTGCGGCTGGTCCGGTTGCCGTACAGGAGCGAGACCTGCGCGCGGGGGTGGGTGAGGACGGTGGACGCGACCGACAGCATCGGGGTGATCCCGGAGCCGGCCGCGACGCACAGGTGCCGTTCGCCCCGTGCCGGGTCGGCCCGCCAGGACCCGGTGGGGAGTCCCACCTCGATCCGCGTGCCGGGCCGCACCTCGCGGACGAGCCAGGACGAGAACAGCCCGCCGGGGATCTCGCGGACGCCGATGCGCGGCGCCTCCCCCGCCGGCGCGCAGATCGAGTACGACCGGCGCTCCTCCCGCCCGCCGACGGTGCGGCGGAGGGTGAGCGACTGCCCGGCCCGGAACGCGTACGCCTCGCGCAGCTCGCCGGGCACCGCGAACGTGATCGCGGCGGCGTCCTCGCACAGCCGGTCCACGGCCGCCACGGTCAGCGGGTGGAACGCGGCGGACCGGGCCGGCGCGGCGCGGGGCGCGAGCGTGGTCATTCAGATCTCCTTGACGTGCTCGAACGGTTCGAGGCAGCCGGTGCAGCGGTAGAGGGCCTTGCAGGCGGTGGAGCCGAACTCGGAGGTCGGCCGGGTGTCGGCCGAGCCGCACCGGGGGCAGGACGGGGCGCGCCTGGCGGGCCCGAGCGTGAGCGGCACGGGTCCGGCGGCCGGGCGGGGCGCGGGCCCGGGCGGCGACAGCCCGGCCGCACGGAGGGCTGCCCGGCCGCGCTCGGAGATCCAGTCGCTGGACCAGGGCGGGGAGAGGACGACGCGCACCTCCACGCGCGGGAACCCGGCGGCGTTGAGCCGGTGGACGAGGTCGTCCCGCATGGTGGCCATGGCGGGGCAGCCGGTGTACGTCGGCGTGATCGAGACGATGACGGTGCCGCCGTCCGCTGTGTCCTTGACCTCGACGGCGCGCAGGACGCCGAGGTCGGCGAGGGTGAGCATCGGCATCTCCGGGTCGCGCACCCGCGCGGCGACCTCGGCCGCCCGGTCCCGGGCGTTCACCAGCGCCCGCCCGGGTGGGCCCGCGCGACCACCTGCATCTCGGCGAGGAGCCGGCCGAGGTCGCCGGTGTGCGCGCCGTCCCGGCCCCCGCCCGCAGGCCATGGGCGGTCCTCCGGGCGGTCCACGCCGCTCACGGCGAGCACCTGGTCCAGGACGGCGTCCGCCTCATCGCGGAAGGAGGCCGGATCGACACCGGCACCGGCCCTGGCCAGCGACAGCTCCACGGGATGCGCGGTGAACAGCTCCTCGCGGAGCGGCCACAGTTCACCGAGGGCCGCGAGGAGGCGGCGGCGCGACTCGTCCGTGCCGCGCGCCAGGGTGAGGAACCAGCGGCCCGCCCAGTCGCGGTGGTAGGCGACCTCCTTGACGCCCTTGGCTGCCACGGCGGCGAGCACGCCGTCACGGCTCGCGAGGAGCCGCTCGAACAGGGCGAGCCGGGCCACCGAGAACAGCAGCAGCCGGACGACGGCGTGCGCGAAGTCACCGTTCGGCACCTCGGCGAGCCGCACGTTCCGGAACGCTCCGGCGTCCCGGAAGAAGGCGAGCGCGTCCTCCGGCGGCACCGGCGAGCCCTCCGGCAGGCCGGGCACGGCGCCGGGGTCGGCCGCGGCGGCGCGGGCGAGCAGCAGGCGCGCCTGGCCGAGGAGGTCGAGGGCCGTGTTCGCCAGCGCGATGTCCTCTTCGAGGTCGGGGGCGCGGCTGCACCACTCCGCCAGCCGCTGCGACATGATCAGGGCGTCGTCGCCGAGCATCAGGCAGTACGCGGCCAGCTCGGCGCGGTCGGTACCGGCCGGCACCGCGGTGTCCACGCCGGCCAGCGGGTCCTCGAAGTCGGTGCCGAACGCCCACTGCCCGGTGTCCCCGCCCTCGATCAGGCCGTCGAAGACGCTCTCGCGGTCGTCGCTCATCGGGGCCCGCCTCTCACATGTGGGGGACGTTCTCGGGGATCTCGTAGAACGTCGGGTGCCGGTAGACCTTGTCGCCGTTCGGCGCGAACAGGGGGTCCTTCTCGTCGGGGCTGGACGCGGTGATCGCGTCGGCCCGCACGACCCAGATGCTCACGCCCTCGTTGCGCCGGGTGTAGACGTCGCGGGCGTGCCGCAGCGCCATCGCGTCGTCGGGGGCGTGCAGCGACCCGGCGTGGACGTGGTTGAGCCCGCGCTTGCCGCGGACGAACACCTCGTACAGCGGCCACTCCGCCCGGCCCGCGCTCTTCGGCTCGTTCATCGGACCGCCTCCTGCCGCCCGGCCCGCGCGGACCGTTCGGCGAACGCGGTGGCGGCCTCGCGCACCCACGCGCCGTCCTCGTGGGCGGCCCGGCGGTGCGCGAGCCGCTCCGCGTTGCAGGGGCCGTCGCCGCGGATGACGGCGGCGAGCTCGTCCCAGTCGGGCTCGCCGAAGTCGTGGTGGCCGCGCTCCTCGTTCCAGCGCAGCTCCGGGTCGGGGAGCGTGACCCCGAGCGCCTCGGCCTGCGGGACGGTCATGTCGACGAACCGCTGCCGCAGCTCGTCGTTGGAGTTCCGCTTGACGCCCCACGCCATCGATCGCGCGCTGTTGGGTGACGCGCCGTCGGGCGGGCCGAACATCATCAGGGACGGCCACCAGAACCGGTCGACCGACTCCTGGACCATGGCGCGCTGCTCGTCGGTGCCGCGCATCATCGTCATCAGCAGCTCGTAGCCCTGCCGCTGGTGGAACGACTCCTCCTTGCAGATGCGGATCATCGCGCGGCCGTACGGGCCGTAGGAGGTGCGGCAGAGCGGGACCTGGTTGCAGATCGCGGCGCCGTCGACGAGCCAGCCGATCGTGCCGACGTCGGCGTACGACGGCGTCGGGTAGTTGAAGATCGACGAGTACTTCTGCTTCCCCGCGAGCAGCAGTTCGGTCAGCTCGGCGCGGGAGACGCCGAGGGTCTCGCACGCCGAGTACAGGTAGAGCCCGTGCCCGGCCTCGTCCTGGACCTTGGCCAGCAGGATCGCCTTGCGCCGCAGGGATGGGGCGCGGCCGATCCAGGCGCCCTCGGGCTGCATGCCGATGATCTCGGAGTGGGCGTGCTGGGCGATCTGGCGGACGAGCGTCCGGCGGTAGGCGTCGGGCATCCAGTCGCGCGGCTCGATGCGGTCGTTGCGCGCGATGGTGGCGTCGAAGGCGGCCTGCAGCCGCGCCTCCCTCGAAGCGTGCCGGGCGGGCTCCGCCGGTGTCGTGGTCATCGTCCCTCCGGACCGTCGGGCTTATTTACTTATCGCTCGGTCAGTAATACCGTGACACGGGAGGACGCTCCCGCGCAACACCCGATGGCGACCGATGGAGGAGGCCACGTGAGCGAGCTGCTGGAGAGCTATGCCGCCGGACGATGGTTCCGGGCGGCCGGCGGCGGTGATCCGCTGCTCGACGCGGCCACCGGCGAGGAGGTGGCGCGCGTCTCCGCCCAGGGCCTGGACGTCCCCGCGATGGTCCGGCACGCCCGCGAGACCGGCGGTCCCGCGCTGCGGTCGCTGACCTTCCACGAGCGGGCCGCGCTCCTGAAGGCGCTGGCCAAGCACCTGACGGCGGGCAAGGACGAGCTGTACGCGCTGTCCACCCGGACCGGCGCCACCGCGCGCGACACGGCCGTCGACGTCGACGGCGGCATCGGCACCCTCTTCAGCTACGCGAGCAAGGGCGTGCGCGAGCTGCCGAACGACACCATCGTCCTGGACGGCGGCCCGGAGCGCCTCGGCAAGGGCGGCACGTTCGCCGGGCAGCACGTCTACACCTCCAGGCCGGGCGTCGCCGTCCAGATCAACGCCTTCAACTTCCCCGTCTGGGGGATGCTGGAGAAGCTGGCCCCGGCCTTCCTCGCCGGGCTGCCGACGATCGTCAAGCCCGCGAGCCAGACCGCGTACGTGACCGCGGCGGCCGTCCGGCAGATCATCGAGTCGGGGATCCTGCCCGAGGGCACGCTCCAGCTCCTCGCGGGCGGCGCGGGCGGGCTGCTGGACGCGCTGACCGTCCAGGACTCCGTCGCGTTCACCGGCTCCGCGCACACCGCGGGCATCCTGCGCCGCCACCCGAACGTGCTGGACGGCGGCGTCGTCCTCGGCGTCGAGGCCGACTCCCTCAACTGCTCGGTCCTCGGCCCCGACGTCCGCCCGGACGACCCCGAGTTCGACCTGTTCGTCAAGGGCGTCGTGACCGAGATGACGGTCAAGGCGGGGCAGAAGTGCACCGCCATCCGCCGGGTGCTCGTCCCCGAGGCGATGGCCGGGCCGGTGACCGACGCGCTCGCCGACCGCCTCGCGAAGGTGACCGTGGGCGACCCGCGCAACCAGGACGTGCGGATGGGGCCGCTCGCCAGCCTCGGCCAGCGCGACGAGGTCCGCAAGGCCGTCGAGGCGCTGCGGGCGAGCGCCGACGTCGTCATCGGCGACCCGGCCGGCGGGACCGGCGCGGCCCTCCTCGACGGCGACGCCGAGCGCGGCGCGTTCATGGCCCCGCTCGTGCTGCGCGCGCGGCCCGGCGCCGCCGAACCGCACGACGTGGAGCCGTTCGGGCCGGTCAGCACCGTCCTCACGTACGGCGGCCTGGACGAGGCGGTCGCGCTGGCGGCCCGCGGGAAGGGCAGCCTCGTCGCGTCCGTCGTCACCCACGACCCGGACGTCGCGCGGTCCGTCGTGCTCGGGCTCGCGCCGTGGCACGGCCGCGTCCTCGTCCTGGACCGCGACGACGCCGAGGAGTCCACCGGGCACGGCTCGCCGCTGCCCGTCCTCGTCCACGGCGGGCCGGGACGCGCCGGCGGTGGCGAGGAGCTCGGCGGCGTCCGCGGGGTGCTGCGCCACATGCAGCGCACCGCCGTCCAGGCGTCCCCCGACCTGCTCACCGCCGTCACCGGGCGCTGGACGGCGGGCGCGGCGCGCACCGGGACGGACGTCCACCCGTTCCGCAAGTCCCTCGCCGAGCTGCGGATCGGCGACACGATCGCCTCCGCGAAGCGGACGGTCACGCTGGACGACATCGGCCACTTCGCCGAGTTCACCGGCGACACGTTCTACGCGCACACCGACCCCGAGGCCGCCGCCCGCAACCCGCTGTTCGGCGGCATCGTCGCGCACGGCTACCTCGTCGTGTCGCTCGCCGCCGGCCTCTTCGTCGACCCGGCGCCCGGGCCCGTCCTGGCCAACTTCGGCGTGGACGCGCTGCGCTTCCTGACACCGGTCAAGGCGGGTGACACGATCGACGTGACCCTGACCGTCAAGCAGATCACCCCGCGCGGCGGCGCGGACTACGGGGAGGTCCGCTGGGACGCCGTGGTGGCCAACCAGGAGGGCGCGGCGGTCGCCACCTACGATGTGCTCACCCTCGTGGCCAAGACCTGGCCCGCCGAGTCAACGGAGACCTGACATGCACCGTCTCACCGTCCAGTACTTCTCCCCCGCCGACCCGGCGACCTTCGACGAGCGCTACGAGGCCGTGCACGTGCCGCTCGTCCGTGCCCTGCCGGGGATCAGGTCGTTCACGCTGACGCGGCCGAAGGCGCTCGGCGGCGCCGGCCCGTACCTCGTCGCGGAGCTGTGGTTCGACGACGCCGACGCCCTCGACGCCGCGCTCGGCAGCCCGGAGATGAAGGCGGCGGGCGAGGACGCGGCGACCTACGAGGTCGCGTCCGTGGTCATGTTCTCCGGCGAGGTCCACGAGAAGCTCGCCTGACTCCTCCCCACCCCCTACCCGACCCCTACTCTCCCCGCCGCTCCGGCCGCGGCGCCCAGTCCGCGCCGCGGCCGCGGGCCTCGTCGAACACCAGCCAGGTACGGGTGGCGCGGACGCCGGGGATGTCCTGGATGCGTTCCAGCACCACGTGCCGGAGCGCCGCGTTGTCCGGCGCCCGCACCTGGACCAGGACGTCGTAGTCGCCGCCGACCATCGCGAAGTGCTCGACGTACCGGATCTCCTGGAGCCGCGCCGACACCGCGCGCCAGGAGTTCTGCTCGATGGTGACCGAGACGTACGCGCTCGTGCCGAGGCCCGCCCGCTCCGGCGCCAGCTCGGCGGTGAAGCCGGTGATCACCCCGTCGCCGGTCAGCCGGGTGAGGCGCGCGTACGCGTTGGCGCGGGAGATGTGGACGCGCTCGGCGAGGGCCCGCACCGAGATGCGGCCGTCGCGCAGCAGCTCCGCGATGATCGCGCGGTCCACCTCGTCCAGGCGGCCGGCAGAACGTCCCGGCCAGCCCCCGTCCGGGCCCTCGTCGATCGACATATGGCCTCCTCGAAGCCCGCCCGAAGGCCGTCCGTCGCTCATTGTGCCGGGAGTCTTGAACGCTTGGCGAGCAGAGCGGACGCTTCTCGTGACAAACGTCCAGAGAAAGCGAGCGCCGCCATGCCCGTGCGGACAGATCGCCAGGTGGCCGACGGTCTCCTCCCGTCGCCCGTACCGGTCCGCTTCGTCGCCGAGGACGGCACCGCCGTCGAACCGCCCGCCGGCTACCCGGCGCCCGAGGACGGGCGGCTCCTGGACGCCTACCGGCGGATGGTCACCGGCCGCCGCTTCGACCGGCAGGCGACCGCGCTGACCAGGCAGGGCCGGCTCGCCGTCTACCCGTCCAGCCGCGGGCAGGAGGCGTGCCAGATCGCCGGCGTGCTCGCCCTCCGCGCGGACGACTGGCTGTTCCCGACGTACCGCGACTCGGTCGCCCTCGTCGCCCGCGGCCTCGACCCCGTCGAGGTGCTGACGCTGCTGCGGGGCGACTGGCACTGCGGGTACGACCCCGCCGCCGCCCGCGTCGCGCCCCAGTGCACCCCGCTGGCCACCCAGACGGTCCACGCGGTCGGGATGGCCGAGGCGCTGCGCCGCAAGGGCGAGGACGCCGTGGTCATGGCGTTCGTCGGCGACGGCGGGACGAGCGAGGGCGACTTCCACGAGGCGCTCAACTACGCCGCCGTCCTCAACGCGCCCGTCGTGTTCCTCGTCCAGAACAACAGGTACGCGATCTCGGTCCCGCTGGCGAAGCAGACCGCCGCGCCCGCGCTCGCCTACAAGGGGATCGGGTACGGCGTCCGGTCCGAGCAGGTGGACGGCAACGACCTGGTCGCGGTGCTGGCCGTCCTCGACACGGCCGTGCGGCGCGCGCGGGAGGGCGGCGGGCCGTTCCTGGTGGAGGCGCACACCTACCGCATGGACGCGCACACCAACGCCGACGACCCCACCCGCTACCGGCCCGCCGGGGAGGTCGAGGAGTGGGAGTCGGCCGATCCGCTCGCCCGGCTGGAGGCGTACCTGCGCGGCCGCGGGCTGCTCGGCGCGGACGGCGCCGCCGCGGCGCGCGAGGCCGCCGAGGAGTTCGCCGCCCGGCTCCGGGACGCGATGAGCGCCGAGCCGGCCACGGACCCGTACGAGATGTTCGACCACGTCTTCGCCGACCCGACGCCGCAGCTGCGCGAGCAGCGCGACCTGCTCGCGGCCGAGCTGGCCGCCCGGGAGGACTGACATGACCGCGATGACGATGGCGGGGGCGCTCAACGCCGCGCTGCGGGACGCGCTGCGCGAGGACGAGCGGGTCCTCGTCTTCGGCGAGGACGTCGGCCCGCTCGGCGGCGTCTTCCGCGTCACCGACGGGCTCACCGCCGAGTTCGGCGAGGACCGCTGCTTCGACACCCCGCTCGCCGAGGCCGGGATCGTCGGCCTCGCCGTGGGCATGGCGATGGGCGGCTTCCGGCCCGTGGTCGAGATGCAGTTCGACGCGTTCGCGTACCCGGCGTTCGAGCAGATCGCCTCGCACGTGGCCAAGATGCGCAACCGCACCCGCGGCCGGATGCCGCTGCCGATGGTGATCCGGATCCCGTACGCGGGCGGCATCGGCGGCGTCGAGCACCACTGCGACTCCAGCGAGGCGTACTACGCCCACACCCCGGGCCTGAAGGTCGTCACGCCCGCCACGCCCGACGACGCGTACTGGCTGCTCCGCGACGCGATCGCCGACCCCGACCCGGTCGTGTTCATGGAGCCGAAGCGGCTCTACTGGTCCAAGGGCGAGACCGCCGCCGGCGAGCGGCGCGCGGCGGGCTTCGGCCGGGCCGCGGTACGGCGGGCCGGCGGCGACGCGACGCTGGTCGCGTACGGGCCGGGGGTCCCGGTCGCGCTCCAGGCCGCCGAGGCCGCGGCCCGGGACGGCCTCGACCTGGAGGTCGTGGACCTGCGGACGATCGTCCCGTTCGACGACGAGACCGTGGTGGCCTCGGTGCGGCGGACGGGGCGCTGCGTGGTCGTCCAGGAGGCGCAGGGGTTCGCGGGCGTGGGTGCGGAGATCGCGGCGCGCGTCCAGGAGCGCTGCTTCCACTCGCTCGCCGCGCCCGTGCTGCGCGTCACGGGCTTCGACATCCCGTACCCGCCGCCGAAGCTGGAGCACTCCCATCTGCCGGACGCCGACCGGATCCTCGACGCGGTCGACCGGCTCCAGTTCGACGACGAGCCCGACGTCCGCCATCTGGCCCCCTTCTCCGTCGCCGGCGGGCCGTCGCCCCGCGAGGAGGCGTCATGACGGCGGCGGCTCCCGCCGGGCAGGTGTTCCGGCTGCCCGACCTCGGCGAGGGACTCACCGAGGCCGAGATCGTCGAGTGGAAGGTCGCGGTCGGCGACACGGTCGAGATCGACCAGATCGTGGTGGAGGTCGAGACGGCCAAGGCGGCCGTGGAGGTGCCCGTCCCGTACGCCGGCACGGTCCTGGAGCTGCACGCGGCGGCCGGCACCGTCCTCGCGGTCGGCGCGCCCCTCATCGAGGTCGGCGGGCGCGCGGACCCGGCCGCGGCCCGGTACCGCGAGGAGGAGCGGGCCGGCTCCGGCAACGTCCTGATCGGCTACGGCACCGGCGCCGCGCCGGAGCCGCGCAGGAGGCGCCGCGGCGCCGCCCGTACCCGGCCGGCGCGGGCACCGCGCGTGATCTCCCCGCTCGTCCGCCGGATCGCCGCCGAGCACGGCGTGGACCTCGCCGCCGTCACCCCCACCGGCCCGCGCGGGGTGATCCTGCGCCGCGACGTGGAGCGGGCCATCACCACCCGCGCGCCCGAGCCCCCGGCCCCCTCGGCGCCCCCGGCGCTCGCGGACGAGCGGATCCCGCTGCGGGGCGTCCGCCGGGCGGTGGCCGACAAGCTGAGCCGCAGCCGCCGCGAGATCCCCGACGCCACGACCTGGGTGGACGTCGACGCCACCGGCCTGCTCGCCGCCAGGGACGAGCTGCGCCGGTCCTGCCCCGACCTCGGCATCGGGGTGCTCGCTCTCCTGGCCCGCATCTGCGTGGACGGCCTGCGCCGGTTCCCGGAGCTGAACGCGTCCGTCGACACCGGCCGCGCGGAGATCGTCCGGTACGGGCACGTCGGCCTCGGCTTCGCGGCGCAGACCGACCGCGGCCTCGTCGTCCCGGTCGTCAGGGACGCCCACCTCATGACGACCGCCCGGCTCGCCGCCGAACTGGCCCGCCTCACCGGCCTCGCCCGCTCGGGCTCGCTGCCGCCCGCGGCGCTCACCGGCGGGACGTTCACGCTCAACAACTACGGGGTCTTCGGCGTGGACGGCTCCACCCCGATCATCAACCACCCGGAGGCGGCGCTGCTCGGCGTCGGCCGCATCGCCGACCGGCCCTGGGTCACCACCGGCGGCGCGGTCGTCGCGCGCAAGGTCGTCCAGCTCTCGCTGACCTTCGACCACCGGGTCTGCGACGGCGGCACGGCCGGCGGCTTCCTGCGCCACGTGGCCGACCGCGTCGAGAACCCGTCCGTCCTGCTCGCCCACACGTAGGACGTGCGGGACGCGCGGGACGGGCGCGGTGGTCAGGGTTCCAGGGCGGTGAGGTCGAGGCGGGCGAGGCGGTCCGGGTCGGAGAGGATGTCGATCGCGGTGATCCTCTCCTCGGTGACGGTGAAGCTGATGATCGAGATGAGCCGGCCGTCGATGGTGTTGACCAGGCCCGCCGCCCCGTTGACCAGGACGGGACGGGCCTCCGCGGCGGTGGCCATGCGCCGGAACGTGGCGGCCTGGCCGGACACCGCCTCCACGCCGCGCAGCACCCGCATGCCGCCGGGGAGCGCCCGGCCGCTGTCGGCGCGCAGCACGACGTCCGGGTCCAGGATGGCGACCAGGCCCTCCAGGTCGCCGCCGCGCGCGGCGGTCAGGAAGGCGTCGACCACCCGCCGCTGGGCGACCGGGTCCGGGTCGGGCTCGGGGGCCGCGCCCCGGACCCGCTGGCGGGCGCGGCTGGCGAGCTTGCGGGCCGCGGCCGGGGTGCGGTCCACGATCGGGGCGATCTCCTCGAACGGCATGCCGAACATGTCGTGCAGGACGAACGCCAGCCGCTCGGCCGGGTTCAGCGACTCCAGCACCACCAGCAGCGCCAGCCCGACCGAGTCGGCCATGAGCACCTCGTGCTCGGGGTCGGCGGCCTGCTCCCGGACGACCGGGTCCGGCAGCCGCGACTCCAGCGGCGTCTCGCCCCGCAGCCGGCGCGAGCGCAGCATGTCCAGGCACACCCGGCCGACGACGGTGGTCAGCCAGCCGCCGAGGTTGTCGATGGCGGCGGTGTCGGAGCGCGCGAGCCTGAACCACGCCTCCTGGACGGCGTCGTCGGCCTCGGCCAGCGAGCCCAGCATCCGGTACGCCACCGCCTTCAGGTGCGTGCGGTGCTCCTCGAACAGCTCGCCCAGGAAATCACGCTCGTTCATGCCGGTACCTCCGTCGCTCCATGGTCACAGGCATGACGTGCGGGACGGCGCGGATGTGACCGGACGGCGGGCACGGGGTCAGGTGACCAGGCCGGTGCGGTAGGCGTAGACGACCGCCTGGACGCGGTCGCGCAGGTCGAGCTTGGTCAGGATGCGCGACACGTACGTCTTGACCGTCTCCGGGCTGATGACCAGCGTCGTGGCGATCTCGGCGTTCGACAGGCCGTTGGCGATGAGGCGCAGGACCTCCAGCTCGCGCGGGGTCAGCGCGATGCCGTCCGGCGTGCTCTCGGCGGGCCGGATCCGCGCCGCGTACCGGCCGACGAGCTGCCGCGTCACCTCGGGGGCCAGCAGCGCGGCGCCGGTCGCGACGGTGCGGATGCCGTGCAGGAGCTGCGCCGGCGGGGCGTCCTTGAGCAGGAAGCCGCTCGCGCCGGCGCGCAGCGCCTCGTACACGTACTCGTCCAGGTTGAACGTCGTCACGACGAGCACCTTGACGGGGTCCGCGACGCCGGCGCCGGCCAGCAGCCGGGTCGCCTCGATGCCGTCGAGCACCGGCATCCGGACGTCCATCACCACCATGTCCGGCTCCAGCCGGCGGGCGAGGTCGACGGCGGCGCGGCCGTCGCCGCACTCGCCCACGACCTCCAGGTCGGGCTGGGCGTCGATGATCGTCGAGAAGCCGGTGCGGATCAGCGCCTGGTCGTCGGCGACCAGGACCCGGACGGGCGCGGTCACGACGGGTTCCCGGCGGGGATCCGGGCGCGGACGGCGAAGCCGCCGTCCGGCCGCGGGTCGGCGCCGAACTCGCCGCCCAGCGCCTCCACCCGCTCGCCGAGCCCGGCCAGGCCGCGCCCGCTCCCGCCGGGGGACGCGGTCCCCGAGCCGGACCCGTCGTTGCTGACCTCCACGCTGATCTCCTTCGCGCCGTAGCGGACGTGCACCACGGTGCGGCTGCCGTGGGCGTACTTGAGGGCGTTCGTCAGGGCCTCCTGCACGACCCGGTAGGTCGTGAGCTCGGCGCTGCCGCCCGACTCCGCCGGCTCGCCCTCCCGGGTGAACTCCACCGGCTGCCCGGCCCGGCGCGTCTGGTCGACGAGCGCGCCGAGGTCGCCGGCGGACGGCGTCCGGTCGCCGGTGCCGTGGTCGGGGTTGAGCAGGTCGAGCAGGTGCCGCAGGTCGGTGATGGCCCGCCGGCCGGTGTCGGTGACGGCGGTCAGGGTCGCGTCGAGGCGGTCGGGCGCGGCGGTCAGGTACCGGGCCGCCTCCGCCTGGACGACCATCGCCGTCACGTGGTGGGTCACGACGTCGTGCAGCTCGCGGGCGATGCGGGTGCGCTCGGCGGTACGGGTGGCCTCGGCGACGCGGCGGCGGCGCTCGGCCTCGGCGGTCCGGGTGGAGCGCAGCCAGGCCCCGATGCCCCACGCGAGGGCCAGCGCGAGGCCGAACGTCACGAAGTCCTCGACCCCGTCGCCGGTGCCGGGCCGGTCGAGGGCGATCGCCAGCGGTACGTACGCCAGGGCGAAGAGGGCCCCGATGACGTACCGGTGGCGTTCCAGGTGCGCGCCCGCGCTGATCAGCGCGAGGGGCAGCGCGGTGCCCGCGAAGGCGTGGTAGCCGGAGAGCTGGTCGATGGCGAAGCCGAGCGCCACCAGGGCGAGGGAGGCGGCGGGCCACCGGCGCCGCCCGGCGAGCGGGGCGCACTGGAGGGCGACCGCCACGACGGCCAGGGCGTCGTAGGGGCGGGTCGGCACGTCACCGATGTGCGTCCCGAATCCGTGCAGTGCCGGGACGAGCGATCCGGCCAGCAGGAACAGCGCCATCGGGGCGTCCCGGACCGTGACGTCGCACCGCCGCCAGAGGTCCGGGGCCCGCCGAAGATCGATCACTGGGCGAGGGTAGCGGTCGCGGCGGCCCGGTCGCGGCGCCGTACGGGAACCACGTTGCCGCGCCGGTGGGCCAGCCACAGGAACACGACCGTCAGCAGCGCGCCGAACAGCACGGCGTACGGGCTCCCCTCCGGGCCGAAGTCACCGCCGGTGATCAGGGACGATCCGGACGTCACGCCGTCCAGCAGGCCCTCGGCGCCGTTCTTGCCGGAGATGGCGGTACCGAAGATCCCGGCGCCCGCGAAGTTCCAGGCGAAGTGCAGGCCGATCGGCAGCCACAGGCTGCGGGTGGCGGCGTACGCGGCGGCGAGCATGGCGCCGGCCTCGATGGCGATGGCGATGGCGCCCCACAGGCTGGCGTTCTCGTTGCCCAGGTGCGAGAGGCCGAACAGGACGCTGGTCAGCCCCAGCGCCACGTACGTGCCGACGCGTTCCTCAAGGATCCTGAAGAGGATGCCGCGGAAGAGCAGTTCCTCCGTCACCGCGGCGGCGGCCATGAAGCCGAGCAGCGCGAGCGGGCCGACCGCCGAGCCGAAGCCGTCGACGCGGTAGTGGCCGAGGAAGGCGAGGTTCGCGATGACCGCACCGAACATCCCGGTACCGATCAGCATCCCGCGCCCGAGGCCGCCGGCGGCGCCCTTCGTCGCGACCTCCGCCGGCTCGCGGCGCTCGGTCCGCCGTACCACCCAGGCGTACGTGAGCAGCGCCAGCACGGCGGACGCGAGGCCGAGGAGCAGGGTGAGGACCGCGTTCCCCTCGACCGCGCCGACGGCGGCGCTCCCGGCGAACGCGACCACCCCGACGGCCACGAGCTGCTTCAGAAAACGCATATCGACCCTTCCACCAGATCTCGCGGCCTAGTACCGCGAACCGGGGATAACGCTATGGATCCGGGCGGTTCGAAATCGTCACCGTCCGGTGGACACTTGCCGGTAGCTCTCTCGGGGGACGGCGCGCATCGGGCGGGCCTCAACGGAAATTTCCGGAGTTTCGGTAATCGTGCTCCGGGGGCGGGGTCTCCCAGGGCATGGATCACAACGCAACGCCGTCCCGCCGGCGGAACGGCGGCCGCGGAACGGCCACCGCGCGATGGGCGGTCGCCCCGCTGGCCGCGGTCGCCATCGCCGCCGCCGGCTGCGGCACCGAACCGTCCTCCGGGTCCACGGCAGCGGCGGCGGACCGGACGGAGCGGCCGGCCCCCGCGGCCACGGACCCCGCCACGGCTCCCGAGCCGGCCGCGTCCTCGCCCGCTCCCGAGCCGAAGCCGAAGAAGAGGACCGCCAAGACGTCCGAGAAGAAGGCGGCGAAGACCGCTCCGCGCAGGACGCGCGCCACGTCACGGTCGCCGGGGTCGGCGGCGGCCGCGCCCTCGTCCGAGGCCGGGCAGGTCGTGGCGCTGACCAACGCCGAGCGCCGCAAGAAGGGCTGCGCCGCCCTGACCGTCGACAGCAGGCTGCGGACCGCGGCCCAGCGGCACTCGGCCGACATGGTCGCCCGCGGCTACTTCAGCCACAGCAGCCCCGGCGGCAAGGGCCCGGGCGACCGGATCACCGCCGCCGGGTACCGCTGGTCCACCTACGGCGAGAACATCGCCGCCGGGCAGCGGACGCCGGCCAGCGTCGTCTCGTCCTGGATGAACAGCTCCGGGCACCGGGCGAACATCCTCAACTGCTCGTTCAAGAACATCGGGATCGGCCTGGCCCGCAAGGGCGGCACCCCGTACTGGACGCAAGTCTTCGGAGCCCGCTGAGCCTTCCGCACTCGCCGCCCCGCCGCCTGTTCAGCGCGGGGCGGCGAAGACCTGGGTCCAGTACGGCCCGCCCGGGCCGGCGGCGCGCCCGACGCCGGCCCGGCTGAACCGGCAGTTCACGATGTTGGACCTGTGCCCGGGGCTCTCCATCCACGACGTCGTCACGGCGGACGCGGACCGCTGGCCCTTGGCGATGTTCTCGGCCCAGGCGCTCCAGCGGAACCCGGTCGCGTCGATCCGTTCGCCCGGGCCCGGGCCGCCGGGGCCGGTGTGGCCGAAGTAGCCGCGGCCGGCCATGTCCGCCGAGTGGCGGCGGGCGGCCGCGGTCAGCCGCCGGTCGGCCCGCAGCGGAGCGCAGCCCCGCCGGACCCGCTGGACGTTCACCAGCCTGATCACGTCGGCCTCCGGGTTCGGCCCGGCGGCGGGCGGCCGGGTCCGCCGCGGCGTCTCGCGGGGAGTCGGCTTGCTCGCCTTCGGTGCCGGCCTCCTGGACGGGGCCGCGGTGGTCGCCCGGCTCGCGTCCGGTACGGGCGGCACCGCGACCGCCCGCTCCGGCTCGTCCGGCCAGGCGATGACGGTGACGGCCGCGAGCGCGAGCACGGCGGCCGCGCCGAGGGCCGCCACCGTACGGCCGCCGCCGGGCGGCCGGAGCCCATGCCCGCCGGAGCCCCCGGGGCCGCCGAGCGCTCCGCCGGAGACGTCCGCGGGCAGATCCGGCAGGGACGACGCCGCCGCCACCAGTTCGCGCGGCGCCGTCCCGGCCACCGCCGGGACGAGGGGCACCAGGGCGAGGCCGGCCAGCAGCGCCTCGGCGGGCACCAGCCCCTTCCGCCGCCCGCGGCAGGCCCGGCAGTCCCGGACGTGCCGGGCGATGCGCTTGCGCCACAGCGGCGCCGGCACGCCGTCCCACGGGCCCGTCACCGCCGCCAGCCCGGCGCAGGCCGGCTCGGCCGCCAGGGCCCGGACGATCATCCGGCCGGTGTCGAGCCGCTCCTTCATCCGCTTCACGCGCACGGCCGCGTGCCGGGCCGGCAGCCCGGCCGCCTCGGCCAGCTCCGCCCTGGTCAGGAGCCCGGCCGCCTCCTGCCACCACAGCGCCAGCAGCTCGCGGTCGGACCCGTCCAGCCAGCGGGTGGCCGCGGCGACCTCCCGGCGCTGCCCGGTCAGCCCGAGCCGGGCGATCGTCGTCTCGGCGAAGTCGGGCACCGGGTCCATCGCCCGCGCGGCCGCGTCGTCCAAAGCGAGCACGGGCCGCTCCCGCTGGGTGCGCCACCGCCGGCGGACCTGGTTCATCGCGATGGCGATCAGCCACGGCCGGAACCGCGCCGGGTCGTACAGGCCGCCCAGCCCGCGCAGCGCCCGGACCATGGTGTCCTGGACGACGTCGTCGACGTCGGCGTGCCCGTCGAGCGCGCGGCCGACCACGTTGTAGACCAGCGGCAGGTACTCGTGGACGAGCCGTTCGCGCGCCGCCGCGTCCCCGGCCCGCGCGGCCGCCACGAGCCGATCGAGGTCCTCCACGCCCACCTCCGCCCACCTCTCCTCCCGGTCCCCTGGGCACCGGGTGCGTCCGGCCGCCTCGCAGGAGACCCGCCGGCCGCGTGCGGATTACAGAAAGCCGCCACACTCTCCCAAATCCCCACATCCGGCGCAGCGGATCAGGGCGCGGCGGTGAGCGCGGCGAGGTCGGCGACGATCTCCGAGGCGGTCACCGGGTCCAGATCGCCGAAGCCGCCCCCGGGGACCAGCCGGACGGAGCCGAGGCGCTGCTCGGGCTCGTCGTCCGGACGGCCGGAGCCGAGGCCCGGGTCCAGGTCGAGCACGGCGCGGCCGCCGGCGGGGAGCGCGCGGGACATCTCGGCGTAGCCGGTGCGCTCCCAGCCGCGGTGGCGCAGGGCGAGGACCCGTACCGTGCGGACGTCCAGGCCCTCGAACCGGGTGAGGCCCGGGCCGCCGCGCTCCTCCGCGGAGAGCGCGTACGTCGCCCGCTCGACCTGCGGGAACGGCTGCATGATCTCGTAGTCCTCCAGCGCCTCCCGCCAGGCCGCGAGGTCCGCGCCCAGGTCCAGCGGGTGCGCGATGCCGACCGAGGCGGTGGCGGGCGGCGTGAACGCGTCGTCGCGCAGGTCGGCGAACGTCCTGTCCTCCGCGACCCGGAACGCCGTCGTGGCGCCGTCCGCCTCGGCCAGCCAGACGAGGCGGCGGGCGATGTGCCAGACCAGGGGATGCGCGACGAACAGCTCCCGGAACTCGGCCGCGGACCACCGCCGCAGCATGACCATGGCCCGCTCCAGCCGCCTGATCTGGTCCGCGGCGGCGGCCCTGGCCATCTTCTTGACCGAGGCGAAGCGCTCGTGGGCGGCCGGGGCCAGGTCGGGATCGTCCGCCGCCCCGGGACGCGGCAGCGCCTTGCGCCGCCGCCCGTCCGCGTCGAGGACGAACGGGACGAGCGCCTCGTCGAAGCCGACCGTGAACCGGCGCGGCCCGTAGTCGAGCACCATGCTCCCGTCGCCGTCCAGCCCGAAGTCCGGGACCATCCGGTCGGCGAGCCGCTCGGGCGTCAGCCCGCGGTCCGCCGCGATCTCCGCGATCCGGGCCCGGGCCTGGGTCTTGAGCCCCTTGAACCTGACCCGGCGGGCGATGCCGTCCAGATGCATGAGCGCCACGTCGGTGCCGATCCCGGCGAGGACGTCCAGCCCCTTCACCGCCTTCTGGTGGCCGCCGTCGCCGGGCCACTCGACGATCGCGGCGGCGAGCGCGCGGACCGTCCCGTCGTCGCCGAGCCAGGCGAGCTGGTCCAGCGCCCAGCCGTCCGCGGCGGGCGCGCCGTGCGCCTCCCACCGTTCGAACAGCGCCCACGAGAACGCGGCCAGCGAGCGCGCGTCGCACAGCTCGCGCACCACGCCGATCCCCGGGTACGCCTCGCCCGGCCGCGACGCCGCCAGCATCGTGATCAGGTGGCCGGCCGCCGCGGCCGGCAGCGCCCGGTCCCGGCCGCGAAGGAGGATCTGCGGGAGCGCGCCGGGCGCGGCCCACTCCCCCACGGACGGCATCCTGCCCGGCAGGTATCCCAGCGGGTCGGACACCAGCGCCTCGACCGCGGCCGCCGCCGCGTCGCCGAACTCCCGCGCGGCCGCCGCGACCGGCTCCGCGCCGATCCGGCCGGCCAGCAGCCGCAGCGCCCGCTCGGCCCGCCCGCGCTCGCGGCCCGCCGCGCCGAGCGCCGCCGGGACGAGCAGCCGGGCGGCGGCGGCGCCGTGCCGGCCGAACCAGGCGAGCGCGGTGCGGCGGGCGGCCTTCCTCCGGTCCAGCCAGCCGGCCATCAGCGCGGCGACCTCGGCGTCCAGGTACGGGAGGAGGAGGCCCGCGCAGGCGTCGGGGTCGTCCTGGGCGGCGCTCAGCGCCACTCCCCGGGCGTCCGGGCCGAACCGGCCCACCACGCACTTCATCCAGGGGACGTCGCCGTCGTCCAGCGAGGTGCGGCCCGCCCAGCCGGCGAGCAGCGGCCGGATCACCTCGTCGGGTCCCAGCATCAGCGGCTCGGCGTGCTGGGCCCAGATGAGGCCGCGGACCCGGATCCGGTGGACCACGTCCCCCCAGTCGGCACGCACCGGGTCGAAGTCCGACGGGTAGGGGGCGGGAACGGGAGCGGACCATGCCTCCCGCTCGCCCTCCTTCCAGGCCATGCGCCGCGCGGCGGGCGGGTCCAGCCCGGCGACGGCGGCGGGCCCCGCCGCCTTCCGCCCGCGGGTCCACGGCGGCCGGGCCAGCGGCTCCGGCAGCTCGTCCGGGCCGGCCTCCGGAACGCGCGGCTCGGCCGCGACGACCGTCTCGACGGCCGTCCGGGACGCGTCCGGGAGGCCGGGAAGCAGCGCGGCGGCCAGCTCCGGGCGGGCCCGCACGTGGTCGGCGAGCCGGTCGGGGTCGCCCGCCGCGGCCAGCAGCCGCAGCGCCCGCGCCGGAAACCTGGTCGCGGCCTCGTTCAGCGCGCGCTCCGCGTGCCGGTCGTCGGCGGCGAGGTCGAGCAGCAGCCGGAACGCCCCGTCGGAGGGCAGCAGGCCGATCACCTTGAGCAGCCGCTTGCGCTCGGCCGGGTCGTGGGCGCGTTCGAGGCCCCGCGCGAGCACCGGAAGAGCGCCGGCGCCGGCGGAATCGGCCAGCGTGACGAGCAGGTCCAGGCGGTGGTCCTCGTAGCTCAGCGCGTCCGCGACCGCCTGCCGCTCCGGGTCGCCGATCACGGCGCAGAGCCATTCCGTCCGGTACGAGCGGTCGTCCAGCCATTCCTGGCTCTCGTCCCGCCAGTCCGGCCGCGTCGGCAGCAGGTACGACACCACGGCCTTCTGCCGGAGCGTCCGGCGGTGCTCCGCCAGCCGCTCCTCGGCTTCCCGGTAGTCGCCGTCACCGGCCGCGGCCAGCAGGGAACGCATGCGCCGCGCGGCCTCCTCGTCGAGCCAGAGCTGCGCGCCGGCCCGCAGCCGGATCCGCCCGCCGGCGACCCACAGCGCCTCCAGGGTGCTCAGCTCGACCAGCGCGCACGCCGCGAACGCCACGCCATGCTCCGCGCTCCAGGCGTCCACGAGCCCGCGCTGCGGCTCCACCGCCTCGTCGGGAGCGACGGTGCCCTTGGACCAGCCGTACCGGCTCCGGATCCAGTCGTGCTCGGCCTCGCCCATCTCCACGGCGGGGGCGCCGTCCTTGCGCGCCCAGGCGCCGTCCTTCCAGATCCAGTCGTCCGGGTAACCGGCGCCGGGCGCCGTCCGCTCCATCTTCCACGGGAGCAGGGCGGTCACCGCCGCGCCCGCCGGGTCGGCCGCGCCGCCGAGGTAGCGGCGGGCGGCGTCCGCCCACTCCGGGCCGGGCACCGCCCTGGCGAGCAGGGGCTCGGGGTCGCTCCACCGCTCCGCGCGCTCCTGCCGCAGCCGCTCCGCCGCGTCCGCCGCGATCCTGACCACCGGGCCGGGGTGGCCGCCCCGCCGCGGATGCAGCCGCCGCCGCAGATCGGCCGGCAGCACCAGAACGTCCTCGGCCCGCGACCCGTCGCGCTGATCACTCATGCGACGCAAACGTAGGGCAGCCGCCCGACAAAAGCCGCCGAAACGGGCTTCACACGGCGAGCGTCCGGCGGAGTTCCGCGGTGTCCACGCCGGCCGAGGCCAGCAGGGGCCCGCACGGGTCGTCGGGGTCGTCCAGCAGCGCGGCCAGCAGGTGGACGGTCCCGGTGGACGCGTCGCCGCGCTCCTTGGACAGCAGCCGCGCACGGGTCACCGCCCTCCAGGCGGGGCCGCCCCCGGCCGTCGCGGCGGCCGCCGCCACGGCCGCGGAGGTGACGCCCCGCTCGCGCAGCAGCGCGGCCGCGCCGTTGAACCGGAGCAGCCCGTCGCGGAGCCGGTCGCCGGACGCCGCGAGCTGCTCGTCCAGGACGAGCATCGCCACCAGCAGGTGCACGGTCGTCACGTCGGGATGGCCGAGCCGTGCGGCCTGGCGGTCCGCTTCCAGCCGGACGCTGGGCACCACCGGCGAACCGAGGCCGCCGCCGGCCAGCTTGGCGGCGAGCCCGCCCCAGTACTTGCCGCGCCCGGTCAGCAGGCCCATGTTGCGCAGGCCGTCGACGGCGGGCGCGTGCGGGGTGCCCTCCTCGCGGGCGCTCGGGTGGACGGCGAGCCGGGCGAGGACCTCCTCCCTGCCCAGCCCCCGCTCTAGCAGGGCCTCGCTCGCCCGGTTGCCGGGGTCGTGCAGCAGCCCCATCAGGAGGTGGGCGGGGCCGGCCCGCCCGACGCCGAGCTCGCGGGCGGCCCGGAGCGCGCGATCGACCGCCGCGGCGAGCGCCCCGGACGGCGGGACGCCCGGCCGATCGTCCTTCCCGCGCGCCTCGCGGCGCTCGCGCGCCGACCACTCCGCCTCGCGCAGCAGTGCCGCGGCCTCGGGGGCCGGGGTGCCCGCGCCGCCGTCCGCGCTGAGCCAGTGGTCGGGGCCCTTGCCCGCGATGACGCCCATCAGCGCGCCCTTGGCACCCGCCTTGGGGGCCAGCACGCCGATCGCCGCGGACTCGCCCTTGAGGAGCGCGAAGAGCAGGTGCTCGGTCCCCACGCCCGGCAGGCCGAGCCGGAAGGCCCGGTCGAACGTCCGCACCAGCGGCTCCAGCAACTCGCGGGAGGCGTCGGCGGCGAGGCACGGTTCCGGCCGCATGTCGGTCCCTTCTCTCGGTGATCGGGCGTTTCGCAGCCTAGGAACGCCCCCGGCGCCGGGGCATGTGCCGATCGGCCAGACCCCCTGGCCGATCGGCCATCATGGGCGGGAAGGTCGTCCCCCTGGCAGATGAGGTGTCCGCACATTTCCCCGCTGGTCGAACGGGCCCGTTCCCTCGCCGCCCGCGAGGCGGCGCTCACCGCGCTGGCCCTCGCCGCCGGGCTCGTCCAGCTCGCGCCCGGATCCCCGTCGCCGGGCCGGATCGCCGTGAACGCGGCGGTCGCGTGCTGGACGGCGCTGCTCGTCCCCGCCCGCGGGCGCCGGCCCGCCGCGACGCTGCTGGCGACGGCGCCGGTGCTCGCCGCCGACAACATCGGGGCGATGGCCGTCCTGCCGTTCGTCGCCTTCTCGGCGGCGCGGCGCGCCCGTCCCGCCCGGCGCCTGTGGGCGGCGGTGGCGGCGGCCACGGGCGCCGGCCTGCTGCTCCTGCTCGCCGCCGGGACGGACGAGCCGTACGGGTGGGCCGGGCTGCTCGCGGCCCACGCGCTGAACGCCGTACTCCTGCTCGTCCTCCCCGCGCTCTCCGGAAGCCTCCTGGGGCGCCGCCGGCCGCTGGTCCGCCTGCTGCGGGAACGCAACGACTACCTGGAACGCGCGCAGGAGCTCACCGCCGAGAAGGCCCGCATGCAGGAACGCGCGCGCATCGCCGCCGAGATGCACGACATGCTCGGGCACCGGCTCAGCCTGATCTCGATGCACGCGGGAGCGCTGGAACTCGGCGCGGCGAAGGACGCGCCCCGCCTCAGCGGCCAGGCCGAACTCCTGCGCACCACGGCCGCGACCGCGATGTCCGAGCTGCGCGACATCCTGGGCGTCCTGCGCGACACCCTGGAGACCGGTTCCGGCGACCCTGACGCGGGCACCGGGACCCGTTCCGACATCGCCGGTCTCGTGGAGGAGTCGCGGCGCGCGGGCGTCGGCGTCGAGCTGGCCTGGACCGGGCCGGACCTGGACGGCGCCGACCCGCGCACCCGGCACGCCCTGCACCGGGTCGTCCGGGAAGGGCTGACGAACGTCCACAAGCACGCCCCGGCCGCGCGCGCCCGGGTGGAGGTGGCGGGGGACGGCGACCGCGTCCGGGTCCTGGTGGTCAACGGCCCGGTGCCGGGCGCGCGCCGCCCGCGGCCGCCCGGCACCCGCCGGGGGCTCGTCGGCCTGGACGAGCGCGTCGCGCTGATCCGCGGCACGCTCGCCACCGGCCCCACACCTGAGGGCGGGTTCCGCGTCGCGGCCGACCTGCCCCGCCATCCGCCCGTGCCGGTGCCGGTGCCGGAGCCCAGCCCCGCGCGGGAGGAGCCCGCGCCCCCGCTGGACGCCGAGGCGCTCACGCTGCCCCGCGCGCTCGGCGCCGGCTGCCTGGGACTGCTGGCGCTGGTCCCGGTCGCCGGCGGGCTGGCACTGCTGGCCGCCACGGCGCTCCTACAATGACCGGATGATCCGGACCCTCATCGCCGATGACGAGCGGCTCATGCGAGCGGGCGTCCGCCTCATCCTCGACCACGCCGACGACATCGAGGTGGTGGCCGAGGTCCCGGACGGGCCCGCCGCCGTCCGCGCCTGCCGGGAGCGCACGGTCGACGTCGCCCTGCTGGACGTGCACATGCCCGGCGGGGACGGGCTCGCCGCCGTCGCCGAGATCGTCCGCGCGTCCCCGCGGACCAGCGTCGCGATGCTCACCTCGTTCGGCGACGACCGCAACGTCGCCGAGGCGCTGCGGGCCGGCGCGGTCGGGTTCCTGCTCAAGGACACCGGGCCCGCCGACCTCATCCAGGCCGTGCGGATCGCCGCCACCGGCGAGTCGATCCTGGCGCCGCGGATCACCCGCCGGCTGATCGAGCGCCACCTGCTGTCCGGCGCCGGGGCCGAGGCCGCGCGCCGGATCGAGCGGCTCACCGCCACCGAACGCGAGGTGCTCGCGCAGGTCGCGGCCGGGTCGTCGAACGCGGAGATCGCCGAGCGGCTCTACATGAGCACGGGCACCGCGAAGGCGCACATCAGCCGCATCCTCACCAAGCTGGACTGCGCCAACCGCGTCCAGGCCGCCATCCTGGCGCACGACGCGGGCCTGACCGCGGACCACTGAACCCGTCCGCCTCCGCGGCGGCCCGAACCGGCGGGAGCCTGCCATGAGCGCCAACCTGTACGAGACCATCCGGCGCCGCCGGGACGTGCGCGCCGAGTTCACCGGCGAGCCGGTCCCCGACGAGGTCCTGCACCGGATCCTGGCGGCCGCGCACGCCGCGCCCAGCGTCGGCCTGTCCCAGCCGTGGGACTTCGTCGTCGTCCGCGACCCGGCCGTCCGCCGCGACTTCCACCGGCACGTGCGGCACGAGCGGGACGTCTTCGCGGCGTCCCTCGACCCGGCCGCCGCGGAGCGGTTCGGCCGCATCAAGATCGACGGGGTGCTGGAGGCGGGCCTGTCGATCGTGGTGACCTACGATCCCGCCCGCGGCGGCCCGGCCGTGCTCGGCCGGCACGCGATCGCCGACGCGGGCCTCTACTCGGTCTGCCTGGCCATCCAGAACCTGTGGCTCGCCGCCACCGCCGAGGACCTGGGCGTCGGCTGGGTGTCGTTCTACCGCGAGCCGTTCCTGCGCGACCTGCTCGGCATCCCCGAGGGGATCCGGCCGGTCGCCTGGCTGTGCGTGGGCCCCGTCGCCCGCCTCCAGGACGTGCCGGACCTCGAACGGCACGGCTGGAGCCGGCGCCGCCCGCTCGGCGCCGTCCTCCACCACGACCGCTGGTGAGACCCCGGCGCCGATGAGTTTCGCTCCCCCGCCCGGTCTGCATGGAACGAGGACCGTAGTGAGGAGAGATGCCAAGATGACCTCCAAGCCACTGCCGCCCGTCGTCGACGCGGAGACCTGGCGCGCCCGGCTCGACGAGCTGCGCGCCCGCGAGAAGGCCGCCACGAGGGAGCTCGACGCCATCGCCGCCGAGCGCCGCCGGCTGCCCATGGTGCGGCTGCCGGAGTACACCCTCCAGGGCCCGTCCGGCCCCGTCCGGCTCGCCGACGTCTTCGGCGGGAAGAGCCAGCTGATCACCTACCACCACATGTGGAACCCCGGCCAGAAGTGGCAGTGCCCGGGATGCACCGGGTTCACGTCCCAGTTCTGGAAGCTGGAGTTCCTCGACGAGTACGACGCCCGCTTCGTCATCGTCACCCAGGGCGAGATCGGGGAGGCCCTGGAGTACAAGCGGCGCGTCGGCAACGCGATGGACTGGTACTCGACCGCCGGCAGCCCGTTCGGCGCGGACATGGGCGCCCCGCCCGGCGCCGGCTTCGCCGTCAACGTCTTCCTGCGCGACGGCGACACCGTCTACCGCACCTGGCACACCGACGGCCGCGGCACCGAGCAGCTGAGCCACACGTTCCCGCTGATCGACCTGCTCCCGTACGGCCGCCAGGAGGAGTGGCAGGACGTCCCGGAGGGCTGGCCGCAGGCCCCGACGTACAGCCACTGGTGGCCGTCGGAGCAGTACGCCCGCTACGGCGAATGACCTGGGACGCCCGCGGCGGCTCCCAGTACGCCTGGATCCGGTAGCCGCCCGGGTCCGCGCACTCGAACGCGACGTACGGCGGCATTCAAGGCGGTTTCCTGTAATTTCCACCAATGGCCACTGTGTTCTGCAGCAGGTTCGCGGTCCGGTAAGGCCGCGTTCTGGCATGATGTGCGCCGAGTTCTTCGCGTACGGAGATGGCCGGCGGTTGAGGGGTCGCATCATGCGGAGTCGCGAGTTCAAGGGGCGTGCCAGGGTCGTCGCGGCCGTGGCGGCGATCGGGCTGCTCGGATCCGGCTGCTCGCTGGACGGGCTGAACCCGGTCGCCGAGGAGCCCACCCGGGCGGTGGAGGTACCGCCCGAACCGGCCGAACCGTCGGTGCCGAACATCGCGACCAGGTCCCTGAGCGGCATCTGGGAGGGCACCTATACCTGCAACCAGGGCCTCACGCGGCTGCGCCTCACGCTCAGCCAGCAGTCGACCGGCCAGATCACCGGCGTCCTGCGCTTCTCGGCCGATCCGAGCAACCCGTCGGTGCCCACGGGCTCCTACACCGTGAAGGGCGCCCTCAGCGGCGACACGCTGCGGCTCCAGGGCGACTCGTGGATCTCGCGGCCGGGCGACTACGTGATGGTCTCGCTGGACGCGCAGCTCTCGGCCACCGACCCCGACCAGATCCAGGGCGCGATCGACGGCAGCGGCTGCTCGACCTTCACCGTCCGGCGGAACTGAGGCGGGCCGCGCCCCGGCCGGCTCAGTCGTACGACGCGATCGCGCGCGCGTGCGCGTCGAGCACGTGCGCGAGCAGGGCGGGGGCGCGGGTGCCGTCGCCGCCGTCCGGGAGCACCTCCGGGGTGAGCGTCCAGTCCATGCCCACCCACGAGTCGCCGACCGTGCCCCGGGCGGACGGCAGGTTGTTGCACGACTGCTGGATCCGGATCGCGCGGACGGAGTCGCCGACCGGGGTGTCGGTCTCGACCAGCAGCACCGGGACGCCGACCATCGGGCCGTCCTCCACGAGCCGCAGCAGCCGATGGGCGTCCTCGCCGTCGAGCGCCGCCCCCGCGTCCATGATCACCACGAGCCGCACCGGGGGGCCGCCGTCGCCCGCGTCGCCGTCCGGACCGCCGATCCGGCGCAGGTCGACCAGGTCGAGCAGGCGGCGGAGCCGGTCGGCCGCGGCGGGTCCGGTGGCCACCCCGCCGCCCAGCAGCCCGGCGCCGCCGGCCGGGCCCAGCGCGTTCAGCCAGCCGGCGCCCGACAGGCCCATCGCGTCGATCACCTCCAGCCCGGCGAGCCCGGGCGGGACGGCGGCCAGGAACCGGGTCACCAGCGACCAGGCGTACGCGGCCGCGTCTCCGGGCACCGTGCCGCGCCCGATCCACACGGCGCGCCGCCACGGCACCCGCAGGACGAGCGGCACCCGCAGGTCCGGCAGCTCCGCGGTGGACAGCCGCCCCAGCAGGATGCCCTCGGCCAGGTCGGCGCGGGGCCGCCAGGTCAGCCAGGACGGCGCGTCGAACGGCGCCGCCTCGGCGGTCACGTGCGGCTCCACCCGGGCCAGTTCCGCGCGGAGCTGCGCGGCGTCGCCCCGCAGCCGCTCGTCGGCCGCCGCCATGAGCTGGTCGAACCGGCCGCGCGGCACCCGCCCGGTGACCTCGTCGTTGCGGATGTCGAGCGCGTGCTCGGTGGCCGCGCGGAACGCCGCCATCGAACGGCTCGCGTCCTCCCAGACCAGCCAGCACCGTTCGAGGTAGCCGACCTCGCCGGAGGACGGCGGCGGCGCGGGCGCCTCCTGCGGCGGTGGCGGCGGCGACGGCGGCCCGGGGGGCGCACCGACGGCGGGCCCGGGCGGCGGGGCGCCCATGCCGGCCTCGGCCTCGCCCGGGTCGTCGACCTCGACGCCGTGCGCCTCGACCAGCTCGGAGAGCCCGCCGGCGTACCCCTGCCCGACGGCGCGGACCTTCCACCGGTCCGCCCGGCGGTACAGCTCCAGCCCGATGATCGCCTTCTCCGGGCCGAGCCCGGCGACCGTGAACAGCGCCATCGGGTCGCCGCTCGCCGCGGAGAGCTGGACCTGCGGCGGCGGCACCGCCCCGAACGAGATCCCGCCCGCGGACAGGCTGACCGCGATCAGCACCGCCTGCGCGTCCGCGGGGACGGCGTCGAGATCGAGGTCGACGCGCTGCCGGCCGCCGCCGTCCGTCCAGCGGACGCCCGGCGCCTCGGGCGCGTTGAAGAAGACCAGGTCGGCGTCGGAGCGCACGCGCAGGTCGGCGCCCACCAGCAGGGCGCTGACGTCCACGGGTACGGCACAGGACACGGTCGCGGTGAGCCGGCGGGCCGGCAGCGGGGTGTTGGCGCCGCGCGCGAGTTCGAGCATCGCCGGTCAGGCCAGGCCGGCGATCGTCGGCAGCATGTCCTCGAAGGTGCGGCCGTGGCACGGCTCGCCGATCGCGTTCATCTTCCACGCGCCGCCGTGCCGGTAGAGCCGGGCCATCACCATGGCGGTGTGGGCGCCGCCGCCGGACAGCGTGTACCGGGCCAGCTCGCCGCCGCCCGTCTCGTCGACCAGCCGGCAGAAGGCGTTCTCGACCTCGTCGAACGTCTGCCCGTTGAACGAGCTGACGGTGAACACCAGCGAGCTGACGTGCACCGGCAGCCGCGCCAGATCGACGATCACCGACTCGTCGTCGCCGTCGCCCGCGCCGGTCAGGTTGTCGCCGGTGTGCCGCACGGAGCCGTCGTCGCTGACCAGCTTGCTGAAGAAGACGACGTCGGCGATGCGGCCGTCGGCGAAGAGCACGCAGGAGGCGTCGAGGTCGATCTCCCGCTGCCGGGAGCCGAAGAAGCCCTGTTTGCGCACCGCGTCCCAGCCCAGGCCCATCCGGACCATGCGCAGCGTTCCGCCCGGCTTCTCCAGCGAGATCCGCTGGCCCTTCACCATCGAGACGGTCACGGCCGTCGCCTCCTCGTGTCCCCTTCGCCGCGCGCTCTCCGGGAGCGCGCCGGCCGGCGGCATCCCGCCCGCCGCGAGGCGGGCCACGAGGCGGGCCGCGGGGCGGGCGAGGTGCGGCAGAAGCCTTGCAGCCCGGCGGCCCGGTTGTCACCCCGTTCGGCGGCGGGCCGCGGAACGGGCCGACCCTCCCGCGTCTCAGATGTACGACCATGGCCATCTGAACGGACCGGTCCGGCGGCATGTCGTAGCGTTGGACGCCGTCGGCCTGATCACGCCTATGTACGGAAGGTGACGGATGATCGATCCGGGGCGAGTGCTGGCGGGACGTTACCGGCTGGTCGAGGCACTGGGCGCGGGCGGGTTCGGCGAGGTCTGGCGGGGCGTGGACGAGCGCCTGGAGCGGGACGTGGCGGTGAAGATCCTCCTCGGCACCGTGGACGGGGACCCGCAGGCCGTCCGGCTCTTCGAGCGCGAGGCCAAGCTCGGGGCGCGGCTGGCCCATCCGGGGATCACCGTGGTGCACGACTTCGGGATCGACTCCTCGTACCGGTACGTGGTGATGGAACTCCTCCCCGGCCGCAACCTGGCGGCGGTGCTGGCGGAGCATCCGCAGGGCCTCGACACGGCCGAGGTCGCGGACCTGGGCGCGCAGGTGGCCGAGGCGCTCGCAGCGGCGCACGCCGCGGGGATCGTCCACCGGGACGTCAAGCCCGCCAACCTGATGCTCCTGGACGGCCGCCGCGTCAAGGTCTGCGACTTCGGCATCGCGCGCGCCGCCGGGGCCACCGCCAGCGTGACCGCGCAGGGCTTCGCCTCCCTGGCGTACGCGGCGCCCGAGCAGCTCTCGAACGAGCCGGTGGACGGCCGCGCGGACCTGTACTCGCTGGGCTGCACGCTGTACCACCTGCTCACCGGGAGCCCGCCGTTCACCGGGGAGACGCACCTGGCGGTCCTGGCGGGGCACCTGTCCAGGACGCCCGACCCGCCGAGCGCGCTGCGCGGCGGGATCCCGCCCGAGCTGGACGGGATCCTCATGGAGCTGCTGGCCAAGAGCCCCGCCCAGCGCCCGGACGACGCCGCGGCGGTCGCCGCCCGGCTGCGCGCCGCGACCGCCGCCTCCGGGGAGGACCCGCCGGGGCGGACGCGGACGCGGCGCATGGAGCCCGAGGACGCGCGGCCTCCGGGGGACCCGGATGCGGTCTTCCTCGGCACCGCGGACTGGAGCGCCACGGCGACCGCGTTCCGCGGCCGCCACCACGAGTCGTTCACCTTCGTCTTCCCGCCCGGCGGGAGCCGCTCCGGCGCCGGGAGCGTCTGGGGGGACGGCGTCTACACCGACGACTCCTCCATCGGCCTCGCCGCCGTCCACGCCGGCGTGATCACGCTGCGGGACGGCGGCCCGGTGACGTTCAGGCCCGGTCCCGGCCGGCTGCACTACGGCTCGCGCGAACGCAACGGCGTCAGGAGCGGCAGCTGGGGCCCCTGGCGGGGCAGCTTCACCTTCCCCGAGCACCAGTTCCGCGAGCACCGGGGCCGGGCACGGCCGGCACCTCCGCCCGGGGAGCCGATCCTCCTCGGCCCGGCGGACTGGAGCGCCACGGCCGCGGCCTTCCGCGGCCGCGACCACGAGCGCTTCACCTTCGTCTTCCCGCCCGGCGGGAAGCACCACAAGGCCGGGAAGGTCTGGGGGGACGGCGTCTACACCGACGACTCCTCGATCGGCCTCGCCGCCGTCCACGCCGGCCTCATCACCCTGAAGAACGGCGGCCCCGTCACCTTCGAGATCCGCCCCGGCCAGGGCGGCTACGGCTCGGCGCGGCGCAACGGCGTCAAGTCCTCCAGATGGGGCGAGTGGCTGGGCAGCTTCGTCTTCCCCTGATCGCCGCGCCCGGCGTCAGAGGGCGCGGGTGGCGGTCCCGGCGCGGGTGGCGGCGCGTACGCCCTGGTAGCGGCCGGGGTGCTCGGCCAGCCAGACGTGGCCGCCGAGGAGCACCGGCTGCGGCCGGTGGAGGCGGGCGGGGCGCCAGGGGCGCTGCTGGAGGAACGCGACGTTCACCCGGTCGCCGCCGGTCATGCCGTACGCCAGGGTGATCGTTCCCACCGCGGACGGGCCGAAGGGGCGGGCGAGGCCGATGTGGTGGCCGCCCAGGACGAGGCCGTCCGGGCCCGTCGGGCCGTGCAGGGCGTGGGTCACGGGGGTGCCGGCGGCCGGGTCCAGGACGAGGCGGGTGGGGTGGCCGTCCTGGTGGTAGAGGCGGGCGGTCCAGCCGGTGAGGGGCAGGGTCACCGTGTCGAGCAGGCTGTCGTGGTGGTGGTCGCGATCGGTCAGGTTACGGGTCATCGGTGTCTCCGGTCGGCGGGTTCGCGGGGTGCGGGGCGGGTGCGAGGAGGGCGCGCAGCGCGGCGGTCGCGGTGGCGTCGCCCACGGCCACGAGCTCGTCGCCCGGCCGCAGGCGGAGGCCGGCACCGGGCGAGGTGATGGTCCTGCCGGCGCGCTGGACCGCCACGATCGGCGCGGGCGTGCGGAGGTCGCCCAGCGTCCGGCCGGCGTAGGGCGAGGCGGCGCCCAGCGGGACGCGGACCGCCCGCAGGCCCGTGACGCGCAGCTCGTCCAGGGCGCGGGCCAGGTCCGGGACGTGGTCGGCGACGGCCGGCGGCCCGAGCAGCTCGGCGACCGTGCGGGGTTCGGTGCCGGTCAGCTCCACGGTGCAGCGGACGCTGTCGTGGTCGTGCGGGTCGTACAGCACCAGGTCGCGGCGGCCGTCCCGGTGCGCGACCACGCCGGCGCGCCGGCCCGCGGTGGTGGTGAAGGCGTACAAGAAGCCGACCTTGGGCAGGACCGTCCTGTCCAGGAGCATCGACTGTCCCTTCTGTCGTGGCGTCGGTCCTCGGTCGGGCCCCGTACGGCGGGCGCGCGTGCCCTCGGGGTGGCGGCGTAATGCCCGAAATCGGGGTGTTTAAAGGTGCGCCACCGGTGGCGGGCCGCGGGACCGGTCGTGGCGGGACCTCGGGCGAGTGCGAGTCCTCCCTTGACTCTCCTCCACTATGAGCGCCGGGAGCGGCGGTCACCATCGGGCCCGTCACTCATTTTCGGGACGGCGGACGTGTACGTCCGGCCGCGGCGCCCGGTAGTACCCGCACTACCAGGCGCCGCCCCCGGTCCTCGCCCGGCCGGGGGTCACCCGCGGGTAACCCCCGGGTGGCCGTCAGCGCACGCGGATCAGACCCCACAGCCCCTCGGTCAGCGCCCAGCGCCACACGCCCGTCCGGTACGCGTAGTCGCCGCGCGCCCCGGCCCGGAACGTCAGCGACCGCACGGTGCCGTTGGTCAGGCCGCCGATCGCACCCACGCGCGGCCCGTCCAGGTGCTCCTCCATGGGCCACGTCTGGCCGTGCACATGGAACGTGTGGTTGCGCGGCCGGTCGGCCGCCACCACCAGATGAACCCGGACGAGGTCGCCGCGGCGGCAGCGCAGCACCGGCGTGCCCGGGTCCGGGTCCGCCAGGGACGGGCTCGGCGGGAACAGGTGGGCGCTCCGGTAGTTGAACGCCTTCTGCCCCGAGTCCTCGGGCTCGTCCTCCAGGTCGGTCACCGGCTGCGTCGGGTCGCCGTGGTGGTACTGGCGGATCCCGTCCTGGAGCACCAGGACCAGCTCGTGGACGTCCTCGCCGCCCGGGCTCCGGACGACCGCCTGAGCGCCCGTCCAGCCGTCGCCGGTGGAGTCCGCCGGGTACGGGGTGGCGCCGGCGGGCTCCACCACGAGGGCGCCGACCAGGCCGCGGTGCCGGTGGGTGCGCAGGTCGGCGCGGTCCTCCAGGACGACGGCGCCCGGGGTGTCGGCGTACCAGCGGTACGTCGCCGTGCCGCCCGGCTTGACCGTCCCGTCCGGGTTGCGGCCCACGTTGGCGCCGTCGCTCGTCCGGACGTCGTAGCGGAGCGGGCCGGACGGGTGCAGCGACACCCGCGCCGACACCTCCCGGTCCGCCGGGTCGTCCAGGGCCGGCAGCGGCGGGTCGTGCGGCGTCGGCTCGGGCGGCGCGTCCAGCTCGTTGGCGAGCGTCAGCTCGACCCACTCGCCCGCCCGGCAGCGGATGATCAGCGGGCCGTCCGGGTCGTCCGTGCCGTCGAGGACGTAGGCCAGGCCGAACGGGTCGCTGCGCCGGTCGCTGTAGTGGATCTCGCGAGCGACCGCCCGGACGCGGTACCGGCGCGCCGTGCGCGGATCGAACGGCGGCGGCCCGCCCGCCGGGCCCGCCGGGGCCGCGGGGTCCAGAAGGGCGCCGGGCAGCGGCGGCAGGTCCGGCCGCTCCTCCTCGTGCAGGCGGAACAGGCCCCAGGAGCCCAGCCAGGTGTCGTCGATGGCCGAGAACGCCCACAGGTAGTCGCCGGGGCCGTGCGGCTCGTCGATGTGCAGGCTGAACGCCTCGGAGATCCCGATCGTCTGCTGCGTGCGCAGCGGGGACGACGGGTCGTCCCGCCAGGCGCGCCAGCGCATCCCGTGCACGGTGAAGCCGTGCTGCTCCTCGTGCGAGCCCTGGTAGAGCCGCACGCGCAGCCGCTCCCCGGGGTAGCCGCGCAGCAGCGGCGTGCCCGGGTCGCCGTGCGCGGCGCTGGAGAACCAGTCGGCCGGGTCGCCGGGCCGCTCGTGCAGCGGCGCGCAGCGGTAGCCGACGGCCATCGTGCCCTGGTCGTCGAGCGAGCCGGGGAACGCCGGCGGGTTGATCGGGTTCCCGGTCTCGCCGGCGCCGTGCTCGAACAGCGGGACGAAGTCCGCCACCGGCACCACCTGCTCGCGGAACGCGCTCCCATCGGGCAGCCGCACCACGGCCCGCGCCGCGTTGCGGACCTCCCGGCCGTGGTCGTGCGGATCGACCCACACCGCCCCCGCCGGCTCGGCGATCATGGCGCCGAACAGGCCGTGCCGCTGCCGCTCGTTGGCCAGGAGGTGGTCGTGGAAGAACACGACGCCGAACTCCTCGTCGCAGTACCACCGGTAGACCCAGGAGCCGTAGCGGGCACGGTCCTCCTCGCCCGCGTCGGACGTGGCCGTCCCGGACAGGTAGTTCCAGCCGACGCTGGCGCCGTCGGCCACCAGCGGGTCGAACTTCACCAGGTGGACGTGCAGCCCGCACTCCGGCTGGAACGGCAGCACCGGGTCGAACGCGGTCTCCTCGTGGCAGCCGGGCGGCAGCTCGTTGGTCAGGGTGAGTTCGAGGATCTCGCCCTCGCGCGCCCGGATCGCGATCGGCTCGATCTTCCGGGTGCCCGCCGCCAGCTCGCGCTGGAAGGCCGCGACGCCGCCGGCGGCGTCGATCTCCTCCTTGAGCACGTAGAACACGCCGCGGTGGTCGTGCCACGTGTCATGGTGCCCGCCGCCGTGGCCGCCGCTCTCGTAGTAGTGCAGCGTCCCCTGGAGGACGACGAGGTGGTAGCGGCGCACCGGCGCGTCCGGGTCCAGGGTCACCCTGGTGAACGCCTCGCCCGGTCGCGGGTCCGGCACGAACGCGGCCCGCTCCAGCTCGGACGGCTCCCGCCCCATCCCCTCCGGCATTCCCGGAGTGCGCGGCGGGCGGGGCGACTTCTGCGGGAACGTCCCGTCCAGGAACGCCGGGAAGCCCGGCCGCTCGGCGGTGGGGACGGGCGGCGCGGCCTGCCCGGGCAGCGGGCGGAGCGGCGCGATCGGCGTGCCGTCCGGGTACGCGCCGGCGCCCTCCTGGAGGACGTCGAAGACCCGCCACATCCCCCACATGCCGGAGTGGAAGTGCGGATACAGGTGGCAGTGGAAGATGATGTCCCCGGTCGCCCGCTGCACCGACCCCGCGCCGCCGATCGGCTCGATCGTGAACGCCTGCTGCGGGCCGATGGTGATCGAGTCGATGATCGGCGACTCGTCGTGCCCCGGGACCGCCCGCCACTGGTGCAGGTGCAGGTGGAAGACATGGGTCTCCTTCACCCCTGCGTGCACCACCCGGATCCGGGCCGGGTCGCCGCGGTACGCGCGGAAGATCGGGGTCGCCGGGTCGCCGAACAGCCAGGAGCTGTGGTGCTGCTCCTCGCCGACGACCGCGTCCCGCACCGGGTCGATCGCGCCGTCCTCCAGGAGCCGCTCGTACGCGAGCGCGCGCCAGCCCATCGGCTCGGTGCGGTAGCTCATGAGCATCATCGAGGCGGCGTGCTCGTTCTCGCCGTGCTCCCCGTGCTCCCCGCCCTCCCCGTGATCGTCGTCGTGGTCGGGGAAGAAGACCGGCGCGATCCGCTCGCCACCGGCCGCGGGCGAATGCGTGTGCGGCCGGGGGCGGTCGCACTCGTACAGCGGGTGCGGCGGCAGGACCGGGTTGTGGTTGGGGGTCTCGTCCTGCATGAACAGCGCGTACTCGCGGAAGCTCGGCTCCCCCGGAACGTGCACGTCGGCGTACAGCCCGTCCAGCAGCGGGGCGCCGGTCACCGGATCGGTCCAGGTGGCGCCCGCCGGCTCCACGACGAGCGCGCCGAACAGGCCGTGCGCCTGGGAGCCGTGCTCGTCGCCGCGCAGGTCGGCGAGATCGCCGAAGAAGAAGACGCCCTCCTCCGCGGCGTCCCACTCGTACGTGACGGTGCCGCCCGGCTCGACCGCCGAGTCCGGGTTGCGGCCGACCGCCCCGCCGTCGGCCTCCGTGACCCGGTACCCGACGCCCTGGGCGTGGATCCCGGCGCGCCGCCGCAGCTCGTTGCGGAACCGTACGGCGACCTTCTCGCCGGCGCGGGCCCGCAGGACCAGCGGGCGCACCAGCGGATGCGGGTGCGGGAGCCGCTCCGGCTCGGTCAGCGGGTCCGGGAAGGGCCGCGGGAAGCCGCCCCGGACCTCGGTCAGCGCGGCCTCGTGCGCCGCCAGCGTGAAGATCATCCCATCGCGGTCGTGGTCCCCGTGCGCGTCGTAGACGATGGGGACGTGCATCGCGACGACGTCGTACTCCCTCTTCTCACCCATGAATTTCCCCCTGGAAACTCCCGATCTCCGGCGGCCGTCCGCTCGTGGACGGCCCCGCCCTGGCTGCGGGGTGCGTGCGGCGGGGTGCTCGTGCGGCGGGGTTTCGCGGGGTGCGCGGGGTGGTTCGCGCGAGGTACTAGTGAGTAAGACCTACGGGAGGTACCGCAAAGTTCCGGCCGGATCCGGTCATGGAGCGAACTTTGCGGAACGGAGCCCCGGACCGGCCGGGCGGCGGCGGTCCGGGGCTCCGCCGGTCCTCGTTCAGGCGAGGAGGGCGGCGACCGCGTCGGCGGTGGCCGGGTGCTCGGCCAGGAGAGCCGAGCCCCGGGCCGCACCCGCCCCCGTCCCGGCCCCCGCCGCCGCGGCCGGCCACTCGGGCGGGAGGCCCAGCAGGGCCGTGACCGCGTCGCAGGCGGCCGGGTGGGCGGCCAGGAGATCACCGGCCGGGCCGCCGTCCACGGCGGCGGGCGCGGCGGACGGCGGCGGGGCCGTCCAGGGCGGGGTCCAGGAGTCCAGCGCCGGCAGGGTGGCCGGGAACGTGCGGCCCGCCTCCCTGATCAGCACCGGCACCATCTCCGCCGCGTGGTCCTTCAGCGTGGTGATCAGCTTCGGCAGCCACGGCAGCAGCACCATGTCCGGCAGCCGGGCGAACGCCTTCGACAGCACCTCCACCACCAGCGACGCGAGCGCCGGGGCGGGCTCCAGGGCCTGCACGAACCCGCTCAGGTAGAGCGGGAACGACGGGACGACCAGCGGGTTGTCCAGCAGCTCGTCGCACCGGCGCCGCAGCTCGTCCAGCGGCAGCAGCCCGAGCTGGGTCTGCGCCGCCCACAGCAGCGCGATCTTGGCCGGCGACTCCGGATGCGACTGCTGGACGGCCAGCTCCAGCTGGGTGTGGTCGCAGCCGAGGGACAGCGCCAGGCTCTCCATCCCGAGCAGGAACCCCAGCATCGCCGCCACCTGCCGGACGCCGGTGTCGTCGTCGGTGAACGCGGTCGGCAGCAGCGTGCAGTAGTGCGCGTACCCGGCGGTGACGAAGTCCTGGCACCAGCCCGGCAGCTCGGGCTCGGTCACCTGGTAGTGGGTCAGCAGCCGCCGGACGCGGCGCAGCACCTCGGGCGCGTCGTCCACCGTGCGCTCGGCGGCGAGCAGCTCGACCGCGCGGGCGCCCAGCTCGTCGGTGAGCCGCCGGGTGCCCAGGTAGAGGATGGCGTCCTCCACCGCGGCGAGCGCCCCGGCGGCGGTCGCCCGCGGACCGTGCACCGCCTTGCGCAGCCGCTGCTCGAGGACCTGCTCGATCGTGACGCCCTCGTAGCCCAGCTCGACGATCGAGCGCATGTTCCGGCCGATCGCCAGGTCCCAGCTCTCCTGGATGGACCGCTCGCCCAGCCGCCGCGAACCCATGATCGGCCGGACCGCGTCGTCCGGCACCAGCCGGCGCAGGATCCAGAGCAGGTCCGAGCACGGCCGCAGGTGCGGATCGGCGTCCAGGTTCAGCAGCGCCCGCTGGATCGTGCGCTTCTCCAGGTCCAGGCCCAGCGGCGCCAGCCGGTCGAGGACGTCGCGGGCCAGCGGCGGCAGCGCGTCGTACCCGACCTCGCCCACCCGGTCGCCGCCGAGCAGGATCTCGCACAGCCGCGCGATGTCGCGGCGGCCCGGCACCGCGTCCTTCTCGATGCAGGTGACCGCCGCGTCCTGGAAGTCGTACGGCGTCGGCCGCCGCCGCCCGCGTACCCCCGCCAGCAGGATCGACGTCTCGTACACCGCGATCGCGTCGGCGGTGCTGGACGCGTAGCCGTTCCTGCGGGCCAGCCGGACGATGTCGACGCACCAGCCGAGCAGCTCCTGCTCGTCCAGGCCGTCCGGCGCCGGCGCGGCCGTCAGGAAGCCCGACAGCCGGTCGGCCACCGGCGCGGCGGGCGCGGGCGGCGCCTTCTTCAGCGCCGCCTTCCCGCCCAGCCGGAACGGCTTGAGGCCGCTGCGCCGCAGCGCCTTCGCCCACGTCGCGGCGGCGATCGACACCGAGCCGGGCGCCAGCCCGAACTGCGCCTCGATCGCCGAGTGGCTGGACGGGATCAGCCCGTACTGCCACTTCGTGGCCGTGCGCGGCGCGATCTCGAACGAGCCCGCCGTGCCGTGCAGCCCGAACTCCTCCACCCGGCTCGCCGCGTGGAACGCGCCGCACACGTACAGGCAGTCGTCCGGATCGGCGCCGGACGACGCCAGGTGCTCGCGCATCCGCGTCCACATGTAGCGCTCGCGGTCCTCGTCCACGGCGGTGCGGTCCGCGCCCTCCGGCCGCAGCCGCCGGAACAGGCTGCCGATCAGCACCATGACCTGGCGGTACGTGTCGTGGTCGGCGTCGACGAGCGGCTGCTCGACGTACTGGTCCCACCACTCCGACCAGTGCCGCACCTTGCCGTGGTGCAGCAGGTGCTCCTCCAGCTCGGCGAACCGCGGCCGGAGGTCGCCGATCTCGACGCCGACCGCGTCGCCGTGCAGCGCCGACTCGTCGTCCTCGGCGGCCTTGCCCGCGCCGCCCGCTTCGTCGTCCTGCGCCTCGCCGTCCTCGCGCGGCGCCCACTGGAAGACGTGGTCGGTCGACCGGTCCACCAGGACCAGCTCCACGCCGGGCGTGGTGAGCGCGTACGAGATCGCCTGGTACTCCGCGGACGCCTCGGTGATCGGCGCGACCACGCTCAGCGGTGCCCACTTCGCCGGGAAGCCGTCGATGTCGGTCGCGAACGACTGCAGCGCCACCGGGAGCTTGCAGTTGTGCAGCTCGTCGAGCAGCGGGCGCATGTCCTCGCACAGCTCCAGGTAGACGACCTTCGGCCGCTTCTCCCGCAGCCGGCGGGCCATCGCCGTCGCCGAGGACGGCGAGTGGTGGCACACCGGGAAGATCTCCAGCGGCTCGCGCAGCGCCCGGTCGACGTCCGCGACCAGCCCCTCCAGGATCTCCGTCAGGGGGCCGGCCCCGAACCGCTCCGCCGCCCCGAGCAGTTGCTCGCGCAACCCGCCGAACGGCCCGGCGGCCACGCCCTCCAGATCGGTCGCGGGCGCCGTCACGACAGCTTCGCCAGCGCTTCGCGGCCGCCCTCCAGGAAGCCCTGCCACGCGCCCTCCTCCTTCTTGCTGCGCGGCTCGACGACGCCGTGCCAGAACTTGTTCAGGATGGCCAGGTCCTCGGGCGTGCGGCGGGCCAGCGAGCCGACCAGCGAGGACGCCAGCGTCTCGGCGCGCAGCTCGCGCTCGCCGAAGAACTGGCTGTGCAGGATCGCGTCCTCCAGCACGCCGATCTGCTCGGCCGTCGACAGCGCCGACTCCAGCTTCTCGTCGTCGCTGCTCGCGGACGCGGCGGCGGCGCGCAGGTCGGCGAAGCTCTGCAGCAGCACCTCCAGCAGCGACGGCGCCACCTCCAGCTCCATCCGGTGCCGCTTCAGCAGCTCGGTGGTCCGGAACCGGACGATCTCCGACTCGGCCTTCTTGCTGGTCACCACCGGGATGCGGACGAAGTTGAAGCGCCGCTTGAGCGCCGAGGACAGGTCGTTGACGCCCCGGTCACGGCTGTTGGCCGTCGCGATGATGGAGAAGCCCGGCTGCGCGAACACGGTGTTGTCGGTGTCCAGCTCGGGGATGGAGACGTACTTCTCCGAGAGGATCGAGATCAGCGCGTCCTGCACGTCGCTGGTGGAACGGGTCAGCTCCTCGAACCGCCCGATCACGCCGCGCTCCATCGCGGTCATGATCGGGGACGGGATCATCGACTCCCGGGACTGCCCCTTGGCGATCACCATGGAGACGTTCCAGGAGTACTTGATGTGGTCCTCGGTGGTGCCGGCGGTGCCCTGGACGACCAGCGTCGAGTTGCGGCTGATCGCCGCCGACAGCAGCTCGGCCAGCCAGGACTTGCCGGTGCCGGGGTCGCCGATCAGCAGCAGCCCGCGGTCGGACGCGAGCGTGACGATCGCGCGCTCGACGAACGTCCGGTCGCCGAACCACTTCTGCGGGATCTCCCGGTCGAGGCCGTCGGAGCGCTCGGACCCCAGGACGAACGTGCGCACCATCCGCGGGCTCAGCCGCCACGAGAACGGCTTGGGCGTGTCGTCGATCGACTCCAGGTAGTCCAGCTCGTCGGCGTACTTGACCTCGGCGGGGGCGCGCAGCATGTCATCGGTCATGTCGGGGGAACTCCTAGATGTCCAGGGTGAGTGACGTCTGCCGGATCAGGCCCGGTCGGGCCGGGCCGGGCCGGGTCGGGTCGGGTCGGGCGAGATCAGGCGAGGAAGGTCTTGAGCTCGAAGACGAGCTTGTCGATGTGGCCGGAGATGACGGGCGTGCCCATCTCCTTGAAGCGCTGCCGGAACCAGGGCTCCACGTTCTGCTGCCCGGAGCTGTTGACCGAGCCGACCGGGATGAACTTCGTCCCGGCTCCGTGCACGGCCTTGATCCCCTCCAGCAGCGGGCGGGACCGGTCGAACTCGTAGAAGTCCGAGATCCACACCATCACGGTGTTGCGCGGGTCGGAGATCTTCGGGCGGGCCATGGCCATCGCGACCGGCCCGTCGTTGCCGCCGCCGAGGTTGGTGCGCAGCAGCACCTCGAACGGGTCGTTCACCCACGGGGTGAGGTCGATCGCGCGGGTGTCGTACGCGATCAGGTGCACGTCCACCTTGGGCAGCCCGGCGAAGATGGACGCCAGGATGGTGCAGTTGACCATCGAGTCGACCATCGACCCGGACTGGTCCACCACCACGATCATGCGGGCGGGCGTGCTGCGCTTCGCGGTGTGCTTGTAGAAGAGCTGGTCGACGTAGAGCCGCTGGTCGTCGGGGTTGTAGTTGACCAGGTTCTTCCAGATCGTGCGGTCGAGGTCGAGGTTGCGGTACACCCGCTTGGGCGGCACGCTCCGGTCGATCTTCCCGGCGCTGGAGTGCTCCACCCGGGTTCGCAGCACCTCGGCGATCTCGTCGACGTACCGCCGGATCAGGCCCTTGGCGTTGGCCAGCGCCACCCCGGACAGGTTGTGCTTGTCGCGCAGCAGCTGCTCGACCAGCGACATGCTCGGGGTGAGCTGCCGGGCCAGCGCGGGGTCGGCCAGCACCTCGCGCAGCCGCATCCGGGAGACCAGGTCGCCTTCCAGCTCGCCGAGGATCCGGTTGAGCTCGTCCTCGTTGACGTCGAAGCCCATCCCGGCGCCGCCGCCCTCGCCGCGGCCGGGGTCGGGCCGCCGCCGCCCGGTCGCCGGCGACCCGTCGCCCGCTCCCTCGCCTCCGGTTCCGCCGCCCGCGCCCATGCCCATGGCCGTGCCGGTGCCGGTGCCGGGTCCGCCGCCGGCGCAGGCGCCGAGTGCGCGCCGCAGCCATTCCGCGTCGCGCTGCCACGCCGAAAGCCGCGCCGCGCTGACGCTCCCGCCGCCGGTGGCGAACGCGTTCAGCAGCAGTTTCGACATCAGCGCCGTGCGCCGCACCCGGTCGCCGCCGTCGCCGTCCGCCAGCGGGTCGAGCAGCTCCGGCTCCAGCTCGGGGAACCGCTGCACGACCGTGTCGACCGACACGCCCGGGTCGAGCAGCGCGGCGGGCAGCCCGCGCTCCTGCACGACCGCCATGCTCGCCGTCTCCAGCGCGGGCTGCTCCTCGGCCTGGAACACCCGGCCCAGCAGCCGCCACAGCAGCACCTGCCGCCGGACGTCGTCGCCCTCGTTCCCGGTCCCGTTCTCGCTCATCTGCGCAGCAGCCTTCCCGCGCGTTCGGTCAGGACGGCGACCGCGTCACCGGCCCGCGCCTGGGCCTTCACGACCTTCGGGTCGGTGGGGCCGAGCGCCCAGTCGCCGTTGTGCGCCTCGACGGGCGCCTTCTTCACGGTGCTCCGGACGGCGAGCGGCTGGAGCGTCCAGCGACCGGCGTCCCAGCGGAGCAGGCCGACGCAGGCGGTGGACGCCTTCACGAGCTGCTCGGTCAGCGGGCCGCTCGGCGGCAGCCGGTCGAGGTCGACGGCGAGGGTCTCGCCGTCCAGGTCGAACGTGCCGTCGCGCTTGGCCTGGTAGCCCTCCACCAGCACCGGCTCGGCGATCCGGACCGGGTGGCGGTCGAGCGGCGGCACGGCCGGGGCCTCGGCGGCGGGCAGCCGGACGCGGGCCGTCGCGAACGGGTCGGCGGGCTCGCCGGCGGTCGCGCGCTCCTCGTCCCAGAGCAGGTCGCCGCCCGCGGTCAGCGGCATGCCGTCGATGTCGGCGGCGCGGTGCCCGGCGAGGACCGCGAGCAGCGTCGGGTACCCCTCCAGGAGCTTCCAGACCGCGGGGCCGACGATCGTGTCGACCTTCGCGGCGGCGACGGCGGTGCGGACGAGCCGTACCGGCCCGCCGTCCGCGGGCTCCAGGACCGCGTGCAGCTGCGCCTGGACGGCCGTCCCGTGCTCCTGGACGTCGACGCCCAGCGGCAGCAGCCGCCCGGAGACGGCGGTGGCCGCGCCGCCCGTCCAGCTTCCCGCGTGGGCGAGCAGCACGGCGCGCGTCCACAGGTCGGCCCAGCGGCGTTCCGGGACGCGTTCCATCGTGGCGACCGGGCAGGAGGCGCGCAGCTCGGCGGCCAGGCCGTCCATCAGCACGGCGAGGCGGCGCAGCCGCGGCTCGGCCCACAGCGCCTCGAGCGCCTGGTCGGCGGCCGACACCAGCGCGTCGTCGACGCCGCGCCAGCCCGCGATGGCCAGCTCCTGGAGCCAGGACCGGGCGCCGGCGAGCAGGTTGCCGGGCGCGGGCTCGTCCCCGGCGGGGGCGTCCGCCTCCTCTTTCCACGCGGTACGGGACCGGCCGAGCGCGCCGTCGAGCCCGCCGAGCAGCGCGTCGTGCACGGCGCCGAGCAGCGCGGCGCGGGCCCCGGCCGGCGCGGCGAGCTCGGTGGCGCCGATCGAGCCGGCGGCGAGCTTGCCGGACGCATCCGCCATCGCGGTGCCGAGCGGGGACGCGCCCACGGCACCGGCGAGCGCGCCGACGGCCTCGGCGTGCTGCGGGCCGAGGCGGGCGAGGCCCCCGGTCAGGGCGGCGTCGAACCCGGCGACCGCGTCCAGCGCCTCCGCGACGCCCGGGACCTCGGCGGGCAGCCCGGCGAGCTGTACTCCCTGCATCAGCGGACCGCCCCCAGCGCCGGGAACCAGTGCATCTCGGTGAGGGGCTCCGGGCTCGCCGGAACCTCCAGGTAGGTCAGGTGCCGCAGGAACCGGCTGAACACCATCGCGGCGGGCGCCTTCTCCTGGGCGCCCTGGAGCAGGCGGTCGAGGTCGTCGCCCTCCGCCGCGTCGACCTTCAGGTAGCGGGCGACGCGTTCGAGGCCGTACTGCTTGACCGCCTCGTCGATGAGCGCCTTGAGGTGCTTGCAGCGGTACGAGCCCCCGGCCCCGCCGCACGGCCGGTTGTTGTTGGTGCTGCAGCTGAACGCGTGCGTCTCGGCGGCGATCGACGAGACGTACACGCGGGCGATGTCCGAACCGCTCGACACGACCCCTTGCAGCCGGCCCTCCGCCAGCTCCACGAACGGCACCTTGACCAGTTTTCGCGGTTGGACGGGCGGCACCACGCGCGCCGCGCTCCGTTCCTCCCACCCCGGCTCGCCGGAACTCATCGGTAACGACCTCCACCCCTCGCGGCCCGTCGGACGACCACAGATCTACCGGTCTCCTCCGACAGAATCCGCCGCTTCCGGAAAGGCGCGCCGGCTACCCCACCGGGAGTACGGGACATTGCGCCGACCGTGGGACGACCAGGGCGAAACCCGGCCCGGACGATGGCGTCCACCGACTCGAAGGAGTGGACCATGCGTCGTTCCCTCACCGTCCTCACGGCCGTCCTGGCGCCGGCGCTGATCGTGCCCGCGCTCCCGGCCGCCGCGGCCCCCGACCCCGGGCAGCGGCGGCTGTCCGGGGCGAGCCCGTTCGCCGGCTGCGAGCCGAGGGGCCTGGATCCCCACCTGGCCGAAGGCGCCGTCGAACCGGTGCTGGCCGTCCACCCCGCCGACCCGCGCCGCGTCGCCGCCGTGTGGCCCCAGGACCACCAGCGCGGCGCGGTCCTCGCCGTCACCCGCGACGGCGGCCGGCACTGGACCCGTTCGGTCGTGCCCGGCCTCACCCGCTGCTCGGGCGGCCGCTACGACTACGTCGACGACCCCATGGTGACGTTCACCCGCGACGGCGGGCTCGTGGTGACGGGCGGCGTCTTCATGGACGACTACGGCTCGTCCGCGGCGCTGGCGGTCCGCTCCGGCGACGGCGGCCGGACGTGGGGGCGGCCCGCGGTCGTCGCCGAGGAGACCGATCCGGCGCAGGGCGGGCTGCTGGCCGGGCGGGCCGTGCCGGACCCGCGCCGCCCGAACGTCCTGTACATCGCGGGGCCGCGCTTCCCGGCCGAGCAGCGCACCCGCAACGAGGGCTGGATCAGCCGCAGCACCGACGGCGGCCGGACCTGGGCCCCGCCCCGCACGACCGTGACGGCGGACGAGGGCACCATGGTCACCGGGCACCGGCTGGCGGTGCTGAACGACGGCTCGCTGCTGGACGTCCACACCCATGTCAGGTTCGGGGGCGGGCCGGGCCTGTCGGAGTACACGGTGCGGTCCGTGCGTTCCACGGACGGCGGCGCGACCTGGTCGGCCCCGCGGAAGGTGGGCGACTTCGACACGAGGATCGCCATCCAGGATCCCGAGTCGGGCGAGCACGTCTCGCACACCACGAGCATCCTGTCCGACGTGGCGATCGACCGGCGCACCGGCCGGTTGTACGCCGCCTGGCAGGACGCGCGGTTCAGCGGCGGCGCCGCCGACGGTGTCGCGCTGACCAGCTCCGCGGACGGCGGCCGCACCTGGTCCGACCCGGTGAAGGTGAACCGGACGCCCACCACCGTCCCGGCGCCGAACCAGCAGACCTTCACCGTCGCGCTCGCCGTGGGCCGCGGCGGCACGGTCGCCGTCTCCTACTCCGACTTCCGTCACAACGACGCGGCCGCGCCGCTGCTCACCGACCGCTGGCTGGCCGCCTGCCGCCCGTCCCCGCCCGCGGCGTCCTGCGCGGACCCGGCGGCGAAGTGGCGCGAGACCCGGCTGACGAAGGCGCCGTTCGACATGCGCCGGGCTCCGCGCATCCCCGACGAGGACAGCCCGCGGGGCTACTTCCTGGGCGAGCAGATGGGCCTCGCCGCGGCGGGCGGCGGCTTCGTCACCGCCTGGTCCATGCCGGACGCTCCCGGCCGCGCCGCCGCGTACGCCGCCACGGTCCGCTAGCCGCCGGTTTCAGAGGGCGAAGAGCAGTGCGGCACTGAGGAGGACCGCCAGGGCGGTCGCGAAGTGGACGCCCCACGCGACCGCCTTGGGGCCGCCGTTGCGGAGCACGACGGCCGTGTCGCCCAGCGGGTTGATCGCGACGACGAGCATGTACCAGGCGGCGGCCTCGGCGCCGGCGAAGGCCAGCAGCGCCAGGCCGAGCAGGCCGTAGGAGCCGTCCCGCAGCCCCTTGATCGTCAGGTACGCGGTGTCGCCGTCGTCCTTGAGCGGGACGCCGTACCCGGCGGCGGAGGCGCGCGGGGCGAGCAGGAAGCGGGCCCCGATGAAGACGCAGAACAGGCTGAGGACGGCGGCGAATCCGTAGGCGACCGGCGTGAGCATGACTCTCTCCCAATTTTGCTAGCACTGCTAGAAGCAAGAATGACGCTAACAGAGCAATGACAAAAGCGCTAGCGCTGCTAGAATCGGGTCATGTCGATCCAGGAGCGCCGGCGGCGCGAGCGCGCGGAACGCGAGAAGCTGATCATCACGGCGGCCCGGGAGCTGGCCGAGGCCGAGGGCTGGGACGCGGTGACGACCCGGCGGCTGGCCGAGCGGATCGAGTACAGCCAGCCGGTCCTGTACAGCCACTTCAAGGGCAAGGACGCGATCATGGCGGCCGTCGCCGTGGAAGGGTGCGCCGAGCTGGCCGTGGAGCTGCGCGCGGCCAGGACGGCCGCGCCGGACGCGGCGGGCGGCCTCGCCGGGGTCTGCGCGGCGTACGGGGCGTTCGCCGGCCGGCACCCGGCCCTCTACGACGCGATCTTCAGCCGCAACGTGGACCTGCCGTTCGCCACCCCGGAGGCGCCCCCGGCCCTCCAGGCGGCGTTCGGCGAGCTGGTCGAGGCGGTCCGACCGCACGCGGGCGGCGACGACCTCCCGCTGCTGACCGAGACGTTCTGGGCCGCGCTGCACGGCCTGGTGACGCTGACGCGCGACGGCAGGCTGCCCCGCGAGCACCACGAACGCAGGCTCGCGCTCCTCGTGGGCCGGTTCACCCGCGCGGAGGGCGCCGCCGCACGCGCCGGCTGACACGCCGCCGCGGAGATCATCAGGGCGGGCTCGCCTATGATGCACTTGACCTGCGAATTCGACGGCGCACAGCGAACGGGAACTCATCGATTACATCTGTCGTTGTCGCTGGTGATCCCGTTCGACCCAAGAGAGCCATGGAACACGATTTACTGACCACGGCACGGCCCCACCCCACTGACCCCGCGGCGGTCCACCGATGACCACCGTGCTCTCCCTGCTGCTGGGCATCGCGGTGGTCCTGGTGATCACCGCGGCGACGGGCTACTTCGTCGCCCAGGAGTTCGCGTACATGGCCGTGGACAGGTCCCGGCTGAACGCCCGCGCGGACGGCGGCGACGGCGCCGCCGGGCGCGCCCTCGCGGTCACCCGGCGCACCTCGTTCATGCTCTCCGGCGCCCAGCTCGGCATCACGGTGACCGGCCTGCTCGTCGGGTACGTCGCCGAACCGCTGATCGGCCGCGCGCTCGGCGACATCCTCGGCGTCACCGGCGTCCCGGCGGGCACCGGCGTCGCGATCGGCACCGTCCTCGCGCTGGCGCTGTCCACGCTGGTGCAGATGCTGTTCGGCGAGCTGTTCCCCAAGAACCTGGCGATCGCCCGGCCGGAGCCCGTCGCGCGGCGGCTGTCGCGCTCCACGCTCGTCTACCTGAAGGTGTTCGGCCGGCTGATCTGGGTGTTCGACCAGTCGTCCAACCTGCTGCTGCGGCTGCTGCGCATCGAACCGGTGCACGACGTCGAGCACGCGGCCACCGAACGCGACCTGGAGCACATCGTCGCCGACTCCCGGCGCAGCGGCGACCTGCCGCCCGACCTGTCGATGCTGCTGGACCGGATCCTGGACTTCCCCCGCCGGGACGTCGAGCACGCGATGATCCCCCGGGCCCGCGTCGACACCGTCGACGCGCACGAGACGGTCGGGGACGTCCGGCGCGAGATGAGCACCGGCCACTCCCGCTACCCCGTGCTCGACGAGGACGAGCACGTGGTCGGGGTGGTGCACCTGGACGAGGTGCTGGCCGCCGCCGACCCGGCCCGGCCGGTGTCGACGATCATGCGTCCCGCCACCGTGCTGCCGACGCTGATGACGCTGCCCGACGCGCTGGACCGGCTGGCCGGCGAGCACCAGCAGCTGGCCTGCGTGATCGACGAGTTCGGCGGCTTCGCCGGCATCCTCACCCTGGAGGACCTGGCCGAGGAGCTGGTCGGCGAGATCACCGACGAGCACGACACCGGCGAGGCCGAGCCCACCGCCACCGCCGTCGGCGACGCCTGGATCATCCCCGGCGAGTTCCACATCGACGAGGTCGAGCGCACCATCGACCACCGGCTGCCCGAAGGCGACTACGAGACCATCGCCGGCCTGGTGATCGCCGCGTACGGGGCGCTGCCCGCCCCCGGCACCGAGCTGGACATCCGGCTGCCCGCCGACCCCGCGGACCTCGCGCACACCGACGACCCGCCCGCCCGGTACGTCCGCGTGCGGGTGCTGGAGGTCGACAACCACGTGCCCTCGTCCATCCGGCTCCAGGTGGCGGCGGAACCGCGGGACGCGGACGGGGAGGAACGATGAGCAACCCCTGGGTCGTGCTCGCCGCGACCGTCGCGATCATCGGGGCGAGCGCGTTCTTCGTCGCCATCGAGTTCGCGCTCATCGCCGCCAAGCGGCACCGGCTGGAGGACGCCGCGCCCACCAGCCGCGCGGCCCGCGCCGCGCTGCGCAGCTCGGCCGAGCTGACCGTGCTGCTGGCCGGCGCGCAGCTCGGCATCACCGTGTGCACGCTGGCGCTGGGCGCGATCACCAAGCCCGCCGTCCACCACTGGCTGACCCCGGTGCTGGAGAGCGCGGGGCTGCCGCTGTGGGCGGCGGACGTGGCGGGCTTCGTGCTGGCGCTGGTCATCGCCACGTTCCTGCACCTGGTGATCGGCGAGATGGCGCCCAAGTCCTGGGCCATCGCCCACCCGGAGCGGTCCGCGACGCTGCTGGCGCTGCCGATGCGGGCGTTCATGTGGCTGACCCGCCCGCTGCTGCGCGGGCTGAACCGGGCCGCGAACTGGTGCCTGCACCGGGTCGGCGTCGAACCGGCCGACCAGGTCGCCGCGGGCCAGGACCCGGCCGCGCTGCGCCACCTGGTCGAGCACTCGGCGAACGTCGGCGCGCTGGACGCCGCGTACTCGACCCAGCTGTCCAAGGCGCTGGAGCTGGAGGACCTGCGCATCGGCGACCTGGTCCCCGAGCGCCGCGCGCTCACGGCCGTCCCCGGTGACGCGACCGTCGCCGACGTCCAGGAGGCCGGGCGGTCCTCCGGGCACCTGCGCATCCTGGTGACCGGCGCCGGTACGGCCTGGAACGTCGTCCACGTCCGCGACACCCTCACCGAGCCGGAGACCGCCGGGATCGCCCACCTGGCGCGGCCGGCGTTCCGGCTCGCCGCGGACACGACCGTCTACAGCGCGCTGGCCCAGCTCCGCGAGACCAGCAACCAGCTGGCGCTCATCACCCGGGACGGGGAGATCATCGGCGTCGTCACGATCACCGACATCCTCCGCCGGCTCTTCACCCGGTCCGGGACCGCGGCGGCACCGCCGGCCGGCCGCTGAGAACGGGCCGGCCGGGCGGGCCGGGCGGGCGGGCCGGGCGGGCGCCGTCAGTCGTCGCGCGCCCGGTCCGCCATGTGCGCGAGCACGGCCATCTCCACCGAACGGTAGATCGGGAACAGCCGGGTCAGGGCGGTGATCCGCAGGACCTCGCGCAGGTGCGGGCTGACGCCGACCAGCGTGATCGTCCCGTCCAGGGGTTCGAGTACGCGGTGCAGGGCGGTCAGCACCTGCAGGCCGGTGGAGTCGATGAAGGAGATCGCGGTCAGGTCCAGGACCAGGTGCCGCGCCCCGCCGGCGATCAGGCTCGCCAAGCGGTCGCGCAGCCCCGGGCTGGTGACGGCGTCGACCTGCCCCGCCAGCGTCACCACGACGACACCCTCGGGTGCCCGAACCTCCACTGCCAGATCCAGCACTCGCCCTCCATGGCCGGGTCGTCCAGATACCCGGCAGCCTGCCCCACAATCGTCCCTACCGCCGAACCGCCCCGCTCACGGCGTCGACTCGTGGCGTGTCCGTCCCCGGGCGCGGGGCCCGAGCAGGGACACGCCACGAGTCGACGCGGTGGGGCGCCAGGTGGCCACCAGCGCGGCGGCCAGGAGCAGCTCCGCTATGTCGCCGCCGTAGTACATGATCTCCGCTGCGCCTTGTAGCTGGGCCACGGGGGCTTGCATGTCCACGAGGAAGCCGCCGTACATGAGCTGGGAGAGGACGGCGTGGCCGGCGATCGCGGCGCCGAGCACCAGGAGGCGGGCGGGCACGCCGGGACGGGCGGGCGCGGGGTCGGGCCCGGCGATGGCCCAGGCGAACAGGCACCCCGAGGCGAGGAAGTGGGCGTGCACGAGCCAGTGCAGGCCCGGGTGGGCGGCGGTGGCGTCGTACAGCGGCGTGAAGTACAGCACGCCCAGGCCGCCCGTGGTCAGCACCAGCGCGGTGACCGGATGGGCGAGCAGCGCGGCGGGACGGCTGCGCAGGACGGCGGTCAGCCGCCGCGCCCGGGCGGCCGGCAGGGCGCGCAGCAGCACGGTGACCGGGGCGCCGAGCACCAGTGCCAGGGGCGCGTACATGCCGATGAGCAGGTGCTGGAGCATGTGGCCGCGGAAGTCGTGGTGGGCGAACGGCGCCACCGGCGGGAGCAGGGCCGCCGCGAGGAGCGCGCATCCGGTGAGGAACGACGCCGTCCGCAGGCGCGGATGGCGCCTGCCCCCGCCGCCGGTCCCGGCGCGCACGAGCAGCAGGTAGGCGGCGGCCAGCAGCAGGACTCCGGCGGCGGGCAGCACCACCGCCCACGGGACGCCGCCACCGCCGCCGCCGTGGTCGTGCATCAGTGCGCCCCGGCGTCGGCCTCGCGACCGGGACCGGTTTCGGTGTCGGTGTCGACGAATCCGCCGCCGCGCTGGAGCAGGTACCCGGCGGCGACCAGCACCGCGCCCAGGACGAGGAAGCCGATGTCCCACCACGTCTGGTTCGGCCCGCCGCGGACGTGGTGGATGCCCAGGATGTGATGGTCGACGACGCCCTCGACGAGGTTGAACAGGCCCCAGCCCGCCAGCACCCAGCCCCACAGCACGCGCGAGCCCCACACCCGCCGGCGCCGCCGCGTCACCCGCGCGTACAGGAGGGCGAGCCCGCCCAGCACCGACAGCCAGCAGACGACGTGGAAGAGGCCGTCCCACACCGTGTTCATCTCCAGGCCGGAGACGGTGCGGGGCGAGTAGTACCGGACCCCGATGTTGTCGGTGTCGGTGCTCGTGAGCATGTGGTGCCACTGGAGGAGCTGGTGCAGCAGGATGCCGTCGACGAAACCGCCCAGGCCCACTCCCAGCACGATGCCCGGCAGGCGCAGGCTCACCGGCCGGGACGCCACCGCGGCCGGACGCTCGGTTGCGGTCATGGCGTCCTTCTAACCGGAGCGGCCCGGCCTAACCCTGGAGGGGGCGCTCGTCCAGCCCCGGCGGGGCCGACCGGTACGTGGCTGGCGTCGCCGACAGCCCGATCGGGTTGCGGGTCAGGCGGGCCGCCGTCCCGTCCGGCCGGGGGACGTCCACGACGGGGTCGAGGCCGAGGGACTCGGCCAGCGCGAAGGCGCCCGCGATGTCGTTCACCCGCCCGGCCGGCACGCGCGCCGCGGTGAGCCGGTCGACCCAGACGGCGGCGGTCTCGGCGGACAGCGCGGCGACCAGGAGGAGGCGCAGCTCGTCGCGGTGGGCGATGCGCGCGGCGTTGGTCGCGAAGCGCGGGTCGGCGGCCAGCTCCGGGCGTCCGATGATCTCCGCGAGCGCGCCGAACTGGCGGTCGTTGCCGACGGCCAGGACGAGGTCGCCGCCGCCGGTGGGGAGCAGCTCGTACGGGGCGACGCTCGGGTGCGCGTTGCCCATCCGGCCCGCGACGCTGCCGGCGAGGGTGTACGCCGAGCCCTGGTTGGCGAGCGCGGCCAGCAGGCAGGACAGCAGGTTCACCTCGACGCGCTGGCCCTCGCCGGTGCGCTCGCGGTGGCGGACGGCGGCCAGGATGCCCACGCTCGCGAACAGGCCGCTGATCACGTCGACCAGCGCGACGCCGGCCTTCTGCGGTTCCCCGGCGGGGTCGCCGGTGATGCTCATGAGCCCGCCGAGCGCCTGGATGAGCAGGTCGTAGCCGGGCAGCGCGGCCCCGGCGCCGGTACCGAAGCCGGTGATCGAGCAGTAGACGAGGCCGGGCGACTCCGCGCTCAGCGCGCCGTAGCCGAGGCCGAGGCGGTCCATGACGCCGGGGCGGAAGTTCTCCACGACGACGTCGGCGGCGGCGGCCAGCTCGCGGGCGCGGGCGGCGCCGTCCTCGGTCCCCAGGTCCAGGACGACGCTGTCCTTGTTGCGGTTGGCGGCCTGGTAGTAGGTCGACGTCCCGTACTCGTCGTACGGCGGGCCCCAGGCCCTGGTGTCGTCGCCGGTGCCCGGGCGCTCGATCTTGGTCACGGTCGCGCCGAGGTCGGCGAGGACCATCGTCGCGAGCGGTCCGGCGAGTACGCGCGAGAAGTCGACTATGCGCAGATCGTCCAGGGCATGAGGCATGTATGTGGGCCCTTTGTCAGCTCTAGGCAGTATGTGCGAGTATCGAGTTTAGATTTTCGAAGATCCACCCGCAATGGCACCGCAAGGTCACCCGAACGAGAGGCGGCGGCGATGAGCGAGCCCGGCCCCCTGGCGCCCCTGGACTTCCTGGACATCGACCACTCCCTGTCCGACGAGGAGCGCGACATCCGCGCCACCGTCCGGGCGTTCGTCGCCGACCGCGTCGTACCGAACGCCGGCGACTGGTTCGACGAGGCCCGGATCCCCCGCGAGCTGCCGCGCGAGCTGGGCAAGCTCGGCGTGTACGGGATGCACCTGGAGGGCTACGGCTGCGCCGGCACCAGCGCCACCGCGTACGGCCTCGCCTGCATGGAGCTGGAGGCCGGCGACAGCGGCGTGCGCAGCATGGTCTCGGTGCAGGGCTCGCTGGCGATGTACGCGATCTGGCGCTGGGGCTCGGAGGAGCAGAAGACCCGCTGGCTGCCCGCCATGGCGGCCGGCGAGACGCTCGGCTGCTTCGGGCTGACCGAGCCCGACGCCGGCTCCGACCCGGGCGCCATGCGCACCCGCGCGCGCCGCGACGGCGACGGCTGGATCATCGACGGCCGCAAGATGTGGATCACCAATGGGTCGATCGCCGACGTGGCCGTCGTCTGGGCCGCCACCGACGAGGGCGTCCGCGGCTTCCTCGTCCCGGCCGGCACCCCCGGCTTCACCGCACCGGAGATCCGCAAGAAGATGTCGCTGCGCGCCTCGGTGACGTCCGAACTCGTCCTCGACGGCGTGCGGGTCCCCGCCGACGCCGTCCTCCCCGGGGTCTCGTCCCTGCGCGGCCCGCTGTCCTGCCTGAACGAGGCCCGCTACGGCATCGTCTGGGGCGCCGCCGGCGCCGCCCGCGCCTGCTTCGAGGCGGCGCTCGCGTACTCCAAGGAGCGCACCGCGTTCGGCAGGCCGATCGCCGGGACGCAGATCCAGCAGCAGAAGCTCGCCGCCATGGCCCTTGAGGTCAACCGCGCGACGCTCACGGCCCTGCACCTCGGCCGCCTGAAGGATGCCGGCCGGCTGCGCCCCGAGCAGATCAGCATGGGCAAGCTCGGCAACGTCAACGCCGCGCTGGAGGTCGCCCGCACCGCCCGCCAGGTCCTCGGCGCGAACGGGATCTCGCTGGAGTACCCGGTCATCCGGCACATGAACAACCTGGAGTCCGTCGTCACCTACGAGGGCACCGCCGACGTCCACGCCCTGGTGATCGGCGGTGCGCTGACCGGCATCCAGGCGTTCCGCTGAACCGTGGATAGGCTTCCGGCGGTGAACGGTCCCTCGCCACCCCCGGTCCCCACCGCCCAGCAGCACGCCGTCGACTCGCTGCGGCGGCTCATGGTGTCGGGCGCGCTGCGCCCCGGGCAGCGCGTCAACCAGGAGGACGTCGCGGCGCGGGCCGGGCTCAGCGTCGCGCCCGTACGGGAGGCGCTGCGCGTCCTGGAGCAGGAGGGCCAGCTCACCTACCGCCCGCGGCGCGGCTACTTCGTCACCGAACTCCAGTACGACGACCTGCGCGAGATCTACGAGCTGCGCAAGGTCCTGGAGGAGCGCGCGGCCCGGCACGCGCTGCCGACGATGGACGCCGGCACCCTGGAGCGCATCGAGGAGGCCGCCCGCGCCTGCGCCGCGGCCGCCGCGGCCGGCGACGTCGCCGCCGAGCTGGCCGCCAACCGCACCTTCCACTTCGCGATCGTCGAGGCGCCCGGGCAGCCGCACGTCCTGCGGCTGATCCGGCTGCTGTGGGACTCGACCGAGGTGTACCGGGCGATGTACTACAACCTCCCCGAGGAGCGGACCGCGTCCGTGCACGCCCACGACCGCATCCTCGACGCCCTCCGCGCCGGCGACCCCGACCGCCTCGTCCGCGAGCTCGACGACCACCGCGACCGCGCCCTGGAGGTCCTCCACCGCGTCCTCACCTGACCGCCGCCCCGCCCGTCACCACATCGGTCTCCGCACGCCCTCGGGCCAGTCCTCAGGCGCGGCGCCCCGGCCGACGAGCAGCCCGCGGGACGATCAAGGTCGCGGTGGCGCGGCGGTCTCCGTGCGGCGCCACATCTGCAGGTACGCCTCGGCGCCCCGGGCGAGGTCGTCGATGATCTCGGGGCCGCCGACGGTGCGCATGTCGGCGATCCAGTCCGGGACGAGGCCGTAGTTGGCGACGCCGTCGGTGTTGACGTCCCAGGTGCGCAGGCCGGTGCGCTGCCGGTCGAGCGTGACGGCCGGGTCGATCGGCGACGTGAACGGGTAGCGCACCCCGTTCCCCGCGTTGTTCGCGCGCGGCGGGGGCAGCGGGCCCATGCCGTTGGCGTCGAGGCCGTAGCCGTACCCGAAGGCGAAGCGGGGGTCGCGGAACGCCTTGTTGCGCCTCCACTCGGCGACGAAGCCGTCCGCCGCGTGGCCGTACCCGGTGATCATCCCGCCGAGGGCGTAGATGCGGCGCGCGTAGTTCCCGTCCGTCCAGCTGTGGGACGAGACGACGCCCGAGTAGCGCTCCCGTTCCAGGAGGTCGAGGGTCTGCCCGGCGGCCTTGACGCTCATGTGGTCGATCTCGACGATCATGTTCCGGTCGATCATGCCGCGGAGCATGTGCTCGCCGAGCGCGGTGAGCCCGTGGACGTTGCAGTGCGGCGGGCTCGGATACAGCGGCACCGTGATCCCCGCCCGGCCGAGCCCGCTCAGCGGCCCGCGCAGCAGGTCGCCGAGCCCGCCGGCCGGCTGGATCGCGTTGTCGTGCTCGCGGCCGGCGCACCGCTCGACCTGCCAGAACCGGCCCGTTCCGAGGAAGTTGCCGAGGTTGATGACGGCCCCGGCGGCGTCGCCGTCGAACCGCACCCCGCACAGGGCGTTGTCGAACTTGTGGCACAGGAACATCGAGCTGACGCCGAGCTCCCGCATCTCGTCCAGGCCGCGGTCGATCTGCTCGCGCGTGCAGCGCGCCGTGTCGCCGCTCTTGCGGCAGCCGAACGGCTCGGACGTCTCGACGCCGAGGACCACGGCGAGCCGGCCCGCCTCGATCACCCGCCGGGCCTCCTCCGACCCGGTGACGATGCGGAACCAGCCCTTGCCGGGGCCGCCGTTCAGCCGGTCGATGTAGTCCTGCATCTCGTTCATGCGCCGCGCCTGGAGCCGGATGGAGTCCATCTCGTCGCAGCCGGTGCGCTTGAGCGGGTAGAACTCGCAGATCTGGCGGTTGGCGACCAGGTGGTTGACCAGGACGCGCTGGCCGCCGCGCCAGGAGCGTTCCAGCCAGGCGTGGTAAGCCTGCTGGTGGGTGCGCGAGTTCCAGGCGGGCCAGTCGCGGAACGTGGGCCAGCCGACGGGGTCGTGCAGGCCGAGCGGCGAGCCGTTCTTGAGGAGGTTCTCGAACCAGGCGAGCGCGCCGTTCCCGGCGTGGTCGGGGCAGTCGCGCAGGGCCTCGGGCGCGCCGCCCTCGGCGAACGGGCGCCCGCACATGAGCATGCCGCCGAACGCCTCGTACGACATGAGGTGGCTGTGCGCGTCGATGTAGCCGCGCACCTCTCCGGCGGGAGCCGGGACGGGAGCGGGGGCGGGCTCGGCCTGGGCGGCGGGCGGCAGCAGGCAGGCGCCGAGCAGGGCGGCGATGAGGGAGACGGAGGCGGAACGGCGGAGCGGGCGTCTTGACATGGGGCACCTCGACCATGGGGGAGCGTTCCACGGGCCTTGAGGTACCAGATATCACCGATCCGAAGAAAAGTGAACAACCCTCATGTTACGGGTGGGGCCGCCGTGACGTCGGTGAAGTAGGCACGCAGCAGCCGGGCCCCGAGAGCGATCACGGCGGGGTCGCCGTCCTCCGACGACTGGAACGCCAGCCGCAGCAGCCCGTCGCTGGACGTGATCGCGACCAGCAGCACCCGCCGGTGGTCGGGCAGCGCCGGCAGCCCGGCCTCGCGCGTGGCCAGCTCGTACAGCCGGGCGGCCATCTCCTCGTCGATCCGGCGGACGAGGTCGGTGTCGATCGAGCCGGTGTCGCGGAAGTCGGCCACGAAGAACCCGGCCACGCTGCGGCGCAGCGCGAGGCTCTCCTCGTAGACGAGGACGGCCGCGTCCGCCCAGGTGTCCACGGGCTCGGCCGCGAGCCGTTCCTGGAGCCGGGCGAGCAGCACGGCGAGGTGGCGCATCGCCAGCTCGTGCAGCAGCCCGGACTTGCCGTCGAAGAACTGGTACAGCGTCCCGATCGGCACCCCGGCGCGGCGGGCGACGTCCCGCGTGGTCAGCGCCTCCTGGCCGACCTCGGCCAGGAGTTCGGCGCAGGCGTCGAGGAGCCGTTCGAAGCGTTCGGCGCTGCGGCGCTGCGCGGGCCTGCGGCGTACCCCACCGGACATCGGTCCCCCGTGTTGGACGGCATGCGCGGTGCTGGACGGCACCCGCGGATAAACATGACGCTGACTCATGTTTGAATGAGAGTCCATTCAGGTTAGAAGGAGCGGACATGGGCGCGCTTCCCCGCTTTCCCGAAGGGTTCCTCTGGGGCACGGCCACGGCGGCGTACCAGATCGAAGGGGCGGTGAAGGAGGACGGCCGGGGCGCGAGCATCTGGGACGCCTTCTGCGCCGAGCCGGGCCGCGTCAAGAACGGCGCCACCGGCGAGGTCGCCTGCGACCACTACCACCGCTGGCCGGAGGACGTCGCGCTGATGGCGGACCTCGGCGCCGGCGCGTACCGCTTCTCCGTCGCGTGGCCGCGGATCCAGCCGGAGGGCCGCGGCCCGGCCGACCCCCGCGGCCTCGACTTCTACGAGCGCCTCGTCGACGCCCTCGCCGAGCGCGGCATCGCGCCCGTCCTCACCCTCTACCACTGGGACCTCCCGCAGGCGCTGGAGGACGGCGGCGGCTGGCTGGACCGCGACACCGCGCACCGCTTCGCCGAGTACGCCGGCCTCGTCGCCGGCCGGCTGGGCGACCGGGTGAAGGTGTGGATCACGCTGAACGAGCCGTTCGTCCACATGACCGAGGGGTACGGCATCGGCGTCCACGCGCCGGGCCGGGCACTGCTGCTGGACGCGCTCCCCGCGGCCCACCACCTGCTGCTCGGCCACGGCCTCGCGGTCGCCGCGCTGCGCGAGCGGACCGGCGGGCAGATCGCGCTCACCAACAACCACAGCCCGGTGTGGCCGGCGTCCGGATCGGCGGCCGACCGCGCCGCCGCGGCCGCGTTCGACGCCCTGCAGAACCGGCTGTTCGCCGACCCCGTCCTGCTCGGGCGGTACCCGGACCTGTCGGCGTACGGGGTCACCGAGCTGCCGTTCGTCCGGGACGGCGACCTCGCCGCCATCTCCGCGCCGCTCGACCGGCTCGGCGTCAACTACTACAGCCCCACCAGGATCGCCGCGCCGCGGGCGGCCGCCGCTCCGCGCCCCGGCGGCGCGTCGGTGCTGAGCGAGGTGGAGGACCGCCTGGAGGGCGCCGGGCTGCCGTTCGAGGACGTCCCGATCGAGGGCTACCGGACCACCGCGTTCGGCTGGCCCGTCGTCCCCGGCGGCCTGCGCGAGCTGCTGCTGCGGCTGCGCGACGACTACGGGGACGCGCTGCCGCCGATCCTGATCACCGAGAACGGCTGCTCCGTGCGGGACGAGCCGGGCCGCCCCGACCGGGAGCGGATCGACTTCCTGGACGGCCACCTGCGCGCCCTCCACCAGGCGATGGAGGAGGGCGTGGACGTCCGCGGCTACTTCGTCTGGTCGCTGCTGGACAACTTCGAGTGGGCCGAGGGGTACGAGCAGCGCTTCGGCCTGGTCCACGTCGACTTCGCGACCCTGGAGCGCACCCCGAAGGCGTCCTTCCACTGGCTCCGCGAGCGGCTCGCGGAGCAGCGGGTCAGCCCGGCGCCTTCCGGCTGAGCTCCTCCCAGGCGCGGTACAGCTCGGTGCGGGCCCGGTCCATGTCCTGGACCATGTCGTACGACGCGCCGCCGACGATGAGGCGGCGGGGCGGGTCCGGGAGCGCGGCCAGTTCGAGGATGACGGGCGCCGCCGTGCTCGGGGCCGGGCCCGCCTCGTCGCCCCACATGCGCTCCAGCTCCGCGTGCAGGTCCGCGTACTCGGGACGGCGCTCGGCGGTCGTCGTCCCGGCCGTGAACAGGCCGGTGTCGTAGCCGCCCATCTGGACGACGGTGACCTTGATCCCGAACTGCGCGACCTCCATCGCCAGCGCCTCGCTGACCGAGTCCAGCGCCGCCTTCCCCGCGCCGTAGAACCCGACGGACGCCATGCCGCCGCCGGTCCCCATCGAGGTGACCTGGAGGAGCCGCCCGCCGCCCCGCTCGCGCAGGTGCGGCACCACGGCCTGGGCCACCCAGACGGCGCCGAAGAAGTTGACGTCGAGATGGGCGCGGATCTGCTCCTCCGTCGCCTCCTCGACCATCCCGTACAGCAGGCCGCCGGCGTTGTTGACGACGACGTCGAGCCCGCCGAAGGCCGCGGCCGCGTCGTCGGCGGCGGCGAGGACGGCGGCCCGGTCGGAGACGTCGAGCGGGATCCGGACGAGGCGGTCCGGATGCTCGGCCGCCAGGTCCGCGAGCGGCTCGACGTTCCGCGACGCGGCCACGACGCGGTCCCCGGCGGCCAGGACGGCCTCGGTGAACGCCCGGCCCAGCCCGCGGGTCGCGCCGGTGATGAACCACACTCTGGCGGTCGTCATGATCTGCCCACCTCCCTGAAACGAGACGCACCGTCTCGTCTTGCCACGAGTGTGCACCCTCCCGGCGCCGCCTGTCAAAACGAACCGGTCCGTCTCGTCACCCTGCTACCCTCGCCGCATGCCCAGCAGCAGGAAGCCCGACCGGGCCCGGCGCAGCGAACGCTCGCGGCAGGCGATCCTCGCCGCCACCCGCGACCTGATCTCCGAGGTCGGGTACCGGAAGGTCTCGATCGAGGGCATCGCCGCCCGCGCCGGCGTCGGCAAGCAGACGATCTACCGCTGGTGGCCGTCCAAGGGCGCGGTCATCTTCGACGCGTTCCTCGCGCTCAGCGACGGCGGCGAGGGCATCGCGCTGCCCGACACCGGCGACATCGAGGCCGATCTCAAGGCCGTCATGCGGGCGACGGCCGCCGAGTTCGCCGACGCGGACTTCGAGCGGCCGATCCGGGCGCTCAACGCCGAGATCGTCAACGACCCGGACCTCGCCGCGCAGTACCGGGAGAAGCTGGCCCGCCCCGTGGACGACGCCAAGAAGGCCCGCCTGCGCAGCGCGCAGCGGGCGGGCCAGCTCTCGGCGGAGGCCGATCTCGACCTCGTCCTGGAGGTGCTCTACGCCCCGCTCTTCCAGCGGTGGCTGCACCGGTCGGGGCCGCTCACCCCCGAGTACGCCGACTCCCTCGTCGACATCACGCTCCGCGCGTTCCGCCCCTAGCGGCCGATGTCGCGCCGGGACAGCCGCCAGGCCCCGGCCGCGATCAGGACGGCCGTCGCGGCGGCCAGGACCGCGGCGTCGGCGGGCCGGAGGCCGTTCTTCAGCGGCTCGCCGCCGATGTAGTAGTGGAACGGGGTGAGGTGGCGGAGCCACTCGGCGCCGATCCGGGGGGCGAAGCCGTGCAGGGCGTACGCGGCGACGCCGAGCCCGGCGGTGGCGCCGAAGACCGTGGCCCGGCCCTTGCCGGTGGCCGCGCCGAGCCCGGTGGCCAGCGCGCCGAAGAACATGGCGAGCAGCGCCAGGTTGACCGCCTGGGCGGCGAAGTTCGCGACGCCGATCCCGTCGAGCTGAGCACTGGAGCGCACGGCGAGCATGGCGGCGAGGACGGCGGCCGCGATCCCCGCGGCACCGGCGGCGAGGGCCGCGTACCGGTGCAGGAGCAGGCGCGTACGGCCGAGCGGGTGCGCCAGCAGCAGGTCGAGGTAGCCGCTCTCCTCGTCGGCGGAGATCATGCGGGCGCCGGTGGCGGCGCCGTAGAACGTGGCCAGCAGCGGCACGAGCAGCCCGAACACGGCCCCCTGGAGGTAGCCGGCGGCGCTGGACGCGTCGTCGAGCCCGAACCCCTCCATCGCCTCCGGCACCGACGCCATCGCGTCGGCCGAGAGCTGCGGGTAGAAGCTGCCGTACATCATGGCCAGCAGCCCGGTGGCGGCCGCCCAGACGGTGAAGACGCGCCGGTTGTCGTACAGCGTCTTGGTGAACATCGAGCCGCCGGACGCGCGGGCGAGGCCGGACGCGCCGGGGATCGTGGTGGTGGTGCCCATGGTGCCGCCGTTCGTGAGCTCGTGCGCGGCCGTCAGGCCGCGTGGCCGGTGTAGTACGCGTGGAAGAGTTCTTCGAGGTCCTGGCCGTCGGCGCGCAGGCCGGTGACGGTGTGCCGGGCGGCGGCCTTGACCAGGGCGTCCGGGGCGCCGTCCACCCGGCACGTCAGGACGGTGCCCGCGACGGCCAGGTCCGCGACGCCGGGCAGCCCCGCGAACTCCGCCGCCGGCACGGGCGCGGCGAAGGTGATCCGCACCTTGAGGTACGAGCGGGCGCGCAGGTCCGCCACGGTGTCGAGGGCTACCAGCCGGCCCTCGCGGATGATGGCGACGCGGTCGGCGACCGCCTCCACCTCGCTCATGATGTGGCTGGACATGAACACCGTCTGCCCGTCGGCGCGGGCCTCGGCGACCATGTCCAGGAACGTCTGCTGGACGAGCGGGTCGAGGCCGGAGGTGGGCTCGTCCAGGATCAGCAGCTCGGGCTCGTGCATGAACGCCTGCACCAGCCCGACCTTCTGCCGGTTGCCCTTGGACAGGCTCCTGATCCGGGCGCCCAGGTCCAGCTCCAGCCGGTCGGCCAGCCCGGTGATCCGCGCGGCCGGCACGCCGCCGCGCAGGCCGCCGAGGAAGGCCAGGCACTCGCCCGCCCGCTGCCGGCCGTCGACGGCGAAGTCGCCGGCCAGGTAGCCGATCCGCCGGTGCAGCGCGACCGCGTCGGCGCGCGGGTCCAGCCCCAGGACCCGGGCCGTTCCGGAGGTGGGGCGGATCAGGTCGAGCAGCAGCCGGATGGTGGTGGACTTCCCCGCCCCGTTGGGGCCCAGGTAGCCGACCACCTCACCGGCCCGCACCTGCAAGGACAGGTCGGCCAGGCCCCGGCGGGTGCCGTAGGTCTTGGTGAGCCGGTCGAGCTCGATCGCCGTGTGGGTCATGCCGCGGACACTATCAGAGACTTCAAAGATTTCTGAAGACTCTGAGCTGTTAGGATTCCGCCATGGCGGACACCACCGAGGCGGCCGAGAACCTGGCGCTGGTCCTGGCGCAGGGCGGGCTCCAGAAGGCGACGGCGCGCGTGCTGTCGGCGTTCATGTTCGCCGACGAGGACAGCGTCACCGCACCCGAACTGGCCGAGCGGCTGGGCATCAGCTCCGGCAGCGTCTCGGGCGCGATCAAAATGCTGTCCACCGTCGGCCTGATCGAGCGCGCCCCGGCCCCCGGCAGCCGCCGCGAGCACTACCGCGTCCGCGAGGGGGCCTGGGCCACGCTCATGTCGTCCCAGAACGGCATGGTCCAGGCCATGTTCGAGGCCGCCGACCGCGGCATCGAGGCGGCCGGCCCCGGCACGCCCGCCGCCCGCAGGCTGGACGAGATGCGCGACTTCTACGGCTTCATGTTCCGCGAGATGCCCGCCCTGATCGACCGCTGGCGCGCCGGACGCCGCTCCTGAGCCGGGACCGGCCGGCGGCGGGGCTCAGCCGGCCGGGTCGGCGGTGATGGTCCAGTGGCCGACGTCGTTGTAGGCCGAGTCGTAGACGGCCGAGCCGTCGCCCGGCTTCATGTCGTAGTGGCGGAGGTTGCCGCCCCAGTAGCGCAGGATCCGGCCCAGCTCGTCGACGGCCTTGCCGCCGAACGCGTCATCGCCCATGTCGACTTCCAGAATGAACTTCATGCTTCAATCGTCTCATTGAACTCCTTGTTGAGACTTGGGCGAAGAGTCGCCCGGATGGAGGCCGAAAAGCCTCAAACAGGAGTGGCGGGCGGCGCTGCTGGAGATCACCCGGAACCCGGCGGGGCAGGAGCGGTCAGTTCCTAGCGGGACGGCGTGGATGCAGCAGGTTGGCGAGCCAGGTGGAGGCCAGGGAGGCGTAGAGCGTCAGCAGGATCGAGACGCCCGGCCAGCCCGCGTCCGGCAGCGCGTACGACACGGGGATCAGGACGGCCTGGAGCACCGCGAGCGCGCCCGCGAAGCCGGCGAACAACTCGCGGGGCAGGCCGTCGAGCCGGGGCGTCTCCTGGACCGGTGTGATCAGGGCCAGGACGGCGGCGCCCGCGAGCAGGGTCGGCGCCGACTGGAGGGCGGCGGCCAGGACCAGCAGCACGGCGCCCGTACCGGAGATCCCCGCGCTGAGCCGGGCCGCGTTCACCTCGGCGCGCTCCAGCAGGTCCCGGGCGCGCGGGTCGCGGTTCAGCAGCAGCGTGGTCACGGCCTGGCCCGCCAGGTTCACCCAGGTCGCGAGGGTGAGGGCGAGCATGACGAGGAACCAGGGGACGAACAGGCATCCGGCGAGCATGACCGCGACCCGGCGGCGGGAGTGCGCGCACAGGGACCGCAGCCAGCGGTCCATGCGATGCAGCGGGTTGCGCTGCTTGAGCGCCTGCAGGAGCAGCGCGGGGCCCGGCTCCCAGCCGGGGTCGAGGCGCATCGCCTCGCGGAACGCGTGCGCCGCGGCGTCGCCGTCGCCGGTCGCCAGCGCGACGATCCCGTACGTGCGGTGGACGTCCACGCTCTCGGGGGCCAGCGCGACCGCCCGGGACGCGTGCTCGCGCGCCGCCGCGCGATCGCCCAGTTCCAGCAGCGCCAGGGCCATGACGTGGGCGAGGTCGGCGTCCTCGGGCGCCAGCCGCAGCCCCTGCCCGGCGGCGCCCGCGGCGGCCTGCCACTCGCCGAGCATGTAGTGGTTGCGGGCGAGCAGCTCGTACACCACCGGCTGCTCGGCGTCGCAGGCCAGCGCGTTCTGGAACGCGCCCAGCGCCTCGCGGTGGCGGCCTGCCTCGGTGAGGACCACGCCCGCCGCCCAGTGCCCCGGCCACTCCCCCGGGATCAGCGCGGCGCCGCGGTCGACGGACTCCAGCGCCCCGTCGGTGTCGCCCTGGAGCGCCAGCGCGAGCGCGAGCAGGATGTGCGCGCCCGGGTCGTTCGGGTCCTGGACGAGCGCCGCCCGCGCCTCCCGTTCCGAGTCGGCGGGACGGCGCAGCTCCAGGAGCATCCGCGCCCGCTGAACGAGCGCGTCGCCGCGGGAGGCGGCCGGGGTGCTCATCGGCCGCGGCCGCCCGTGCCGCCGATCCACGGCAGCAGGTCGTCCCAGGCGCCGCTCTCGTTGGAGTGCATGACGTAGTTGCGGGCGGTGTTCATCCACTCGGTGACCGCGGTCGGGCGCATCGTGCGCACCGCGGCCATCAGGTCGTGCGTGGAGAGCGGCAGCGGCCGGCCGGCCCGCATCGCCTCCTGGAGCTTGGCCTCCACCGCCCGGTCCACGGCGCCCTTGAGGTCGGCGCCCGCGAACCAGTCGGTGGCGCCGGCGACCGCGCCGAAGTCCATCTCGGCCAGCGGCACCCGCCGGCACATGAGCGCGAGGATGGCCGCCCGCGCGGCCGCGTCCGGCGGCGGCACGAACACGAGCTGGTCGAACCGGCCCGGGCGGCGGAACGCGATGTCCACGTACCAGGGGGCGTTGGTGGCGGCCAGGACCAGCACGCCGTCGTTGGCTCCGGCGTCCACGCCGTCCATCTCCGCGAGGAACTGGTTGACGATCTGCCGGCTGTGCGCTTGGTTCATGTCGGAGCGGCGGGCCGCGAGCGCGTCGACCTCGTCGAAGAACAGCACGCACGGGCTGTTGCGGCGGGCCGTCTCGAACGTCTCGTGCAGGTTCCGCTCGCTCTGCCCGATGTACATGTCGAGGATGTCGGACAGCCCGATGCTCATGAAGTGGGCGCCCAGCTCCCCGGCGGCGGCCCGCGCGAGGTGCGTCTTGCCGCAGCCGGGCGGGCCGTAGAGCATGACGCCGCCGCCGGCCCGCTTCCCGTACGCGGCGAACATCTCCGGCTGCTGGACGGGCAGCAGCAGCTTCATGCGCAGGGCCTGCTTGACCTGCTCCATCCCGGCCACGTCGGCGAACGTGACCGCGGGCTTCTCGGTCTCCGCGGGCGCCGGCTCCGGCGGGGCGGCGACGGCCGCCTGCGCGTCCGCGAGGACGCGCGCCAGCGCGGGCCCGGGCGCCGCCGCGGCGTCGCCGGAGTGCCCGAGCCGCTCCTCGAACCCGGGGTCGGCGAGCGCGGGGTCGCGCCCGGCCGCGTCCCAGTAGCGGGGCCGCGCGGCCTCCGCGTTCCCCTCGGCCGCGAGCGCCCTGGCGATGACGAGGTTCAGCCGGGGCGGCGCCGCCTCCATCGGGACGGCCTCCAGCGCCGCGAGCACCATGCCGCTGCGGCCCTGCCTGAGGAGCACCTCGCCGAACCCCGTCCACAGGTCGAGGTCGTTCTCCGCGAGCTTGAGCGCGGCACGGAACTCGGCCTCGGCGTCGACCAGCAGATCGGCGTCCAGCAGCTGCTGCGCCAGGTGGCGCCGCAGCGGAAGGTTGTCCGGCGACACCCGCACCGCCTGGCGCAGCGCGTCCAGTGCTCCCCGATCCGTCACTGAAGTCGACCTTTCCCCCGTTGGCGATGAACGTCCCGATGATGCCATGCACGGGGGACGCGGCCGTCCGTACCGGCACGGCGGCACCATCATGATCGAGAGCACCTAGAGATAGGCTCTAGTGAACAACTCTAGACATAGGCTCGCGCCATGGAGAACGTCAAGCGGGCGGACAAGCGGGCCGAGCGGTCACGGCGCACCCGCGCGAAGATCGTGGACGCGGCGCGGGAGCTGTTCCTCGCGCAGGGGTACGGGGCGACGAGCCTCCAGGAGGTCGCGGACCGGGCCGGGGTGGCCGTCCAGACGGTCTACTTCGTCTTCGGCAACAAGCGGGCCCTGTTCAAGGACGTCGTGGACACGTCCATCGCGGGCGACGCCGAGCCGGTGGGCACCATGGACCGGGAGTGGTTCCGTGACGCGTGCGCCGCGCCCACCGCGGCCGGCCAGCTGCGCGCGCACGTCCGCGGCACCCGGCGGATCCTCGGCCGGGTCGCCCCGATCATGCCGCTGATCGCGGCCGCGGCGGCGACCGATCCGCAGATCGCGGCGCACTGGCCGGACGGGCCCGATCCGCGCTACACCGTCCACCGCGCGGCGGCCGAGGCGCTGGCGGGCAAGCCCGGCTTCCGCTCCGAGGTCTCCGTCGAGACGGCCGCCGACGTGCTGTACGGCGTGCTGAGCCCGCAGCTCTACCTGGTCTTCGTCCAGGACCGCGGCTGGTCGCCGGACGCCTGGGAGGACTGGGCGCGCGCCACGCTGGCCGCCCAGCTCTGCGAGCGCGCGGAAGGGGAGCGGTAGCCGGGCCGCGCCGTCAGTAGCCGGGGCCGCTGAGGAGGCCGCCGTCCACCAGGATCTCGGTGCCGGTGCAGTACGCCGACTCGTCGGAGGCGAGGTAGACGGCCGCGCCGGCGACGTCCTGGGGCAGGCCCCAGCGGCCGAGGGGGAGGGCCTTGAAGAAGGCGTCCCCGTCGATGCCGGTCGCCTCCGAGTTGGCGGGGTCGAGGGCCAGTTCGGTGGCGACGCCGCCGGGATGCAGGGAGTTGACGCGGATGCCGGACGCGCCGAGCTCCTGCGCGGCGGCCTTGGTGATGCCGCGGACGCCGAACTTGCTCGCGGCGTACGCCGACAGCCCGGCGGCCGCCGCGTAGCCCTCGATCGAGGACGTGTTGACGATCGAGCCGCCGCCGGCCGCCTTCATCGGCTCGATGACCGCCTTCATGCCGAGCCAGGGGCCGACGAGGTTGACGTCGAGGACGCGGCGCAGCTCGTCCTCGGTCATCGTCTCGATGCGGCGGAAGCGCAGGATGCCCGCGTTGTTGACCAGGACGTTCAGCTTCCCGTGCAGCTCGACCGTCCGCGCGACGGCCGCCGCCCAGCCGGACGCGTCGGTGACGTCCATGTGGACGAACGTCGCGCCCAGCTCGGCGGCGAGGGCCGTCCCGCGGTCGTCGAGGACGTCGCCGATCACGACCTTCGCGCCCTCGGCGGTGAACGCGCGGGCGTGCGCCTCGCCGATGCCGCGGGCGGCGCCGGTGATCAGGGCGACCTTGCCGTCAAGACGTGCCATGGAGTTCCGTCCCCTCATGTTCGGTGATCTTCACGCGGCCCTCCCGCACGGCCCGCTCGATGGAGCCGCGCAGGGCGCCGCAGTGCGGCACCCGCGCCGCGTACTCGCCGGCCGCCACCCGCGCGGCGATCTCCGCGCAGGCGACGGCGGCGTCGGTCGTCCACTGGACGTTGGTGTGCGGGAGGCTGTTCTTCTCGACCAGCACGCGGGTGCCGCAGGACAGGCAGGCGACCTCGGCCGCCGTCATCGCATCGACTGCGGGAGCATGGAGTGGGAGACGCCGTTCGCGACGTTCTCGGCGACCTCCTTCTTCCACACCTCGACGGCCCGGTCGGTGTCGATCTCGAACTCGAACCGGTTGACCATCTCCGGCGTGACGTCCTCGACGTCCACGTAGAACTGCTCGTACCAGCGGCGGAGCTGGTAGACGGGGCCGTCCTGGTCGCAGAGGAGGGGGTTGTCGACCGGGGCCTTGTTCTTCCAGATCTCGACGTCCTGCATGAAGCCGAGCCCGACGCCCTCGGCGACCTGCGCGGCCATCGCGTCGGCGTCCGCGTCCGACATGCCGGGGAACTTCTTCACGATCGCGCCCCACTGGAGCATGAAGCCGTTCGACGTGATCGGGTAGTGGCAGTTGATGAGGACGGTCTCCACGGTCATGCCGGCCGCCTCGTTCCAGAGGTAGTCGATCATGTACGAGGGGCCGTAGTACGACGCCTCCGACCGCTGTTCGATCCTCTGCTCCTCCGCGCCCGGCACCAGGCCGAGGTGGGCGTCCTCGCGGGAGGTCCCGTCGAAGTACTGGGTCGCGACGTGCCCCTCGAAGATGTTCTTGAAGTACGTCGGCAGCGCGTAGTGGACGTAGAAGAAGTGCGCCATGTCCACGACGTTGTCGACGATCTCCCGGCAGTGCGAGCCCTCCACGCGCAGCTGGTTCCACGTCCAGGACGACCACTCGTCGCTGAACGCGCCCTCGATGCGCGGGATCGTCACCTCGGGCGGCGGCGGGTTGCCCTGCGGGTCGTTGTAGACGAAGAGCTGCCGGTTCTCCTCCATGGCGAGCCACGCCCGGGTGCGTGCGACGCGCGGGACGCGGGTGGCGTACGGGATGCCGGCGCACTTGCCGTCGCCGCCCCAGCGCCAGTCGTGGAACGGGCACGCGATCGCGTCGCCCTTGACCGTTCCCTGGGACAGGTCTCCGCCCATGTGGCGGCAGTAGGCGTCCAGGACGTTCAGCTTCCCGTCCCCGCCCTGGAAGACGACGAGCTTGGTGCCGAACGCCTCCACGGCGTGCGGCTTCCCGTCCTTGAACGTGTCGGCCAGGCCGAGGCAGTGCCAGCCGCGGGCGAACCGGGTGGGCGGCGGGGCCGCCTCGATGAGACGGTGGTTCATGCGTGGTCTCCCTGAGCGATGTGGGTGGCGGCGACGTAGCCGAAGGTCATCGCCGGGCCGAGCGTGGCGCCCGGTCCCGGATAGGTCTCGCCGGTGACGGCGGCGGAGCAGTTGCCGGTGGCGTACAGGCCCTCGATCACCGTCCCGTCCGGCCGCAGAACGCGGGCCTCGGTGTCGGTGACCAGGCCGCCCTTGGTGCCGATGTCGCCGGGGACGACCGGCACGGCGTAGAACGGCCCCTTCATCGGGCGCAGGTTGGGGTTGGGCAGGGTCGGGTCGCCGTAGTAGTTGTCGTACGCGCTGTCGCCGCGCCCGAAGTCCTCGTCCTTGGCGTTGGCGGCCATCGCGTTGAAGCGCTCGACGGTGGCCTTGAGGCGCTCGGGCGGGACGCCGATGCCGCGCGCCAGCTCCTCGACGGTGCGGCCGGTCTTGAGGAAGCCGTCCTTCCAGTCCTTCGGGAACGGCTGCCCGGGGAACAGCCCGACCCAGATGTACTTCCTCCGCGCCCAGCCGTCGACGATCATCCACGAGGTCATGGCCTTCTCGCCGTGCGCGTACATGGCGTCGAGGAACTCGTGGTACGGCAGCGACTCGCGCGCGTACCGCACGCCGTCCGCGTCCACGATGACCATCGACGGGATGGCGCGGTCGGCGACGAGGAAGAACAGCCGGCCGTCCGGGGTCGGCACGGACGGCGCGCCCCACACCTTGTCCATCAGGTCGAGCGCGGCCCCGGCCTGGAGCCCGGCGCGCAGCGTGTCGCCGGTCTGGCCCTCCGAGGCGTGCGACCAGTCCGTCCTGGTGGGCTTGGGCAGGTACTTCTCGCGGAGTTCCTGGTCGCGGGAGAAGCCGCCGGCCGCGAGGATCACGCCGCGGCGGGCGCGGATCGCGGTCTCCGTCCCGTTCCGGACGATCGTGATCCCGGTGACCCGGCCGTCCTCGGCGACGAGGTCCCGGAACGGGGCGTTCAGCCACAGCTCGCCGCCCGCCTCCTGGAGCGCCAGCCGCAGCCGCGCCACCAGGGCCTCTCCGAGGGAGAGCGGCTTCTGCCCGGTGAGCAGAGCTTTCACGGCGCGGAGCCCGACGGCCAGGGAGGTCCTCTTCCCCTTCCAGGTCCGCATGACCATGTTGAGCCTGCCGAAGTCGGCCGAGGTCATGGTCAGCCCGTACGTGGGCAGCCCGGCGCGGCGCAGGTTGCGGAACTCGGGGCCGAGCCGTTTCCCGTTCACGATGCACGGCTCGACCGAACGCCCCTGCGGCCGTCCGCCCGGCGCCTCGGGGTAGTAGTCGGAGTAGCCGGGGGTGTACATGAACCGCACCCACGATGTCTTCCGGTCGAAGAACTCGACCATCTCGGGGCCGCGCCTCAGGTACGCGTCCTTGCGGTCCGCCGGTACGCGGTCGCCGACCGTCGCGTCCATGTAGGCGCGGGCGTTCTCCAGCGTGTCGCGCTCGCCGGCGCGCTCCAGGTAGACGTTGTTCGGCACCCAGATCGCGCCGCCCGACAGCGCGGACGACCCGCCGTACCTGCCCGTCTTCTCCACCACGAGGGCGGACAGGCCGCGGAGCCGCGCGGTGGTCGCGGCGGCGAGGCCGCCGGCCCCGGAACCGACCACCACCACGTCGTACTCATGGTCCCAGTCCATCGGGCCCCCTATCCGAAGGTTCCGGCGGCGTACGCGCCGCGGTAGTACAGGAGCGGGAGGCGATCGCGGCGGTCGCGCAGCTCCCGGACGGCGCCGACGACGATCAGGTGGTCGCCCGCCGGGTGGACGTCGGCGATCGAGCAGTCGATCGTGGCGAGGGCGCCGGCCAGGTGCGCGGTGCCGTGCGCGGACGCCGTCCACGGCAGCCCGGCGAACTTGTCGCCGCCGCTCGCCGCGAACCGCGCGCACACGTCCCGCTGGTCCTCGGCGAGGACGTTGACCGCGAACCGGCCGGTCGCCTCGATGCGCGGCCAGCTCGTGGACGCGCGGGACGGGCAGAGCATCACCAGCGGCGGGTCCAGCGACAGCGACGCGAACGACTGGCACGCGAAGCCCACCGGCGCGTCGCCGTCGATGGAGGTCACGACCGTGACGCCGGACGCGAACCGCCCCAGGACGTCCCGGAACCGGTCGCTCACTCGTGGCCCCAGTACGCGTCCTCGGTGATCTCCTTGACCGTCCAGGTGGCGTCGTCGACGAGGACCGCGTCGTAGCCGTACTCGACCTGGAACGGGCCGGGCGTCGCGGCGTAGAACGACACCATCTTGTCGTTGGTGTGCCGGCCGAGGGACTGCTGGACGTCGTACCCGGCCCGGTGGAACCGGTCGAGCCCGCGGCCCACCTCGTCCAGGCTCGACAGCTCCAGCATGAAGTGGAAGATCATGCCGGGCAGCGGCACCTCGCACAGGCCGAGGCTGTGGTGGCGCGGGTTGACGCCGAGGAACCGCACCCAGTTCATGGCGCCCTCCGGGCCGCCGAACGCGGCGGCGGGGAAGCGCAGCGAGTCGCGGTGCCGGAAGCCGAGCACGTCGGTGTAGAACGCGAACGACGCCTCCAGGTCGGACGCCGACAGCACGATGTGGCCGAGGCCGAGGTTCCCGGCGACGAAGCGGTTGCCGTACGGGTTGACCTGCGGCGCGTGGTTCATCGCCGGGGAGGAGTAGATCTCCAGGTGGTTGCCGTTGGGGTCGTCCACGTGGACCAGGCCCTCGACGCGGCGGTCCGCGGCCTCCTCGGGCGTTCCGGGGGTGACGGCGTGGCCGGCCTTCTCCAGCCGCTCCACCGTGTCGGCGAGCGCGCGGGCGTTCGCGACCTCCCAGCCGGCGGCGAGCAGCCGGTCGTTCCCGCCGGGGACGAACGTGAAGCGGTTGGCGTACTCGTCGTGGCGGAAGTACAGGGCGTTCTCGTCCGGGCCGGCGACGGTCTCCAGGCCGAGGACCTCGGCGCCGAACGTCCGCCACTCGCCGAGGTCGGTGGCCTCGAACCGCAGGTAGCCGAGCGAAGTGATCATTATGGGTCCTCCGGTCAGAACATGACGTCGGTGACTTCGAGGCCGAGGGCCCCCTGGCCGTACAGGGCGAGCGCGCGCTCGGGGTCGTTCGCGGCGTGGACGCGGCCGCTGCGGGCGTCCCGCCAGGCGCGCTGGACCGGGTTGCCGGTCTTCAGCGCGCGCCCGCCCGCGTTGTCGACCAGCAGGTCGACCGCCTTGATCGCGCGCTGCGTCGCCATCACCTGGTCGCGCCGGGTGGCGAGCCGCAGCTTGGGCGACGGCTCCTCGCCGGCCGCCGTCACCCGCAGCAGCTCGCCGATGTTGTGCCGGAGCTGGAGCCAGGCCGCGTCGATCTCGCTCGCGGCGGTCGCGATGCGGACCTGCGCGTGCGGGTCCTCGGCCACCTTCTGGCCGCCGTACGAGATCCGGATCCGCTCCCGGGTCGCCTTCAGGTAGTGGTCCAGGGCGCTCTGCGCGATCCCGACGATCGGCGTGCTGATCGTCGTGGTGAAGACGGCGGCGAACGGCAGCCGGTAGAGCGCGGCGGTGTTGACCTCGTTCCCCGGGCAGTCGAGCGCGCTGGTCGCGGCGAAGCTGAGCGTGCGGTGCTCGGGGACGAACGCGTCCTCGACCACGATGTCGTTGCTGCCCGTGCCGCGCAGGCCGATGGTGTCCCACACGTCGTCGATCGCGTAGTCGGCGCGGGGCAGCAGGAACGTGCGCATGTCCACCGGCGCGCCGGACGCGTCCGGGACGAGCCCGCCGAGGAACACCCACTGCGCGTGGTCGCAGCCGGAGGAGAAGCTCCACCGCCCGCTGACCCGGTAGCCGCCCTCGACCGGGGTGATCGTGCCGGTGGGCGCGTACGAGGAGGAGATCCGCGTGTTCTCGTCCTCGCCCCACACCTCGCGCTGCGCCTCGTCCGGGAACAGCGCCAGCTGCCACGGGTGGACGCCGACGACCGAGGCGACCCAGCCGGTGGAGCCGCAGGCCGTCGCGATCTCCTTGACGGCGGTGTAGAAGTCGACCGGGTCGGCCTCGTACCCGCCGTACCGCTTCGGCTGGAGCAGCCGGAAGAAGCCGGTGCCGGCCAGCTCCTTGATCGTGGCGTCGGGCAGCCGGCGCGCCCGCTCGGCCTCGCCGGCGCGCTCGGCGACGGCGGGGAGGAGGGCCCGCACGGCCTCGAGAACCTGCTCGCTCAATTCACGCTCCTTGCTCGTGCGCAGCTCATCGCCCTGGTGGGGACGGCCGCTGTGACCCGGCTCACGGACGGGTTGCGTGTACGTTAAGCGGGATGTTCCGATTAGAAATAGAAAACTTCCCGGTGACCGGGAGACCCGAGTAGGAGGCGCCCATGGCCGTTCCCGCCGCCGCGGAGCTCGATCTGGAGTCGTCGATGCTGGCGCGGGCCGCGCGCATCCTGTACTCCTTCACGGCCGCGACGCCCGAGCTGTCCATGACCGACGTCGTCCGGCGGACCGGGCTGCCGCGCTCGTCCGTGCACCGGATCCTCGACCAGCTCGTCCAGCTGAAGGCGCTGGAGCGGTCCGGGGTGAAGTACCGGCTGGGCCTGGGGCTGATCGAGCTGGGCGCGCTCGCCGCCCACCAGAACCGGCTGCGCGAGGTCGCGCTGCCCTTCCTGCACCGGCTGCACGCCGCCACCGGCGCGCTGGTGCACCTGTCCATCCTGGACGGGCACGAGATCGTCTACCTGGAGAAGATCGGCGGCGCGCCGGACGGGCGCGCGCCGTCCCGGCTGGGCGGCCGGCAGCCCGCGTACTGCACGGCGGCGGGCAAGGCGATGCTCGCGTTCGCCGGCGAGGAGAAGTTCGCCGAGGTGGTCGCGGCGGGCATGACCGCGCGCACCCCGTTCACGGTCACGAGCCCGCAGGTGCTGCGGCGCGAGCTGGCGGGCATCCGGGAGCGCGGGGTGGCGCTGGACCGGGAGGAGAACCACCGCGGCGTCGCCTGCGTCGCGGCGGCGCTGCGGGACGGCGCGGGCCGCCCCGTCGCGGCGATCTCGCTGTCCGGGCCGCCGAACCGGCTGGACCCGCGCGCGCTGACGCCGCCGCTGCTCACGACGTCGCGGGCGGTGTGGCGGGCGCTGTTCGTCCCGTCCCGGCGCGCTCCGGCCCCGGCTCCCGCCCCCGCGCAAGAGCCGGCGCCGGAACGGCCGCGGGCGACCGCCCCGCACTGGTCCGAGGAGGCCCTGAGCGGGATGGTCACCTGGTCGAAGCGCAACGACTGGATGTGAGCCCGCGCCCCGCGGGGGAACCGGCCGGTCAGGCCAGGTTCCTCCGCAGGGCCGCCGCGGCGAGCGCCACGGCCTCCCGCGCCGCCGGCAGGACGTGGGTGACGCCGGCGAAGCCGTGGAACGTCCCGGGGAAGCGGCGGGCCTCGACCGGTACGCCCGCGGCGGCGAGCCGTTCCGCGTACGCCTCCCCCTCGTCCCGCAGCGGATCGTGCTCGGCCGTGATCACGCAGGCGGGCGGCAGGCCGGACAGGTCCGCCGCGCGCAGCGGCGAGGCGTCCCGGCCGTCCGCGCCGCCGAGGTACTGCTCCCAGTACCAGGCCATCGCCTTCGCGGTCAGGAAGCCGTCCGCCGCGTGGTCGCGGTACGAGGCGGTGTCCATGGCCGCGTCGGTCACCGGGTAGACCAGCAGCTGGTGGCGCAGCGGCGGGCCGCCCCCGTCGCGGGCGCGGAGCGCGGTGAGGGCGGCCAGGGCGCCGCCCGCGCTGTCCCCGGCCACGGCCAGCCGTCCGGGGTCGCCGCCCAGCTCGGCCGCGTGCGCGTGCGCCCACGCCGCCGCCGCGTACGCGTCGTCGGCGGCGGCCGGATGGCGGTGCTCGGGCGCCCGCCGGTAGTCCACCGACACGACGATCGCCCCCGCGCCCGCGCACAGGTCCCGGGCCAGGCCGTCATGGCTGTCGAGATCGCACAGCACGAAGCCCCCGCCGTGGAAGAAGACCACGACGGGGGCGGGCGCCGGCGCGTCCGGCCAGTAGATCCGTACCGGCACGTCCCCTGCCGCGCGGTCCTCGACCCGCGCGACCGGCGTGCGGGGCACGTCCGGGACCGGGGCCGCGGCGAGCACGGCCCTGGCCTCCGCCGCGTCGAGGACCGTCTCCCCCAGCGCGGGGAACCCGGCCGTCATCGCGTCCCGGACCCTCCGGGTGAGCCTGTCCACCTCTCCTACCGCCCCTGCCCGGTGACCTGGCCGAGCATGACCACCTCGCCGGCCGTCCAGCCGCCGTCCACCGCCAGCTCCGCGCCGGTCACGTACGACGCCGCGTCCGAGATCAGGAAGCTCACCGCCGCGCCGATCTCGGCCGGCACGCCGACCCGGCCGAGCGCCGCCAGCGGGAACAGTCCCTCGCCGACCTGCGCGCCGTGCTCGGCCGTCATCGCGGTGTACGTCATCCCGGGATGCACCGAGTTGACCCGGATCCGGGACGGCCCGAACTCGATCGCCGCGATCTTGGTGAGCCCGCGCACGCCCCACTTGGACGCCCCGTACCCCGACGTCCCCGGCAGCGCCATCAGCCCCGCCGCCGAGGAGATGTTGACGACCGACCCGCCGCCGCCCGCCCGCATCGGCTCGGCGACCGCCTTCAGCCCGAGGAACACCCCGGTCAGGTTGATCTTCAGTACGCGCTCGAAGTGCTCCAGCGACTCCCGCTCGATGACCAGGTTGGACGAGATCCCGGCGTTGTTGACCAGGCCGTCCACGCGGCCGTGCTCCTTCAGCACCGCGCCGACCACCTCCCGCCAGCTCTCCTCGCTGGTCACGTCGTGCCGGTGGAACGTGCCGCCGTGCTCGGCGGCGGTCGCCCGGCCGTCCTCCTCCAGCAGGTCGGCGATCACGACGCGGGCGCCCTCGCCCGCCATGGCCGCCGCGGCCGCGGCGCCGATGCCCCGCGCGCCGCCCGTCACGATGACGACCTTGTCCTCCAGTCCCGGCATGGGGTGACTCCTTTCCGTTCCGGCGCAGGGCCGTAGTGTTGAATTCCATGGATCGCTCCGCCGGCTCCCCCGAGCTCCCCGCGACCGCCTGGGCGGTCCTCGGCGTGCTGTCCTTCGAGGAGGAGCTGACCGGGTACGGCGTCCGGCAGTGGGCCGACCACGTGCTGCGGTTCTTCTACTGGAGCCCGGCGATGAGCCAGATCTACTCCGAGCTCAAGCGGCTGGAGCGGGTCGGGTACGCGGCGTCCCGCTCCGCGCCCGCCGACGACGGCCGTACCCGCCGCGTCTACCGGATCACCGCCGAGGGCAGGGACGCGCTGGCCGGATGGCTGGCGGACGCGCCGGTCGAGCGGCCCGTCCTCAAGCACGCGCCGATGCTGCGGTTCTGGCTCGGCCACCTGTCCAGCCCCGGGCCGCTGCGCGAGCTGCTGCTGGAGCACCGGGCCGCCAGCGAGCGGGCGCACGCGGAGGCCGAGTACGCGCGGAAGGTGTCCGAGCAGGTCCCGAGCTGGGCGTACGCGGAGCTGGTCACCCGCTGGGCCGCCCGCCGGCACGCCGCCGAGCGCGACCTCGCCGACCGGATGCTCGCCGACCTGGACGCCCTGGCCCGGCGCGGGGAGGAGCGCTCATGACCGCCCCCGCAGCTCCTGCTTGAGGACCTTGCCGCCCGCGTTGCGCGGCAGGGCGTCCACGACGTGGAAGTACCGGGGGACCTTGAAGTTGGCGAGGCGCTCGCGCAGCCACGCGGTCAGCTCGGCCGGCTCCACCGGTGACCGGACGACCAGGTACGCGGCGCCGACCTCGCCGAGCCGCCCGTCCGGGACGCCGACGACCGCGGCGTCGGCGACCGCCGGATGGGTGACCAGCACCCCTTCGATCTCCGCCGGGTAGGCGTTGAACCCGCCGACCACGAACATGTCCTTGAGCCGGTCGGTGACCGACAGGTAGCCGCGCTCGTCCAGGACGCCGACGTCGCCGGTGCGCAGCCAGCCGTCCGGGTCGATCGCCTCGCGCGTGGCGGCCGGGTCGTCGAGGTAGCCGCGCATGACGTTGTAGCCGCGGACGAGGATCTCGCCGGTGCCCGCGTCGATCCGCACCTCGGTGCCGGCCAGCGCGGGCCCGGTCGTGGTCGCGACCGTCTCGGCGTCGGCGTCGGGCGGGCAGACGGACACGACGCCGCACGACTCGCTGAGGCCGTACCCGGTGAAGACGGACGGGACGCCCAGCTCCTCGCGGATCCGGCGGACCAGGTCGACCGGGACGTTCGCGGCGCCCGTCCCGGCGAGCCGGATCGCGTGCCCGGGCCGTTCGGGCAGCTCCAGCAGGGAGGTGAAGACGGTCGGCGGGCCCATCAGGACGCTGATCCGCTCCGCGGCGAGCCGCTCGACCACGCGGCCGAGGTCGAAGACCGGCTCGGGGACCATCGTGACGCCGTTCAGCAGGCACGCGAGGATGCCCGCCTTGTAGCCGAAGGTGTGGAAGAACGGGTTGATGAGCAGGTAGCGGTCGCCGGGGCGGAGCGTCACGCTGCGGGACCACTCGGCGAACACCCGCAGGTTCTGGCCGTGCGTGGTGAGCACGCCCTTGGACTTCCCGGTCGTCCCCGAGGTGAAGATGATGTCGGAGAGGTCGCCGGGAGCGACCTCCGGGAGCTTCGGGAACTCCGCCTCAGAGACTGCATCCCCTTCGCCCTCTTCGTCCAGCAGGACGGTACGGGCCAGGTCGGGGAGGTCCTCGCCGGCGAGCAGGGCCGGGTAGTCCACGCCGAGGAAGCCGTTCACCGTGTAGAGCGCGCTCGCCCGGCCGCGCCGCAGGATGTCGGCGGCCTCGGCGCCCTTGTAGCGGGTGTTGAGCGGCACCAGGACGGCGCCCGCGCAGGCCAGGCCGAGCGCGTGGACGATCCAGTGCCGCCCGTTCGGCGCCCAGATCCCGACCCGGTCGCCGGGCCGCACGCCGCGCGCGGCGGCGGCGTGCGCGGCGCCGCGCACCCGGGCGGCCAGCTCGGCGTAGGTCCACCGGACGTCGCCGTCCACCAGCGCTTCACGATCTCCGTGGGCGGCGGCCGCGTACTCGACGAGCGCCGGGATCGTGCCAGGAACCATCTGTCCCTCTCTCCCTCGCTGGGACGTGTCCTTGACATCGAACCACACCGATGCTTCTAATCGGAATATGCCTGATCGAAATATCTGGAGGTCGCGTACATGACGGTCACGACCCCCGAGGTGAGCCCCGGCGAGATGCGGCGGGTGCTCGGCACGTTCGCCAGCGGGGTGGTCGCCGTGACCGCCGCGCTCGACGGCGCGCCGGCCGGCATGGTCTGCCAGTCGTTCAGCTCGCTCTCGCTGGAGCCGGCGCTGGTGACGTTCTGCCCCGGCAACGCCTCGACCAGCTGGCCCAGGATCCGCGCCGCCGGGCGGTTCGCGGTGAACGTGCTGGCCGCCGACCAGCGGGAGATCTGCGCGGCGCTCGCCGGGCCGCGCAAGTTCGAGGGCCTCGACTGGCACCCGGGCGCGAACGGCGCGCCGCTGCTGCCGGGCGCGCTCGCCTGGATCGAGGCCGACCTGTCCGCCGTGCTCCCGGGCGGCGACCACAGCATCGCCATCGGGGCGGTCACCGCGCTCACCGCCGAGCGCGACGCCGACCCGCTGCTGTTCTTCCGCAGCACCTACGGCCGCCTGGCCTGACGGCCGCCGCGGCTACTTCCTGATGCGGTCGTACTCCCCGCCCTCGGGCTTGGGCGGGGGGCGCCGCGCCAGCTCCTCCAGGTCGTCGAGCATCTGCCGCGCGAGATCGCGTTCGGCCTCGTAGTAGCGCTTGGACCAGCGCAGCACCATCTCCGGGTACGCCCACTCGGCCACCTCGGCCGCGCCCTCGGCGTCCGCCTCGGCGAGCCGGCTCATCCGGTCGGAGTACTCGCGGTGCTGCTCGATCACCTCGCGCAGCCGCTCGGGCTCCATGAGGTGGCCGAGCCACGCCCGCAGCATCACGCCGTGCTTGAGGACGGGCGGCTCGACCGGGGCGTCCCGCGCCCACCGGCTCACCGCCGCGCGCCCCTCGTCGGTGATCGCGTACACCCGCTTGCCGCGGGTGCTCTCGGTCAGCTCGACGCGCGAGACCGCGTAGCCGGCCTTCTCCAGCCGCTTCAGCTCACCGTAGATCTGGCTGTACGACGGGCTCCAGTAGAAGAACTTCAGGCTCCAGTCGGCCCACTTCTTCAGGTCGTACCCGGACAGCTCCTGCCCGAAGGACAGCAGGCCGAGGACGGCCCAGCTCGTCGGCGGCAAGTTCGGCGGCTCCTGCGTCACACCCCGAAGGCTACCGAACCGGGATGTGGCGGCACCGCGGTATATCTGTTAGGAATATTACTAACCGAAATAAGGAGCGAGCCCCGTGCAGTTCTCGATGATCTTTGAGGCGCAGCTGACGAACCCGACCCCCGAGCGCGAGCGGCAGATCCTCCTCGACAGCGTCGACCAGGCCGTCTACGGCGAGGAGATGGGCTTCGACCGCGTCTGGGCGGTCGAGCACCACGGCCTGGAGCGGTACGCGCACATGTCCGCGTCCGAGATCTTCCTCAGCTGGGTCGCCGCGCGGACCTCCACCATCCGGATCGGCCACGGCGTGATCTGCATGCCGTTCAACTACAACCACCCGGTCCGGGTCGCCGAGCGCGTCGGCATGCTCGACGCCCTGTCCGGCGGCCGGCTCGACGTCGGCGGCGGCCGCGGCTCCACCCGGATGGAGATGGGGATGTACGGCGTGCGGCCGTCCGACACCTACCCCCAGATGGAGGAGGGCCTGCGCTTCCTCGCCAACGCCTGGCGCGACGAGCAGGTCGACTGGCACACGGACCTGCTGGACGTCGGCCCCGCGAAGATCCTGCCGCGGCCCGTCCAGACGCCGCACCCGCCGCTGTACATGGCGTGCTCCAAGCGCGACACCGTGACGATGGCCGCCGAGCTGGGCGTCGGCGCGCTGGTCATGGGCTTCGCCGGGCCGGAGGAGGTCCAGGAGATGTACGACCTGTACCACGCGACCGTCCGCACCCGGACCGGCGAGCGGCTCGTCTCCCCGCACACCAACGACAGGTTCGTCGCGCTCTGCCCCACCATCGTGCTGGACGACCCCGCCAAGGCCCTGAAGATCGGCGCGCGCGGGCAGCGGTTCTTCGCCGAGTCGATCGCGCACTGGTACGGCAACGCGCCCGCCCCCAAGGAGGACACCGAGGACGACGACAACATCGCCGCGCTCGCCAGGGACAAGGAGGCCCTGGTCGCCAAGCTGAACGAGGCCAACATCCCGGCCCGCCCGCAGGACACCGGCGCGTTCAACGCCGAGCACGCCTACGGCACCGCCGACCAGGCCATCGAGTACGTGCAGCGGCTCGCCGACATCGGCGTGGACGAGGTCATGTGCCTGATCCAGATGGGCACCGTCCCGCAGGAGGCGTGCATGGAGACCATCCGGCAGTGGGGCGAGAAGGTCATCCCGCACTTCCGGAACGGCGCCTCGTCATGAGCCCCGGAGCGGCGCTCGAAGGCAGGGTCGCCGTCATCACGGGCGCGGCGCGCGGCCAGGGCGAGGCCGAGGCGCGGCTGTTCGCGGCCGAGGGCGCGAAGGTCGTCCTGACCGACGTCCTGGCGGAGGAGGGCCGCGCGGTCGCCGCGTCCATCGGCGGCGCGGCGGTCTTCGTCCCGCACGACGTCACCTCGGAGGACGGCTGGGCGACCGTCGTCGGCACCGCGACCGAGCGCTTCGGGCGGCTGGACGTCCTGGTCAACAACGCGGCGATCTGGCGGACCGCCCCGGTCGACCGGCAGACCCGCGACGGCTTCGAGGAACTCCTCCGGACCAACCTGGTCGGGCCGTTCCTCGGGATCCGGGCGGCCGTGCCCGCGATGCGCGCGGCCGGCGGCGGCTCCATCGTCAACATCTCCTCGACCGCCGGCCTGGTCGGCATCGCCGGGCACGCCGCGTACGCCTCCAGCAAGTTCGGGCTGCGCGGGCTCACCCGGTCCGCCGCGCTCGACCTGGCCGCCGACCGGATCCGCGTCAACAGCGTCCATCCCGGCGTCATCGACACCCCGATGATCGCGGAGTTCACCGCGCGGACCGCGGGCCGGGCCCCGTCCGTGCCGCTGGGGCGGGCCGGGCGGCCGGCGGACGTGGCGGGCCTGGTGCTGTTCCTGGCCTCGGACGCCGCCGCGTACATCACCGGCGCCGAGCACGCCGTCGACGGCGGCCTCACCACCGCCTAGGGCGGCTACCCGTCACCGTCCGCAGGTGACGTCCCGCGCGCGGTGGCTCCGGCGTGTCCGGGGCCACCGCGGGGCGCGGGGTCCGGGTCAGCTCCCGTACGGGTCCTCGCCCGCCTTCAGGCGGCCCGCCATGGCCTTGAACGCGTCCAGCGCCAGCAGGTACGGCATCGGGCCGAACGAGATCCGGGCGACGCCCAGCTCCGCCAGCCGGGCCACGCTGGAACCGGGGAGGACGTTGCCGTTGATCGGGCCGGGGATCTCCTTGGCGAGGACCGCGATGTCGTCCTCGGTCGGGGCCATGATCGGGTAGACGCAGTCGGCGCCCGCGTCCAGGTAGAGGCGGCCGCGCTCGATCGCCTCCGGCAGCGGGTCCGGGCGGCCGGCGACGAAGGTGTCGACCCGGGCGTTGATGACCAGGTCGGTGCCCGCCTCCGCGGCGGCGGCGCGGACGGCGGCGATGTACTCGGCCTGCGCGGACGCGGCGACGAGACCGCCGCCCCGGTGGTCGGTGTCCTCCAGGTTGCAGCCGGCGGCGCCGATGCCGGCGAGCCGCTCCACCAGCTCGGCGGCGGGCAGGCCGTAGCCGGCCTCGGCGTCCACCGACACCGGGACGCCCACCGCGCGGACCACCCGGCCGGCGGCGGCGAGCATCTCCTCCGCCGGGGCGCCCTCGTGGTCCTCGTAGCCGAGCATCGCGGCGATGGCCGCGCTGGCGGTGGCCACGGCCGGGTGGCCGGCCTCGTCGAGGATCTTCGCGCTGGCGGCGTCCCAGACGTTCGGCAGGATCAGCGGCTCGCCGGGGCGGTGCAGCTCGCGGAGCCGGGCGGCCTTGGCGTTGTGGTCGGTCACGTCTCTTCTCTCCCCAAGTGGGACTGCGCTGTCGTACTAGGACTGGACGGCGCCCCATTGTGTGACACGGCCTTGCGGCACGGCCGCGTGGCACGGGCCCGCGGCACGGGCAGAGAAGATCATGGCGCGGCGGGCGGCCGCTCGCCCCGCCGCGCCACGTCCCGCGCGCCCTACTCCTCGAACGTCTTCTGGCCGCCGAACCTCGACTGGAGCTCGTCGTCGTACTTGTCGGCCGCGCCGCTGATGAGGGCGCAGGCCCGCTCCAGCTCCTCGGCCTGGAGGGTGTCGGCGAGCATGTCGGTGCTGAAGATCACCCGGCCGCCGCGGAAGTACGCCTGGATGCCGTAGATGCCGGCGTTGATCTCGTTCAGCGCCTTCAGCAGCTCGTAGCTCTCCTCGACGCCGCTCAGCACCGAGGAGACGACCTCCACGCGGTACGGCTCGGTGCGGCCGACCCGCACGTAGTAGAGGGCGCTGCCGCGCCGGATCGGGACGTCGCCCTGCTCGTCGAAGACCACCTCGTCGGTCTCCAGGTAGGCGGCGAGGATCTTCTCGACGTGGGCGACGGTGTGCTCTCGGCTCATGGCGTGCCTTTCCCCGTGTGAGTTTCGTCGGATGGGCGGAGGCTAGCAGACACCCATCAATCCTGACTTGCGGACTTGTCGGATGGGCAGGGGATTGGCGGGAGGATTGGCATGCCGAGTGGCAATGGCCGCCGCACGGTAATCGCCGGGCCAATTTCGGCAGAAGTCACCGAAGACCGGGAAGTGAGCGCATCGGCTAGCGTCGGGGTGTCGGTCACGTGGAAGGAGCGCCCATGCTGCCCTGGTCCGCCGAACTCGCCGGCCGCCTGGACGAGCACACCGTCACGAGCGAGGTCCTGCGCGGCAACCCGCTGGGCGATCCGCACGAGCGCCCGCTGTGGGTGTACGTGCCGCCCGGGTACGGCGACGACCCCGGCCGCCGCTACCCCGCCGTGTACGTGATCATGGGTTTCACCGGGCACGTCGCGATGTGGCGCAACCGGACCCCGTTCCGGCGGCCGTTCCCGGAGACGGCCGACGAGGTGTTCGCGCGCGGCGACGCGCCGCCCGCGATCGTCGTGTACGTGGACACGTGGACGTCATACGGGGGCAGCCAGTACCTCGACTCGGCGGGCACCGGGCGCTACCACACGTACCTCTGCGACGAGGTCGTCCCGTGGGTGGACGCGCGCTACCGGACGCTCCCGGAGCCCGCCCACCGCGCGATCACCGGCAAATCGTCCGGCGGCTACGGCGCGATGATCACGCCGATGCTGCGGCCCGATCTGTTCGGCGCGCTGGCCACCCATGCCGGCGACGCCCTTTTCGAATACTGCTACCTGCCCGATTTCCCGCAGGCGGTGCGCCATTTGCGCGCTTATGGCGGCGACATCATGGCCTGGTGGGACGATTTCCACACCCGGGTGCCGATGAGCCGCCCCGAGGACGCGAAACTGCTGGAGATCATCGGTTACACCGCGGCCTATTCGGCCCGTTCCGACGGGACGCCGGAACTGCCGTTCGACCCGGTGGACGGCGTGCTGCGTCCCGGCGTGTGGCAGCGCTGGCTGGACCTGGACCCGGTGCGGATGGTACCGCGGTACGCCGACGCGCTGCGCTCCCAGACGGCGATCTGGATCGACGGCGGCACCCGCGACGAGTGGTACCTGGACATCGGCGCGCAGGCGTTCCGGCGGGCGCTGGCCGACAACGGGGTCGAGGAGAAGGCGATCCGCTTCGAGCTCTTCGACGCCCCGCACGGCGGCATCGACTACCGCTACCCGCTGTCGCTCGCGTGGCTCTGCGAGCGCATCGCGCCCGCCGCCTGATCGCTTACTGAGTCCCCGTCCGCACCGGTCCCGGCCGCCCCGCCGGGACCGGTGTCCGGCCTGCCCAGGAGCCGTTTTCAGAACTTCCACAGGGCCGCCGACGAAAACTGAAAATCCAATATGAAGTGGATTCATTGACACATCCCGGCCACCGGGGTGCACTTCTGGGCAACTCATCCGGATGAGCCGATCGGTCCGGTTCACCCCGCCGGTCGGTGGCCCCCCGCGAAGCCGCTCTCACAAGGACCTTCCGGGACGGCGCCCGCCCGGCTCCTGGAAGGAGCTCCCCCGTGAGACACCAGACCGCGCTCGCGGTCGCGGCGATCACCGCCGCCGGCCTCGCCGTGTCGATGTCCGCTCCCGCCTCCGCCCGCACCGCGCCCGCGGCACCCCCCACGCCGCCGTCGCCCGCCGCCGCGGCCGACCGCCTGGTGGCGCAGCGCCCCGCCGCGCTCCACACCGCGCCCGAGGACGAGATCGTCCGCCGCGGCGTCACCGCCGGCGCCGGCGGCCTCCGGTACGTCGCGTACGACCGCGTCCACGCCGGCCTCCCCGTCCGCGGCGGCGACTTCGTCGTCACCACCGACGCCGCCGGGAACGTCCTGTCCACCACGGTCGGCCAGGACGCCCCCATCTCCGTCGAGACCGCGCCCGAGCTGTCCGCGGGCAAGGCGGCGTCCATCTCCCGCTCCCACCTCGCCCGCGCGACCCGTACCTCCGCGCCCGTCCTCACCGTCCTCGCGGAGGGCCGCGGCCGCCTCGTGTACGAGACCGTCGTCGAGGGCACGGCCGCGAACCGGCCCAGCCGCCTGCACGTCCTCGTGGACGCGAACAGCGGCAAGGTCGTCCAGCAGTGGGACGAGGTCCGCGACGCCGACGACGACCAGAGCTACTACCACGGCGGCCGCCAGAACCCCACGCACATCGCCACCACCGCGTCCGGCGGCACGTACAGCATGCGCGACCCCGGCCGCCCCGGCGTCAGCTGCGCCAACCAGAGCGGCACCGTCTTCTCCGGCACCGACGACGTCTGGGGCAACGCCGGCGGCACCAGCCTGGAGACCGCCTGCGTGGACGCGATGCGCGCCGCCCAGGCGCAGTTCGACATGGCCGGGACGTGGCTGGAGCGCAACGGCCTCACCGGCACCGGCCGCGGCTGGCCCATGCGCGTCGGGCTGAACCAGGCCAACGCGTACTGGAACGGCAGCTACGCCAACTTCGGCCGCAACAGCGCCCGCACCCGCCAGGCCGTCCCCACCGACGTCGTCGCGCACGAGCTCGGCCACGGCATCTTCCAGGTCACCCCCGGCGGCTCCGGCGGCGGCAACGAGAAGGGCGGCCTGAACGAGTCGACCGGCGACATCTTCGGCGCCCTCACCGAGTGGTACCTGAACGAGCGCCGCGTGAGCGAGCAGCTGTCCGGCACGACGGCCCTGGTCAACTACGACCCGCCGGACTACCTCGTCGGCGAGGAGGTCGACCTGGCCGGCAGCGGCCCGATCCGCAACATGTACAACCCGTCCGCGGTCGGCGGCCACCCCAACTGCTACAGCTCGTCCGTGCCGAGCATGGAGGTGCACCGCGCCGCCGGCGTCCAGAACCACTGGTTCTACCTGCTGGCCGAGGGCTCGGCCGCGAACGACCCGTCCAACGGCCGCCCGAACAGCCCCACCTGCAACGGCACGGCCGTGACGGGCGTCGGCGTCCAGAAGGCCGGCCGGATCTTCATGGAGACGCTCAACCTCAAGACCACCACCTGGACGCACTCGACGGCGCGCCGCGCGTCCCTCCAGGCGGTGCTCAACCTGGTGCGGGTCGGCAAGGCCACCTGCACCGACTTCACCCGGACCCGGGCCGCTTGGACCGCTGTCAGCGTCCCGGCCGCGAGCGGTGAGCCCACCACCTGCACGGGCTGACCGCTCGGACGGCCGTACGGGGCGCCACCTCCTTGGCCCGTCCCGTACGGCCGTCATTTCCCCGGACGGCGGGGCCGCGGACCCCAGACCGCGGCCCCGCACCCCCGCCCACCAGAGGAGACCCATGAAGACGCGACTCACCGGGTTCGCCGCGGCCCTCGCCCTGACCGCCGCCGCGCTCGGCGCGCCCGGCCCGGCCACGGCCGCCGCCGCGGCGCCGGACATCCCGCTCGCCAACGTCAAGGCCCACCTGAGCCAGTTCCAGTCGATCGCGAACGCCAACGGCGGAAACCGGGCGCACGGCCGCCCCGGGTACCGCGCCTCGCTCGACTACGTGAAGGCCCGGCTGGACGCCGCCGGCTACCAGACCAGCATCCGCTCGTTCAGCTACGGCGGCGCCACCGGCTACAACCTGATCGCCGACCGGCCGGGCGGCGACCCGAACCAGGTCCTGATGGCCGGCGCCCACCTCGACAGCGTCCGGTCCGGCGCCGGGATCAACGACAACGGCACCGGCTCCGCCGCCATCCTGGAGGCGGCCCTCGCGGTCGCCCGCAGCGGCTACCAGCCCACCAAGCACCTGCGCTTCGCCTGGTGGGGCGCCGAGGAGCTGGGCCTGATCGGCTCCAGCCGGTACGTGAGCGCCCTCACCGCGGCCGAACGCTCGCGGATCAAGGGCTACCTCAACTTCGACATGGTCGGCTCGCCGAACGCCGGCTACTTCGTCTACGACGGGGACGACTCCGACGGCGTCGGGTCGGGCCCCGGCCCGGCGGGATCCGCCCAGATCGAGCAGACGATCAACGGCTACTTCGCCGGGATCGGCGTCCCCACCCGGGGCACCGACTTCGACGGGCGGTCCGACTACGGCCCGTTCATCCGGGTCGGGATCCCGGCCGGCGGCACGTTCACCGGCGCCGAGGGCCGCAAGACCACCGCCCAGGCGCAGCTGTGGGGCGGCCAGGCCGGGGTGGCGTTCGACCGCTGCTACCACTCGTCCTGCGACACCACGTCCAACATCAACGACACCGCGCTGGACCGCAACTCGGACGCGATCGCCCACGCCATCTGGGCGCTCTCGTCCTGATCACGCCGCGGCGAGCACCGGCCCGGCCCGACCGCGAGGTACGGAACGTCGTACCTCGCGGTCACAATGGGAGCATGTGCCGCAGCATCAAGACGCTCCGTCCCACGCCCAGCGAGCCGGAGGAGGCGACCGGCGACGACATCAGGGCCGCCGCGCTCCAGTACGTGCGCAAGGTCTCGGGCTTCCGCGCCCCCGCCGCGCACAACGCCGCGGCGTTCGACCGCGCCGTGGAGGAGATCACCCGCAGCACCGCGGAGCTGCTGTCGTCCCTGGAGATCCGGGGCGCCCGCTCCAGATAGCCCCCGCGCCGGGCCGTCTGGAGCGGGTCCCGCATGTCCGTGTCTCCGTGTCTCCGGGTCTCCGGGTCTCCGGGTCTCCGGTCCCGCCTCAGGACTTCTCGGCGGCGACCAGCTCGGCGATCTGGACGGCGTTGAGCGCCGCGCCCTTGCGCAGGTTGTCGCCCGAGCAGAACAGCGCGAGCCCGTTCTCGACGGTCTCGTCGCGGCGGATGCGGCCCACGTAGGTGGGGTCCTGGCCGGCCGCCTGGAGCGGGGTCGGGACGTCCGACAGCGCCACCCCGGCCGCGCCGGTGAGCAGCTCGGCCGCGCGCTCGGGGCCGATCGGCCGCTCGAACCGCGCGTTGATCTGCAGCGAGTGCCCGGTGAACACCGGCACCCGCACGCAGGTCCCGCTGACCTTGAGGTCGGGGATCTCCAGGATCTTGCGGCTCTCGTGGCGGAGCTTCTGCTCCTCGTCGGTCTCGGCCAGGCCGTCCTCAACGATCTTGCCCGCCATCGGGAGCACGTTGAACGCGATCGGCCGCACGTACACCTGCGGGTCGGGGAACTCCACCGCCCGGCCGTCGTGGGTCAGCCGGTCCGCGCCCTCCACGACCTTGCGCGCCTGCTCGTGCAGCTCGGCCACGCCCGCGAGGCCGCTGCCGGACACCGCCTGGTACGTGGACACGACCAGCGCGGTCAGCCCCGCCTCGGCGTGCAGCGGCCGCAGCACGGGCATCGCGGCCATCGTGGTGCAGTTGGGGTTCGCGATGATCCCCTTGGGCCGCCGGAGCGCGGCGTGCGGGTTGACCTCGGACACCACCAGCGGCACGTCCGGGTCCCGCCGCCACGCGGACGAGTTGTCGATCACGACGGCGCCGGCGGCCGCGACCTTGGGCGCCAGCTCCTTCGAGCTGGCGCCGCCGGCGGAGAACAGCACGATGTCCAGGCCGCCGTAGTCGGCGGTGGCGGCGTCCTCCACCGTCACCTCGGTGTCCTGCCACGCCAGCTTCCGCCCGGCCGAGCGCGCCGAGGCGAACAGCCGCAGCTCGTCCAGCGGGAATCCGCGTTCGGCCAGGATCCTGAGCATCACGCTCCCGACCTGTCCGGTGGCGCCGACGATCCCGATCTTCATGCCGCTCCCTCTGTCGCGTACGCGTGGTCGTCCTCGCAGGCCGTCGCTGACCTGGCGGAACGAGTCTGCCCAGGCCGACGGCCCAACGTCCAATCAAAAACCCTTCCATACAACCTTAAGCAACGCTTCACCCTTCCGGGTCAGGGGCGTCCTCAGGGGTGAATCAGGGGAGATCCCGATGTCACACGCGAGGCAAAGGGGGCAGGATCAAGGCATGGACATCGAGAAGAGCACCCAGAAGAAGCTGCGCCGCACCCAGGACGGCCGGATGGTCGCCGGGGTCTGCTCGGGCGCCGCGCGCTACCTCGGCGTGGACGCCAACATCATCAGGCTCGGGCTCGCCGTCTTCACGATCTTCGGCGGGGCCGGGGTCGCGGCCTACGCGATCGCGTGGGTGCTGATCCCCGAGGAGGGGCGCCCCACCTCGATCGCCGAGGACCTGTTCAAGAAGGCCAACGAGAACCCGAAGGTCCAGGAGACGATCCAGAAGACCAAGGACTCCCTCAACAAGGACTCGTCCAAGAAGGACGCCGGCGCCCGGGACCACACCCACATCTGAGCCGTGGACGCCCCCCGCGCGCTCCCGGCGCTCTCGCAGGCCATGCCCCTTCCAGGCCGGGCGGCTCGCCCTCGCCCGGCTCAGGGGGCGGGAGCGGACCGCCACTCACCCGGCTGAGGCCCGTGCTGGGACCCGTGCTGAGGCCCGTGCTGGAGCCCGTGCCGGGGCTCGTGCCGGGGCTCGCCGTGGGGCTGCTCCTCGCCGTTGACCGGTGACGTCCGGCCGTTGCCGCCGGCCGGCCAGGGCACCTCGACCGCCCGCGGCGGCCCGTCCCCGGCGCCGTTCAGCGCTTCGGGCGCGACGACCGGCACCGGTCCGGTGTCCCGGAGTTCCTCGGCCCGCGCCGAGCGCGCGTACATCGAGGCGATCACCTGCCCGCGGGCGCGGTTCCACGAGAACGTCAGGATCGCGGCCAGCGACAGGCCCAGCGCCCCGGCGAACGCGACCACCGTCTCCGGGCCGAGCACCTGCGCGGCGGCGCCCGCCACCAGGATGCCCAGGCCCTGGCCCGCCAGGATGCCCGACTGGGCCAGCCCGAACGCCTGGCCCCGCCCGGACGCCGGCACCGCCGCCACGAACGCGGCGTTCGCCGCCAGCTGGTAGGCGCTGCCCGCCCCCGAGATCGCCCACAGCACCACGACGGCCCACAGCGGCGGATGCATGGCGGCCCCCAGCAGCGGGGCGCAGGCCAGCATCGACATCCAGCCCATCGAGCGGATCCGGTTGCTGGGCCGCACGCACCTGCTGAACAGGAACGCGCCCACGACCATCCCCGTCGGCATCGCCGACATCAGCAGACCGACCGTCACCGCGCCGCCGTCGAACGTCGCCGCGTACGGGGCGGCCAGGCCCTCCGGGATCACGTAGAAGCCGCACAGCCAGGCGAACGCCACCAGCGCGCGCAGCGTCGGGTCGCCGAACACCAGCCGCCCGCCGTCCCAGGTGCCCTTCCACAGCCCCCGCGACTCGCGCTCCCGCCGCTTGGGCGCCGGCCTGCGGCGCAGCCCCGCCACCAGGATCACGGCCGAGAGGGCGAACGTGGCGGAGTTCATCGCGAGCGCCTCGCCGGTGCCGACCATCGCCACGATCGCCCCGCCCGCCAGGAACCCGAGCATCTGCGCGGCCTGGTGCGTGATGTTGTTGATCGCCGAGCCCGCGACGTACCGGTCCCCGGTCAGCACGTCGGGCATCACCGCCGCGCGGGCCGCGCTGAACGGCGCCCCCAGCAGCACGGTCACGAAGACCAGCGCGCACAGCAGCCAGAACGGCATGCCCTGCACGGCCATCAGCGCCACCAGCCCGGCCCGCAGGACGTCGGTCACCACCATCACGCGGCGGCGCGGGAACAGGTCGGCCAGCCCGGACAGCACGGGCCCGCCGACGATCGGGGGGATGTACGTCAGCGCGTACGTGACCGCGGTGAGCAGCGGGGAGTTGGTGCGCTCGTACACCAGCACGGCCAGCGCCACCTGGGCCAGCTGGTCGCCGATGAACGACAGCGCCTGCGCCAGCCAGAGCGCGCGGAACTCCCCTACCGCGAAGACCTCGCGGTAGGTGGCCTGCGACTCCGGTGGGCGGCGGTGCCTCCCGGTCTGCCTCTCAGCCACGCGCGCTCCAGTTCGGTCCGCACGGTCACGGACCCCCCTATTAACTCACGCTGCGTGGCAGTTGTGTAACCTACAGTGCCCGATTGGTGAAACTCTCTGTGGCGGCTCAGTAACCCAGCTCGTGCAGGCGCCGGTCGTCGATGCCGAAGTGGTGGGCGATCTCGTGGACGACGGTGATGCGCACCTCCTCCACCACTTCCTCGGGAGTCTCACAGATGTCAAGGATCTCGTTGCGGTAGATCGCGATGTGATCGGGAAGTACGGCGCCGTACCAGTCGCCCCGTTCTGTCAGGGGTACCCCCTGATATAGGCCGAGCAGACCGGGCTCGGGCGCCTCGTCCTCGACGACGATGACGACGTTGCGCATGTGCGCGGTCAGTTCGGGCGGGACGGTGTCGAGGGCCTCACCGACGAGCTCCTCGAACGCCTCTCGCGACATCTGGATCACGTCATCATTGTGCTTGACGGAAGGAGAAACCGTGCCGTTCGCGCACATCCGGACCGTCCTCTCCAGGGTCCGGCTGCGCCTCCCCGCGAGCCGCCCGCCGCTGAAGCACCTCGCCCGGCTGCGCCGTCCCGGTCCCCGTACCCGCCGCTGGGCCGGGGCCCTGGCCGTCGTCGCCGCCGGGCTGGCCGGCGGCCTGGCCGGCCTTCTCCTCGGCGGGCGCATCGAGACGCCCGTCGGCCCCACGGACGTCTCCCTGCTGCTGCGCCCCCAATGGGGCGGCGGTACGACGATCCAGATCCCGCCGCTAGGAGCGCTCCACCTCGACACGCACTGGGGCCCGCTGGCCCTGGAGGCCCGCGTCACCGAGCTGCGTCCGGAGCCCGCCCGCGAGCTCATCGAGTCCCAGACCGCCCTCGACAAGATCACCGACCGGATCGCGGGCGAGCTCCGCCACGGCGTGATCGTGATGCTGCTCCGCGCCGCCGCCCTCGGCCTCGCCCTCTCCTTCCTGGCCGGCCTCCTGCTCTTCCGCTCCTGGCGCAAGGCCCTCGCCGGCCTGGGCGCCGGCGTCGCCGGGATGCTCGCCCTCGTCCTGCTCACGTGGTCGACGTTCAACCCGCAGGCCATCGCCGAGCCCCGCTACACCGGTATCCTGGCGAACGCCCCGGCGCTCGTCGGCGACGCCCGCAGCATCGTCGAGCGCTTCTCCGCGTACCGCGCCCAGCTCGCCCGCCTCGTCGGCAACGTCTCCGAGCTGTACGCCGCCACCTCCACCCTCCCGGCGTACGAGCCGGACCCGTCCACGATCCGCGTCCTGCACGTCTCCGACATCCACCTCAACCCGGCCGCGTGGTCGGTCATGCGCTCCGTCAGCCGGCAGTTCCAGGTGGACTTCATCATCGACAGCGGCGACCTCACCGACCACGGCAGCGAGCCGGAGGAGCAGTTCGCCGACGAGATCGAGTCGCTGAAGGTCCCGTACGTCTTCGTCCGCGGCAACCACGACTCCAAGCGCGTCGCGGACGCCGTCGACGACCAGAAGAACGCCACCGTCCTCGACGACGGTTCCCACGAGATCGAGGGCCTGCGGATCTACGGCGTCGGCGACCCCCGCTTCACCCCCGACAAGACCACCCGCGACGACCACATGGGCGTCGAGCAGCTCCGCACCCTCGGCTCCCAGCAGGCCCAGAAGCTCCGCGCCTCCGGAACGACCCCCGACATGGTCGTCGCCCACGACCCGTACCAGGGCGAGGGCTTCTCCGGCGCGACGCAGCTCGTCCTCTCCGGCCACGGCCACAAGCGCTCCACGCGCCTCATGCCCACCGGCACCCGCCTGTTCATCCAGGGCTCCACCGGCGGCGCCGGCCTGCGCGGCCTCGAACACGAGCAGCCGACCCCGATCGAGCTGTCCGTCCTCTACTTCAGCCGCGCCAACCACCGCCTCCAGGGCTGGGACGACATCCGCCTCGGCGGCCTGGGCCTCACCTCGGCCCAGATCGAGCGCCACCTGGAGCCGAACCCCGACCGCACCATCGGCCCGCCCGCCACCCAGCCGCCCACGCACAGCCCCACGTTCCCGTCGCTGCCCCCGTCCCAGTGGCCCACCCAGTCCCCCACGACCAGCCCATCCGCCACACGCCCCCCGGAACGGGGCTAAACCGTTTGTGCGTCCGGCCTGGTTGTCCCCTATGCTGGACCGGTCGAGTGGCAGCCATCCCTGCCACCGAGGGCCCCCTTCGTCTAGCGGCCTAGGACGCCGCCCTTTCAAGGCGGTAGCGCCGGTTCGAATCCGGTAGGGGGTACATCACAGACGGCTGCATGATCGTCGCCGGTCACGTGCGACCGGTTGCCCAGCACGGTGGTCACCGCGTCCTGCTGGATCTGGATGATCTCCCGTGTGACGGTCACCTGGCAATGAACCTTCCGAGTCGTGCGGTCGTAGCGCATCTCAAGTCGGAAGGCGTCGAACAGCCTGCGGAGCACCGGCTCGGGAACCGTGGCCAGATCCACGCTCCCCACAGGAAGCTCGTCGAGCAGATCCGGACACTGGCGAACAGGCTGCTCGCTCTCCAACTCCGCAAGCCGCGCTCTCTTCTGATCGCGATCGGCACTGAGCTGGGCGGCGCGAGCGTTGACGTCCCGGGTGAACTCGGGGTCCGGCACCTCCAGATGCTCCAGGCTGCTGATCAGCCGTTCTCGCCGCTGGCTGATGTCCTGGACGGCTTTGCGAACAGCGTCCATGGCCGCTTGGTGCTCGACCGCTGCCTGGTTGGCGGCCTCGACCATGAGGACTGACAGCCGAGAGCGCCGGTGGGGGCCGAAGACGTTACTGGCGAAGAAGTCCGAAAGCCCCCTGAGCAGGGCCTCCTCACGAACCCAGTAGCTCTTCGGGTGCCCTTCAGGGACGTAGCCCTTCGAGGGCTTGCAGACGTAGTAGGGCGTGCCCTTGGGGTTGGTCTTGCCGAACAGTCGGCGGCCGCATTCGTCGCAGGCGATGTAGCTGCGCAGGACGTACGTCCGTTTCGTGCCCGCGCACTTGTTGCGTTCCTGTGTGCTGCGTGATCGTTCGCGACGGCTGCCGGTCTGGCGCGCCACGAGGAAGGTTTCCACGGACACCAGGGGCTCGTGAGTGGGAACGCTCGACCAGACCCATGCTTCGGGCGGGTTGCAGCTTCCACCATCGGACTTGGTGGCTCGCCGGTTCCACACCATGTAGCCGGTGTACTTGGGGTTGCGGAGGATCTCGCGTACTGAGGAGTGCGTCCAGCGCCCCACCGCGCGCCCGGGATCCACAGGCTGTGGAGGCGGGTAGCGGTCGAGGTCGGTGTTCAGGCGATTCGCGAGCGCCTCGTAGCCCATGCTTTCCCCGACCCTCCACTCGAAGATCGTTGTGACCACAGGTCCGCGCTCGGCGTCGGGAACCAGCCGGTGCTTGGACGCCCCCTCGGCTCGTCGGGCGGGCACAGGGTGAGGAATCTTCAGTGCGGCATAGCCGTACGGCGGCTTGCCGATGTTGAAGCCCTGCTCAGTGTGGACCTCGGTACCGCCCCAGGACTTCTCCAACAGCTCCAGGACGTACCACTCAGCGACGCCTTGCTTCACGCGCCGGGTCAGGACCTGCGTCGCCCGGTTACCGCCAAGCGTGATGGGCTCGTCTGCCGCGAAGAGCGGAACGCCCGCCTCCTCCAGGCGGTTCTCGATGAGGGTCCCGACGTACGTGCGGCGCGCGATGCGCTCGATCGACTCGCAGATCACCGCGTCGAAGCGCCGATCCGGGCGGGTGGCTTCATCCAGCAGATCCTGGATACCGCCCTCGCGCGGCACGGGGATCACGAATCGTTCGTGCCCTCTTCCCATCCCGCGGGCAGCCAGGTCCTTGCGCCCGGACTCCACGTCGTAGAAGTGAACGGAGATGACCGATTGTGCGGGGAGAGCCTCCCGGCAGGAGTTGAGCTGCCGAGGAATGGACAGCGTTGGGTCCTGCTGGTCCTCGGTCGAGACGCGCGCCGCGAACGCGACCCGCAGCGGCCCTGGGGCTCGGTGTCCTCCGCCGGGTCCCGTCAGCCGGGTCCGGCGCCCTCCCCGGGATCCGGTTCTGAGGAGTTCGGGCGAGATCGGTGCTGTCTTGCTACCCATGCCAGTACCTCGTTGATCGCACGCGCCTGTGCACGTTCCAGTTGGTCGGCCACATCGCCTTCAGCGGTCACCACCGTCCAGACGAACCCAGCGGGCTCGTCTGGGCGGCCGTTGCGCTCCCGGCCTTCTCGGGTCACCGCTCGCCCGATCGCGAGCCGGTGTCCCGCCGCCACCGATCGCGGGGGCGGGCGTGTGCCCTGTCCGCGCGGTGGCGGTCCCGATATGACCGCTCATCTCGACCCCGAAGCTCAAGGCCAGGCCCTGCCCCCGGTCTTGCCGGGACGAGGGTGACGGGCGAGGTGATGTGCTGGGGATGGCCGGTCGGCGTAGTGAGGTGCCACCAAGGCCCGCATCGGTAGGCGCGGAGCCTGACGCCGGGCGCCGCGACCTTGACGGCGTGGCGAGCCCGCTTCCGAGACCGGTAACAGGCGCGGCCGCAGGCACCGCAGGTACCGAGTTGCAGCCGCGCGAGGACCTCTGCTCCTCTATCCCGGCGAACGACCGGCGGCTTGGCCGCAATGCGGGAGTTCACCGGTCACCTCCACACAGGTCCCGAGAAACCCTGAAAATCAGAAGATCCTCGTGGGCCGTAGCGCAGGCAGGGATGCCCCGTTCCCTGGCACGGCGGGTCTCCAGCATCTGGAAGAACGAGGCGCGGTTGACCAGTTCGCCATCGCGAATCCCGCACAAGAGCGCGGCAAGCCGTCCCACCAGCGCCAGCCCAGCCCGACCGGCGCTCTCGATGACCAGGCCAGGCAGGTCGATCAGTTCGCCCTTGACCCGGATCGGCCGGACCGTGACCGCCACGACTCCACCGGGACGCAGAAGCTCGGCGCTGCCGGCCAGGATGCGCGAGAACCCCTGCAGCAGCTCATCCAGGCCCTGGTGCGCGAGATTGCCCCGGTCGGCCGAGTAGCGGTGATTCCACTTCTCGACCCGGCCACCTCCGTCCCTTGCCCCCGACCTCACATGACCGTGAGTACGAGACCCGTACGGCGGCGAGGTGAGGACCAGCGACGCTTTCCCGCGAAGCGTCGGATATGCGGTCGCGATGTTGCGGGCGTCACCGATGACCAGCTTGGCGGTCCCGGTGGCGCCCTGCCGCTGTGCGTGAAGAACGTTGGCCGCCGCAAGCCGCACCCAGGAGCCCTCGTACTCCATCCCGGCCGCGTCACGCCCGAGATGGATCGCCTCCACCAGGGTGGTCCCGATCCCGCTCATCGGATCGACGACCAGATCCCCAGAGGCGGTGAACGCCTCAATAACGCAGGCGGCGATGGCGGGCAGCATCTTGCCCGGGTGCCGCATCGAGTCGGGCGTGTAACGGCCCGCGCGCTGCAACCGCGACGGCCGCTGCCCCGTCAGCAGCACCGATGCAAGACCCTGGCAGCCAGGGCCAGCGGCGTTGCCCATCGCCTTCACCGGCGGCCCTCCTTCGAGCCGCCGGGGCTAGGAGCGCCTGTGGGCTTGGTGAACAAGCAGACGTCGGCATGCACACTCACCACCGGCGGCAAAGCCCGCGACCGGATATCGCGGAGTTCGGCCAGATCCGTGGGACGGCTCTGCACGACCAGCGCATCACCGTCTACCGGCACGCGGAGCGCGATGACGTGCTGGCCGTAGCGGAACCCGACCCGGCTGGCCTCGCGGACGATGCGCGGAGCGGGGTCGATGAGACGCTCCCCGTCGTATCGGGTGGTCGTGATCACGGCCAGATGCCCGCCAGGACGCAGAACGCGCCACGCGGAGTGCAGGAACGCGCTGAGCTTCTGGTCGGACAGCATCCAGAATTGGGCACGGCACGGCGGACACTCCCTCCCCGCGGCGGGCCGCGGGTTTCCGCCGTTCTCCTCGTATGAGGGAAGGGCGGCGATGACCAGGCTGACCCGGCCCCGATGGTCGACCAACCCGCAGTGCAGCTGGTCCGGCCGGCAAGGCCGCATCCCCACCATGGCCAGCTGCGTCTCGGTCAGATCGGCACGCAGCCGCTGCCCGATGTAGCGAGCGAGCGGATAGTTCGGCACGCAGGCCAGCCCCCTGCGGCCCAGCCGCGCGGCGGTGGCCACCGTTGCCTCACCGGCGGTAAACGCCTCCGCCATGGTGTCACCCTCACGGGTACAGGTCTCGATGAGATGAGCGGCCAACTCCCGCCCGACCAAGCGCTGATGCTGCGGGCACGTCCGGACCGCGCCAGTACCGGCGGCCGCCCTGCCCGCCGCGTCCTTGTCCCGCTGGGATGTCTCGCGAGGGCTGGAGTCGGCCTCCGAGCACAGCCACACGGTCAACGGCAAGAGGCGCCGACTCTTGGCGCCCGTGCTGGGGCGCGGTCGCCCGGCTCCAGGTACTCCCGCATTGGAAGGTGTGTCGTTCATCGTGGATGACCCGAGACGGCCACCCGATCCCCGTTCCCCTTAAAGCACCCGTAGCGTCCCCAGATTCGACAGCGGCCACCTTAAAGTTCCGCCCAAACCGATCCACCACGAGGTACTTACCGCCCGTTCTTGCAGCTCAGCGTCCTCTTGAGTAGGGACGGGGTCGACCTGCGGGAGTGTTGTCTCAGGTAGATGGTTGTGGGACTGTCCGGTTATGGGAAGTTGAACCGTACGCTGCCGGGGTGGGAGAAGTGATCGGCTACGCCCGATGCTCGACCGTTCTGCAAGATCACGCCACGCAACGCGAGAGCCTCGTGTCGTTCGGTTTGCCCAAAGACCGTGCTCCAGGCAGGCCTGACAGTCAGCCCAAGGACAGGCCGAACCCATGAGCGCCGCCGGTGTGGAACGAGTGCTCTCACCAGGGGGAGCCTGCTGGATCTGCGGACTCCCCGCAGTGTGCGGGGAGAAGCTTCCTGGTCGTAAGCGCAAGGTCCGGGGCCTTTGCCAGACACACGCCGACGCCATCTTCGGGGCTGAGGACCCGGCATGGCGCCGCCTCGACGACAAGACTCAGCGCGAGATCGTCGACGATTGGCTACGTGCGATGACCATCCTGGCCAACGGTGGTCATCGCCCCTTGGAGGAGTTGATGGCCGAGATCGCTGCTGTCAACGACACCCGTACCGAGCACATAAAGATCATCACGCCGTTGATGCCGGGCGAGGCCTACGACTTGGACCAGGCTGACCGGGCCCAGCGTCGACTCCGGAGCCGCGAAACCATGGTGCACGCCATGATCACCCAGATCCTGCTCGGCTGGTGCGCCACCGCATCAGGCGAAACCCGCGGTGACGTCCTGCAGCGTTTGGCACTGACACTGGATACCTGGCTTGATCAACCCGAACCTCCAGCTCAAGGACCCAGCGCTGGCTCCTCCTGATCGAACCTCATCAGGTAGGCGCTAACGGAACTGACGAGGACGAGAAGCGAACGGTGTGCCACCTTTGGCGCTTCTTTATTAGCAACCTATCCGACCGGGCTTATGCCCAGATCAGCGACGGCAGGGGGCGTTGACAACTCCTTGAGGATTGCCGCTGGCTGCGAGCGAGCAGGGAGGTGAAAGCGCTGCTCGGCAAGGGGGTTAGTAGCCGGTAGGCGCCGTGACGACCGCCTGGGGCATCACCAGCGTTGTACCTGGTAGCAACTTCCGGACGTGCCGAAGTGAGGGCGACCGATCCGCCTTCGAGCACCTGGGGTTGCCATGGCCACCGCAAGCATCCGTCCACGAAGCGCTTCCACCGGGGCCGGGACCTACGATCCTGGCCTCGTCCCCGAGGGAGAGGGCAATGCCCTCGCCGTTGCGGAAGCGACGTTCCGGCTCTTGGTCGATGGGCCGGGCGCGCTCGAGATCGACGGCCGTGCGCTCGGGACTTGTCTGCCGAGCCGTCGCATCAACCTCGGCGAACTGCGCGGGCTGCTGCTGGCCGATGCCTCCGATGCCGCCAAGGACGCGGCTTGGGCGGAGCTGGTGCGGCGGGCTCGCAGCGGTGACCCGGCCTGGGTGATCGGGTGCGTGGGGGTAGCGATGCCGGGGCTGAAGAACGTCGCGGCACGTGTCCTGCGTACGGCACCCGAGCGGCTCGCCGACGACATCGTCTCCGAGCTGCTGACCGAGTTCGTCGCTCAGCTACACCGAGTGGACCTGGACCGGCCCAACATCGCGCCGCGGCTGCTGCTGTGGGCCCGCAAGGGCGCGCTGCGTGCACGAAGGCGCGAGTCCCGCCTGGTTCCTGTGGATCCAGCGGAGATCTGCGCGGTGCCGGCTGAGCCGGAGTCCGAGCCTTCCGCACTGTTGGCCGACGCGGTCGCACAGGGTGTCGTCGCGCGGGCCGACGCCGATCTCATCGAGGCGACGCGCCTGGAAGGGGTCGCGATGGCTGAGTACGCGAGCGCTTGCGGGGCGCCGGAGAAGCGGCTCTACAAACGCCGTGACCGGGCCGAAGCCCGACTGGCCGCAGCGCTTCTCGCCGGTCATGTTTCGGCAATCTCTTCCGGCTGGGTGTCGAAAAACGGCTCTTGAGCGGTGCTTAAGGGGTGCCAGTGGATCACGGGCTGGTGCGGTACTCGGGCGGACGGTGCACCCGGTCCCCGCCGCATCCACCTTCCGTTCTGAGTCCTTGAGGAGGACGCCCAGAGCCCGGCCGCGCCGGCCCGTGATCCGTCTGGCAGCACTGTCCGTTCGTTCTTGGACTGGGAGACGCTGCCATGCGCCAGCCTTACCGTTCGCAACCCTGGACCCGCTGCACGCACGCGCGTTCCGTTCGTCGCTCGCGCGGCAGGTACCGCCGGTGTCTGCGCCGGGCGAGTACCCGCCGCCGTGTCATCGCCTCGGTGATCTGGACTGCCGGATGCGCGGTCACGGCGCTGATGGTGCCCGGGATCGCCGAGGCCGCCTCGCAGCTGGCCGCTCCGGCGTCGTTGGAGCGGGTCATCACCAATCTGCGCAACGTCATCGTCGGGCTGCTGGTCGGGCTGGCGACCTTGTTCGCCACCATCGGCGGCGTTCGGTACATCCTGGCCGGAGGTGATCCGGCCGAGATCGAGGCGGCCAAGAAGACGCTGCGGTATGCGGCGATCGGCTATGGCGTCGCGGTGCTGGCCCCGGTGCTGGTGAAGATGCTTCAGCAGATCGTTGGCGCCTAGCGATGCGGGCTCGCCACCGGTGTCTACGCCGGGCCCGGCCGTGGCTGCTGCTCGCGGTGGGGCTCGCCGGAGCCGTCGCGGTGCTGCTTCCCGTGGCGTGGGCTGAACGGGCGGAGGTGCGTTCGGTCGCCGCGCTGTCCGTGGCCACCCCGTCTCCCACGCCTCAATCGTCGGGGGCTGGTGGTTTTCCCTCGCCTTCTGCGTCTCCGTCGGCAGGTGGGCAGTGCCCGGGCAAGGAGAAAATCATCACTCCGCCGGGGGCGGCTCGGCCACACGTCTTGTGCGAGGTGTCGCCCGGCCGGTGGGAACCGCCTTCGGCCTCGCCGACGCCTTCGCCGCAGCCGAGCCGGCCGCCGGAGAAGAAGCCGGACGAGGACTGCGGGATCACCGACCTGGGCTGTCACGGCAAGGAGGCGGTGAACGACTGGCTGCAGGAGTTGATCGAGGCGGCGGCCCGGCCCGTGTTCAACATGTTGGGCTCCACGGTGCTGGGCACGCCCGAGCTGAAGTCGCAGGACATGGCGCGGGCACGGCAGTTGTGGGGCGTGTCGCAGACCATCGCCAACACTTGCTTCGTGCTGGTGGTCTCGGCCGCCGGGATCCTCATCATGGCCGGTCAGTCCCTTCCTGGGGAGCTCACGCCTCGGCAGTTGCTACCGCGGGTCGTGTTGGCCTTCCTGGCGGCGAACCTCAGCCTGACGCTCCTGGGGTATGGGGTCTCGCTGGCCAACAGCCTGGCCCAGGCGTTCCTGGACGGCGGCCCCGAGAAGATCGATGCCCGGGTCCTCGCCGACACTCTGGTCGGGAGTGTTCTCACGTCGGTGGCCACTGGTGGGGCGTTCCTGCCGCTGGTGGCTCTGGTGGTGATCGGGCTCGCGGTGTGCGTGGCCTTCATTTATGTCGCCCGGCTCGCGATCACGATGGTTCTTGTCGCGATCGCGCCGCTGGCCTTGATGTTCCACGCGTTGCCGATGACCGATGGCCTGGCGCGGTTCTGGTGGCGGGGCATCTCCGGAATCCTGGCGATCCAGGTCTGCCAGGCCCTCGTACTCGTCACCGCGGTCCAGCTGCTCTTCACCGAGACCAAGGACACCAGCGGTGACTTCGCCGGCGTCCCGACCAAGAACGACCTGACCGACCTTCTACTTGCCATCTGCTTGTTGTGGGTGCTGATCCGTATCCCGGCATGGGTGGCGCGAACGATCTGGCGTCCGGCGCAGCCTCGGATGCTCGTCCAGATGGCCAAGACGTTCCTGCTCTATCGCGGAGTCGGCGCACTGATGGGCAAAGTCGGTCGCCCATCGGCGCTCGGGAAGGGCGCTGGCCAGCGCGCTTCGCGCGGCGGGGCGGTACCGATCGGCAGCGGGAATCGCAAGCGGCGAAGGCCTGGGCCGTACTCCACGAATCCGCGTTCCCCTTCATCTCCGCAAGGGCCATCTCCCTCCGGCGGCTCTGAGACCACACCGACGCCAGGAGGGCGACCCGTGCAACTGACCTTGCCGATCCCGCACGATTTCGAGGCCAAGCCCGCCGCCAAGAAGCGGCCGGTGCAGTTGGCTCTGCCGATCCCGGCTCCGCGCGTGCCGGTACGGCCTGCGCCCCCGCCGCTTCCAGCTCGGCCGGCGGTGCGGTCCCGGCAGTTGATGTTCCCGGGGATGCCGAAGCGGCCGGTTCCGCATCGCCAGATGGTCTTGCGGCTGGATCCGCCCAAGCAGAACCGTAGGAGGGCGCGGTGAGCCGTCATGACGATGATGTCCTGGTCGCGAAGATCCCGGCTGACGTAGATCAACCGGACAAGATCGTCTATGGACTGACGGCGCGGCAGTTGGCCGTGCTGGTGGTGACTGGGCTTGCCGCCTCGGGGCTGTATCTGGCGGTGCAGAGCTGGCTGCCGTTCGCGGCCGTGGTCGCGTCGGTCCTCCCGGTTGTGGCGGTCGGGTGCGTGGTGGCCGTCGCGCGGCGGGATGGCATGAGTCTGGATCGCTACGTTCTCGCCGCTCTGAAGCACATTCAGCTCCCCAGAGCGCGGGTCACCGCGGGGGATGAAGTCGGGGCGCCGCCGGGCTGGTGCCGGATGCGTGGTCGTCCGCCCGCTCCCTTGCGCCTTCCGGTACGGGCGATCCGCCAGGACGGGGTGATGGACCTGGTGGAGGGCGGCGTCGCTGTCATGGTGCGTGCGGGCACGATCCCGTTCGGGCTGCGTACATCCGGTGAGCAGGCGGCGCTGGTGGCGGTGTTCGGGCGGTGGCTCAATTCCTTGGAGAGCCCGGTCCAGATCTTGGTGCGCACGCAGACGGTGGATCTGTCGTACCTGGTTCAGCATTTCGCCGCCGCTGCGACGGGGCTGGCCGATCCGGCGTTGCAGCGGGCCGCTCAGGATCATGCCGGTTTCCTCGCGGAGTTGAACGGAGCCCGGGACCTGCTGATTCGCGAAGTTCTCGTCGTTCTCCGGGACGGTTCTGCCGAACAGTCGGCGCCCGTGCTGGCTCCTTGGGCGCGTTCGCGGAGGCGGAACAAGGCCCGTGATGCCGGCGCCGCTGTGGTGATGCGGCAGGCCGAGGAGGCCGCTCGTGTCTTGGCCGTGCTCGGGCTGACCACCGAGGTTCTGGATGGCGCGCAGTGCGCCGGGGTGCTGGCCGGGGCGTTGTCCCCAGGCGAGCCCCAGCTTGTGGATATCGCCGGGCCCGGCGAAGTGATCACCGCGGAGGGAGAAGTTTCGTGACGTTCTCGAACGTTCTTTGGTCGAAAGTCAAGCCGTCCCCGAGCCCCGACCTTCGTTCGGAGGCGGATGAGGCGATGGGCAGCGGGGATGTGCCTGGTCCGTCCGCGCTCATGGTGGGCGCCAGGGTAGTCGAGCTGCCCGGCTGTGTGTGCGGCTCCTTCGCGGTAGCCGGCTACCCGCGAGAAGTCAGCGCGGGCTGGCTGGAGCCGTTGCTCACCTATCCCGGCCGTCTCGATGTCTCTCTGCATGTGGAGCCGATCCCGCCTTTGGTGGCGGCGCAACGGCTGCGGCGGCAGCTGGCGCGGCTGGAATCGGTCTCCCGATCCAACGCCCAGCAGGGTCGCCTGGCCGACTTCGCCGCCGAGGCCGCCGCCGATGACGCCACCGAGCTCGCGGCGTCCCTGGCGCGGGGACACGGCCGACTGTTCCGGGTCGGCCTGTACTTGACGATCTACGCCGCCGACCACCAAGAGCTGGAGGCCGAGTCGCAGCGGGTGCGGGCCTTGGCGGCATCGCTGCTGCTGGACGTCCAGCCCACCACCTTCCGCGCTTTGCAGGGGTGGGTCACCACGTTGCCGCTGGGAAGCGACGCGGTGAAGACCCGGCGCGCCTTCGACACCGCCGCCTTGGCGGCCGCGTTCCCCTTCACCTCGCCGGACCTGCAACCGCAGGTGAAGGAGACCCCGGTGCTGTACGGCCTGAACGCGCACTCGTCGGGCGTGGTGCTGTGGGATCGGTTCGCGCAGGACAACCACAACTCGGTGACGATCGCGCGTTCGGGAGCGGGCAAGTCGTACTTCACCAAGCTGGAGGTCCTGCGGCTGCTGTATCAGGGCGTCGAGGTCGCCGTCATTGACCCGGAGGACGAGTACCGGCGCCTGGCCCATGCGGTCGGCGGTACGCACATCGGGCTCGGCTCGCCGCGGGTGTGCTTCAACCCGTTCGACCTTCCGAAGGGGCAGGACGCCGACACGTTGACGCGGCGGACGCTATTCGTTCAGACGCTGGTGGCGACGATGCTGGATCATGATCTGTCGCCTGCCTCGCGGGCGGTGCTGGACCGTGCGGTGATCGCCGCGTACGCCGCCCTGGGAATCACCTCCGATCCCGGTACCTGGAAGCGTCCCGCGCCGCTGCTTGCCGACCTAGCGGCTCAACTCGATGTGGCCGCCCAGGCCGGGGGCGGCGAGGCCGCCGATCTCGCCGCACGGCTGGCCCCGTACGTCACCGGCTCCTACAGCGGATTGTTCTCTGGCGCGACCACCACCCGGGCGGACGGGGCCCTGATCGTGTTCTCGCTGCGGGACCTCCCGGACGAGGTCCGTCCGGTCGGGATGCTGCTCGCGCTGGACGCGATCTGGCGGCGGGTCGCCAATCCGGCCGACCGGCGCAAGCGGCTGGTGGTGGTCGACGAGGCATGGACGCTGATGCACCACCCGGCGGGCGCCCAGTTTCTCTACCGGCTGGCCAAGTCCGCGCGTAAGCACTGGGCGGGGCTGGCGGTGGTCACCCAGGATGCCGCCGACCTGCTGTCGTCCAATCTCGGTCGCGCGGTGATCGCCAACTCCGCGACCCAGATCTTGCTGCGCCAGGCGCCCCAGGTCATCGACGAGATCGCGACCGCGTTCGACCTGACCGAGGGCGAGAAGGCGTATCTCTTGGCCGCCGACCAGGGCGAAGGGCTCCTGTGCGGTTCCGGCAACAGCAGCGACCGGGCGGCCTTCAGCGCGCAGGCCAGTGTCTACGAGAACGCGCTGGCCACCACCGATCCCGCCGAGCTGGCCGACCTTGAAGGCGATGCAGGAGGCGACCCGCTGTGAACCTCCCTCTTCTCACGCTCACCGTTGCCGGCCAATGGGCCGACCTGATCGAGGAGCTCGTTGATGATCCGGCACGGTTCACCACCCGCGCTCCCTGGTACGGCCTGCTCCTCGTCGGCACCGCGCTCGCCGGGGCAACGGTCATCTCGGCGGCGCGGTCGCTGGTCTGGCGGTGGCGGAGCGGTCGCCTTGCCGACGGCGCGCGGCTCATCGAGATCGCCGTTCCCTCCAAAGTGGAGGAGAGCAGCGCTGCCGCCTGGTGGTCACATCTGGCCGGATTGACGTCGCCCTGGTGGAAGCGCGCACTGTACGGCCAGCCTCATCTGGCCTGGGAGTTCGTCGCGGACGCTGATGGGCTGCGGGTCCAGGTCTGGGTTCCGGGCACGGTGCCCGCGGGACTGGTGGAGAAGACCGTACGGTCGGCGTGGCCGGGCGCGACTCTCACCACCAAGGAGCCCGGTCCGCCAATTCCGTACGGGGTCGCTTCGGCCGGTGGCCGCCTGGTCGTGGGCCGTCCGGAGCATTTTCCGCTGGCCACCGAGCACAAGGCAGACCCCTTGCGGGCATTGCTGGGAGCGGCGGCGGGGCTTCAGCGCGGCGAGCACCTCGCCGTTCAGGTGCTGGCTCGTCCGGTGGCCGGTCGGCGGTTGTGGCGGGCGCATCGTGCCGCGTCGGCCTTGCGCGGAGGCCGTTCCGCTGCGCCGCAGGGGGCGGCGTTCGATGTGCTCACGCCCGGCGGTTCGGGCTCTCGACAGCCGGGCGAGCTGTTCCGGGCGCATCCTGAACGGGCGGAGCAGGTGCGCACGATCCTCGCCAAGGCCGCGCAGCAGCGGTACGAGGTGCAGATCTTGTACGGGACAGCGACCACTCGTCTCCGGGGAGAGGCTGCGCAGCGGTGGCTACGCGCCCATTCCCATGAAGTCGCCTCGACGTTCGCCCTGTTCACATCCGGTAACCAGTACCTACGGCGAAAGCGGATACGCGAAGCCTCGACCCGGCTCGCCGCCCGCCGCCTGGGGCGCGGCTATCTGCTGTCAGTAGCCGAGCTGGCCGCGATAGCGCACCTTCCCTATGACGCGAGCGCGCCGGGTGTGACGCGCGCAGGAGCATCACCGGTCGCGCCTTCGCCTGCGGTTCCGTCATGCGGTTCGAGCGGTGCGCCGGTACGGATTCTGGGGGACGCGGAGGCGGGCGCGCCTCGGCCGGTCGCCCTCACCGTGGCCGGCGGCCGCCAGCATCTTCACGTGCTCGGCCAGACCGGTGTGGGCAAGTCGACCTTCCTCGCCAATCTCATCCTGTCCGATGCCCATGCGGGTCGTGGCGCGCTGGTGATCGATCCCAAGGGTGATCTGGTCGGTGAGGTTCTGGAACGGCTGCCGGAGCGGGCGGTCGGCCGGACGGTCGTCTTCGATCCGATGCAGGCCGGTCCGCCTCCGTGCGTGAACGTTCTCGCCGGGCCTGATCCCGCCTTCGCCGCCGAATCGATCGTCACCACCTTCCGCCGCTGCTTCTCCTCGGCCTGGGGACCGCGGCTGGACGACCTGATGCGCTCGGCCTGCCTGACGCTCACCCGAGTGCACGGGCACAGAGCGACACTGGCGCAGGTTCCGCCGCTGCTCAGTGACACCGGATTCCGCCGAGAGGTGACCGGCAAGCTGAAAGACGAACTGCTGTCGGGGTTCTGGGCCTCCTATGACGAGTTGTCTCCGGCCGGTCGCGCCGCGGTGATCGGGCCGGTGATGAACAAGCTCCGGGCGGTGCTGCTTCGCCCGTTCGTTCGCGACGCGCTGTCCGGCTCGGCCTCCACCGTCGACCTGCGGCGTGTACTGGACGGCGGCGGGCTCGTCCTGGCCCGCGTCCCCAAGGGAATCCTGGGCGAGGACGCCGCCCGCCTGCTCGGATCCCTCCTGCTCGCGCACACATGGCAGGCCATGACACCGCGCGCCAGACAGGCCGAGAACACCCGGCGGGACGTGGCCGCCTACGTCGACGAGGCGCACAACTTCCTCAACCTGCCCGGCTCGGTCTCCGACATCCTGGCCGAGGCCCGCGCCTACCGCTTCTCGCTCGTCCTGGCCCACCAGCACCTCTCCCAGCTGCCCAAGGACCTGCGCGAGGCGGTGTCAGCGGACGCCCGCAACAAGGTCTACTTCGCCGTATCGCCAGAAGACGCCGCCGCTCTCACTCACCAGGTCAGTCCGCTGGTAACCCCGTACGACCTTTCGCACCTGGGCGCCTACCAAGCCGCCGGACGGGTGGTGACCGACGGCGCCACCTCCGCCGCGTTCACCTTCCGCACCCGCCCGCTGCCCGAGGCGATCCCCGACCGTGCCGAGGCCGTACGCGCGGCGTCCATCGAGCGGTTCGGCGCCCGTCCAGACCGGCTCATGCCCACCGCACTCCCCCGAACCTTCATCAGCCGCATCGAGGAGGAGTGATGGCCAGATCCGGGAACCGCCTACGGAACGCCCCGAGCCGCACGCCACGAATGAACGCGTCCCTCCTCGCCGACGTGGCCCACCGGCTCACCCGACGAGATCGAAGCATCCTCGACCTGGTCTGGGAGCACCGCGTCCTGACCACACATCAGCTGACGACGGTGTTCTTCCCGAGCTCGTCACGCTGCCAGCAGCGCCTTCGCGTGCTCCACCGGCTCTTCGCCCTGGTGAGGTTCCAGCCCTGGGCGCCTGCGGGCGGGTCCGAACCAACGCACTGGGTCCTGGGACCGGCAGGCGCTCACGTCCTGGCCGTGGAACGCGGTCTCACGGTCCGCGAGCTCGGCTATCGCCAAGACTCCGCCTTGGACATCGCAGTCTCACCGCGCCTGGGCCACCAGATCGGCGTGAACGACTTCTTCGTCCGCCTTCACGCCTACTCCCGCCACCGCGCCGACGGCTCCGCCCTACTCAAGTGGCTACCGGAACGAAAGTGCGCGTCCGTTCTGGGAGACCATGTCCGCCCCGACGCCTTCGGCCACTGGTCTGAGGCCCAAGGCTCCGGGACGCCGGCGGCCTCGCCACGCCAGGTCGAGTTCTTTCTCGAACACGACACCGGCAGCGAAACCCTGGCCCGAGTCGCGCAGAAGATCGGCGGGTACGTCTCGCTCGCCCAGGCCACCGGAACCATGACGCCCTTGCTGTTCTGGCTGCCCAGCGCGGCCCGAGAGGCCAACCTCCGAAAGGTGTTGGGCTTGCCCCGGATTCCGGTCGCGACCGCCGTACAGGCCCCTGCGACCTCGGTCGAAGGGCCAGCGGGCGCCGTATGGCTTCCCGTAGGCATCACCGGACCTCGGCAGCGGCTCGCCGCGCTCTCCGATGCGTGGGAGTACCGCGCCGGTTCCTCGGGCGCTCTGCTTGGTGGGGATTGATGCCGCTGCTCGTGGTCGTCCTGGCCGCTGTGCTGCTCTTCCTGGCCGTCTTCCTCGGCGCGCTCGGTGCCGTCACCTCCGGCGGCAGCGATGCGTTGTGCCAGCCCGGACCGGACGACGCGGCGGCGAAAGACATCCCGCCCGCCTACCTGGCTCTCTACCAGAAGGCCGGAACCAAGTACGGCATCGCGTGGAACGTGCTGGCGGCGATCGGAGACACCGAGTCCGACCACGGCCGAGGCCCCGGGCCCGGCATCCGGTCCGGCACCAACGCAGCAGGCGCGGCAGGCCCCATGCAGTTCATGCCGGGCACCTGGCGCGCCTACGCCGTGGACGGCAACGGGGACGGGCGCAAGAACATCTACGATCCGGCGGACGCGATACCGTCCGCCGCCCGGTTGCTGAAGGCCAACGGCGCCCCCGAACGGATGGAACGCGCACTCTTCCACTACAACCATGCGAACTGGTACGTGAAGAAGGTCCTGCGCCGCGCCGCCGAGTACGCCCGCAACGGCGACGCCTCAGCGTGCGCGGGCGGAGTGGTCCCACCTTCAGGACGCGCGGGGCTGGCCGTCAGGGCGGCGTTGCGATGGATCGGGACGCCCTACTCGTGGGGAGGCGGCGGTCCCGGCGGCCCTTCGGAGGGGTTCGGACGCGGCAACGGCATCGTCGGCTTCGACTGCTCCAGCCTCGTCCAGCACGCCTGGCACAAGGCGGGAATCTCGATCGCGCGCACCTCTCAAGAACAGTGGCGAACTTTGCCGCACGTGCCAGCAGGACAAGAGCAGCCGGGCGACCTGGTGTTCTTCACGGGCTCCGGGGGTTCCCGTACGGCACCCGGTCACGTCGGGCTGGTCGTGGGGCGCGGCCGCATGATCGAGGCGCCCCGTACCGGCCTACGCGTCCGCGTCGCCACCATCGGCACCCGTTCGGACCTGGTCGGCTACGCGCGCCCCGTACAACGCCGCTGACGGCCTCACAGGGCGCCCGCCCGTAGCGCGCGGCCGGACGCGACGCCCGGCACCCTCAGCACGTGCACAAACGCCGGTCACGAGGGCGGGCCCGCAGAGAGGACGGCGCCCGCCGCATCGGGCGAACGCCGTCACGAGTCCGGTACTACCAGGCCACCACCGGCCTTCTACCGGGTCACCACCCTCACGACACCTTCCGGGCGGTGACCTCGTCCAGGTGCGCGGTCGCACGGTAGAAGGATCGGGCAGCCTCGACCCGGACCCGCGCGAACTCCTGCTCGATCGGGCACGCATGACGCGGAATCACGTGATCGAGCAGCGCGCGGCGGGCGGCATCCCGCGTCCGCACCAACGCCTCGGTAGCGTCCGCGCCCTCGCCATCGATCAACGAGACGGCCCGTTGCCACCACCCGGCCACCGCGCGCGCTGACACTACGGCCACCACGGCTATGGCTTCTAGCGGGTCGCCGTTGTCCAGCGTCGCCACCAACCGCGCCTCGGCCTGACCGCGCGCGTCAGCAGCCTCGTCCGCACGGTCACGTACGTACTCCTCATACACCGGCATTCCGGTGCCTCCTGTCTGGCGTTGCGATGTGTGATCGGGGTGATCGGCCCGGCCCGTTCGCCGGGCGTTGGGGGCCACCACGGCGCCCGTGGTGGCCCACACCCTGTGTCGGATCACCGTTGGTGCCGGAGCGCCGTGGCGGCCGTTCGATGGCCGTACGGGGCCGTGACGCCGTACGGGCGGGACCGCGCCACCGGCCCGCCCGTACGTCCCGTCAGGCGCTGTCAGACGCGCCTGCGTCAGCGGCCGCACCGGCCCCGGTGCCACCGGTCGCACCGTCCGCCGGGGCGCCCGTGGTGGCGCGCGGGGCGATGCGGTAGCGGGCGGGACGATCATTGGTCAGGACGGCCTCACCGTTCTTGACCAGGGTGTCCAGGGCGTTGGCCACGGCACCGGAAGACCGGTCCAGAACCTTGGCGATCTCGCCCGGGGTGAACTCCGCGTCCGGGTAGGCGTTCAGATGCGCGATCACCTCCGGCCGCAACGGGCGCGGCGCGGCCCGGTGCCCGCCATTACCAGTGCGGCCGGTTCCGCCACCGTTGCCCGTGGTGCTGCGGGCGGGGGCGGCCTTGGACGCGCGCCGCACGTTGCCGGTCTCGGCGAACACCCGCTCCAGACCGGCCTCGGTGGCCGCCTCGTCTCCGGCCACCACCGCCGCGTACGTGGTGGTGACCGCCGCCAGAAGGTCGGCCAACGCCCGCCGGGTGTCCTCGGCGGTCCGGCGCTGCGCCAGTTCGGCCAGCACCTTGGCGCGCCGCGCCTCCTCCTCGGCCACCGCCGCGCGCAGCTCGGCCTCGGCGGCCGCGCGCCGTTCGGCCTCTTCCTGCATGATCCGCATCGCCTCGGCGATCGCGTCCGGCGACACCCCCGCACCCACGTCGCCGGTACCGTCCGTACCGGCCTCATCCGGGGTGGCGACCGGAGCCCACGTGTCGGCCATGGCACGGCCGTTGGCGCCCTTCCCGCCCTCCGTACGCGCGAGATGCCCGAGGGCCTCCAACGAACCGAGTTCCGACTTCACCACCGCGCGCGTGAGTCCGGTGGTTTCGGCGATCTTCGCCACGGTCGCACCCGGGTCGGACGCCACCACGCCCCACACCGTCACGGACGCCCCGTCCAGTCCGGCGGGGGCGGCGGGGACCGTCGCGACGGATACGACGCCGTCAGCGGCCACGGTGGGGGCGGTGGCGGTGGGGGCGGTGGCGGTGGCGTTCACGTCCACCGGGGCGGTCGCGTCAACGGCGGGGGCGGCGTTCTTCGTGGCCATTTCGTTCTCCATTTCATCGGTCGCGGCGGCGGCATTTTTGCCGCTGGGTTTTCGGTGCCGCGTTCGGTTGCGTTGTCACCACCATTTCTCCGATAGCAATGGCACTCAAGCCCCACGCTCTGGTTTTTACGTCACCCCAACGGCTGAACAGCCTCACCACATCGCCGTTCAAAACAAAACCCGCCAACCAATTTCCTAGTAAACTTGACTTCTATCGCGCTTCGGAAACGGAATGGGAAGGCGCTGGCCGCGCATCGTTCCCACGGTCCCGCCAGCACACGGGCGAGGCCCGGCACTTGTCGCGACATCAAGACCCGCCGCACTGGGGATCTGGCACTGGACACTCCATGCCGATCACCGCAGAGGAGAGCCGGCATCTGGAGGGGATGGGCGATGGGCACTTGGGCGCAGTGGGCAGCGCAGCGTGAGGAAGGCATCCGAGCCGGAAGCTCGCATCACGCCCTATTAGGAGTCACCTGTGGGGGTGAGTCGGCCCCATGGGCCGCATACCCGGCCAGCACGCTGACCTGCGGAGATCCAGGCAGGAGAGCGTCCTCTCCACAGAGAGGAGACCGAAGAGGAGACGGACCAGGAGCACGAGGAGGAGCCCGGAAACAGGGACGGACGAACCATCTCAGCTCACCTCGCATGTAGCGCAGCGGGCATCTCGGCTCATGAAGAAACCCCGCCCGTCTCCAGCGAGACGGGCGGGGCCTTGGCGCCACGGGTTCACCTATCCTGAACCCGAGGGGCCAGCCTGGTTGCATCAGGCTGGGCCCTCCTATGACGCCAGGGTGTTCTCCTCACAGCCGACCTTGTCCTCGCCGGTGTCGAGAAGGCTGACGTCGGCCCAGACGGTGTGTCCCGTCCGGACGCTGCCGTGCACGCCGATCGACACGGCGAGCTTGGAGACGATCACCAGCCCCCGCTTGCCGCACTCGAGGTCCGAGCCTGCGGGTTGCGGGCATACCGTGGGAACGCCGCCACCTCCCAGGTCGGTGACGCTGATGTAGGCCAGCTCGGCGAGGGTGACTTCCAGTCCGAACCACCCCCGGTACTCACCCGAGCGCGTGTGCCGCACGGCGTTGGTGGCCAGTTCCGCTACCACCACCGCCACATCTTCCTCGCGCGCGGTTCCGGCGAAGAGCGACGCCGCGAAGACCCGAGCCGCGGTCACCTGGTCTGGCCGTCCCGAGTACGTACGCCGCCACCGCATCGGCTCCGGCGACCACAGCCACTCAGCCGCAGAGCCCTGCCGCCATTCTCCCTGTCGCATTTTCCTGTTTCCTCCTTGTCGTCGCCGCACGCCGCCGATATCGGCCCTAATGACACGCGCGGCCCGACGACCATGAATCATCACCTTGTCCAGCGAGGTCAAGTCCAACACGACTCCACAACTCGCTACGTCGGTCGACGTTATTGGAGCAAAACCCGCCTCCGAATACCTCCCCCAGAGAGGCGAAGGCCAAGAAGGCGAGCAGGTGCTCCAGAACCGCTAAACGGCCGGGACTGGCTCCAGTTCCGCCCAGACGACCTTTCCTCCTTCCACCAGCGGGCGAGTCCCCCAGCAGGGAACGAGTTGATCCAGGAGCAGGAGTCCTCGCCCTGACTCGGCCGCGAAGTGCTCCGGCCGGACTGCGGGGAGCGCATCGCTGCGGTCCCACACCTCGACGACGGGCCGGCCGCCCAGGAGGTACGCGCGGACGATCACAGGGTCACTGTCAGCCGAGCCGTGCCGGACGGCGTTGGTGGCCAGCTCACTGACCACCGTCCTAGCGATGTAGTCCTCCAACCCCCACGCTCCGAAGGCCTTCGCCACGAAATCACGGGCCTGCTTGACCGCCTCGGGGACGGCCGGGATCACGATTGACTGCGGTGCCGCGGATGTCTCGATCATGAGGAACCTTCGGTCGGTCGACTCTCGACGACCATTCAGTCACCGGACTCATGCTCTGCGTCACAAAGCGCTGGTGACGCACGACAACCTCGCCGGGGCCAACCTCCGGTACTTGGTAGCCAGTTGACTACCGCTTGAGGGACGATGGCGCCATGGCTCCCCGTCGCAACAAGGCGAAGGTCAGTCCCACGCTGCTGGCGTTCGGCCGGCGGTTCCGCAAGTACCGCGAAGCGAAGGGTTGGTCCCAGGAGAACGTCGCCAGGCGGGCCAACGACGGGCAGGGTGTGACACCCCAGTACGTCGGCATGATCGAGACCGGGCGGACGCGCTGCACCCTCGAGTTCGTCCAGACCATGGACCGCGAGTTCGGGGCCAACGGAGTCCTGGTGGACCTGTGGGAAGACCTGGTGAAGGACGCTGCCTTCCCGGTGTGGTTCGACTGGCCCAGCATCGAAGAGACGACCGAGGAGCTGGTCTCCTACAGCCTGTCCCTAGTACACGGCCTGCTCCAGACTCCCGAGTACGCCAGCGTGCTGCTGTATGGAGATCAGGAGGCTGTGGAGGCCCGCATGCGACGGCAGGACATCCTCACCAGGAGGGATCCGCCCCCGCCGGGCTGCACATTCCTCATCGATGAGGGCGTTCTGCTGCGGGAGGTCGGCAACCCCAAGATCATGCGGGAACAGCTCGATCACCTGGTGGTCGCCTCCCAAGGCCCCGTATCGGTGCAAGTCGTACCTATGCGGGGGGACCACCTCGGTAACATCGGCTCGTTCACGATCGCCTACCTGGATGACCTGCGGGAAGTCGCCTACGTGGAGAGCGTGGCGCGCGGCTTCACCATGGAGGACAGCGAGGACCTGTCCACGATGCGGCGCGCGCTCCGAGAGATTCGCTCGCAGGCACTCCCCACGAACATGTCGATAGATCTGATTCGCAGAACGGCGGAAGAACGATGGAGCTGACCAACGCCCGTTGGCGCAAGAGCAGCCACAGTGGCGGCAACGGCGGCGAGTGTGTGGAAGTGGCCGACCTCGCCGGCGTGGTCGCCGTGCGCGACAGCAAGGACCCCGACGGCCCCAAGCTCGCTCTCGACCGGACCGTCTTCCGGGCACTCGTGACGCGCATCAAGAAGTAGTCCCCGCAGCGGCGAGGAGTAAGGCACGCCGCGGGGCCTGAGTCGCCGACGTGGGCGCCACCGGGGCGGCACGGCGCCACAGCACAGGACGCCGCCGCTTCCCCCGGGTGCATTACTGGTCGCCGCTCAGCTGTCGGTAGAGGCCGATCGTCTGTCGGTCGGGTTTGGCCGATCGTGCCTTGAGGACTTCCGACAGCTCGTCGAAGCAGTGATGGACGTCCGTGGTCCTGCCCAGCTCCGCGTACAGCTGCATCCGGGACCGGTACAGGTGCTCTGCGGTCTTCTCGATGCCCGTTGCCCTCTCGAGGTGCGCCAACGCACGTTCGCGGTCCGGTTCGGCGGCGGCCAGCTGGCTCAGTGCCCGGACCACTTCCTTCGCAACTCCGCGCGAGGCCGCTTGCGCCCAAGGATGCGGAAGCTCAGCCAGATACGGCCCGGTATACAGCTCGACTGCCGCCGCCAACTTCGCTTCCTTCTCGCCGGGGCCGGCCATGCTCGCTTCGCCCAGAAGGTCGCGGAACTCCCACACGTCGCACGTGAACAGCCCCGGATTCAAGCGGTAGCCATTGGTGGCGATGTTCTGGAGTACGTACTTGCCGTCTCCGGTCGCGCGGCCGAGAGCCTCGCAGAGGCGGGCTCGCGCATCCTTGAGCAAGTTGGGGAACCGATCCGGACTGAGCTGCACGCCAGGCCACAGCCGATCCTGCGCATGGGTTCGGGTGACCAGCGTCCTGCGGTTCTCCGCCAGCAGCCCGTACAGGGCCCGTAGATCCTCACTTCGGGCATGTGCCAGCCCGTTGGGCCCCTCGATCAAGTGCGCGCCCATCAGACGGACACGCCCAGGCAGCTGGCGCTCCGCCGTGGCCGCTTCAAGCTTCGCCCCCTCCGCCCCATCGTCGACAGCACTCATCTCGTCACGGTCGACAACGGCCAGCGGCACGCCCTTCTCCGCAGACACCTTCTGATCGGCCTGCGGGGGACAGGGGACGAGGCGAGCCCCCGGTTCGGCTTCCGAACTCGCTAGCTCTGGCTCCGAAACCGGGCCAGCTTGATCGGTGAGAACCTCGGGCCCAGTTGGAAGGCGCCGACGTCGCGCAAGGCCGCCGAACGCGAGCGAGCCCCGAGAACTGAGCAGCAGCCAGCTCCCCATCACCGCAATCAGGCCAACCACCGCGGCCCGCCCAAAGTCGGAGGCTGTCCCGTCCCTCAGCGCCGAGATCGGCCCTAGCCACTTCACTCCTGGACCGTCATCCGCCCTACTCCCATGGCTGGGAGTACGAGCCGGAGCCGGAACAGAAGGAGCCTGGACCGGCCCTGGGGACCGGGACGGCGAGGCTGAGGGCACCTCGGCCGCTTGGCCTCTGCCGCGTCGATGCGTCTCCTTCTCACGATGTCCATGCGCGTGGCCGTGAGCCGCAGGCATGCCGCGCCGGCCCTCTCCGATCGCCTTGGAACGCTTCGGTGAACGAGAACGCCTCATCCCCGATGCGTGCTGAGAGCTGCCCGAAGCACGCTTGGCAGTAGACCGGCGGGGCTGCCGGACCGAGTTCTTCGTTGCTGCGGCGTAGTTCGGTGGCCTGCCGGTCTGGTAGCTCTTCTTGGTCTCCCGGTCCAGGTTCCGGCACAGCTTGTCCCGGTCATAAATCTTGGCCGACGTATCCCCGATGTCCGGGCAGACGAGCCTGGTCCCCGTACCTGCCTCCACGGGGGGCACCGCGAGACACAGCACGGTGCCGCTGGCCACTACCCAGGAAAGCCGCTTCGCTCCAACGATGAGCTGCACCCGGACCCCAGCCCTCCCGTTCCCATCGAGGCGGCCACTGCCCGCTTCTGCGGGAAGCCGTCCCGAACCCAAGGTCACTACAGAGGGTTAGCTTCGCCAGGTCTCCTCCCGGGCGGACGAGACGACACACCTCGCACAGGCCAGCAGTGAGCAAACTCCCGGCAGAGGCGAGCGGGCGCGCTCCCTCAGCGGCTACAGGGTGTCACTATCTAGGGCGCCTGCCCCCGCGGCCCGCAGGCGAGGCAGTTCCCACCGAAGCCCACGGGCCGCATAGGACCCAGCGACGATCCCTCCCTCGACAGCTACCCGTCGAGGTAAATCAGCGCTGCGATGGTCTTCTGGCAGATGTCGCAGTGCATCGGGGCTTCTTCGGAGGCCAGGTCACATTCGACGGTGGTGAGCCGGTCGACGACCCCCGTCTCGGTCTCGGCCTTCCATGCCTGGGCCCAACGCTGGGTGTTGGCGTACAGGTCGTCGACGTAGGTGGAGGTCATCTCGTAGAACGCGCGGACGCCGTGCTGCTTCATGTAGCGCCAGTTGAACTGGAGCGACAGCAGTCCGATCGGGAAGGGGTGCTCGACGAGTCCGCGAGCCCATCGCTCGGACACGTCCTCGATGTCCAGTCGCGCGGCGCGCTCGTCAAGCAGCTGCCACATGCCGTTCTGGTCGTACTGGGCCAGGACGTCATCGAGGAGCTTGCGGGCGGCGGTCAGGTTGTCAATCTTGAGCCGGAACAGCTCATCGACCGTGGCCGTGGATTGAAAGTCGGTTCCCGTTCGGGCGGTCTCGATAGCCTGCTTGAGCTGGACGGAGTAGGCCGACTCCCACGACAGGCATTCCCCGAAGTCCGACCAGGGGTCGGGGAAACCGCGCTGCTTGATCTCAGCGAAGATGCGATCGCCTTGCACACCCATCGGTCACTGACCTCCTGACAGATCTACCCTTCCGGCGCGCACCTCCGGGTGAGGTACGCGGCAAGCTCGCTGGCGGGGACCTGCTCCTGCTCACCGGAGTCCAGGTCCTTGACCGCCACAACCCCCGCTTCCTTGTCGGCCGCCCCGTAGATGACCGCGAACCGCGCCTGCCGGTCGGCGGCCCACTTGAGCTGCTTGGCCAGCTTGCGGCTGGCCGCCAGATACACCTCGGTGCGCAGGCCCGCGTCCCGCAGTGCCGTGGCGAATCCCATCATCTCGGCGGCGGTGTCTTCCGCGATCAGCGTCAGCGCGACATCCGTCCGCTCGGTCTGCCCAGCGTCATCGCCCAACAGCCCGATGATGCGCTCCACGCCCAACGAGCCGCCGCAGGCCGGAACGTCCGGGCCGCCCAGCGCCGAGATCAGGCCGTCGTAGCGGCCGCCGGAGGCGATCGAGCCGGGCATGCCCTCGGCGACCACCTCGAAGATGACGCCGGTGTAGTAGTCCAAGCCGCGCACCAGGCTGGGCGTGAACGCGATCCGTGCCTCGCCGACCTTGGGTGTCACGAGGTCAAGCAGCCGGTCGATCTCCTCCAGCCCAGCCCGGCCGTCCTCGCTGTCCCGCAGCGCGGCCCGCATCCGCTCCACCGCGTCCTCCGCGGTCAGGTCGTTCACCAGCGCCTTGGCGATGTCGGCCGGCAACGACCGTGCCTCCACCAGTTCGGCGGCCACCTTCTCCGGGGCCAACTTGTCGAGCTTGTCCAGGGTGATCAGCACACCCCCGCCCAACTTCTCTGGGACCCCGTAGGCCTCCAGCAGCCCCGACAGCGCCCGCCGCGAGTTGACCAACACCCTGAATCCGCGCACACCAACCGCGTCCAGCGCATCGGCCAATGCGCACACGATCTCCGCATCCGCCAGCGGGGACGCCGACCCGACCACGTCCACATCACACTGGGCGAACTCGCGGAACCGCCCCCGCCCCGGCCGGTCGGCGCGCCACACCGGACCCATCACATACCGCTTGTAGGGGGTCGGGAGCTGCGAGCCGTAGTTGGCCACCACCCGGGCCAGCGGCACGGTCATGTCGTACCGGAGCGCGAGGTCGGCCTCCCCGGTCGCCTCGTGCTCACCGCGGCGCAAGATCTTGAAAATCAGCTTGTCGCCCTCGTCGCCGTACTTGCCGGTCAGCGTCTCCAGCCGCTCGAACGCCGGCGTCTGCAACGGCTCGAACCCGTACCGCTCGAACACCTCACGGATCCGCGCGAACACATGCTCACGCGTCCGCAAGGCTCCCGCGAGGAAGTCACGGGTGCCCGACGGGGGCTCGAACTGCTGGGACGCCATAGGAACTCCTGACCACCGTAACCGCGTGACGTGAGAGCGACTGTCATGGAACCGGTCCACTTCCGGACGCTCAGCGCACATGGACCATCGCCCTCCGATGGTATCTACGCTGTTGGCGGCCCTTGCGCTGAACCGCTACAACGTCGAAGCCCGCGCACACCCAACAACCGCCTTTACGGCATATCACCGGAAGGCAAGGTGGGCGACCGCCACCGACCGACTTTGCGAAGTATCGCGGTAGGGACAGAGCCCCGCTGCCGCAGGACCTGGCTCACCAAGCAACGGGAGCTCACCCCCCCCCAACGCGATCTTGTACTCAAGGAGGAAGGATCTACTTGACCCTGGGCTCCCCTTTTGCACTTCGACTTACCCCTGTCGACTGTCAGAGACTCCCTCTACCCTCGACTGTGTGCAGGAGGCACACGGGGGCTGACGGAGGTGCAGGTGCCCGAGGGAGAACGGCTCGATCCGTACGCTGGGGACCTCGTCGAGTCGTTGCGCGCCCTGGCATACGACCTGCCCACAGCGCTCGCCGATCTGATCGACAACAGCATCACAGCCAAGGCCTCGACAGTATGGATCCGCTACTGCTCCGATCCCGGACAGTCGTGGGTCGCAGTGATAGACGACGGCCACGGGATGGACGATGCGCAGCTACGGGAAGCGATGCGCTTTGCCCGCGCCCCCACCAAGGAGCGAGCCCGGGGAGACCTCGGGCGGTTCGGGCTTGGGCTGAAAACGGCCTCCCTCTCCCAGGCCCGCATGCTGACTGTCCTGTCGCGTGGCTCTTCCGGGTCTTTGGCGGCGCGCACCTGGGACATCGACGAGATCGCGAAGCGTCAGGAGTGGTACGTACGCTCCGACATCGATCCCGAGGCCAGGATGATCCTCGATCAATTGGGATTCACCGGCGCGGGCACCGTCGTCCTATGGCGCAGGCTGGACAAGCTGGACGAGGGCTCCGCGCTCCGACGCCGGATCCAGGTAGCCTCACGAGAACTCTCATTGCTGTTTCATATCTACCTGGAGCGAGGCAAACTCAAGCTGATCGTTGGCAACACCGCGCTGCAGCCGGCCGACCCCTATCTGCGAGGACACTCAGCCACCCAGGATCGAGGGTCCGAGGTACTGGAGCACGACGGTCACCGAATCGTCGTCAATCCTCTCGTCCTGCCCCACCCCTCACGGCTCAGCCCCAGAGATGTTGAGAAGGCCAGGCTGCCCGGCGGCTTTCTCGACCGGCAGGGCTTCTACATTTACAGAGAGGAACGATTGATCCTCGCTGGCGGATGGCTGGGTTTCTCTGGCATGAATAAATCCAACCACACGCGGCTCGCGCGTGTCGCGGTGACACTTCCGCCAGGAGCTGATCTGAGCTGGGAGGTGGATGTCCGCAAATCTTTTGTCCGGCCGCCCAATCAGATCTCTCAACGTTTGGCTGAACTGGCTGAGGACGTGCGGGATCGTTCGACCAGGGTGTTCACTCATCGCGGTACACCGGTCGATCCCCGGCGCACACTCGAAGGCATTGCCCCGGTATGGCAACAGGTAAGGCGGCTCGGGCGGTTGGAGTATCGGATCAACCGGGGACATCCCGTCGTTGCCGCACTTCTGACAGGAGCAGACGCCAAGAAGGTCGAGGGCCTTATGCGGCTCGTGGAGACCTACCTACCCGCGGACCTCATCATGCGCGAAGTGAGCGATCCCGTTCCCGGCGCGGAGCCGGAAAGTCTTACCGAGGAGGCTGAGCGCACCCTGGCCGGATTCCGAGAGATTCTGCAGGGCCTTCCGTCCGATCCAGTCGAACGAGCGGCGCTCGCGGACTTACTCGCCCAATCCGAACCCTTCAGCCGCTACCCAGGCCTCGTACGCGAGATCATCGATGCTGACTTGCAGAAAGAGACGTGACCATGCTGGACCTCCTCGAGGCTGCGCTCAACCTGGCCAAGCCGATGGTGCTCAAACTGGAGAAGCAGGACCGTACTCCCGAGCGGTTCGCGGAGATCGCCGAAGAGGTCGCCACCATGCTGTCAGCAGCGGGGATCGTGGATGCAAAAGAAGTGTCACGACGCCTGGAAGCTGAATTCGACGTCTGGGTTCCACAGGCCATCGTGGTCACGAACCCTGTCGACCATCTGCCATGGTTGGAGGACCGCAAAGGGCAGATCGATTTTGCTTACTGGAAGCGCTACCGCACATGGCTGGGAAACAAGTTCAAATCAAATGCACTGGAGGCACTGGACGAGACTACGGAGCAGATCCTGGGGCTATTGGAGGACCCTAAACGTTCCGGCACTTGGAAAAGCTATGGCATGGTGTATGGCCAGGTCCAGTCGGGGAAGACCGCCAACTACACCGGAGTGATCTGCAAAGCGGTAGACGCAGGCTACCGATTTGTGGTGGTGCTCACCAGCCAGCACGAGAGCCTACGGCATCAGACTCAGGCGCGTCTCGATACGGAGTTTCTCGGTTTCAACAGCAAGGTTTCGCGTGAGCGTGACACTGACGCCTCCGCCGACATCGGCGTGGGAAAGCTGCCGATGAGGACATCGACTGTCTGCATTCCCGTCACAACGCAGGCCAGTGACTTCACAACCGCCCAATTTCAGGGCTCTCCGGTCAACATTCACGAAGTAGCCGTGCTGGTGGTAGCCAAGAAGAACGCTCGCATCCTACGCAATCTGAGGGACTGGCTCACTCCTTTCACGGAGGCTGTTGGCGACCGCAAACTGGTGCACGACGTCCCCATGCTGCTCATCGACGACGAGGCCGACTACGCGTCCGTCGACACTAAACGGCCGGCCAGAGGAGGGTCTTACAGCGACCCTGAGCACGATCCGACTGCGATCAATAAGGCCATCCGCGAGCTACTCGAACTTTTCGAAAAGCGAGCCTACCTCGCCTACACCGCAACCCCGTTTGCCAACATCTTCATCTCTGACCAGACACACCACCTTACCTATGGGGCGGATCTTTTCCCCAGAAGTTTCATGATGGCTCTTGAGCCGCCATCGAACTACTGCGGCCCCGAGGTTGTTTTCGGCTTGGAAGATCCGAACGCGGCTGAAATCCGTGAACCGCTTCCCATTATCCGCAATGTGGAAGACCACCACCTATGGATGCCAGACGGGCACAGGAAGGGACACATTCCGCCGAACCAACTCCCGGACTCCCTTGTGGAGGCCATCGATGCCTTTGTATTGTCTACCGCCGTACGTCGTGTCCGTGACCGGCAGTTTGACGAGGCTGGCGGACACAACACGATGCTAATCCATGTAACACGATTCACCGATGTCCAACGAGAGGTGGCCCGCAGGATCGCCGAGCACCTCAAGGACATGGCCGCCAGCTGGGGCGAACTGGGGCAAGCTGGACGAGAGATTCAACAGCGGCTGCATGACCTGTGGATCGACGACTTCATGGAGACCTACAAGGAAATGGCCGGAAGAAGTGATCTCGACGGGCAGGTCGGGCCGCGCATCGATTGGCACCAAGTTGAAGAGCAGATAGCGGAAGTACTGGGCGAGGCTGCCTCCAACGTCAAACAGATTAACGGCACGGCGGAGGATGTACTCGATTACGAGTCCTCTACGCCGGTCACTGTGGTGGCTGTAGGAGGTGACAAACTATCGCGAGGGCTGACTCTCGAGGGTCTGACGGTCTCTTACTACCTCAGGACGTCCAGAACGTACGACACACTTCTACAGATGGGCCGTTGGTTCGGCTACCGACCGGGATACCTGGACGCGACGCGCCTGTACACGACCACTCAGCTCGTCAACTACTACGTCCACATCACGCGCGCCAACCGTGAGCTGATGGATCTCACTGCCTCGATCGCGCGCGCGAAGCTCACTCCAAAGGATGTTGGCCTAAAGGTGCTCGATGGCGGTCCTGGAAATCTGCAGGTGACCGCAAACGCCAAAATGCGGTCGTCGCGAACGATGTCGATCAGCCTTGCCGGCACCAGAGCCGAGACCCTGGTCATGCGAACTGACGGTACGGCGATGCGCACGAACGCCGATAAGCTGAACCGGCTGGTTGAGTCGATCATGCCCTTCTCCCTTGTCCCTAACGAACGCGCGGCAGGAGCCGGCAGGCGGGGCCTGCTCCGAGAAAACGTTCCGGTCGAGATCGTTCTAGAATTTCTCAACGGATTTATAGTATCTCCTCGAGTTCTCACCGCCAGCCCTGTCAATCTCATCCCCTACATCCAGCAACAGCTAGGAGAGGACGAGCTGGTTCGGTGGACAGTGGCGATAACCGGCGGCAGTTCGCGCGAACGGCTCGCATACGACGGAGTAGATATCCCGATGGTTCGTCGCAAGACGATCACCCATGCTCGGGTGCCAGACGGTGAGTGTGAGGTCGGTGTCCTTGTCAGTCCATCTCATGAGGAGATCGGTCTGCCCCCCTCGGCAGTAGAGCGCGCGTTTGCGATGACGGTCAGCGACTTCCGTGCAAGCGGCCGTGCGCAATCTCCAGCGCGAGCAAGCGGCGATTCGCTGAGAAAGATGCGGGATCCTCGCGAGGGACTCTTGATGATCTACCCGGTCGATCCAGTGATCTCAAAGATTGGCGTCGCCGCGGCAAACACCCCGGTCATCGGCTACTCCATTGCATTTCCGGATTCTACAAACGCGTCACCTGTCACCTATCGGGTAAACCAGGTATTCATGAACGAACTGATCCGGGAGCTCGACGAAACCGCTGAAACCGAGGACGACTGATGCCGTACCCAACCCCGGAGGAGCTGGAGATGTCTTTCCGCTCCGCCGAAGCCATCGCAAGCGGGCACGGCGCCGTTCGTCGCCGCTTGCTCCCGGAGCTGCCGGTGGACGTCTTCACCGAGGTCCGCCTGCCCAGCAGGGAATGGGCCTTGGTGGTACAGGGGAACGGGACATCCCCTGACCGGGACTTGGTGGTGGCGGCAGGTGTCACCTGCCGGATTCGTCATGGTCGGCTGGAGGTCGTGTCAGGACCGGAGACCGACAGAGCGATCTTCTGTATTCTGCTGGCTGATCTCGTCGAGCGCCTCGAGTCACCTGGCCCAGCTCGTACCGCAACTCTGGTTCGGCGGTTGGAATCTTGGCGGAGGATGCTCGGCCGCGGCTTCCCCGGTGTGCTTGGCATCGAGGCTAGGTTCGGCCTGTTCGGGGAACTGCTTGTCCTTCGCGAAATCATCCTTCCTGCACTCGGCCCTGCGGCCGTGGGTGCCTGGCTGGGACCGGACGGAGCGCCGCGCGACTTCCAACACCAAGACACCGCCGTCGAGGTCAAAGCAGTCGGACCACGTAATCCCGATCTCTGCCGGATCAGGAACGAGCGACAGTTGGATGCCACCGGACTCTCCAACTTGTTCCTGGTCCACCATGTCATAGGCCAGTCCACGTCCGGGAGCACCCTCGGAGAGCTACTGGACGAACTGCGGTCGCACTCCGATGTCCATGCAGACTTGGCTGAGTTCGAGAACCGCCTGCTGGAGCTGGGTTGGTTCGACAGTCACCGTTCCCAGTACCCCGAACGTTTTGTGATGGCCCGCCGCCGCTGCTATCGAGTCGCCGGTGATTTCCCTCGAATCACCTCTGGCGATACACCTCCAGGTGTGTCTCGCGTGTCATACCTTGTCGATCTGTCGGCCTGCGAGCAACACCTGGTCGACGTGGCGTTGGTCCGTGGAGCGTTCTCTCAGGGAGTCGGAGGGGTGTTGGAGCAGTGAACGCAGTCGAGGAGTTCGGCGTCGACCTTGAGAGGCAGGTCACCGAACGAGTCGAGCAAGAAGACGGCTGGTACAAGCGCGACGCATTCGTGCGGATTGTGGCTGACCACTTGCGCGAAGACGGTTCCCTGGAGGATATTCACGTCTGCTATCACCTGGCCCAGTACGGCCGAAGCCGGATAGAGGTTGCGGGCTACTATTTGAGTGACGAGGGCCATGTTTTGGACCTAGTCGCCGTGGACTATCCACTGGGAGGGCAGACAATACTCAGAAATCAGGTGGCTCAGAGCCTTCGGTGGACCCGTAATTTTGCCCAAGCATGCCGGGACGGCCGGCACCTCCAGATGGAGGAGTCCACTCCAGAGTTCGATATGGCACAGACGATCAATGCACATTGGTCGCAAATTGATAAGATTAGAATCTTTCTTTTTACAGACGGCCGCTCGACGCTGACCAGCCTCGAAAACGACGACCTCGATGGCATTTCGGTCGTCTATGAACTTTGGGATATCGAGCGCATCCGCCGTCTTGCCACCTCGGGACGCCAGGAAGAGCCCATAACTCTGAATATGCTCGAATTCGGCTCCCCGATCCCTTGTCTCCCGGCCACCAGTGACGACAGCGAGTATCATTGCCTAATGGCAGTGTTTCCCGGAAAACTTCTCGCTGACATATACGAGCGCCACGGGGCTAAGTTGCTCCAACGCAACGTTCGTGCGTTTCTTCAGGCGCGGGGGAAGGTTAACAAGGGGATCAACGAGACGATCCGCACACAGCCTGACCGATTTCTAGCGTACAATAACGGCATCTCTGCGACAGTCACCAATGTGGAAGTCGAAGAGGGGCCAGGCGGTCCCCATATTGTTCGGTTCCACGACTTCCAGATCGTCAACGGCGGACAGACCACCGCCTCACTCCACCACGCAGTCCGGCGCGACGATGCGGATCTGCGTCGAGTCCAGGTCGCCGCGAAGATCACGGTGGTTCCGCCCGGGCTTTTGGACGAGCTGGTCCCTCGGATTTCGCGCTACGCCAACTCACAGAACACCATCAACGAGGCGGATTTTGAGTCCAACAGCCCGTTTCATATCCAGCTGGAACAGCACTCACGCAGTGTCTGGGCTCCAGCGCCTGCAGGCTCTACCCGTCAGACTCACTGGTACTATGAACGGGTACGCGGCCAGTACGACGTTGCCAGATCTAGGTTCTCGGCTACGAAGCTCCGCAAGGCATTCGAGCAGGACTTCCCCAAGAGCCACAAGTTCACCAAGACTGATGCTGCCAAGTACGAAATGACCTTTCAGCAACAGCCTCATGTTGTGAGCCTGGGGGCTCAAAAATGCTTCAATGCCTGGACCCTTCAAGTACTTGCGGGGGCCGATCTGCCAACCATCAAGCGCTTCCAGGATCTGGTCGCCAAAAAGATCATTTTTGACCGAGCCCGCAGGGAAATCCAGCTACTCCATCCAAAAGCTGGCTACCTGGCCAACGTGACGACCTACACCGTGGCCCGGTTGCTCAACGACCTGGATGTGGACCATGCGCTCGAGTTGGTCTGGCGGGCGCAGGCTATGCCAGAAGTTCTACTCCAAGCCGTCAGGGAGCTCTGCGGTCCGGTGCGGAAGGTGCTCCTCGCGGCCCCGGGCTCGGGGAACGTGACCGAGTGGTGCAAGAAGCCTGAGTGCTGGAAGCTCGTCCATGACATGTCATGGCATGGCGTACGGCTGTCATAGGCATCCACGAGGCCAAATCGCTTGACGTAGAGTCGATATTGTGTTCGAATCGTCACTGTGAGCACAGGAAGAGCAGCACACGCCCGGTCATAGCCGGGGGCGCTCAGTGCGCCATTCAAGGGCACCGGTAAAATTTTGGTGCCAACGCGGCGGAACGAGCGAAACGGGATGCCAGAGGCGGCAGGGTTGGTGTCCACCACCTACGCGGAGGAGTTGCGAACTCGCGCCGTACGTGTTGTCCTGGTGGCGGTTGTCAAGCTGTGATCAGGGAGGCCAGGGGTGTCGTACTACGGGGTGAAGCTGCACCGCAGTGACGTACTCCGGCTACCCATACATCCTGATGCGATCGACGAGGCGTCGTTCGCGGAGTGGTGCCGCCGACGTGTCCAGGCCGGCGACCGCCTCGCAGTGGACCTTTTCTCGGGTGCAGGGGGTCTGAGCCTCGGCCTGGAGCAGGCAGGCTGGACCGTAGCAGCCTCTGTAGACTCCGATGAGCGGGCGTTGGAAACCCATCGGGCGAACTTCCCCGGTCTCGCTCTCAACGTCGACCTGGCTGATGTCGACGCGCGTCAGCAGCTGATCGAGCTACTGACTGAAGCCGAGATCGACATGATCGCTGGCGGTCCTCCTTGCCAGCCTTTCAGCCGGGCAGGTCGAAGCAAGATTCGGAGCTTGGTCGACGCCGGAGTCCGCGACAGGCTCGATCTGCGTAAGGAGCTGTGGCGCTCTTACCTGGAGATTGTCCTGCAGGTGCGCCCCCGTGCCGTCCTGATGGAGAACGTCCCCGACATGGCGCTGGGCGACGACTTCAGAGCGGTTCGCCACATTGTGGACGAACTGGAACGTGTCGGCTACTTCACACAGGTCAACCTGGTAGACGCCTGGAGGTACGGCGTTCCACAACACCGCAAGCGCCTTATAGTGCTTGCGCGGCGCGACGGCGACAAGTTCCCTTGGCCTGCGTTCTCCGGGCCGGTGCACCTACGCCAAGCTATCGAAGACCTCCCTGCGCTCCCCGAGGACGACCCAGTTGGCGATCGACGACTGCCGTACCGGCCGCAATCCAAGGTGTCCGACTACGCCCTTGACATGCGTAGGGAAGCTACCGAGTCGGACGTGGTTTACGACCACATGACCAGGCCGGTGCGTGACGACGATCTTGAGATCTTCAAACTCATGAATCATAAGACGCTGTACTCGGAGATACCCGATCACCTGCGTCGATACCGGGCGGACCAGTTTGATGACAAGTACAAGCGCCTAGATTGGAACGACTACAGTCGCTCCATCACAGCCCACATCGCCAAGGACGGCTACTGGTACATCCATCCTGAACAGCACCGAACTTTGACCGTTCGTGAGGCTGCGCGCATCCAGACTTTCCCGGACCACTTCCGGTTCGCTGGCACCCGCAGCGATGCCTTCCGACAGATTGGCAATGCCGTTCCTCCCCGGCTCGGTCATGCGGCTGCCTCCGCCCTACTTCCTAGTGGCGACAGTGCGCTCAAAGAGAACCGGTGGCTGGAAGTCCACCACAGTCTTACGGAGTGGGCGGACCGGCAGCGTCAGGGACGCTCCTGGTACCTGTACCCCGGCGAGCACGTCGACCAAGCCGTCGCCCTGGTCGTAGCAATGCTCGGCCCATCGCGGGTCGAATCGCGCAGTATGGAGTGGGCCCTCAACAACCTGCGCGGACGGGTAAAACTGCTCAGGAAGGACCTGGATGAACTCCATGCAGCCGCCTCAGATGACGCACGTATACTGAAGCGGCTGTCTGGGATCGAAGACCTCACCGCACTGCGCAAGATCTGGAATGACAGCGTCGCGCTGATCGGTAAGCTCAAGCTGAAGCCAGCTGAGAAGTCGCTCTTCATGCTACTGATGGGCGAGGACATCATGCTGGCCTCTCAGGGGCCACTACGCGTCGCAGCACGCGTGAACGGCAGCACCTCACACATGCAGAACCGTCTCACCGAAGGTCGAGTTGAAATCGCCCGGCTCATCGGCGGTGGCAACGAGGCACCAGTCAGAATGGCCGCTCTTCGCCACCTGTCGATGACTAACTGTCTGCCGGGTGACGAGCCGTTCTGCGCAACTTGTCCGCTCCAGCGCTGGTGCCAGTTCGCGGCGGGAAAACGGGACGAGGCCAGACTTTACTGACGTCCGTACGCACGGAGATCCAGGTTACGGGCAGTGGTCGCCACCCGACCTGCAGCGTCCTGGAGATCAGCCTTGATCTCACACTCCCAGACACGGAGAACACGCCATCCTGCCTCCGCTAGAAGAGCGTTGTTGCGCTCATCACGAGCACGGTTGACGGCTAGTTTGTGTTCCCATTTCGCCGCGTTAGGACCTCTGAACTTTGTGGGTGAGTGTTTCGGGCAGCCATGCCAGAAACATCCGTCCACGAACACAGCCAACCGCCACCGCGGTAGAACAAAGTCTGGGGTACATCTACCTGCCAGTCTCTGGTGAAGCCGAAACCTGAGGCCGAGCCCATGCACGGCCCGCCGCAGCTCCACCTCTGGCTTGGTGTCGCGTGTGCGTCTCCCACGCAGATGCGCACCCTCGGCTGTCGGAATCCACGCCTCCGCCGTCACCTCTCGGGGTGCAACGCCGCGTTGCTTTGCGCCTGAACCGGACATAAAACCAGTGTCCCAGAAACAGCAGCATGTGCTGCATCCCGGTCCCACAAGCGCCAACCACCCGTCCAGCAGACCAAGCGGTGACCTTCGGAGATCCGGCTGCGCTCGCACGCCCAGTCCTGCTGTCCTGATTTCCCAGTCGGATACTCCAGCGACTCCCGTAATCTGCGGCATGGTCGTTGCGCCGAGTCGGTCGTCCACCGGTCGGGCTCTCCCGGTCTGCTGATCCCTTAGTCTTGACAAGCATGAGGTCCCCTGAGCAGTTGCTGGAGATCTTGGGCCGGGTATGCGCAGACGTACGCGATGCGGCCGTTGGCGCGCCAGACGTACCGGAACGTCTCATCGTGGTTGCGTCGGATACCACGTCAGTGCGCCACGCCGCCGGCCTTGACATCTTCGATCGCGGCGTGATCGCCTTCATAAACGACTCCGGCGTCCCGTTCGTCGAGCAATCGGAACCGCTTACCGCCAAAGCATCGAGATTGAATCCTGAAGCGGTGCTACTCGGAGGCTCGGCTTTAACTGGGCCCCTAGGCGGACCATTCCGCCGAGTGCTGGCTGTGCAACTGTTCTCCAAGCTTCACACAATCCGAGTAGCACGGATCGCCGATATTACTCCACCAGAAGGGACGATACGTTCCATCGGACCGTGGCGAGAGGTCAAATCAGGACCTCGCGTCTGGGCAGAAAATATTCTGCTATAGATCCAGGCAAGCAAATTCCGAGAACGAGCTTCAACAGCCGGACGGGCCCGTTTCCACTAGTTCAACTATTGTCAGAATCGGGGCCCATTCACCTCAACGACCATGAATATTCCAGGGCCCTGGATCGGGTCGCCTACATCGTCGTACGCCAAGAGGCCGCCTGCACCATCCAAGTGGAGCGTGAACCCATCCACGGTGCGGAGGTGCTCACGTCCATCCGCAAGCCGTTCGATGACGCCGGACGGGATTTCAGCGGCTGGAAAGCGGAGCAGTTCGCCTGTGAAGGCACTGGTTACAGCAATTGAGGACCATGACTGCATAGCGTCCCCAGTGATCCTGTTGGCAGCCGACACCGTGATGATCCGCAAACGATGCTCAGCAAATGGATTCGGCTCGGCATCGCCGCGTCCCACAGTGTCAGCCATGGAGCATACTATATCGTGCGGGCATCGATTCTCGGAAGCGTACAGACCGCAGTGGGCTGCAATATCTTGAGATAGATCGAGCGGAACAGTAGCTAAAGACCGCACTGCTCTATCGTGGTGCACACCTCTTACACGCGTACCTAAGGCTCAACCAGCCGACTTTTCGTCAGTATTTGAGCCGGAGTTAACGGGTCCTTCAAGCTCGCCACAGATCCGGCATGCACCTACTTCGAGTTCGCCATCGACTTCATGAGTCATCGGGCATTGACCTCGGGTGAGCTTCTCCAGTGCCTCCTCAGCCGACTCGACCGAAGACCAATAGCCGAGTCCTGGAATTTCGATGACCTCGACACCTGCCAGGTGATGGCTTTTTCGCACAACGACCTCCGGTATGATGCCGTCCTTGTTAAGTTTCACGCCCCTCCCCTGTGTTTATTTCCAGCCCCATATTATTCGGTTCCATCCTACGTCAGCGCGCCCCTGCGCCTGCAGTCGGCTCCGTACCCGGCGTACCTCAAATCAGGCCAGCGGTCCCGGCCGATGCCGTTTGGCGTGGAGAGCCCCGCGATCACTACGGCCTTGCCGACGGCGGCCTTGGCGCCGGACGGCTCCCATGCCTTGCAGTCGTTGCGGTTGCCGGGCAACGGCTGGCCGACAGCGATGACGAGCCGAGTGTCTGCGTCAATGACGACCTGATGATTCGTGGAGTACCGATAGTTCTTCGACTGCTCGGCGACGGTGTGGTCACGGGTGGGGACCAAGGTGCCGTCCACGATCAGCACAGTGTCCCTGCGAAACCGCTTGCGCGGCTGGAGTGCGAGCGAGGGTGCCAGGTGGTCGATGATGCGGCCGGCGGCCGACTTCGATACCCGAACAGCGGCGCCAGCTGCCTTAGAGTCAAGTTCGTCCGCCAGTACGCGGCGACCAGCAGAACCCGGTCCTCCAGCGGCAGGCTCCACGGTCGCCCCCTGCGGACCTCATCCGCGCCTTCGCGTCGCAGTGCTGTCAGCAGCTTGCTGAACTGCCGCGGGCTCAGCCCGGTGAACGGAGCCATCCAGGACGACTCCGACGCCGTGATCACACCAGCCACACCAAGATCACCCCCTGTGGTGGAGCAGCGCTGCGCGATGTCCGGCGGAATCGGATGGTGTGGCACGGCTCCGGCGTCGAGAATCACCGAATGCATGAAGTGAAGCTGTCCGACGGGATCATCACTCTGTCCCCGCTGCGCCTGGACGATGTGGAGGCGCACCTCACGGGGGAGGACGAGCTGCTCGTTCGCTGGCTCAACGGCGGCCCCGGGACACGCGAGGGCATCGAAGCGTACTTTCGGCACTGCCAGCAACAGTGGGAGACGGCCGGGCCGCTCCGCGCTTTCGGCATACGCGCGGGCGCCGACGAGGTGCTCGCGGGGACGGTTGACTTGCGGTTCGCGGGAGAGGGACTGGCTCCCGGACAGGTGAACGTCGCATACGGCCTCTATCCGTCCTGGAGGGGACGTGGTCTGGCTACCCGCGCGGTCCTCCTGGCGTCCCAGTACGCGGCGAACGAGGGCGGACAGGAGGCGGTCATTCAGGTGGAGCCAGAGAATCCCGCATCGGCCGCAGTCGCGCAGCGGGCAGGGTTCACCCTCGGCAAGCAGACGCACAGCAAGGACGGCACACAGTTCAATTGGTACATCCGGGGGCTACACGTCACTACCCAGTGACGAGCGGCAATTACGGGACAGCCCTTAGCTCAGTCCATGGCGAAGGTACTGACGATCGTGGTACTGCACCCGGGGGCGTGGCCCTGAGTGGTGCAGCCGTCTGTGATGTACCCCCTAGGGGGTACACGAACTTCTTTCCCCGCGCGCGTGCTGTCAGAGGTGGTGGCGCAGCATGAGGTCGGCGGGGTACGGGTCCAGGTAGGTCTGTTCCGCCAGGTAGTCGTGGTGCTCGCCCTCCGCGTGGTGGCGCAGGAGGGCGACCGGGACGCTGAGGGGCGTCTCCCCTCGCCGGTAGGACTCGATGGCGGCCACGATGTCGTGCCGCCGGGCCTGGTCGAGGCGGTCGCTCAAGGGGCCGAGGACGTGCATGAGCGCGTTGGTGTGGCGGCCGCGCCTGGCGCGGACGGCCAGGCCCTCGCCGAAAGCGCGGCGGTAGTCGGCTTCCAGGTCGTCGCGGTCCCGGGTGCCCGCCCGGGCGACGATCCGGCCGGTCTCCCGGTAGGCGGCCGGGTGGTGGGCGAGGATCTGCAGCTTGTGCCTGCTGTGGAAGGCGACGAGGTCGCCGGGGCGCCACTCCCCGTCGAAGAGCTCGCGCAGCCTCGCCTGGGCGAAGACGCGCTCGACGAAGTGCTCGCGGAGGACGGGGTCGCGCAGGCGCCCGTCCTCCTCGGCCGGCAGGAGCGGGTACGCGTCCCGTACGGCGCCGGCCCACACGCCCCGGCCGCCGCGGTCGACCGGCTGCCCGTCGGTGCGCTCGCCGGGACGTCCGGACGCGTACCGCGGCAGGCCGCCCAGCCCGCAGCTGGGTGAACGGGACTTGAGCACGTACCCGTCGAGACCGGTGAGGCCGGGGATCCGGTCCCGGGCCAGGCCCATCATCGCTTCGGTGTGGTCGGCGGTCCGGTCCTGGGTGACGATGCGCCCGGCGGTGAGCAGGTGCAGCGTGGCCCGGGGCGCGCCGAGGCCGATCTCCATTTCCGGGCAGACGGGAACCCAGTCGACATGGCGCGACAGCCGGTCGGTGAGGAAGCGGTCGCGGCTGTGGCCGCCGTTGTAGCGGACCGGGGCTCCCAGCAGGCAGCTCGATACCGCGAGCCGGGGGCGCGGGTGGACGCTCACAGGAGGGTGCTCAGGCGGCGCAGCCCGCGGGTGGTGCGCGCCTTGACGGTTCCGAGCGGGACGGCGAGCCGGTCGGCGATCTCCGGCTGGGTGAGCTGCTCGAAGTGGGCGAGGACGAGCGCCTGGCGCTGCACCTCGGGCAGGGCCGCCAGCGCCTTGCGCACGTCGCACGCGGCGTCGACGGCCACGGTCTCGTCGCGCTGCGTCCTGGGGAGGTCGTCCAGCGGCACCGTCCGCCGGGAGTGGCGGGCTTCGGCGCGGAGCTTGTCGATGGCGCGCCTGCGGGCGATCGCCAGCACCCAGGGCTCCAGGTTCCGTGCCGGGTCGAAGCGCCCGCGCGACTGCCAGACCTCCAGGAAGACGACCTGGACGACGTCGTCCACGGCATGGCCGGGCACGAGTTTCGCGACGAGCCGGCGGACGAGCGGGGCGATCGCCCCGTAGCACTCGGTCAGCGCGGTCTCGTCGCCCCGTGCGAGCCGCTCTCCCAGAGTCATCCGCGCCCCTCCGATGAAAATCGCTTCAAAACTTGTTCATAGTCGGAATGTGGGGGCGCGCGCAACCGAGAGGGCGCAAAGGAAGGACTAAATCCGGGCCGGTCAGGGGCGCGGATCAGGACGGCCCGTACGCGGACCCCAGTTCGGTGACCGCCTCGGACAGGGTCGCGACGACGCGGGCGGCGGCCGGCAGCCGGTCCCGCGCCCAGCCGGGCCCGCCGACCACGAGCGGAACGGCGGGACGGGCCCTGGGCAGGCCGTCCAGCCAGCCCGGATCGCCCGTCTCGGCGATCCGCGACCAGACGAACACCGCGCCCGGGCCGGTACGCCGGATCGCGGCGGCCAGGGCCGGCGCCGGGACCCGCGCCCCCAGCAGCCGGACGGCGATGCCCGCCTCCGCGAGCGCGGCGGCGAGCGCGTGCACCGGCAGGCTGTGCTGCTCCTCGGGGGCGCATGCGAGCAGGACGGGTCGCGCGTTCAAGGGCCTGGCCGGCGGCGGCACCTCGGCCAGACGGCCGAGAAGCACCGTGGACAGCAGGTGCTCGACGTCCACGCAGTCGCCGGTCGCGGCGTGCTTGCGGCCGATCCCGTCCAGGACCGGGACGAACAGCCCTTCCCAGGCCCGCACGACCCCGTCCCGTTCGAGCGCCGCCCGGACGGTACGGGCCATCGCGGGAGCGTCCAGCGCCATCGCCGCCCGGGCCAGGCCCCGCACCTCCGCGGACATCGCACCGGACTCCGCGGCGGCCCCGCCGACGGGGACCCGGTTGCCGCCCGCGCCATGGGCCCGGGGCGCGGGCGCCTCACCGGGCTCGCCTCCCACCGCGACCCGCGCGGCCTCCGCCGGCGGGGCCCCGGCGAGGATCATCCGCTGCATCGTCTCCAGCCGGACGATGTCCGCCGGGGCGTAGCGCCGGTGGCTGCCCGCGCTGCGGCGGCTGGGGCCGATGCCGTACCTGCGGTCCCAGGTGCGCAGCGTGGAGGCGGCCACGCCGAGGCGCTGCGCGACCGCGCCCACGCTCAGCCCGGCCTCCTGGTCCGGCGGCCCGCTCATGTGCCTCCTGCCCGCTCGTTGCTCCCCGGCCGCAAAGCGTACGATCTACCAGGTCTTCGCAGGGAACTTAGCGCCGGTTGCAACCGGCGGCGGGCGCCCGGCCACCCGCCCCCCGATCGTCGATCCGGAGTGACCGGCGCGGCGGGTTTGGCCGCCGGCCGCCCCCCTCCTCTCGTTCTGGCAAAGTCCGCGCGGGCGCGTGCTTGCCCAGGTCAGCGGCGGGTACGAGCGGTCCCTGGAGGGGGCGGGGGATGAGCGAGCGGTCGTACCTGGTCACCGGGGCCAGCGGCTACATCGGCGGCCGGCTGGTGCCCGAGCTGCTGGACGCCGGCCACCGGGTGCGGTGCATGGCCCGTTCGGCCCGGCGGCTGCGGGACCATCCCTGGGCGTCGCGGGTGGAGGTCGTGGAGGCCGACGCCACCGACCCGGACGCGACCCGGCGGGCGCTGGAGGGCGTCGCCGTCGCCTACTACCTCATCCACGCGATCGGCGGCGGGAGCGGATTCGCGGAGACCGACCGCCGGGCGGCCCGCACCTTCGCCGCGGCGGCGCGGGACGCGGGGGTGCGGCGCCTCGTCTACCTCGGTGGCATGAATCCCGACCAGGAGCTGTCGCCGCACCTGCGGTCCCGCGCCGAGGTCGGCGAGATCATGCTGGACAGCGGCGTCCCGGTGACGTGGCTGCGGGCGGCGGTGATCATCGGGTCCGGTTCCGCGTCGTTCGAGATGCTGCGCCACCTCACCGAGCGGCTGCCGGTCATGGTCACGCCGCGGTGGGGGCACACGCGCATCCAGCCGATCGCGATCCGCGACGTTCTGCACTACCTCGTGGCGTCGGCCGCGCTGCCCGGCGAGGTGAGCCGCGGCTTCGACATCGGGGGCCCGGACGTCCTCACGTACGAGGAGATGATGCGCCGCTACGCGGCCGTGGCCGGGCTGAGGCGGCGCCTCATCGTGCCGGTCCCGGTGCTGAGCCCGTGGCTGTCGAGCCTGTGGGTGGGGGCCATCACCCCGGTGCCCGGCGGCCTGGCGCGCCCCCTGGTGGAGTCGCTGCGCAACGAGGTGGTGTGCGCCGAGAACGACATCGCCGCGTACGTGCCCCCGCCGCCGGAGGGGGCGACCGGCTTCGACCGCTCGGTGGCCCTGGCCCTGCGCCGCGTCCGGGAGACCGACGTCGCGACCCGCTGGTCCTCGGCCAGCACCCCGGGCGCGCCCAGCGACCCCCTACCGACGGACCCGGACTGGGCGGGCGGCAGCCTCTACACCGACGAGCGGACCCGGCGCGCGCACGCCCCGCCGGAGCGGCTGTGGGAGGTCGTCGAGGGCATCGGCGGGGAGCGCGGCTGGTACTCGTTCCCCCTCGCCTGGCGGGCGCGCGGGGTCATCGACCGGCTGGTGGGCGGCGTGGGGTTGCGGCGCGGGCGCCGCGACCCGCGGCGGCTGCGGGCCGGGGAGGCGGTGGACTTCTGGCGCGTCGAGGAGATCGAGCCCGGTCGCCTGCTGCGGTTGCGCGCCGAGATGCGGCTGCCCGGCCTCGCCTGGCTCGAACTGCGCGTGGACGGGGACGACGGGGACGACGCCCGCGCCCGCCTCACCCAGCGGGCGCTGTTCCACCCGAGAGGGCTGGCCGGGCACGCGTACTGGTGGGCGTTCCGCCCGTTCCACGAGGTGGTCTTCGGGGGGATGAGCCGGGGCATCGCCCGCGCCGCCGAGCAGGACACCGTCACCGCGGGGCACCGTGCCAGCGCAGCGCGCCGCGAAGGCTGACCGCCCGGGGACGGGGCCGCGCCCGTTCCTTTTGCTCGGGATGCAACCGATCCGCCGTCCCGTCCCGAAGACCTGGGCGAGGGATCGGACGGCGGCGACGGAGGTGACGGTGATCCCCCATCGTGGCGGAGCACGGGGCCGCGCACCGGGCGGGTGGCGCTGATGGCCGCGGCCGCGACCGGCCCGGTCGTCGTGGTCGGCGCCGGGCTGGGCGGCCTCGCGGCGGCGGTCCACCTGGCGGCGGCCGGGCGCGAGGTGGTGGTCGTCGAGGCGCTCGACGAGCCCGGCGGGTGCTGCGGCACCGCGAGCATCGGGCCGTACCGGTTCGACACCGGCCCTTCGGTGCTCACCATGCCGGGCGTGCTGGCCGAGACCTTCGGCGCGGCGGGCGAGGACATGGACGGCGTGCTGCCGCTGGAGCGGCTGGACCCGTACTACCGGCTGGCCTTCCATGACGGCTCCCACCTGGACGTGGTGGCCGGCGAAGAGGAGATGGCCGGCAACGTCCGGGCGCTGTGCGGGCCGGCCGAGGCCGAGCGGTACCGGCGGTTCCGGCGCCGGCTCGGCGCGATGTTCGAGGCGGAGTGGCCGGCGTTCATCGACGCGGACATGACCCGGCTGCGCGGCATGGCCCGGCCGTACGCGCTGCTCCGGCTGGCCGCCGCCGGCGGGTTCCGGCGCCTGGACCGCTTCGTGGCCGCGCACCTGCGCGACGAGCGGCTCGTCCGGGCGCACACGTTCCAGGCGCTGTACGTCGGGCTTCCCCCGCACAAGGCGCTGGCCGTCTATGCCGTCGTCGCGCACATGGACACCGTCGGCGGCGTCTACTTCCCGTCCGGCGGAGGGATGCACGCCATCCCGCGGGCCCTGGCGGGCGTGGCGGAGAAGGCGGGCGCCTGCTTCCGGTACGGGGTGCGCGCCGAACGGGTCGAGACCGACGGCTCGGGCGTGGTGGCGGTCCGGCTCGAAACCGGTGAACGGGTCGCCGCGAGCCATGTGGTGATCGCGTGCGACCTGCCCCGGGCCCACCGGGGGCTGCTGCCGGAAGCGGCCCGCGACTGGCGGCTGCGCAAGCCGCGCTACTCGCCGTCCTGCCTGGTCGTGCACTTCGGGCTCGACCACCGGCCGGCCGGGCGGGCGCATCACACGCTGCATTTCGGCCGCTCGTGGACCGGCACGTTCGACGCCCTCGCGGCCGGGCGCCCGCAGCCCGATCCCAGCCTCCTGGTCACCTGCCCGCAGGCCGACGGGACCGCCGCCCCCGCCGGGCACGCCACCCTGAGCGCGCTCGAACCGGCGCCCAACCTGGCGGGCGGAGCCGACTGGGAACGGCTCGCGCCGCGCCTCCGGGAACGCCTGCTGCGCCGCCTGGAGGCCCTCGGATACGGCGACCTGTCATCGGCTCCCCAGACGGTCCTGGACCCGCCCGCCTGGGAGCGGATGGGCCACTCCGCCGGCACCCCGTTCGCCCTCGACCACCGCTTCCGCCAGACGGCATGGTTCCGGCCCTCGGGGAGGAGCCGCCGCGTTCCCGGCCTGCACTACGCCGGGATGTACACCGCCCCGGGAGTGGGGGTCCCCCCGGTGCTGATCTCCGGCCGGCTGGCCGCCGCCCGGATCCTGGAAGGCAGCCGATGACGCTGACCGCGAGCTACGAGCGATGCCGCCGCCTCAACGCCGACCACGGCCGCTCCTACTACCTGGCCACCCTGCTGCTCCCGCCGTGGAAGCGGCGGCACGTCCACGCGCTGTACGGCTTCGCCCGCTACGTAGATGACATCGTTGACATTGACGACGTCGACGACTCGTCGGGCGGCACCGCCGGGCGGGCCGCGGCGCTCGACGGCCTCACCGCCGCGCTGGGCGTCGCCCTGGACGGCGGGCCGGCCGAGGGGCCGGTGCTGCCCGCGTTCGCGCACACCGTGCGTTCGTTCGGGATCGAGCGCGCCGACATCGAGGCGTTCCTGCGCTCCATGCGCACCGACCTGGCCGTCACGCGGTACGACACCTACGAGGACCTGCTGGTGTACATGGAGGGGTCGGCCGCGGCGATCGGGCTGATGATGGTGCCGGTGCTGGAGACGGTGCCGGGCGCCGAGCAGGCGGCCCGCGAACCCGCGCGCGAGCTCGGCCGGGCGTTCCAGCTGACCAACTTCCTGCGGGACGTGAGCGAGGACCTGGCCCGCGGCCGGGTGTACCTCCCGCGCCGCGACATGGCGGCGTTCGGCGTGACCGAGGACGACCTCGCCGGTCCCGCCGCGAGCGGGGCGCTGAGGGAGCTGGTGGCGTACGAGGCCGGCCGGGCCCGCGACCACTACCGCCGGGCGCTGGCGGGGGTGGAGCTGCTGGCGCCGTCCTCGCGGCCCTGCATCCGCGCCGCGTACGAGCTGTACGGCGGCATCCTGCACGAGATCGCCGCGGCCGGCCACGACGTGCTGGCCGGCCGGGCCCGGGTGCCGCGCCGGCGCCGGGCCGCCATCTTCGCGCGGCACCTGAGGGCGGCGTCGGCCGCCCGCCGGGCCGAGCGGCGCGTACCTGCCGGGGTGCGGTGACATGACCGTTTCCCGCGACGCGAAACGGACGGCCGGCGAGACGGCCCGCGCCGAACCGCACGGCACGGGCAGAACAGACGGCACAGGCGGGGCGGGCATCACGGACGGCGCGGGCGGGGCGGGTCCGGTGGGGGTCGTGCTGGACGCGATGGGCGGCGACCACGGCCCCGCGGAGACGGTGCCCGGGGCGCTCGCCGCGCGGCGCGAGCACGGCGTGCCGGTGACCCTCGTCGGCAGGGCCGGCGAGCTCCACCGCGAGCTGCGGCGGCATGGCGCGGCGGGCGAGGTCGGCGTGCTGCACGCCGGGGACGTCGTGCCCATGGCCGAGCGGGGCGCGGGAGCCGCCGCCCGGCCCGGGTCGAGCCTGATGGTGGGCTGCGAGCTGGCCCGCAGGGACGGGGCCGCGTTCGTCTCGGCCGGGTCCACCGGAGCCGTCGTGACGTGCGCGGTCCGGGTCCTCGGCCGGCGGGAGGGCGTCCTGCGGCCGGCGCTGGCGGTGGCGCTGCCGTCGCTGACCGGCGCCACCGTCCTGGTCGACGCCGGGGCGACCGCCGACCCGACGCCGGAGATGGTGGCGCAGTTCGCGCTGCTGGGCGCCTCCTACGCCCGGAACGTGCTCGGCGTCGGCGACCCGTCCGTGGGGCTGCTGTCCCTGGGGTCCGAGCCCGGCAAGGGCAACCGGCTCGCCCGCGAGGCCGCCCGGCTCCTGCCGGCCCTGCCCGTCCGCTTCCACGGCAACGTCGAAGGGCACGACGTGCTGGCGGGAACGGTCGACGTGGTGGTGACCGACGGATTCACCGGCAACGTCGTGCTCAAGAACGTCGAGGGCTCCGTCCGGACGACCCTGGAGCTGGTCGCCCGGGCCGGTATCGCCGCCCCCGAGCGGCTGCGCGAGGTGGGGCGGCTCTACGCCGCCGAGACCCACGGGGGCGCGGCGCTGCTGGGCCTGGCGGGGACGGCCGTCGTCGCGCACGGCTCGTCGAGGTCGGCCGCCATCGCCCGCGCGTGCGTGGTGGCGCGCGACCTGGCGGCGGAGAGCGCCCCGGCCCTCGCGCGCGGGCCCGCCGGTCCCGGGCCGGTGACGTGACCGGCTCACGCCGGCCCGCCGCGCAGCGGGTCGCGGCCGTCCCAGGTGCCCTCGCTGCCGTACGGGGCGAAGCGCGCGAAGAGCTCCTCGGAGTACCAGCCCTCGCCGCGCACCCGGCCGATGACCGAGCGGTGCGCGGCGCCGCCGTGGGCGAAGCGGGCGATGGCGGCCTCGTCCCGCCACAGCGAGAACGTCGCCTGCCGGGCCAGCGGCCATTCCCCCACCCCGACCGAGGCGAGGCAGCCCTCCTGGCAGCTCAGCAGCCGGTCGACGTCCGGAATCGACCGGTAGAACGCCACCAGCCGGGCCGGCCGGATCGAGGCCCTGGTCAGCACCGCCACCGGCGCGCGCGGCCGGGCGCGCCCGCCCGGGGTCGGGAGGGCGCCCGCCGTCCCGAACGGGTCCCGGCCGCCCCACGAGCCGCGCGAGACCAGCGGCGCCAGCCGCACCTGCCAGCTCTCCGCGGCCTCCTCCCGCCAGCGCGCCGCCACCGGCGAGCGCGCCAGGAACCCCGCCAGCGCCGGCTCGCCGTCCCAGACCGCGAACAGCGCCCAGCGGCGCAGGTCGGCGCCCAGGCTCATGGACCGGCCCCGGCCCGTCCCGAGCAGCCGCCAGAACCGCAGCCCGGCGGTGCGGCGCAGCACCGGCCGGTCGAACGCCATGTAGCGCATGGCGTCCGCACCCGCGTACCTGACGAGGTGGAACGAGGCGATGACTTCAGTGCTCGTGGCGATCATCGGCGGCTACCTGCTCGGCTCGGTGCCGGTCGCGGTGCTGGTCGGCCGGGTCCGCGGATTCGACCCGCGCGAGACCGGCGACCGCAATCCCGGCTTCTGGAACGTGATGGAGCTGGCCGGGTGGCGGGCCGCCGTCCCCGTCTTCGCCGGCGACATGCTCAAGGGGACGGCGGCGGGGCTGGCCGGGCTCGCGGCGGGCGGCGGCGAGACGGGACCCCTCGGCGTGGTGGCCGGGGCGAGCGTCCTGCCCGTGTACGCGGCGGTCGCGGCGGCGATGGCCGGCCACGCCTGGCCGGTGTTCGCCGGCGGGCGCGGCGGGCGCTCGATCCTCGCCTTCGCCGGCGGGTTCGCCGTGATCTGCCCGCCGGCGTTCGCGCTCGGGATCGCGCTGCTGGTCGGGGTGAGTCTCGCCCGGCGCTCGTTCGCGCTGGGCACGCGGGTGGCGGTGTTCTCGCTGCCCGTGCTGCAGCTGTTCTTCATGCCGGCGACGCGGGTCGCCGCGACCGGAGCGCTGATGTGCCTCATCGGCTGGCGATTCGGCCAGGCCGCGCTGGCCGGCCGCCGCGCGTGACCGCCGCTCCGGCGCGTTCCGCCGCCCGCTCCGCGCGGCGGCCGGGGGCGCTGACCGCGTCGCGGCCGTACGCGCGGCCGCGCCACGTGCGCGCCGGCCGTACGGCGGCCTGCGTCAGGCGTACCGCGGCCGCCGCGTCGAGCAGCGGTGAGAGGGCCAGGCCGGCGCCCGGCCGCGCGTAGCTGCCGCGCAGCGCGGCCACCAGCAGCAGCCGCTGCGCGAGCAGCGCGGCGTCGAGCGGCGTGGGCCTCCCGGCCGCCAGCCGCAGCACCGGCAGCGCCGCGGTCAGCCAGATCACCGCCAGGTCCCCGGTGAGCCGGCCCCTGCCGGTCACGTCCCGCAGCGACAGCGAGCGCCCCCACTCCCGCCACACCTCCGCGGCGGACGCGTGCATGTCGACCTCCAGCAGCGCGCCGGCGTCCCGGAATCCGACCCGCCAGCCGTCCCGGGCGAGCAGCCGGCCGAGCGCGACGTCGTCGGTGAGATGGCGGCGGACCCGGGCGAAGCCGTCGGCCTCCACCATGCCGGACTTCCGGAAGGCCATGCACTGGCCGTTGACCAGGAGGCGGTCCGGGGACGGGGCCTCCGGCCCGATCGGGCCGAACCGGTAGACCAGGGTGGCCAGGAACGAGGCGTGCAGCGCCTGCTCGGCCGTGCCGTCGCAGACGAAGCGCGGCCCGGCCGTCACCAGGTCGTGGTCGTCCAGCAGCTCCGCGAGCGCCCGGCACAGGCCCGGCTTGGGGCGCGTGTCGGCGTCCAGGAGGACCACGACGGGGCCGGCGGCGGCCGCCACCCCCTGGCGCAGCGCCCACTGCTTGCCGACCCAGCCGTCCGGCGGCGGAGTGCCGGCGACGACCGTGGCGCCGAGGCGGGAGGCCAGGCGCGCGGTCGCGTCGCGCGACTCGTCGTCCACGACGATGACCTCGGCGACGTCCGGGTCGGCCAGCACCGGCTCCAGGCAGCCGGCGATGCGGGCCTCCTCGTCGCGGGCGGGGATCACCACCGAGATCGGCGGCGCCGGGGGCCCGGGGGCGGGCGGGGCGAGCGGCGCCGGACGGTTCCGCCCGCGCGCGAGCCGCGCCGCCACGATCGCGGCGGCCACCGCCTGCGCCGCGGTGAGCGGTCTCACCGTGCTCCCCTGGCGGCCCGGGCCGGGCGCGGCGCCCCGCGCGGGAAGTCCTCCTCGACCAGCGAGGCGACGATGCGGCCGCCCATCGCGACCAGCGGCAGCCCGCCGCCCGGGTGCGCCGACCCGCCCACCAGGTACAGCCCCCGCCGCGGCCCGCGGTTGCCCGGCCTGCGGAACGGCGCGAACCGGCCCCGGTAGGCCGTGCCGTAGATCGCCCCGCCCCACGCGCCGTACCGGTCGCGCAGGTCCGCGGGAGTGAACAGGTCCACGAACCGCAGCCGCCCCGACAGGTCGTGCCCGCGGCGGGCCAGCAGGTCCAGCACCAGGTCGCGGTAGGACTCGGGGGACATCGGCCAGCGGCCCGGATCCCCGGCGGGAACGTTGACGAGCATGGTCCAGTTCTCCGCGCCGGCGGGGGCCTGGGACGCGTCGTCGACCGCCGAGCAGCCGATGTAGACGGTCGGGTCCCGCGGCGGCCGCCGCCGCTCGAAGATGTCGGCGAACTCCCGCCGGTAGTCGGCCGAGAAGACGACGGAGTGGTGGGGCAGCCCCGCGGTCCGGCCCTCGACCCCGGCCAGCATCAGGAACGCCGACGAGGACGGGCCGAGCCGGGCCAGCCGGCGCAGCCGCCGCCCGTCGGGCAGCAGCCGGCCGTACAGGGCGGCCGCGTCGGCGTTCACCACCACCGCGTCGGCCGTGTCCCGCCCGCCCGACGCCAGCACCACGCCCGACACCGCCGTACGGCCGGCGACCACCTCGGCCACCTCGGCGCCGGTGCGCACCTCCACCCCTGCGGCGGCCAGCAGCCCGGCGAGGTCGGCGGCGATCCGCGGCAGCCCGCCCGGCACGTACCAGCCGCCCTCGCCGTGCTCGATCGCGGGGACGCAGCCGAGCGCGGCCGGCGCCGTGTACGGGCTCGATCCCGCGTACGTCGCGTACCGCCCGACGTACTGGCGGAGCCGCGGATCGCGGAAGAAGCGCCGCGCGAGCCCGTTCAGGGTCCGTCCCGGTGCCACGGCGAGGAGGTCGCCCGGCCTGGCGTGCTCCGGCGGGCGGCCGAGCGGCCCGGCGAAGAAGGTGCGCCGCGACGCGTCCAGGCACCGCCGCGCCCAGCCGTGGAAGGCGTGCCAGGCGGCGCCCTGGCCGGGGGCCAGCCGGTCGACCGCCCGGGCCATCGCCTCCGGGTCGCGCCACGCGCGCAGCTCCGACCCGTCGGCGAAGCGGTACCGGCACAGCTCCTCCAGCTCCACCAGGCCGCGCTCCACGCCCAGTTCCCGGAAGATCCCGGGCAGCGTGAGCAGCGACGGCCCCAGCGAGAAGGCGAACCCCTCGCGCTCGTACTCGGCCAGCTTGCCGCCGAGCCGGTCGAGCCGCTCGTACAGCCGGACCTGATGGCCGCCCCGCGCCAGCAGCAGCGCGGCGACCATCCCCCCGACCCCGCCCCCGACCACGATCACCTCGGCCATCGACGCCTCCCGGCCAGCACCACGAACGTCCCCATCGCGACTCCACCGGCGACCGCCACCAGCCGGTCCGGCGGTTCGAAGACCGCCGCGAACGCCAGCGTCTCCATCGCGGCCATCACCGCGTAGAGCGCGACGAGCCCGCCCGCCGCGGCCGCGGCCGACCGTCCCACGATGGCATCGATCACCACCATGACCAGCGCCGACACCGCCAGCCACCCGAGGAAGTTGCTGACCGGCACGCCCCGGTACGGGCCCGGGTCCGCCCACGTCCACAGCCCGAGCCGCAGCATCTGCGGATCCAGGAACAGGTCCCACGCCGTCAGCGCCAGTGCCCCCACCGCCACGCGCGGCGGCCCGCCGCCGGGGACGATCGCGGTGGCGACCGCGTGCGCCGCCAGTCCCATGCCGCCCCAGGCGACCGCCACGATGACCGGCACGCCGCCCGGCTGCGGCCACAGCACCGGGGTGTAGTCGTACTCCCCGAACGGGACGCCCGTGCGGACGCCGACCCACTCCGCCGCGTACCCGACGGCCACCACGGCGCCGAAGGCCCCCGCCGCCCGCGCGGGGCCGTGGCGGGCCGCCAGGAACGCCACGGCGCTCGCCGCCAGCAGCACGACCACGACGCTCGTCAGCCGGAGCTCCTCCGGCCGGACACCCGACAGCACCTGCGCCATCACCATCGCGACCAGGAGGCCGGTCCCGATGACGACCGGCGCCCTCGGCCGCGGCTTCGCGAGCCTCTCCCGCCGCCCGACCTGCCCGCCGCGCACTTGCCCCATACAGAGTCCTTCGGAGGAACCGGCGCATCGGATGCACCCGATCCGTAGGCCGGCGGATCGGAGACCAGCGGACCTGAGACCAGCGGATCAGAGACCAGCGGACCTGAGACCAGCGGATCAGAGACCAGCGGACCTGAGACCAGCGGATCGGAGACCGGCGGATCAGAGGCCAGCGGATCAGAGGCCGGCGGATCTTCAGGGGCGGGCGCCACATCGGGTGCGGCGGGCGCCACATCGGATGTGGCGCCCCTGGGAGTACGACCCCCGTGCCGTCCCATCGGCCCGATCCCTGGAGCGATCATGACGATCGGTCTTCCCGGTCCCAGCGGCCCGCCCGTCGCCCGCGCGCCCGAGACGGTCACTCTCGGCGCGCATCTCGCGGGGTGCCTCCAGCGCCTCCGCGCCGCCGCGGGATACCCCGTCACCGGCATCGAGGACATGCGGGCGCTGCACGAGCTGCTGGGGGCGGCCGGTTCGCTGCCGCTCGGCGGGCAGCCGGCGTCGGCGTCGTTCGTCAGCGACGACCACACTCCCGCGGAGCTGTCGGTGTCGTTCCCCGGCGGGGGTGTCCCGTCCGTGCGGGTGCTGGTGGAGCCCGGCTGCGTCGCTCCCACGCTCGCCGAGAGCGCCCGCGTCGGCCGGCGCGCGGTCGAGCGCCTCGCGGAACGGTGGGGCTGCTCGACCGGGCCGCTGCGCCTGGTCGAGGACCTCTTCCTGCCGCCCGCGCCGCGCGGCCGCTTCGCGCTGTGGTGCGCGCTGGAGCTGCGCTGCGGCGGAACGCCCGGGATCAAGGTCTACCTCGATCCCCTCGCCCGCGGCCCGGAGGGGGCCGCCGCGGCCGTCGGGGAGGCGCTCGGCCGGCTCGGCCACGGCCGCGCGTGGCCCGCCCTGCTGGAGAGCGCCGCGTCCCGGCCCGGCGACGAGCTGATGTTCTTCTCGGTGGACCTGGGCGACTGGGCGGCGCCGCGCGTCAAGGTCTACGTGGCGCACCGGGGCATCTCCGCCGAGGGCGCCGGCCACATCGCCCGGCTGGCGTGCGGCGGCGGCCGTCCGGGTGTGGCGCGGTTCTGCCGGGAGGCCGCCGGGACCGGCATGTTCGACCGCAGGCCGCTGGTGTCCTGCTTCTCCTTCACCGGGCGGGACGCCGCGCGTCCCACGGCCCACACCGTGCACGTCCCCGTGCGCGACTACGTCCGGGACGATCGGGAGGCCCGGGACCGCGCCGCCGCCCTGCTCCTGCGGCGGGGCGTGCCGGCCGCGCCGCTCGACCGCGCGCTGGCCGCGATGACGTCGCGCGACCTGGGCGGCGGGGTCGGGCTGATCTCGTACCTGTCCCTGGTGCAGGCGGACGGCGCCGAGCCCCGGCTGACGGTCTACCTCTCGCCCGAGGCGTACCGGGTCCGCGCGCCGCGAACGAGCGGCTGACCGGGGACGCGCGGCACGCGGCCACGAACGACCACAGGACACGGCCAGAGGAGGCCCCGTGGAGCCCTACCGGATCAAAGTCGTCGAACCCATCCCGCGGACGACCCGGGAGCAGCGCGAACGCGCGCTGGCCCGCGTCCACCACAACCTGTTCGGCCTGCGCGCCGGCGAGGTGACGATCGACCTGCTCACCGACTCGGGCACCGGCGCCCTGTCGGCGGCCCAGCTCGCCGCCGCGATGACCGGCGACGAGTCCTACGCCGGCTCGCGGTCGTTCGAGCGCTTCCACGCGGCGGTGCGGGACCTGACGTCGTACCCGCACATCCTCCCCGTCCACCAGGGGCGGGCGGCGGAGCGGATCCTGTTCTCGGCGCTGCTGCGGCCGGGGCAGGTCACGCTGAGCAACACCCATTTCGACACGACCCGCGCCAACGTGGAGCTGGCCGGCTGCCGGGCCCGGGACCTGCCGTGCCCGCGGTCGCGGGACCTGTACGGGGACGACCCGTTCAAGGGCGGCATCGACCTGGACGGGCTCGAAGCGGCCCTGCGCGGGCCGGACGCGTCCCGCACCGCGCTGGTGATCATGACGCTGACCAACAACGGCGGCGGCGGGCAGCCGGTGTCCATGGCCAACCTCGCGGGCGCCGCCGACCTGTGCCGGCGGCACAGCGTCCCGCTGTTCCTGGACGCCGCCCGGTTCGCCGAGAACGCCTGGCTGGTGACGCGGCACGAGCCCGCCTACCGGGGCCGCACGCCGCGCCAGGTCGCCGAGGAGGCGTTCGCCCTGGCCGACGGCTGCCTCATGAGCGCCAAGAAGGACGGCATCGCCCACATCGGCGGCTTCCTCGCGCTGCGCGATCCCGCCCTCGCCGAGCGCTGCGAGCTCCTCCTCACCGCGACCGAGGGCTTCCCCACCTACGGCGGGCTCGCCGGCCGCGATCTCGACATGATCGCCCAGGGGCTTGAGGAGGTCACCGACCCCGCCTACCTGCGGTCCCGCGCCGACGCCGCCGCCCACCTGGCCGGCCTGGCCCGCGCCGCCGGCATCGCCCTGCTGGAGCCGCCCGGCCTGCACGCCCTCTACCTCGACGCCGGCCGGCTCCTGCCGCACATCCCGCCGCACCGCTTCCCCGGGCACGCACTCGCCTGCGCGCTGTACCTCGAAGGGGGCATCCGGTCGGTCGAGCTCGGCTCCCTCTACCTGGGCAAGGAGGACGAGAACGGCGAGCCCGTCGAGTCCGCCCCGTACGAACTGCTGCGGCTCGCCCTTCCCCGCCGCGTCTACACCGCCGGCCACCTCGACCACGTCGGGGCGGTCCTGGCGGAGACGGCGCGGAACGCCGGCCGCGTCCCGGGCTACCGCATCGTGGAGGCGCCGCCGATGCTGCGCCACTTCCGTGCCCGGCTCGAACCCGTACCCGGTCCCGGGCCGGACGCCGGACCGGCCGCGGCGGGTCACAGGCGCCAGGCGATCTCCCGGTCCGGCGCGTAACGGCACGCCGCGCCGGTCGACACGGACTCGCGGAGATGCGCTCCGAGCTCCGGATGCCGGTCCTCGATCCGCCGCAGCGCGTTGCGGACGCGCGCCGTCACGGTCTTGCGGGCGCGCTCGCCCGCGTCGCCGAGCCGGCGCGCGCGGCCCGCGAGCCCGGCGGCGCGGCGCAGCTCGCCGATCAGCGCCTGCCGCTCCCGGTCGTACTCCGCCGCCTCGGCGTCCCGCCCGAGCTCCACCGCGCGGTCGACGGCCTCGTCGAGCAGGTCCAGGCGGCGCCGGTAGCGCGCCTTCGCCTCATCGTCCAGGACGGCGTCGGCGCCCATGGACGCGGCCGTCTCGACCGCCGCGTCCACCGGGTTCAGCAGCCGTACCGCCGCCACGTCGCGGCCCGGGGCTCCCAGCAGGCAGTGCAGGTCGCGCATGCCCTTGGCGTCGGGCAGGTGAACGGTACGCCCGCCGTAACTCAGCCGCCAGACGGCGCCGTCCCAGGTGAACTCGTCCGGAACGCCCGCGGCGCCGTGCCCGGGCGGCTCGCGGGCGGAGCGTCCGGCGCGCTCGGCCAGATGCGCCATGCCCAGCCGGGACGCCTCGTCCGCCGCCTCCGCCAGCAGCGCCGCAGCGGTGGCGGCGTCCTCGCCGGTGCCGCGGGCGGCCAGGGCCGCCGCGAGTTCGAGACCGGCGCGCACCGCCCAGGGGCGGGCGTGCAGCCGCTCCGCGGACCGCCGCGCGCGGGACAGCTCGTCCACCGCCGCGTCCCAGCGCCGCAGCGCCGCCTCCAGGACGCCGGTCCACAGCGCCACCGGGCCGCTGATGCTCCAGCCGTAGAACGAGACGAGCCACTGCCCCCGGTACGGTGCCAGCGCCTCCAGCGCCCGCTCGCACCGGGCCGCGTCCCCCGACAGCGCGGCGGCCTGCGCCTCGTACCGCAGCCACAGCGGGACGACGCCGCGCTGCAGGACGGTGCCGCCGTCCCGCGCCGGCCGCGGTACGGGATGCGGCGGCCGTTCGCCGCGTTCCAGCGCCGTCACGGCCTCCAGCAGCTCCAGGTGCGGATGGCCGTGCGCCCCCATCGCCCGCACGACCTCGTCCAGGCCGTCGAACCGGCCCTGGAGCAGGGACAGCGCCCAGCGCTGGTGGAGGGCGAAGAGCAGGAAGTACCGGCCGTGCCGGTCGCTCAGCGCGAGGGTCTCGGCGAGCAGCCGCTCGGCCTCGTCGAACCGGCCCAGCAGCGCGCACACCACCCCGCGGTCCATGATCGAGGCGAAGCCCACGCGGGGCGAGCGGTCCGCGCCCGCGGCCCGTGCCACGGCCTCGAACCGCTCCAGGAACTCCGGGTCGCCGTTCTCCAGCAGCGCCGTCCACCGCATGCCCATCGCGTCGAGCTCCATCGCGCGGTCGCCCCGGCGCCGCGCCGCCTCGGCCAGCTCGGCCGCCGCGGCGGTCCGGCCGGCCACCGTACGCGGCCCCCAGCCGGCGATCATGCCCGCCCACAGCCCGAGGCACAGCGCCTCGTCGTCACCGGCGGCGCGGGCGGCGGAGGCGACGCGGCGGGCGACGGCGACCGCGAGGTCCGCCTCGCAGTCCGGCACGTCCCCCTCCTCTCCGGCCGCGTACGCCTCGCGCAGGACGCGGGACTTCAGGCCGGTCCGGTCGCCCTTGGAGTTCGCGGTCAGGACGGCCAGGGCCACCCGCCCCAGCGCGTCCGCGTCGCCGGCGTCGCGGGCGGCCGCGGCGGCGCTCCCGAAGGCCAGCCAGGACCGGTCGTGCTCGCCCACGAGCTGCAGCTCCGCGCCCAGGAACAGGAGGAGCCGGACGCGCTCGCGGACGGCGCCGCCGCCGAGCCGCTCCAGGGCGTGCTCGTAGTGGCGCACCGCCTCCGCGCAGGCCATCCTCGCCGACGCGTGCTCCGCCGCGTCCACCAGCAGCCCCACCGCCACGGCCGCGTCCAGCTCGCCGCCGGCGAGGCGGGCGTGCCGGGCCAGCGCGGCCGGCCGTTCCGGATCCGGGACCCCGGCCGTCCCCAGCAGCGCGCGGACGGCCGCCGCGTGCAGGCGACGCGCCCGCGGCGCCTCCAGCGAGTCGTAGAGCGCCTCCCGTACGAGGTCGTGCCTGAACACGAACTCCCGGCCGCCCTCCCGCCCCACCAGATCGGCGTCCACCGCCTCCTCCAGCAGCGCGGCGGCGCGGGTCTCGCTCTCGCCCGCCGTCCCCGCCAGCGCGGCGAGCCCGAACCGCCGCCCCAGCACCGCCGCCGCCGCGAGCAGGCCGGCGGCCGGCTCGCTCAGCAGCGCGATCCGCCGGCGCAGCGCGGCCCGCACCCCGGGAGAGATCCGGGTGACCGGCTGCCCCGCCGACCACAGCCGCGCCGTCTCCTCCACGAAGAACGGGTTGCCGCCCGTACGGCGGTGCACCTCCTGCGCCAGCCGTTCCGGGGGCCGCCGCCCCGCCGCGCGGGCCATCAGCTCCGCCACGCCCTCCGGCGCCAGCCCGCCGAGCCGGACGGTGGCCGCCCGCATGGCCAGCGGCCGCAGCGCGCCGCCCAGGGGATGGCTGGGCCGCTGGACCTCCACGTCCCGGTACGTCGCCACCAGCAGCAGCCGCTCGAACCAGGCGTGCTGCGCCGCGAACTCCAGCAGGCCGAGCGACGCCGCGTCCGCCCAGTGCAGGTCCTCCAGGACCACCAGCGCCGGCCGGTCCCGCGACGCCGCGACCAGCACGCCGGTGACCGCGTCGAACACCCGGAAGCCGCCGGCCGCCGCGCGCTCGGGCCCCTCGCCGAACAGCACCGGCAGCACCTCGCCGGCCTCCGCCGCGGCGCGCGCCCACTCGTCCCCGGTGCTCAGCCGCCGCAGCGCGCGCAGCGCCTGGGTCCACGGCCACAGCCCCGGGGCCACGTCCGAGTCCCAGCAGGCGCCGCGCAGGACGCGCATCCCCCGCCGCGCCGCCTCCGCCGCCGCGCCGCACACCAGCGACGTCTTGCCGATCCCGGCCTCGCCGGTGACGAGCACCAGGCCGCCATGGCTCGTGACCGCCCGCTCGATCCGCGACCGCAGCATGCCCAGGGGCGCGTTCCGTCCGATCAGCGCCGGCTCCACGCGGCTCTCCTCCACCCGCCGACACGGTCACGCGGAGTTTACTCGCGACCACTGACAGCGATACGCCGTTCGCCGGAGAAGCCACAGGGATGGCCGCCGGCGCCCGGCCCAGCAAGGAGAGGACGCGCCTCAGCGTCCCCCGGCGGGGCAATAGAGGTCGGCGGCGGGCAGCGTTCCGGTACGCAGGTAGGCGTTGACCGCGCCGTCCGCGCAGGGAACGGCCGTCAGGCCGTCGGCGCCGCGCCCGTACACGCCGTGGGAGCGGACGTCGGCGGTGACCATGCGCGATCCCTTGAGCCGGCGGTGCATGGCCACGGCCCCGGCGTAGGGGACGTTGTTGTCGCGGGTGGCCTGCAGGAGCAGCAGCGGGACGCGGTTGCCGAGCTCGATCCCGGGCTCGCGGGGCCCGGACCTCCAGAACGCGCAGGGGAACACGGCACTGGCCGTCGCCGCGAAGACCGGCTGCGTGTCGCGGGCGCGCTGGGCGTCGCGCCAGTGCTGTTCGGGGTCGGCCGGCCAGCCCCCGGCGGGCCAGCCGCCGTCGCCGCAGAAGAACGCGTTGCCGCTGTTGAACTGGTTGTCCAGCTCCGGGCTCGGCCGGCTGAACAGGTCGAGCCACATGCGCAGCTCGGGGACGGGCTCGACGTCCTCGCCGGCCGCGGCGTCCACCAGGTTCCGGACGGCCTGCGCGAGGGCGGGGTCGCTCTCCTGGTGCGCGACCATCTGGCGCAGGAAGAGACCGAGCGTGGCGGCGTCGATCGTACGGCCCCCGATGGGCAGCGGGCCGCGGTCGACGCGCGCGGCCAGGCGTTCGACCGTCCCGCGGACCTGGCGGGGCGTGGACCCCAGCCCGTACCGGGCCGGGTATTGCGCCGTCCAGGAGGCCCACTCGTCCAGGCCCCGCTCCTGTGCCCGGCCGGCGGCCCGGAAGTTCTCGTACTGCGTCAGCGCCGGATCGGTGACGCTGTCGATCACGATGCGGTCGGCGCGGCGGGGGAACATCTGGGTGTAGGCGGCGCCGAGGTCGCCGCCGTAGGACACGCCGTAATAGGACAGCTTGCGCTCGCCCAGGACGGCGCGGATCAGGTCCATGTCGCGGGCGACGTTGCGGCTGGAGGCGTGGGGCAGCAGCGCCGCGTTGCCGGCGTGCTCGAAGCAGCGCCGCGCGGTGTCGGCGGCGTTCCGCACGGACGCCTCGAAGGCCTCCCTGCGCGAGTGCGTCGCGGGCGCCGGCGGGGCGGTGCCGCAGTGGATCGGGGTGCTGCGGCCGACGAACCGCGGGTCGAACCCGATCAGGTCGTACCGGTCCGCCACGTCCTTCAGCGTGGAACGCAGCGCGGCCGCGAACTCCAGCCCGGGGCCGCCGGGCCCGCCGGGGTTGGCCAGCAGGATCCCGCGGCGGCGGGCCCTGTCCTTCGCCTCGACCCGGGAGATCGCCAGCTCGATCGAACGGCCGCCGGGGTCGGCGTAGTCGAGCGGCACGTCGATCCGCGCGCACCGCGCGCCCGCCTCGCCCAGTTCCGCGGCGTCGGCCGGGCACGGCCCCCAGTCCACGCGCTGCGCGAGGTAGCGCGAGAGGCCGGCCGGGGGAGTCCCCGGCCGCGGTCCCGAGGCGGGCGCGGGCCCGGCCCATCCGACGAGCGCGGCCGCGCCGAGCGCGGTCACCACCATCACGGCACGAGAGAAGAGCATCCCCCTACCCCATCGATTCCCACGCCCGCTTCCAGTGAGGCCACCCACCCACCTGAGGTAGTGCCAGCCCCCGCTCAGGAGGCGGCCAGGTCCAGAAGCCGCCGCTCATGACGGCGCCGCGCGCGGTCGGGCGCGTCGTTTGGGTGATGCTTTATGGGGCTTCGACGGTGAACGTGTCGAACGCGGCCGCCGCCTCCGGGACGTCGCGGGCATGGGTGATCACGCCCACGGCGCCCGGTCCCAGCGGGGCGGACGTGTCGGTGGCGGTCGCGGCGTGCCGCCCGTTGACGGTCAGGGTCAGGCGGACGCCGCCGCCCGGCGCGTTCCGGCAGCGGGCCTCGATGTGGTTGGTGGAGGCCGGCGTGAAGGCGCGGCGGAACGGCACCAGGTCGGTCCCCTGGCCGGCCGGCGCCCGCTTGACGATCGCGGCCTCGCCCGTGCCGGTCACGTGGAACTCGTACTTCGCGGTCGGCCGCCTGGGCGGGTTGCCGCGGCACCACACGCCGTACGCGCCCGTCCCGCTCGCCCTGGCGGACACGAGGACGTCATCGTGGCGGGACGTGTCGACGTTGGCGGAGGCGGGCAGGTTGCCCTGGCTCGCCACGGTCAGCCGGTAGCGCCCGTCGGCCAGTTCGGCCGACGCGGTGACGGGGCTGGCGTACCGCCCCTCCGGCCACCAGTACCGCCCGGAGAAGTCGTCATGGCGGACGAGCCCCCGCTCCGCCGCCGCTTCCGGCCACAGGAGGAACGCGGCCGCCACCGCACCGGCCGCCGCGACCGCGACCGCGCCGAGTGCGAGCACGCTCCGCCGCGGCCACCGGCGGCGGCCGGCCGTCTCCTCCTGCTGTGCCACGGTGAGCCCCGGCCCGGCCGCGCCAGTGTGGACGGGCGCGCCTCCGGAGGCCGGCGGCCGCGTCCTCTCCGTCGCGGTACCCGGCCGCCCCGGCGGCCCGAACGCGGCGCCCACCGGCACCGGTTGCGGCGCGTGCGGCGCCTCGCTCCCGCCCTCCCCGTCCGGTGGCCGGGGCAGGTCGGCGAGGTTCATCGCCTGGGTGATCTGCAGGCCCGAGCCCGTCATCTCGTCCAGGAGCTCGGCGATCGTCGGGCGCGCCGCCGGGTCCGGTGCCAGCGCCGACCTGACCAGCGGCGCGAGCCGCACGTCGAGGCCGTCCAGGTCGGGCGGCCGGTTGGTGCTGCGGTAGTGGACGACCTCCAGCGCGCCGCTCCCGTACGGCCAGCGCCCCGTTCCGGCGTACGCGACGACGCAGCCCCAGGAGAAGACGTCCGAGGCCACCGTCGCCCGGTGCCCCTCGAACCGCTCCGGCGCGATGACCGGCGGCGTGCCGAACACGAACGGTCCCGTCCGGCCCTCGGTGTTCTCGATCTGCGCGATGCCGAAGTCGATGACCTTGGGCCCGTACGGCGACAGGATGATGTTGCTGGGCTTGAGGTCGCGGTGGACGATGCCGGCCCGGTGGATCGCGCCCAGCGCCACGGCCGTGCCGACCGCGACCGACTCCAGCCGCCCGCCGTCCAGGACGCCGTCCCGGACCAGCGCGGCGGACAGCGTCTCGCCCTCGATGTACTCGGTGACCAGGTACGCCGGTTCGCCGAACGAGGCGTCCAGCACCGCCGCGGTGCAGAACCGCGCCACCCGCCGCGCCGCCTCCGCCTCGTCCCGGAACCGTTCCCGGTACTCGGGGTGCGCGCTCCATTGCGCGTGCATGACCTTCAGCGCGACGCGCTCGCCGCCGGGCCCGCGGGCCAGGTGGACGACGCCCATGCCGCCGCTTCCGAGGAGCCGTTCCAGCCGGTACGGCCCGATCCGCTCATCCACCGCTGCTGAGCTGCTGTAGCCCGGACTTGAGCGGGACCTGCTCGCCGCCGATGGTCACCGTTGCCTGGCCGGGCTTGATGGGCGGGGCTGGCTGGTTGACGCCGTTCCGGGTGGCGACGCCGACCTGGTCGCCGTTCGGCAGCAGCACCCAGCCGGCGACGAGCTGCCCGTTGGCCGACTGCGCCCGGTACAGCCCGGCGGTCTTGTCCACCGGCGCCGCCTTGAACGTCCGCAGCCGCCCCTCGATCCAGAACGTGCCCTCGCCCTGGAGGCTGTTGAAGAAGCCGGCCGGCTTCCGGTCCTTGGCCGCGAGGAGCGTCACCATGCCGCCCTCCTTGGCCACCGAGCCCTCGAACCACGCCTCGTCCTGCTCGTCGCAGACGAAGGCGCGCGCCTTGCCGTCGAGGACCGCGACGGCGAGGAAGTTCCCGGTCTCGTTCACCACTCCGGCGTATCCGGCGAAACGCTCGGCCGCCGAGACCTTCGCCGTCTGCCGCGACGGCGGATCGGCCACGCAGCCGGTGATCATCATCCCGGTCGCGACCGCGGCGACCAGCAAAGAGCGGTGCATGACACTCCCCGTGAGAGATAACCCGTTACTACTTAGATGCGGGCACTCACCGGAAAGATGCACTCCTCACCATGGTCAACACGGACCTCGGCGGCCGGACAGGTGGCGGGCGATCCGGCGCAGCTGCTCCGCGTACCGCTCCCTGAACTCCGGCGAGTCCGGGTCGAGCCCGTACACCGCGCGCACCATGTGCGGCATCACGGTCGGCATCGTCACCATGGACATCATCATCAGCATGACGGCCTCGGGCTCCAGGTCGTCCGCCAGCTCGCCGTCGCCCTGGCGGCGTTCCAGGTCGGAGAGGTCCTCGCGCGGCACGTCCGCGATCTCGGCGGGGTCCTCGGTGAGCCCGCGCCAGACGTTCAGCCGCCCGCCGCGCGGATCGGCCTGCGCGTCCTCCAGGTAGCGCACCCAGACGCACTCCAGCGGGACGTCCGGATCGTTGATCTCCTCCTCGCGCTCCAGCCAGCGCCGGCCGATCTCCCGGTACAGCCCGGCCTTGCCGCCGAAGTAGTAGCTGATGAGCTGCTTGTTCACCCCGGCCCGGTCGGCGATGTCCTGGACGCGCGCGCCCGCGTACCCCTTGGCCGCGAACTCCTCCAGCGCCGCGTCCAGCAGCAGCCGCCGGGACCGCTCGGCGTCCGTCTTGCGCTCGTCACCCCGCGGCGACCGCCGCGTCGTCCTCTCCACGCCCCTCATCGTAGCCACGCATTCATCCATCCGGTTGTTTGACAATTTCATCCAGTTGGATGAAACTGGCGCTCCCGACCGCCGAAAGGAAAAGTCATGATCTTGGTGACCGGAGCCACCGGAACCGTCGGCCGCCCCCTCGTCGAACGGCTCGCCGCCGCGGGCCACAAGGTCCGCGCGCTGAGCCGCACCCCCGCCACCGCCCGCCTCCCGGCCGGCGTGGAGGTCGCCCCCACCGCCGACCTCCCCCTGGACGGCGTCACATCGATCTTCATCAACCCGGCCGCGTTCTGGACCGGCCTGGGCGACCTGCTCCCCCGCGCCGCCGGCCACGGCGTCCGCCGCGCCGTCCTGCTGTCCTCGCTGGCGGCCGCCGACGACGACCCCGCCAACACCATCGGCCTGCACCACCTGGAGGTCGAGCGCGAGATCGAGGCGTCCGGCCTGGAGTGGACGTTCGTCCGCCCCGGCGCGTTCGCCTCCAACACCCTGAACTGGGCCGCGCAGATCCGCGAGACGGGCACCGTCCGGGGCCCGTACGCCCGCTCCCACACCAGCCCGATCCACGAGGACGACATCGCCGCCGTCGCCTTCGAGGCCCTGACCACCGACGCCTTGCTGGGCGCCAAGCCCCTCCTGACCGGCCCCGAGTCCCTGACCCAGTCCGACCAGGCCCGCCTCATCGGCGAGGCGATCGGCCGCCCCGTCCCCTACGAGGAGATCACCCCGGAAGAGGCCCGCGAAGCCATGACCGCCGGCCACATCCCCCCGGCGGTCGCCGACTCCCTGCTCCGCATGCAGGCCGGCTCCGTCGACCGCCCCGCCGAGGTGAGCCCCGAGGTGGAACGCATCACCGGCCGCCCCGCCCGCACCTACGCCCGGTGGGCCGAGGACCACGCCCCCGACTTCCGGTGAGGTCCTGAACGATCGGGACGGCTCCGGGAGCGCCCCCGGAGCCCGCTCGTCAGGTGGCCGCGGGGATCGCGAAGGCGCCGTCCAGATTGCGCCAGTAGAGGACGCCGTTCGCCGTCGCCAGGTTGGTGGCCAGCAGCGACCGGTGCTTCCGCAGCAGCTTCCCCGTCCCGAGGTCGAAGGTGTGCACGGCGCTGCCGCCCGCGAAGTGCACGGCGCCGGCCGCCAGGACGGGCCGCTCGTAGATCTGCCGCAGGCCCCGGTCGTACGACCACCGCAGCCGCCCGGACGCGAGGTCGACCGCGTACAGCACGTCGGCGATGTGGAAGAACGCCAGCCCGCCACCCGGCACGATCATCGGAACCTCCCGGTTCCGGCCGGCGCCGGCGGGCAGCGCGAACGTCCACAGCGGCCTGCCGGTCGCCGACTCGTACGCCTTCACCGCGCCGCCCGACGGGACGAACGTCCTGCCTCCGGCGACGGTGACGGCCGGCGAGCCGGTGTGCCCGGCGGCCTCGACCCGGGCCTGCCACCGGGTGCGCCCGGTGGCGGCGTCCAGGGAATGCAGGGTGTCCCCGGCCAGGACGTGGAAACCGCCGTCGCCCGCCACGTGCGGCCACAGGTCCTGGGGGCGTTCGGCGAGGGTCCGCCGCCAGCGCGGCTGCCCGGTCGCGGTGTCGAGCCCGTAGCCGGTCCCGTCCTCGGCGAACACGAACACCGTGCCGCCGAGCACCACCGGGTTCCCGAGGATCCGCTCGGACGCGTCGAACCGCCAGCGTTCGGTGCCGGTGAGGGCGTCGTAGGCCACCAGCCAGTCGCCCGACTCGATCCGCTCGCCGACCGTGCCCACGATGTGGACGAGCCCGCCGCCGAGCACCGGCCTGGAGTCGCCCGCCCGGTCGTACGACACCGACCACCTCGACTTCCCGGTGGCCAGGTCGAACGCCGTGCACCTGGAGAGGCCGCCCGTGAGACCGACGCCGCCGTGGCCGGCGACCTCCCACCGCTGGACCCCGGCGCTGGTCGGCAGCGCGGCGGACCAGCGCTTCTCGCCAGTACGGGCGTCCAGCGCCGTGACCATGCCGCCGGAGCCGCCCTTCCCGACGAGCACGAGCCCGCCGGCGACGGCCGGGCCCTTGCCGAACCCGCCGCCGTCCTCCGGAGCGTACGACCAGGTCCCCTCTTCGGCGGCCGTCACCGTCCGGACCGTCAGCAGGGCGGCGGTCCCGCCGAGGGCGAGCAGCGCCGCCCCGGCCGCACCCGCCTTCAGCACGCCCCGCCGCCCGGCGGCCGCGGCGTCCAGCGTGGGCGGAGGCGGCGGCGGCAGCGTGGCGCGCTCGGTGATGCCCGCCGCGACCGGCCCGGGCAGCCAGCCCGTGCCGTGCGGCGCGGCGGGCATCGCGGCCGCCAGCCGCTCCAGCACCTCCTCCGGCGCGGGACGCCGCCGCGCGTCCTTGTCCAGGCAGGCCGCGACGAGCTCGCGCAGTTCCGCGTCCGGGACGGCGTCCAGCGACGGCGGCTCGTGCACGATCCGGTAGGTCAGCTCGTGCGCCTCGCCCCGCCCGAACGGGCCGGCCCCGGTCGCCGCGAACGTCAGGACCGCGCCGAGCGCGAACACGTCGCCCGCCGGGCCCGTCTCCTTCCCCTCGGCCTGCTCCGGCGCCATGTAGCCGGGCGACCCCACCGTCATGCCGGTCCGCGTCACGGCGCTGGCCTCGGCCGCCCGCGCGATACCGAAGTCGATGACCCGCGGCCCCTCCCGGGTGAGCAGCACGTTGGACGGCTTCAGATCCCGGTGCACGACCCCCGCGCGATGGACGGCCAGCAGCGCCTCGGCCAGGCCCGCGCCCAGCACCCGTACCGCGCCGGGCGCCAGCGGCCCGTACCCGCCGACCGCCTCCTGCAGCGAGAGCCCGGGCAGGTACGCGGTGACCAGCCACGGCGCCGCCGCCTCCGGATCGGCGTCGATCACCGGCGCGGTGAACGCCCCGCTCACCGCCCGCGCCGCCGCCACCTCGCGCCGGAACCGCGCCCGGAACCCGGCGTCCCCCGCCAGCGCCGCGTGCACGACCTTGACGGCCACGCTCCGCCCCGCCGGCGACACGCCCAGGAAGACCCGGCCCATGCCGCCCGACCCCAGCCGCGCCACCAGCCGGTACGCCCCGACCCGTGCCGGATCTCCCGGCCGCAACGGTTCCATCGCGCGCCTCCTCAGGCCCCGAGCGCCAGAGCGGTGAGGTGGTAGCGCGAACGCTCGACGGCGTCGACGTTCAGATCACCGCTGCTGAAACAGACCGCGCCGCCGGCCACGACCACGTCCGAACGGGTGTTCTCGGCGGGCTCGTACTTCCACCTGCCGCGTCCCGTTCCCGCGTCGACCGCCCATACCGCCTCCCGCCCGGCGAAACAGACGAGCCCGCCGGCGGCGACCGGCCGCCCCGCCCCGCCGTCCCCCGCGGGGAAGCGCCAGCGGACCCGGCCGGACGCGGCGTCCAGAGCGACCATGTTGGCGCTGCCGTCCGCCACATAGACCGCGCCGCCCGCGACGGCCGGAACCCCGATCCCGGAACCCCCGAGGAACCTCCAGCGCCTCGCCCCGGTACGGGCGTCGAACGCGACCAGCTCGGCCCCTTCCGCACGGCAGCAGACCAGACCGCCCTGCACGGCCACGCCCAGCGCGTCCTTCTCCGCCACCGCCCGCCGCCACCGCGTCCTGCCCGTTGCCCCGTCCAGGGCGTGCAGCTCCTTGCCCGTATGCAGGAACACCAGCCCGTCGGCCGCCGCGGGCCGCGCCCCCTTGAGCCGCCGCGACCAGCGCCGCGCCCCGGTGGCCCGGTCGATGGCGTGCAGGACGTCGTCCCGGCTGCCGACGTACACCGTCCCGCCCATCACCACCGGCAGCCCCTCGGCCGCGTTCGGCACCGGATACCGCCACCGCACCGCGCCGCTGCGCGCGTCCAGGGCACCGAACGCGTCGTCCGCGAGCCCCGTGTAGACGAGACCGTCCGCGACGACCGCGCCCGTCCACGCGGACGCCGTACCCTCGCGTTCCGCCCGCCCCCATCGGCGCTTGCCGGTACGGGCGTCCAGCGCGACGTACGCGCCCGAGGTCCCGTTCGCGAACACGATCCCCGCCCCCGCGCCGGGGTCCTCCTCCAGCAGGTAGGACCTGGTCTCGTAGTCCCAGAGCACCTTCGCCTCGGCCGGCGCGGGCGTGCTCACCGGGGACGCGCTCGCCCCCGGCGTCCGCGCGGCCGCCCGCGGCTCGCCGCGTCCCGCCAGCAGGACACCGCCACCGGCCGCCGCCGCGACCGCCGCCACCGCGCCCCCGCCCGCCAGCAGGACCCGGCGCCGCCCGAACGCACGCCCGGCGTCCTTCGGGCTCCGCTCGACAGCCGCCGCGATCTCGCCGGGCAGCCAGCCCGTCCCGCGCAGCACGGCGGCCTCCGGCGCCCGCGGAACCAGCCGCCGCAGCAGCGCCTCCGGCCCCGGCCGCAGCGCCGGGTCCTTCGCCATGCACTCCGCGACCAGCTCCCGCAGCTCCGCGTCCGCGACCCCGTCCAGCCGAGGCTCGTCATGGACGACCCGGTAGATGAGCGCGTGCACGTTCCCGCGCCCGAACGGTCCTTCCCCCATCGCCGCGAACGCGAGCACCGCCCCGAGCGAGAAGACGTCCCCGGCCGGACCCGTCGGCAGCCCGCGAGCCTGCTCCGGCGCGAGATAGCCGGGCGACCCCATGACGGCGCCCGCCCGGGTCAGCGCGATCCCCTCGGCCGCGTGCGCGATCCCGAAGTCGATCAGCCGCGGCCCGTCCGGCGCCAGCATCACGTTGGACGGCTTCAGATCCCGGTGGACGATCCCCGCCCGATGGATGGAGACGAGGGCCTCGGCCAGGCTCGCCCCCAGCGCGTACACCCCCGGCACGGGCAACGGCCCGTGCTCCGCGACCGCGTCCTGCAACGACAGCCCCGGCAGGAACGCGGTGACCAGCCACGGCGCCGCCGCCTGCGGATCAGCGTCGATCACCGGCGCGGTGAACGCCCCGCTCACCGTCCGCGCCGCCGCGACCTCCCGCGCGAACCGCGCCCGGAACCGCGGATCCGCGGCCATCTCGGCATGCACGACCTTGATCGCGACCGGCATCCCGGTGGCCGACCGGCCGAGGAACACCTGCCCCATCCCGCCCGCCCCGAGCCGCCCCACCACCCGGTACCCACCGATCCGCCGCGGATCCTCCGGCAGCAACCCCTCCATACCGGACCGACCCTCCAAGAACACGGGCACCCCGCCGACCGATCACCCGCAGAACGGCCACGCACGGCACCCCTCCGCGTTCGCAGAGGAACCTTATAGCGCCACCCCAAAGCGCGACGCCGGAATCAACTCAGGCGGTGCACGGGCTTCGCTGAAGCGTCTCCCGGCATGCAGAAGCACCCTCCCCGCGGACGACGGACACCGCAGTGGCCTGCCGCTTGGGGACGCCCTGACCGCTTCGACTGACAGGTCCGATGTCCGGCTGCGAGACTCCCGGCCATGCTCGACGCGGACGTGGCGTGGTACCGGCGGCTTCTCGAAGAGGCACCGGACATGTCGGAGCTGCTGCGCTGGACGGTCGTACAACCGCTGACCGGGCCGGTGACCGTGGCCGATGCGGTACGACGGCTCGGCGCCGACCCGGCCGGCATCGAGACCCGGACGGGTCGGGATGACGACGACCTCCCGGTGGTGCACCTCCACCAAGCGGGACCGGCCGTACTGCTCGTGGAGACGTTCGAGGCCCAGGGCGTCCGTGAGGAGGTCCTGCGGTGGCTGTCGGACGGCGCGGTGGTGCACGGCTCGTGGTGGGCCGACGCCAACGGGCGCAGCCTGCTCTGCTACGCCGCGTTCGGCAGGCTGCTGACCCGACTGGAGTATCTGGACGATCAGCAGCCCGGCGGCGAGCAGCCCACGGCCCTCGACGAGGACCGCGCCGCGCTGCGCGATCTCAGCGGCGATCTGGACCATCCGGCGCAGCTGGCCCTGGTCGAGCGGCGCACGGGCGTCCGGCTGGACACCGCCTGGCTGGGACGGCCGCATCCGACGGTGGTCCTGGACGACCCGATCCCGGACGATCCGCGCCCGCCGGGCATGCTCGCCGCGGCGGACCCCGACCTGGCGGCCGTGTTCCTCATGGCCGACGAGCCGACGCGCCGCACCGTCCTCCACCGGCTACTCGGCCGGCTCGCCGACGAGCAGGACCTCCGCAGCGAGCCACTCATCGGCGCGGTACTCGACGCGTTCGCGGACGGCCGACCGCCCGGAGACACACTGGCGCGCGACTCCCATGCGATGAAACTCCGGCTGGCTCAGGAACTGGATGCCGCGCCCGGCGGTTCACCTGAACGCACACGGCGTTACCACCGAATGCGCGCGGCCGAGGCATTCGCCGCGGCGGTGGGCGACCGAACGGAATCGGTGGACACCTTGTGGTACGCCCAGCAGGCAATGCAGGAGCGGTGGCCCCGCATCCGGACAGAGCTGTGGCGGGCCATGCGGGGACAGGCAACGCTCTAAAGTCACCGCATGCCCCTGGACGCCGACTTCCTCCGCCGCTTCGCCGCAGACTGGTCGACCCCGCTGTCCCCCGCCGACGGCTGTAGCGAAGAAGACCTCTCCGCGGCCGAGGAGCGCCTCGGCGTCCGCCTCCCCGCCTCCGTACGCGACTTCTACAAGCTGCTGGGACGGCGCCCCGATCTCACGAGCAACCAGGACCGCCTGCTCCCTCCGGCCGGACTGCACTTCGACGAGTCCGGCCAGGCCCTCGTCTTCCGCGACGAGAACCAGGGGTGCGCGCAATGGGGCATCCCCGTCCAGGACCTCCACCTGCCGGACCCACCCGTCGTCTTCCAGCTCGACGCCCCGTACATCGCCCCGGAACCCTGGCGCCCCTTCCTCGACCGCTTCTCCCTGACAGCCGCCGAGATCGTTCTAAGCGAGAACCTGTTCAGAGAGAACGCGTACAGCGACAACCAGGAGCCATCCGACGCCACCCTGAACGCCCTGGAACTCCGCTACACCCGCCTGCCGCTGCTCCCGGACTACCCGATGTGGGCGACGCCCGAGGACCCACCGGTCCGCTGGTTCACCGCCCCGGACGTCCTGATCCGCGACGACTCCGACGCCTGGCTCTGGGTACGCGCCCGCACGGAACGCGCCCTGGACGAGACCCGCCGAGCACTCCCCGGCGACTGGCAGCTCGCCCCGACGTGACCCTCAACCACCCCACCCAGGCAAGATCGGCGGCAGGTCCGAGAACGGCGAATCCGGCGGCTTGGGCGCGCTCATCTCGCCATCATCCCCGTCCCATCGCCGGGCGTACTGATCCGGGATATCGCCCCACCCCCAGTAGGGCACGGGCCGGCCGGGCATCACTCCGACCGTCTCCACAGGGTCGATCCGCTCTTCCCCGACCGTGCAGATATGCGTCCAGTCGTCCCCCATGTCGAAGACGTACGCGAACCGTTCGCCCGACTTCAACCGGCTGAGATTCGTCAGATCGCTGTCCAGCGCCCCGTCAGGCGCCTCCCCGTCCCACATCGCCGTGTGGGTGAGGCACGTCCCGCCGTCCAACGTGAACATGTGCAGATGCCCCATGTCCCACCGCGCGAACGCGACATCGATCGCCTCGCCGAGCTGCGCGAACGTGTGCGACCGAGCCGCCGCGAACACCCGCCCCGGCCGAGGCCAGAACGCCTCCCCATGCCCGGACACCAACTCCACCCGGATCGACAGCCAAGAACGCGCCACCGCCGGCTCTCCCTACCTCCAGCAACCAGAACCGCACCCAACGCTAGCCCGTACGGTCACCTCTGACCCACGCATGCCAAACCGCAGGTCGAAGGCCGTGCTCGCTCTCCTTAGACGTCGTCTCAATTGGTGAGTCGGCGGTGGCAGATCAGCGTGGCGGCGATGGCGACGAAGGCCAGGAAGTGTTCGGGTTTGCGTTCGTAGCGGCGGTGCAGGCGGCGGCAGCCGTTCAGCCATGACACCGTGCGCTCGACCACCCAGCGGTGCCGGCCCAGCCGGGCCGGGGACTCGATCCCGCGGCGGGCGATGCGCGGGGTGATACCGCGTCCGCGCAGCCAGTGCCGCAGGTCGGCGTAGTCGTAGCCTTTGTCGGCGTGCAGCTTGGTGGGACGGCGCCTGCGCGGGCCGCGCCGTGAGCGGATCGGTGCGATGCCGCGCACGAGGGGTTGCAGCGCGAGCTTGTCATGGGTGTTGGCCGCCGAGATTCCGACAGACAGCGGCAGTCCGGCACGATCGACGAGCAGATGGATCTTCGACCCGTTCTTGCCGCGGTCGACAGGATTCGGGCCCGTCAGCTCCCCCCTTTGCTCGCGCGGACGCTGACCGAGTCGATCGCGCACCGCGACCAGTCCAGCTCCCCGCGCCCGCCCAGCTCGTCCAGCACCAGGCGGTGCAGCTTGGCCCACACCCGGGCCTTGCTCCACTCGGTGAAGCGGCGGTGCGCGGTGGGCCCGGACGGGCCGAACACCGGCGGCAGCTGCTGCCAGGTGCAGCCGGTGGTGGCCACGAAGATGATCGCCGCCAGCACCTCACGATCACCGTGCCGACGCCGGCCGCCACCTTGCGGCCGCGTCGGTGCAGGTGGCACCACCCGCTGGAACAACTCCCACAACTCCTCGGGCACCAACCGCTCGACCATCTCCACGACCGCAGGCTACAGCTCATCCGCCAAATGAGATGACGTCTTAAAGATCCGCCCGTAATGGGCGAACGCATCCCCCAGCCCGGTGGGGCGACCGTCGCGCGACAGCATCCGGATCAGGTCGTAGGCGCGGACCTCGCCGGTGGTGAGAGAGCCGGCGACGCGGAGCATGTCGTCCCAGTGCGCGCGAATGCGGTCCAGGCGGACGGTGTGGCGGGATATGTGGTCCAAGGGGCCGTAGGTGGCGCGGGTGTTGGTGCGCCACAGCCGGGTGTCGCCCAAGTCGGCGATGCGCGGGGAGAACTGGTAGCCGCAGATCGCGAACACCCCGAACACGATGTCGGAGTAGGACGCGGCGTCGGTCACCACCGTCTCGGGGCGCGGCCCGCCGTCGACGGTGAGGATGGCGTCCAGGATGAACAGCGAGTCCCGCAGGGTTCCTGGGACCACGACGCCGCCGTAGCGGCCTTCATCGAACGAAATCCACACGTCCCTGCCCCAGGCACCAGCTACTGCGCGGCCGGACGATCCCTTTCTGGCGTATTCCGGCTGCACCCCTGAAGGGTCCCCAGCTGAAGCCGACCGTAAGACCGGGCACCCCGGCTTCCCGAACAACACCGTCCCGACCTGCTCTGGACCGGTGGACGGCGGTAACTCCGCTCAGCCCGGCTCGCTAACGCCATTGGCCGATCAGTTGCCGCTCAAGGGCCGAGCACCCGCCGCCCCTGGCTGGAGGGGTTTTGGGTCTTTTGGGCCGCACTCACGGGCGCGCGAGGCGGGTGTCGGGGTCTTGTGGGTGCTGTGTCAGGCGCGGGGACGTCAGCGTTCGAGGGCGGCGAGGAACGTCAGGATCCTCGACCAGGCCTGCGCGCGGGCCGCGGCGTCCGCGGGCCTGCTGCCGCCCATGGCGAGCGCGTCGCCGGTGACGGGGTGCGGGATGCCGGTGCCCTGGGGCAGGTACGGGACGTTGCAGATGCCGTGCCCGGCGCCGGGGTAGACCGCCGCCTGGTGCGGGAACCGGTCGCGCGTCCCGGCGAGGCCGTCCATGATCTGCCGGGCGGAAGATGCCGAGCGCCACACCCGGTCGTCGGTGCCCGCGATCGCCAGTACCGGACCGCTGATGCCGTCGAGCGGTATGGTGCCGCCGGGTACGGGCCGACCGCCGCGCGTCCAAGCGTCCCCGCCGCGGGGGAACCCTGGAAGCACGTCGGCCGAGGGGGCGCAGGCGATGACGCCGCGGACGAGGCCTGGGTAGTGCCGGCCCATCAGCAGCGCGGCCTCGCTTCCCCGCGAGTGGCCGCGCACCACCACGCGGCCGAAGTCGCCGACCAGAAGCCGGGCGGCGCGCGCGAAGTACTCCAGGGGGATGTCCTTCAGAGCCGCCGGCAGGCCCGGTGCCCTGAAGTAGGCCAGCACGAGCGCCGGGTGGCCGTTCGAGGCCAGCAGCGCGCCCTCGTATGGGCCGGTGTCGCCGCCTTCGGACCCGCCGATGACGATCACCGCCGGCCGGTGACGCCGCCCGTCCGGCGGCAGGAACAGCTCTCCGGAGACGCCGTCCTCGCCCGGCGTGAACGTCCGCCGCGTGACGCCGGGCGCCGCCAGCCGCCGGGTCAGCGTCCGCTGGGCGAGGCGGCGGCCGTCCGCCGTCACCGTCACCGTCACGTCGTAGGACGGCTCCGCCCCGGAGAACCCGGGATCGAACCAGGCTTCCTCGGCCTTACCGGCGGGCGGGCGCATCGACCAGAACAGGCCCATCCCGTCGACCCCGGAGTAGGTGCCCGAGAGCGGCCGGGCGCGGGCGAGATCGATCCGGCCGCGGCCATCGGCGCGGAACGTCGCGTGGCCGCGCCACCGCGCCCCTCGCGCGTCGGCCGCGGTGGCCGTCACGGTGACCTCGTCCTCGGGCGCCAGGCCGGAGACCGTCAGCCGGACGGGGCGGTCCGCGACCGCGGCCGGCGCGTCCGCGCCAATGACGGCGCGGGTGCTCTCGGGCCCGCCGCAGCCGGCGGCGGCGAGGAGCAGGGCCCCGGCGGCGACGCTCGCTGCGCGCATTCGGCCTCCCGTGCGGAGGCCTCATCGTCGATCTTGCGGACGCCCGGTGTCAACGGCCGCCCAGGGCGAGGGTCAAAACGTGGGAGCTTGCCGGCGGGGCGGCCCCGCGTGGACTTGCGCCGATGGTGGGGTAGGCCCAGGGCGGGCCCCAGTGCGTCCGCTGTGCCGGGAAGAGGCCGTCGACCAGCCAGGTGTGTTCTGGTCCCGCGGTGTGCTCGTCGGGTTGCGTCATCGGGCTGTGCTCCCTGTGGTCTGCAGACGGTCCGCCCGGGGCCGCGTTCGGGAGGTACCGCGCGGCCCTGGGCAGGCCGGAGGGTCAGAGCTTGCGGAGCAGGCCGTGCAGCGCGGCCCTGCGGGAGTTGGCCGCGGCCTACGGGCGGGGCCTCACCGACTCCACCCTCAAGACGAGGACCGCAGCTGGGTTCGGCACGACGCACCTGGCCTGCTCCTGGTCGCGATCGACCTCGCCCAGCACTGCACCACCCAGGCCAAAGGGAAATGCTGTGTACAGCAACGGTCGCTTACGGTGGCTCACTGAGCGCACGGCGGTACACATCGCGAGCTGGGCGGGGAGGCGTGACGGCCCAGGGGTGCCGGTGGTTCGCATCGAGAGAGTCGCCTTTATTATCGCGGGATTTGTGGTGCTGCGCTCGGGGCTGAGCAAGTCACCGAAGAACGCGGCGACCATGACGCTGGCGGCGGGCTTGTCGGCGAGCAGCTCATGGCCGCCGAACCGGTATACCTCGTACCCGGCGAGCCTCAGGCTGCGGTCTTCAGCGACCATCTCCGAGTACTTGGGCGACGAGGCGATGTAGCGGCGCCCCCGCGGATGGTCGGTGTCGAGCACGCCGTAGTGGTGCTGGCCGTCGACTTCGACGACGACACGGATGCCATTGGGCATCAGCATTAGAAAGTCCATGCGTTCGCGTTCGAGGACATCATCCTGCCCGGTGCGGTGACGCTTGATGTACCCCGGGTTCCGTGGTGTCGCGTTACCGGAATCTCATGCCAGTTGCTGGGCCGAATGCATCCTCTCGTACTCCCCCGGGGAGAGCATTCCCAGCGCGCTGTGGCGGCGTCGGCGGTTGTGGAAGATCTCCAGGTACTCGAAGATCGCATTCGCCAGTTCGATGCGGGTGCGCCAGCGTTGCCGGTTGAGCAGCTCGACCTGCATCCGTCCCCAGAACGACTCGATGACGGCGTTGTCGTAGCAGTCGCCGATCGAGCCCATCGAGGCGACCAGGCCGGAGTCCTTGGCGCGCTGGGTGAACACCCACGAGGTGTATTGCACGCCGTGATCGGAATGTATCAGCGTGCCAGGCGGCGGCTGCCGGTTCTGTATGGCCATCCCGAGAGCGTTGGTGACCAGGGTGGCGGTCTGCGCCGAGTCGATTGACCAGCCCACCACCTTG
>NZ_JBGNUR010000009.1:57889-298145 GCF_041951345.1 Actinomadura sp. 21ATH | reverse complement strand
GTCACCGCTAGGGTGGCCACGAGGTCTCCGGTGTTGTTCTTCTTGGTCGATGAACGCTCTACCGGAGACCTCACTGCGTCCGGCGCACGACACGCCGCCGCTCATCTCACTTCGAAACAGGCCCTAGTGCAGGCCCACCCTGGCCTGATGAGAAGAGCACAGAGTGCCGGTGGTGTACCGGCGATGCGGCTGCCAGAACCCCGACAGCGGACGTGCGATGGGTGGCAGGTGCCCGCGGTTGGCGGCCGAGCGCCGCCATGGCAGCTGGTGTCTGCGACTGGAACTGGGCACCGGGACCGACGGCCGCCGTCGCCGTGTCCGCCGGGGTGGTTTCCCGACCCGCAAGGCCGCGCAAGAGGCGTTGGTGCGGTTGCGTGGCCCGGCCGGGAGTACGCTGACGGTGGCCGAGTGGCTGCGGCGCTGGCTGGACGACCATCAGGGAGCGCCGTCCACGGTGGCCGGGTACACCGACCACGTCCGGCGGTACCTGGACCCGCTGCTGGGCCACCTGCTGCTGAAGGAACTATCGGTCGCGCACGTGGAAGAGATGTTCCACGTCATGGAGCGCTGGGACGGCGTGGCGCCGGCGACCTGGAACCGGCACCTGTCCGCGCTCGTCTCCTTCACCGCCTGGGCGCAGCGGCAGGAACTCCTGGCCGCCAACCCGGCGCGGCGGCTGACCCGCCGCAGTCGGCCCGCCGCGGTGACCGAGCGTTCCCGCGCGCCCGGCTGGACAAGCTGCTGACCGATGACGCGCACGGGCTGCGCGAGCGGGTGCGGTGGAGGATGCTGTACGCGACCGCCGCCCGCGCCCAAGAGATCCTCTCCCTCAACATCGAGGACCTCGACCTGGAGTTCCGCTGAGCCCGGGTCGTCTCCAAGGGCGGCGCGATCGAGTACGTGCACTGGGCCACCGGAACCGCCCGCCTCCTGCCCCGCCTCCTGAAGGGCCGCACTGCCGGGCCGGTCTTCCTGGCCGACCGCCGCGCCCCACCTGCGGCCCCCGCGCCCGCGGCCGCCGACATCTGCCCGACCACCGGCCGCCGTCGGCTGTCCTACCCGCGCTCCGAATACCTGTTCAAGACCGCCACCCGCGCCCTGGACCCACACGACAACGGATGGACCCTGCACCAGCTGCGCCATTCGGCGCTGCAGCACCTGGCGGCCGCCGGCCGCACCGCCGCCGAACTCCAGGCCAAATCCCGTCACGCCCACCTGGCCAGCCTCGGCGCCTACGTCCGCCTCGGCGAACACACCTCCGCCCGCGTCACCGCAGACACCGCCCCCGCCGCCCGCAGACGCCCCCGCTGACCGTCGGCCTTTCGGTCTCGCCTGCATAGCCACCGCGGCCCGCCGTCGGCTAGGAGAAGGCGTCCAATCGGGTGAGTTCGGCGGACAACTCCCAGAGCCGGGCCGCTTCGGCCGCGTCAACGGCCCAGGGCCTGACGCCCCCGATGAGCATATCGTCGGTGGTGGCGGGTTCGGCGATGTCACAGTCCTGGCAGTACAGGCCCCCGCGACCGTCGAGCAGGGGTGAGGTCGCCGCCCACACTGCGGTCGCGGCCCCCTGTGCAGGGGTCTTGAACCCCTCGGCCCGCTCGCCGTCTGGAGTGATCCACCCCTGTGCGATCTGTTCCTCTCGCGGGACGTGCCTTTGCAACGGGGTGAGGATGCTGCCCGGGTGCACCGCGAAGGCGCGTACGCCGTCGTCGGCTCCGAGTTCGTCCAGATGCAGAGCGAACAGAGCGTTCGCGGTCTTGGACTGAGCGTACGCCAGCCACCGGTCATAGCCATCCCGGAACTGGATGTCGTTCCACCTGATCGGGGAGAGGAAGTGCCCGGAAGAGGACACCGACACCACGCGCGCCCCTTCGGCCGACAGGGCCGGACGCAGACGGTTGACGAGCGCGAAGTGTCCCAGGTGGTTGACGGCGAAGTGCGCCTCCCACCCCTGCCCCACCCGTGTCTGCGGACAGGCCATGATCCCCGCGCCGTTGACGATGATGTCCAGTGTGCGGCCCGACTCCAGGAAGCGCTCCGCCAACACCCGGACGCTCTCCAGGTCCCCGAGATCGAGCTCATGGACTTCCGCGAGATCGCCCACGGCCTCCTTCGCCGGGCCGGGCCTCCTGGCGGGCACGTGCACGCGCGCTCCGGCCCCGGCGAGGGCACGCGTGGTCTCCAGCCCAAGACCCGAGTATCCGCCGGTGACCAACGCCGTCTTACCTGTGAGGTCGATCCCGTTGAGGACGTCGTATGCGGTGCTACCGGCTCCGAACCCAGAGTCGAGTTTGTGCTGTTGTTCCATGCGGCCGACCATAGGGGCTAGAGTTATCTCTAGGTCAAGCTATGCTGCCGGGCCATGAGCGGGCTTTCCATCGGACAGGTGTCAGAGGCGACCGGCCTGAGCGTGCACGCCCTGCGGTTCTTCGAGCACGAGGGCCTCTTCCTGAGGCCGATCCCCCGGTCCAGCGGCGGGCAGCGCGTGTACGAGGCGGCAGATGTCGAGTGGCTGCTGCTCTGCAACCGTCTTCGCGAATCGGGCATGTCGATCGCGACCCTCACACGCTTCGCCGAGCTCGTCCGTTCAGGCCCTGGGAACGAGCCTGAACGACTCGCGCTGCTCCGAGAGCACGAACGAACCGTCCACGCCAAGATCGCCGACCTCCGGAACTGCCTGGAGATCATCCACAGCAAGGTAGTCACCTACGAGGAGCACATCCGCGAAGGCACCGCCACCGGTCTGTGGTCCCCTACCCCCTCGGCCGGAGACGGCTGAAGGGGAACGGGCCAGAGCCCGTCAATGCCCCCTTCGGCAGGGGCGACCTCTCCCGGGAGGGAATCACCCTGGTCAGAACAGGCGATGGAGTGGTCCGAGCCGCCGGCAAAAGCTCACCCGCCCCACGATCCGCCGATCTGCGTCAGGTCAAGCGGGACAAAGTCGAGCAGACTAGTCCCGCCGAACCTGACGCGTCCCAGCTCATCTGCGTCAGCTACGACAGGTTGCAACACCCGAACGCTAATCAGCGGACCGGGATCGCAGATCAGCCAGCCACTTGGGCGTCTCGCCACGGCGCTCGCGCCACGCTGCCGACCGGCACCGCGGGCTGCAATAGGTGGCGTTGCTGCGCTTTTGCAGCGTGACCCACCACGTCCGCCCGCACACCGGGCACCAGGCACTGGGCCGCTGCGCCCGCGCCTCCCGGGCCGACGGTCCCCGGCCGACGACCCCCAGAGCGGTCAGCTCCTGCACCGCAGCGGCGTATTCCTCACCCGAGCGCTTCAGATCGCGCCACTGCTGCGACCGGCACGCCGCCCAGCAATACCGGCGCGATGACCGAGAGCCTTCCGGCAACGGCGACCCGCAGTTCGCACATCTCCGGACGTCCGCGCGACGACTCACATCCCTTGTTCGCCCGGGTTAGCGATCCGTCTTCCGCTGTTGCTCATCATGCTCGCGACTGTCGGCGGCCGACTGCGCCCGCTGGGAAACCCCGTCGCGGGGAGGTCGTTGCGCGTGCCGGCGTCTCCCTTCGGGCGCTGAGATGCGGTGGAGTGCTGGTTGTTGCCGCCTTGATCGGCGCGGTCCCGGGTGGGCCTCCTGGGCAGGCTTGTCCTGGTCGCCGCCACGAGCACGGTTGTTTGGTCTGATGTCCGCGGGAACCTTGCTCTGGCCGGGATGGCGCTGAGCGCCGATCGCGCCATCTTCGAGTACCTGGAGATCTTCCACAATCGCCGACGCCGCCACAGCGCACTGGGCATGCTCAGCCCCATCGAGTACGAAAGACTCCACACAGCCCGACAACTGGCATGAGATTCCGGTAACGCGACACCACGGAACCCGGGGTACATCAGACGCCACCAAAGCCGGGGCACATCAACCACTTCACCAAACCCGGTACGGCTCACCAGGTGTGACTTGCATCGATACGAGACGTGGTTTTGGGGAGCGCTGGTTGTCGTATTCGGACACGAGGCTGCTGATTTCAGCAGCGAGGGCGCGTGGTGTGGCAAGTTGCGGCCGTCCACGTTGTGTGATCTTGGCTGTGGTCGAGGATGTTGGTATGGCGGTTCGCGTGCGGGTTTGGGTCGGTGCCGTGGTGATGGTGGTGGCGCTGGTGGGGCTGGGTGTGCATCTGGCCGTGGTGGGGCTGGACAAGGCCGATAAGTGGGCGAGTGTGATCGGGGTGTTCGTCGCGCTGGCCGGGCTCGCGGCCGCGGTGTATGGGCTGGTCACCGGCCGCCACGACAACAGCGGGGGAGACGGCGGCGATGGCGAGACGCCGTCTGGCGGGGCGGTGGCGTCGGGGGAGCGGTCGATCGCGATCGGCGGTGACAACTCCGGGATCGTCTCGACCGGGGACGACTCGACCAACACCCCGTTGCGGTGAGCTGGCGGCGGGATCGGCGGTGCGTGCCGCCGTCGGGGCCCGATCGGCCTGCGGAGCCGGGAGAGCCGTCCGCCAGCGACGGCGGTGAGGAGCCGCCGCCTCAGATTGCCCCGACTGAGACGGCCCTGAATGAGGCGTCCAGCAACGAGGTGCCTGCGGTTGGATCGGTGAGCGCTGGTGCGGAGCGTTCGGCGTCGGTCGGACGCGACAACCGCGGCATCATCTCGACCGGGGACCGCTCGACCATCGTCCAGTACCAGATGGGCCCGCTGCCCGAGCGGGACGGGCCGCCGGTGGGGTTGGTGATCGATGAGCTGGATGAGCGGGACGCGCTGGCATTGGAGGTCCACCGGGCCTTCGAGGTCGAGGGCGTGCCTGCGGCGGCGGGAGAGGCTGCGGGTGCGGTGCTGCCGGTGTATCTGGAGCGGCCGGGTTTTGATGACCGGCTGCGCGGGGCGGTGGCGGCGGCCGAGCACGGTAGCCGGTTGGTGATGGTGGTCGGGGGTTCCTCGACGGGCAAGACGCGGGCGTGCTGGGAGGCGGTCCGGGCTGAGTTGCCGGACTGGCGCCTGTGGCATCCGCTGACGCCGGAGCGGCCGATGGCGGTGGTGGAGGCGGTGCGCCGCGACCGGGTGGCGGCGCGGTCGGTGATCTGGTTGAACGAGGCCCAGTTCTATCTGCAGGCCCCGCAGGTCGGTGAGCTGGTCGCGGCTGAGCTGCAGGCGCTGCTGGCCGATGGCGCCCGGGGGCCGGTACTGGTGCTGGGGTCGATGTGGCCGGAGTTCTGGCGGGTGCTGACCAGTACACCCGAACACGGGGCGGCCGCGGACCCGCACCGGGCCGCCCGATCTCTGCTCGCCCAGGGGACAGAGGTCACCTCCCCACCCAGCTTCACGCCAGGGCAGCTCACCGAGTTGGCCGAGGCCATCTCCGCCGATCCTCGGCTGGCCGTCGCCGCTGAACGCGCACCGGGCGGGCAACTCACCCAGGAACTGGCCGGCGCCCCTGAGTTGCTGCGCCGCTATCTGCAGGGTAGCCCCGCGGTTCGGGCGGTGCTGTGGGCGGCCATGGACGCCCGCCGCCTCGGCCACGGCCCCTACCTGCCCGAACCGCTGCTGCGCGATGCGGCGCCCGGCTATCTCGATGACCACACCTGGGACCAGGTCGGTGGCGCCGGCTGGTTCACCACCGCCTTGCAGGAGCTGACCGCCCTGCACCGGCGGCTCCCCGGTCCGCTGACCGGACGCCGGCCCCGTCCCGGCGAGCCGCCCGCGGCGGTCCCGTTGTACCGGCTGGCGGACTATCTGGAGCAACACGGCCGCGCCGAACGCGCCCAGCTGTGCCCCCCGGCAGCCTTCTGGGACGCCGCCGCCCACCACGCCCGCACTCCGGCAGACCAGTCAGTTCTTGGCAACGCGGCCCGAGACCGGGGCCGTTACCGCCATGCCGCCCTCCTGTACCGGCAGGCCGCCGACGCCGGGGACCTCGACGCGCTGCGGAACCTGGCGTACCGAAGGCAGGAGGCTGGGGATCGGCAGGGTGCCGAACGCCTCTACCGGCAAGGCGCCGACGCCGGCGACCCCTACGCGCTGTGGGCCCTTGCGGATCTGTGGGAGGAGGCCGGGGACCGGGAGGGCGCCGGACGCCTCTACCGGCAGGCCGCCGACGCCGGGCATCCCCGCGCGTGGTCGTACCTGGCCGAACTGCGGGAGGAGGCCGGGGATCGGGAGGGCGCCGAGCGCGCTGCCCAACAGGGCGCTGACGCCGGGGACCCCGACGCGCTGTGGAACCTGGCGTACCGACGGCGGGCGGCTGGGGATTGGCAGGGTGCCGAACGCCTCTACCGGCAGGCCGCCGACGCCGGAGCGCCCCGCGTGCTGATGGAGCTGGCGGACATGTGGGAGGAGGCTGAGGATCGTGAACGCGCCGAACGCCTCTACCGGCAGGCCGCCGACGCCGGAGAGTCCGACGCGCTGTGGGCTCTTGCGGATCTGTGGGAGGAGGTTGGGGATCGCGAACGCGCCGAACACTTCTACCGGCAGGCCGCCGACGCCGGGGACCCCGACGCGCTGTGGGCCCTGGCTCGGCTGTGGGAGGAGGAGCCGGGGGGTTGGGAGCGCGCCGAACGCCTCTACCGGCAGGGCGCTGACGCCGGGAACCCCGACGCGCTGTGGAACCTGGCTCGGCTGTGGGAGGAGGCTGGGGATCGCGAACGCGCCGAACGCCTCTACCGGCAGGGCGCCGACGCCGGGAACCCCGGCGGACTGTGGGCCCTGGCCGGGTGGCGGGAGGAGGCGGGCGACCGGGAGGGCGCCGAGTACCTGGCGCTCCGGGCTGCCGATGCCGGGCACATGGACGCCCTGCGGATCCTGGCCGGGTGGCGGGAGGAGGCGGGCGACCGGGAGGGCGCCGAGTACCTGGCGCTCCGGGCTGCCGATGCCGGGCACATGGACGCCCTGCGCGCCCTGGCCGGGTGGCGGCAGGGGGCGGGCGACCGGGAGGATGCCGAACGCCTGTACCGGCAGCTCGCCGACGCCGGGTACAGCGTGCTAGGGAACCTGGCTCAACTACGGGAGGAGGCCGGTGACCGGGAGGGCGGCAATCGGCTGCGGCGCTTCGGTTTGGATGCCGACGGGGAGATCGAGGAGCCCTGGGTGGTGTGAGCGGGCCGCCGTCGCGCCGTCCGGGAGCGTCTACGTTGCTGGACGCTGGAACGACCAGGTGCGATGCCGTCCAGAAACCCCACGAACGTGCCTAGCCACGGCTGCCGGAACGTCCTCGACCTTCGCGCAGCAGCCCAGACGCTGGTGGGACTTCAGCCATACAAGCAGTACCAGCAGATGATGCTCATCCTGCGTACGGCCACGCGCCCACTCGCTCTCCGTGTCGGTCAGCGTGAACGCCCCAGCCACCTCCCACGCCGCGTGTCTCCCACGGCATACCTCCAGACCTTCCGGCTCACCAAACCAGCCGCCTGAAAGAGGACGCAGTCCAATTCAGCCCAAGTCCCGACGGTCTGCGGCCGGGTTTCGACGCGGAGGTGCTGGAGCCCTTGGAGCATCGTGAGCCCGCCCCCCTCGCGGCGCTGTAGCGGACCACCGCGGGCATCCGAGCTGCGGGACCGGTGAGCTGGGTGGACGCGAGCGGCGCGGGCCGGTGTGACAGGTAATGCAGATTCTGTGTCACAGCTGCAACGGGCACCTACCGGAGGCCACCAGCTATGTGGCGGCGACTTCGGCGGTCAGGCTGATCCGAGCGGTCTTTCCCGAGTGCTGCGGCGTCCCCAGACGGGGATACGCGCGGACGGGCAGGGCCGCTTGCGCGGTCCTGCCCGTCGGTGGTGTGCTGCTGGTGCGCGTTGCTTAGAGCGCGCGGACCAGGTCGGCCTGCATGCCCTTGGGGCCGCGGATGGAGGTGAACTCCACCTTCTGGTCCTCCTCAAGGGTGCGGAAGCCGTCGCTGTCGATCACGGACTGGTGGACGAAGATGTCGGCAGTGCCGTCATCGGGGGCGATGAACCCGAACCCCTTGTCGGCGTTGAACCACTTCACGGTTCCCTGAGTCATGTGGGTGTCCTCTCATTGAGCGGCGGGCCACGCGGCCGCGTGGTCCGGGCTGCTGGCCGTACGCCCGTCTGGAGTGACCCCAAATGACGAAACGCCCGCCGGAAGAACTCCGCGGGCGTTTCCACGTTCGCAAAACTCGACTACAACCATTGATCTCGACCCTACACCAGATCAGCGGAATCCGCCGAGGTCAGCCCCCTCCGGCTTCCTTGGGGGGGTTCTGATCGAGGCGTTGCTGGAGGTGGGCGTTGATGCGCTGGGCTGGTGCCTAACACTGGTCACCAACGCCGTGGTCACCTGGACCACCGAGTACTACGGGCTGGCGGTGGAGGCGATGCGCCGGTCTGGGCGGCGCATCGACCAGGAGGTGTTGGCGCACATCTCCCCGGCGCACAGCGAGAACATCAACTTCTTCGGGTCCATCGACGTCGACATCGAGGGTGAGCTGGCCCAGCTCGGCCCCACCGGATACCGGCCGCTGCGGGTGCGCGACACGTTGTTCTGAGTCGCTGGATCGCCCGGCCTCGCCCGCCGGCGCCCAGGTATCCGGAGCAGATGGCGGTCGTCAGGGTCGGGGCGCGGTGGGCGGCAGGTTCCACCACCAGGCGATCGAGGGCACTGGCAGCGGGTCGGGGCTGGTGTCACTGGGACGAGCCGGTGCCAGTACGGGTGCCGCTGCCCGGGTAGTGGCGGGGGGTGAATCGGGCGGAAGTGGTGTCCTAGTGTGGGTGCCTTGGACGAGGTGGTCCAAACTGAGGTTCCGCACCGCCGAGGGCGAGGCGTTGGTACTCGACACGCACTTCTTCGTGGAAACCGCCTATACCGGGGGAGTGCTGAACCCGCTCAGCGACAAGGACCTCGACGCCTACCGGGCGCCCTACCCCACTCGCGAGAGCCGTCGCCCGCTGCTGAACTGGACCCGATCCCTGCCCCATCGACGGCGATCCCCGCCGACGTGACCGCCCGGATCGGCGCCTACGGCACCTGGCTGGCCGACAGCCACGACATTCCCAAACTCCTGCTCACCTTCGACTCCTCGCCCACCCTGCTCAGCACCCCGGAAGTCGCCGCCTGGTGCAAGGACAACATCGCAGGGCCTGCAGATCGAGCACTGCGGCCCAGCCGGCCACCACGCGACGGAAGACCAGCCTGAAGCGATCGCCACGGCGATCGCCACCTGGCTGGACCAGCAGAACCCCCGATAGCCTGCCTCGCCACGGACACGTCCGAGACTGCGGAGAATCGAGACGCACAAGGAGCCGTTCCCTGAAACGGCTGGACTGAGGTCGCCGGGATCCCGTCTGAGCATCGCGATCGGGCGGGATCCCGGCGTTCAGGAGTTTCCTCATCGGTAAGTCATCGCCGCAGAGTGAGAGAGGTGCTATCACTCCTCGGAGATCTGCTGCTGTTCGAAGTTCGAGGAGGTCGGGCCGGAGGTCGCAGATGCGCACTGGCAGTCTGTTCTGGTCAACCCGCACCTTGAGGAGCCTCGCCCATGCAGTCCGGTATCGCGGAGCTGTCCGCCGTCAGTCTCGACTGCTCCGAGCCGCTGGTGCTCGCCGAGTTCTACGCCGCACTGACCGGCGGGGAGATCACCCTTGACGGCCCGGAGGTGTCCGCGATCGTGTTGCCGGGCGGGACACAGGTCATCTTCCTGCGCGTTCCCGGCCACCTGCCGCCGACCTGGCCGGAAGGCGATCGGCCCCAGCAGTTGCACCTGGACTTCAACGTCGACGACCTGGACGAGGCCGAGCGCGCCATCCTGAAGCTCGGCGGCGGCAAGCCGGACTTCCAGCCGAACCCGGGCCGGTGGCGTGTCATGACCGATCCCGCCGGGCACCCGTTCTGCCTCTGCCCGCGCAGCCGCTGACCGCCGCGGAGGAGAGGAGCCGATTCGGCCCGTCCGCTGCTGCGCTAAGGACGAATCGTGAGAGCTCGAAATCATCAGGAAGCGACCGGGGAACCAACTTCAGACGAGGCTGCACACCAAGCGTCACCCTGTACACCAAGACCCCGCCAGAAGTGTTCTGGCGAAGCTTTTCACACCGCTACATCTTCACCAGCGATGACGCCGTCCTCCTCGACTTGAGTGGCCGTTAACATATCGCCCGTTCGCTTCGTCGGTTCATTCCGACCATCAGGCGATCGACGAGCAGGCCCACGGCTGGGCCGCCCGGTTGGGCCTGGGGTCCCCGAGGCTGCGCGAGCAGTTGCTGACGCATGGGTGCGGGCAGTTCGCCGCCCGGATCCTGCCGGGCGGCGACCGCCTCCGCCAGTACGGGACGCGGTGTGGGCGCGGGCTTGCTCGAGAGCTCGCTTGAGGCGATGGGGCGCACGATCGTCTCGAAAAAGGCCACGCCGCGCACCCGGTCGGGATTGCGGGTCGCCCAGTCGAAGGCGAGCGCGCCGCCCCAGTCGTGGCCGACGAGCACGATGTCGTCCAGGCCGAGGGCGTCGAAGAAGGCGTCCAGGTAGCGGGCGTGGTCGGCGAACCGGTGGTCGCCGACCGGCTTGCCCGAGCGGCCCATGCCGATGAGGTCGGGGGCGATCAGGCGTCCCGCTCCGACCAGCGGAAGGATCTTGCGCCACATGTGGGAGGAGGGGTTGCCGTGCAGGAAGACGACGGTGGCTCTGCTGCCGTGGTCTTCGTAGTGAATCGTCGAGTCGAGGACCTCGATGCTGGGCATGCCGGGCGTTTCCTCGTCTGAGCCGGGTCGAGGGGGTTTCAGTCGCCGGCCAGGACGGCGTTGGCCCGCTCCAGGACGGTGCCGAGGACACGGCCCGCGACAGCGAGGTCCTCAGCGGGCAGGTCGCCCCACAGTCCCTGGGTGATCGGACCGAGAGCGGCGCGGACCTGCGTCCACTGCTCCTGGCCGGCATCGCTGACCTGGACGTTGCCGTCACCGCCGTCGCGCAGGAGGCCCGCGGCGGTCAGCTCGGCGATGCGCTCGGCCGCCGATGCCTGGCTGAACTTGGTGGCCTTGCTGACCTTGTGGATGAGTTCGGCGTGGTCGATGGTCCCGCCGCTCACCACCGTCAGCGTGAGCGTCACCCACTGGGGCTCGGTGATGCCGGTCCCGTCGAGCTGACGCTCCAGGATCGCGTTGAGGGTCTTCTCGGTCTGGCCGATGAGCGCGGTGCCGAAGGGCAGGGTGGGGGCCATGACGAAGTCCAATCCGTTCAGAAGATAGAGATCTATTTCGCCGACATTTTCGGTAACCGGGCATGACTGGGGAGACGAAGCCGCTGACATCCCCGGGCAGAGATGGGGCCGCCGGGAGTGGGGGCCGGGGCCGCACGATGGCGCGCCCCGCCCCCCGGAGATCAGTTCTCGCGAGTCCAGAGGGGCGCGATCCGCTGCTCGCGGAATCGCCAGCCCGCCGGCGTCCGCACCAGGGCACCGGCCATCCGCAGGCCCCCCGTGAAATGGGGCGCCTGGCCGTCGCGGTAGTAGAACACGAGCGAGTACGCCGAGACGGCCGCCTGATCGCCGTCGATCTCCGCCAGCAGGTCGGTGGTCAGATGCTGGGCCCGCTGCCCCTCGATGTCACTGCGTCGCATGAAGTCGACGATCGCGTCGATGCCGTGGAGCACGCCCCCACGCGGCGAGTGCACCGCCACATCGTCGGCGAAGACGGTGGCAACGTCCTCCCATCGCTTCTCGTCGAGCAGGCGTGCGAAGCGGGCGAACAGGTCGGCGATCTCGATGCGGTCGGCGGTCACAGTATCCATGGACATGGTGTCCTCCCTCGTTCATCTGACTAACGTTCGTGTCTATAATGTTTCTGGCTCGAACGAACTTACATTGTTAGTACGACTAACGCAACAGGGATGGGATCAGCATCATGAGCAGCAGGGATGAAGCCGCGGACATGCCACACGATGGCGAGGCGAAGACGCCGGACAGACTGCGCCGACGGGCCAGTCGCCTGCTGTCAGGCATCACCGCGCAGTCGGACCGGCTGGTGAGCGAGGGGCTGGCCCAGGTCGACGCCCGCAAGTGGCACTACGCCGTGCTGGCCTCGTTGCAGGAGTACGGCCCGGGCAGCCAGGCGACGCTGAGCCGGCGCACCGGCATCTACCGCAGCGACATGGTCGGCGTCCTCAACGAACTGGCCGAACGCGAACTCGTCGAACGGACACCAGATCCCGGCGACCGCCGTCGCAACGTCATCACGATCACCGCCCAGGGCCGCCGGCACCTGCGCCGCCTCGACCGGATCCTCGACGACCTCCACGACGAGCTGCTCGCCCCGCTAACCTCCGCCGAACGCGACCAGCTCGTGCGGTTGCTCACCCGCCTACTGGACCACCACACGCAGGCGCCGGAGCCCCCGGCCCCCTAACATGGCGGCCCTGGTGCACTCCTCGCTGAGCTGCCTGCCGCACGCGGTGGCGCGGCTGGAGGAGCGCGGCTAGGACCAGCGCATGGCCTGCGGCTTGGCCCTGCGCACCAGTTCCGCCGCGCTGGGCCGGTCGCCGTCGTAGACGGGCTGGTGCGCTTGGACTGTCAGCAGCGGGCCCGGGGTGCCGCGCGGGCTGATTGCGTCGGCTTGTGCTAGGTGCTGCGTTTCAGGGGATGTCGGCGAGGCGAAGCTCGCGACCGGTGCGAGGGTCACGGAATCGGTAGCCGTTCCCGTCGGCGATGCTCTCGGCGTCGCCGAGAGCATCCAGTAGTCGACGCAGGCGCGGGTAGGGCGAGGCTGCGGTCTTGGCGCGCAGTTCGTCGAGCCGCATGATGTCGAAGACGTTGGCGGCCAGGTTGGCGGCCGCTGCCCGGAAGTCGTCCTGGAAGGCATCCAGGATCGGGCTGCGCCCTGCTTTGCGCTGGTCGGCGGGTAGCGGTCGGTAGGTCACCTGGTGATCGCCTCGGGGGACGCTGATCCGCGAGGTTCCCAGGCCGGTGGCAGTTGGCAGCGGGCACATGAGCGGCAGCGTGGCTTTCGCGTGTTGGGCACCTCCTTGTACTGCTGCAAGGTCGGGTCCAGGAACCGGCCCTTGTCCTCGTTGCCGTACAGGGTGCGTGAGCCGTTGCCTTCCAGTTCCAGGTTCACCGCTTCCACGCGTGAACTGATGCCGTACTCGGCCAGCGCGTAGTGCAGGTTTACGCAGGTGTCGACGCAGTGCGCGGCGGCCTGGTCGTCCATTCCAGCTTCGGATCAGGCTGGTCGATCGGAGGCATAGCGGGCGAGCGTGGTCTCTACCGCTTGCTCGACGGCGTAGCGGATGTCGGAGGCTGTGGGGTTCCAGTCGGTCAGCAGCATGCGGGGCCACAGGACGTAGTTGGCGATCATCCCGAGGAACTGGTTAGCGGCGCTCTCGGCGTCCGGAACGTCGGCGTTACCGGCCTCGTGCTCCGACTCCAGGTAGCGCTGGACAGAGGTGAAGTAGGGCAGCTTGCCGAGCTGGAACTGCATCCGTCCCAGTTCGGGGAAGCGAGGCAGCTCGGCGATGACGATGCGGAACAGGGCTGTCATGCCGGGCCGGCCGATCAGGTCGGCGTAGCGGTGGCCGATGGAGGTCAGGCCGGAACGCAGATCTCCGGCCTGAGGTCGCGCGACGGCGCCGGTGGCGTCACGCTGCCATGACTCGGTGACGATGGCCTCGAAGAGGGCTGCCTTGGTGGGGAACTGCTTGAACAAGGTGGACTTCGAGACTGCCGCCCCTTCGGCGATGCGCGCGAGGGACGTGCCGTCGTAACCGTGGTTCAGGAAGAGGTCCGTGGCCGCGGAGATGATCGCCTCACGCTTTTGCTGGGCGAGACGGCGGTGGTGTGCGGAGAGCTCTGCTGCCATGCGTGCAGTATGCCCCAGATCCGAGGCGAGTCACTTGACTCGCATCTTTGGGCTGCCTACGCTGCAATGGAAAGGCGAGTCGAACGACTCGCATCCGATGACGGTGCCCGATGTCTCTCTGGTGCCGTGTGATGAGGGAGTAGCGGATGACAGCCGACAGGATCGCTTTGGTCACCGGTGCGAACCGTGGTCTGGGCCGGAGTACGGTTCTTGCGCTGGCGGCGCGCGGGGTGCGGGTCGTGGTCACTCATCGCGGTGATGTGGCCGGGGCCGAGGGGACGGCGCAGCACGTGCACGCTGCGGGTGGGACCGCCGCTGTCGTGCGTCTCGACATCAGCGACGTCTCCTCTTTCGGAGCCTTCACTTCCGAGCTGAGCGGACTACTTGAGCGCTGGGGGGCTTCGCGGCTCGATATCGTGGTCAACAACGCGGGGGTGGGTGTCTTCGGCCCTCTGGAAGCTGTCACGACCGACGACTTCGACACGGTGTTCGGCACGAACGTGCGGGGCACGTTCTTCCTCATCCAGTCACTTGTGCCGATGCTGGCGAAAGGCGCCCGCGTCATCAACGTCTCGTCGTCGTTGACTCGCCACACCAGTCCCGCCACCTCGGTCTACTCCGCCTCGAAGGCCGCCGTCGAGGCCCTGAGCCGCACTCTGGCCGCAGAACTCGGCCCCCGAGGTATCCAGGTCAACTCCATTGCCCCGGGGCCGACCGCCACCGACTTCAACGGCGGTGCCATGCGGGATGACGCCGGTATGCGCCAGGGTCTGGCCGGGCAGACCGCGCTTGGCCGCGTCGGCGAACCCGAGGAGATCGGCGACGCCATCGCCACACTGGCGTCCGACGGCCTGCGCTGGATGACCGCCCAGCGCATCGAGGTCTCCGGCGGCGCCCTCCTGTGACCGACCGGGCGAGTCTGTCCCGAGCCACAGGCAACGGCGCGCTGGCTGACCTGCCCGACCAGAAGGACTGGCGAATCAATCCCGGTGCCGACTACGGGCCGCTGACCACCTTCGCCCGGGGGAAGATCAACCTGCGGTAGGACGGGCTGCCCTGGACGCCGCTCAGCAGATCCGGGCGCGATGGATCCCGGACGCGAACGCTCCTCCGTCTTAGCCGGGCTCCTGTGAATGTGAGGTAGTGACGAAATGCCGTGACCAGTAGTAGGACAAGGTCCCGTCACTCTCGAAACCCGCGCCAGCAAGGATCACTTTCCGCGCCGATGGGTGTCGGCGGTGATTCCGGACAACTGCCGGTTGGCGCCGTGATCGAGCGAACCGGGTCCGCCACTCGTGAGCGGCGGACCCACCATCGACATGCGGGGTCGCCGACCAGGTGAGCATCGGGTCTGGCGAAGCCGTGGCACCCGCTCAGGGGCTTTCTCAGGCGGTGACGCTGAGCGGGGTCAGCCAGTGGATTTCCAGGTCTTCGCGCAGGTACTCCAGGCGGCGCTGCTGGAAGTCGGCGAGTTCGGGGCGTGCGAGGTGGGCCCGCAGGTCGTCGGCCGATCGCCACAGCTCGTAGAACACCAGCGTGCTCGGGTCGGCCGCGTCGCGGTGGACCTGGTACTGCAGGGAACCCGGCTCGTCCCGGGTGGGTTCGACGAACGACAGCAGCAACCGTTCCAGTTCCTCGGCCCGTTCGGGCTTGGGTCGGGCGAAGCCGTAGATGCCGACGGGGCCGCCGGTCTGAGGTATGACGATTTCCATACCTTGGACGTTAGCGGGACGGCAAGGTACGATGCAAACCGTACCTAGGGGGTGGCATGGATCTCGGGAAGGTGTTCGCCGCGCTGGCCGACGACTCGCGACGGCGGGTCGTGGCCGAGCTCGCGGCCGACCCCGGCGGCGGCGAACGCGCCTGCGGCTCGTTCACCCTGCCGGTGAAGAAAGCCACGCGGACACACCACTTCCGCGTGCTGCGCGAGGCCGGACTGATCGTCCAACGCGACCACGGCAACGGCAGCGCCGTCTCGCTGCCCCGGGCCGACATCGACGAGCACCTGCCCGGCCTGCTGACACTCCTGGTCGAGGAACTGACCGCCGGCGACCCGACGGAACGGAACAGGGCCTGAGCCCGGCCGCGATCCCCGCTCCCCCTGAAAGCACGGAAGCCTCCCCCTTGTCGCCTGGGCTCATTACGTCCGACCGCAGCCTCAACACGCCCAGACCCACGGGCTGCAATAGGTGGCGTTGCTGCGCTTTTGCAGCGTGACCCACCACGTCCGCCCGCACACCGGGCACCAGGCACTGGGCCGCTGCGCCCGCGCCTCCCGGGCCGACGGTCCCCGGCCGACGACCCCCAGAGCGGTCAGCTCCTGCACCGCAGCGGCGTATTCCTCACCCGAGCGCTTCAGATCGCGCCACTGCTGCGACCGGCACGCCGCCCAGCAATACCGGCGCGATGACCGAGAGCCTTCCGGCAACGGCGACCCGCAGTTCGCACATCTCCGGACGTCCGCGCGACGACTCACATCCCTTGTTCGCCCGGGTTAGCGATCCGTCTTCCGCTGTTGCTCATCATGCTCGCGACTGTCGGCGGCCGACTGCGCCCGCTGGGAAACCCGTCGCGGGGAGGTCGTTGCGCGTGCCGGCGTCTCTCTTCGGGCGCTGAGATGTGGTGGAGTGCTGGTGAAGCGCCAGGTAGACCTGGCTTCGCCAGACCGTTTTGCTCAGGGTGAGGCCCCTCGGTGGCCTTGCCTGGCTTGCTGGGCGACGGCGTTGTGCAGGGCGCCCCGCGCAGGGTTCGCTGCGGCGACCCCGGACCGGCGGCGGTGGCCTGCGTAGCGGTGTGCTGGTGCCGGCGGGGGTCATGATCGTCCCCGGTTTGGCCCCGCGAGCCAACATCGAGCCAACATGGGAACGAAGTGGGGCGAAACCGGCGAGGGGCATACCGGGGCGAACTTGCGTTTGTGCAGGTCAGGCGTGGTGGGTCGCGTGGGACTCGAACCCACAACCTACGGATTAAAAGTCCGGAGCTCTGCCAATTGAGCTAGCGACCCGCACGGTAAGGGTATCGAGATCGTCCAGTGGTTCGCATCGGGGTTGTTGGCGATCTTCGGGCGGGTGGGCGTGGCGGGGTCAGTGGAGGGAGATGGGGAGGTGTTTGAGGCCGTTCTGGAAGTTGGAGGCCAGGCGGGTCTCGGGGCCGGTGCGGCGGATTCGCAGGGGGAGCAGTTCGCGGAACAGGGCGCGCATCTGGACGCGGGCCAGGTGGGCGCCCAGGCAGAAGTGCGGGCCGAAGCCGAAGCTGACGTGGTCGTTCGGCGTGCGGGTGATGTCGAAGTCGTCGGGGGACGGGAAGACGGACTCGTCGCGGTTGGCTGAGGCGTGGTAGACGACCACCTTGTCGCCGCGTTCGATGTGCTGGGAGCCGAGGGTGAGGTCGCGGGTCGCGGTACGGCGGAAGTCCATGACCGGGGGCCAGTAGCGGAGCATCTCCTCGACCGCGCTGGGCAGGAGGTCCGGGTTCTCCTGGAGTTTGCGGAGCTGGGACGGGTGTTCGAGCAGGGTGAGGAGGCCGCCGGGGATGCCGTTGCGGAGGGTCTCGTTCCCGGCGACGGCGAAGAGGAAGAACATGTTCTCGAACTCGGCGGGGCTGAGGCCGCCCGCGAGCATGCGGGACATGATGTCGTTCCCGGGTTCCTTGCGGGACGCGAGGGCGTGGGCGTACGCGAACATGTCGCTCAGGGCGGCCCGGGAACGGGGGTTCATGGGACGGCCGTCGGGGCGGTTCGGGTGCGGGCGGGACCGGACGGCGGCGCGGCCCATGGGGGTCAGCGAGTCCAGGTCGGCGGTCGAGAGGCCGGCGTACTCGGCGTCCTGGTAGCCGATCACCCGGGAGGCCCAGTCGTACAGGAGGCGGCGGTCCTCGTCGGGGACGCCCATGATCTGCGCGAGCGTCCAGACGGGCAGGTCGGCGGCCAGTTCGACGAAGTCGAGTTCGGTGCCGCGGGCGGCGGTGACGAGGGCGCGGGCGCGGTCCTCGATGGTGGATTCGAGGGCCCGGACGGCGCGCGGGGTGAACGCGGCGGCGACGATGCGGCGCAGCCGGGAGTGTCCCGGCGGGTCCTGGTTGAGCATCATCGCGCGGACGAAGTCCAGGTCCTCCGGCGTGTCGGGGTCGCGGATCTGGGTGGCGCCGAGGTGGGAGGAGAACAGGTCCGGGGACCGCAGGACGTGCTTGACGTCGGCGTGCCGGAGGACGGCCCAGTAGCCGGGGCCGGCGGGCCAGGGGCCGACGGCGGGTTCGGGGACGCGGCATACGGGAGCTTCGGCGCGGAGGCGGCGGAACGTCTCGTACGGGACGCCCGCCGCGTAGGTGCCGGGCAGGAAGATCTCCTCACGCATGCCTTCAGCGTGCATCATGGCGGGGTGACGGTGAAGCCCGCGGACGGCGATGACATCCTGCGCGAGAATTTCGCGCCCTGGGTCCGGGACCTGGGACTGAAGGTCGAGGACGTGGGGGAGCGGCGCGCGGTGCTGCGGCTGCCCTGGTCGGAGCGGCTGGCCCGGGAGGGCGGCGGGCTGTCCGGGCAGGCGCTGATGGCGGCCGCCGACACGGCGACGGTGATCGCGGTGTCGGGGGCGCGGGGCGGGTTCGTGCCGATGACCACGGTGCAGCAGAACACGACGTTCCAGCGCCCGGTGGCCGGCCGGGACGTGCTGGTCGAGGTGGTGATCACGAAGCTGGGGCGGACGCTGGCGTTCGCCGACGTGACGATGACCGCCGACGGGGAGGACGAGCCGGCGGCCCGCGCCTCCACCGTGTACGCGATCCTGGGCTGAGTCAGCCTCCGATGAAGCCGGGCAGCGGTTCGCACGCCTCCAGCCAGGCGGGCGGGAGGCCCGGCGTTCCGGTACGGGCGGCGACGATGCCCCCGACGATCGCGCACGTCGTGTCGATGTCGCCGCCCGCGGCCGCGGTGGTCCAGAAGGCGCGCTCGTAGTCGTCCAGGTGGCGGGCGGCGGCCCAGATCGTGAACGGGACCGTGTCGTGCGCGGCGACCTGCCGCCCGTTGCCGAGGACGGAGGCGGCGAGGACGGGGTCCCGGACCGTCAGGAGCCGGCGCGCCTCCCTGATGCCGTCGTGGACGCTGCCGGACGGGACGTGCCGGAGGATCGTGTCGATGAAGGCGCCGGGGGTCGGCTGTTCACAGGCGGCGGCTACTGCGACGGCCACCGCGCCCGCTACTGCCTCGGGGTGCGGGTGGGTGACGGTGGCTGATAGTTCCGCTTCCCGGGCGGCCGTTCCGGTGTCGCCGGCGTACCAGGCCCCAAGGGGCGCGACGCGCATTGCGGCGCCGTTCCCCCAGGAGCCCTGCCCGCCGAACGGTTCGCGCGCCAGGACGCGCCAGTCGCCGCCCTCCCTGATCAGGCGCAGCAGCCGGTTGGTGGACGGCCCGTAGCCGCGGTCGAAGTCGTGGTGTTCGGCGAAGCTCGCGGCGAGCGCGTCCTGGTCGATACCCCCGTGGCGGGACAGTACGTGCAGCACCGAACTCGCCATCTCGGTGTCGTCCGTCCACTCCCAGGGAGGGGGCGGGACGGTCTGTGCGTCATAGGCGGAACGGTTGGCGGGGACGAAGAACTGCGATCCGAGGGCGTCTCCGAGCGCGAGCCCCAGCAGCGAGGCATGGGCGCGGTCATAGGCGGTCATCGCCGACCATTCTGGCCCGTTCAGCCGGTGGCCGCCGGTTCCAGGCTCGCGCGCAGGCGGGTGAGCTCCTTGCGGGAGGAGACGCCGAGCTTCGGGTACGCCTTGTACAGGTGGTACTCGACCGTCCGCGGGCTGAGGAAGAGCTGGGCGGCGATCTCGCGGCTGCTGTTCCCGCCGGCCGCGAGCCGGACGACCTGCCGTTCCTGCGGGGTGAGGCGGTCGAGCAGGTCGGGCGCCGCGGCCTCGGCGTGGTCGGCGGCGTCCCCCGTCGCGCGCAGTTCGGCGCGCGCCCGGTCCGCCCAGGGCTCCGCCCGGAGCCGCTCGAACGCCTCCAGAGCCGAACGCAGCGGTACGCGCGCGTCGGAACGCCGCCGCGCCCGCCGAAGCCACTCGCCGTACAGCAGTTCCGTCCGCGCCTTCTCGAAAGGGCGTCCGGTGCGGTCGTGCAGGGCGAGCGCGTCCGTGAACGGCTTCTCGGCGTCGTTCAGCAGCGCCTGCGAACGCGACGCGACGGCCAGCGCCCATGGCTGCCGCCCGGCCTCGGCCCATGCGGCGAACGTTTCGTACGCCTCCTGCGCGCGCTCCCCGGATCCGGCCCGTACGGCGGCCTCGACCAGGTCGGCTGCGGAGATCATGACGTCGGCGGTGTGCCGGTGCGGGCCGCGCACGACCTCCTCCAGGCGGCGTACGGCGTCGTCGTACCGGCCCTGGCCCAGGTCGAGCAGCCCGAGCGAGCCGCCGTCCGCGGCCGCGACCGAGCGCCCGTCGCCCTCGATGGCCGCGATCCGCGACAGGACGTCCGCGAGGCGTTCGGCGCGCCGCTCGAAGCCGGTGTCGCGGGCGAGCCCGGTCGCCTCGGCGACGGTCGCCCGCGCGTCCTGGTGCAGTCCGGCGGCGATCTGCGCCTGGGCGAGCAGCTGCAGGACGTTCGGCAGCGCGCCGATGAGGCCCTGCCGGCGGCAGTGGGCGGCCTCGGCGGTGGCGAGGTCGAGGGCGGCCGCGTCGGCGCCGACGATGAGGGCGGCGAGGACGGCCTGGACGGCCTCGATCCGGTCTCCGGTCCGGCCGGGGGGCTCGGCCGCGAGATCCGCCAGCAGCGGCAGGCCGCGCCCGTAGTCGCCCTCGATCAGCCGGGCCATGCCCTGCACGGCCCGGTCGGCGGCGGGGAGCAGCCCGGCGGCCCGGCACAGCACGGGCGACTCGCCGGCCATCCAGGCGTAGGCCGCGGCGGTCCGCAGCAGCGCCTCCCGGTCCGCGCCGTCCATGCGTTCGGCCTGGTCGGCGAGCATCCGCGCGGCGGCGCGCGGGTCGCCGCGCTCGAACTCGACGGTCGCCCGCAGCCGCGCCAGCACGGCGTGCCCGGCCGGGTCGTCGGTGATCCGCTCGGCGGCCGCGGCGAGGTCCTCGGCGCCGCGGGTCTCGCCCGCCTGGAGCATCGCGGCCGCCGCGGTGGCCAGCCGGCGGGCCCGGTCGACGCGCTCGGGGGTCAGCTCGGCGGCCTGCTGGTAGAGCCGCGCGGCGATGCAGTACCCGGTACGGTCGCGCGCCCGTTCCGCCGACGCCTCCAGGTCGGCCGCGACGCTCTCGTCGGGCGCGACCGCCGCGGACGCGCGGTGCCGCACGGTGCAGTCGAGGTCGGTGGAGGTGTCCGCCAGCGCCCGGTGCACCTCCAGGCGCCGGGCGGCGGTGGCGCCCTGGTAGACGGCGGCGCTGATCAGCGGGTGCCGGAACCGGTACGCGGGCGGCGCCACCTCCATCAGCCCGGCCCGTTCCGCGGGCTCCAGGTCGGCGAGGTCGGCGCCGAGCGCGCGGGCGGCGCCGAGCGTGCTGGGCAGGTGGCCGCGCCCCTCGGCGGCGGCGATCAGCATCACCAGCCGGGTCCGTTCCGGGAGCCGCTCGATCTGCTCGCGGAACGCGGCGGTGACCCGGTCGGCGAGCGGCAGCGGCGCGGTCGCGGGGCCGTGCCCGTTCCAGGCGGCCCCCAGCTCGATCAGCGCCAGCGGGTTGCCCGCCGACTCCTTGACGATCTGCTCGCGCAGCAGGGCCGGGACGCCGTCGTGGTCGCGCAGCAGCCGCACGGCGTCCCGGTGGCCGAGCCGGCGCGGCCGCAGCTCCTCCAGGCCGCCGCCGTCGAAGCCCTCGTCCCGGGCGGCGAACAGCATCACCACGCCCTCGGCCGCCAGCCGCCGCGCCGCGAACAGCAGCGCCTCGGCGGTCGCGGTGTCGAGCCACTGCGCGTCGTCGACGAGGCAGAGCAGCGGGCCGTCCTCGGCGAGGTCGGCGAGCAGGGTCAGCACGGCGAGCCCGGCGAGGAAGCGGTCGGCGCCGCCGGCCGCCGGGACGTCGAGGCCGAGCGCGCCGCGCAGCACGGCGGCCTGCGGCCCGGGCAGGGCGTCCAGCCGGTCCCGTACGGGCCACAGCAGCTGGTTGAGGCCCGCGAACGCGATCGTCGCCTCGGCCTCGAAGCCGGTGGCCCGCAGCAGCCGGCCGTCGCCCGCGGCGGCGGCCTGCCCGGCGGCCCACTCCAGCAGCGTGGACTTCCCGATGCCGGTCTCGCCGCGGATCACCGCGGCATGGCTGCGCCGGTGGTCGCGCGCGTCCGCGATCAGCCGCGCGATCCGCGCCTGTTCCTCTTCCCGCCCGTAGAGCACCCCTCAAAACTACGGTGCCCGGTACCGAAACCTTACGGATTCGCCCCGTACCCGCACGCTCCTAACGTCGTCAGCAGCAGGAACGCGATGACGACATCTTGGGAGAACGCGATGGACGAGCTGTTCGAGCCGGTGACCGTGGGCAAGCTGGAGCTGCCGAACCGGCTGCTGATGGCTCCGATGACCCGCAGCCGCGCGTACGAGGCGGGCCAGGTGACCGCGCTGACCGCGGAGTACTACGTGCAGCGCGCCGCCGCCGGGCTGATCATCACCGAGGGCACGCAGCCGAGCGAGCGGGGCCAGGGCTACATGTGGACGCCCGGCCTGCACACGGCCGAGCAGGTGGCGGCGTGGCGGGAGGTGACCGGCGCGGTGCACGCGGCGGGCGGCCGGATCTTCGCGCAGCTGATGCACGCGGGACGCGTCGGGCACCCGTCCCTCTATTCGGACGGCGGGCTGCCCGTGGGGCCGTCCGCGATCCCGAGCGGTGAGCAGATGTTCAGCCCGGACGGGATGCTCGACCACCCGGTGCCGCGGGAGATGACCCGGGACGACATCGCGGAGGCGGTCCAGGACTTCGCGGACGCCGCCCGCAACGCGATCGACGCGGGCTTCGACGGCGTGGAGATCCACGGCGCGAACGGCTACCTGGTCACCCAGTTCCTGGCGGACGGCAGCAACACGCGCACCGACGAGTACGGCGGCTCGATCCCCAACCGGATCCGGTTCGCGGTCGAGGTGGCCCGCGCGGTCGGCGAGGCCGTCGGCCCCGAACGCGTCGGCTTCCGGATCTCGCCTGGGACCACCGCGAACGGCGTCTCCGAGAGCGACACCGCCGACCTCTACCCGGCGCTGGTCCGGGCCCTCGCACCCCTGGAGCTCGCGTACCTGCACGTCATGGAGCTGGGCGACCGGGAGCTGACGCGGCGGCTGCGGGCCGAGTGGCCGGCGGCGCTGGTCCTGAACCCGCACCCGGCGCCGGACGCGTTCCCGTCCCGTCCCGAGTACGGCGCCGAGGCGCTGCGCGAGGGGGTCGCGGACGCGGTGGCGTTCGCCGAGATGTGGCTGGCCAACCCCGACCTGCCGGCGCGGATCAGGGCGGGCGGCCCGTACAACGAGGCGGACGCGAGCACGTTCTACGGCGGCGACCACCGCGGTTACACCGACTACCCCGCCCTCGACCGCTGACCGCCGAGTGCCGACCGCACGGGCGCGGGCCCGCTCCCCGGGGGGAGGAGCGGGCCCGCGGTCGGGCGGCGGCTCAGTAGCCGGGGCGCACGGCCCCGCTGAAGTTCCGCTTGTAGTACTTGGTCAGCTTGATCTTCTTGACCTTCTTGCCGGAGCTCGGCGCGTGGATCATGTAGCCGTTGCCGACGTAGATCCCCATGTGGCTCTTGCCGGAGTAGAAGAACAGCAGGTCGCCCTTGACGGCGCCCTTCCAGGACACCTTGTGCTTCTTGAGCTTCTTGTAGATCTGCGTGGTCGTGCGCGGGAGCTTCACGCCCGCCTTGCGCCACGACCCGCCCGCCAGTCCCGAGCAGTCCCACGAGCCGGGCCCGGTGCCGCCGTAGCGGTACGGGTCGCCGATCTGCTTGTAGGCGTACGACACGGCCTTGGCCGCGCGCTTCTTCTGCTTGGACTTCTGCGCCGCGGTGACCTTCGCCTTCGCGCTCACCAGCGTCGCCTGCTGGGGAACGGCGGCCGCCTGCGGCGCGGTGGCCGCGTGCACCGGTCCGGCCGCCAGGAGCGAGGCTCCGAGCGCGGCCGTGGCGCTGAGCACGACGCCGCCGGTGAACGGCTTCAGGGGGACGGTCTTCCGGGGGTTACGGGACGTACTCAGGATGGCTCCTGACCTCGCGGTTGGGTGCCTACCGGGCAGCCCGCACCGCGTGCGGGACTCCGCTCGGGTGTGTGGGGCTGCGGCGCGTACCGGCACGGCGATGCCCCGGGATGGGGGTCGTCATCGGTGTGCCGCCGGCGCTCTCCGGCTCCGTGCTTCGTGTCTGCACGGACGCGGCGGCCGATCGCGCGGGTTCTTCGGGCGGCGGAACGTCAGGGGGCCGCTCCGCACGTCGGCGTGAGTGTTCTGTTGTCTGGGCGGCGCCTGTGCCGCACGGAACGGTGAGAACGTAGCCACGGATCTCGGCCGCAGGCAAATCCCAGGTAGATCGAATGGCCCTGGACGGCTGTCTGGAACGCTGCCCGCAAGAGCCCGCGAGCTGCGTTTTCTCGGGAATCCCGGCGGCGGAAGTGATGTGAGTCACTATTGGGAACCCGGTGCATTTACGGGCCCCTTACGCCGTTCCTGAGCCTCGCCTTTTCCGCCCCGCGCGTCGATGATCAAGCGCCGATCGCCATTTGATCATTTACCGTCCTGTGATCAACGCCACACGGTCGTGGAATTCGTTTCTCATCCGCGAAACCCTCGCCGCGGAGGGCCAATGGGGTGGCGCTCGTCCCTTGGTGCGCCCCGCGCCGCTCGCTCGCCCATGCCGGGCCACCTGTCCGTTAAGAGAGGAAACTCCCACCTCGGCACGCTGGAATGAATATCGTTTTCATGCAAGCCTGGTCCCCGGCCCGGACCACCCGGGCCGAACGGTGAGAGGGGAGAACGGCCATGTCCTTGACTGTCGACGACCGGCTGCTGGAGCAGGCCCGCCAGGGCGAGGTGGACGACGCCGCGTTCGTCGCCTGCGTACGCGACTCGCTGCCGTACGCCTGGCAGGTCATCGGCGACGTGGTCGGCCGCATGCGCGCGTCCGACGACGGCTTCGCCGACAACCAGGTGCCGCCACCGGACGAGAAGGCCCGCGGCGAGCTCCTGCGCGCCCTGGCGAGCGACGCGATGCGGGGTGCCCTGGAACGCCACTTCGGTGTGCGCCTGGCGTTCCAGAACTGTCACCGCGTCGCGGCGTTCGCACCCGGCGCCGCCGGCACCGCCGACCGCCACGCCAGGTTCGTCTCGCCCCGCGCGCAGCTCCTGAACCAGTCCCCCGACCTGATCGACTGCTAGCCGGCGCACCTGGAGGCCCGGTCACGGCGGCGAGCGCCGTGGCCGGGCCTCGCGCATGCCCCGTGCCCGGCGGCGGGGCGGCATGAGAACCCGCTTCCCGGCAATGACTAGAGCGTGAATCCTGGGGTACCGGCACCGCGACGCCAACAATCCAGGGGAACGTGTGAAGGAAGTGCACGCTGGGGCCAGAGCGTTCGATCCGCCCGCGGGTTCGGGCGCCGGGTCCGGATCCGGAGCCGGCGCGGGAACGGGGTCGGTCGAGGACGGGCTGCTGACGACCCTGAAGCGGGCGGCCGCCGTGATGGAGCAGGCGGGTGTGGAGTTCGCGCTGGCGGGCGGGTTCGCCGCGTACGTGCACGGCGCCGCGGTCTCGACGCATGACGTGGACTTCGTGCTGCGCGAGCGCGATGTGGAGGCGGCGCTGGCGGCGCTGGGCGAGGCGGGGATGCGCCGGTACGAGGCGCCCGAGAACTGGCTCGCGAAGGCGTACGACGGCGACCAGCTGATCGATCTGATCTACGCGCCCTCGGGGCGGCCGGTGGACGGCGCGCTGCTGGGCCGCGCGGAGAAGCTGTCGGTGGCGGCCGTGCTGATGCCGGTGCTGCCGGCCACCGACCTGGTGATCATGCGGATTCTCGCGTTCAGCGAGACTTCTTGTGACTTCGGTGGTTTCCTGCACGTCTGCCGCGCGCTGCGGGAGCAGGTCGACTGGCCGCACGTCGCCGCGGAGACGGCGGACTCCCCGTACGCGTACGCGTTCCTCGTCCTGCTGGCCAGGCTCGGAGTGATCGAGGGGGATTTCCTGTGAACGACGATTCCGGCCGCGGCGGCCAGGCCGAGTACGTGGCCGCGCACATCCAGGAGAAGCTCGCCGAGCGGGTGCACGAGCTGGGCGTCCACGTGGACGTCCGCGGGGACGTGGTGTACCTGCGCGGCCAGGTCATGACGGAGGAGCAGCGCCGCGAGATCGAGTCCGCCGCGCACGGCGCGGCGGAGGGGCGGCGGATCCGCAACGAGGTGTCGGTGGTTTCGGTGCGGGAGCCGGACGGGGAGGAGACGCTGTCATGATCCGGGTGGCCGCGGTGGGCGATCTGCATGTGGGGCCGGAGGTGGCCGGCGCGTACCGGGAACGGCTCGGCGGGCTGGCCGGGAACGCCGACGTGTTCCTGGTGGCGGGCGATCTGACCCGGCACGGGACGGTGGAGGAGGGCCGGGTCGCGGCCGGCGAGCTGCGCGACCTCGGCGTCCCGGTGATCACCGTGCTGGGGAACCACGACTACCACTCCGACGCCCAGGACGAGATCACCGCCGTTCTCCGGGACGCCGGGATCACGGTGCTGGAGGGCGACGGGACCGTGGTCGACTGCCAGGGCGTCCGGCTCGGGGTGGCGGGCGGCAAGGGGTTCGGCGGCGGGTTCCAGGGCAGGTGCGCGAGCGATTTCGGCGAGCCGGAGATGAAGGCGTTCGTCGGGCACACGAAGGAGTTCGCGGGACGGCTCGGGTGCGCGCTGCTGGAGCTGGACGCGGACGTGCGGGTCGCGCTGACGCACTACTCGCCGGTCGAGGACACGCTGGCGGGGGAGCCGCCGGAGATCTACCCGTTCCTCGGCAGCTACCTGATGGCCGAGGCGATCGACGCGGCGGGCGCCACGCTCGCGATCCACGGCCACGCCCACAAGGGGACGGAGAAGGGCGAGACACCGGGCGGGGTGCGGGTCCGGAACGTGGCGCTGCCGGTGATCCACCAGGCGTACGCGATGTACTGCATCGACGGCTTCGACGAGGTCCGGCCGTCCGCGCTGGCCTCGGGAGCGGCGCGCTAGGGGGCGCGCCGAGGGTGATCGGCCACGGGATCGCGGTTGTCAGGAGGGGCGCGATCCCGTGGCCGTTCAGCCGTGCCTTCGGAGGAGCTCCAGCACGGCCCGTTCCACCGGCCCCTGGGTGGCCAGCTCGCCCGTTCCGGCGTCGACGCCCAGCTCGGTGAGGGCGGGCGCGATCGTCTCGCCGCGCTCGTACAGGTCGATGATGCGCGGGTCGATGTACGAGGCGCGCGCGACGGCCGGGGTGTTGCCGAGGTAGCCGGCGACCTCCTGGACGACGCGGGTGACGGCCTTGGCGCGGTGCCGTTCGCCGTCTCCGGCGCGCGGCTCCGAGACGGCGAGGCCGACGGCGGCCAGCACGGTGGCGTGCCAGGTCCGGAAGTCCTTGGCGGTGAAGTCGCCGCCGGTCACCTCGCGGATGTAGTCGTTGATGTCGGACGTGAGCACGTCGTGCCAGCCGTTCGGGGTGCGGTACGCCAGCAGCTCGGGCCCGTCGTCGCGGCGGCGCTTGAGGCCGTTGACGACGCGGCGGACGTCCTCCTCGGCGACGGCCTGGTGGCGTTCCTTGGCGCCCTTGGCCGGATACTCGAAGATCACCTCGTCGCGGCGGCAGCGGACGTGCTCGCGCAGCACGGTGGCCAGGCCGAACGTCCCGTTCCCGGCGGCGTACTCCTCGCCGCCGACCCGGAAGAAGCCGAGGTCGATGAGCCGTACGGCGGCGGCCAGGACGCGCTCGCGGGTGAAGCCGCGGGCGGCCATGGCGGCGGTCAGCCGTTCCCGGACAGCCGGCAGGCGCTCGGCCAGCTCCAGGACGCGCTCGTGCTTCTCGCGGTCCCGCTGCTCGCGCCATTCCTCGTGGTAGAGGTACTGGCGGCGGCCCGCGGCGTCGGTGCCCATCGCCTGGATGTGGCCGTCGCCGTCCGGGCAGATCCACACGTCCTTCCAGGCGGGCGGGATCACCAGCGCCTTGATCCGGGCCAGCTGCTCCGCCTCCGGCGCGCGGCCGCCGGGATCGAGGTAGCGGAAGCCGCGCCCGCACCGGCGCCGGGTGATCCCCGGCTCCTCGGGGTCGCTGCGCCGCAGTTCCATGGCCGCCTCAGCCCGGGTGGATCTCCCCGCCCGCGGGGACGAGCGTCTGGCCGCTGTAGTACGAGGACGTCCGCCCGGAGGCGAAGAAGACGTACGACGGCGCGATCTCGTCGGGCTGCCCGGCGCGTCCCATCGGGGACTGCTGCCCGAAGCCCTCGACCTTCTCCTCGCCGAGCGTGGCCGGGATCAGCGGCGTCCAGACCGGCCCGGGGGCCACGCAGTTGACGCGGATGCCGTCGTCCATGAGGTTCTGCGCCAGCGACTGGGCGAGCACCATCGCGGCGCCCTTGCTGGCCGAGTAGTCGATCAGCGTCTTGTTGCCGCGCAGCCCGTTGATCGAGCCGGTGATCACGATGGCGGAGCCGTCGCCGAGGTGGTCGAGCGCCTCCTGGACGATCCAGAACAGCGACAGCACGTTCACGTCGAACGTCCGCCGCAGCTGGTGCCCGTCGATCTCGCGGAGGTCCTTGACCGGCTCCTGGGTGCCGTGGTGCAGGACCAGCACGTCCAGGCCGCCGAGGTCGCGGGCGGCGTGGTGGACGACCTCGCGCGCGTGCCGTTCCTCGGCGAGGTCGCCGCCGAAGGTGAAGCAGCGGCGCCCCTCCGCCTCGACGAGCCCGGCGGTGTGCCGCGCGTCGTCGTCCTCGCTGAGGTAGGTGAGCGCGACGTCGGCGCCCTCCTTGGCGAACGCCACGGACACGGCGCGGCCGATCCCGGAGTCCCCGCCGGTGATCAGGGCGCGCTTGCCCGCGAGCAGGCCGCTGCCCTGGTAGCCGCGCATCTCGTCGTGCGGCTCGGGTGCCATATCGGCGGTACGGCCTGGGTAGGGCTGGCTCTGTGCAGGTGGTTCGGTCATCCTCGTCCCCCTGGTCGGCGCGTTCTGGGGACGCGCATGCCCGGAAGGCGAGGGGGCAAACGCGCCCCGTATCGTGACCTCTGGGTAACATCGCCCCGAACCACATTCGGTCCCTCACGTAAGGTGCTGCTTATGGACCTGAACGGAGTTTCCGCCGTCGTATCCGGTGGTGCGAGCGGCCTCGGCGAGGCCACCGTGCGCGCACTGGCCGCCAACGGCGCCAAGGTAGTGATCGCCGACCTGAACGAGGACAAGGGCAAGGCCCTGGCCGACGAGGTCGGCGGCGTCTTCGTCCAGACCAACGTCGCCGACGAGGGCCAGGTGCAGGCGGCCGTCCAGGCGGCCGTCGACACCGGCGCGCCGCTGCGCGTCATCGTCAACAGCGCCGGCATCGGCTGGGCGTCCCGCACCGTCGGCCGCGACGGCAGCCCGCACGACCTCACCGCGTTCGAGAACGTGATCAAGGTCAACCTGATCGGCACCTTCAACCTCATGCGCATCGGCGCCTCGGCCATCTCCAAGACCGAGCCCGCCGACGCCGACGGCCTGCGCGGCGTGGTCATCAACACCGCGTCCGTCGCCGCGCTCGAGGGCCAGACCGGCCAGGTCGCCTACTCCGCCTCCAAGGGCGGCATCGTCGGCATGACGCTGCCCGCCGCCCGCGACCTCGCCGCGATCGGCGTCCGGGTCAACACCATCTGCCCCGGCATCATCGACACCCCGATCTACGGCGAGGGCGAGGCCGCCGACGCGTTCAAGGCCAAGCTGGCCGCCCCCGTCCCGTTCCCCAAGCGGATGGGCACCGCCGCGGAGTTCGCCCACCTGGTGAAGTCCCTGATCGAGAACGACTACATGAACGGCGAGACCATCCGTTTCGACGGTGGCATCCGTTTCCAGCCGAAGTGAGGCGCTGAATGTCCGACGCTGTTCTCACCGAAGAAGATGGCGCCGTCCTCGTCATCACGATCAACCGTCCCGAGGCCAGGAACGCCGTCAACGGCGCCGTGGCGCAGGGCATCGCGGCCGCGGTCGAGGAGCTCGACTCCCGTAAGGACCTGTCGATCGGCATCCTGACCGGCGCCGGCGGCACGTTCTGCGCGGGCATGGACCTCAAGGGCTTCCTCACCGGCGACAACCCGATCGTGCCGGGCCGCGGGTTCGCCGGCATCACCGAGCGTCCCGCCGAGAAGCCGCTGATCGCGGCCGTCGAGGGCTACGCCCTCGCGGGCGGCTGCGAGGTCGCGCTCAGCTGCGACATGGTGGTGGCGTCCCGGGAGGCCCAGTTCGGGCTGCCCGAGCCCAAGCGGGGCCTGGTCGCCGGCGCCGGCGGCCTGTTCCGGCTGCCGCAGCGGATCCCGTTCCACATCGCCATGGAGATGGCCCTCACCGGCGACAAGTACCCCGCCGAGCGGATGGCCGAGCTGGGCTTCGTCAACCGCCTCACCGAGCCCGGCGGGTCCCTCGCCGCGGCCAAGGAGCTGGCCCTCAAGGTCGCCGAGAACGCCCCGCTGGCGCTCGCGGCCACCAAGAAGGTCATCGTCGAGGCGCCCGACTGGAGCTACGCCGAGCGCTGGCAGAAGCAGGGCGAGATCATCAACCCGGTCTTCGTCTCCAAGGACGCCCAGGAGGGCCCGGCCGCCTTCGCCGAGAAGCGCAAGCCGGTCTGGAAGGGCGAGTAGCGGCGCCGCGTACGGGCCCGGGGGCGCCTCCCCGGGCCCGTTCCGTGTCCTCATCCGGCCGCCCTCTTAAGCCCCGGTAAGCGCTCCCGTACTCTCAAGCCACATTCGTGATCTTGGGAGCGCCCTTGAAGAGGACAGCCGCGTTCGCGACCGCCACGACCCTCGCCGCGGGCCTCGCCCTGGCACCACCCGCGCACGCAGCGTCCTGGGGGAACGTCGGCAGCCCCGCCCTCTCCTTCAACGGCGGCCTGGACCGCGTCGACTTCGCCGCCCAGGACACCGGCTGGGCCGTCGGCACCTCCGGCTCCTTCTTCGGCCCCAAGACCCACCTCCTGCGCTGGACGCCGTCCGGCTGGACCGCGCAGGCCAGCCCCGCGAACTTCACCGCCACCGACATCGCCGTCGGCGACCCGAACCGCGCCTGGGTCATCGGCTACAGCCTCACCGGCATGGCCGGCCTCTACTGGAACGGCACCACCTGGACCAACGTCGGCTACCCCCTCGTCGGCATCCCGTCCCAGGTCTCCGCCGCCCCCGACGGCACCGCGTACTCCGTCGCCGGCGTCGACGCCGCGGGCGGCGGCCTCAGCGCCATCATGCGCTGGGACGGCACCGCCTGGGTCGACACCACCGTTCCCCTTCCGCCCAGCTCGGCCATCACCTCGGTCGACGTCCGCTCCGCCGGCGACGTCTGGCTCGCCGGCACCACGTCCAACGGCACCGCGGTCACCGGCCTGGTCATGCACTGGAACGGCACCGCCTGGACCCGCCACGACCTCCCTGGCGCCATGGGCACCCCCGGCTTCCAGGCCACCCTGCACCGCATCGTCGCCCTCTCGCCCACCGACGTCTACGCCCTCCGCGTCCGCCAGAACGCCCAGACCACCAACGCCCTCGTCCACTGGAACGGCACCTCCTGGCGCGAGATCACCACCCCCCTCAACACCGCCGGCATCGGCCTCTCCCCGGACGGCGCGGGCGGCGTCATCATGCTCCCGATCACCAACGGCCCCAAAACCCAGTACATGCACTACGACGGCTCCGCCTGGACGACCGTGAACGGCCCGGCCCGTACCGGCAAGGCCCAGGCCACCGACGCCGACCCCCGCCCCGGCACCGGCGAGATCATCAGCGTCGGCACCGCCACCGAACCGACGAAGAAGACCCCCTTCATCGAACGCTTCAACTGATCCGCCTCCCCAGCGCGGAAACCGGCCGCCGGATCCGCACGCTGAGAGGAGCCCCGAGATGAAGACGCTCCCTCGGTCCAGGAGCACCCTGCTCGTCCGCACCGACTTCTCCGATCAGGTGCCCTGGGAGGCCCTGCGCGCGGCCATCACGCAGTCCGGTCCCGAGGCAGGCGCCAGTGCGGCGTCAGGATGCCGTTCTCCGTGCGCGTGCCGGTGGGTGAAGTCGCCCCGCATGTCTGGCTTTGCGCCCAGGGAAGGCGGGGTCGTGTCGCCGTACGGGACGGTGCCGGGTGCGGCGGGGCGTTATGGGGCGGGGCGGCGGGCGTAGGTTTCTATCTCGATCTTCATTCGGGGGTCGGCGAGGTCGCAGACGAGCATGGTGGCGGCCGGGCGGACGTCGCCGAAGCGGGCGCGGAGGATCGGCCAGCAGGGCTCGAAGTCGGCGCGGTCGGGGAGCAGGTAACGGACGCGGACCACGTCGGAGAGGGAGGCACCGGCCTCGGCGAGCGCGGACTCGATGTTGCGGAGGCACTGCTCGGCCTGCTCCACCACGTCGTTGGAGATCGTCATGGTGGCGTAGTCGAAACCGGTCGTTCCGGACACGTGCACCCAGTCGCCGTCCACCACGGCGCGGGCGTACCCGATCCGCTCCTCGAAGGTCGAGCCGCTGAGGATCGCGCGTCGTTCTGTCATGTGCCGGACGCTAATTGACCAGCGGCGATACGTCTAATACGGCGTGAGGCATGACCTGATATCTCTAGGCGTATGGAGCGGCCCGAACTTCCCCTTCCGCAGTTGCACGCCTTCGTCGTGCTCGCCGAGGAACTCCACTTCGGCCATGCGGCCGCGCGGCTCGGGATCGCCCAGCCGCCGCTGAGCCAGCAGATCCGGCGGCTGGAGGACAAGGTCGGCCATGCGCTGTTCGACCGCGCGCCCGGACGCGTCACGCTCACCCCGGCCGGTCACGGGCTGCTGCCCGCCGCCCGGCAGGCGCTCACCGGACTGGCGGAGGGGCTGGCCGCGGCGAGGGACGCCGGCAGCGGCCGGACCGGCCGCCTGCGGATCGGTTTCGCCGCCTCGCTGGCTTTGACTGTTCTGCCTGGCCTGCTGGGCACGTTCCGGGAGCGGTTCCCCGGCGTGCGGCTGGACATTCGCGAGATGACCACCGCGCCGCAGATCGCCGCGCTGCATGACAGGACCATCGACGTTGGCCTTCTGCGCGAACCGCCCGAGGAGACGGGACTCGGGTTCCGGACGGTGCTGAACGAGCCGTTCGTGGCCGTCCTGCCGTCCGGCCATCCGCTGAGTGCCCAACGGGCCGTGCGGCTCCCGCAGCTGGCCGGCGAGCCTTTCGTGCTGCTGCGTGAGGCCGGCCCCCGGCTGTACGACCAGATCACCGGCCTGTGCGCCGAGGCGGGGTTCACACCGCGGACAGCCCAGCACGCGGTGGAGTGGCAGACCGTGTGCGCCCTGGTGGAGGCCGGTCTGGGCGTCTCCCTGGCCCCGGCGAGCATCCGGCGCGTCCGCCTCAGGGGAGTCGCCTTCCGCGGCATCGACCCCGGCACCGCCCGTACCCGCGTCGCCGTCGCCTGGCGCGAGGGCGAGCACGACCCGCTGGTCGCGAACCTGCTGGCGACCATCGGCCGGGAGCGGCGGGTCCGAAGCGTTCGGTGAACGTCGCCGTCACGGGCGCGTCAGCGGGTGCGGCGGCGGTGGTAGGCGATGGTGACGGCGGCGAGGAGGGGACCCCACAGCAGGAGCGGGAGATAGCTGAGGTAGAAGACGGCCGCCTCCCAGCCGCCCGCGTTGGTGGGGAAGTTCGCGGGGGTCGGCTCGCCCCGGATGGTGATTCCGGCGTGGTGGGTGACGAACGCGCTCGTCCACAGGACCGTCAGGACCGCGGCGCCGAGGGCGGCCGGGACGACGGCGGCGCGGACCGGCACCCGGCGGCCGCGCAACCGCGGGACCCAGCGGGGGAACCGCTCGCCCCAGGTGGCGACCATGCCGATGGCGGTGAACGCCACCAGCTCCGACAGGAGCGTCAGGAACACGAGGTAGATCCGTTCGCCGAACGGCATCCCGTCGGCGGTGAACGCGACGGCGAGCCGCCAGAGGCCGGACGGCAGCACGGTCAGCGGGACGGCGCAGGCGGCGATCCACGCCCAGCGGGGAACCCCGTCCGCCGGGTCGTGCGCGGCCCTCCACGCCGTGCGCAGCCGGCCGGCCGGGGCTTCGGTCAGAGCGATCATCGGTCCCCTTCGACTCGGAACGGGCCTGGTCGCCCGATCCGCGTCAACGGTCGCAACCGCGGCGGGGTTTGATCTTCGCCCGCCGGAGGGAGCCGCTCCCCCGCGCGGGGGAGCGGCGACGATCGGCGCCCCGAGGGGCATTCGCTGTCCGCCGGGCGGCTGACCGTTCTGTTCTCTGAGGTGGGAATGCCGTTTCCCGAGGGCGGGTTTGGTGTGGCGGTTCCGGGTGAGTGTTCACGTTCACGGCGTGTCGGGCGCGGCTGTGGGGGATCGTGCTGGTCGCCGGTTCGTCGACCACCCGGGAGGTCAGATGAAGTTCCAGGACCGCGGCACGTTCGGCTGGGGAGCGTCCGGTGGCGGATACGCCGACCCGCGTTCGGGGCTGGTCATCCACTATGACGGCGCCAATCAGGGACTCGCGGGCAAGTCGCACTCGGCGTGCGTCTCGTACTGGAAAAGCACCCGACAATTCCATATGAACACCCGCGGATGGTCGGATATCGGTTATTCGTTTTCGGCTTGTGTGCACGGATACGTGATGGAGGGGCGGGGGCTCAACCGGCAGCAGGCGGCCCAGCCCGGCGGTAATTCGACGTGGTATTCGTGCACGTTGATGAGCGGGCCCGACGAGTCGCCCACCGATGCGCAGATCCAGGCCGTACGGGAACTGCGGGCCTGGCTCATGGGGAAGGGCGTCGCCGGGTCCGTGCGCGGGCACCGTGACTTCATTTCCACGAGTTGCCCGGGGGATCGGCTCTACCGGCTCGTCAAGAACGGAACCTTCGGCAAGGCGCCGAGCGAGGAGGACGACGACATGCCCGACTACGTCAGCGTCGGAATGGCCGAGGCGCAGGAGTTCCCGCCGGACGTGTGGGTCACGGTGGACTGGGGCAAGGAGTACGCCGACTCCGAGCACCACCACTGGGACCGCGGCGGGCCGTCCATCATCGAGGGGCCCGCCCGGTACGCGCTGACCGCGAACGTGGCGATCGAGGGCCTGCCGCCGGGCACCGAGCTGCAGGCGCGGGTGGTCGAGCGGGACGACGAGAGCGGGAACGAGGAGGTCGGCCCGATGGACGAGTACGTCGCCAGCGGCGGGGCGACGTTCGTCCACTACGTCGTCTCGGCCGACACGGTGTCGCGGGGCTCGCGGGTGCGGTTCCAGGTCATCCACTACGGGACGGAGACGGGCCGTATCGCGTCCGGATCGGCCAAGGGGCTCGCCTGGCGGTTGTGAGGCCCTACCCTGCGTCGGGTGATCGATTACGGGCGCTTTTCGGACCGGCTGCGGGCGCGTACGTCCCGGTGGGAGTTGCTGCGCGAGTTCCAGGAGGAGTGGGGCTACCGCGTGCCGGAGGGCGCCACGCCCTGGCCGCGGTGGGCCGAGGACGAGCACGAGGCGTACGTGCGCCGGCTCAAGGCCGAGCACACCGGTGAGGAGGACGACCGATTCGCCCGGGTCGACCTGTCGCTGCCGGTTCCGGCGGCGCTGGACGAGTGGTGGGACCTGCCGTTCAACTCGTTCACGTACAGCGCGCGGCTGTACGAGACGAACCCGGAGTGGCCGCCGACCCTGCGGCCGGACCCGTCCGGGGACGGGCCGGCGGAGGGCGTCCCGTTGGCGGGGCCGGACGGCGATCACCGGGTGTGCGTCTTCATGGCCGAGAACCAGTACTGCAACGAGTGGGGCTACCTGGCCGCGGAAGCGGGGTCCGAGGATCCGCGGGTGCTGGTGAGCACCGAGGGCGGCTGGCGGGTGCAGAGCCGTTCGATCTCGGAGTTCTTCCTCCAGCTGGCGGTGCACCGGCTGCCCGCGTCCCTCGGCTGGTCCGCGCAGCTGGGCGCGGACGACTTCGACGGGCCGTTCGAGGAGCGGCTGGCGGAGCTGCCCGAGATGGGGCTGCCGCCGTGGTGGGAGTTCGAGGCGGACGCCGTCGCCCACGGGGCGCCGGACGCGATCGTCTGGCACAACCGGTCCGGGTACGTCGACTGGCCCGTGGAGGTCCAGGCGCGGAGCCGGGACGCGATGGACGCCGTGCTGGCGAGGCTGGGCGCGCGACCGGGGCGGCGCGTCGCGCCTCCTGAAGGGGAGGTCGTACGGGTGCTGGTCGAGACCCTTGTCGGCGCGGACGGTCCGGAGCGGGCGCGGGCGGCGGAGCGGCTGGCGAGGCTGGCACGGGAGCGGCCGGAGGCGGTGCGGGCGGAGGCGCCGAAGCTCGTCCCGCTGCTGGCGGATCCGGATCCCGCGGTGCGGCGTGTGGTCCCGTACCTGCTGGCCGTGGGCGGGCCCGAGCTGGTTCCGCCGCTGCGGGAGCGGTTCGCGGCGGAGAGCGATCCGGGCGCCGCGGCGAGCCTGGTCCTGGCCGTGGGACGGCTGGGCGCGGCCGCGGAGGCGCCGCCGTACGGGTGGCTCGGGGAGGTGCTCGCGGGCTCGCCGGTCGGTGAGGTGCGGGCGGCCGCGGTGGTCGCGCTGATCGAGTGCGATGTGGAGGAGGTGTCGGGCTTCCACTTCAACCTGCTGAACGAGCAGGTGAAGGCCGAGGAGTCGGCGCTCGACGGGCTGCCGTGGGCGCACGAGGGCCGGGCCGAGCTGTTGACCGCCGGGTGGAACGAGAGCCTGGCCGCGCATGTCTACATGGCCGGCGTCATGATGCGCATCTCGGACGACGCCGTGGAGTACGTGCAGGCGGCGGGCGAGCTGATGCGGGGGTGGCGGCACGTCCGGCCGCGGCTGCTGCCGCCGATGGCCGAGCAGCTCGCCGCTCCGGACGCCGAGCTGCGGGTCGCCGCGGTGCGGGAGCTGGCGACGATGGGGCCGTTCCTGGCGCCGGTGGCCGAGCTGCTCGCGCCGCTGCTGGACGACCCGGATCCGCGGCTCGCGGGCGGTGCCCTGGACGCGCTGGCGCGGGCGGGCGACGCGCGCGCCGTGCCCGCGCTGTCCCGGGATCTCCCGTACGACGTCGAGCACGCGGTCGCGGGGCTGGCCGATCACGCCGGGGCGGTGGTCCCGCTGCTGCGTTCGAGGCTCGGCGAGGACGTGCTCGCCGGGCTGCGCGCCTGGGGCCCGAGGGCGGCGCCGCTCGTGCCGGAGCTGGCCGGGCTGGTCGAGACCGTGCCGGAGGCAGCCGCCGTCCTGGGGGCGATCGGGCCCGCGGCGGCGCCCGCGCTTCCCGCTCTCCGGGCGGGGATGGCGCCGGGCCGGCCGCGGCTCGTCCGGGCCGAGAGCGCCTGGGCGTACTGGGCGATCTCCGGCGAGGCCGGCGAGGCGCTGGAAATCCTCGAAGCCGCCATCAGGCACTCGCTGCCCGAGGAGGCGGCGCGGCGGCTGCTCGACCTGGGGGAGGCGGCACGGCCCGCGCTCCCGCTGCTGCCGGCCGAGCCGCCGGCCGCCTGCGTCGCCTACCGGCTCACCGGGGAGCCGCTGCCCGAGGTCCTGGACGCGCTGCACGGATCGCCGGCGCTCGCGGTACGGGCCCTGGCCGAGCGCCCGCCGTCCGGCCCCGTGCCGGAGGCGGCCCGGGCCCGGCTGAAGGAGATCGCGTACGGCCGGAAGGTGGTGGCGGAGGCGGCGGCCCCGGACATCGTCGCCGCCGACCTCCATCTGCGCGAGCGGGCCCGCCGAGTGCTCGACCACCTAGACGCCCCGAGCTGAGCCGCCCTCGCCCGCCGCCGCGTTGACTCGTGGCGTGTCCGCCTCCGGCGGCCACGCCGAAAGGCCGACACGCCACGAGTCGACGTCCCGCGCCCGCCCGGTCAGTCCTGGCCGATGGGACGCAGGTGGCGGAGGACGACGGCGGTGACGGCGGCCAGGGCCAGGGCCATGAGGGCGCTCATGCCGGCGGCCGCGGCGAGGCTGCTCATGAACGCGTCGCGCGCCTCGTCCAGCAGCCGGGCGGCCAGGTCGGGGGGCAGGTCCCCGGCGGAGGCGACGGCGCGGTCGAAGGATTCGGCCGCGCCGGGCGGGGCGTCCTCGGGAGCGGTCAGCGCGGCGCGGTAGACGGCGGTGCCGAGGCTGCCCAGGACGGCGATGCCGAGCGCGATGCCGAGCTCGCCGAACGACTCGGCCATCGCCGACGCCGCGCCGGTCCGTTCCGGCGGGACGGAGCCGACGATCAGGCCCAGGCCGAGCGAGCCGATGGGGGCGGTACCGAGGAAGCCGATGGACAGGCCGGTGACCAGGGGGCCGATCCCGTCCGCCGCGAGCATGATCAGGAAGCCGGGGGCGGCGATGACCAGGCCGGTCGCCACGATGGCGGCCGGCCGGATCCGGCGGGCGAGGACCGGGGCGGCGACCGAGCTGATCCCCAGCGCCACCGCCGGGATCACCAGCCAGAACCCGGCGGCCAGCGGCGACAGGCCCCGCACCATCTGCAGGTACTGGCTGGCGAAGAGGTAGATGCCGCCCTGGATCATCATGGCGAACAGCACGAGCCCCAGGGCCGCGGTGAACGACCGGTTCCGGAAGAGGGACAGGTCCAGGAACGGGTCGGCCAGCACGCGCTGGCGGCGCACGAAGACGGTCCCGGCGGCCACGCCCGCGGCGACCGCCAGGTACGGCAGCGCCCGGCCGGGGTCCTTGGCCAGCTCCTTCAGCCCGAAGATGACCGGCAGGATCGTCGCGAGGGAGAGCAGCACGCTGGGCAGGTCCAGCCGGCCGGCCGTCTCGGCGCGGTTCTCGGGCAGCAGGATCGGCGCGGTCGCCACCAGCAGCAGCATGATCGGCACGCCGAGCAGGAAGACCGACCCCCACCAGAACGATTCGAGCATCACGCCGCCGACGACCGGGCCGAGCGCGGCGCCGCCCATGAAGCAGGCGGTGAAGATGCCGATGGCCAGCGCGCGCTGCCGGACGTCCCGGAACATGGTGCCGATCAGGGCCAGCGCCGAGGGCGCCAGGACGGACCCGGAGATGCCCAGCAGCACGCGCGCGGCGAGCAGCAGCGCGGCGGACGAGGCGTACGCGGCCAGCACGGACGCGGCGCCGAACGCGGCGGCCCCGATGAGCAGCAGCCGGCGGCGGCCGATCCGGTCGCCGAGGTTGCCCATCGTGATGAGGAACCCGGCCATCATGAACCCGTACACGTCCATGATCCACAACATCTGGGTGGGGCCCGGCCGCAGGTCGGCGGCCAGGTGCGGGAGGGCGAGGTAGAGCACGCTGTTGTCGATGGCCAGCAGCAGCATGGGCAGGGCGAGCACGGCCAGTCCCGCCCATTCGCGCGTCCCGGCCCGCGCCTCTGCGGTGGGCGCGACGGTCACTGACATGGGAGTACGCCTTTCTCCAGGGGAGCGATGATCCCCACCCTCGGAGGCGGGCGTTATGGCGGCGTTCGGATCCGCTTATGGCCCGGTTACCGTGGTCGCATGCGCTTTGGGGTGCTCGGTCCGCTGGAGGTCGCGACGGACGGTGGCCGGCCGGTCCGGATCCCGGAGTTGAAGGTGCGCGCGCTGCTCGCGGACCTGCTCGTGCACGGCGGGGCGCCGGTGTCGTCCGGACGGCTGATCGACGATCTGTGGGGGCCGGAGCGGCCCGGCGATCCGGCCGGGGCCCTGCGCGTCAAGGTGTCCCAGCTGCGGCGGGCGCTGGAGGACGCCGAGCCGGGCGGCCGGGAGCTGGTGGAGTCGGGCCGGGCGGGGTACCGGGTGCGGGCCGATCTCGACGCGGACCGGTTCAGGGAGCGCGTCGCCCGGGCCCGCGCGACCGCCGATCCGGCCGCGCGGGCGGAGCTGCTGACCGGGGCGCTCGCGCTGTGGCGCGGGCCCGCGCTGGCCGACTTCGCGGACGAGGAGTTCGCCCGGGCCGCCGCCGCCCGGCTGGAGGAGGAGCGGCTGACCGCGCTCGACGACCTGGCCGAGGCGCGGCTCGCGCTGGGCGAGCACCACGCGCTGGTGGCCGAGCTGGGCGATCTGGCCGTACGGCACCCGCTGCGCGAGCGGCTCCAGGCGAACCTGATCCGCGCGCTCTACCGGTCCGGGCGGCAGCACGAGGCGCTGGAGGGGTACCGGCGGCTGCGCGACCGGCTGCGCGACGAGCTGGGCCTGGACCCGAGCCCGGAGCTGGCCGCCCTGCACCAGGCGATCCTGGAGCAGGACCCGTCCCTCCGGGCGCCGGCCCGCGCCGTTCCGCGGGCGAACCTGCCCGTTCCGCTGACCGAGCTGATCGGCCGGGCCGCCGAGGTCGACGCGGTCCGCGGGCATCTCGCCCGGTCCCGGCTGGTGACGCTGACGGGGCCGGGCGGCGTGGGGAAGACGCGGCTGGCGCTGGAGGCCGCGGCGCGGTCGGCGGGGTCGTACCCGGACGGCGTGTTCCTGGTCGAGCTGGCCGGGCTCCCGGCGGATCCGGACGCGATCGCGGAGGCGGTCACCGCGGTCGCCGGCCCGGAGCCGGGCGGAGGCGCGCTGCTCGTCCTCGACAACTGCGAGCACGCGGTGGACGCGGTGGCGAAGACGGCCGACCGGCTGCTCGCGGCGGGCGCGCGCGTCCTCGCGACCGGCCAGGAGCCGCTCGGCATCTCCGGCGAGCTGCTCCATGTCGTTCCGCCGCTGGAGCAGGCGGACGCCGAACGGCTGTTCGCCGCCCGCGCCGCCGCGGCCGCGCCCGGCTTCACGGCCGACGCCGATGCGGACGCGGCCGCTGTCGCCGCCGTCTGCCGGCGCCTGGACGGCATCCCGCTCGCGCTCGAACTCGCCGCCGCCCGCGTCCGCGCGCTGGGCGTCCGGGAGCTGGCCGACCGCCTGGACGACCGGTTCGCGGTGCTGAACTCGGGCCGCCGCGGCTCCCCGGCCCGCCAGCGGACGCTGCGCGCGATGATGGACTGGAGCTGGGAGCCGCTCAGCGAGCCGGAACGCGCCGTGCTGCGCCGCCTCGCCGTGCACGCGGGCGGCTGCACGCTGCTCGCCGCCGAGCTGACCTGCGCGGGCGGCGAGGTGGCCCGGCCGGAGATCGCCGACGTGATCGCGCGGCTGGTGGACCGCTCGCTGGTGACCCGGGCCGGCGGCCGCTACCGGCTGCTGGAGTCGGTCGCCGCGTACAGCCTCGAACGGCTCCGCGAGGCGGGCGAGGACGGCCGCGTCCAGGAGCTGCACGACGACTACTACACCCGGCTCGCCGAATGCGCCGAGGAGTACCGGGAGGGGCATGCCCGGCTCCGCTGGCTCGCCCGCCTCGACGAGGAGACGGCCAACCTCCGCGCCGCGCTGGAGAGCACGGTCCGGCGCGGCGACACCCGCCGAGCGCTCCGGCTGACCGCCGCGCTGGCCTGGTTCTGGATCGACCGGGGCCGGACGGGCGAGGGCCACCGCGCCCTGCGCGCGGCGCTGGCGGAGGCCGCCGCGGATCCGCGCCTGCACGTCGCGGCCGCGGCCGACGGCCATGCCGCCCCCCTTCTCGCCGCGGCCGCCGTGGCCCGCGAGGCGGCGAACGGTTCCGGGGCCCTTGAGGAGGCGGCGCCGGTGGGCGGCGGGACGTGTGTCCCAGTATCGGGGGAACTTCGCACTTGACCTGTTCTTGGTTGCTTCCGTAACAGTGGTGAGTTTTCGCCCTGCCGGAGTACGGTGAGGTCCAGGTGTGCGGGGCAGCTGTGACTCGACGGACGGGGATCGACATGGGACGGCTCACTCCCGGATTCCACCGGCGCGGCGAAGGCCGGGCCGAGGACGCGGACGAGGGACGGCTGCCGCCCGGCCAGTACCTCACCCACGACTTCCCGGTCCTCTCGGCCGGCCCGACGCCCGACGTCGGCACGGACGAGTGGACGTTCACCGTCCAGAACGAGACCGGCGACGAGCTCACCTGGACGTGGCAGGAGTTCATGAACCTGCCGCAGGAGCACCCCACCGTCGACATCCACTGCGTGACCCGCTGGTCGAAGTTCGGCACCACCTGGACGGGCGTGTCCCTCGACACCCTCCTGGAGGACGTCGAGACGGCCGCCGACTACGCGGTCGCGTACTGCCACGGCGGCTACACCACCAACCTGCCGCTGGAGGACCTCACCGACGGCAAGGCGTGGATCGCGCACTCCTTCGAGGACGAGCCGCTCGCGCCCGAGCACGGCGGCCCGGCGCGGCTGGTCGTCCCGCACCTGTACTTCTGGAAGTCGGCCAAGTGGGTGCGGGGCATACGGCTGACCCTCCAGGACGAGCCGGGCTTCTGGGAGACCGCCGGATACCACGACTACGGCGACCCGTGGCGCGAGCAGCGCTACTCCTGGTCCTGAGCCCGTGGAGACCTCTGCGGGAACCGGGGCCGGGACGCGGGAGCGGCGGGCGGCGCCCGCCTGGCGCGTCGCCGAGGTGGTCGGCGACCGGCGGGAGAACCCCGTGACGCGGACGCTGGTGCTGCGCGTGCCCGGCTGGCCCGGGCACCTGCCGGGCCAGCACGTCGACGTGCGGCTCACCGCCGACGACGGCTACCAGGCCACCCGCAGCTACTCGCTGGCCGCGCCCGCCGGGTCCGGCGCCGGCCGGGAGCGGGTCGAGCTGACCGTCCAGCGCGTCCCGGACGGCGAGGTGCTCGGGCCGGTCGGCGGCTGGTTCGTGTGGCGGCCGGGGACGGCCGCGCCGGTGCTGCTGATCGCCGGCGGCGCCGGGATCGTCCCGGTGATGGCGATCGCCCGCGCCTGGCGGGACGGCGGCGCCGCGCCGCTGCGGATGATCTACTCGCTTCGCTCGCCGGACGTGCTCTGCTACGGCGACGAGCTGGCCGAACTCGCCGGACTCGCCGGACCCGCCGGGCCGGCCGGCTCCGGAACGGACGCCGGCGTCCTGCTGGCCTACACGCGGCGGACCCCGCCCGGCTCCGGCCGTCCCGCGGAACGGCTCGCACCGGAGGACATCGCCCGGTACGGCCTCCCCGCCGGCGCGGAGCCGGCCTGCTACGTCTGCGGCCCGACGGGCTTCGTCGAGGCGGTGGCCGGCATGCTCACCGGGCTCGGCCACGACCCGGCGCGGATCCGTACCGAACGCTTCGGTCCCACAGGAGGTTGACCATGCCCGATCGCGCGGAGCCCACGGCGCCGGGAACCGGCGGCCCGCCGCGGCTCGACGGCCGCCATCTGGACGGCAACGCCCTCGCCGGGCCGCTGTCCGGGCTGTTCGTCCCCGACATGACGATGGCCACCGGCCGGTGCGGGACGTGCCGCCGCGAGGGCCTGCTCGCCGACGCCCTGCTGTACGCGCACGCTCCCGGCCAGGTCCTGCGCTGCGCGCACTGCGGCCACGTCACGCTGCGGCTGGTCACGGCCCCCGACCGGTTCTGGTTCGACCTGCCGGCCGGGAGCGCGCTGAGCGTCCCCCGCCCCGACGCGCGCTGAATTCACCGTCTTTCGCGGGAAGGCGCAGGTGGCGGCGGGTGGGCGAAAACGGCCACGCCGACCTCCGGACGTACGGCCGGTCGCGGATGTAATCTGATCACGTCGGCGAGTGGGGAAGCTCGTTCGGCACGAACGGCCCGTCCTCCTCGAGAGGGCGGGCCGTTCCCGTTTCCGCGGTTCGGCAGGCGAGGCTCAGGGAAGGTTCAGCGGGCTTTCAGGAACCGGTGGAAGCCTGGTCAGGATGGGAGGGGAACTGACCTTGGGTGAACGGGAACGGGCCGCGAAGGCGTCCGAGGGGCTGCTGCTCGTCGTCGAGGACGAGCCGAACATCCTGGAACTGCTCGCCGGGAGCCTGCGCTTCACCGGCTTCGAGGTGATCACGGCGACGAACGGGGCGGACGCGGTGCAGGCCGCCCGGCGGCGCCGGCCCGACCTGATCGTGCTGGACGTGATGCTGCCCGACATCGACGGGTTCGACGTGGCGCGGCGGCTGCGGTCCGGCGGCGACCACACGCCCGTGCTGTTCCTCACCGCGCGGGACGCCGTCCAGGACCGGATCAAGGGCCTGACGATCGGCGGCGACGACTACGTCACCAAGCCGTTCAGCCTGGAGGAGGTGATCGCGCGGATCCGCGCCGTGCTGCGGCGGTTCCGGGGCGGGGCGCAGGAGCCGACGCCGCGGATGGTGTTCGCCGACATCGAGCTGGACGAGGACAGCCACGAGGTGTGGCGCGGCGGGAAGCCGATCCAGCTGTCGCCGACCGAGTTCAAGCTGCTCAGGTATCTGATGGCGAACGCGGGCCGGGTGCTGTCCAAACCGCAGATCCTCGACCACGTGTGGAACTACGACTTCGGCGGCGACGTCGGGATCGTCGAGTCGTACGTGTCGGCGCTGCGCCGCAAGGTCGACAACACCGAGCCGCGGCTGATCCACACGCTGCGCGGCGTCGGGTACGTCCTGCGGCTGCCGCCGGATCCGGGCTGATGGCCGTCCAGGCGCTGCGCTCGCTGTCAGGGCGCACCCCGCTCCGGATCAAGCTGATCGCGGGCATGCTGGTGCTGGTCGCGCTGGGCATGACCGTGATGAGCTTCGCCGGGGTGTCGGTGCTGAGCCAGTACCTGGTGGGACGGTCGGACGACCAGCTGCAGGGCACCATCGACCGGGTGGTGACGCAGGTCGTCCCGCAGATGCGGCGCGGCGACATCCAGGTGCGGCTGCCGAGCGAGATGTACGTGCTCATCCAGGACGAGCAGGGCCGCCGGCGGCAGAGCATCCCGGCGTTCGGCGACGCGGGGAGCCCGAAGGTCCCCGCCGACCTGGAGGAGCGGATGGGCGAGCCGTTCACGGTGCCCGGCCAGGGCGGTTCCGGGGCGCCGTGGCGGATCTTCGCCGAGCCGCTGCCGGGCGGCGGGATCCTGGTGCTCGGGCTCAGCCTGGACGAGGTCAGCCGCACGGTGAACCGGCTCGTCGTGATCGACCTGATCGTGGGCCTGATGGTGGTCACCGTGCTGGCGGCGGTCGGGGTGTGGGTCGTGCGGGCCAGCCTGCGGCCGCTGGCGGCGATCGAGGAGACGGCCGGGGCGATCGCGACGGGCGACCTGTCGCGGCGGGTGCCCGAGGCCGATCCCCGCACCGAGGTCGGCCGGCTCGGGCGGTCGCTCAACAGCATGCTCGCGCAGATCGAGTCGGCGTTCGGGGCGCGGGCGCGGTCGGAGGTGCAGGCGCGGCGGTCGGAGGAGACGGCGCTGCGCTCGGAGGAGCGGATGCGGCGGTTCGTCGCCGACGCCAGCCACGAGCTGCGGACGCCGCTGACCGCCATCCGCGGGTTCGCGGAGTTCTACCGGCAGGGCGCGGCCCGCACGCCGGAGGAGCTGGACCGGCTGATCGGCCGCATCGAGGACACCGCGCAGCGGATGGGCCTGCTGGTCGAGGACCTGCTGCTGCTCGCGCGGCTGGACCGGCAGCGGCCCGTCGAGCTGCGGCCGGTCGACCTGCTCGCGGTCGCCGCCGACACCGTCCAGGAGACGCGGATCGTGGCGGCGGACCGGACGATCGAGCTGGCGGTCGAGGGCGGTGTCGCGTACCAGGTGCTGGGGGACGAGCCGCGCCTGCGGCAGGTGCTGGGGAACCTGCTGACCAACGCCGTCACGCACACCCCGGCCGGGACGCCGGTGACCGTGCGGCTCAGGCCCGGGACGCTGAACGGCGAGCCCGCGGCGGTGTGCGAGGTCGCCGACGAGGGGCCGGGCCTCTCGCCCGAGCAGGCGGAGCGCGTCTTCGAGCGCTTCTACCGGGCGAACCCGGCGCGCGGCCGCGAGGACGGCAGCACCGGCCTGGGGCTGGCGATCGTGGCGGCGCTGGTGGCCGCGCACGGCGGCTCGGTCGAGGTGGACTCGGCGGAGGGCGAGGGCGCGGTGTTCCGGGTCCTGCTGCCGCTCGCCGGCTGACCGCCGGACTTTTCAGAAGACGTTCAGGTTTCTCTCAGGCTGGTTGAAGTCCCGCCGGTGACTCTGAAAACGGCACAGAGAATCAGGGGGATTCCATGAACGCCGAACAGACGAACCAGTGGCAGCCACCGTACGGCGGCTGGCAGGGCGCACCGTACGGCCCGCCGCAGAGCCCGGCAGGGCCGCACGGACCGCAGGGGCCGCATGGGCAGCAGCAGCCGCCGCTAGGGCCGCAGGTACCGCCGCGGCAGGGGGCGCGGTGGTCGGTCCGACGCAAGATCGCCGCAGGCGGCGCCGTGCTGGCGCTGGCGCTCGGAGCGGGCGGCGCCGGCGCGCTCGCCGCCGTGGAGCTGGCGGGCGCCGGCAGCGGCATCGCGTCGAGCCCGACCCCGGTGGCCGGGATCGGCAACAACGCGACGGTCGCGCAGGTCGCGGCGGCCGTGCAGCCGAGCGTGGTCTCCATCCAGGCGCAGACCTCGCAGGGCGGCTCCGGCGGCTCGGGTGTGATCATGAACGCGGACGGCCTCATCATGACCAACGCCCATGTCGTGGACGGCTCGCGGCAGGTCACGGTGAAGTTCAGCGACGGGAAGACGGCCCGCGCGACCGTGGTCGGCGCGAACACCGCGAAGGACATCGCCGTCCTCCAGGCGTCCGGCGTCTCCGGGCTCAAGCCCGCCACGCTCGGGAACAGCGACGCGCTCGCCGTCGGCGACACGGTGCTCGCGATGGGCAGCCCGCTGGGCCTGGACGGCTCGGTGACCTCCGGCATCGTCAGCGCGCTGGGCCGCGAGATCCAGGAGGGCGGGCAGCGGCCCGACTCGCAGCAGCTGCCGCCGTACCTGCGCGAGCAGCTCTCCGAGCAGCAGACCACGACGATCGAGAACGCGATTCAGACCGACGCGGCGATCAACCCCGGCAACTCGGGCGGCGCGCTGGTCAACTCGGCCGGCCAGGTCATCGGGATCAACACCGCGATCGCCACCTCGGGCAGCGGGTCCGGCAACATCGGGGTGGGCTTCGCGATCCCGGTCAACGACGCGAAGAAGGCCGCCGAGGCGATCGTCTCGAACGGCCAGCGATAGGCACGCGGTGGCCTGCCGATGGCGGGCCCGTGGTGGAAGGCCCGTGAAAAGGGAGCGACATGATCGCCCAGCGGCGGGGATAATGGGCATATGCCCGGCGACATCCATGTCCGCGGCTCGGTCTCGATCCCGGAGACCGAGCTCAGCTGGCGTTTCTCCCGTTCCTCGGGGCCGGGCGGCCAGCACGTCAACACCAGCGCGACGGCCGCGGAGCTCCTGTTCGACGTCGCGAACTCGCCGTCGCTGCCCGAGCCGTACCGGCGGCGCGCCCTCGACCGGCTCGCCGGGCGCCTCTCCGGCGGCGTGCTGAGCATCCGGGCCGAGGAGTACCGGTCGCAGGCCCGCAACCGGGACGCGGCCCGCGCGCGCCTGGCCGCGACGCTCGCCGAGGCCATCGCGCCGCCGCCGAAGAAGCGCATCCCGAAGAAGGTGCCGCGCGGCATCAACGAGCGGCGCCTGGAGAACAAGAAGCGCCGGTCCGACATCAAGCGCCAGCGCTCGCGGCGCTGGCACTGAGCCCTCCCGCCCAGCGGCCCTACAGGTCGGCGGCGCGGATGGCGCGCATCGCGTCGCGGCGCGCGTCCCCGGACAGGACGTCGATGTAGACGCCGCCGTCCAGGTGCCCGCACTCGTGCTGGAGGCAGCGGGCGAAGTAGCCGGTGCCCTCGATCCGTACCGGCTTCCCCTTCACGTCCACGCCCTCGACCACCGCGTGCGCGTGGCGCGGGGTGCTGAAGTTGAGGCCCGGAACGGACAGGCAGCCCTCGGGCTCGTCGAGGATCTCGCCGTCCGCCGCGACGAGCACGGGATTGGCGACATGGCCGACATGGCGGCGGCCGCGGTCGTCGTCGCAGTCGTACACGAACAGGCGCAGCGGGACGCCGATCTGGTTGGCGGCCAGGCCCGCGCCGTGCGCCTCGTACATCGACGCGAACATGTCGTCCACGAGCCGCTCCAGCGAGGCGTCGAAGGCGCGGACCGGGTCGCACGCGGTGCGCAGTACGGGGTCGCCCAGCCGCCGGATCGGTCGTACGGTGCCGCGTCCCCGGTTGCCCTGGCTCATGCGCAAGATCCTATAAAGCGGCGAAGGGTGCCCGGGAGGAACCGGGCACCCTTCGCGGTGCGAGACGTGCGGCGTGCGCCGCGTTCAGTACGTGTCGGACGGGCCCCGGCCGGACGGCGGCAGCGGGCCGTCGGACGGGCCGTCCGGGTCGGCGGGCGACGGCGGGACCGCCTTGGCGGGGGACGCGTGCGACGGGACGTGCGGAGGGGCCTTGTCGATCCGGGTGGCCTCGTGGTCCTGCTTCTTCATCACCGGGTGCGGCTCCGGCGACGAGACGCCGGGCGCGGGAGCCGGTGCGGGGCTCGGCGCCGACGGGGAAGAGGACGGGGAGGACGGAGAGGGCGCGGCCGGCTTGGGCGCCGGGGCGGCGTGCTTGGGCGTGGACGCACCCGCGGACGACGGCGACGACGCGGCCGGGGACGCCGGCGGCGCGGCCGGCGCGGGGGCGGGCGACGGGGCCGGCGCGGGCTTGACCGGGGCCGGGGCGGCGGCGGGCTTGGCGGCGGCCGGCTTCGCCGCGGCGGGCGACGGGGCCGGCGGCGCGGCCGGGGCGGGCGGCTGCTTGCGCTGCGCGGCGGCCGGGGCGGTGTGCTGCTTGACCGCGTCCTCGACCATCTTCTCCAGCGGGCCGGCCTCGTTCTCGGCGGTCAGCAGCCGGTGCAGGGTCTCGCTGATCTCGGTGAGCCGCTGCAGCGCCTGGGTGTGGTTCTTGGTGAGCTGGGTGAGCCGCTGGGTCGCGCCCTCGTTGATGACGCTGGCCCGCCGTTCCGAGGCGGTGAGCGTGCGCTCGGCCTCCAGCCGGGCGCTGGTCACCGTCTGCTCGGCCTCCTGCGTGGCGGCCGACAGCACGCTGTCGGACTCCTTCTTCGCCGCCGCGTAGACCTGCTCGGCCTTCTGCTCCGCCTGCGCGAGGTCCTTGTCGGCGCGCGCACGGGCGTCGTCGATGATCCGCTTGGACTCGTTCTCGGCGTCCTTGCGGATCTGCGCACCCTTGGCCTCGGCCTCGGCGAGCTTGTCCTTGGCCTCGTCCTCGGCCAGGTTGATGATCTGCTTGAGTCGGTCGCTGAGGTCGTCCCCGGTGGGCTTGCGGGCCTCGCGGACCTCGGCCATCTCGCGCCGGGTGCGCTCGACGTCGTCGAGCGCGCGGGCCAGCCGGGTCTCCAGCTCGCGGATCTGGTTCTGGCAGCGGGCGATGTACTCGTCGACGTGGCGGCGGTTGTAGCCGCGCATGACGATCTCGAAGTTTTCCTCGCGAAGGAGGTTCGGCAGGATCTCGGCTTCGTTGCTCATGGTGCCTTGGGGGGTCGTGGCGGGGGCTGATCACCCCGTCGGGGTCGGAGACGGCTACGGACCCGGCGGCACAGAACGGGGTCTGCGCCCACACGTGTCACGGCCCACGTGTCACGGTGGGCTCTGCATCATCGGAAACGTCCAGAGTCGACTCTTGTCCGGTCCACCCCATTCGCGCAAGCGGAACGCGCCTTCTCGCTGCAGTTTCTTCGCCCGCAGCGTCCTGCCAAGTTATCGAATGTCGTGACATTTCGCGTCCGGGCCCCTGCGCAGGGCGACCGCCGGAAGGGACACCCGCCGCACCGTCCCGGGCCCGCCGCGTCCTACGATCGGCGCCATGAGCTATGTCGGATCATTGGGCGAGATCGAACCGCGGATCCACCCCGAGGCGTGGATCGCGCCCGGTGCGGTGGTCGTCGGCCGGGTGACGCTGGGCCGCGCCTCCAGTGTCTGGTACGGCTCGGTGCTGCGCGGCGAGGACGAGGAGATCGTCGTCGGCGAGGAGTGCAACATCCAGGACCTCGGCTGCCTGCACGCCGACCCGGGCCTGCCCGCGATCCTGGAGGACCGCGTCAGCCTCGGCCACAAGGCCATGGTGCACGGCGCCCACGTGGAGACCGGCTCGCTGATCGGGATCGGCGCCATCGTCCTGAACGGGGCGCGCGTCGGCGCCGGGACGCTGATCGCGGCCGGCGCGCTCGTCCCGCCCGGCAAGAAGATCCCGTCCGGGGTGCTGGTCGCCGGCACGCCCGGCAAGATCGTGCGGGAGCTGACCGACGACGACCGGGCCGGGCTGGAGTTCACGGCCGACGTCTACATGCAGAAGAAGGAGCTGCACCGCGCCGCCACCTGGGCCTGAGCCCGTTCCGGACGCGGCGATCAGCCGCCGATCGCCCGTGATCGCCCGCGATCGGCCCGCGATGATGTGAATTGCCGTACATCGCGGGGAGTCCGGCGGCGGCCGGTCTGACTACGATGACCACGTGGTGTGGGGACCGGGCTATGGCAGTGCTCCGCCGCCCCGCCCCTCTCGGGGGGAAGATCCGTTCTCGGCGGCAGAGCGTGACACGCGGGCGACGGTGGCCGCCGGATGGTGGCCGTCGGCGCCGCCTCAGCAGCGCCAGCACGCGATCGGCGGACGGCTGCTCGTCCTGCCCGACGGGACGTTGTGGCTGTTCGGGGCGTGGGCCCGGTGGTACCGGCTGCATCCGTCCGACGGCCAGTGGTACCTGTGCCCGCCGCCGCACGCGCCCGAGATCCGGATGTCGGCCCGCCCCGTCGCGCAGGCGGGCGTGCGGGTCCCGCCGCTGCCGCCGCACGTCGTCCCGGCCGGGCCCGACTTCTCGTACGACCCGCCGCCCGCGCGGCCGTTCGTCGGGCGCGACTTCGACGCCGACCTGAGCATGCGGGTACGGGCGACCGTCGACTCCGCGGCGGCGCTGCCCGTCCAGGAGTACCCGCACTGGTCGGGGCAGTTCACGCCGCAGACGCCGTCCACCGTGGCCGCCTCCTGGGGCGTGATGCTGTGGAGCGCGGCGGCGCCGGTCTTCGACTCCCGCCTGGACGGGCGGATGCTCGACCACTGGAAGCAGTACCGCGCCAAACCGCTCCCCGACGTGGACGGGCCGCGCTGGCTCACCCCGCCGCCGCTGGAGAGCCTGGTCGCCCTGTACGCCGAGCGGCTGCGCGCCGGCCGCGTCGACGCGGCGGTCGTCGTGCTGCGGACCATGTGGGCCGTGGCGAGCGCGCTGCGCGAGGACGTCCGCTTCCAGGTCAGGGCGGACGCGCTGCTGTCCATGCTCAGCGCGACGCTGAGCAACCCGACCGTCGACTACGGCGCGCTGCCCTACGGGGACCAGGCGATCGTCCAGCAGTGGCTCACCCGGTGCCCGCCGCACCTCGTGCCGTCGCTGCGCAACGAGAGTTCGCCCGGCGACAACTTCCGGCACGCGTTCTACTCCCTCTCGGAGGAGGTCGCGCGGCATGTGAGCGACCCGGGCGACCCGTCGTACGTGGAGCCGCGCCTGGTGGCCGCCGCGCTGCTGGCGGCGGACCTCGCGGTCGTGCGCAAGGACGTGGCCGCCAACGTCGTCCCCTGGCTGGATCCCGAGATCCGGTACACCGTGCAGGCCGTACTGGACCAGAACGGCCATCCGCTGCGGCGCCTGTGGCCGGACGACATGCGCCTCCCCAGGCCGCTGCGCTCGGTGTCGGGGGAGAAGTCCGAGACGCTCCTGGCGACGATGTACGAGCTGGACCTGGCCTGGTGCAAGCTCGCCGGCGGGATGCCCGCGCGCCCCCGCGGGTTCCCCGTGCCGAACGCCGTCGTCGCGGGCCTCATCGGGCGCGGCCGCGTCCGGGCCACGGCGGGCGCCCCGACGATGGCGCCGTCCGGGCAGGCCACCCCGCCGCCGAAGGCCGTGCCGCCGGAGTGGTCGGGGGCGCAGTCCCAGCCGGGCTTCCCGCCGGACGCCCGGGTGTCGTCGCAGCAGCCGAACCAGCCGGACCGTCCCTTCGTGCAGCCGCCCGCGCAGTCCGCGAAGGAGGAGGAGCAGCAGCAGGACGAGAACGCGGCGCCGCCTTACACGCAGCTCGGGTTCCAGCCCTCCGGCGCCGCTCCCGGGCCGTCCCCGTCGCCATCGCCCGCGCCCGGTGCGCAGCAGGGGGCGGCGTTCGGGATGTCGGGTGCGCCCGAGCCGCCCGTTCCGCCGACTCCGCCCGGGCCCGCTCCCGAGCAGCGCCCGTACGCCCCGCCGCCCCACCAGCAGCCGCAACCACAGGCACCGCAGCCGCAGCAGCCCGCGGCGGGCTTCCCGTCCCCCGGCTTCCCGCCTTCGCCGGACGAGGAGAAGCCGGAAGAGGACGTCGTCCCTCCGTACACGATGCTCGGCTACCAGCCGTCGGGCGCTCCCCAGGGCCCGCCGCCGCCCGCGCAGCAGCAGCCCCCCATGCAGCAGCAGCCGCCGTCGCCCACGCCGCAGCAGCCCCCCGCGGACATGTACTCGACGCGCATGGACGACGGCTCGGGCGCTGCCGCGCACCCGCAGGGGCCGCCCGTGCCGCCGGCGCCGCCCGAGGAGCGCCCGCGCACGCGCGTCATGGGCCCGGCCGACCTGGAGGAGGCCGGGACCGGCGGGCAGCAGGGGGCACCGCCCAAGCCGCCCAAGCCGGCGGCCTCCGACGACGGCGGCACGCGGATCATGTCCGAGACCATGGTCGGCAACTTCGACTTCCTCGACGACACCCCGTCGCCCGAGACGCCCGTCGAGAACATCCCGCCCCCGGCGGACCGGTCCGAGCGCCGCTCGCTCGAACGCTTCGGGATCGGCTTCATCTCCGGCCCGCAGGACGCGGCCGAGCTGCTCGACGCCCTCCGCGCGCAGGCCGAGCGGTGGACCGGCCCGGGCGGCGGCGGAGGTGGCGGCGGCGCGGGCGGCATGGACGAGACCCGCGTCGACGGCGGCCCCGCCCCCGCCGCGGGCACCGGCCCCGCCACCCGCCTGGACGGCGGCCCGGGCACCCGGCTGGACGCCGACTTCGGCACCCGCCGCGACGAGGGCCCCGGGCCGAGCACCCGCCTGGACGCCGGCTACGGCACCCGCCGGGACGAGGCGGGCGGTGCCGCCGGCGGCGGGATGACCCGCGTGGACCGCGGCGCGGGCAGCGGCGGCGGCCGCGGCGGGCCGGGCGAGGGCGTGCCGAGCGTGCTGATCGTCGGCCGGCCGCACAGCGGGCAGCGCCGGCTCGCCCGGCTGATCGCGCTGACCCTCGCCGACGCCGGGATGGGCGACGGCGCGATCCGCGCGCACGACGCCGACGACGTCCGCGACGCGCCCGCCGAGCGGCTGCCGAGCCTGCTCACCCGGCCGGGGCCGGCGATCCTGTTCGAACGGCTCGACGCCGTCGTCACGGGCGCGGGCGACCCGGTGGCGGTCGCCACCGCGGTGCGCCGGGCCCGGCGCAGCCCGGCCGTCTCGGCGCCGCTGATCGCCACCTGCGAGCCGGGCGCGTACAAGCGGCTGCTGCGCGACCACCCGCGGCTCATCGAGACGTTCCGCGTCTACCACCTGCCCGACTTCGGCGACATCGAGCGCCGGATGACGCTGCTGCACCTGCTCGCCGACGAGCGGCGGGTCACCGTCGGGACGTCCGCGCTGGAGGTCGCCCGCGCCGACCTGGAACGGCTGCGCGGCCCCGGCGACCTGGTCAACGCGCGGCTGGTGGAGGCGTACCTGGACCAGGCGTGCCAGCGGCACCTGGAACGGGCGGGCGGCGCGTCCCGCGACCGGCTGGTGCTCTTCCCCGAGGACCTCACCGGCGTCGCGGAGGGCCTGGAGCCGGCGCTGCGGCCGCCCGGCGACATCGACGGCTACCTCCAGCGTCTCGACCAGCTGACCGGGCTGGAGGACGTCAAGCAGGCGGTGCGGGAGCTGGCCGACGCGGCGGAGCTGGCCGCCGACCGGGCCCGGCACGGCGTGGGCGGCGGCGAGCCGCTGCACCTGATCTTCAACGGGCCGTCCGGCACGGGCAAGACCACCGTCGCCGGGCTGCTCGGCGGCATCTACGCCGCGCTGGGGCTGCTGGACTCGGGGCACGTGGTCGCGTGCCGTCCCGTCCACCTGGCCGGGCGCGACCAGACCGACACCGTCACCCGGGTGGCGAGCATGGTCGAGCAGGCGCTGGGCGGCGTGCTGCTGATCCAGGAGGCGTACCGGCTGGACCGCACCCCGGCCGTGGTGGCCGAGCTGCTGCGCTGCATGCGGCAGCGCGGCCGCCGGCTGATGGTGGTCTGCTCCGGCCCGGCCGCCGAGATGGAGGGCTTCCTGGCGGGGTCACCGCACTTCCGCGCGGAGTTCGGGCGCTCGATGGAGTTCGAGGGCATGGGCGACCGCGATCTGGTCGGGCTCTTCCAGGCGTACGCGGAGCGCGACCTCTACATCCTGGACGAGGAGCTGCGGGTCGAGCTGCTCGCCCGGTTCGCCCGGCTTCGCGAGGATCCGCAGTTCGCGTTCGCCCGTACCGTCCGGGCCCTGTTCGAGCAGACGGCGGCGCGGCAGGCGGCCCGGCTGGCGGGCGCCGACGTCAACGCGGCCACCGTCGCCCGGCTCACCGCCCGTGACCTGCCGGAGTCCGAACTGGAGCAGATGATGGGGGATTTCCGCCAGCGGGGGTGACCACCCGCAGATAGTTCGCATCTCTGGCGCGCGGCCGGGAAGACCGGTGAGGAGAGTGACCCGCGAATGGCCCTCTTGGGTCATGTGCCCGCCGGTACGGGACGCGTAGCCTCGACGGTGGGTGTGGGGAACGAACGGAGGTGGACGCGGTGCGCCAGCAGATCTTCGACCTGCGCGTCCACGACCGTGTCGCACTGGACGAGATCGAGCTCTATGCCGAGATCCTCAGCGCGGTGGCCGAGGCCGAGCGGCCGCTGACCCTCGCGGAGATCGACATCGTGCTCGGGGTGCGTTCCGGCGAGGCCGGTCGTCGCGAGCTGACGCCGCAGGATCAATAGTTCCGCATGAGGCCGGGGACGCCCCGAGGCAGGCGCCCCGGCTCAGCTACGCCCCGTTTCACCGTTTCTCCTCCAGTTCTCTCCCGCTTCGAGGCTGTTATCTATATCACGGCCCGTCCGCGGAACCGTTCTCTTCTGATCGTCCCAACGTGCCCGCCGGTGCGCGCAGCGTGATCGACAACGCCTGCCGGTGCGGTGCCCCGGCGCGTGTGCATCGGTTCCGCTAGGGCAGTCTTGTAGGTGAGAGGATGGAAGACGCCAGCCGAAGATGGGGCAAAGGTTCTTTTTACGCCTGGTTGCGCCTACGATCCTCTGCGGACCGTTCCGGCACTTCAGGAGTACGACGTGCGCTTGCGTCTCACGCCGCGTGAGGACAGTTTCTACGACATGTTCGCCGACTCGGCGAACAACCTGGTCACCGGCGCCAGGCTGCTCGTGGAGCTCATCAGCGACGGCGCCGACCGGGAAGCGATCGCGGAGAAGATGCGCGCCTGCGAGCACGCGGGCGACGAGTGCACTCACGCGATCATGCGCCGGCTGAACGAAACGTTCATCACCCCGTTCGACCGCGAGGACATCTACCGGCTGGCCTCGACGATCGACGACGTGATGGACGAGATGGAAGAGGCAGCCGACCTCGTCGTCCTCTACAAGATCGAGGAGTTCCCCAAGGGCATCGTGCACATGGTGGAGGTGCTCGAACGGGCCGCCGAGCTGACCGCCGAGGCGATGCCGCGGCTGCGCTCGATGAAGGAGCTCAACGAGTACTGGATCGAGATCAACCGGCTCGAGAACCAGGGCGACCAGGTCTACCGCAAGCTGCTGGCCCACCTGTTCGGCGGCGAGTACGACGCGCTGACGGTGATGAAGCTCAAGGAGGTCATCGACCGGCTGGAAGAGGCCGCCGACGCCTTCGAGCATGTGGCCAACACGGTCGAGACCATCGCGGTCAAGGAATCATGAGTTCGCCGAACGAGGCACCGGCGAGCGAGAAGCCGGACCCGGGCTCCGGAGCGGGGCCGGGCGGTGGCACGGGCGCGGCGACGGCCCTGGCCGAGCCGCCCGGCGCCGACCCGACGCTGGTCGAGCAGGCCCGCCGCGGGCCGGTGAAGTTCTGGCCGCTGCTGCTGCTCGCCGTGGTGCTGGTGATGGCGATGGGCGCGCTCGGGCTGCGCTCGGACGCCCAGATGGCCGTGCTCATCCTGGTGATCGTCGTGGCGCTGGTCTTCGACTACACCAACGGCTTCCACGACGCGGCCAACGCGATCGCCACCTCGGTGTCGACCCGGGCGCTGACACCCAGGGCGGCCCTGATCATGGCCGCCGTGATGAACCTGATCGGCGCCCTGCTGGGCGTCGAGGTGGCCAAGACGGTCAGCGAGGTGATCACCCCGCCGACCGGGCTGCACGGCCTCACCGTGGTCGCCGCCGGCGTGCTCGGCGCGATCACCTGGAACATGATCACCTGGTACTTCGGGCTGCCGTCGTCCTCCTCGCACGCCCTCATCGGCGGCGTGGTCGGCGCGGGCCTGGCCTCGGCCTCGCACGTCAGCTGGGACAAGGTCGTCGACAAGGTCGCGGTCCCGATGGTGATCTCCCCGGTCGTCGGGTTCTGCCTGGCGTACCTGGTGATGGTCGCGATCCTGTGGATCTTCCGGCGGGCGCACCCAGGCCGGGTCGGCCGCCGCTTCCGCATCGCGCAGTCGCTGTCGGCGGCCTCGATGGCGCTCGGCCACGGCCTCCAGGACGCGCAGAAGACGATGGGCATCATCGTGCTGGCGCTGGTCACCACCGGGCACGCCACCGGCGACACCGTCCCGCTGTGGGTCATCATCGCGTGCGCCGGCGCGCTGTCGCTCGGCACGTACGCGGGCGGCTGGCGGATCATGCGGACGCTGGGCCGGAAGGTCATCGAACTCGACCCGCCGAAGGGCTTCGCCGCCGAAGCGACGGCCTCCATGATCCTTTACGCGGCCGCGTACGTCTGGCACGCTCCAATCTCCACCACCCACACGATCACGTCCTGCATCATGGGCGCGGGCGCCACCAAGCGCCTGTCGGCCGTCCGCTGGGGCGTGGCCGGCAACATCGTGATGGCGTGGGTGCTGACGATGCCGATGGCCGCCGCCGTGGCCGCGATCGTCTACTGGCTCGTCCACCTCTTCGGCGCCTGACGTTCACCCGCGGGCGCCTGCCCCGTTCGATCGCGAACGCGTAGACAGGTCCCCGCGCGCCCCTTGCGGCGCGCGGGGCCCTTCTGTTTCTCTCACGACTTCACCAAGACCGCGCCCTGAACGGGCGCCCTGCACCCGCGTTCTGCCTACCGGCCCGAGATGCGGTCGAGCGCGGGCGGCGCGATCGGGGAGTTCGCGCCGAAGTAGGCGACGAACGCGTCCAGGTCGATCGGGCCGAGCACCGGGTCGGTGCCCTCGGTGAACGTGGTGAAGCCGTCCCCGCCGCCGAGCAGGAAGTTGTTGGCGGCGACCTTGTAGGCGGCGGCCGGGTCGACCGGTCGCCCGTCGACCGTGATGCCGGACACGCGGTCGCCGACGGCACGGGTGCGGTCGATGGTGAAGCGCAGCGACGCCGACGGCTGCAGGATCTTCTCGCCGGAGCCCGTCCACTGCTGCTCCAGCAGCGCGTCGAGCTGCGCGCCGGTCAGCGAGACCACGCCCATGACGTTGCTGAACGGCTGCACCGCGAACGCCTCGCCGTACGTCACGACGCCGTCGCCCTCGGAGCCGGACGCCTTGTACACCAGGTCGGTGCGGACGCCGCCGGGGTTCATCAGCGCGACCTGCGCGCCGTGCTCCCTCATCGAGGCGAGCTGCGCGTCGGCGATGACGTCGCCGAGCGCGGTCTCACCGGCCGGGGAGGGCGCGCGGGTGAGGTCGGCCGTGATGGTGCCGATCGGCCTGTTCGCGACCTCGGCGACCCGGTCCTTCCAGGTCCGCACGAACCTCTCCGTGGCCGGGTCCGCGGGCACGTCGCGGGTGACGACGTGGTTGTCGCCCTTCATGGACGAGCGCACGACGTCCCCGGAGCGCCGGTCCACCCTGAAGTCGATCTGGGTGATGACGCGGCCGAACGACGATCCGGACGAGTAGAGCCGCGGCCGGCCCGCCGGGTCGGTCACCGAGCACACGTACTGCTGGTGGGTATGCCCGGCCAGCACCATGTCGATCTCGGGGTGGGCGTCCTTCGCGATGCGCGTCCCGGCGCCGGGCACGACGCCGCACGCGTCCGGCCGCTGCCCGGACTGGACCTGGTCGCCCTCGTGGACGAGCAGCACCATCGACCGTACGCCGCGCCGCTTGAGCTCGCGGGCCGCCCGGTCGGCGGCGTCCACCTCGTCCTGGAAGGTCAGGCCCTTGATGCCGTCGGCGCTGACGATGGTCGGGGTGGTCCTGGTGACGACGCCGATGAACCCGACCCGCACGCCGTTGATCCTCCGGATCGTCCACGGCTTGAGGACGGGCCTGGCGGTGCTCTCCTTCACCACGTTCGCGGCGAGGTAGTCGAACTTCGCGCCCCGCCACGTTCCGGCGGGAGTGCACCCGTCGACGGGATGGCACCCGCCGTGCTGGATGCGCTGGAGCTCCCGGTGGCCCTCGTCGAACTCGTGGTTGCCGACCGCCGACGCGGTCACCCCCACGTTGCCGAGGAACTCCACCGAGGGCTCGTCGTGGTAGGCGGCGGAGATCAGCGGCGAGGCGCCGATCATGTCGCCCTGCGCCACCCGCAGCGTGTCGCGGTTCGCGAGGCGCTTGAGGTGGGTCGCGACGTAGGCGGCGCCGCCGGCCGGGACGGCCGCGCCGTGCTCGTCGATGGCGGTGCCGGAGCTGCCGGCCGGCGGCTCCAGGTTGCCGTGGAAGTCGTTGAGGGACAGCAGCCGCACGGAAGCGGCGGGCGCGGGCCGGGCGGCCGCCGGTTGCGTGGCCGCCGCCACCGCGGCCGCGGCCGCGATGCCGCACGCCAGGATGGGGCGTCGTCGGTTCATGGCCGGAACGCTAGGACGGCCCGGCGTACGGTTCCCTGCGGCCTCATGACGTTTATGCGTCGGTTCTGTCAGGGTGCCGCGCCGTGGGTGCGGTCCGGCCGCATAGGCTGGCGATCATGAGTGAGGGACGGCTGACCGAGTCCGAGATCGCCGCGGTGCTCGCCCTGGCCGAGGCCGCCACCGCGGCCGACGGGGTGGGGCCGCTCTCGGAGCACGCGCTGCTGCGGCTGCGCAACGGCGGGCACGGCCTCACGGCCGCGGACGCGGGAGCGGTCGTCGCGTACGCCCACCTGGACCCGGCCATCGCGGACGAGAGCGCCGCCGCCGAACTCGTCGTCCATCCGGCCCACCGCCGCCGCGGCCACGGCCGCGCCCTGCTGCGCGCCGCCGTGGCCGAGGCCGCGGGACCGCTGCGGGTGTGGGCGCACGGCGACCTGCCCGCCGCCGCGGGGCTGGCGGCCGCGGAGGGCATGGAACGCGTCCGCGCCCTCTTCCAGCTGCGCCGCCCCGCCGCCGAGCCGCTCCCGGACCTCACGGTCGCGGACGGCGTGCGGCTGCGGGCGTTCGTCCCCGGGCAGGACGAGCGGGCGTGGCTGGACGTGAACGCCCGCGCGTTCGCCGACCACCCGGAGCAGGGCGCCTGGACCCTGGAGGACGTCCGCGCCCGCGAGGCCGAGCCGTGGTTCGACCCCGAGGGCTTCTTCCTCGCCGAGAAGGACGGGAAGGTCGTCGGGTTCCACTGGACCAAGACGCACCCGGACGGCGCCGGCGAGGTCTACGTCGTGGGCGTGGACCCGTCCGCCCAGGGCCTCGGGCTCGGCCGCACGCTGACCCTCGCGGGCCTGCACCACCTGCGGGGACGCGGCGTGCCGTACATCCTCCTGTACGTCGACGAGTCCAACACCGCGGCCGTCCGCCTGTACGAGTCGCTGGGCTTCACCAGGCACGCGGTGGACGTGATGTACGGGACGCCCGGCGCCTCCTGAGGCAGCTCCCGAGACGCCCCTGAGGTCGGGCATTTCGGGCTTTTTGGGCGGCTGACCTGGGCTGTTAACCCCCCGGACATGGCAAAGCGGGGCATTCTTAGCGGCGTCGGCCGACGGCGTTCATGTTCCGTTCACCTGGATCGGGGTGCCTGGTCACCTCTCCTGCTTAGCGTCACTTCCGACGGTGACCCCTCTACCTGGACAAAGCTCCAGCCCCCGGTAGGGACACCGCTTAACGGACCTAAGAGGAGACCTCCCGGTGAAGAACGGTTCTCGGCTCGCCGCGCTCGGCGGCCTGGTCGTGGCGGGCGCGCTGACCCTGAGCGCCTGCGGCAGCGACAACAACCAGGGAACGAACGCCAGCGCCGTTCCCACTGGCGACATCGACTGCGCCAAGGCCACGGTGAACGCCGCCGGCTCCAGCGCGCAGAAGAACGCGATCGAGGAGTGGACCAAGATCTACGCGCAGAAGTGCGCGGGCGCCAACCTCAACTACCAGCCGAGCGGCTCGGGCGCGGGCATCCAGGCGTTCACCCAGGGCCAGGTGGCCTTCGCCGGCTCGGACTCGGCGCTCAAGGACGACGAGGTGACCGCCGCCCAGCAGCGCTGCCAGGGCGGCAAGCCCCTCAACCTGCCGATGGTCGTCGGCCCGGTCGGGGTCATCTACAACGTGGAGGGCGTGGACTCGCTCCAGCTCTCGCCGGAACTGATCGCGAACATCTTCTCCGGGAAGATCAAGAACTGGAACGATCCCGCGATCGCCAAGGAGAACTCGGGCGCCCAGCTGCCCAACACCCCGATCAAGCCGGTCTACCGCGCCGACGAGTCGGGCACCACCGACAACTTCACCAGCTACCTGAAGGCCACCGCGCCCAAGGCGTGGACCTGGGAGCCGGCGAAGAAGTGGCCCGGCAAGGCCGGCCAGGGCGCCAACAAGTCCGACGGCGTGACCGCCCAGGTGAAGAACACCACCGGGACGATCTCCTACGTCGAGATGTCCTACGCCAAGACCAACGGCCTGAAGATGGCCAAGGTCAAGAACGGCGCCGGCGAGTACACCGAGCTGACCCCCGAGAGCGCCTCCAAGGCCGTCCAGGGCGCCAAGATCGTCGGCACCGGCAACGACGTCGCGCTGGAGATCGACTACGCCACCAAGGAGCCGGGCGCGTACCCGATCGTCCTGGTGACGTACGAGATCGCCTGTGAGAAGGGGCTGCCGGCCGAGCAGGCCCAGTTCGTCAAGTCCTTCCTCACCTACACCTCCAGCGCCGACGGCCAGAAGATCCTGACCAACATCGGCTACGCCCCGATCCCGGCCGCCGTGCTGACCAAGGTCCAGGGCGCCGTGAAGGCCCTGTCCTGACCCACGAACCCGACCACGGCAGCCCCGCCACCGAGGACCTCGGTGGCGGGGCCACCGCGGGTTCCGCCGGAGCGGCCCGACCGGCCGCCCCGGACGCTGAGCGAGGCTCAGCCACCCCAGCCGAAGCCATCCGAGGAGGGCCCCTCGTGACCACCGACACCGGCGTCGAGACGGCCGCCGGAGCCAGACACCGCGCCACCGGCCGCCGCATGAGCACCGGCCGCGCCGGTGACAAGATCTTCGTCTCCGCCGCGCGCGGTTCGGGGATCGCCGTGCTGGCCATCATGGCCGCGATCGCCGTGTTCCTGATCTGGAAGGCGATCCCGGCGCTGCGCGACAACGAGGCGTCCTTCCTCACCTCGCAGACCTGGGACCCCAACGCGCTCCCGCCGCGGTTCGGGATCGCCCAGCTGGCGTTCGGCACCGTCGTGTCGTCGCTGCTCGCGATGCTCATCGCGACGCCGGTGGCGATCGGCATCGCGCTGTTCATCTCGTTCTACTCGCCGCGCCGGCTGGCCAGCGGCCTGGGCTACCTGGTGGACCTGCTCGCCGCGGTGCCCAGCATCGTGTACGGCCTCTGGGGCCTGATCTTCCTCGCTCCGCACATGGAGGGGATCAGCGCGTTCCTGAACTCGGTGCTCGGCTGGATCCCGCTGTTCGGCGGCGACAACCCCGGCAAGAACTCGATCTTCACCGCCTCGGTGGTGCTGGCGATCATGATCCTGCCGATCATCTCGTCGATCTCCCGCGAGGTCTTCCTCCAGGTCCCGCGCTCGCACATCGAGGCGTCGCTGGCCCTGGGCGCCACCCGCTGGGAGATGATCCGGATGTCGGTGCTGCCGTACGGCCGCTCCGGCATGATCGGCGCCTCCATGCTCGGCCTCGGCCGCGCCATGGGCGAGACCATCGCCGTCGCCATGGTGCTGACCTTCGTGCCCGGCATCAACTGGCACCTCCTGGAGGACGGCGGCAGCACGTTCGCCGCCAACATCGCCAACAGCTTCGCCGAGGCCACCCAGACCGGCCAGGGCGCGCTGATCGCCTCCGGCCTGGTGCTGTTCGTGATCACCCTGCTCGTCAACATGGCCGCGCGCGCCGTCGTCGCCCGCCGCAAGGAGTTCGTGTGACCACCGTCTCCGTCCGCAAGAGCCCCGCCCCGGATGGGACCGGCCCCTCGCTGACCTCGGTCGCCACCGGCCGCAAGGTCAAGGACCGGGCCGTCCAGGTCCTGGTGTACGGCGCGTTCGCGCTGGCCGTCATCCCGCTGCTCTCGGTGCTGTGGACCGTGATCGTCAACGGGATCGAGCGGCTGGACGCCGACTTCTTCTCGTTCTCGATGAACGGCCTCAGCGGCATGGACGCCGGCGGCGGCGCGTACCACGCCATCATCGGCACCCTGGAGCAGGTCGCGATCACCAGCGTGATCGCCGTGCCGATCGCCGTGCTCACCGCGATCTACCTGGTCGAGTACGGCGGCAACGGCCGGCTGGCCCGCACGATCAGCTTCTTCGTCGACGTCATGACCGGCATCCCGTCCATCGTCGCCGGCCTGTTCGTGCTGGCGCTGTGGCTGCTGACCTTCGGGTTCGAGTACTCCGGCTTCGCCGGCGCGCTCGCGCTGACCATCCTGATGATCCCGACGGTGGTCCGCGCGACCGAGGAGATGCTCAAGCTCGTCCCGAACGACCTGCGCGAAGCGTCGTACGCGCTGGGCGTGCCGCGCTGGCGGACCGTCCTGTTCGTGGTGCTGCCCACCGCGCTCAGCGGCATCGTCACCGGCGTCATGCTCGCCGTCGCCCGCGTCATGGGCGAGACCGCGCCGCTGCTGCTGACGATCTTCTTCACCAAGGCGATCAACACCAACCCGTTCGAGGGGCCGCAGGGCTCGCTCCCCACGTTCATCTGGGAGCAGGCCGCCGACCCCAACCAGAACTCCATCGACCGGGCCTGGGCCGGCGCCCTGGTGCTGATCCTGATCATCATGCTGCTCAACCTGGGGGCCCGGCTGATCGCCCGGCTGTGGCGCCCGGCCGGCGGGCACTGACCCTCGCGGTCGCCCCGCCGACCCCCCGCCCCACGCCGTTCCGCGACACACCCCGACAAGGAGCATTCACCCCATGGCCAAGCGGATCGAAGTCTCCGGGCTGCACGCCTACTACGGCGGCGTCCACGCCATCGAGGACATCTCGATGACGATCGAGCCCCGCTCGGTGACGGCGTTCATCGGGCCCTCGGGCTGCGGCAAGTCCACGTTCCTGCGCACCCTCAACCGGATGCACGAGGTCATCCCCGGCGCCCGCGTCCAGGGCAAGGTCATGCTGGACGACGAGGACCTGTACGGCCCGTCCGTGGACCCGGTCGCGGTGCGCCGCGTCGTCGGCATGGTCTTCCAGCGGCCCAACCCGTTCCCGACGATGTCGATCTACGACAACGTCGCCGCCGGCCTGAAGCTGAACGGCGTCCGCAAGAAGGCGCGACTCGACGAGATCGTCGAGGAGTCGCTGCAGGGCGCCAACCTCTGGAACGAGGTCAAGGACCGGCTCTCCAAGCCCGGCGCCGGCCTGTCCGGCGGCCAGCAGCAGCGGCTGTGCATCGCCCGCGCGATCGCCGTCCAGCCCCAGGTCCTGCTGATGGACGAGCCCTGCTCGGCACTGGACCCGATCTCCACGCTGGCGATCGAGGACCTGATCGCCAAGCTGAAGAGCCAGTACACGATCGTGATCGTCACGCACAACATGCAGCAGGCCGCCCGCGTCAGCGACCGCACGGCGTTCTTCAACATCGCCGGCACCGGCCAGCCCGGCAAGCTGATCGAGATCGACGACACCAGCAACATCTTCACCAACCCGGAGATGAAGGCCACCGAGGACTACATCACCGGCCGCTTCGGCTGACCGCCCGGTCCACGGCTTCCGGCCGGACGTGAAGGGCCCCGCGACCGTGCGGTCGCGGGGCCCTCTTCCGTTCTCAGCCCGCCGGGACGGGCTTGGCGTCCTCCGCGTCGCCGCCGGGGCGGTGGTCGGGGACGAAGCGGTAGCCGACGTTGCGGACCGTGCCGATCAGCGACTCGTACTCGGCGCCGAGCTTGGCGCGCAGCCGCCGCACGTGGACGTCCACCGTCCGGGTGCCGCCGAAGTAGTCGTACCCCCAGACCTCCTGGAGGAGCTGGGCGCGTGTGAAGACCCGGCCCGGATGCTGGGCGAGGTACTTCAGCAGCTCGAACTCCTTGAACGTCAGATCGAGGACCCGGCCGCGCAGCCGCGCGGTGTAGGTGGCCTCGTCGATCGTCAGCTCCCCGCTGCGGATCTCGCCCGGAACGTCGTCCGCCTCCGCCTCCGCCACCGCGGCCGCCCGGCCGACGGCCAGCCGCAGCCGCGCCTCCACCTCGGCCGGCCCCGCCGTCTGCAGCAGCACGTCGTCCAGCCCCCATTCGGGGCTGAGCGCGGCCAGGCCGCCCTCGGTGACGACGCCCAGCAGCGGGCAGTCGAGCCCGGTCGTCCGCAGCAGCCGGCACAGGCTCTTGGCCTGGACCAGGTCGCGGCGGGCGTCGACGAGCACCACGTCGGCCGGCGGCGCGTCGATCAGCGCGGACGCCTCCGCCGGCGCGACCCGTACCGAATGCAGCAGGAGGCCCAGCGCGGGCAGGATCTCGTCGGAAGGTTCCAGAGCGTTGGTCAGCAAGAGCAAGCTGCTCAAGTGCCGCCTCCCAAGTCTTCAGGATCCAGGCGGCCCATCGTCCTCGCCCGGCGGGACGACACCTCTGCGCAGGGCTGACGGCGCGGTGCCACGCTGGACTGTTCGGATGAACTTCCTGGCCCCATCGCCCGGATCCCTCTCCGCAAAGCATATCCGAGGCGCCTCCCGGGACAATGGGGCGACCGGGGCGAGACCCCGCGGCGAGGGGGATGGGACGCTGGGGTCATGGCGAAGGGGACTATGAGGTACTGGGCGGCGGCGAAGGCCGCGGCGGGGGTTCACGAGGAGCCGTACGACGCCGGGAACCTGGCCGAGGCGCTGGCCGCGGCGTCCCGGCGAGAGGGCCGGTCCGCCGAGTTCGGGCGGGTCGTGGAGCGCAGCTCGTTCCTGGTCGACGGCGACCCCGTCGGCGCGCGGCCGCACGCCGCCGTCGAGCTTCCCGAGGGCGGCGTCGTCGAGGTGCTGCCGCCGTTCGCGGGTGGCTGATCTCACAGGATCCGCGCGGAACGTTCACGAAGTCATCCCAGGGAGCGACTCGGCCCGCGGCGGCACCCGGCTATCGTGAGCCCTCCGCGCGTGCCGCGCGAGCCGCGCGGTGGCATTTCCGTCATCGCCCCCCGCGACACCGACGCCCTGAGGAGAGTCCATGCGGAAGGTCTTGCTGGTGCTGCTGATCCTGGTGATCGGCGGTGTCGTCGCCGCGGACCGGATCGGCGTCCGGATCGCCCAGGACCAGATCGGTCAGCAGGTCCAGGCGCAGTACAACCTGCTCCAGCAGCCGGACGTGAAGATCCACGGCTTCCCGTTCCTGACCCAGTCGATCGGCGGCGAGTACGACCGCATCGACGTGGCCATCGGCAACTGGACGCAGGACGACGTCCGGGTGAGCGACGTGCGGATCGAGCTGCGCGGCGTCCAGGCGCCGCTGAGCGACATCGCGGCCGGCAACGCCGAGGGCGTCACGGTGCGCACCGCCACCGCCTCCGCCGTCGTCCCGTACAGCCTGATCAAGGCGCGGGCGCCCAAGGAGGTCAAGGACCTCCGTCCCAAGGGCGACAACCTGGAGGTCGACCTCACCGGGGCGATCATGGGCTTCCCGGTCGGCGGCACCGCGGAGCTGTCGGTCAAGCCCACCGGCAAGGGGCTGTCCATCACCCCCGTCTCGGTCGGCTCCGGCGGCGTCCGGATCCCGCTGAACCTCCTCCAGCAGCAGCTGACCTGGAACGTGCCCGTCACCGAACTGCCCGTCGGCTCCCGCATCAGCCAGGTCCAGCCCACCCCGGACGGCCTGCGGATCGGCGCCACCGCCGACAACGTCCAGCTGAGCAAGCTCTCCCAGTCGTAGAAAACGCCGCTCCGCCCGTGAACCGGAACGAGGGGTCGTTCCGATGAGGGGGTGTGACCGGAGTGAGCGAGGCGGGCCGGGCCGCCGACGGCGAGCTGGTGAGAGCCGCCGCGGGCGGTGACCGGCGGGCCTTCGAGGAGCTGTACCGGCGGTACGCGCCGTGGCTGGTGGCGCGCCTGCGGGCGCGGTGCGCCGACCAGGCCGTCGTCGACGACGTCGTCCAGGAGACGTTCCTGGACGTGTGGCGCGGCGGCGCGAAGTACCGGCATGACGGCGACGTCGCCGGATGGCTGTGGCGGATCGGCTCCCGGCGCCTGATCGACGCGCTGCGCGGCGACGGCGCCCGCGGCCGGCTGCGGCACGCCCTCGGGCGGCTGCGGCAGCGGCCCGAGGAGTCGGCCGAGGAGCGCGTGCTGGCCGGCGTGGAGCACGGCGACCTCGGCGGCTCGCTGGAGCGCCTGTCGCCCGAGCTGCGCGCCGTCATCCAGGCCACGGTGATCGACGGCCTCACCACCCGGGAGGCGTCGGTCCTGCTCGGCATCCCTCCCGGCACGGTCAAGACGCGGGCCCAGCGGGCCCGCCGGCAACTGCGGCAGGAGCTGGCATGACGTGGCACGTGCCCGACGACGACCTGCGGGCCTACGCGGCCGGACGGCTCGCCCCGCCGCGGCTGTGGTCGGCCGACGAGCATCTGGCGGCGTGCGCCCGCTGCCGGGGCGTCCTGGCCGAGGCGACCGACCCGGCCGTGCTGGAGGCCGGGTGGGCGCGCGTCACCGACGAGATGGACGCGCCCCGTCCCGGCCCGGTCGAGTCGCTCCTGGTACGGCTGCGCGTTCCCGGGCACACCGCCCGGCTGCTGGCCGCCACCGCCGTACTGCGCCGCTCCTGGCTGCTGTCGGTGGTGGCGGTGCTGGTGATCGGCGTGATCGTGGGCCGTTCGGCGACCCCGGTCCTGCTGCTGGCGACGGCGCCGCTGCTGCCGCTGGCGGGGGTGGCGCTGTCCTTCGGGCCGGGGCTCGACCCCGCGCACGAGATGGCGGTGGTGGCGCCGCTGCACACGTTCCGGCTGCTGATGCTGCGGGCGGTCGCGGTGCTGGCGACCACGGTGCCGCTGGCCCTGATCGGCAGCCTGGCGATGCCGTCGTTCGCCATGGTCACGGCGGGCTGGCTGCTGCCGGCCCTGGCGCTGACCGCGCTCGGGCTGGCGCTGATGCCCTGGCTCGGCCCGATCGGCGGCCCCGCCGTGGTCGGCGCCTGCTGGGCCGCGGCGCTCGGCGCCAACCAGCTGATCGCGCACCACACGCTCTTCCCGTTCACGGCGGCCGGCCGTGCCGGCGGCCTGGCGGCCGCCGTCGCCGCCGCGGCGCTCCTGCTCGCGGTCCGCGACCGCTTCGAGAGCGACCGCCACCTCGACTCCCCCTTCCAATTCGCCGCCAGGAGGCTCTATGACGATCTCGGCTTCAGAACTGCGCTTCTCGTACCGCGGCACCCGCGCGGTGGACGACGTCTCGCTCCGCCTCGAACGCGGCGTGACCGGCCTGCTCGGCCCGAACGGCGCGGGCAAGACGACGCTGCTGCGGATCCTGGCCACCGCCGTGCGTCCTGACCGCGGCACGCTGTCGGTGCTCGGCCACGACCCCGGCTCGGTACGCGGCCGTACCGAGGCCCGGCGGGTGCTCGGCTACCTCCCGCAGAACCCGGGCTTCCACCCCGGCTTCACGGCCTTCGAGTTCGTCGACTACGTGGCCATCCTCAAGGAGATGACGCACCGCGGCGCCCGGCACGCCGAGGTACGGCGCGTCCTGGACTCCGTCGGCCTCGCCGAGGTCCGCGGCAAGCGGATCCGCGCCCTCTCGGGCGGCATGCGCCAGCGGGTCGCGCTCGCCGCCGCCCTGGTCGGCGACCCCGGCTTCCTGGTCCTGGACGAGCCCACCGTGGGCCTGGACCCCGAGCAGCGGATGCGCTTCCGGGAGCTGATCGCCGAGGCCGGCGAGGGCCGTACCGTCCTGCTGTCCACCCACCAGACCGAGGACGTGGCGATGCTGTGCCGCCGCGTCGTGGTCATGAAGCAGGGCCGGATCCGCTTCGACGGCACCCCGCCCGAGCTGGCCGCCCTGGCCGAGGGCCGCGTCTGGACCAGCGCCGAGCGCGCCCCCGACGCCCTGGCCGGCTGGCGCACCGGCACCGGCGAGTACCGCAACCTCGGCGACCCGCCCGCCGCCGCCCGGCTGGTCGAGCCGACCCTCGAAGACGGCTACCTCCTGGCCCTCGACGGCGTCGAGGTGGCCGCATGAGCCTCCTGGAGACCGAACGCCCCAGGCGCACGGCCGTCCCCCGGTCGGTGGCCGACCGGTCCGTCCTCGCGCTGGCACGGGCGGAGGCGCGCAGGCTCCTGCTGCACCCGCTGGTCGTGCTCGCCGCCGCCGGCGGCCTCGCCGTGCTGCTGTGGCCCGGCGGCACCACCGGCCAGGACTACCCCGTGCTCCAGGAAGTGGCCCGGGAGACCCAGCTGAGCCCGCTCCTGATCGGGCTCGCCACCCTCATCGCGGTGAACGGCGCGGTCCTGCGCTCCCGGCGGCACGGCACGGACGCGCACTTCGACGTCCTCGTCCTGCCCGTCTGGCGCCGCACGATCGCGCACGCGCTCTCGATCGCCCCCGTCGTCCTGCTCGCGGCGCTGCTCGTGGCGGGCCAGTTCGCCCGCGAGGCCGTCCGCCCGGGCGCGGCCGGCCACGTCGCGGTCGCCGAACTGCTCACCGGGCCCCTCATGGTCGTCCTGCTCGGCGCGCTCGGCGTCGCCCTGGCCCGCCTGGTCCGCTCGGTCCTCGTGGCCCCGATGACCGCCATCCTGATCATCGCCGTGACGTTCGTGCTCACCCCCGGCTCCGGCGGGCTGCGCTGGCTCGCCCCGCTCGTCAGCGACGAGGGCGCCCGCCCGCTGCCGGCCGAACTCATCGGCCGTCCCGCCGGCTGGCACGCCCTCTACCTCGCGGCCCTCGCCGTCCTGGCGGTCATGGCCGCCGTCCTCGCCGGGGGCGCCCGTACCCGAGCGGTCACCGCCACGGCCGCTGCCGCGCTCGCCACCACCGTCGTGGCCGCCGTACTCCAGGCCCAGGGCCCGTCCGACGCGCTCGCCGCCGCCCGGGAACGCGCCACGAACGACCCGTCCTCCATGCAGATCTGCGAGGACGCCGGACCGACCACCTACTGCGCGTTCCCCGAGTTCAAGCCCTGGCTCGGCGAGTGGCGCGAGGTCGCCGAGAGCGTCCGCGCGCTGACCCCGGTCCAGCGGAAGATCACCGTACGGCAGCGGGTCAGCGCCACCGAGGGCCCCTCAAGCCTGGACCGCCTGCCTCCCGGCCCGCGCGGCGAGGTCACGGTCGGCACGGCCTGGGACGGCACGCGCCGCCTGGAGTTCGCCGGGAGCTTCGCCCGCGGCCTCGTCCTCGACGACGAATCGGACCGGGGCGCCAAGTGCGACGCCCGCGGCATCGTCACCATGTGGCTCGCGCTCAGCGGGATCCCCGACGGCCAGGCCCGGTACGCCGAGGCCCGGACCCACATCGGCGGCGGCGGAGGCTCGATCCTCGCCCCGGTCAACCCGATCGTCGTCCGCGACCGCGAGTTCGCCGCCGTACAAGCCCTCCTGAAGAAGCCCAAACCCGAAGTGACCCGCGTACTCAAGGCGTCCTGGCCCGAACTGACGAGCCCGGGAACCACCACCGACCGCGCCGCCACCCTCTTCGGCATCCCCGTCCCCCCGGAGACCCCTGCCGACCGCGAACGAAACTGCACCTGACCAACGACACCCCAGGGCCGCGACCCGAGCCACGTGATCACCGGCGCCCCCGTCCAACGGCCATGACTGGAGCCGCACGTGCTCAGCGGCACCTCTGAGGACCGCGACCCGAGCCGCCTGATTACCGGCGCCCCCGTCCAACGGCCGTGACTGTGGTCGCACCTGACCAGCGGTCCCTCCATCACTGGCCGCGGGTGGAGCCGCGTGTGATCAGCGGCGCCTGCCGACAGCCGTGAAAGGACTTGCACGTGATTTGCGCGGAACGTTGCCGACCGCGAATGGAACCACTTGTGACCTGCGCATCCGCCGTCCATCGGAACCGCACGTGAGGGCGCTGATCGCGGGGCCGCTGCTGCGTCCCCTGGCGCGATCGCTCCCCTGGCGGAACCTGGCCGCGGCCGGGACGCTGGGCCTGGCCCTCGCCGCCGCTTCCCGCGTCACCGACCTCGAACCAGGGGGCACGCTCTACCTGCTCCGCATAGCGGCCCTCGCCGGAGCCGTCGGCGCCGCTTTCGTCCTGGACGACCCGTCCCGCGAGACCACCGAGGTGGTCCCCGCGAGCCGCGCACTGCGCCAGGCCCTGTGCGTGGCCCTGGTGCTCCCCGCCCTGGCGGTCTGGTGGACGGCGATCCTCTACCTGGGAGACCCCGGCCACGAGCTTCCCTGGCCGGCCCTGACCCTGGAGGCGGTCACCCTGTGCGCGCTGGCCTGGGCCCTCTCCGCCACGGCCCTGCGCCTCACCTCCACCACGGCCCCGGGCCTCGCGGTGGGCGGCATCCTCCTGGTCCTCTTCATCACATCCGCCCTCATACCCCCCGACCAGAGCCCCCTGGTCCCCCTGGGCCACTCCAACTGGTCCACTATCCACACCCTGTGGACAGTGCTTCTCGCTCTCGCACTCCTGACCTGGGCCACAAGCGCCCGAGAGCCCACCCCCCGCCCGAAAGCACCCAGTTCCCGACGCCCCCGAACGGCCGGCCCGCCGTGGTAGGCCGCGAGCACCCGAGAGCCCGCCCGGGCGCGAGCGTGGTCGGCCCCGTCGCGCGCGAACGGTGGGCAGGGGGGCTTACGGGCGGGTGTCCTGGTGCCAGACGGGGTTGATCTTGACTTTGTGGATCAGCCAGTGGCCGTCGGGGGTTCGGTGGAGGACGGTGTCGTACCAGCCGCCCACGGCCCAGAAGTCCGTCGGGTCGCCGTTCCGGACGTGGGTCGCGTGGAGCGACGAGCGGACCGTGGCGACGTCCCGGTCGATCTCGATGGAGTGGTTGGCGGTGACGTGGTGGGTGGCGGTGTAGCCGCCCAGGTCGCGCTCGACGAACTCGGCGAGTCCGACGCGGCCCTGGTGCGTGGCCCGGGGCGTCGTCAGCGTGCAGTCCTCGGTGTAGAGGTCGGCATAGGCCCGCCAGTCCCGCTCGTCGAGATGGCGGGCGAACCTGACCAGGACATCGCTGATCTTGCCGGCCTCCAGATGGCGGAGGACATCGCTCTCATCGTGTACGGGCACGCCGCTCAGGTCCTCTCGTGACATCCCGCCGGGCGCCGCCGTATGGAGGCTTTGGACACGGAGCGTAACGAAGGGAGGTGGCCGTTCAAAGGAGGCTGTGAATCGTGTGAACCGAAACGGGCGGTCGTTCGTGTTCGTGGTGTGGGGCCGACCGCGGATGAGGAGTTGCTGCGTGCTCTGTACGACGAGCACGGTGGTCCGCTTCTCGGGTACGTGCTGCGCCTGACGGGGGGTGATCGGGCCCAGGCCGAGGACGTGGTGCAGGAGACGCTGCTGCGGGCCTGGCGGCATCCCGAGGCGCTGGGCGGGCGGCCCGTACGGCCGTGGCTGTTCACGGTGGCGCGGAACCTGGTGGTGGACGCGCACCGGGCGAAGCGGTCGCGGCCGCCGGAGACGGGGATCGACGAGCAGCTGCTGATGACGGCGGCCGGTTCGGACGACATCGACCGGGCGCTGGAGTCGTGGACCGTGGCCGAGGCCATGGCCGATCTCAGCCCGCAGCACCGGGCTGTGCTCGTGGAGACGTACTACCGAGGGAGGTCGGTGGCCGAGGCTGCCAAGGCACTGGGGATTCCGGCCGGGACGGTGAAGTCCCGCAGCTACTACGCCCTGCGGGCGCTCAAGCTCGCCCTGGAGGAGCGGGGGCTGGCGCCGTGAACGACTGCGCGGAGATGCGGGCGGCGCTGGGCGTCTACGTGCTTGGCGCGATCGATCCGGGCGAGCGGTCCAGGCTGGAGGCGCATCTGGAGGGATGCCCCGCCTGCCGGGACGAGCTGGCCGGGCTTGCGGGGCTGCCCGCGCTGCTCGGGCGGGTGACCGAACGGCAGATCGAGCAGATGGCGGGGCCGCCGCCCGAACTGCTGGACTCGCTGCTGGCGCGGGCGGCGCGGCGCAGGCGGTTCGCGCTGTGGCGGCGGCCTCCCGGCGGCGGGCGCCTCTGGTGGGGGCCGGGCGTGCTCGCGGCCTGCGCGCTGCTGGCCGTGGGTGTGCTGACGGGGGCCCTGTTCGCCTCAGCGCGGGAGAAGCCGCAGGTGGCCGCACCGGCGCCGACACCGTCGATCTCCACCGGCTCGGGCGCGGAGCGGCTGCGGGCCAGCGACCCCAGCAACAAGGTGCGGGCGGAGATGGTCCTGTACAGGAAGAAGTGGGGGACGAAGGTCGAGCTGCACCTGGCCGGCGCCCCGTACGGCGCGAGCTGCCGCTTCTACGCGGTGGCCCGCAACGGGCAGCGCGACGTACTGGGAAGCTGGCACGTCGCGTACCGCAGGGGGTACGGCCAGTACGCGGGCTCCACGATGTTCCAGCGCGACGAACTCTTCTCGTTCGAGGTCGTCACGATCGGCGGCCGGCCCCTCCTCACCATTCCGGCCTGAGCCCGCCCTGAGCCCGGCCTGGGTACGGCTGATCTCGTCTGGTTCCGCCTGACTCCTGCCGGGTCCGCCCGCGTGCGGGAAGTTCGGGGGCGCGGCGGGTGTTGGCATGGGACGACGGCGTCCGCGGAAAGGAACGGTACGTGCGGCTGGATGGCGGGGCCTTGGGGGCCGAGCTGGGCGAACGCGCCACGCTGGTGCAGTTCTCCACCGCCTTCTGCGCGCCGTGCCGGGCCACGCGGCGGGTCCTCGGCGAGGTCGCCGCGATGATCGACGGGGTGGCCCATGTGGAGATCGACGCGGAGGCGCGGCTCGATCTCGTCCGCGGGCTGGACGTGGTGAGCACCCCCACGGTGCTGGTCCTGGACGCCGCCGGAACGGTCGTCCGGAAGGCCGCCGGGCAGCCCCGCAAGGCCGATGTCATCGCCGCTCTCGGCGCGGCCATCTCGTGAGCGGGGACCCGTTGACCTGCGCCAAGACGAATGTCACTGTCTCGAAAGCCGAGACGGATGTGACAGCGCCGCGCCTGTCGGCTTACCATCGGACCGTGCGTTACTGGACAGAGCAGCTGCTCACGAAGCGTCGCGCGGTCGACTTCTGCCGCGTCTCGGCTTCGCTCTGTCGCATGGCCTGAGGCATCGAGCCCGCCGTTCCCGAGCAATCCGACTTCCGCTCGTACGCGCACGTTCTCTCCGCCAGGAGCAATCCGATGCAGGCTGATCAGCGTCCGGCCGCGGCCGACGCGCCGGTCATCCTGTACGCCGTGCTGAACGGGCCCGGAAACCGCCTCGGCCGTCAGATGCCTCCGCCGATCCGCCGCTTCACCACGAAGATCCGCTCCGACAGGGAGGTTCCCGCATGAGCCGCTCCGACGTCCTGGTTGACGCCGAATGGGTGGAGTCCAACCTGGACGCCCCCGGCCTCGTTCTCGTCGAGGTAGACGAAGACGTCTCCGCGTATGACAAGGGCCACATCCGTGGCGCCGTGAAGATCGACTGGAAGACGGAGCTGCAGGACCCGGTCCGCCGCGACTTCGTCGACAAGACCGGTTTCGAGCAGCTGCTGTCGTCCAAGGGCATCGCCAACGACGACCTGGTCATCCTGTACGGCGGCAACAACAACTGGTTCGCCGCGTACGCCTACTGGTACTTCAAGCTGTACGGCCACGACAAGGTCAAGCTGCTCGACGGCGGCCGCAAGAAGTGGGAGCTGGACTCCCGCGAGCTGGTCACCGACGTGCCCGAGCGGCCGGCCACCGACTACAAGGCCACCGAGCAGGACCTGTCCATCCGCGCGTTCCGCGACGAGGTCGTGGACGCGATCGGCAAGAAGGGCCTGATCGACGTCCGCTCGCCCGACGAGTTCAGCGGCAAGCTGCTGGCTCCGGCGCACCTGCCGCAGGAGCAGGCGCAGCGGGCCGGCCACGTGCCGACCGCGCGCAGCATCCCGTGGTCGAAGGCGGCGAACGACGACGGCACGTTCAAGTCCGACGAGGAGCTCCGCGAGCTCTACACCGAGGCCGGCGTCGACCTGAACAAGCCGATCATCGCCTACTGCCGGATCGGCGAGCGGTCCTCGCACACCTGGTTCGCCCTGCGCGAGCTGCTGGGCCTGTCCGACGTCAAGAACTACGACGGCTCCTGGACCGAGTACGGCTCGCTGGTCGGCGTGCCGGTCGAGCTCGGCGAGCCCAAGTAACACACCTTCCGCCCGTACCGGAGCATCATCCCGCCGCGACCGGCGGAGAAGGAGAGAAGACCATGACCCAGGGCTGCGCAGCGCCCGCGCAGACGGCGCACCTGCCGGCGACCGTCGACCTGACCAACGAGGCCGTCATCCAGGGCACCGTCACCCGTGACGGCCAGCCCGTGTCCAGCGCCTACGCCCGGCTGCTCGACTCGTCGGGCGAGTTCACCGCCGAGGTCGTCACCGGCGACGAGGGCGTGTTCCGGTTCTTCGCCGCGGACGGCGACTGGACCGTCCGCGTCCTGGCCGCCGGCGGTGTGAGCGTCGACAGCACCGTCAGCGCCAAGACCGGCGAGGTCGCCGCCCTGGAGGTCGCGATCTGACCAGGCCCCGCGCCTGACCGGCTCCGCCGCGAGACCCCGTCGCCCCTTTTCGGGCGGGGGGGTCTCGCGCGTCCGGACGGGAAACGCCGCGTCCGCACTCTCGGGTGAAATGCTGCGGCACGTGCGGACATGTGATCTCCATCTGGTCAGTTCGCCGCGCCCCGGGGGCGTGCGACGGAAGGAGAGATCTTGGCACCCGCCGTGGAGGACCACCATCCACCCGATGACCGGCGCCGCCGATTCGAGGAGATCTACGAGGCCAACCGCGTCCAGATCCTGGGGTACGCGCTGCGCCGTACCGCCGACGCGCAGGACGCGGCCGACGTCCTCGCGGAGACGTTCCTGACGGCCTGGCGGCGGCTGGACGACGTGCCGCGGGACGGGCGGGCGCGGCTCTGGCTGTACGGGGTGGCGCGCCGGGTGCTGGCCAACCACCACCGCGGCGAGCGCCGCCGCTCCGCGCTGGCCGCCGACCTCGGCCTGCGGCTGCGCACCGAGGCGGCCGAGCCCGACCGGAACCTCGCGGACGTCGGCCCCGCGTTCCGGAGCCTGTCCGAGGCCGACCGGGAACTGCTGACCCTCGTCGGCTGGGAGGGCCTGGACCACGGCGAGATCGCCACCGTCCTCGGCTGTTCCCGCAACGCGGTGCGGATCCGCCTGCACCGGGCCCGCCGCCGCTTCGCCCGCGCGCTGGAACGGGCGAACGCGAGCCCCGCCGGCCGTCCCCTGCCCACCGCCGCGCGGATCCCGAACGGAGAGCACCCATGAACCGCGACATCGACACCCTGATCGGCGCGCTCGCCCCCGTCACCGACGCCCGGGCCGCGGAACTGATGCCCGACGAGTCGGCCGCCGACCTGGCCGACCGCATCACCCGTACGGCGGTGGAGCCCGCCGCGCCGCGCCGCCGCCGCTCGCGGGGCCTCACGTTCGGCCTGCCGCTGGCCGCGGGCCTGGCGTGCGCGGCCGTGGCGCTGGCCGCGGTGGCGCAGGACCCCGCCGTCCAGCCACCCCCGAACGCGACCGGACAGAGCCCGGACGCGACCGGCACGGCGCAGAGCCCGAACGTCCGGCTGGCCTCGGCCCTGACCATCAAGCGCAAGGGCGACCACATCGACGTGCGGGTCCGCGACCCGCTCGCCGACCCGAAGCGCTACGGGAAGGAACTCGCCGCCCACGGCCTCAAGGTCGAGCTGTCCCTGGTGCCGGTCTCCCCGTCCATCGTCGGCACCGTGGTGATGATGGACACCAGCGACGGAACGAACGAGCGCGACATCACGACCATCACCGCCAAGGGCGAGTGCGAGACCGGCGGCGGAGGCGACGTCTGCCCGGTCGGCGTCCGGGTGTCGACCGGCTACGAGGGCACCGCGCAGGTCGTCTTCGGACGCGCGGCCCGTCCGGGCGAGCAGTACAACAGCGCCGCTCCGGTGACGGCACCGGGCGAGGTCATGCACGGGATGACGTTCCGGAAGAAGCGGGTGGGCGAGGTGCTGGCCGCGCTCAAGAAGCGGAACGTGACCGTCCCCGAGTACCGCTACATGGACGGCAACGTGAGCAAGGACGTGGGCCCCGACCAGATCCCCCCGACCTGGTACGTGCACGACGCGACCCCCTGGGCGAAGAACCAGGTCCTCCTCTTCGTAGGCCCCAACCCCACGGAGTAACCCCGCCGTCCGCCGTGTCGACTCGTGGCGTGTCGCCCTCTCGCGAGGCCACCGAAGGCGAACACGCCACGAGTCAGTAGAGGTTGCCCATCTTTCGCTCGGGATCGGCGTGCGGGACAGCAAGAATCCGCAGGCGGGGCATCTCGCCCTTGAGCGAGTCGGCTTCGCCGCCCTGCTGAGCAAGATCAAGGCCGGCGAGCTGGATCTCTGACGCCTGTGCTCGGGGGTGGGCGGCACGGCTGGCTAGAGGCGTTCGCCGGTGGGGGCGGCGGTCGGGGCTGGGGTGTAGCCGGATGCCTGGAGGTTGAACAGTCTGGCGTACTCGCCGTTCCGGGCCAGTAGGGTCTCGTGGGTTCCGCGTTCGACGACCCTGCCTGCGGACAGGACCACGATGGTGTCGGCGGTGCGTACGGCGCCGAGGCGGTGCGAGATGAGCAGGCTGGTCCGGCCGGAGCGGTGCTCCTTGATCGCGCTGTGGATGCGGTCCTCGGCCTCCGCGTCCAGGCCGGACGCCGGCTCGTCGAGGATCATCAGGTCGCGCTTGTCGCGCAGGAACGCGCGCGCCAGGGCGAGCTTCTGCCACTGGCCGCCGGACAGCGGAACGCCGGCCCGCGGGTCGTCGGCGTCGTCGTGGGCCGAGTGGAAGACGCGGCTGAGCATCGTGCCGTAGCCGCCGGGCAGCGTGGTGATCTTCTCGTGGACGCCGGCGCGCTCCGCCGCGGCGCGGACGAGCGTACGGTCGTGCAGCCGGGCGAGGTCGCCCAGCCCGATGTTCTCCGCCGCGCTGAGGTCGTAGGTCATGAAGTCCTGGAAGACGACGCCGATGTGCCGGCGCAGGTCCGCGATGTCGAGGTCGCGGATGTCGACGCCGTCCCAGCGGACGGAGCCGCGGGTCGGGTCGTAGAACCGGCACAGCAGGCTGACCAGCGTGCTCTTCCCCGCCCCGTTGAGGCCGGCGAGGGCGAGCGTCTCGCCCTTGGCGATGCGCAGGTTCACGCCCCTGAGGACCCACGGGTGGTCGGGGGAGTAGCGGAACCAGACGTCGCGCAGCTCGATCCCGTGCTCCAGCGGCCGGACGGCGCGGGCCGCACGGGGGGCGGGCAGGTCGGGGCCGGCGGCCAGGACCGTGCGGTAGTGGCCGAACATCAGCAGCGCCTGGTGCGCTTCGGCGATCGCGTTCGCGGAGCCGAGCAGCGCGCCCTGCACCCCGGCGACGGCCGTAATGAAGATCATGAGGTCGCCGACGGAGACCGTACCGGCCCGCGCGGCCAGCAGGCCCCAGAAGAGGACGGCGGCGGAGAGCACCGCGCCCATGAATCCCAGCCCGGCCTGGCAGATCAGTTCCCGCAGGTCCAGCCGCTCCCGCTCCGCGTCGGCGGTGCGGCGTTCGGCGAGGAAGCGTTCGCGGAAGTGGCGGCCGAGCCCGAAGAGCCGCACTTCCTTGGCGGCCTCGATGCTCGTGAGCAGCTGCTCGTAGAAGAGTTCGCGGCGCTCCATCGGGCTGATCTTCCAGAGGACGGCGGCGCGCCGCCTCGACAGGACCAGTTCCGACACCAGCATCGGGATCCCGCTGAGCATGACCAGGCAGGTGATCCACGGGTTGATCACCAGCAGCGTCCCCAGGAACCCGCCGATGGTGATGACCGACTGGACGAGCGCCAGCACGCTCTCGATCGCCTGGCCGGGACTGGTGCTCGCCGATTGCTGCGCGAGCCGCAGGCGATCGGCGAAGGCGGGCGTCTCGAAGCGGGCCAGGCCGGGGAAGCCGTTGACGGCGGTGAGCAGCCGGTCGTGGGCGAGCAGCCCGGCCCGCCGGTCCATCCCGGCCCGCAGGTACCGGGTGAGGTGCGGGACCAGCGCGGCGGCGAGGCCGACCAGCCCGAGACCGATCGTGTAGTGGACCAGCGTGGCCGCGTCCCGCCGCTCGATCAGGCCGTCGACGATCAGCTTGGTGAGCCAGGCGGCGGCGACCGGCAGGGCGCCCGCGGTGACGGTCAGGACGACGTAGCACGCCATGCGGAACGGGCTGGCCTTCGCCGACAGGCCGAGCACGGCGATGAGATGCACGGTGGAACGGCCTCCTCTTGCCGGGACGCGCCGCCCGGTACACGGGTGGGGGGATCCCGCGTACCGGGCGGACGTCATGAGGTCACCCGGATCGGCGCTTTCAGCAGCAGCAGCTGTGCGGGTCTCCGGTGCAGATGGCGACGCAGCACCGCCTGACGAGGATCTCGTCGCAGCTGGCCTTGAGGTAGTAGATGGACTTCACCTGCGAGGCGGTCCCGCAGGAACCGACGCGCCCGCAGACGACGTTGTACCGCGGGTTGCACGCGGCGGCCGCCGAGGCGGTGGGGACGGCGGCCGACACGAGCGCGTCCGCCGCGGCGCGGATCATTCTGGTCATGGTGGTACCTCTCGCTACCGGGATTCATCGGTGATGACGTTCGTCCGTGTTCAGTGCAGGGGCGCCTCCCTTCTTCCGCGCCGGGCGCGGGCGGCTGCTCGGCGCGTTCCGGGGCGGGACCGCGGGAGCAGGAGGTGGGCGGCGACCCCGATCACGCGGTCCCGCGGAACGCAGCCCCATTGCCTGGAGTCGAGGCTGTGCGGCGAGTCGCCGAGGACGACGACATGGCCCGCGGGCACGGATTCCGTGCCGGCCGTGGTGACCTGGGGCGGGATCGGATCGCCGGCCAGCGCGGTCACTCGCTTGACGTACAGCCCGCCCCCGGGACCCCTGAGCGCGACGATGTCTCCGGGACGGGCGAACCGGCCCGGCAACCGGACCATCAGCAGCCGGTCGCCGTCGGCCAGGGCGGGCCTCATGCTGCCGCCCTGGACGGTGACCAGGAGCAGCAGGCGCCTGCTCAACGCCAAGCCTCCGGTGGCGAGCGCCAGCCCGGCCAGGACGCCGCGCCGTCCGCTCACGCCGGTTCCGCCTCGCGGGCCGGTGCCGGGGCGGGGAGCTGCGCGCAGGAGACGGCGTTGGCCGTGACCGTCCCGCCGTCGACCCGCAGCAGCGTAGGGAAGGCGTCGACGCCGAAGACGTCGGCGGCCGGGGCGGACCGGTCCTCGACCACCACGAAGGCGCGGTCGTCGAACGGCTCCGACAGCCGCGCCGCCTCCTCCGCGCCGCCCGCGATGAACGCGACGCAGGGCCCGGCACCGGGTTCCCGGGCGAGGCGGGCGAACTCGGGCAGCTGCTCCCGGCAGGGCGCGCAGCCGGTGTCGAAGAACCCGATGTACGCCGCACCGGTGCGCAGCATCGAGGCGTCCACCGTGCGGCCGTCCCGGGTGGTGGCCGAGAAATCCGGCAGCTCGCTCCCGACCGGCGGGTGCGCGGCCCGCGCCGGCCCGGCGGGGACGAGGTCGGCGAAACGCGCCTCGTGCTCCTTGAGCCGGCGGACGACGCCGTAGGTGAAAACGAGGTTGATGAGTCCCATGACGGCGACCGCGATGGTGATTCCAGTGCTCATCCTCTGTCAACGCTCCTTGTGGCCGGCCGGGGCCGGATCAGCGAGAAGAATTCGGTGAACGACGCGAGCAGGAACGCCCAGAAAACGCCGAGGGGAATGGCCGGGGCGATGGCCTCGGCGTCGAACGCGTGCCGGCCGTGCGCCGCGAGTCCCAGGGCGCCGGCCGCCATCGCCAGCAGGATGGAATTCCTGTAGACATGGGCCCTTCCCATGGGTTCGCGGGTGCGGCCGAAACAGCTGCACGCGGTCCGGTCCCCGCGCCGTACCGACCGGACCACCACCGCCGTGAACGCGGTGAGCGCCAGGACGGCCGCCGCCGGGCCGTGCACGCCGAGGCGCGGGTCCAGCAGCAGCAGAGCGGTCACGAACTCCGCTCCCACCACGGACGCCGCGACCGGCGGGACGGCCCGTTCGGGAACCGGGCCGAGCGAGTGGATCGTGGCGGCGAAGTCCCGCCGGGCACGCGCCCGGTGGACCTTGCTCACCGCCGCGAAGAGGAAGACGGCGGCGAGGGCGATCCGGAGGGAAGCGTCGGCGAACGCCATCCCGCGCCTCCTCTCCTGCCCTGGGCGCCGCGGCCCGGTCGAGTGGAACCGATCACGGAAAAGGTGCGGTGCCTGGAGGAACGCCGTCAACGAGGATCTACCGCCGCTATGCCGGTCGTCTGCCGGACGGGACGCGCGACAAGGCGTGCGACGAGGTACGGAAGGGGCAGGGACGCATCGGGGACCGGCGCCGGCCGCCGGATCAGCGCCGGGGCGAACCGCGGTGCGGGGCCGTCCCGGCGCGCCCGGCGATGATCGCCTGCTCGGTCCGGACGAACGCGGCACTGGGCGTGAGCCCCAGCTCGTCACTGAGCCGCCTGCGCAGGTCGCGCGCCGTCGCGAGGGCGTCGGAGCGGCGGCCGGAACGGCAGAGCGCGACCATCAGGGCCAGGCGGAGCCGCTCCCGGAACGGATGCGTACGGACCAGCGCCACCAGCTCGGGCACCACGCTGTCGTGGCGCCCGCATTCGAGTTCGGCCCGCATCCTGAGCTCGACGGCCAGCAGGCGGCTCTCGTCGAGCCGCGCGGCGGCGGCGTCCAGCGCCGGGATCCCGCGCGTGTCCGCCAGCGCGGGGCCGCGCCACAGGCCGAGGGCCTCGCGCAGCGTCTCGGCCGCCGCCTCCGCGGCGCCCGATTCCAGGTCGCAGCGGCCCTTCTGGACGAGGGCCTCGAACAGGTCGGCGTCGAGTTCGCCGGGTTCGACGAGCAGCCGGTAACCGCCGGCGCGGGTCTGCAGCGTCGCCCCCTGCCGGTCGCAGAGCCGGCGGCGGAGCTCGCACACGTAGAGCTGCACGACCTTCTTGGCGCTGGGCGGCGGGCACGGCCAGAGGCGGGCGCAGAGTTCGGCGGTCATCACCGCCGTTCCCCCGGAATCGAGCAGCAGGGCGAGAACCGCGCGCACTTTCGAGGGCCGGATATCGACCCATTCCCCGTGGTGCCGGATCTCCAGCGGTCCCAGCATCCGGTAATGCGGACCGGACCGATTCGCCTTCGCGTTCGGGCTCGGCGATTCAGAAAAAGCACTCATGGCGCGCGGGGTGTCTCGCTCTTCGTGGGGGCGATTGCCGCGATCCTATTGCGCGGCGAGAAATGCCGGCCAGGGCCCTAGGACCTCAGAGAGTTCGGGCGTGTGCGGGCTGCGTGACGTGGCGGGTCTGTAGCATCTGGCGGGTGCTGGGAATTTCGGCGCGTTCGCCGCTCGTCCTGCCCTGGGCCACGCTCGTGCTCGCGGGGCGGTTCGTGCTGCCGCTCGCGCTGTGGTTCACCGTGGGGGAGCTGCTGCGCTTCGGGGTGCTGCAGGGCGGCTACCGGCTCAGCCAGGTGAAGGGCCTCGCCGCGAGCGTCGCGCCGCTGCTCACCGTCAGCCTGCTCGTGATGATCACGCTGGGCGTCACGGTGGCGATGGTGCACTGCGTCCGCGAGGGGCTCGCGGTCGTGCACGCGCGGGAGGACGACGGCGAGCTCACCCCGTGGGCCGTCGGCAACGACGAGCGCGTGAGCGGCGCGATGAGCCGGGCCGTGCTGCCGTTCGTGATCTTCTACCTGGCGTGGGGGATGCAGAGCGAGGACGCCAAGGAGTTCGCGGCGACGGCGCAGAGCGAGGGGTTCGCGGAGGGCGGGCTCCAGGGGCACATCGAGGGCCTCGGGATGCTCCTGGAACTGGAGCGCCACCTCGCCCTGGCCATCGGGCTCACGGTCGGGTTCCTGGCGCTGAAGCTGCTCGCCGAATGGCTGCTGCAGGACCGGCTGCCGACGTCCGGCGGCGCGGTGCTGGCGTTCTTCGAGGTCAATTTCGCGCTGTTCGGCATCTTCACGATCGACGAGCTGCGCAAGGCCGCGGGCGACTGGATCACCGACCGGGAGGTGTGGCAGGCGCTGACGGACGCGACCGGCCCGCTGCTGGACCTGTGGCCGCCGTTCCGGTACGCGGTGCTGGGCGGCCTGCTCTGGCTGGTGATCGCCGGGGTGATCCTGGGCCTGGACGCCGGCGACGAGCGCGTCGTGCTGGGGAGCGGCCGCGCCGCGCGGCGCTTCACCCGCGAGGCGGGCATCGAGCGGCACAACAGCCCCCGCGAGATCCTCACCCGCGGCATCCGCGACCTGGTCGTCCCCGCCTGGTACGGGCTGCGCCTGGTGCGCCGCTCGGGGGTGGTGCCGTTCGGGGCGTTCTGCGCGCTGTTCATGGGCCTGTACGTCGCGGAGGACCTCGTCAAGCGGCAGGTGTTCGAGCTCATCGGGGCGCACCCGCTGGAGTGGTGGCTGCCCCGCCAGGGGATGGTCGGGTTCGGCACCGGGATGGTGTTCGAGATCCTCCGGATCTGCCTGCTCGCCGCGACGTTCAACCTGGTGATGGCCAGGGTCAACGCGCGAAACGCAGCAAAGGCAGTGGGCCCTTCGGCTGGGAGTGCTCCGGCGGCCGCACCTCAAGGGCCACCGAGTTCGCCTTGGAGCGGGGCAGCGCGACCGTGACGGTCAGCCTGGTCGCCGCACCCGGCCGCGGCTGGGTGAGCGTGGAGCCGCGGCCGGACCACACGTGCCCTTCGGAGTCGGTGACCCGGTAGCCGAGGCCGTACGAGGTCAGCAGCTTGGCGCCCGCGTCGTTCATCGGCTTCACGGCGACGGCCAGCCGCAGCTCCGCCACCTCGGGGCCCTGGCCGAGCGGGGGCCCGGCGACGGACTGCGCGTACAGCCGCCACCGCACGTTGTTCCAGGTGGCGATCGTTCCCCGCGGAACGGTGGTGACCTTCTCGGGCCGGTCCCGGGTCACCTTGTCGGCGAGGTCGTCGTCGACGATCCAGCGCAGGCTCAGCAGGACGGGGATCAGCGTGATCAGCGCGATGGCCTCCAGGACGCGCCGGTCCCGCGGGGACAGCACCTGCCGCCGCTCCTCCGTCTCCGCCGGCGCGGCCTCGCTGGCGGGGTCGGGACGGGTCCGCTCGAACGGGTCCTCCTCCCCGGCGGACCCTCCGGCCGGCTCGGGCGGCCGGTACGCGTGGCGGCCCGTCATGGCCGCGCCGCCCGCGGATCGTACCCCTCGGCCGCGCCCCTGAGCAGCGCGGCCGCCTTCGCCCCGGTGAGGCCCAGGTCGATGTCCGCGGCGGCCGAGAGCTGGGGGAGCAGCCCGCCGGTGCCGACCACGAGCCGCGCGCCCGTGACGGCCTTCCGGGGAAGCTCGAAGACGTACGACGACCTGGACCAGATCATCGGCTGGTAGTCGTTGGCCGTCGGCGCGCTCACCCCGGTCCGCGGCCCCGGCCGGAACGTGAGCCCGCCCGGCGTCTCCAGCACGACCGACTGGAGCGTGAGCGGCTCCTTCATGCTCATCGCCTGAAAACCGACGACGAGGAAGATCCCCTCCGTGCGCTCGGGGGCGCCGAGGGTGGACCTGAGCGAACGGGCCGCGACCACGCGATCCACCCGTACGCGGAAGTCGCGGGTGGAGACGACCGCGCCGACCCTGCCCTCGGTACGGATCGGCTCCAGCTCCTCGGCCTGCACGCCGGGGCGCACCGAGTACAGCCACATCGCGGTCGCCAGCAGCGCGGTGCCGACGATCGCGGCGCCGCCCCGTACCAGGATCATCCGGGCCTTCATCCGGCCGCCACCGGCAGCGTGAGGCGCCCGGCCATCCGGCCGCGCTCGGTCTGGACCCGCCACTGGTACGTGCTGTCGGAGAAGCCGGGCTCGTACTCCCAGTTCCGGAGCCCGATGGTGAACTGCTTAGGCGCGTCCGCCGGGCCCGCCTTCCACATGACGGACGCTTCGACCGGCAGCCCCGGCTGGACGTAGGTGGTCTTCGAGCCGGCGGCCAGACCCTCGATCTCGTCCGGCCTGACCCACTTCCCGGCCTTCGTCCGGGCGGCGATGCCGCCGCCGAGGCCGCCGATCCCCAGGGACGCGGAGTCGTTGCCGGTGTTGACCACGCGCATCCGCACGACGATGAAGCGCTGCCGGGCGGTGCCGAGGCCGGCGTCGAGTGTCGCGATCCGCGCGTCCCGTACGGTCACCGTGAAGCGTCCCTGGTCGATCGGTTTCCCGGCGGGCTTGACCGGCTGGCGCGGCGCCTCCTTGAGGCCGCCGGTCACCCACAGCACCGCGACCAGCAGCGACACCGCGGCCGCGACCGCCGGCGGCACGACGAACCGCCGCCGCGGCCGGTCCTCGGGAGGAGGCCCCGGCGGGGGCGGTGCGAACGCGGGAGAAGCGGCGTGCACCCGCCAGATGGTAACGCCCGCTTTACCGACCTCCCGCGCGAACAGGGACAAATGTCTGCAACGGCCGCCGCGTAAGCCCCGGTAAGGCCACCACTGGTCACTATGCTCCACAGACGCGGAACGACCACGGAGGGGAAGGCCGGTTTGACCGAGTTCTCTAGTGCGGACCTGGACCGGGTCCTTGCCGACGCCCGCGAGACGCTGGCGGCGATGCGCGCCGACGGCGAGATGACCACCGAAGGGGTCGGCACGGACGCGGCCGGGCAGATCACGGTCACCGCCGAGCGCGGGCGACTGCGGAGCGTCGTTCTGGAGCCGGCGGCGCTGGAGCTGGAGCCCGCGGAGCTCGGGGAGCGCCTGGTGGCGGCCGTGAACGCGGCGCTGGACGATCTGCGCCCGAAGTCCGGCGGCACCGGAACGAGGCCGAAGGCCGCCAAGAAGAAGCCGGCGAAGAAGAGCACCGCGAAGAACGGCGCGGCCGCCGACCCGGAGCCGGCGGGAACGGCGGGAACGGCGGGAACGGCGGAGCAGGGCCTCCAGCAGATGGAGCAGATCACCCAGGCGATCAACGACGCGCTCGCCAAGATCGGCGGCGGCCGGTGACCCGGCGGGGACGGACGCTCGCGATCCCTTAGAGTCGTGTTGCCGTTCCAGAGGGGCATCGGGAGATCACAAGCATGCGCGTAGCGGGACTCGTGGCCGGCGCCGGATGTGTCGTGCTGACCACGGCGCTCGCACCGCCGGTGCTGGCGGCGCCGGCGGCCGCGCCGGCGCAGTGCAATCCGGCGCAGGGCCAGCCGGCGAACCAGATCACTCAGCAGCCGTGGCCGCAGCAGCGCCTCGACTTCCAGGAGGCGTGGAAGGTCACCCGCGGTGAGGGCGTGACGGTCGCGGTCGTCGACAGCGGCGTGAGCGCGAACCACCCGCAGCTGCGCGGCCGGGTCGTCGCGAGCTTCGACGCCACCAAGACCACTCCGAACGACTGCTTCCAGCACGGCACGGAGGTCGCCGGCATCATCGGCGCCGCCGACCACCGGCAGTCGCGCGGGGTGCCGTTCGTCGGGGTGGCGCCGGGCGCGAAGCTGGTCAACGCCAAGTTCACCGCGGGCGAGAGCACCAGCGACAACACGCTGCTGCCCAAGGCGATCGAGTGGGCCGCCGACCGCGCCCAGGTCATCAACGTGTCCGTGGCGGCGCCCGACACCCCGGCGCTGCGCAAGGCCGTGCTGTACGCGCAGAGGAAGGACGCGCTGATCGTCGCCGCCGCCGGCAACGTGACCGACCAGCAGCGGGGCCAGGAGCAGAAGGCGTACCCCGCCAGCTACCCGGGCGTGCTGTCGGTCGCCGCCGCCGACGTGAACGGCACGATCGCCGACTTCTCCAACCTCAAGACGCGGGTGGACGTGTCCGCGCCCGGCCAGGGGATCGTCTCGACCGGCCCGACCGGCTACATCGGCGGCCTGGGCGGTACGAGCTTCGGCGCGCCGTACGCCTCGGGGGTGGCCGCGCTGGTCCGCTCACGGCACAAGGACCTCACGTACCAGCAGGTCATCGACCGGATCAAGGCCACCGCCGAGGGCGGCAACGGGACCGGCAGCGGCAACGGCATGATCAGCCCGATGCAGGCGGTCACCGGGCTGGTGGAGCCGGGCCAGGCCGGCGCGGGCGCCCGCCGGGCGGCCGGGCCGATCGACATCGGCGGCGAGCTCCCCGAGGACGGCCGCACCCGCGGCATCGCCGGCGTGATCGCCGCCGCGACCATCATCCTGGCCGTGCTCGTCGCGTTCGGCGGCGCGGTCGTCCCCCTGGGCCGCCGCCGCGGCTGGCGCCCCGGCCGCGCCCGCGTGGCCGCCGGCGACAAGGACTGACACCGACTGGCACCCGCACCCGCCTTGGGGGGTCGAGGGGGCGGAGCCCCCAGCAGGGGGTGCGGGGGACGGAGTCCCCTGCCCCGGGGAGTGGTGCCCGTAGCGAGGAACGAGCGCAGGGTGCCACCCCCCGGGGCGGGGGTGTGGGGGGGTCGCCCCCCCACACGGTTACTGCTCGCCCATGTAGGCCGTCTGGATCAGGCGCTTGCCCGTGCGGCGGTCGACGAACGTGCCGCGGCCCGGCGGCAGCGGCGACGGCCGCACGTCGCCGAACAGCGCGCCCTCGTCCTTGCTGCCGGACATGACCAGCGCCGGGCTGGCCATGTCCTTCAGCCGCTGGACGACCGGGTCGAACATGGCCCGGCCCGCGCCGCCCATCGAGCGCGACAGGATGACGTGCAGGCCGATGTCGCGGGCCTGCGGCAGCAGTTCGGCGATCTGCGCGATCGGGTTGCCGGACGGGGTGGCCACCAGGTCGTAGTCGTCGATGACCAGGTAGAGGTCCGAGCCCGTCCACCACGAGCGGTTGCGCAGCTGCTCGGGTGTCAGGTCGGACGGTGGGAGCCGCGCCACGAGCGCCCCGTTGATGTCCTTGAGCAGGCCGTTCGCGGCCGTGGACGACGCGGCGTATCCGATGACGTGGTCGCCCTCGGCCACGTCGAGCAGCGCCCGGCGGTAGTCGACCATGATCAGGCGGGCCTCGTTCGGGGTGTTCCGCGCCTTGATCGACTGGACGAGCAGCTGCAGCAGGTTGGACTTGCCGCACTCGTTGTCGCCGACGACCACGAAGTGCGGGTCGTTCTCCATGTTGAGCAGGACGGGCGACAGCGTGTCCTCGTCGATGCCGATCGGGATGCGCTTGCCCGTGTCGGCGGCCTGCGGGAGCTGCGCGGCGGGCAGCACGTCGGGCAGCATCCGCACCGGCGGCGCGCCCGGCCGGCCGCGCCAGCCCGCCCGCACCGTCTCGACCAGGTGCCGCATGCCGTCGGCCACGTCCTCGGTGGTGGCGCGGCCGTCGATGCGGGGCAGCGAGGTCAGGAAGTGCAGCGACTCGCGGCTGAGGCCGCGGCCCGGGCGGCCCTCCGGCACGTTCACCGCCAGCTTGCGGTTGATCTCCGACTCGTACGGGTCGCCGAGCTTGAGCTCCAGCCGGGTGCCGAACAGGTCGCGGATCGTCGTGCGGAACTCCGACCACTTGTTCGTGGCCGCCATGATGTGGATGCCGAAGCCCAGGCCGCGCGCGGCCAGGTCGGTGATGGCCGACTCGACCTGCTCGAACTCCGACCGCACCGTCAGCCAGTTGTCCACGACGAGGAAGACGTCCCCGAACCCGTCGCCGGGGATCTCCCCCGACGCCCGCATCCGGCGGTACGCGGAGATGCCCTCGATGCCGCGCTCGGTGAAGTACCGCTCGCGGGCCTCGATCAGCGCCGTCACCTCGGCGACGGTGCGGCGGACCCGGTCGGGGTCGAGGCGGGTGGCGACGCTGCCGACGTGCGGCAGCCCCTCCAGCCCGGCCAGCGAGCCGCCGCCGAAGTCGAGGCAGTAGAACTGCACCTCCTGCGGCGTGTGCATGAGCGCCAGCGAGGTGATCAGCGTCCGCAGCGCGGTCGACTTGCCGCTCTGCGGCTGGCCCGCGACGCCCACGTGCCCGGCGGCGCCGGACAGGTCCAGCCACATCGGGTCGCGGCGCTGGTCGAACGGGCGGTCGACGATGCCCGCGAACGCGTGCAGCCGGCCGCGGCCGTCCCAGCCCGCGGTGGTGAAGCCGAACTCCTCGGTGTGCTGGAGGTTGGGCAGCACCTGGTCGAGCGTGCCCGGCGCGTCCAGCGGCGGCAGCCAGATCTGGTGCGGCTCCGGCCCGGCGTTGGCGAGCCGCCCTACGACCAGGTCGAACAGGCTCTCCTTGGGGCCCTCGTCGGCCGGCTTGGCCTGCTGCGGCTGGTCGGGCTGCTGCGGCGGCTGCGGCGGCCGGATGTAGTCGGCGCCGAACGCCACGATCTGCGGCGGCGTCGTCCGCTGGGCGGCCTGGCCGTTCTGGCCGCGCTGCCCGTTCTCCGGCTCCGGCTCGTACGGGCCGGACACGTACGCGGCACGGAACCGCGTCATCGTCTCGGTGCCGACCTTGAGGTAGCCGTGGCCGGGCGCCTGCGGCAGCTCGTACGCGTCCGGCACGCCCAGCACCACCCGCGACTCGGCCGCGGAGAACGTCCGCAGGCCGATCCGGTACGACAGGTGCGTGTCCAGCCCGCGGAGCTTGCCCTCCTCAAGGCGCTGCGAGGCCAGCAGCAGGTGCACGCCCAGCGACCGGCCCAGCCGGCCGATCATGACGAACAGCTCGGCGAAATCCGGCTTCGCCGACAGCAGCTCGGAGAACTCGTCCAGCACGATGAACAGCGTCGGCATCGGCTTGAGCGGCGCGCCCTGCTCGCGGGCCTTCTCGTAGTCGCGCAGGGAGGCGTAGTTGCCCGCCGCCCGCAGCCACTCCTGGCGGCGCACCATCTCGCCGTGCAGCGCGTCGTACATGCGGTCGACCAGAGGAAGCTCGTCCTCCAGGTTCGTGATGATCGCCGAAACGTGCTTGAGGCCGTCCATGCCGAGGAACGTCGCGCCGCCCTTGAAGTCGACGAGCACGAAGTTCAGCGTCTCGGACGAGTGCGTCATCACCAGCCCGAGCACCAGCGTCCGCAGGAACTCCGACTTACCGGCACCGGTCGCGCCGATGCACAGGCCGTGCGGGCCGAAACCGCCCTGCGCGGCCTCCTTGATGTCCAGCTCGACCGGCCGGCCCTCCGGGTCCACGCCGACCGGGACGCGCAGCCGGTTCCGCGGCGCCCGCGGCTGCCAGGCCGTCCGCGGCTCGATCGCGCGCGGGTCGCCGACCTGCATCAGCGTCGTGAGCGTCGTGGACGCCGACAGCACGTCCAGCTCCTCGCCGCCGCCACCGCCGGACGCGGCGCTCGCGCGCAGCGGGGCCAGCTGCCGCGCCAGGCCGTCCGCCTGGATCACGGTGAGCTGATCGGGCCGCCCCAGCATGGTCGGCACGTCCTTGCCGGTACGGTCCCGGCGCAGCATCGCCATCTTGTCGGCGGCGACCCGCAGCCGCAGCATCGTGTTGTCGGCCGTCGGGTTCACCGAGTTCCCGCCGATGTCGATGACGCACACGCCCTCGATGCCGTCCGCGCCGATCTGCGAGTCAGGGGTCACCTGCCCGCCGTCCACCACGATCACGTGGTACGGCAGGTCGTTCGGGGACAGCCCCGGCGTGAACCGCGGCCGGTCCTTCAGCTCGCCCGCCAGCATCGACTCCAGCATCGACAGGGTGGGCGCGATCAGCCGGACCGGGCCCGCCGCGTCGTTCTCGGTGGGGTGCATCGCGTGCGGCAGCCACTTCACCCAGTCCCACTGCGGCAGCGCCTCGCGCGACGCGCACACCGAAACCCGCACGTCGTCGGGGGAGTGGAACGTCGCGATCTGGACGATCATCGCCCGCACCATGCCGCGGATCACGTCCGGGTCCCCCACCGGCATGATCCGCGAGAACGACGGCATCGACGCGGCGATCGGCAGGTTCGGCACCGTCGAGTGCGCCCGCACGAACCGGCGCAGCGCGCCCGCCGTCATCGGCTCCAGGTCCTCGATCGGCTTGGTCTCCGGCGGAACCACCTGGACGGCCAGCTTCTGCGGGCCCGCCCCGATCCGGATGTTGCCGAAGTCCTGGTCGGTGGGGCGGCGCTCCCACAGCCGGGCGCTCATCACCAGCGACCACAGCGACTCCGGCGGCGGGCTGTTCCACTCCAGCGCCTCGCGCTGCTGCTCGGCGGCCCGCCGGACCTTGCGCCGCGCCTGCGACAGGTAGCGGTAGTAGTCGCGCCGCTCGCCGTTCAGCTTGAACTTGCGCTCGCCGGAGCCGCGGCCCATCTGACCGATCATCATGACGCCCATGGCGATCGCCATGCCGCCACTGCTGATCATCATCATCGGGTTGCGGGCGCCGCCGCCCAGGAACATCAGCCCCATCATGACCGGCATCACGATCATCGGGACGTACATCAGCACCTGCTGGAAGCCGCCGCTCTGGGCCTCGGGAAGCTCCGGAGGCGACTCCAGTAGGATCTCACCCTTCGGCGTCGGCGGGGCCTGTCTGCGCTGCTGCCGCCGTACGAGGACGGTACTCACGTGGGGGTTCCTCCGGGGGGCCTCATCTGATCGTTCGGCGAATCGGTGCACGCCACATAGGCATCGGACGAATCTAGCGGTTGATTTCGCTTGATCGGAGCGAACATTCTAGGCTCCGCGCTGTGACCGCCAGGTGTCACCACCAGGGAGGACTGGACCACTCGTGAACTCGCCGGCTGCCCCCCCGCTGTGCAGGGTGACGATCGTCGCGCCGCGACGCCGTGTCGACCTGTCCATGCCGACCGACGTGCCCCTGTCGTACATGCTCCCCACGCTGCTGCGCGCCGCGGGCGAGAACCTCGCCGACGCGGGGCTCGCCCACTCCGGCTGGGTCCTGCAGCGCCTGGACGACGCCCCCTTCGACCCCGCGCGGGACCTGAGCGCGCTCGGCGTCCGGGACGGGGAGATCCTCTACTTCCGGCCGCGGTCGGCGCAGCTGCCCGAGCTGGCGTTCGACGACGTCGCCGACGTGATCGCCAGCGGAATCAAGGACCGCTCGGACCGCTGGCGGCCCACCACCACCCGCGCGTTCGGGATGGGCGTCGCCGCGGCGGCGCTGCTGGTCGGCGCCGCCGTCATCGCGCTGTCCGGACCGCCGTGGATCCTCCCGGCGATCGCCGCCGGGATCGTGGCGCTCATCACGGTGGTCGCCTCCGGCGCGCTGTCCCGCGCGTTCGGCGACGCCGGGGCCGGCAAGATCCTCGGGTACGCGGCGCTCCCGTACGCGTTCCTCGCCGGCCTGCTGGCCCCGGCGCGCAGGACGCTGGAGATCACCGAGCTCGGCGCCCCGCACATGCTCGCCGGCTGCGGCGCGCTGGCCCTGACCGCCGTCATCGCCGCCTTCCTGATCGTCGACGGGCTCCCCACGTTCCTCGGCGTGGCCATCGCCGCGATGCTCGGCGCCATCGGCTCGGTCGTCGCCTTCTTCGTCGACGGCCTGGAGCCCGCCGGGATCGCGGCCGTCGCCGCCGTCATCGCCATGGCGTTCACCGCGGCCATCCCGGCGCTGGCGTTCCGGCTGGCCCGGCTCCCGCTGCCGCCGATCCCCACCAGCGCCGAGGACCTCAAGAACGACACCGAGACCGTGGACGGCCGCAGCGTGCTGGCCCGTACCGGTGCGGCCGACGCGTTCGCGACGGGGCTGGTCGCCTGCATCTGCATCACCGCGCTCGGCGCCCTGTTCTTCCTCTTCACCGCCGACGGCTGGGCGGCGACGGCCACCACCGCCGCCATGTCGCTGTCGCTGCTGCTGCGCTCGCGGGTCTTCCGCAGCGTCGCCCAGCGGTCCTGGCTGATGGTCTCCGGGCTCACCGGGCTGGCCCTGCTGACCATCGGCACCGCGCTGGACCACGGGCAGGCCGTCTCGCTCGCCGCCGCCCTCGTCCCGCTGCTGCTGATCGGCGCCATCGTCGTCGGGATGGTGATGTGGCTGCCGAACAACCGCCCCACCCCGTTCTGGGGCCGGGCCGGCGACATCGTCGACATGATCGTCGTCATCACGCTGATCCCGCTGGCGCTCTGGGTGCTGGACATCTACGCCCGCGTCCGCGGTCTGGCGGGCTGACCCGATGCAGAACCGCCGAGACCTCTATCAGGCGCACCGCCTGATGATGCAGCGCGTCGGGCTCGCCCTGCTGAACGGCGAGCCCGACGTCGCCGAGTCCCCCATGCGCCGGCTCTCCGTCGGCGTGCTGATCGGCGTGGTGATCGCGGTCGTGCTGGCCGGCGTCTTCGGCATCTGGGGCATCCTGCGTCCCGGCGGCGCCAAGGGCCTCGACCAGGGCGGCGTGATCATCATCGAGAAGGAGACCGGCACCAAGTACGTCTTCGACACCAACTCGAAGAAGCTGCTGCCGGTCGCCAACTACGCCTCCGCGCTGCTGGCCGTCAACAAGAAGGGCGCGCAGACCCGTACGGTGTCGCGCAACTCGCTCACCAGGTACGAGCGCGGCCCGATGATCGGCATCCAGGGCGCCCCCGACTCGCTGCCCGCCGCCAAGCAGCTGCTGCGCGGCCCGTGGTCGGTGTGCGTGCGCGAGGCCGACGCGGGCAACGGCGTGAAGCGCCCGATGACCGCGCTGGCGGCCGGCCGGAAGATCGGCGGCCGCGCCCTCCCGGCGAACGAGGCGCTCGCCGTCCAGGCCGCCGGCCAGAACTGGGTCATCTGGAAGGACCGCCGGATGAGCCTGAAGATCCCGGCGGCGCAGGTGTCCGCGCTCACCGGCGGCGCCCAGCCCGCGCAGGTCGCGCCCGTCTGGCTCAACTCCATCCCGGCGACGGGCGACTTCGCCGCGCCGCAGGTCCCGGGGCAGCGCGGCAAGGCCGTCCGCGGCCCCGGCGGCCAGCCCTCCAGGGTCGGCCAGGTCTTCAAGGCCAACACCGGCGGCGGCGTCAACTGGTACGTCATGCTGGAGGACGGCCTGTCGCAGATCTCCGAGACGCAGGGCCGGATGCTCCTCATCGACCCGGCGACCAAGGCCGCGTACCCCGGCCGGCTCGCCGAGGCGCTCCCGACCGACCTCCCGTCGGCCACCTCGATGCAGTCCCGGACCCGCCTGTTCAGCGACGCGCTGCCGCCGACCATGCCGAAGTTCGTCTCCTGGACCACGACCGACCCGCTGTGCGCGGTCTACTCCGGCGGGAACTCCGCGACCGCCCAGCTCACCATCGGCGGGAGCCTTCCGGCCCCGTCCCAGACCGCCCTCGGCGCGGGCTCGGCCGGCGGCGGGTCGTCGGTCGACCAGCTGGTGCTGCCGCCCGGCGGCGCGTCCCTGGTACGGCTCACCCAGAGCGGCGGACAAACGAATACCGCGGGCGCCGCCGGATCGTTGTCCATCATCAACGACCAAGGCATTCGATTTGCCATTCCGTCCGCCGAAATTGCGGCCAATCTAGGTTATGACGCAGCGCGGGCCGCTCCGGTTCCCGCGAGTGTTCTACATCTCATCCCCGCAGGTCCGGCGCTGGATCCCAAGGCCGCTGCGATGCCCGTACAAAGGGCGGGAGCATGAGCACGGCGTGGCTCCTTGCGGTTGCGGTATGACCGAGGAGTCAGAGAGTTGTGATGGTCAATTGTCTCGACAATGCCAGTGTTACCCCGTATCGTGATCGAGTAATTTGGGTCACCGGAGGCGTCCCCCTAGCACTCTCTCCCCGCCGAGGCGTGCGCTGCCGGTTGTCCACGGGGGCTTCACAGGACCGCGTGATTCGCGCATAGCAACGGAGGTGAACCGTGAGCCAGCAGTCGGCACAGGACAGAGAGGCCATGGGCCAGGCGGCCCAGAGGATCGAGGAGTCCGCCGGGATCGTCAAGGGCCTGATGACCAAGCTCGACGGCCAGAAGGCGCAGCTGATGGCCGGCTGGCAGGGGGCGGCCGCAGGCACCTTCGACCGCGTCTTCAACGAGTTCCAGACGCAGATGGGCAAGGTGCAGGAGCAGCTGGAGGCCATGCACGGCAAGCTCACCAGCACCAAGATCCAGTACGAGGCGACCGAGCAGGAGCAGGAGGACGCGGCCAACAAGATCGCGCAGCTCCTGAACGGCACCACCTGATCGCGGCCCGGATCTGACAGCGGAGGAATCTGATGAGCTACACCAAGGCCAACTTTCCCGCCCTGCAGCAGGCCCAGGCGGACTTCACGCTCGCCTACCGCGCGCTGGTCGACGAGCTGGACGACCTGGAGAAGAACCTCGAGAGCAAGCTGAGCTCGTGGGAGGGCCAGGCCGTGGAGGCGTACTGGATCCACAAGCGCGAGTGGGACAAGGCCGCCGCCCACATCGGCACGGTCCTCAACCAGCTCGGGGTCGTGATCGGTGACGCGCACTCCAACTACACCGGCGCCGAGCGCGCCAACTCCGGCATCTGGGGCGGCTGACCCGTCCCTGCGCGTGACGCCGTGCGAGGCCCGTACCCGCGCACGGCGTCGCGCTTCGGCGGGTCCCGCGGTCACACGGAACGATCAGAGGCGAGGGTGAGGGTGGCGTGAGCAACTACAACTACTGCAGCTGCGACAACTGCATGGCGAACATGTCGCCGGAGCGGGCCAACGAGCTCTACCAGCATTACAAGGCCGAGGGTGAGCTCGCCGACCACCCCGAGCTGCAGCACCGGTACGTCATCACCAGCCAGGGGGACGCGCCCAACGTCGCGGACTACAACGGCCAGAAGCGCACCACCGAGCCGAGCGACACGTGGGGCAAGAAGGCGGAGGACGGCTACGACGTCGACCCCGACGAGCTGCGGAGCCTGCGGATCACCATCCTCAACGAGCTCGACGACCTCAAGGGCCAGCTGGGCGGCGTCAGGAACGTCAAGGGCTTCCAGGCCGACAAGGTCGGCGGCGGCGAGATCGGGCAGACGTGGGTGAACATGGCCACCAACGCCTCGTCGGTCTTCGGCACGAACTTCGACAACATCATGGCCAGCATCGAGGCCGTCGCGGAACGGCTCAAGGCCGCCGCCGACGCCTACGAGCTGGCGCACGACAAGACGCAGCAGTCGGCGGGGAACGTCCAGGTCTAGGGCGTGGTGCAACTGCGAGAGGGCGAAGACGATGGGTGAGCAGTGGCGTAAGACGAACGTCTACCACGACAAGGCGGAGGCGAATCCGCAGGCGCCTGGCGACATCAAGTTCAGCCAGGTCAAGGAGCAGCTGAAGAAGATCGACGCCAAGCCGGTCACGGACGCCTCCGACGCGTACATCAAGGCCGCCAACGCCCTGGCCGCCTACACCACGACGCTCGAGGGCTACGCCGACAAGCTGATCAAGCACTGGAAGGGCGAGAACGCCCAGAAGGCCCTCGACCAGCTGGAGCAGGTGCACCGGACCGCGCGCAGGATGTCCGACATCAGCCTGCGGACGTCGAACTCCTTCGGCTGGTACGGCAACGAGATCCTCCCCTGGTACAAGTCCGTCGGCGAGACGATGGAAGACGGCTGGGACGACGACGACTCCGACGACAACCGGTGGGCCAAGGAGAAGATCGAGAAGCTGTACATGCGCACCGCGGAGGCGCACAACAACACTCCGCAGGAGGTCGAGGAGGACCTTCCCGACCGGCGCGGCGGCAACGAGGAGCCCCCGCCGTACGGCGGCGGCGGCAACCCTCCGGGCGGCGGCGGCAACCTGCCCGGCGGCGGCCCGGGCGCGATGCCGACGGGCGGCTCCGGCTTCGACGGCGGCAAGTTCCCCGGCGCCGACAGCGGGCCGTTCGCGACGGCCGACAACAACCGCAACCCGCACCTCGACCCGGCCTCGCTCGGTAGCGGCAGCAACCTCTCCGGCATCGGGAGCGACGGTGGCTCCCCGTCGTTCGGCGGAGGCATGGGCGGCGGCAGCAACCTGTCGAGCATGGGCGACCCCGGCGGCATGCCCTCCGGCGGCGGCGGTGGCGGCGGTCTGCCGTCCGGTGCCGGCGGTGGCGGCGGCAACTTCCCGGGCGGCGCCCCGGGCGGTCTCGGCACGGCCGGCATGAGCTCCGGCATGGGCGCGGGCGGGATGCGCGGCGCCGCGGGCGCCGGGCGCGCCGGCATGCCCATGGGCGGCATGCCGATGGGCGGCGGCCAGAACAACCAGAGCGAGCAGGAGCGCGAGCGCACGACCTGGCTCACCGAGGACGAGGACGTGTGGGGCGCGGACGACGACACCGCGCCGCCGGTGATCGGCTGATCCACGCCCGGACCGCGCCGATCGCCGCCGATCCCGCCGATCGTGCTGATCGCGCCGGACCGAACGCCCCGGTGACGCGTCGATGTCGCCGGGGCGGCCGCTCGCCCGCCCCGGCCGGCGGTACGGTGTCGGACGCGCGCGCCGCGGAGCGCCGCGCGCCCACATCGCTTGCAGGGAAGCTCGCCGCAGGGAAGGGTGCATTGTGCGACGGCTGATTCGGTTCGCCTCAGCGGCGTCGGCGGTGGCCCTGGCCACCGCGCCGGCCACCGCGGTCCCGGCCTCGGCGGCGTCGGCGGCGTCGGCCTCCGCGGCCGCTCCCGTGAGCGCGCGCCAGTGGTGGTTCGACACCTGGGCCATCGAGAGCCTGGTGTGGCCCAAGACCAAGGGCGCGGGAGTGACCGTCGCGGTCCTCGACGGCGGTGTGGAGACCCGGCTGCCCGAGTTCAGGGGCGGGGTCGTCCCGGGCAAGGCGTTCCGCATCGGCGGGGACGGCGGCACCGACACCGACGACGCCGGGGAGTTCGGCCACGGCACCGGCATGGCCAGCCTGATCGCGGCGCGCGGCGGCCGTACCGGGTTCATGGGGGTGGCCCCCGAGGCCAAGATCATGCCGCTGGCGACGCCGGGCATCTCGGACTCGTCCTCGCCCGAGGCCATCCGGTACGCCGCCGACCACGGCGCCAAGATCATCAGCATCTCGCTGGGCAGCACCGCCGGGTCCTACCCGCACCAGTGCCCGCCGGAGCTGCTCCAGGCCGTCGGCTACGCGGCCCAGAAGGACGTCATCATCGTGGCCGCGGCGGGCAACGAGGGCGCCAGCGGCAACCGGCCGAGCTTCCCCGGCTCCTGCCCCGGCGTCGTCGCGATCGGCGCCATGGACAACCGGGGCCAGGCGTGGGCGAGCACCCAGCGCCAGGACTACGTGACGCTGTCCGCCCCCGGCGTGAACATCGCCGCGCTGAGCCAGGACGGCCGGGTCTGGCCGAACGGCAACGGCACCAGCCACGCGACGGCCCTCGCCGCCGGCGCGTTCGCGCTGCTGCGCAGCGAGTTCCCGCAGAAGTCGGCCCGCGAGATCGTCCAGCTGGCCACCAACACCGCCAAGGACTTCGGTCCCAGCGGCAAGGACGACCGCTTCGGGTACGGGACCCTGAGCCTGCGCACGGCGCTGACCCGGCAGGTCCCCGCGAGCGCGCCCAACCCCGTGTACGAGCGGCTGGACGCCGCGCTCGCGCAGACGAAGAAGCGGCCGGCGAAGGCGGGCGGCGGTGACACGGCGGCCGAGGAAGGGTCGTCCGGGATGAGCCCGCTGCTCCTGGTGGGCGGCGGTGTCGTGGTCGTCGGGGCCGTCGCGCTGGTCGCGTTCCTCTTCCTGCGGCGGGGCAAGAGCGCCGGTTCGCGGGCGCCCGCCGGGTCCGCGCCGCCTCCGGGATTCGGCGGCCCGGCCGGACCGAACGCCCCTGGCCCGTTCGCGCCCGGAGCACCGCAGCCACCCGCCCCCGGCGCGGCCGCACCGCAGCCCTCCTACGGAACGGGTGCGCCGTCGGGATACGGAACGCCGCAGTCCCCGCAGCCTCCCATGGGCTACGGCGCGCCACCGCCCCCGCAGCAGCAGCAACAGCAGCCGCCGCAAGGCACACCGCCTCCGCTGACCTGATGCGGTGACCGAGAGCGTTCACCGCGTTCACCTGCCGGCCCGCTGTGTCGACTCGTGGCGTGTCCGCCTTTCGCGGCGCTCTTGGAGAGAGACACGCCACGAGTCAACGTCTGGGGTGGCCCGGCGGCGGGTCAGCTGCGGCAGGAGGAGCAGGCGGTCAGGGCGGCCAGCGCCTCCCGCGCCGCCGCCTCCGCCCCGGTGCGTGCCGTCGCGCTGCCGGCGGGCCGCGCTCCGCCGTCCTTGCCGTCCTGCTCGTCCGCGGGGTGGACGGCGTGCACGTACCCGACCGTCACCAGCACGTTGCCGTCCCGGACGGTGACGGCGACCTTGCCGATCCGGGTGAACGAGCCGTCCGACCGGGTCGGCCTCGCGAACGCCTCGTCGCCGAACCCCTTGAGAGGGAACGGGCGGTCGAGTTCGAGGCGCACCGGCCCGCCCGTCGCCTTTCCCGCCCCGGAGAGCGCGGCGCGCCACTCGCTCTCGTACGCGCTCCCGGCGAGCGCGGTCGCGTCCGTACCGTCCCGGTCGAGCATCAGCCGCATCTCGACCTCGAAGCGGTACGCCGAGAGCGTCCCGTCCGGCCCGCTCGCCGGCCGCTCCTTCCACTCGCAGACGCCGAGCCGTTCCCCGGCCGCCGCCTCCCGGCCGGGTGGCCGGAGCGCCGCGGCCCTGGGAGCGAACCGGTCGAGCGTCCCCCGGGACAGGACCGAGCACGCGTCGGGCAGCGCGGCGTACCGCGGCTCGCTCCGGGAAGCGGAGCCCCCGTCGAGCCCCCACAGGATCGCGCCGCCGGCCAGCACCGCCGCGGCGATCCCGGCGCCGAGGAGCGGCGGCCGCAGGCGGAAGCCCGGTTTCCGGGCGGGCGCGGCCTCCGCGATGGCCGGCTCGCGGTGCGCGCCGCCGTCCGGCTCAGGCTCCGGCGGCAGCATCTCGGGACGCGGCGGCCGCGGGGGCGGCGCCGCCGCCTCCCGGGCCGGGCCGTCTTCGGTCACGAGCGCTCCAGATTCGTCCACGGTGCATCGACGGCACCGACATTAGAACCTCACCGGAGGGCCGCGAACGGAACCGTCCACGCACGGAAGCGCAAGTTGCGCCGAGTGGTGCCCGAGGTGACAATGGCCGCTCGCCGCGGGACGCGGGACGCGGGGGCACGCGACAGGAGGAAGCATGAGCACGGAGGATCCCGAGCGCGCGGAGGTCTCCCGGCGTCTCAGCGCCTGGCACTACGAGTGGGTCGAGCGGCACGGGTTCGACCTCGACGACGACGCGGCTACACCGGAGGCCGTCGCCGAGTACGAGCGCGGCGCGCGCGAGATCATGGGCCTGGACCCCGAGACCGGGCTGCGGCCGGGCGCCGCCCCGGTACGGCGCCGCCGCCGTGAGGGCTGACCAGCGCCCCGCCCGGCTCGTCCGGCGGAGGGCGGTGAGCGAGGTACGTGAGGCATGTCACCGGCGCCGCGTGAACGCGCCGCCGAACCGGCCCGGCCCCCGCCGCGTCTCATGCCGAGAGATCATGGCTCCCGTTCCCCGCCAGAACACCCCCGTGACGGTCGGCGACACCGAGGTTGCGACGGGTTGGTTCGGGCGGGAAGATGGCAGATCATCGCGACCATGGGGGCTTGCGGGCTCGACTGTGAGAATCGGTTCGTAAGGAGTTCTGCCGGATGCGTGAGGAATGGCAGGCGCACATCGACGAGCTGCTCGAGAAGTACAGCGAGCAGCGCGAGCGGCTGAAGGACATGCAGGCCAAACTGGCCGCGGTCAGCGCCACCGGTGAGGCCGCCGACGGCATGGTCAAGGTCACCGTCGGCGCCCAGGGCCAGCTCACCAAGGTCGAGCTCGACCCCCGCGTGTACCGCAAACTCGCCTCCGAGGAACTCGCCGAGGCGGTGCTGGCCGCGTCCCAGGACGCGGTCCGGCAGACCGAGGGCCAGCGCCGGGAGGCCATGGCCGGTTCGGTTCCCCAGGAGGTGCTGGACGGCGACTTCGGCAAGCTGCTGCCGGACGATCCCACCGACATCGACGCGGTACGGGCACGCTACGGGCTGCGTGCCAAGTGAGCCCCGGCGGTGAGCTGGAGGTCGAGCGGGACCAGCTCAAGCAGGCGGGCGGCGGCTTCAAGGACGGCGGCCAGGCGCTGCGGGCGGTGGGCACCAAGCTCGACGGCATCCTGTCCGGCGAGGGCAAGTGCTGGGGGGCCGACGAGACCGGCAAGGCGTTCGAGCAGGACTACCTGAAGAACGCCGAGGACGTGCTCAAGATGATCGAGCAGGTCGCCGAGAACATCGTGCAGATGAAGCAGGGTATCGACGAGATGGCCGGCACCGTGGGGGACGCCGAAGACGCCACCGGTGGTGCCTAGCCCATGGGAATGGAGATCCCCGACTCCCTTCTCTGGCTCGAATGGATCGTCGGGTCCGACTGGCCCGAAGGCGACGAGACCGCGATGCGCCGCTGCGCCGAGGCGTGGCGCGAGGCGGGCATCGAGATCGACGCCGTCGTCGACGAGCTGACGGCGGCCGCCACCAAGGCGCTGGCGAACGTCCGGGGCGAGGGCGCCGAGACCTTCCGCCGGAACTGGCAGGGGTACGTCGACGTCGACCCCCTGGTCTTCCCCAACCTCGTCCAAGCCTGCGAGCAGCTCGGCCAGGCACTGGACGGCGGCGCACTCGAGATCGAGTACGCCAAGTACATGTTCATCGCCCTGCTGATCATCACGGCGATCGAGATCATCATGCTGATCCAGGCCGCGTTCGCCACGTTCGGCGCGGCCGCGGCCGGGATCCCCGCCGTCCAGATCAGCGCGCAGCTGGCCAGCCGCACCATCGGGCAGACGCTGCTGAAGACGCTGGCCAAGCACATCATCATGGGCGTCATCGAGGGCGTCGGGCTCGACCTGGCCGTGCAGGGCCTGCAGATCGCCCTGGGCAACCGCAACGGCGTCGACTGGCAGAAGACCGGCATGGCCGCCGTGGACGGCGCGATCGGCGGCGCCCTGTCCGGCGGCATCGGCGCCGGCCTCGGCAGGACCGGACTCGGCGACGCGGTCGGGGACAGCGTCGCGCAGTCGGTCATCAAGCACACCGTCAAGGACGCGATCGCGGAGAGCGCCAGCGGGGTCGGCTCGGCGGTCGCCTCGGCGGCCATCACGGGCGAGCCGCTGACGGGCGAGGCGCTGGCGAAGGCGGCGACGTCCGGCGGTTTCGGCGGCGCCGTCGGAGGCGCCCGCGACGGCCTCAACCTGCGCCTTCCGGACGCGGACGTCCGCGTGGCCGGCGGCGACCCGCCCGGCGACCCCGGCGGCGACCCGCCCGGCGATCCAGGCGGCGATCCCGCGGGCGACCCGAGCGGCGGCGACCCGGCAGGCGATCCAGGCGGCGGCGGCCCAACGGGCGGCGGCCCGACCGGCGGCGGCCCGAGCGGTGCCGATCCAAGCGGCGGCGGTAACCCCGGAGGCGGCGACCCGAGCGGCGGCGGGGGCGGGGGCGACAACGGCGCGCTGCCCCGTGGCGGAGGCGACAACGGAGCCCTGCCCAGAGGCGGCGACCCCGGTGGCGGCGGCCCGTACCAGACGGTCGGCGACAACGGCCCGGGCGGCGGGACCCCGCAGAGCGCGGGCGACACCGGCGGCGGCAACCGCATCGCGGCGCTCCTCTCCGGCGAGTCCGGCGGCGGTGGCGGCGGTGGCGGCTCCACGCTCGCCGGCGGGGGCGGCACCGACACCGGTGGCGCGGGCGCGTCCCCCACTGGCGGCGGCGCACCCGCGGCCGGGACCGGCCCCGCGGGCGGCGGCGCGCCAGTAGGCGGTGCCGCCGCAGGAGGCGCCCCCATGGCCGGCGCCCCCATGGCCGGCGCCCCCGTAGCGGGCGCACCGGCCGCCGGACCGGCCCCCGGGAACGCCCCGGCGGCCGGCGGCCCGCCCGGCGCCGCGACTCCCGGCGCCGGTGGACGCGGCGGGCCCGGAGCCCCCACGACCGGGCAGCCGGGCGGCACGTCCAGGAGCGACACGCCGTCCACCTCGACCGGCAACGACGCGGGCCCACCGCCCGAGGGCACCGGCCCCCGCCTCCAACCAGATGCGAGCGCGCACGCGGCAGACGGCACGACCGACCCCGCCGCGGCGGACGGGCAGGACGCGCCGGGCGCCGTCGGGATCTTCCCGATGGGCGGCCAGCCGGGCGGCGCGAACGTGCCCGGCGGCGGTACGGGCACGCCCGGAAACCCCGGAAACCGACCCGCGGACGGCGGCCCCCGCCCGGTCAGGGACGAGCCCACCACCCCGACCGGCATCGGCATGCCCGAGCCCACGCCCGAGACCGCGCGCACGGAGACCGGCGAGCCGACCCGGACCACACCACCCACCACTCCCGAAACCCGCCCGGAGACCGGGCCCCCCACGCCCACGTCCCGCCCGGAGACCGGGGCCGGTGCGCCCGGAACGCGCCCGGAGGCCGAGACTTCCGCGCCCGGGCCGCGTCCGGAGAGCGAAGTTGGTGCGCCCGGGGCGCGTCTGGAGAGCGAGGTTGGTGCGCCCGGGGCGCGTCTGGAGAGCGAGGGCGATGCGCCCACGTCTCGTTCGGAGGCCGAGGCTGGTGCGTCCGATGCGCGTTCGGGAAGCGAGGCTGGTGCGTCTGCGTCGCGTCCGGAGAGCGAGACCGCTGCGCCCGGGCCGCGTTCGGAGAGCGAGCCCGCTGCGCCTGGGGCGCGTTCGCAGGGGGAGGCTCCCTCGATTGCGGCTCGTTTGGATGGTGAGACCGGTGCGTCCGGGTCGCGTGCGGAAGCAGAGACGGCCGCGCCCGGATCTCGTTCCGAGGGCGAGGGGCCCGCGCCTGCGTCTCGTACGGACGGTGAGGTCGGGGGTGATGGGCGGCGGGATGTCGATCCGCTGGCCGAGGACGCGGCGCCGCCCGATGTGTACGACGAGTTGTCCGGCCGGCACGGGCGCGGCACGGTCGACGCCGCGGTCGACGGCGTCATCCAGGACTTCCGCGGCTCGTGGCGGAACGCGTACAACCAGATCGCGACCGTCGACCTGGCGTCGTCCCGGCTGTTCTCGGCGGGGGACCATGAACCGATCAACGCGGCGCTGAACTCGGGGGACCGTGCCGCGGCCGGGCCGTACGCCGGGCAGATCCGGTCCCATGACGGGGTGCTCGCGGCGCTGCCGCCCTTCGAGGGGCAGGTTCTGCGGACGGCCGACCTGGATCCGGCGCAGATCGCCCGGTACCGCGAGGGCGCGACCGTGCGCGAGCCGGGCTTCGTGATCGGGACGCTCGATCCGGGCGGGCGGCCGCGCGGCAACGCCGAGTTCGTCATCCAGTCGCGCACCGGCCGGGCGGTCGGCCCGGCGATCGACCCGCGGACGGGCGCCGTGCACTTCCCCCGCGGCACCGCGTTCGAGGTGACGCGGGTGGAGGATCTCGGCGACGGCCGTACCCGCATCCACATGGCCGAGGTCGACGAGGCCCGGCTGCCGGGGGACACGCAGGACGGGCGCGGGCAGGCGAGCGGTACGGAGCCGTCCGGTACGCGGCCGCGCGACACCGACGGCACGCGCGATGACGACGGTCCCGCGCGGGACCGGGACGCCGACGACCGCGAGCGGCCGCCCGCCGACGAGGATTCGCCCGCGAGCGAGGAGCCGCGCGGGCCGCGGCCGAGCATCGACGACCTGATCCCGCGTACGCAGGCCGAGGCCGAGGCCCGCCGGGCGGAGATCCTGGACGCTCTCAAGCAGGAGCTGGAGCGGACCTACGGCCCGTACACGATCAGGCTGGACGAGGAGAGCAGCACCGTCCAGGAGGGCGCGCTCTTCCTGCGCGGCGGCATCTACGACGGCGACCAGAGGGTCGGCCACTGGGGGCGTGACCTGCGGCGGGAGCGGGGGGACGTCCTCAGCGCCCACCACATCAGCCAGTTCATCACGTCCGAGTCGAACAAGGGCAGGGGCTTCTCCAACGCCTTCAACCACCACCTGGAGGGCTGGTACCGCGAGTCCGGCGTCGAGCGCGTCCACCTCAAGGCGACGAACGACGGCCGCGTCGTCTGGGCCCGCAAGGGCTGGGACTTCGCGCACGAGACCGAGGCCGACCAGTTCATCGGCGCGCTGCGGCGGGAGACCGAGCGGCTCGGCGAGTGGCTCGATACGAACGTCCACAACCGGGACATCAGCGACGAGCAGTACGAGCGCGCCGAGGACGACTACGCGGCGGCCCGCGATCTGCTGAGGCGCGCGGACCAGAACGACTTCGGCTCCGCCGGCTTCCCCCGTGCCCAGGAGATCGCGCAGCTCGGCTACCGGCCGGGGATGGGCCGCACGGACTCCTGGCTCGGCAAGCAGGTCATGACCACGACGGACTGGCACGGGGTCAAGCACCTCGGCGCACCGGACCGCGACGGCACCGGGCCCGGTTCCGACTCCGCCCGCCCCGCCGACGAGGCACCGGCCGCGCGGCGCCGCCGCGACGAGGCCGCGCAAGGGGACGAACCGACCCGGCACGGCCGTGCGGACGACCCGGCCCCGGACCGGCAGACCGACGGCTCCCACGCCCACCCGCCGGCCCGGGACGTTCCCCCCGGCCTGCCGCCCCATCTGCACGACGTCTGGCGCAGCAGCGTCGCCACGGAAGGCGGCAGGACGTTCCACGGCACCCGCGACCCCGGCGCGCCGCCGCCGGTGCGGGCGCGGATCGGGAACGGCTACGCGTTCGACGCGGTGGGCAACAGGTTCGGCCCGGTGGTCGGCGGGCAGCGGCTGACGCCGTCCGACGTGGCGGACCTGGTCCGGGCCGACCCGGCCTGGAACGGCCGCGACCTGTACTACCTGGTGAGCGACGCGGGGAACGGCCCGCGCTTCACCACCGAGGTCGCGCAGCGGCTCGGCGTACGGGTGATCGCCCCGAGGGGCGTGGTCGACTTCGACGCCGCCGGCCGGCCGCGGTCCGGCGACTGGAGCGTGGTCGACCGGAACGGCCCGGCCGGGAACGCCCCAGCCCGGCAGCCGGCCCGCCCGGCGGACACCGGGCCGAGCCAGGCCCGCCAGCCGGCCCATCCCGCGGACACCGGCCCGAGCCAGGCCCGGCAGCATGCCCACGGCGCGGCGCCGGACGCTCCGGGCGCCGCCAGGCCCCCGCACGGCGGCGCCCCCCAGCGCGGCAACGGCGTCCAGGACCTGCCGCCGCAGGCGCAGCGGCTGCTCGACGAGACCGCGACGCGGGCGACGGGACGGCCGTTCCCGCGCACCGGGTACGCCCTGCCGACGATCCTGAACGGGCTGGAGAACGAGTACAACTCCGCCTGGACGCTCGCCGGCCTCAACAACGAGAACGGCCGACTCCCGACGGCGCAGCGGCTGCGCGACATCTGGGCGAACCCGAACCTCACGCAGCAGCAGCGCGCCCTGCTCCACCACGTGCTGTCCTCCCCGGATCCGGACGCCCGGATCCAGGCCATGGGACGGAGCGCGCAGCAGTGGAGCTCGCTGTACCGGGCGCTGGGCACGCGGCCCACGGTCGAGGCGCTCGGCGGCCGGCCGGGGCCGGGGCCGGGCGCGGGACCGCGTGCGGACGACACGCCGCTCGCCCGTTCGGCGGGCGACGACCCCGCCGGCGGGGACGACACCGCGCCCTCGCGCGACGGTGATCAGGACGGCGCCGGGGAGCAGCCGCCCGAGGGGCTCCCCGCCGGCCTGCACGACCTCTGGCGGTCGAGCACCGAGACCCCGGGCGGGCGCGCGTTCTACGGCCCGGGCGAGCAGCCGCACCGCGACGCGGCCCGCCGGGTCCCGCCCGACCCGAACCGGTTCATCCTCGACATGCACGGCGACGCGAACGGCGTCCGGGTCGGCGATCGCCGCCTCAGCGTCGACGAGGTCGCCGACCTGATCCGCAACGACCCGAACTGGGACCGCCGCGAGATCATGCTGCTGTCCTGCGAGACGGGCGCCGGCGACTTCGCCCGCCAGCTCGCCGACCGGCTGAAGGTCCCGGTCACCGCCCCGAACCGGCTCGCCTGGTCGGACCGGGACGGCAACGTCTACGCCTCCACGAGCACCTCCACCGACCGGGACGGCAGGCCGATCCCCGACCACCCGCCGAACGGGGCCTGGACGACCTTCCACCACGACGGGAGCGAGGCGCCCGCCGGCCACGACGGCAACGCCCCCGGCCACCCGCACCCGGCGACGGAGCCGCCGCCACCCCACCCGGCGAACGCCAACATGCCGCACCAGCAGACGGACTGGGATCCGCCGCCGGTCGGCGGGCAGCGGCCGGAACGGATCGTGCTCAACCCCGGGCAGCGGATCGCCGACCGGCAGGACCTCCAGCCGAACCGCCTCTACCACGTGTACGAGCGGACCGCGTCGGGCGCGAACGTGCTGCGCACCATCGCCTACACCGGCCCCGCGGACGCCGACGGCCACGGGCGGGTCACGCACGTCACCACACCGCCGGTCGACCCGAACCGGACGCCCCCGTTCGACGAGAGCCGGCAGTACGCCCCGCCGTTCAACCCGGACGCGAACGCCGACTTCACGAGCCCGGCGCCGGGCGTCACCCACCGGGTCGACCTGGGAATCGGTTCGCCGCACCTCTTCGAGGGCGTGGCGGACGACGGGCGCACCCCGCCGGCCACGAACTTCGACCCGCGGGACCGTCCGCACGACGAGGTCCGCGGTTACGACGTCGACCGGCAGGGACCGTACTCGGCGCAGCCGGACCTGCCCAAGAACAGGCGGATCGCCGTCTACGACTCGCGGGGCGAGCTGCACGGCATCTTCTGGACGAACGAGCGCGGCGAGATCGAGCACGTCAGGACCTGGTTCGGCAACAACAGGATCGGGTTCAACCCGGAGCTCGGGATCAACCTCGACCACGACGTGCCGCGCCCGAACGCGCACTACATGGTGGAGCCGCGCGACCGGTTCGCCACGCTGGACCCGGCCGACTTCGACCCGATCCCCCGGGTCCGCGGCGGTGACCTGCGGGATGACGGCGTCCACGATCTGGGCGGGACGTTCCTCTACCAGACCGGCGACCGGGGCCACACGATCGCGGCCACCGGGCAGCCCCTCTACGGCATGTCGCCCGACCAGCGGCACGACATGCAGAAGATCGCCGGTTACGACGGGAAGGCGGAGTACCGCAACCCGCTCGACCGCCGGACCTCGCCGTTCAACGGCGGCCACATCTTCCCGCACGAGGGCCTGGGCCCCGGCGAGGGCATCAACTACTTCCCCCAGGAGGGCCGCACGAACCAGGGGAGCTGGCAGGGCGACCTGCCCCGGCCCCTCACCTGGCGGCGGATGGAGGAGTACCTCGCCCAGCTCGACAACCGGAACATCCAGATCGAGCGCTTCGACTTCCACCCCGAGCCGAACGACCCGCGCCGGACGCCGGTGGTCGTGCACGCGCGGTGGACGCAGGTCGACAACAACTACAACCCGCCCGTGGTCACCACGCACTACCGCAGCTTCCACAACCTGACCGCGCAGACCCGGCACCTGCACGGCGTCTTCCTGCCGAACCCGGAGCCGGACCTCCGCCCGGACCCGGCGAGCCCGGCCGTGGCACGCGCCGCGGGCGACGACGGGCCGCCGCCTCCGGACGGCGGCGCGGACAGGGACCTGGCCCCCGACCTGCGGGACGCCCTGGACCACTTCGCGTCGAACCGGATGCACGCCGCGCTGCTGCATCCCAACGCCGACCCCGGGCCCGGCCTGGACCACCTGCGGTTGCAGCGGTACACGGCCCAGCGGCTGACCGACCTGAACGACGGCGTCATGCCGGGGGCCGACGACGTGGCCCGCCTGCTGCTGCGGCCGAACCTCGCGCCGATCGACGGCATCGTTCTGCGCGACCTGGCGTCCGATCCGGCGGGTGCCGCGCGCCTCCACCAGATGGCGGTGGACGCCCGGCGCCACGACGACCTGCGGGCGATCCTGGGCGAGAAACCGACCCGCGACTCGTTCAACGCGATGCGGGACCGGCTCGACGACGCGCTCGCCCGGCCGATCACCGAGCCGGGACAGGTCGTGCGCGACCTGGACGATCCAGGCGCGCTGCGGCTCGCCGAGGGCGGCATGCTCGGTGCCCGGGACCCGCGGTCCCTGGTGGGGACGGTCCAGACCGAGCCGGGGTACGTGTCGATCCCGCCGCACGACCCGGATTCAGGCGACGGCCCGCGCTCCAACTACCGGCTGCGGCTCGACGTGCCAGAGGGCGCTCAGGGCGTCCGTACGGCGGACGGCGGGCTGTACCTGCCGCGCGGTACCCGCTACGAGATCACCGGTGTCGAGGAGCGCGGCGTGGACGCCGCCGGCCGGCCGATCTACGAGATCACGGCCACGGTCCTGCCGTCGGCCTTGCCCGACCACCTGCACGACACCTACCGGAACAGCGAGCGCGTCCAGTCCGGCCGCGCCATGTTCGCCGAAGGGGACGGGCTGCGGGAATCCAGCCGGCGGGTGCCGGTCGACCCCTCCCGCTTCTACCTCCAAGCGCACGCAGACCGGCAGGGCCTGGCCTTCGAGGGGCAGCGGCTCAGCGTCGACGACGTCGCGGCCATCATCCGCCGCGACCCGAACTGGATGGGCCGCGAGGTCCTCCTGCTGGCGTGCGACAGCGGGGCGCCGCCGTCCGCCGAGGGGCTGCCGGGCGGCCGCCCGTTCGCCGCACAGCTCGCCGAGCGGCTGGGCGTGCCGGTCACCGCGCCGGACACGTACGGCTGGGTCGGCCAGGACGGCAGTGTCCAGGCCTCGACGCCCCAGGTGGAGCAGAACGGGCAGACGTACCCCGCCTACCCGCCGGACGGCCGGTGGATCACCTTCCAGCCGGACGGCACCCACCGGGTCGTGGCGCAGGGCCCGGCCCCCGGGCACCGGCCGTTCGGCACGGGGACCAGCGCGGACAGCAGCCCGACACCCCCGGATCACAGCGCCGCCCCGACCGACGGCACACCCGCCGGCGGCACCCGGGGGGACGGCACGCCCGCAGACGCCGCCTCAACCGATGGCGCGCGGGCGGACGCCGGTGGCCGGGCGCCGGTCACGTTGCGGCTCAGGCCCGACGAGCCGATCGCCGGCCGTACGGACCTGGAGCCGAACACCACGTACCGCGTCGTGGAACCCGGCGCCGGCGGTACGGACGCCGTCCGCACCATCGCCCGTACCGGCGACCGGGACGCGACCGGGCGGGTCCCGGTCACGCACGCCGCCACGCCGCCGGTCGAGCCCGGCCGGCCGGTCGCGGACCCCAACGGCAACATCGACCTCACCGGGCCCGAGCCCGGCGTGACGCGCCGCGTCGACCTCGGCGTCGGCGAGCCGCGGACCGTCCGGGACGACGGCCACGACACGGCCGGCGACGGCGGAGAGCGGCGGACCCCGGACGGCCTCGCGCCGTCCGAGCCGCAGCCGGGCCCGCCGCCAGGAGAGCCGCAGCCGTACCAGCCGAACGCCGGCCCGACCCCCGGCCATGCCCCGGCGGGGCTGCCTCCGCACGTCCACGACCTGGCACGCCTCGTCACGGCGGACCCGGAGCTGGGCCGCCGGCTGGCCGACCACCCCAACCTCCGCAGGAACCTGGACCAGCTGCGGCTGCAGGACTTCGCCGCACGGCGCCTGGCCGCCCTCAACGGCGGATACCTGCCAAGAGCGGCCGACCTGCACCGCATCCTCCAGGACCCGAACCTCCCGCCCGCGGACCGCTTCTTCCTGAACGACCTGGCCTCCGACCTGAACACGGCGGACCAGCGGCTCCGGCAGTTGCGTATCGACGGCATGCGGTACCTCGAACTCGGGCGGATCCTGGGCGAGCAGCCCACCCCCGAGGCCGTCGCGCGGCGGATGGGTGAGCTCGACCAGTCGCTCGGCCGGCGGCTCCCGTTCCCGACCCGGGCGGTGCGCGACCTGGGCGACCCGCGGGCGCTCCGGCTGGCCGACGGCCTGCTCGGGAACAGGGACCCGCGGCTGCTGGTGGGGACCGTCCAGACCGAGCCGGGCGCCAGCGTGGCGGTTCGGCAGGCCGAAGGGGACGTTCCGCCGAACTACCGGCTCCTCCTCGACGTGCCGCCGGGTTCGGCGGGCGTCTGGCAGCGCGGCAGCCTGTACATGCCCCGTGGCATCCGCTACCAGATCACCAGCGTCGTGCCGCGCGGCCTGGACGCCGAAGGCCGCCCCACCTACGACATCACCGCCACGGTGATCCCGTCCGCGCTGCCGGACCACCTGCACGGTGTCTGGCAGGGCAGCTCGGCCCTGCCCGCGGGCCGGACCCTGAACGACCCGGACGACGTCGCCTACGCCCCGACGTTCAACATCCCGCCTTCGGCCGACCGGTACGTCCTCGTCGGGCACGGCTCGCCCAACTCGATGAGCGCCGGCCGGCACACGATGCTGACCCCGGACGACGTCGCGGCCCTCATCCGCAACGACCCGGACTGGAACGGGCGCGTCGTCGTCCTGTACTCCTGCCACACCGGCTCGGACGCCGGTCAGCCGCCGTTCGCGGCGCTGGTGGCGCAGCGCCTCGGCGTACCGGTCATCGCGCCGAGCACCCTCGCCTGGCACGACGCCGCCGGCAACCTGTACACGACGTCCGCCGAGCGCCAGCCGGACGGAAGCTGGACCCGAGAGTGGCCGCCGAACGGCCGGTGGACCACGTTCCAGCCGGACGGCACCCACTTCGTGGCGAGCACCGGGTACGCGCCGGGCCACCGGCTCCCCGACCCCGTCTACGGAGTCGTCCCGGGCCCGACCCCGCCGCCGGTGGTGTGGGACCCGCCGGCCCGCTCCGACCGGTCGCCGGTTGGGCTCCGGCTGGGCCGGGACGAGCGGATCGCCGACCGCACGGACCTCGTCCCGAACTCCGTTTACCACGTCTGGGAACCCGGACCCGACGGCGCCGACGTGCTCCGCTCGATCGCCTACACCGGCGACCGGGGACCTGACGGCCGGGTGGCGGTCACGCACGTCACGACGCCGGCCCCGGATCCGCACCGCCCGGTGGTGGACCCCAACAACAACATCGACGTCACCGCGCCGAGGGGCGGGGTGACCTACCGCGTCGACCTCGGCACCGGGCAGCCGCACCTGTTCCGCGGCCCCGACGGCGCCGACATTCCCCAGCCTCCGCGCGGCGCGCCGCAGGTACCCGCCGGCGACCGTCCCGACCCGGGCCACACCGACGAGGGCCACGCCGTCCAGGACGGCACGCCCCCGCGCGCGTCCGCCCCAGAGCCCACGACCTCGCCCACTCCGGCGAGCACGGCCGCGGACGGCCCTGAAAGCACAAGCTCGCCCACTTCCGGGACCACGGCTTCGGACGGTCCGGCGAGCGCGAACGCGGATGGTCCTGAGAGCACGGGCTCGCCCACTTCCGGGACCACGGCTTCGGACGGTCCGGCGAGCGCGAACGCGGATGGTCCTGAGAGCATGGGCTCGCCCACTCCGGAGATCGCGACTTCGGACGGGCCGGAGAGTGCGGGGTCGGACGAGGCTGAGAGTGCCGGGTCGGACGGTGGGTCCGGTGGGCCGGAGCGGGTGCAGGTCACGCGGGACGAGGCGGACTTCCCGCGGCGGCTTCACGATCTGCTGCTGCGCCTGGTCGCCGATCAGGGGCCGGACCCCGCGGCGGGGCCGGGGGTGCCGACGCGGCTGCAGAATCTGCTGCGCGAGCTGGCGGCCAATCCGAGGCTGGAGCGGTTCCTGCGCTCCGACTCGCGCGTTCAGGCGTACCTGGACCATCTGCAGGGCGAGCGGTACCTGGCGCGGAACCTGGCCCAGCTGAACCAGGGCTATCTGGGGCAGAGCGGTCCGCCGCGGCTGACCGACCTGGCCGAGCTCGCGCGGCGGCCCGACCTCACGCGGCTGGACCGGCACGCGCTGCGCGCCGTGCTGGACGACCCGGAGCCGGCGGCGCGCTACCTCCGGATGCTGGCGGACGCCCAGCTCGGCGAGGACCTGCACGCGTTCTTCGGATCGTCGCGGTGGGACTTCACGCCGCTGCTGGACGATCTCCAGCGGGCGGTGACGGAGCCGCTCGGCGAGCCGGGGCGGACCGTCCACGATCTCGACGATCCGGGCTTCCTGCGGCTGGCCGACGGCGAGGCGCTCGGCGACCGGGACCCGCACCTGCTGGTGGGGACGATCCAGACTCAGCGGGGCGTCGTGTCGAGCGCGCTGACGGACGAACCGGCCGCGGGCGGGTCCTCCCGGTTCCGGGTGCGGCTGGACGTGCCGGAGGGCGTGCGCGGCGCCCGGACGGACGACCGCCTGTACCTCGGCGATCCGCGATACCGCGTCACCGGCGTCAGGGAGATCGGCCGGGACGAGCAGGGCCGCCCCCGCTACGAGATCACGGCCACCGCCGAGCCGCCGGTGCTCACCGAGCGCAACCGCAGGTTGTACGAGGCCAGCCAGGGCATCCACCACGGGCGGATGCTTCTCAAGCCCGACGACCCCTACGCGGTCACGATGCCCACCGTCCGGTCGGATCCGCACCGGTACCGCTTCACCGCGCACGGCAGCCCCTCGACGGTGGGGTACGGCTTCACGTCGATCGGCGCGCCCGGGCTCGCGGCCCTGATCCGGCAGGATCCGGAGTGGCGCGGCCGGCCGGTGACCCTGGACGCCTGCGACGTCGGCAGGGACACGCTCGTCGACCGGATCGCCCGGCTGCTGGGGCTGGCCCCGCCGGGGCCGATCGCGGCGAGGCTGGCCAGGGAGCTGGGCGTCCCGGTCACCGGGCCGAACCACACCGCGTACACCGACGCGGCGGGCCGGAGCTACAGCACGTCCAGGCGCTACGGCCTCTTCGGTGCGCCGGTCATGCCGCCGGACGGCGACTGGATCACGTTCAATCCGGACGGCAGCCGTTCGGTGGCGAGCCACGGCTACGAGCCCGGGTTCGCCGTCTGGGATCCGCCGGTCGGTCCGGGCCCGGCACGGGAACCGGTGGCGATCAGGTTGGGGCCGGACGAGCGCGTGACCGACCGGACGGACCTGCGGCCGAACACGACGTACATGGTCGCGCAGACCGGCCCGGACGGCGTGGACACCGTTCGTTCGTTCGCCTACACGGGCGACGGGGACGCGGGCGGGGCCGCCCGGGTCACCCATGTCACCACGCCGCTGGCCGACCCGTTCGGGCCGGTGCCCGACCCGAACGACAACGCCGACTTCGCCGACCCGGTGCCCGGCGTGACCTACCAGGTCGACCTCGGCGTCGGGGAGCCGCACGTCTTCCGCGCGGAGGACGGCGCGGACGGGCAAGGGGACGGCGACGCTGACGGTGCCGCGCCCCCGCAGCGGCGCGCCATGTCGGACGAGATGATCCGGCGGATCCTCGACGCGCTGGACGTGCGCCGGATGCTGGACGGCGCGGGCGATCTCGGCGGGCCGCTGCGGGAGCGGCTGAGCGAGTCGCTGCCGTACCACCCCGACCTGGCCCGCGTCCTGGCCGGTGAGGGCCTCCGCGGCGAGGAGGCGGCGGTGCGGGAATCGCTGCTGGCGAACCCGCGGACCCTGTACGACCTGCTGTCCGGCCCCGAGACGGACTCGCCGGAGTCCGCGGCCGGCGAGCCCTCCAGCGGTGACGGCGGCGAGCCTCCCGCCGGGGACGGCGCGGCGGGACGGAACGACGGCGGCGACGGCGACGGCGACGGTGACGGTTCGCCCGCGGGCAAGGCCCCGGGGCCGCTGCACGGCCTCCGGTCGCGGCAGGACGAGCCGTGGGACCAGATGTGCGGCACCTGCGGCGAGCGGCGCGTGACCGGGTCCGGGCCGTGCCGGTTCGGGGCCGAGTGCCCGTTCGGGGACTACCCGTACAAGGGGGACCGCCTGCCGCGGGGCGGCGACCCGGCGGAGGAGGAGAAGGCCGCGCGGGAGGCGGCGCACGCGGAGGCGGAGCGGCGCGCTTCGACCTACGGCTGGTATGAGGAGCCCACCCCGGGCCAGGGGACCGGTGCGGGGGACGCCGGGCCGGGCGCCGGGGACGGTGTCCCGCCCGACCTGCCCGCCCACCTGCAGGACGTGTACCTCGACAGCATGCGCACTCCCGCGGGCCGCGCGTTCTACGGGATCGACGAGCCGGCGATGCGGGACGCGGCGCTGGTGGTGCCGAGCCGTTCCGACCGGTACACGGTCGACTTCCACGCCGGGCCGGAGGGGCCGCGTGCGGGCGGGCGGACGCTGAGCGCGGACGACATGGCCGCGCTGATCCGCAACGACCCGAACTGGCACGGGCGGGACGTCGTGGTGAACTCCCGCGGTGGCGCCGATTCCTTCGAGTTCCGCGCTCAGCTGTCGCAGAGCCTCGGTGTCAGCGTCCTCAGTTCGGTGGACGGCGACGCGGGCCTGTCCGGCGCCGGTACGGCCGGCGCGGAGCCGGCCGGCGCGGAGCCGGGCGGGGAGGGCGGCGGGTTCGTCGTGTACCCGTACTCCGCGCCCGCGGGGACCGCTGCCGCCGCCCCGGCAGGGAACGCCCGCACGCAGGGTCCGGCGCGGCCCGGCGACCGGAAGCCGGGCGCGCCCGAGGCGCCGGCCGAGTCCTCGCCGCAGGGGGCGCCGGCCGCCGTCCAGGGCGCGGCGGCCGGGGAGACCGCCCCGGTGCCGCGCCCCCGGGCCGCGGCCGAGTGGTCCGATCCCGCCGAGTACGGCGGCAGCGCCCTCGACCGCATGTACGGCGAGCTGCCGCAGGAGCTGCGCAACGCCGCCTGGCGGTACGTGACCGAGGCGATGCCCGACGCGTTCTTCCGCCTCGGGACGGTGGACGCGGCGCCGCACCTGGACCGCATGGCCCGCTCGCACCGGGCCGTCGAGCGGCTGGCCGGACTCAACGGCGGGCGGATGCCCGCGTCCAGGGCGGAGCTGCTGAAGATCCGGGAGCGCACCGACCCGCGCGACGGCGGGCACGGGCTGGTGGACGGGCTGCTGACCGGCCCGGTCCGGTCCCTGCGCGGCATGCTCGACCAGCTCTGGAACGACCATCTGGAGTGGGAGAGGTTCCGCGGCTACCTGGGCGAGGACCCCACGGCGGACGCCTTCGCGCGGCGCGTGGCCGAACTCGACCGGGCCCTGGAACGGCCGCTGCCGGAGCCGCTGCGGGTCGTCCGCCCGCTGCCGGAGATGTCCTACCTGGTGGCAGCAGACGGCCGGCAGCTCGGCCCGCGGAACGCCGCGGAGCACCTGACCGGGACGGTCCAGTCCGACGGCACGCCGACGATCGCGCGGCTCGCACCACCGGACGGGGCGCCCGCGGCCGCGGGCGCGCCGCAGGGGTCGCGGCTCGTGCTGTCCGTGCCGCGGGGCGCCGGCGGGCTCTGGCTGGGCGGCGCCGGGCGGCCGGAGCTGCTGCTGCCGCGCGGCACCCAGTACATGATCACGAAGGTGGCGCGCGCCGGCGAGGCGTGGGTGCAGCTCCAGGACGCCCGCCGCGTGCGGCGCGCGGTGTACGAGGCCGAGGCCGTGGTGATCCCGCCGGGGGTGCCGTCATGACCGTCACCCCGCCCGCTCCCGGCTACGCCCGCTGGACCCGGGAACCGGTGATCTACTTCGAGGTGCTGCTGGGCGGCCGGCCGATCGGCCGGCTGTGGGCCTCCCGGGAGCATCCGGCGGCCGGTTTCCTGTGCGACCCCGCCGCCCCGGAGGCGCCGGCGGCCGCCGAGGTCTGGGAGGACCGGCTGGCCGAGGCGCACGGCCGGCGCGAGCCGGCGGTGGAGGCGGTCCGGCGGTGCCGCGGCACGGCCGAGCAGCCCGGCCGCGGGGGCGTTCCGGCGAACGCGGTGGAGCAGGCCGCGCCGAGCCTGGCCGCGCTGTACGAGCTGGCCGAGCCCGGCGTGCCCGCGCCGCAGGGGCCGCTGGTGCAGGACGGCCGCTTCCCCGACGGCACGCCGGCGGACCGCTCGCTCGGCTCCGCGGCGCCGTACAGCGTGCTGCCCGCGAGCTACCCGGTGACCGCCTCCGGGCCGGTGACGTGCCTCCCGGTGACCCGGCGGAACGCGCTGCTGGGGTACGTGTGGGCGTCGCAGGACGGCCGGTCGGCCGGCTACCTGCCGTGCGCCGCCGCGGGCCGCGACGGGGAGATCGCCGCCGGCCTGTGGAAGCTGTGGCTGAGCCGGTCGTACCAGGCCCGCCTGTCCTCGGTGGACGCCCTGCGGCGGTGCGCGGCGGCCCCGGCGGACGAACTCGCCGGATACGTCGGCCGGGACGCCGCCGAGCGCGCCCTGCCGGACCTGGACGCGCTGCGGCGCCTGGCCCGGGGATGAGCGGCCCGGGGATGGGGGGCCGGCGGCGGGCGCTGACTACACTCTGGTGCGTCATGGCAGGTAGCGACGTACTTCCCGGCGTGCGCGCCCATCCGGGCCGCCGCGCGGCCGGACGGGAGGGCGCCTGATGGCCCTGTCCCCCGAGGAGGTCGAGACCCGGCTGCGGGCCGTGGTGGACGTGGTCACGCCGCTGATGCCGCGGAACTGGCGGCGGGGGCGGCTGCGCTACTTCGCGCTGGGGTCGTTCGAGTGCGCCATGGTCTTCGCCAAGGGCCCGGACGACGGCTGGGCGCTGCCCCGCTCGGGCGCCGTCGAGATGCTGCGCGACCTGCGCCGCGACTGCCACGACCCGGAACGGGGCGTGTGGCCGGGCGTGACCCTCGCCCTGACCGCCGCCGGCGAGTGGTCGGCGGAGCCGGAGGGCCTGGAGGACTTCTGGTGGCGCGACGAGGTCACCCCGGCGGACTGCGTCCTGGAGCTGTCCCGGTTCCCCCGGCCCGGCCGGCAGGTCCCGCCGTGGATGCGGGCCCTGCTCGACCTCCAGCGCGCCGCGGACGACTTCGACCCCGCGGAGGTCCTCGCCCGCCCCCGGGCGGAGGACGGGCTCGTCGAGGGGCGGCCGGACTACTTCGCGCAGGCCCGCGAGAGCCTGGAGGGGCTGCTGCCCGGCGGCGGCGACCGGATCCTGGCCGGCCGCCTGGAGGAGGGCCGCTGGTCGGTCGTCCCGGCGGGGGAGGCGTGGCTGGCCGTCCTGTACGCGGGCGGCCGGTGCGAGCGGGTCCGCCCGTTCGCCGGGGCCAAGGAGGCGTTCGCGCACGCCGCGTCCCATGTCATGGCCGCCGCGAGGGTACCGGTCGACTCCGGGCTGATGCGGACCGCCGGCCTCCTCACCAGGCACGCCAGGCCGGGGGTGGACGCCTGGGACCTGGACGAGGCCGGGGTCAGGGCGGCCCAGCTGACCGCCGCCTCCCCGCGCCCGGAAGCCGGCGACGCGTCCCCTCACGACGGGCCCGGCACCGGCTCTTATGTCGCGCTGGCCCCTCTCCGCAACCGGCCCGAAGAGCACTTCACCTGCGAGATCGGGCCGCCGCCGGAGGAAGGCCCGTTCATCGCCGTCCGCAGGATCCACGAGTTCGCGCTGCTGCGGGAACTGCCGGCGCTGATCCAGCGGCCCCCTGCGCCCCCCGCCTCTACTGCTTCGACGCCGTCACCACCACCGGCCGCCGCCGCCGGGCCCGAGCCGGTGCTCGTCCTCCCGGCGGGCACGGAGGTCGACGCGTACGGCCACCACGACCAGCGCCTCGTCTTCGCCGTCGGCACCCCCGACGATGTGCGCGGTAGGGTCTTCCGCGACGGGGACGCGGCGTACCACCTCTACCGCGTGGACCGCCCCCTCCCCGCCGCCCCCGCCCGGTTCGCCCCGTTCCCGGCCCTGGGCGACGCCGAGGCGGCGGAACGGGCCCGTACCGGCGAGGGGCAGGGCTACCTCCTCGGCGCGGACATCGGCGACCTGGTCCGCTCCGGCCACCTGAGCGAGATCGGCGGGACCGGCGGCGCGCCGCCCCGGCCGCCGGGCCCGCGGTACATCGAGCGAAGGAGAACGAACCTGATGGCCCCGCAGCCTCCGGACGCCCCGTCCGTCCAGCAGCGCCCGGTGCCGTACGACGGGGAGCGCCACGCGGAGCTGGAGCAGCGCCTCGGCCGGATCCTGCTCCAGATCGCGCCGCCGGGCTGGGCGCGGATCGACCTCCGCGTCCGGATGACCGTGGCGGTCTCCGAGGTCGCGCTGGCCGTGGTGCTGGAGGACGGCGGCCACGCCGAGGTGGAGCCGCCGCGCGACCTCGCCGCGATCGCGGCGGAGCTGCGGTCGATGATGTACCGGCCGGACGAGGGCACCTGGTTCGGGATGCGTTTCACGATGGACCCGCCCAGCGAGTACTGGGCGGGCTACAACGGGGAGTTCGACCCCGGCTGGACGCCGCCGCTGGCGGCCGCGGACTGGCGGCACGACCTGAGCGTGTTCCCCCGGTCGGACGAGCACGTGCCCCGCTGGCTGCGGGACCGGCTGGAGGCCGGTGACGGCGGCCGATGAACAGCGCGACCGCCGCCCCGGAAGCGGCGCTTCGACTCAACGGATGGGAACGAGAACCGTGGTGAACGACCCCGGACCGCTGGGCCCGGAAGAGCAGAACGAAGTGCTGCAGGAGATGACCCTGCTGCTGACGCACTCCCTCCCTGAGGGCTGGGAGGAGGCCACGGTCGCCTACCGCGCCCTGGGCTCGCACAGCGAGATGCTGGCGCAGGTCCAGCGGCTGGGGCGGCGGCTGCCGAGCCCCTACGCGCCCCCGCCGGAGCTGGCGGAGCTGTTCGAGCGGCTGCGCGCCGGCATGTACGTCCCCGGCCGCGGGACGTGGTTCACGGCCACGTACAAGCTCACCTACCCCGCCAGCTACGATGTCCGGTACGACGGCGACAACGAACCGAGCTGGGTGTCGGCCCCGCCGGAGGGCGCCCGTGCCGAGGAGGCGCGGAGGTTCCCCCGCGACGCGCGGTACCTGCCCGAGTGGCTGGGCGGCGAGGCCCGCCCGGCGGGCGAGGAGCCGATGCCCGTCGCCCGGCCGTACGACGACTCCGAGCCCGACGGCACCCCGATCTACCAGCGGCCGGAGGTGCCCGCGGAGGACGTCGACGCGCTCGTCCGCTACCTGGAGCAGGCGCCGATCATCCTGTCGGCGCGCAGCTTCAGCGAGGACATGATGGACCCCGAGCGCGCGCTCAGCGTGCCGATGACGTACCACACCGACGGCTCCTGGATCTGGCCCGGGGCGGTCGCCTACTACCTGCGCGAGCACGGCGTCCCGCCGGAGCCGGAGCTGGTCGCCCACGTCCGGGCCGCCGGCTTCGAGCTGGAGGAGCCTCCGGAGCACGTCCTGTCCGCCGCGCTGAAGCACCTCTACAGCTCCTTCGAACGATGAGGCCGTCATGAGCGATCTGCCGCAGCCTCCGCAGCAGGCGGAGCCCGCCTCCTACGAGCCCACCACGGCCGGCCCGGTGGTGTACCTCCCGGTGCTCCTGGACGGGCGGCACGTCGGCTACCTGTGGGCCGGCGTGGACGACCGCTCGGCGACGTTCATCCGCCGCAACGAGTTCCTGGACGAGGCGTACCTGGCGCCGTTCGTGTGGATCGAGCGGCTCCAGGAGGCGTACGCGCGGGGGCTGCCGGCGCGGGAGGCGGTCCGGGAGTGGATCGGGCGGCCCGAGGACCCGGTGGGCGGCGGGGTGCCCGCGGACGCGCGCGAGGAGACCGCCGGCCGGCTGGGCGAGCTGCGCGAGCTGGCCAATCCCGGCGAGCGGCGGCCGCCGTGGGCCTCCCTGGAGGAGGACCTCTTCGGCGGCGGTTCCGCAGTGGCCGAGGAGGGCGCGCCGGCGGCCGCCGGCGCGCTGCCGGGCTACGGCCTGGACACCGCCGGGCCCGTCCGCTACGTGCCCGTGGTCAAGGACGAGGTCACCCTGGGCTACCTGTGGGCGGCGGTCGAGGACGAGGCCGCGATGTACCTGCCCCGGGCCGATGCCGGGCTGGACGGCGCCAACGCCGCGGGCGCCTGGATCCGCCGCCTCCGCGACCTGCACGCCGGCGGGGTCGCCGCGGAGGAGGTGCTCGGGCGCTGCCGGGCCGTCCCGGACGACGGCGAGGCGGGCGCCGTCCCGCTGGTCGCGCCCGAGGAGCGGATGCCCGGCCTCCAGGAGCTGCGGGACCTGGCCTCCGTCTACGTGCAGTCGCTGCGCGTGTCGTACAACCCGGGGCCCGACGATCCGCTGGTGGCGATGCGCGAGCCGCTGCCGGAGGAGGAGCGCGAGGCCGTGCTCCGCTACCTGCGGGAGGCGCCCGTCGTGTACGACGGCGGCGACCCGCTCCCCGACTCCTTCGATCCGGCCCGCCCGGCCAGGGTCCCCGCCACCTACCATTCCGACGGCTCCTGGGTGTGGCTCGGCGGCGTCGCGTACTACCTGGAGACCCACGGCGTCCCGCCCGAACCGGATCTCGTCCGGCACGTCCGCGCGAGCGGCGCGCGGCCTCCGGTCCTGGACGCGGCCGGAGAAGAGGACGCGCGGCGCACGCTGGCGTGGTGGGGCGTTCTCGTACCGCCTCCTGACCCGGCGTAGGCGGCCGTTCACGGTCGCCGGAACGGCCGTTCGCGGCCGCCCGGAACCGGGCGTCACCGGGTGAGCCTCGCGCTGCGGGCGGGTCTGGGAGTCTCGTAGGCTTGGGGCGAGGAAAGGAGGGCCGGTGACCGACCCGAGCTGGCAGAGCACCGTACTACGCGAACTTGGGGTGGCCCAGACCGGCCTGGCCGTTCCTGACAGCATCTCTCCCAACGGGCACGCCGACAATTCGGGCATGGCGCCGATCCATGATCTTCCGCCTGCACAGAGCATGTGGGGCGGGGGGTCCACCGCCGCGCAGGACGTGCCGCAGGCGGCCCCCGAGCCGGTGGCGCACCAGCCGCAGGCAACGCCTCAGCCGCCGCCATCCCAGCCCCAGCCCCAGCCGCAAGCGCAGCCCGCCCCGCAGGCTCCACCGCAGCCGCAGCCGCAGCCGCAGCCGCAGGTCCAGCCGGAACCGCCGACGTTCCCGGCGCCGCCGCCCGAGCCGCCCGCCGCGCAGCCCGCCCCCGAACCGCCCGCACCGCCCGTGCCCGCCCCGCCGGTCGTCGAGCCGCCCGTTCCGCCGGTGGCCGAGCCGCCCGCTCCCGGTCCCGTTCCGGCCTCCCAGCCGGAACCGCAGGCCGCGCCGGAGCCGCCGGTGCCCGAGCCGCCGGCGCCCGGAGCGTTCGAGATCCCGCTCGTCGGATTCCCGCAGGAGCTGCTCGGAGATCCCGCCGCACCGGGCCCGGAGGCGCCGCCGCAGCAAGAGCGGCAGCACACCGGGGCGCAGCCCGCGCCCGCGCCGGTGCCGCCCGGTCCCGGCGGCCCGGGCCGGCGGCTGGACGCCGAGGAGCTGGTCGCCAAGAACCGGCACGGCGACCCGCTGCTCCGCCGCGTCGGCCGCGGCGTGATCAAGGGCCTGGGGTCGGGCGCGCAGGGCGTCCGCGCGCAGGGCGAGCTCGCCGACCTGCTCGGCCGGCAGGTGCCCAGCTACCGGCAGCTCGCCGTGGTGAGCGTGCGCGGCGGCGCCGGCAAGACGACGATGGCGGCGCTGCTGGCGACCGAGCTGGCCCGGCACCGGCAGGACCGGGTGCTGGCCGTCGACGCCGACGCCGAGCTGGGGTCGCTGCCGCTGCGGCTCGGGGTGCGCTCGGAGTACTCGCTGTTCGACCTGGCCGGCCGGCAGCCGCAGACGTTCGAGGAGGCGACGCCCTTCCTGGCCCGGACGCAGGACGGCCTGTGGGTGCTGCCCGCCAGCCGGAACGGCCGGATCGCCGGGGAGTTCACGCTGGAGACGTTCCAGCAGGCGCTCGGCGCGGTCAACCGCTACTTCGGGGCGGCGGTCGTCGACTGCGGCGCCGGCATCCTCACCGAGCTGCACGGCGGCATCCTCGCCACCACGCACGCGCAGGTGCTGGTGACCCCCGGCACGGTCGACGGCGCGCTCAGCGCCCGCGGCGCGCTGGAGTGGTTCACCGCGAACGGGCAGGGCGCGCTGCTGCAGCGCACCGTGATCGCGATGGTGTCGCACGCCCCGCACGGCGGGGCCGACATCGACCGGGCGGTGGGGATGCTGGCCGAGGGGGGCATGCACGTGGTCCAGGTGCCCTACGACCGGCATCTGGCCACGGGCAGCGGCGTCAGCCTGGACAAGCTGGGCGCCGCCACCCGCGGCGCGGTGACCAAGGTGGCCGCCGACGTGTTCGGCCGGGCGCTGGGGCTGTCGGGGGTGGCGCGGTGAGCAGCGACCTCGTCGCGCTGGTCCGGCGCGAGCCCGACGTGTACGCCGTCGCCGACGGCCTGGTCGCGCTGGGCGAGCCGGTGGAGCTGGTCGGCGGCCCGTTCCAGGCGGTACGGGTCCGCGACCAGGGCGGCCGGGTGCTGGTGTCGATCGAGGACCCGGTGCTGGTCGAGGCGCCCGGCGAGGTGGCGCGGCTGCTGGGGCGGCCGGCCGCGGAGCGGTTCGCCGCGGCCCCGGTGTGGTGGGTGGACGTGCGCGCGGTCGCCGACGTCCCGGAGGCGTCCCGGCTGGCGCGGCGGTTCGCCGAGGCGCTGGCGCACTGGGCCGGCGGCACGGTCTGGCCGGAGCTGCCGGCCGAGCCAGCGGCGCTGAGCTGGAAGGCCACCGGCGCGGCGGCGGCTCCGGACCGGTAGCCGGAGCGCCGCCCGCGCGGCGGTGCGTCAGCTGCTGAAGCGCAGCGTGTTGAGGACCTCCGTGCCGAGCTCGTCGCCGGCGTTGTAGACCGAGCCGTCGCGGTCGCCGACCGCGCCGCCCCGGGCCCAGTACGACTGCGCGTACACGACGCGCGAGTCCAGCGTCCACGCCTTGGTCCAGGAGTCGGGCTCCTCGGTCGGCACCGGCAGGCCGCTGGTGGAGGACGGCTTGAGCAGCTTGGGCCAGCCCTTGGAGTTGACCGCGCGGCTGATCGCGCCGGCGTCCGAGGCCGAGCCGAGCTTCATGATCGAGATGACGGTGACGATGTTGCGCGTCGGGCTGGCGTAGGCCGCCGAGTACAGCTGGTCCGTGCAGGGGTAGATCCGCAGCCGGCCGGCCAGCACGGTGTTGGCGCGCGTGGTGCAGCTGCCGGTGTTGATGCCCACCTGGTTGTACGTGCTGCCGTCCGCGGTGCGGATGGACGACTTCAGCACGCTCCGCGGGTCGCCGCCGGACGTGGCCGTGGGCGCCGGGTTCTCCCTGGTCGGGTACGTGTAGGTCGGCCGCGGCGGCGAGGTGAGGTCGCGGTCGTCGTCATCGTCGCCGGCGAGGACGACGAAGGCGCCCGCACCGATGACGACCAGCGCGAGGATGGCGCCGACGATGAGCAGGATGACGAGCCCGCCGCCGCCGCTCTTGCGCGGCGGCGGCATGCCGGGCGGCGGCATCCCGGGGCCGGGGGGCATGCCCATCCCGGGCGGCGGCGGGGGCATCGGCGGGCCGGGCGGGCCGAACGGCGGCTGTCCGGGGGGATTCATGGGCACTCCAAAGCCGGTTTTCAGATCAGGGGTTCCCTGTCAAGATCAGGCCAGGGTACGACACCTTTTCGGCCGGAACCGGCCACATTGGGCATCGCATCCGGGTCCGGCCTTGACGAACCCTCGCGTCCGGGGCGCTCCCGAGCATGCGAAATTCGTCGCATCCCCGTCGAAACCCCGTCAGAACTCCGACGCGGTGCGTGCCGGGAGCGTTCCACCTCGTTCCACCGTCCCGGGGTCGGAACGCCGTCGTCGCGCCTCGGTAGAGTGCCCGCAGTGATCCAAGCTCACGGATGAGGATGCCGCGTTGAGCGCACCACCCCCCTACCAGCCCGGTCCGCCGCCCCCGCCGGGCGGCCCGTACGGCGGCGGCCCGATGCCGCCCCCGCCCTCGTTCCCGCCGGGAGGGGGCCCGCCCATGCCCCCGATGCCGATGCCGGGACCGCCGGTCCCGCCGGGGCCGCCCAAGGGCGGCGGCAACGCCGTGATCGCCGTCCTCGCCGGCGGCCTCGCCGTGCTGGTCGCCATCGGCGTCGTGGCGTTCCTGGTGCTGTCAGGCGACGGCGGCCGCAAGCGCGAGCGGGCCGGCAGCAGCCTCGTGGTGCCGACCGCGACCATCCCGACCCCGCCGACCGTCGACGTGCCCTCGTCCGCTCCCTCGCCGACGTCGACCGGGCCGCGGGACGTCGATCTGAGCCCCACGTTCTTCGCCACCAGCGTGCAGACCTCCCGCGGCACGTACCGCCAGTCGAGCAACTGGGCCAGGGCCTGCACCGCCGAGGCCAAGCCGCAGCTGGCGGCGGTGCTGCGGCGCACGCCGTGCGAGGGCCGGCTGCGCGGGGCGATGTACCAGAGCCCCAACAAGAGCGTGTACGTGCAGATGACCGCGATGAAGTTCGCGACCGAGGCGGACGCCCGCAGGGTCGCGCGCGCCGTCAACGCCAACGTCGCGCCGAAGATCCGCGTCGCGTACGGCAACGAGCCCGGTCACTGGTGGTCGTCCTCGTCGTACGGCGACCACGTGCTGATCCGGCAGTCGTTCGTGAACGAGTCCCGCAACCCGGGCTCCCGGAACGGCCCCGCGCAGACCTACGGCGACACCCTCATCCGCAAGTTCCACGCGGTCCTGGGCAACCTCTACATCTGGGCCGACTAGCCGGGCGCCACTCCCGCGGCCTGCGCCGAGCGCAGGTGCTGCATGAGCGTGCGGTGCCGCTGCCACCCCTCCGGGGAGCGGCCGTCGCCCAGCGGGAAGAACGTGAGCGGCGCGCGCGCCGGGCCGACCTGCTGGCCGGGCAGCCCGGGCGGGCCGGCGACCGTACCGCTCACGGCCATGGCCAGCGGGCCGGGGGCGCCGGTCCAGCGCGGCTCGGTGGTCAGGTCGCTGCGGCCCGGGATGAGCTGCGCGAACAGCGACAGGATCGGCTGCTCGCCCGCCAGCGCGCCGACCAGCGACGGCAGGTGCTGGACGGGCGGCGGGTCCTCGTGCGTGTAGCCGATCGTGGCGGTGCCGACCTCGGCCATCGCGCCGCCGCCGGCGCCGGTGAACTCGCAGATCGCCTGGGCCGGGCGCGGGCCGTCCCCGACGACGAACAGGCGGGCCCCGTTCCGGCCCCGCGCGTACTCGGTGAGCAGGTCGGCGCGCCAGGTGTGCGACAGCGGCTCGGCCGGCCCCCAGCCCGTGGGCGCCAGGCCCGTGAGGAGCTTCAGCAGCCGCTCGACCGCCCCGCCGACGTTGCCTTCGGCGCCGTACCTGATGCGGTAGGTGAGGCTGAGCTGCGCGCCGATCGGCGCGCCCGGCCGGGTGGTGAAGCCCGGCGCGTAGTCGCGCGCCTCGGGAACGGGCACGAACGTCCCGTCGCTCCACTGGAGGGGCCGGCCGGTGAGGCCTTCGTAGTAGCCGGCGCCGTCGCGTACGACCCACTGCATGCCGGTTCCGGCCGCGGCGGCGCGCAGCGGCAGCGAGAGCCGCGAGTCCAGCGGCGTGACCAGCTGCAGGGTTCGGCCCGTCTCGCCGCAGTCGGCCAGGGCCTCGGCCAGCCAGGCGGTCAGCGGCACGACCGGCCGGTCCTGCAGCACGACCATGGCCTGCTCGGTCAGTACGTCTACGGTGCTCATCCTCACCCGAGTCTAGTCCTGTGCCCGGATGGGTCCGGGCGGGCGGCCGGGGGCGGGAGGAAGTTTCCCGTGGCGGCGGTGGCTGATGTCCTGCTTGTGCTGAAATGTTACGGATGCAGCAGCTGGCCGCTCCCGACCGCGTGTACTTCACCGGCGGCGCGCCGCCGCCACCGGAACCGCCGGAGCGGGGGCGCGGCTGGCGCGTGCTCGGAGGACTGTCGATCGCGCTGTCGGTGCTGCTGGTGGTCGGCAGCCTCACCGCGTACGGGTTCTGGCGCCGGCTGGACGGCCAGATCACCCGCGAGAACGTCGACGGCAAGCTCGGCGACGACCGGCCCGCCAAGCTCAACAGCTCGATGAACATCCTCCTCATCGGCTCCGACAGCCGGGAGGGCGAGAACGCCCGGTACGGCACCGAGGAGGGCCGCCGCTCCGACACCGCGATCCTGCTGCACCTGTCGCCCGGCGGCGAGCGCGCCATCGGGATCAGCTTCCCGCGCGACTCCATGGTGCAGATCCCGTCATGCAAGAAGGCCGGCGGCGGCACGGTCCCGGCCCGGCTCGACATGATCAACTCCGCGTACGCGCAGGGCGGCCCCGCCTGCACCTGGAAGACCATCGAGTCGATCACCGATGTCCGGATCGACCACTACGTCGAGGTCGACTTCGCCGGGTTCAAGCGGGTCGTGGACGCGCTCGGCGGCGTCGAGATCTGCGTCCCCAAGGCGGTGCACGACCCCAAGGCCGAGCTGTACCTGCGCGCCGGGAGGCAGACCGTCCGCGGCGAGGCGGCGCTCGGCTACGTCCGCACCCGCACCGGCGGCCTCGGCGACGGCTCCGACCTGTCCCGGATCAAGCGGCAGCAGGCGTTCATGGCCTCGGTCGTGAAGAAGGCCACCGACAAGGGCATGCTCGCCGACCCCGGCAAGGCGTACGCGTTCCTGTCCGCGGTCGCCAGCTCCATCAAGGCCGACGACCGGCTCACCGTGTCGGCGATGCAGAAGCTGGCCGGCGGGCTGCGCGGGATGAGCGCCGGCAAGGTCCGCTTCGTGACCGTCCCGGTGCAGGCCTACCCGCCGGACCCCAATCGCGTCCAGATCAACCCGGCGCAGGCCAAGCCGCTCTTCGAGGCGATCCGCGAGGACAACACCGTCCCCGAGGCGGCGCCGCCGCCCGTGAAGCCGGCCGGGCGGGGCGCCGCGAAGCCGGTGCCGCCCGCGCAGGTGAAGGTGGCGGTCTACAACGCGACCCGAACCGACGGGCTCGGGCAGCGCACCGCCGACCAGCTCACGGAGAAGGGCTTCCAGGTCGTCAAGGTCGGCACCCGCCGCAACCGCTCCGACGACGCCAGGACGCAGATCCTGTTCGGCCCCGGCGCCCGCCCGCAGGCGGCCGCCCTCGCCGCGGCCCTCCCTGGCCACCCGCCGAAGCTCTGGCCGTCCGGCCGGCCGGGCCAGGTCTACCTGATCATCGGCGCGGACGGCGCGGACCTCCCGGGCGCCGCGAAGACCGTCCCGAAGGTCGTCGGCGAGATCCGAGCAGATCAGGACGTTTGCGCCCAGCCCTGAGGGACACCCGACGAACCCGATATGTTGGCCGCGCTAAACCTAAAGACTCCCTCAGGCGTCCCTTGTAGGACGTAACCCCTCAATCCCATCCGCTCGCCACATCTCTCCCCCTCCCGACCCCCGCTCCCCGACTCCGGAGCCGATCCCGCCCCGGGCTCCGCCGGGCCTCCCCGAGGCCCGCTTCCGGAAATGGACCGCATGCGCCCCGAACCGTTCGCCCTTCTCATGACCGTCTACGGCGGTGACCGGGAGGAATTTCTCCGGGCGGCCTTCCGCAGCGCGGTGCACGACCAGCTGCGCCGCCCGGACCAGGTGGTGCTGGTACAGGACGGCCCGGTCTCCGACGGGCTCGCCGCCTGCATGGCCGAGCTGGTCGACGGCTGCCCGGCCGAGGTCGCGTTCGTCCGGCTGGCGGAGAACCGGGGCCTCGGCCCGGCGCTGGACGCGGGGCTGCGGGCCAGCCGGTACGACATCGTGGCCCGGATGGACGCCGACGACGTGGCCATGCCGCACCGGTTCCGGCTCCAGGTGCCCCTGGTCGAGGCGGGCGCGGACCTGGTCGGCGCGGGCCTGCTGGAGTTCGGGACGGACATCGCCGACGTCGTCGGGCAGCGCACCCCGCCGAGCGACCCGGGCGACATCGCCCGCTACTCGCGGCTGCACGACCCGTTCAACCATCCGACCGTGGTCTACCGGCGCAGCGCCGTCGTCGCGGTCGGCGGGTACGGCGACCTGCCGTTGATGGAGGACTACTGGCTGTTCGCGCGGATGATCGCCAACGGCGCGCGGGTCGTGAACATCGCCGAGCCCCTCGTCTACTACCGGGTCGGCGACGGCGCGTACGAGCGCCGCGGCGGCCGCGACCTGCTCCGTTCCGAGCTGCGGCTCCAGCGCGAGATGTACCGCGAGGGCTTCGTCACCCGCATGCAGTACTGGCGGAACGTCACCATCCGCGGCGGGTACCGGCTGACGCCGACGCTGATCCGCCGACCCGTCTACCGGATGCTCGTGGCGCCCTATGGCGCGCGCCGCAACCGTAACCGCAACCTGCCGGACGGCCCGCCCGCCGTCCCGGCTCCGGCTCCGCCCCCGGCTCCGGCTCCGGAGCAGCCTGCGGCGCCGCAGCGGCGGGCGCCCGCGCGGGCCTACGCGCCGCGCCACGCCCGCGACCGCTGACGCCGGCCGGCCCGGCCCGGCGGACCGGGCCGGACCGGGGCCTCAGGAGAGCGGCCGGTTCCAGAGGACGGGCTGCTCGCCGTCCTGGCCGGACGTGCGGCCGATGCCGATCAGCTTGTCCCTGAACGGCGCCAGCCCGGTGATCTGCTGGTCGCCGTCACCGCCGAGGCCCTCGCCGCCGGGGGTGTCCGCCGTCCAGGACGAGCCGTCCGCCGAGGTCCACGCCACCACGTCCGCCGCACCGGCGGTACCGGTCGTCCCGGTGGCGGCGAAGCCCTTCGGGGTGCCCGCCAGGGACGTCACGACGGCCTTGGCATCGCCGCCGGGGGCCGGGAGCGACCGCCACGTCTTACCGCCGTCCGCGGACACGTAGCCGAGCCAGACGAGCCCCTGCGGGGTCGCGGCGACACCGGCCGCCACCAGCGTGTCGCCCTTCGCGGCCACGTGCGTCAGGTGGCCCTCGGTGACACCGCCGGGAAGCGGCAGCTGCTGGAGCGTCCACTGCTTGCCGTCGGCGGACGACCACACCGCCGGGTGGTTGCCGGTCCTGGGGTCGCGTACGCCGCCGACCGCCGAGTAGCCGAACGAGCCCCCGGCGGCGCCGAGCATCCAGCGGGTGTCGCCGTTCTGGCTCTCCAGCGCCCCGTCCCGGCCGGCGCTGCGGCCGCGCTCCCACTGCTTCAGGTCGGCGGAGAACCAGGTCGCGCCCGACGTGCCCTCGGTGCCGACGATCACGTAGCCCGCCGGTCCGGCGGCCGCGGCGGCGGTCGCCGGCTGCCCCTTGGAGCTGCCGCGGAACGGCGCGGTGGTGTCGACCGACTGCCAGGTCGTCCCGTCGGCCGAGGTCACGACCAGCGGCCGCCGCGGGGCGGTCTGGTCGTAGCCGACGGCCAGCCAGCCGGCGGCGCCGTTCACCACCCCGGTGAGCTGCTGCGAACCCGGCCGGGTGAAGGCGGCGCCGAGGCCCTGGGCGGCCTTCCAGGTGCCGCCGTCCTGGGACGTCCAGACGGCGGCGTCGCCCGCGGCGCTGCCCACGGAGACCGCGCGGTCCCCGGTGGCGCCGACCGCGACGACGGAGTGGTCGGAGCGCAGCGCGCCGGGCACCTTGGCCAGGTCGACCGGGATCGTGCCGCCGCCCGCGTCCCAGACGCTCAGCAGCGGGTCGAGGTCGCCGCCGCCCGGTTCGAGGCCGACGGCGACGGTCTGCTCGCCGGCCAGCGCCGCGTCCCTGACCTCCCGGCCGGGCCGGGAGGGGAGGGAGCCGGCGTCGCGCCAGGCGGCGCCGTCCGCGCTGCGCGACACGAGGATGTCGCCGCCGCGGGCGATCACGGCCGCGTAGCCCCGGTCGTCGCTGAGGAGCCGGCTGGTCACCCGGTAGCCGGGGGTCTCCAGCCGGCCGGTCTGGGTCCAGGACGCGCCGTCCCTGGACGTGAACGCCTGGCCGTAGCTCTTGCCGCCGGCCTTGATCTCCCGCATGGCGACGAAACCGGCGGGCCCGCCGCCGATGGACAGGCCGCGGGAGCCCCTGGGAACGGGGACCTCCGAGTCGGCCCAGGTGCGTCCGCCGTCCTCCGAGCGCCAGACCCGGCGGAAGCCGCCCTTGCCCCTGTCCGGGGTGATCAGGCCCTCCAGCAGGATGACGTCGCCGCTGGCCGCGGCCTCGACGAGTCCCAGCTTCGCGTTGCGGACCTGCAGGCCGATCTGGTCGTCGTGGCGGGCCTCCCAGCGGCGGCCGTCGGCGGACAGCCAGGCGACGGGGAGCGCGTCGCTGTAGTCGCCCTTGCGCGTGCTCTCGCCGATGGCCAGGAAGCCGTTCCCGGCGGAGACGATCCTGCGGACCCGGGTGTTGGGGGCGAAGGCGTCGCCGACGGCGTTCGGCTCCCGGCGCCAGTCCTGCCCGTTCTCGCTGGTCCACACCGCGCCGGCGCCGCCGGGGCGGGTGCCGACGGCGACCCAGCCGTTCGCGGACCCGCCCACGGCGGCCGGGGCGCCGCCGCCGGTGCCCTCCGGCTTGGCCGGCTTGAACGTGCGGCCGCCGTCGGAGGAGACGAGGAACAGGCCGCGGGTGCTCTGCGGGCCCGCCTCGCCGCCCACCGCGACCACGGTGGAGCCCGCCGCCGCGACGCCGGTGATCTCCTGGTCGTGGCCGTCGGTACGGGCCGCGGCGTCCATCGGGAAGACCGAGCCGGCGAGCCGGGCGCCGCCGCCCGCGGTGCCGTCCTCGCCGGTCAGGGCGGACACGGCCACGATCCCGCCCGCGACCAGTGCGGCGACGGCGAGGCCGGCGCCGCCGACGAGCAGGAGCCGCTTGCCGAGCTTGCCGCCGCCGCGCTTCTTCTTGCCGCTCGGCGCGGTCCGCCACGGCTCGTCGATCTGCGGCGGCGGCGCCAGGGGCACCGCCGCCGGACCGGCCTCGGGCTGCCGCGGGCCCGGCGCGTTCTGGCCGGGGATCTCCTGGGCCCAGGGGAACGGCTCGGGCGCGGGCGGCGCCGGGGCCGGGGCCGGCGGGGTCGGCGGGGGCGCGTTCTGGCCGGGGATCTCCTGGGCCCAGGGGAACGGCTCGGGCGCGGGCGGCGCCGGCGGCTGGGGTGCCGGGGGCTGAGGGGCGGGCGGCTGGGGCGTGGGCGCGGCCATCGGGGTGCCCGGGATCTGCTGGGCGTACGGGAACTGCGAGGTCGGCGCCGCCTCGGACGGTCCCGGCCCCGGCTCGGGTGCCGGCGGCTGCGGGGAGGAGAACTGCTGCGTCTTGGCCGCGCCCGAGCCGGAGTCGGCCGGCGTCCCCGCGGAGGGGAGGAACGGGGAGAGGTCGGTGACGGTCACATCCGGCGCGGGCCCGCTCTCGGGCGCCGGGGGCTCCGCGGGCGGCGTGGGCGCCCCGGCGCTCTTGGGCGAGAACGTCTCGGTGCGCATCGCGTCGTCGCCGCCGGGGTCGGCGATGGTCGTCTCGGCGATGTCCGCGCCGCCCTCCGGATCCTGGGGGATCCCGTAGGGCGGGGACGGCAGCGCGGCAGCCTCAGGAGGCAGGAGCGCGTCGTCCGTTCCCTGGGGCTCCTCCAGCCACCTCGGGGGAGGCGGTGCCGCCGGATCCTCTGGGGAGGCCGCCCGAGGCTGGTCGCCGCCCGGCTCTTCTTCCGGAGTCCTGGGTGAGGTCACGCCCGTCTCCCCGCGATCTGGTAAGCACCGACAGTGCGCCCGATGGGCACGGAATCAAATGGGTCGCCACGGATCATATCGGCGCTCAGCGGGTGCGCCCCGCCGTCGCGCAGCTCGTTCCGGCGCACTGCTTCAAGGCGTACAGCAGCCCGGCCAGCTCCTCCCTTCGCTGCGGCGGGAGCGCGCCGGCGCGGTTCACCAGCGCATGGGGATCGCGGACGAGGTCGTAGTACTCGCGCTCCCCGTTGACGTACTCGACGTACAGCTCGCGCTGGGTGCGCAGGGCGTTGTAGGTCGGCGGCGCGCCGGGCCCGGAGTCCTGCCGGTCCGGGTCCTGCGGGCTGGGCGGCGGTTTCACGTGCTCGACGAGGGCCACATTGCGCCATCCGGAGGGGTTCTCGCCGCGCAGGAACGGGACGAGGGAGCGGCCGTCGGTCCCGCGGGGCACGGCGGCGCCCGCCAGTTCGAGGAACGTGGGGAGGAGGTCGGTGTTCTGGGCGAACGCGCCCTCGCCGCGGCCTGCGGGGACGCCGGGGCCGGTGACGACGTAGGGCACCTGGACGTCGGTGTCGAAGGCCGTCATCTTGCCGCCCGCGAGCCGGTACTGGCCCAGGTGGAAGCCGTTGTCGGAGCCGAAGACGAGGTAGGTGTCGCGGTCGCGGCCGGTCGCGGCCAGCGTCTGCTGGAGGCGGCCGATCATCTCGTCCACGGACTGGACCATCCGGACGCGGTCGCGGAAGCCCGCGTCGATCCGGGCGATCCCGGGCGCGCGGAGCCTGGGGCGCGCGCGCAGCCAGGACGGCTTGTCGGAGTTGTCGGCCTCGTTGAACGACGGGGGCCGGGGTGCGCGGAGGTTCGGGAACGCGCGGGCGTGCCGGGGCGCGGCGACGAACGGCCCGTGCGGAGCGAACGTGGAGACCTGGAGGAAGAAGGGCTTGCGGTCGGCGGACGCCTGCTGGAGGAACCGCACGCTCTTTTCGGCCAGGACGTCGGTGAGGTAGTCCTGCGGCCGGTTGCCGTAGTGGACCAGCTTGCCGTTCTCGTTGAGGTTGTAGCCGTACTCCTGGTACCCGTTGCCGGCGACGTGCCACTCGTCCCAGCCGGGCGGGACGTACGGCCGCGGCCCGCCCTGCGCGTCGTCCGGCTGGTAGCCGTTGAGGTACTTGCCCATGAGGCCGGTGCGGTAGCCGGCGGCGCGCAGGGCCGGCGCGTAGGAGGACTGCTCGCCGCCGCGCGCCTTGAAGACCCCGTACCCGCCGTCGGGCGGGAAGTTGGTGCGGACGCCGGTGTTGTGCGGGTACCGGCCGGTGAACATCGTGGCGCGGGAGGTGCAGCACAGCGAGTCGGCGACGAAGAAGTTGCCGAACGTGGTGCCCGCCCGCCGCATCGCCTGGACGCGGGGCATGTGCTCGACCAGGTCCCAGGACAGGTCGTCGGTGAGCACGAAGATGATGTTCGGCTTGCGGGGGGCGGCGGCCTTTCCCGGGGCCTTCCCGTCCGGGGAGCCGAGGGGGCCGACGCATCCGGCCAGTGCCGACGCGGCCGCCAGGATGACCGCGATGACCGCGATGAGGAGGCGGGAGGGCGAGCCGGGGGACCCGCTATGTCGGTACAAGCCCGTTTCTCCTCTTCCTAGGCGCCGACGAGCAAGGGTATTAGGTGTCGATCGCCCCTTCCATGCGGAGACGGCGGGGTCCGGTCCCCGGGGGTTTGGCATGATTCGGGGGGACAAGGGAGATAAGAGTGGATCAGCGAGCAGGCGGGCCGCTGGCGTCGCTGGCCGGCCGGGCCCCGGTCAGCGCGCTGCTGGCGCTCGCCGCGTTCGGGCTCGCGAACGCATGCCTCCCGCTTCCGGAACGGCCCGCGGGCGAGTCGTCGCCGCGCGTCTCGCGGGCGGCGGCCGCTCCGCCGCTGCCGAGCCCCGCGAGCACGCCGACACCGCTGGACGCGCCGGGCTACTCGCCCGTCAAGCCGGTGATCGGGGACTACTTCGCCGACCCCACCGTGATCCGGGTCGGCGGCACGTACTTCGCGTACGGCACCAACAACGCCGCGGGCGCGCTGCCCGTGGCCACCGCGCCTTCGCCGACCGGGCCGTGGACGCAGAACCCCGGGGACGGGCTGGCGCAGCTTCCCGCGTGGGCCGCGCCGGGATGGACGTGGGCTCCGGAGGTCGTCCCGCCGCGCGGCGGGAAGGGGCCGTACATCCTGTACTTCTCCGCCCGCCGCAAGGACCGCGACGTCCAGTGCATCGGCGTCGCCACCGCGAGATCCGCCGCCGGGCCGTTCGTGCCGGCCGAGGGCGAGCCGCTGGTCTGCCCGCTGGACCTGGGCGGGGCGATCGACCCGGCCTCGTACATCGAGGACGACGGCACCCGCTACCTGCTCTACAAGACCGACGCGAGGGAGAAGGCCGCCGTCCACCTGGTGCGGCTGACCCCGGACGGGCTGCGCCCGGCGGGCGCCCCGAAGCGGATCCTGGGCCGCGACGGGAACGAGCCCGTCCTGGTGGAGGCCCCCGACCTGGTACGGCGCGGCGGCAAGTACGTGCTGTTCTACTCGGCTGGCTGGTACTTCAAGTCCAACTACCAGACCCGCTACGCGACCGCCTCGTCGATCATGGGGCCCTACCGGAAGGCCGCGGCGCCGCTGCTGTCGACCGGCGCGTACGGCGGGCGGGTCCAGGGCCCGGGCAGCGCCGACGTGCTCGCCGAAGAGAGCGGCGACCGGCTCGTCTTCCACGGCATCCGGGAGTACCGCGGCGGCTCCCGGGTGAACCGGGCGATGTACGTGGCCGCGCTCGGCTGGGACGGGGCGCGCCCCGTCGTCCGCGGCGTCCCGGTCCGGTACGAGGCCGAGCGGGGGCGCCTGAACGGGTGCGTTACCGTGCTCGGCCGGCGCAAGGCGTCGGGCGGCCGGGCGGCGGGCGCGTTCGCCCGCGCGGGCTGCCCGCTGGAGTTCCCGGTGTTCGCGCCGGTCGCCGGGAGATACTCGGTCGCCGTCCGGTACGCCAACTGGTCCAAGGGGCGGTCGCGGCTGGAGCTGGCCGTGAACGGGACCGCGCCCGCGACGGTACCGCTGCGCCCGGGAAAGACCGGCTCGTGGGCCACCACCGCGACGGTCGAGGGCGATCTCGGCGCGGGCTGGAACACGCTGTCGCTGCGCCGGCTGGACGGCCGGGGGCAGGTCGACTACGTCGAGGTCCGCTGAAGCGGGCCAGGTCAAGGGCCAGGGGCCGCGGCCGTCACGGCCAGGGCGGCCGGGAGCCGGGCCGGAAGGGGCCGGTCCGCTCGTAGAGGGTGAGCACGCCGCCCCTGAACCGCCAGTCGCCCGCCACCCGCCACGGCCCGGCCACGAGGACGGTCCGGGCGCGGCGCCACACCACGTCCCCGGGCCGCGTCACGACCGACCTGCTGCTCATGACCCACACCCGGTCCGAGCGGATCAGCGCGCCGCGGATCTCACGGGGGAGCAGGTCGCGGCCCTTGAGGTTGCCGGCGCGCACCGGGTCCTCGGCCATCCCGATGTCGCGGAGCCGGCCGAACGCGTCCGGGTACGCGGCCGCGTCCCACCGGACGATGCCCGCGAGGTACACGATGGCGTCGCCGTCGCGGGCGTGCCCCCGGACGATGTCGGCGGCGGCGCGCAGGTCGTCCGGGCGGCTGTCCTGGCGCCGGATCGCGCGGTGCTCCGGTACGGACGGGACCGCGAGGACGGCCACCACCGCCACCGCGAGCGCGGTGCCGGCGGCCGGGCGGCCGAGCGCGGCGAGCCGGGCGAGGCCCGCACCGGCCAGCAGGGCGAGCGCGGGGACGCAGAACAGGACGTAGCGGAAGGTGAACAGCGGATCGGTCACCAGCGACGCGACGAGCAGCACCGCCGGAGGCACGAGCAGCCACGGAACCGCCAGCGCCGCGAGGGAGAGCCCGCCGCGGCCCCGCCGGGTCGCCACCGCGCCCGCGACCGCCAGCGCCAGCACCGGCGGGACGAGGGCGGGGGCGCCGGTCAGGAACTCCGCCAGCGTCCGCACGGTCCGCCACGTCGGCACCGGCAGCCAGTCCACCTGGACCTTCTGATCCCGCGCGGCCAGGCCGAACGGCACGAGCGCCGCGACGGCCGCGCCCGCGGCGACCGGCCAGCGCACCCACGTTCCGGCCCTCCTGGAACGTGCGACGGCGAGGGTGATCCCGTGCGCCGGCAGCAGCAGCACGGCGTTGAGGTTGAGGAGCCCGCCGAGGACGATCGCGAGGGCGTACCCGCAGAACCACGGCCACGGGCGCCGCACGTCCTTCTCGACGCCGCGCGCCAGCAGGTAGGAGGCGAGGACGGCGGCGGCCGCGACCATCGCGTACGACCGGGCCTCCTGGCCGTACCGGGAGACGGGGACGCTGCCCGCGTACAGGAGCCCGGCCAGCAGTCCCGCGAGCGGCCCGTGGCAGCGCCGGCCGAGGACCGCCACCCCGGCGGCGGCCGCGCCCGCCGCCAGCGCGCTGGGGAGCCGCAGCGCCAGCTCGCCGGTGCCGAACAGCGCCGCCCACGGGCGCATGATCAGGTAGTACGGGGCGTGCACCAGGTCGAGGTGGTCGAACACCCTCAGCATGTCCGCGGTGGAACGGCCGGTCATGCTCACCGTGGCGGACTCGTCCAGCCAGAACGACGCCCCGCGGATCCCCGCCAGCGACAGCGCGAGCGCGGCCACCGCCGGCAGCAGCGGCATCAGCCGGACGGGCAGGGCCTCCCGGGGACGGTCCGCCTCGCGGGCGCGCAACTCCGTCGTCGCCAGGGACATCTGGAGATCATGCCCGGACGCGCGGCGGAACGTCCACGCCCACCTCGCGCAGCAGCGCCTCCGTGGGGCGCGGCCGGGCGCGCACGCCCGCCCTGACGCCGCGGAGCATGGCCCCGCGCAGCACCGCCCGGTCCGAGGACGCGGCGAACGTGCGGAACCAGCGCCGCAGGGTGGCCCCGGCGTACAGGACGCGTTCCGGCGGGGCGAGCCCGGGACTGCCCGTGAAGAGCCAGATCTTGTTGCGGACCTCGTAGAAGAAGCGGTCGCCCGGGTCGGTCTCCGTCCCGCCGAAGACCCTGGTCTTGTGGACGGCGACGCTGTCCGGGCAGTACAGGCCGCGGCGGCCGCGCAGCAGCCGGGTGGTGAACTCGAAGTCGTCGTTCCACAGGAAGTAGTCGGCGACCGGCAGGCCCCGCTCCCGGACGGCGGCCGCGTCCACGAGCACCGAGACGAACGACGCGGACCGGACGGGCACGCAGCCCGCCGCGCGGGCGGTCTCCCATTCGGCGGCCGGGGCGCGCGGCTTGGCCCGGGGCGTGTTCATCGGGTGGTCGCGGCCGTCGGTCCACACCACCCTGCTGGCGACCAGCACGGGCGGCCCGTCCGCGCCGGCGCCCAGGGTCCGGGCGTCGAGCAGCGCCGCCAGGGCACCCGGCTCGGGCACGGTGTCGTCGTCGAGGAGCCAGAGGAGGTCGGCGCCCTCCTGGAGGGCCCGCGCCGTCCCGGCGGCGAACCCGCCCGCCCCGCCGACGTTGCGGGGGAGTTCCATCAGGTCCGCGTCCGGGAACCGCTCGCGGACCATCGCGGCGGTGCCGTCCGCGGAGGCGTTGTCCACCACGACGATCCGGTCGGGGGAGCGGGTCTGGGCGAGCAGCGCGGCCAGCGCCTCGGCGAGCAGCTCGCGCCGGTTGAAGGTGACGACCACCGCCGCCACGGTCGCGACGGCCGGTCCGGCGCCCTCGCCCGGGGGCGTGCCCGGCGCGCTCACGGGGCCCGCCTGGAGGCGGCGCGGCGCGCGGCGCGCTGGAGCGCGGGCGACGGCGACGCGGCGGACTCGATCAGCCTGTCCAGGTTCCGCCGCACGCTCGCCAGCTCGCTGTTCAGGTGGGCCATGCCGATGCGCTCCTGCGCGCCGGCGATCCGTTCCAGCAGGTGGGCGACCACCGCGACGGAGGCGGTGGCGATCCGCTCCTCCGGCAGGTCGCCCGGCTGGACCACGCCGTCCGGGTGGCGCGGGGTGGTGAGCTCGTCGAGGTCGCCGACGATCCGGTAGCCGGCGGCGCGCAGCGCGCCGGCGAGCCGCCGGGTACGGTCGGCGGCCCAGGCGGCGTGCCGTTCCGGCAGGCCCATCTCGGTCCGGCCGGCCGCGTCCGCGGCGTCGGCCAGCCCGGCCCCGACCAGGTGGTCGCGCACCACCCGCTCGTAGTCGCCGCCCAGCGCGGGAGCGATCTTGACGTTGAGCCGGCGGAGCAGCTCCGCCTCGATCACCGACAGCGGCTCCTCGGCCGGGATGCCCGCGACGTCGTACGCCGCCGGGTCGAGGCCCGTCACCGCGCAGTACCGCCCCCACAGCAGGCCGGGGTCCGGGTCGTACGGCGGCAGCGTGATCACGTGGATCCGGTCGCGCGGCACGGCCGCCTCCCAGGTGCGCAGCACCCGCTCCGGGTCGTGCAACCCCCAGAACATCGGGCCGTACGGCTCGGGCGCGCCGATGCCGTGCTCGACGAGGTCGTCCACGAAGCGCTCGAAGGTGATCGTGTGGGCGTGCCGGAGCTGCTCCTGCCAGTCGAGCACCAGCTGCCGGCCGAGGTCGCGGGTGATGAAGACGACGTGCACCTCGGCGGGCTCCAGCGCGGCCACGGCCCGCTTCGCCTGCTGCTCGGTGACGCCGCCCAGCAGCTCCTGGGAGAACAGCGCGGTGGGGCCGTCCCAGTCGAGGGTGCGGCGCGCCACGCGTTCCCAGGCTCCGTCCCAGGCCGGGTCGCGGCGGCCGCCCCACGACATCTCGCGCAGGTCCATGACCGCGCCGAAGTGCTCGCCGGGGCCCGCGAGCGGGTAGCAGACACCGGCGTCGCCGAGCCGCCTCCGGTTGGCCCACAGCGCCCGCTGGAGGAAGCCCGACCCGGCGATCGGCGCGCCGGCGTGCAGGTAGACGGATTTCGCGGGGCCGTGCTCGGCCATGTACGGGCTCACCTTCACTCGCTCGGGCCGCCGGGCCGGCCCGTCCTCGCCTGGATGCGCCGGTAGGCGCCGCCCAGCCGCCGCACCCCCGGATGGCGCTTGACGTTCTGGGCGGCCCGCCTGCTCAGCGGGGTGGCGTCGTGCAGCAGCCGGCCGGTGAGGTCGGCCAGCTCCGCCGCGTCCGCCGCCAGCTCGCCGAGCCGGTCGCCGGCCGCCGCCTCCGCGCCGGGCACGGCGGCGGCGAGCTCCTCACCCTCCACGACGCGCCGCAGCAGCGCGGTGATGGCGTCGGTGCCCACGTCGGCCAGCTCCGGCCAGCGCGGCTCGTCGGGGTCCGGCCCCGGCGCCCGCTCGTACGCGGGGATGAGCTCGTAGAGGTCGCCGACCACCCGGTAGCGGGCGGCGCGCACCGCCTCGACCGTCTCGATGGCGCGCTCCACCGCCCAGGGCAGGTGCTCCGCCGGCAGCGTCGTCCTGATCGGGGACGGGCGGCGGGTGAGCACCTCCTGAGCCAGGTGCAGCTTGACCTCGTCGTTGTAGGTGTGCCAGCCGATCCGCTCGTCCAGCGCCCCGTTGAGCAGCCGGACGTACTGCGTCTCGGCGAGCCCGAGCGAGGGGTTGCCGAACGCGGCGGACGGATCGCAGCCGCCGGGGTCCAGCCCCACGGCCGCGCAGAAGCGCCGCCAGAGCAGGTCGCGGGGGGCGCCCGGCCGGGGCAGCGTGACGACGTGGACGCGGTCGGGCGGCAGGCCGGCGCCCCAGCGCGCGAGCACCGCCACCGGGTCCTGGAGGCCCCAGAACAGCCGGGCGACCTCGAAGTTCTCCCAGTCGCGCCGGGACAGGGCGGCGACGAACTCCTCGAACGAGGTGGTGAAGCGGTTCTTGACGTCCTCCTGCCAGTGCGCGGGGATCTGCCGGCCCAGGTCGCGCACGGTGAAGACCACGTGGACGTCGGCGAAGTCGAGGTCGGCGAGCGCCCGCGCCACGTACTCGGCGCGGGTGGGCGCGAACAGCTCCTGGGAGATGATCGTCGTCCCCGGCCAGCCGCGGGCCGCGTCCACCAGCTCCCGCCACGCGCCCCGGACCGTGGGGTCGGTCGCGCCGCGGAAGAAGGTCCGGCGCAGGTCGAAGGCCGCCCGGACGTGGGCGGCGAAGTCGGGGCCCGGATACAGGACGCCCTGCTCGCGCAGCCGGTCGCGGTTGCGCCACAGGACGTTCTGCAGGTAGGTGGTCCCGCTCTTCGCCGCCCCCACGTGCAGGTAGACCGCGGGGCGGGCGCGCCGGGGCGCGCTGCCGGAAGGGGGCTGGGCCACTGAGATCCTTGGGGACGTGCAGATCCTCGGGGACTTGCACCTGTACCGATCGAACCCCGGGTATCTTATCCCCCGAATCCGTACCAATAGGCCGATAGGTATCTTCCGCGCCTGCCCGTACCCCGCGGAGACGGACGTTGTCCCTGTGAATGCTGATCTTGTAGTCGCCGGTTCCGGATTCTTCGGACTCACGGTCGCCGAGCGCTGCGCGGCCGAGCTCGGCCTGCGCGTGCTGGTACTGGAACGCCGCGACCATATCGGAGGCAACGCCTACAGCGAGGCCGAACCCGAGACCGGGATCGAGATCCACCGCTACGGCGCGCACCTCTTCCACACCTCCAACGAGCGCGTGTGGGAGTACGCCAACCGGTTCACCACGTTCACCGACTACCGGCACCGGGTCTACTCGACCTTCAAGGGCCGGGTCTACTCCATGCCGATCAACCTCGGCACCATCTGCGCGTACTTCGGCCGCGCGTTCACCCCCGACGAGGCGCGGGCGCTGATCGCCGGGCAGGCCGCCGAGGTCACCGCGCCGGCCAACCTGGAGGAGAAGGCCGTCTCGCTGATCGGGCGCCCCCTGTACGAGGCGTTCATCAGGGGCTACACCGCCAAGCAGTGGCAGACCGACCCGCGCGAGCTGCCGCCGGAGATCATCGCGCGGCTCCCGGTGCGCTACACCTTCGAGAACCGCTACTTCGACGACACGTACGAGGGCCTCCCGGTCGACGGCTACACCGCCTGGCTGGAGCGGATGGCCGACCACCCGAACATCGAGATCCGGCTCGGCACCGACTTCCTCGACCTGCGCGACGGCCTGGTCGGGAACGTCCCCGTCGTCTACACCGGCCCGCTGGACCGCTACTTCGGCTACGCCGAGGGCGACCTGGGCTGGCGCACCCTGGACTTCGAGACCGAGGTCGTGCCGACCGGCGACTTCCAGGGCACGCCGGTGATGAACTACGCCGACGAGGACGTGCCGTACACCCGGATCCACGAGTTCCGGCACTTCCACCCCGAGCGGGACCGGTACCCGGCCGACCGGACCGTGATCATGCGGGAGTACTCGCGGTTCGCCGCCCGCGGGGACGAGCCGTACTACCCCATCAACACCCCGGCCGACCGGGCCCGGCTGCTCGCCTACCGGGAGATGGCCCGGCGCGAGGACGGCGTGCTCTTCGGCGGGCGGCTCGGCACGTACAAGTACCTCGACATGCACATGGCGATCGCCAGCGCGCTCAGCATGGTCGACAACGATCTGCGTCCCCATTTCACCGCGGGCACGCGTCTCATCAGTGGAGGTGTGGACCAGTGACCGAGGTGACCGGCGCGGCCCGGGACCTGCGCGTGCTCCAGCGCGTGGTGATGCCGGTGGACCGCGACCTGGACGTGCTCAAGCTGTACGTGGAGGGCCGGATCGCCCGGGGCGCGGCGGCCCTGGAGGCCGAACGGGCCGTCGAGGACGACATCGCCCGCGCGGTGGACCGGCCCGGCGCGCCGCCCGCGGAGCTGGCGGCCGAGGACGTGGGGCGGCGCAGCGTCGTCGTGCCCATCGGCAGCCGCGTCTCGTTCGCCACCTACTTCAACGCGTTCCCGGCCGGCTACTGGCGGCGCTGGACCACCGTCGAGGAGGTGGTCCTGCGGGTCCGGCTGCGCGGCCAGGCCAACGTGATCGTCTACCGGTCGAGCGCGAAGGGCCACATCCAGCGGGTCGCCTCCGTGCGGATCGACTCGCGGGAGTCGCGGGAGGAGACCTTCCGGCTGTCCCTCCAGCCGTTCATCGACGGCGGCTGGTACTGGCTGGACGTGCTCGCGGGGGAGAACACCGCCGTGCTGGAACGGGCGGACTGGTGCGTGGAGGCCGGCGAGGCCGGCCGGGTCCGGCAGGGGCGCGTCAGCCTCGGCATCACCACGTTCAACCGGCCGTCGTTCTGCGTGGACCAGCTGCTCGCGCTCGGCGACGCCCCCGAGGTCCTGGACATCGTCGACGAGATCTACGTCGTGGACCAGGGGACCGAGCGGGTCCGCGACCACGAGGGCTACCCGCGCGCCGCCGAGGCGCTCGGAGCGAGACTGCGGGTGATCGAGCAGCCGAACCTCGGCGGCTCCGGCGGCTTCGCGCGCGCGATGGACGAGACGCTGCGCGCCGGGACCAGCGACTACGTGCTGCTCCTCGACGACGACGTGGTCACCGAGAGCGAGGGGGTGCTGCGGGCCGTCGCGTTCGGCGACCACGCCCGCACGCCGACCATCGTCGGCGGCCACATGTTCAACCTCTTCGTCCGGTCGCAGCTGCACGCGTACGGCGAGACGATCCAGCGTTACCGCTGGTGGTGGGACGCCGCGCCGCACACGCGCCGCGAGCACGACTTCGCCCGCCCCGCCAACCCGCTGACGGCCGACCTGCCGCAGGACGCCTCGCCGGCCTCGAAGCGGGCCAGCACGGGCAGCCTGCTGGAGACCAAGTGGCTGCACCGCCGCGTGGACGTCGACTACAACGGCTGGTGGATGTGCCTCATCCCCGTCGACGTCATGCGCAAGGTCGGCCTGTCCATGCCGATGTTCATCAAGTGGGACGACGCCGAGTACTGCGTGCGCGCGGGCGCGGCGGGCTTCCCGACCGTCTCGCTGCCCGGCATGGCCGCCTGGCACGTCCCGTGGCAGGACAAGGACGACGGCATCGACTGGCAGGCGTACTTCCACGAGCGCAACCGGCTGGTCACCGCGCTGCTGCACTCGCCGTACGAGCGGGGCGGCAACCTGGTCAAGGAGAGCTTCATCATCTCGGTGAAGCACGCCCTGTCGCTCCAGTACTCCACCGCCGAGCTGATGCTCTGGGCGATCGAGGACGTGCTGCGCGGGCCGGACCACATGCACGCCGAGATCGCCGGGAAGCTGCCGGAGATCCTGGCGTTCCGGGCGGCCTTCCCGGACGCGCAGAACCGTCCCAGCCACGAGAGGTTCCCCCAGGTGAGGCGGCGCAAGCCGCCCAAGCGCGGCCGCGACCCCAAGCCGCCGAGCGGCCGCGCGGCGCTGCTCGCCACCGCCGCCATCGGCACGCTGAAGCAGATGCGCCCGGTGGACGCGGGGGCGCGGGCGAACCCGCAGGCCGTGATCCCGCACATCGACCGGCACTGGGGCGTGCTGTCGCAGTTCGACAGCGCGCTGGTCTCCTCGGCCGACGGCATGAAGGTGGCCTGGTACCAGCGCGACCCGGAGCGGTTCAAGAAGATCATGAAGCGGACGTCCCTGCTGCACGCCCGGCTCAGCCGGGAGTGGCCGGAGCTGAGCCGCGGCTACCGGGCGGCGATGGCCGACCTGGCCGCTCCCGAGACCTGGCGGCGGACGTTCGGCGCCGCGGAACCCGGGGACCGATGACGGTCGCGGCGACCCCGGCGGACGGCGGGCTGCGGCCGCCCGAGGCGGACGGCGGCCTGCGCCAGGTCCTCCGCCGCCGCTACCTGCTGCGGCTGCTCGTGCGCCGGGAGCTCAAGTCCCGGTACAAGGGGTCGCTGCTGGGGCTCGGCTGGTCGTACGTGCGGCCCGCGGTGCACTTCTCGGTCTACTTCTTCGTGGTCGGGGTCTTCCTCGGCATGGACCGGCTGGTGCAGCACTTCCCGGTCTACCTGTTCGCCGGGATGGTGCTGGTCAACCTGTTCACCGAGACGCTGCACTCGTGCACGCGCGCGGTGACCGGCAACGCCCCGCTCGTGAAGAAGGTCTTCCTGCCCCGGGAGATGTTCCCGGCGGCCTCGCTGCTGGTGTCGCTGGTGCACTTCCTGCCGGGCCTGGCGATCCTGCTGGGCGCCGCGCTGTCGTACGGCTGGCGGCCGTCGGTCCAAGGGCTGGCCGCGGCCGCGCTGGGCTTCGCGATCGTCGTGACGCTCGGGCTGGGCCTGGGGCTGATCTGCGCCGCCGTCAACGTGTACTTCCGGGACCTGGAGCAGGTCGTCGACATCCTGATGATCGTCATCACCTGGACCGTCCCGATGATCTACCCGTGGACGCACGTGCGCGACAAGGCCCCGGACTGGGTGCTGGACGCCTACCTGGCCAACCCGCTCGTGTCGGCCGTCAGCCTCTTCCAGCGGGCGTTCTGGTTCCCCGGCACCCGGCAGGACTTCGCCTTCCCGCCGGGCCTGTACGGCCGGGCGCTGCTCTCGCTGGCGGTGGCCGCGCTCGTCCTCCTGGCCGGCCGGCTGGTGTTCGCCCGCGCCCAGCGCCGCTTCGCCGAGGAGCTGTGACCGTGACCGTGCCCTCGATCGTCATCGACTCGGTGAGCAAGCGGTTCACGCTGCGGCACGCCCGGTCCATCAAGGAGATGACCGTGCGGGCCGTCCGCCGGCAGAGCCTGTCGGAGACGTTCAACGCGCTCGACGACGTCAGCCTGACCGTCCACCCCGGCGAGACCGTCGCGCTGATGGGGCTGAACGGCTCCGGCAAGAGCACCCTGCTCAAGCTGATCTCCGGGGTGATGCGGCCCGACGACGGCCGGGTGCTGGTGCGCGGCCGCGTCGCCGGGCTGATCGACGTCGGCGCGGGGCTGCACCCGGAGCTGACCGGCCGGGAGAACGTCTTCCTGAACGCCGCGATCCTCGGCATGGGCGAGCGCGAGGTCGAGGCGAAGTTCGACGAGATCGTGGAGTTCTCCGGCGTCGGCCGCTTCCTCGACAGCCAGGTGAAGTTCTACTCGTCCGGCATGTTCATGCGGCTGGCGTTCTCCATCGCCGCGCACACCGAGCCCGACATCTTCCTCATCGACGAGGTGCTGGCCGTCGGCGACCCGCCGTTCCGGGAGAAGTGCCTGGCCCGCATCTGCGAGCTGCGCGGCGAGGGCCGCACCATGGTGATCGTCGCGCACGACATCCAGATGCTCACCAGGCTCTGCGACCGCGGCGTCATGATGCGCGCCGGCCGCAAGGTCTTCGACGGGAGCGCGGCGGAGGCCGGGGCGCTCTGGCGCGAGGACCGCCAGGCGCGCCGCATGACGCCCGCCGGGCGGAACGGGGCAGCTCAGTGAGCTTTCCCGGCATGTGGGACAGATCGGTAGGGTGTCCCGGACCATGGGGCAGGGTCCGAGCCAGAGAGGTACGGCGTTGACACAGCAGGAGATCGAGTGCCCGCTACTCGATGACGTCCATCGGATCATCGCCGACCGGCAGTGCACGGTGCTCTCCCTGGACATCTTCGACACCGTGCTGTGGCGGCGGGTGCCGCGCCCGACCGACGCGTTCGCCCTGCTGGCCGCCCGGCTGCGCGCCGAGGGGCTCTGCCCGGAGTGGGTCACCGACGCGACCTTCCGCCGGATGCGCATCGCCGCCGAGCAGGCCGCCCGGCGCGGCCGGAACGCCCTCGGCAGCGAGGTCTCGCTGTTCGACATCTGGCGGGCCATGCCCGCCGGGATCTTCGCCGCCGCCGAACTCGACCCTCTCGTCGAGGCCGAGGTCCGGCTCGAACGCGAGATCACCGTGGTGGACCTGGACATCGCGGCGGTGATCGCCGCCGCCCGCAAGCAGGACATCCGGATCGTCCTGGTCTCCGACACCTACTTCACCGAGGACCACCTGTCGCTCCTGCTCGACCGCTCCGAGCTGGGCCCGATGCAGGACGTCACGATCTTCCGCTCCAACCAGCACGGCGTCGACAAGGCGTCCGGGCTGTGGGAGATCGTGCTGCGCGACCTGGACAGCAGCCCCCGGCAGATCGTCCACGTCGGCGACAACGAGATCGCCGACGACGAGGTCCCGGCCGAGCTCGGCGTCCGCACCCTCTGCTACCGCAGGCTCGACGAGGCGTACGAGACCGTCCTGGAACGCGAGCGCGAGCCGGTCGCCGCGGTCGGCGACCACGCGCCCGACCTGGACGAGACCCACGGCGACTTCGGCCTGACCAGCCTGCGCGCCAAGACGATCCACGCCACCGCCCCGCACGCCACCTCGGCGCTCGACATCGCCTGGCGGTACGGTGCCGCCGTCCTCGGCCCGGTGATCACCGGATTCGCCGAGTGGGCCGCGGCCCGGGCGCACGCGTCGGGGACGCGCCTGCTCTGGTGCCCGATGCGCGAGGGCGAGCTGCTCGCCCAGATGATCAACAACGCGGCGGCGGCGCGCGGCTGGGACGTCGAGGCCCGGCCCGTCTGGCTGTCGCGGTTCGTGACCTCGCTGGCCGGGCTCGACCCGTTCGACACCGGCGCGGTCCACGCGTTCGTCCGCAGCGGCTACCAGATGACCGTCCGGCAGGTGCTGTCGGTCCTGGAGCTCCAGGCGGGCGAGGTGCCCGGCCTGGCCACCGAGCTGGACACCGTCATCGACAACGGCGACATCGCCGACCGGGTCGCCCGGTCGCTCACCGAGACGCCGCACCTGCGCAACCGGCTGGCCGTCACCGTCACCGCCGCCCGCGAACGGATGATCAGATCGCTGCGCGAGGCGGGCGCGCTCGACGGCCCCGAACTCACCCTGGTCGACCTCGGCTGGGGCGGGACCATCCAGCTCCAGCTCGCCAAGGCGCTGCAGATCGCCATGATCGACATCGTGCCGGCCGGGCTCTACCTGGCCACCGACCGCCGGTCCGAACGCGTCTACCTGGCCGGGCTGCGCGCCGAGGGCTACCTCGCCCAGGCCGGCGACCCCGCCCGCGTCGCCGACACCGTGACCCGCAGCCCCGAGATCGTCGAGCAGTGCGTCAACGCGCTGTGCGGATCGCTCATCGGCTTCGACGAGGACGGCGAGCCGGTACTCGGCGACACGGCCGACTCGGCGTCCCAGCTGGCCGAGCGGCGCACCGTCCAGGACGGCATCCTCGCGTTCCAGCGCAACTGGAACCGGTACGCGGCCGCCGGCGACGGCCCCGGCCTCACCACCGCCCCGGCCCTCCGCGCCCGGCTCGCCCGCATCCTCGTGTCCGCCCTTGAGGCGCCGACGCCCGAGGAGGCCGCCGTCTTCGGGCACTGGGCGCACGAGGACAACTTCGGCTCCGACCTGGTCACGACCCTCCTCCCGGACGACCTGCGCGCCGTCCCGTACATGTCCGCGAACGACCTGGCCGACCTGCACATGCGGGACTCGTTCTGGCCCGGGCTGCTCGCCGCCTCGGACCCGCAGCTCGGCGCGCTCACCCGCGCCATCGCCGAGGGCCACCTCGACCGGCGGGCGCTGGAACCGGCCGGTGAGCCCGTCGAGACGCGGCTGCGCTACCGCACCGTGGACGACCGCTGGCACGAGGTCATCCGCGCCCGGGTCCGCATCAACCACAACGGCCTGTCGTACGCGCGGCTGCGCTTCGAGCACCACGACACCGTCGACATCTCGCTGGCCATCCCCGGCCGCCCCGCGATCGTCCGGGTCGACTGGATCGAGGCGCAGGTCATCGCCGGCGGCCGCAGGCAGGAGCACGTGCTGCGCTGGGACAAGCCGGAGGACTTCGTCGGCCTGCACTACGCCGAGTGCCGCTACCTCGGCGGCAACCTGATGGAGTTCTTCTCCCCGCACGCGGCGGTCTGGCTGCCGATCGCCCGCCGCGCCGGGGCACCGGTCGTCTCGTCCGGCCAGGTCAGCATCGCGTTCGCCATGCTGCCCCAGTCGATGTCCGGGATGGCGCCGCGGATGCCCGTGGACAAACGGGCCGCGTTGTCGGCCCGTACCGCGCGGCTGTCCGACCGGCTCCGCGAGGAGTACCGGACCACCGGAGTGAAGGGCGTGGCGGCCGGTGCGAGCCGCATCGCCAGACGGAAGCTGGGAGGTGCGCCCTGAACCCCGACTTCGCGGGCACGCGCGAGGACCCGCACGCGCAGGCCCGGGCCGCCAGGGAACGGCCCATACTGCTGCACTCGATGGCGACGTTCCGCGAACTGTTCGAGACGGTCTTCGCCCACCGCGACTTCGCCACGGTGGTCGAGGTCGGCGTGGAATCCGGCCAGGTCAGCTCGGTCTACGCCGACCTGGGCGCCACCGTGTACTGCGTCGAGCCCAGCCCCGACGACCGGCTGCGCGCCGCGATCGACGGCGACCCCCGGCTCACCCTCGTCGAGGGCCTGTCGCCCGGCGTCCTGGCCGAACTCCCCGCCGCCGACCTCTACGTCCTGGACGGCGACCACAACTACGCCGTCGTCCGCCGCGAACTCGCGTGGATCATGGCGAACGCGCCGGACGCCGTCGTCGCCCTGCACGACGTGCTGTGGCCGTGCGGCCGCCGCGACTTCTACTACCAGCCGTCCCCGCTGCCCCCCGAGGACCTGCGTCCGGCGACCGAGGACGGCCCCAGCGTCTGGCACGACGGCGTCACGCCCGCCGGCTTCGTCGGCGACGGCGCGTTCACCGTGGCGGCCGAGGCGGGCGGCGAGCGCAACGGCGTGCTCACGGCCGTCGAGGACGCGCTCGCCGAGGACGGCGCCGGCTGGCGGTTCGAGATCGTTCCCGCGGTGTTCGGCTTCGGCCTGCTCGCCAGGGAAGGCGCCCCCGGCACGGACGAGATCTTCGCCGCGCTGCGGCCGTACACCTCCTCCGCCCTCCTCGGCGCCATGGAGAACAACCGGATCGCCCTCTACAGCCGCCTCCTTCAGTTGCAGTACGAGGCGCGGGCGCACGCCGAGGACGCCGACCGGCTCGCGGCGACGATCACCGGGCAGCAGGAGGAGATCGGTCGGCTGCGCGCCGAACTCGACCGCTCCCGCACCGAGATCGCGACCCGCCAGCGGGAGCTGCAAGGACTGCGCGAGGAACTGGCCCGGCTGTCGGCGCCCCGCGCCCCCGCGGCACCCGAGCTGGGCCCCGCGGTGAGCCAGCTCGGACGGGCCATCTCCGCCCGCGTCCGCCGCGGCCCGGAAGCACGGTGAACGCTCCGCCGCGACGGCTCCGGCTGATCGCGCTCCTGGCCTTCCTCGGCTTCTTCGCGGTCGGCGCCGCCTGGGCGGTCGCCCTCCCCTGGGACGGCGGCCCGGACGAGCAGGCCCACATCACCCGCGCGGCGGGCGTCGCCGGCGGCGACATCATCGTGCCGCCCGAGTACCTGCGGGCGCCGGGGACGGAGCGGCCGCTGCCCGGCACCCGGCAGACCGTCCCCTCCGGCGTCCAGCGGCCGTCGCCCGCGTGCTTCGCGTTCAAGGCGGAGCGGCCGGCGAGCTGCCTGGACAAGGTCCCCAAGGCGGCGAAGCGGCCGGACGAACCCAGGGTCGGATTCTCCGCCACGGGCCGCTACCAGCCCACGTACCACCTGGTGGTCGGCTGGCCGCTCAAGTGGTCGCCCGACGACACGGGCCTGCTGCTCGCCCGGCTTCTCAGCGCGGCCCTTTCGGCGGCGTTCCTGGCGGTCGCGACGTACAGCGTCCTGGCCTGGTCGCGGCGGCCGTTCCTGCTCGCGGGGCTGCTGGTCGCCGCCACGCCGATGGCGCTCCACCTGGCCGGGGTGATCAACCCGAACGGGTTGGAGATCTCGGCGGCGATCGCGATGTGGACCGCCCTCATCCCGCTCGTACTGGGCAGGGGCCCCGTCGACCGGCGGCTGCTCATCCTGGCCGGCGTCGCCGCCACCGTGGTGGCCTGGACCCGCCCCGCGGGCCCGCTGGCCGTCGCGCTGGCCGTGCTCATCCTGACCGGGACGGCCGGCCGCGCCCGGATCGTCCAGCTGGCCCGCGACCGCGGCGCGCGGGTGTTCGCCGCGGTCCTCACCGTGGTGGGCCTGACGTCGGGGATCTGGACGCTCGCCATGAAGGCCACCGAACTGGTCCCGGTCCCCGGCGGCGCCGGGCTCGGCCCCGGCGCCGCGCTGAAGGTCGTGATCGCCGAGCGGACGTCGTTCTACCTCAAGTCGATGGTGGGCCAGTTCGGGTGGCTGGAGGCCGAGATGCCCGGCGCCTTCCACGCGGTCTGGATCGGTGCCGCCGGGTTCCTCCTCGTCGCGGCGGTGCTCGCGGGCACGCGCACGGACCGGTTGCGGCTCCTGCTCGTCGTGGCGGGGGCGTTCGCGCTGCCGCTGTGGATGGACGTCTTCGGCGCCGAGACCGACGGGATGGGCGCGCAGGGCCGCTACATCCTTCCCGCCGCGGTCGGCGCGGCGCTGCTGGCCGCGTACACCATCGAGGAACGCGGCCTGCTCACCGCGCCGCTCGCGCGCTCGGCGACGGGCTGGCTGGCCGCCGCCCTGCTGCCCGCACATCTCGTCGGACTGGCGTACATGATGATCCGCTACCAGCACGGCCTGCACTACGGAGAACCGCTCATGAGCCCGCTCACCGGCGCGTGGCAGCCGGCCCTGGGCCCGATCACGCCACTGGCGACCATGGTGGCCGGGCTCGTGGCGCTGGGCGCGGCGATCGTGCTGGGCATCCGCAGCGCACGCCCCGAAGCTCCCGCGCCCGCCCCCGACCGCCCGGCGGCGGCCGCGGCGCACTGACCCCGCTCCAAGACGGCCCGGAATCCCGAAAGGCGAGCCGACGATGACCGACTACACCGCGACCGTGGCCATGCACGAGGGCTCCTGGGGGACCTTCCTCGACCCCGACCCCGGTCTGGCCGAAGCGGAGAACCCGCACGAGGCACTGGACATCCCCGTCTACAGCGGCCACCACGCCGACCTGGAGACCTTCGCGGGCCAGAAGACGATCTTCGACCGGGTCGCCGCGCGGATCCGGGCGTCCGACGTCGCCTACGAGGACCAGTGCAGCGCGTACCACTACTTCCACATGTTCGACCGCATCGAACGCACCCACCAGGACCTGACCCGGCTCGTGGACGTCGGTGTCTTCATGGGAGGCTCGGCCGCCGTCCTCGCCGGGTGCGTGGAGCCGATGGGCCTGGAACTCGACCTCGTGGACGTCAACCAGGCATACCTGAGGTTCACGCACGAGCGCCTGCGCCGCCTGTTCCCGAACGCGATGTCCCGCGTCCGCATGTTCCACGGCGACCTGCCGACGTACGTGGGCGCGGTCCTGGCGAACGAGCGGCAGACCCGGGCGTTCGTTCACCACGACGCCGCCCACGACTTCACCCAGGTCGTCAAGGACCTCAGCTCCCTCTACTTCGCCCGCGACCGCGTCCACGCCCTGACCATCCAGGGAACCCACCTGCGAGGACCGATCGGCTTCACCAACTTCGTGGACGCCGCCGTGTACGCCGTTTTCGGCGTCGACGTCCCGCACGAGCCGGTAGGCGCGAACTTCCCCCCGGACGCCCCGGTCACCCACCCCAACCAGTGGGACGGCAACTACTTCCTGGCCGGCCGGCCCGAAGGCATGTACATCCCGTTCGAGGGCCTGGACTGGAAGTACCCCCACCCCTCCATGGACCTGTCCGCCTTCCTGCCCGTGAAAGCCGACCCGCATCCCTGAACACTCGGCCTCCACACCGCGGGAGAACGCATGACGATGATCAGCCGTGATGCTCGGAGAATCCTGGGGGACGCCTTCCTGGATTCCGTCCGGCCGTCGGACATGTACGCCCCGCTCCGCGAAATAATCGAGGAGGGCTGGTCGGTGGAGCACGGCGCCGTTCTCCTGACCGCCTTCCGCAGATCATATTTCGGCCAGCGCTCAAGTTTCCCCGCCATCGGTGACTACGAAGCCGCGGTGAACGGACGCGGCATTCCTGACCTGGACATCGACCTGGTGGGGAGTGAACGCGTCCGGTAGCTGATGCGCAGAGGCGTCGCCTTCGCCTTGGACGCGCTGCAGATGCTCAACATCCAGTTGCCTGACAGATCCGTCACCGCACGCATCTCATCGTCGCCGATCGCCACGGACCCGACGGTGTTCACCGGGTACGTCACGTTCTTCTCGTCAGGATTTGTCGAAGAGTTGCGCGCAGCGAGCGATGACGAGTGGCCTGGAATTCAGATCCTCTTGTCGAGTGATGAGTGCAAGAACGCGCCGTCCAGAGGCGTTGGGCACCCATGACTTCGACCAGAGAGGCTGTCTGCTGGGGCGGCCCCGCGGTCGTCACCCTCTTCACGCTGGGACGAGTGGAGGAGTGCCTGCGAGAGGACGCGTTCGAGATCCCGGGCATGCGTCCGGACGAGATCGATATCATCCGGATGCGTCCCGAGCCAGATGTGAAAGAGGTGGCCGTATGGGAGTATGATCTCGTCTTTCATGATGTCGACCAGGATATCGCCTCCTATTTGCTGCAGTGCCTGCCAAGGGTCTGCGCGGGCGCGGAGGGAGTGGCCTGGTCGGCGTTCGAAGGATCTTTCCACTTCGACCACCTCTTCACCGACGACGTCGCGGAACAGATCTACGGCTACTGCATGGCGGGTGAGGAGCCTGCCGTGGCGTGGGAAGACGAAATACGTAAAAGCAGTGGATGGAAACGTCGCATAAGCGATGCGAGGTCCGCCGTGGAAAGAAGATTCCCGGCTTGGTTCTTGCCGGGGCGTGCTCCCCGCTCATTTCGCGCGACAAGTAGCGGCACGACCCCGGAACCGTCCCCGCCAATCGGATGCTGAGGTCAGGGGCGGGCGGTGAGCCAGACCAGGCGGTGGTCTGAGGTGGGGAAAGGGTAGGTGCCGGTCAGGCGGTAGAGGGGGTCGTTTCTCGTTGGCCAGAAGACGCCGCCGTTGGTGGGCTTGAGGTTCTTGGACGGCAGGACGTAGTCGACCCGCAGGTTTCCGGGGGCCGTGTCGGCGAAGTCGGCGGTGTCGTATTTCGGGTCGCCCTTGTGGGTGGTGTTCGCGCCGCCCTGGAGGGCGCTCGCCTCGGGGGCGCCGGGGCTGGACGGGGCGTACTTCGCGTTGACGCGGGGGTTGCGGAGGAGCTGGTGGATGGCGCCGGCGTAGCTGTCGCCGTCGTTCGGGTCGGCGTTCTGGTCGCCCGCGATGACGAAGCGCGCGCCCGGGGCCAGGCCGCCGCGGCGGCGCTTGTCGTCGTAGATGTAGCGGCTCTTGGACGGCTGTACGTAGTCGGCCCAGAAGCGGATCTCGTCGTGGTTGCGCCGCCCGTTGCGGTCCTCGGTGCCGTCGAACGACGGGGGCGTGGGGTGGCTCGCCAGGAAGTGGACGCGCTTGCCGTTGACCTTCACCGGTACGTCCCAGTGGCTCTTGGAGGAGAGGCGCAGGGACCTGAGTTCGGCGGCCGAGTAGTAGTTCTCGGGGAGGACGGCGCCCGGCATGTCGGCCCAGCGGAAGTTCTGGAACGTGCGGACGTTCCGGAAGTCGATGGGGTACCGGGAGTAGACGACCATGCCGTACTGGCCGGGGAAGAAGCCGTAGCCGTAGGAGTCCTGGCCGTACGCGTCGGAGCCCGGGGTGGTCGCCACCGTGCCGTCGTTGTTCAGGTCGTGGCCTGACGGGATGCCCGTGTTGCTCGGGGCGGTGTAGCGGTAGCGGTAGTTGATGGGGGACGCGCCGTTGTGTCCCACGGAGAGGTAGTTGTCCTGGAAGAGGCGCGCGGCCTTCCCGGCGGCGTCGTAGTCGAACTCGTTGATCAGGAGGACGTCCGGCCGGGCGCGCTGGATGATCTCGGCGACGGCCGCGGCCTGGGCGTTCGATCGCGTGGAGAGGTCGTTGACCAGGGCGCCCTCGGTGGAACGGTTGAGGGACGCGTTGAACGTGGCGAAGCGGATCTCGCGCCCGCCGCCGGCGTGGGCGGGGACGGCGGAGGCCGTGAGCGTGGCGAGTGCCGCCGCGGTGATGGCGCAGGTGCGCTTCATGTCCCCTCCATCAGTGCCGGGTACGTCCGGAAGATCGTTGCACGATCGGCAGGACCGGTCGAGGACGCCGCGGCAACGGCTGGGGGGCGATGGTGAAGGAGTTGATTAATGGCAGGTGAACGGGGTTCAGGCGGTGTCCCGTTCGGCTTTTCTGGAGGGCTGCTGCTTCGGCCTCTGGGGCGGTGTTCGTTGTGGACGTCGGGGCCTCCGCGGTGGCCGGATGTGGTCAGGGGGCCGTATCTCGGTGTCCGATCTTTGACCTTGGTGGGCAGGATGACCGAAATGGTGGGTGGAGTTGGGCATTGTCGGAGCTGTTCGGTTGAACGGGGCGCGCGGAGGGCGGATCCTCTTTAGTCTGTGCTGAGGAGGAGTCCAACCAGAACCACAGGCGTCCCACACCATCCCGTTACACCCAGAGGTCTCTCGACGTGACGGACATGGCGAGCGGTTCCGCGATGGCGCGGTTTGTGCAGGCCGACCGCGTCTATGTCGGCTGGCGCTACGCACAAGTGCATCCCGATCCCGGGCCGCCCCCGGGACGGCCCGAGCCCCTGGAGCCGGCGCCGGCGGTGCCGGTGGCCGAGCGGCGGCCGGGCGAGTACCTGGCCGTGCGGCCGCTGCGGATCGCGGCGTACGGCGCGGGCGTCGGGATCGTCCTGTTCCTGCTGTGCTGGGTGCTGGGCGTGCTGCCGTGGGCGTTCGCGGCGGCGGCGATGTGCGCGTGCGTGGCGGTCGTGGGGATCACCGGCTACCTGCTGTGGCAGGACGAGCGGGCCGTGCGGGCGCGGATCGTCCGGGAACGGCTCCGGGGCGAGCGCGAGCGGGCCGCGTGGCAGCGGCGGCGGGACGCGGCCGAGTCCGAGTATGTCGGCGCCTACGAGGAGTGGGAGCGGCGTCAGCGGGAGTACGCCGGGCAGCGCGAGTGGTATCCCGTGGCGGTGCCGCCCGACGTGGATCGTGTCGATGTGGTGGGCGGGACGCTGGCCGGGTGGGCTGCGGCGGTGACCACCATGGGGGCGGCGCGGCTGGCGGTGGGCGCGCGGGTGAGTGTCATCGACCTGTCCGAGGGCGCGGTCGCGCACGACCTGCTGCGGGTGGCGGCGGCGCGGGGGGACGATCCGCTCGTGTGGGTGCTGCCGGCCGACCTGCCGCGGCTGGACGCGACGAGGGGGCTGGGGCCCGAGGCGCTGGCCGACGTGCTGTCGCTGGTGGTGAGCGCGGGGGAGGAGGAGGGCAGCACCCGGGACCTGTCGTTCGACAACTCCATCCTTGAGCGGATCATCGAGGTGCTCGGGGAGGGCGTGACGATCCCGCGGATCACGGCGGCGCTGCGGGTGCTGGCCCAGGTCGGCGACCCGCGGGACGACCTGCGCAAGGGCCTGCTGAGCGAGGAGGAGCTGGAACGGGTCGCGACGCTGTTCGGGCGCGACGCGACCGACCGGATCGTGGTGCGGCGGGCGTGGGCGCTGGAGGCGCAGCTGCGCAAGCTGGAGAAGCTCGCCGCGGAGCCGGTGCGGCTGCCGCCGTCGCGGCTTCATGTCGTCTCCATGGACCGGCGGGCCGGGGTCCTGACGAACCGGGTCCTCGGGACGTACGTGACGACGGCTCTTACCCACCGGATCCGGGAGGCGCCTCCGGGGGGACGGTGGGATCACACGCTGTTCCTCTGCGGCGCCGAGAAGCTGCGCGGGGACGTCTTGGACCGTTTGATCGACGCGTGCGAGGCCACCGGAACGGGTCTTGTGCTGATGTACCGGTCGATCCCGCAGCACGTACGGGAACGGCTCGGGCGGCGCGGGCACGCGGCGGTGGGGTTCATGCGGTTGGGGAACCCCGAGGACGCCCGGGTTGCGGCCGAGCACATCGGCACGGACCAGCCGCTGCTGGTCGCCGAGATCACGGACTCGGCAGGGGAGAGCCTGGCCGACGTGGCCGCCGGGAGCTACGCCAGCACGGTCGCGTACGCGCGGGCGCGCGGCGACGAGCTGACCGATCCGGTGTGGTCGCCGCTGCCGGAGCCGGCGGACGACGACAGCGCGCTGGTCGAGGGCATCAGTTCGGCGACGGCGTGGGGGCGCGGGCTGGCCGCGACCGAGGACCGGCGGCGGGGCGACACCGGCGAGCTGAAGCAGGGGTTCCGCGAGCTGCTGGTGGAGCCGCCGCAGCTCCAGGAACTGCCGCCGACGGCGATGGTCTTCACGCATTCGGGCGCGACGGGCCGCCGGATCCTGATGGTGGACGCCAATCCCGGCATCATCACGCTGCCGACCGCGCATTCCATCCCGTTCGAGGAGTACCTGCGCCAGCAGGAGCGGGACGGCCACTCCAACGGGACGGCGGCGGGCGAGGAGCCCGAGGAGGCGGCGGACGACGTGCCGCTGCCCGCGCCGACCGGGGAGGCGCGGCCGCCGCAGGGGTTCCCGTGGACGTCCCGGGCCCGGCACGCCATGCCCAAGGCGACCCGCGGGCCGAGCGTCCGGATGAGGCCGAACGGGCGGCACGCGGCCGATCCGCCGGCGCAGCCGTAGCGCGCCGCGCCGTACGGGAGGAAGGATGCTCGGGTGACGACCCCGCACCCCCCGCACCCCTCCCTGCACGGTTTGCCGCCCATGCCCGTGCTGCCGGGCCCGTGGTACCGCATCCAGGCGATCCCCGCCCCCGAGCGCGCCGCGTCCGCCGAATGGGACTTCGTGAGCGTGCTCCCGGCCGCGCTGTCGGCGGCGCGGCGGCAGCGGCCGTTCGTGGTCGGCTGGCTGTCGGCGGGCGGCGGCGCGCCGCTGGAGCTGATCACCAATGCCGGGCCGGTCAATCCGGGGCCGGGCGGGCGGCAGGGGCTGCTGTTCCCGAGCGGGGCGCGCGGCGTGCCGGTCGGCGAGCAGTGGATGCGGCAGGCCGAGCGGATGGTGTGGACGCGCTGCCCGGGACGGCTGGCGCCGCAGGTCGGCCGGTCGGAGGCCGGATCGAGCCTGTTCGAGTCGACGCTGGTGACGTTGATGGAGCGGCCGTTCGGCTGGTTCGTGGTGGCCGAGCCGTGCGACGAGCGGCGGCTGGACGTGGAGATGCGCGAGCTCCAGCACGAGCTGCGGATGCTGCGCCGCGGCGAGGACGAGCGGGCCGGGCTGGCGGTGGCCCGCGCCGACCAGCGGCTGGCCGAGCTGGACGCGTTCCGCGAGGCCGGGCTCTGGGAGGTACGGGTCGTCGCGGGCGCCGCCGACCAGAGCGAGCTGGGGCAGATCGCGCCGGTGCTGGTCGGCTCGATGGAGCTGGGGCACCACCCGTACCGGCTGAGGTCGGGGCACGGGAGCGGGACGTTCGGCGAGGTCCTGCGGCCGGACGCGCTGCCGGCGGGGCAGCGCGGGGTGGTGGAGACGGCCGAGCGGCATCCGTTCGTCGCGACGGCGGGGGCGCTGGCGGCGCTGGCCGGGCTGCCGCGCCGCGAGGTGCCCGGGCTGCGGGTGCTGGACGCCGGATACTTCGACGTCACCTCCGAGACCGAGGACGCCACCCCGGGGACACCGGTGGAGCTGGGCGCGATCCTGGACGGGCAGGACCGCGAGGTCGGCCGGTTCACCGTCCCGCGCTCGACGATCAACCGGCACGTGTTCGTGACCGGGTCGACGGGGGCCGGGAAGTCGCAGACCGTCCGGCACCTGCTGGAGCAGCTGACCAGGGCGGGCATCCCGTGGCTGGCGATCGAGCCGGCCAAGTCGGAGTATGCGGCGATGGCGGGCCGCATCCGGGACCTCGGCGGGCCGGTCACCGTCGTGAACCCGTCCGACCCGGCGTCGGTGCCGCTGTCGGTCAACCCGCTGGCGCCCGAGCCCGGCTACCCCGTCCAGGCGCACATCGACATGGTCCGGGCGCTGTTCCAGGCCGCGTTCGACGCCGAGGAGCCGTTCCCGCAGATCATGGCGCAGGCGCTCCAGCGGGTGTACGAGGCGACCGGCTGGGACGTGGTGACCGGCGGCGGCGTCCCCGGCTCGCTGATCGAGCCCGCGGTGCCGACGCTGGAGCAGCTCCAGGCCGCCGCGCTCCAGGTGATCAAGGACGTGGGGTACGGCCGCGAGCTGATGGCGGACGTGCAGGGCTTCGTGGACGTGCGGCTGCGGTCGCTGCGGATCGGGTCGGCGGGGCGGTTCTTCGAGGGCGGGCATCCGGCCGACATCGGCGGGATGCTGCGCGACAACATCGTGCTGGCCATCGAGGACGTCGCCAACGACGAGGACAAGGCGTTCCTGATGGGCACGCTGATCATCCGCGTCGTCGAGCACCTGCGGATGCGCGAGCGGCGCGGCGGCGGCGGGGCGCCGGGCCTGCGGCACGTGATCGTCATCGAGGAGGCGCACCGGCTCCTGCGCAACCGCGGGCCCGAGCGGACCAGCTCGCACGCGGTGGAGCTGTTCGCCGGGATGCTCGCCGAGATCCGCGCGTACGGCGAGGGGATCATCGTCGCCGAGCAGATCCCGACCAAGCTGGTCCCGGACGTCATCAAGAACACCGCGCTGAAGGTCGTCCACCGGCTTCCGGCGTTCGACGACCGGCACCAGGTCGGCGCGGCCATGAACCTCGACGAGGACCAGTCGCGCGAGGTGGTCTCGCTGCGTCCCGGCGTCGCGGCGGTGTTCGCGGACGGGATGGACCGGCCCCTCCGCGTGCGGATCCCGCTGGGCGAGGGCCGCGAGGGCGTGCTGCCGGGCCCGCCGCCGCCGGTCGACGGGCGCCGGTCGGCCGCGTGCGGCTGCGAGTGCCGTTCCGGGCGGGCCTGCACCCTGTACGAGCTGCGCGAGGCCGACCTGCTCGCCGGGCATCCCGACTGGGCCTGGCTGCGCGTGTGGGGCGACACGCTCGTGCTGGCGCACGTCGTCAACCGGCCGCTGCCCGCCGTACCGCAGGAGCTGGGCCGCGCCTGGTCGCGCCTCACGCCCCGGCTGCGCGAGTGCACGCTGGCGACCGTTCTCGAACGGGCCGTCACCCGGCGCGCGTGGGCGCTGCGCACCGCGTACCCGCCGGCCGACCTGACCGCCGCCGCCGCGGCCGTCGCGCAGCGCCTCCTCGGCGGCGACCCCGCGCCGGCCGGCACCCGCCCGGGACCCGACTGGGTGATCCCGCAGGTGCGGTGGCTGCACGAGATGGACCGCCTCTTCCCGTACGGCGCCGGCGCCCCCGACAAGCACGCCCCCGCGCCGCCGCTGGAGTACCAGCTGCCCGGCCTCAAGCAGCCCCCCGAGCCCAAGCTCGGCCACCGCCTGCGCGCGCTGCGCCGCCACCCGCTGTCGATGGAGCTGGACCGCAACCGCCCGCTCGCGAGCACCGCGATCGGCGGCGCCGACGACCACGCGGGCTTCTACCGGGACCTCGCGGACGTCACGGTCGGCGTCGCGGAGGAGGACGAGATCGCCGACGCCGCCGAGACGATGCGCGTCGTCGCCTGGCTCGAACCCGTGCTGAGCTGGCCGGAACGCCTCGTCGCCCCCTTCGCCGACCCGTCCGGAGCCCTCCCCTTCCTCCGCGGCTGACCGCGCGGGGCGGGTCAGATCGTGTCGGCGGTCCGGACGTCGAGGCCGGCCTTCTCGGCGTTGGGGCGCCAGTAGCCGATGAAGTCGCGCTTGGCGGCGCTGGCCTCCCCGTTGACGCTCGCGACGTCGCTCTCGGAGGGGCAGCCGGGGCTCATGTCGACGTAGGTCTTGTTGGACGCGGACGACGCCGTCAGCGCCCGGACGAGCGCGTCGCGCAGCTCGGTGCCGCTCTCCAGCGCGCTGACGTCCAGCGCGCGGGCCTTGCGCAGCTGCTCCTGCCGCTGGTCGTAGATCCGCTGGAGGTCGGCGGTCCGGCAGCCGGCGGTCACGGCCGTGCCCAGCTCGGAGCGGGTGCTGGCCATCTCGGTCAGCAGCGCGTCCACCTGGCCGGCCTGCTTGTTGAGGGCGCCGTCCGAGGTGGTCGTGGGCTCCTCGCCGTCCGGTCCGGCGGCGGGGTCGGAGGAGCCGCCGGGCCCGGCGGACGACGAGCCCGCGGCCGGTCCGGCGGCCGGGTCGGAGCCGGACGGCCAGAAGATGATGGCCGCCGCGACCAGCATGAGCACCACCAGGCCGCCGCCGATCAGGACGTACGGAAGCGCCTGCTTCTTGGCCGTCGGGCCCGGCGACCAGACCTCCTCGGCCCACTGCTCGTGCTCCCACGGCTCGTCCGAGAGGGAGATGGTGCGCTCGCCGTCGCCGGACGGGGGCGGCGCGTCCCAGCCGGGCGGCGCGGCGGGCGGGGTCGTCCAGGGCGGCGGTACGGGCCCGGCGTCCGGGACGGGCACCGGACCCGGCTGCGGACCCGGCCCGGGGCCCGCGGACGGGTCGGGGGTCGTGAACGACTCGTCGCCCAAGCCCCTCAACGGGGCGTTGCAGCGCGTGCAATGGGGCAGCGACGGGGTCGTGTCACTACCGCAGCTCGGGCACCGCATGCCTGAACCTCCCCCGCGAAGCCTCGACGCAGCCAACATACTGCGCGACCGGCGAATCAGGAGCTTCCCGACAGGGGTTGCAATCCTGTTGTGATCGGCCTTTACAGCCCGTTCCAGAGCCGCGGCGGCTGACCGGTCGCGCGAGCGACAGGATTCCACATCGCGACGAACTGTTTCTTGGCTATCGTCGCGCGGCGCTCCGCCGGGATGCGGCCGGGCGCCTGGGAGACGGCCGGCCGGGGCTTGCCGCGGCACTTGCGCTTGGCCTTGTTCGCCCACGCGAGCAGCCGCTGGTCGGCCTCCAGCGACGCCTTGAACGCCTGGTAGAGCGTCACCCGCATCCGCGGGCCGTTGGTCAGCTTGTCGACCTTGAGGGCCTTGGCGCGGCGCATCTGGTTCGTGCGCCGCTGCGCCACGCCCTCGAACCCGCGGATCGCGGCGGGCAGCGTCTCGCACTTGGCGGTGCCGTTCAGCGCCGCCGCCAGCTCGCGGCGGGTGGCGGCGCTGGCGTTCAGCAGCGCGTTCAGCTGGACGGCCTGCTGGCGGGCCGGGCCGATGGGCTCCTTCTTCGCGACCGGGGTGTTCTGGCTCGGCGTGGGGCTGACCCGCGCGGCCGGGGGCTTGTCGTCCCCGCCCGGCCACAGCACGAGCCCCACCGAGGCGACCGCGATGGCGACGAGCGCGGACACCGCGATGAGCAGCGGCTTGCTCGCCTTGTCGGACATGCCCTGCGGCGGGGGATGGCCCATGCCCGGGTCGGGGCCCATCGGGCCCATGGGCGCGCCCATGCCCATCCCGGGCCCGTCGAGGCGGGTGGCGCCGCCGGCCGGGTAGCCGCCGGCGTCCATGACGGCCGTCTGGCCGTAGACGTCGCCCCCGCCGGCGCCGAGGCCGGGCGAGGTCGGCTGGGGCGCCCACTGCTGGACGCCCGGGTCCTGCTCGGCCTGCGCGTCCGGCTTGCGGGGGCGCGCGTACCACGATTCGGGAACGATCGACTCGTACGGTCCCGAGGTCTCAGAGGGCGCAGAGGGCGCGGGCGGCGGCGGGCTCCCCATGAGGTCGGCCTGCGGCGTCCCGACGGCCGGTGACGGCGCTCCCGGGCCCGCCGGAGCGGCGGACGCCCAGGCGGGCGGGGGCGGCGCGGTCGGGTGGGCGCCGCTGTCGTCGTCCGGGACGAACGCCCACGGCGCCGTCGACTCGGACGTCCCGTCGCCCGGCTCGGCCGCCGCGGGCCCGGGTCCGGGATCGGCGGCGGGTGCGGGGGCGGGTGCGGGGTCCTTCGGCAGGTCACCGGGCATGCCGCCGGGCCCGCCGGCCGGGAGGTCGATCGCCCAGGAGGGGGTGGCGGGCGGTACGACGACCGTCTGCTCGCCGAACGCCGGCGCCGCGGGCGGGGCCCCGAGCGGCTGCCCCAGGGGTGAGCCGTGCTCCATGGGGGCGTTGCAGTTCGGACACGTGCCGAGCGTCCCGGGCGTGTTCGTACCGCACGTCGGACACTGCATCGCTCAGACCTCGCCTTGTCGCCGCTTCGTCCGCCAGAGTGCGGGGAGATCCCCCGCCAAACCGCAGGGCTCCCGACAAAGTACTGGCTCAACGCCTCGCACAGGCGTGCTCGGGGGTATCTGAGACCCCATTGTTCGGGCTGCCGGGGACGCACAGAATCATGACATGTTCACATAGGTCAAGATTCGGTGGGACGGTTTACACCAAATGGTGTGATCCTCCTCGCAGTCGCTTCGGAGAGTGCCGCAACGGTACGTCCTCGTACCGGCTAGGCTCGGAACGGTTTTCACAGGCGCAACCGGAGAAGACGGAGTCCATGAGCGATCTTCCGCTGCGTTCGCAGCTGGCCGTCGCGCTCGGTCGTACGGCGGCGAAGATGTCCCGGCTCGCGGGCAAGGGCGACGGCTCGGTGATCGGGGGCAGGATCGGCCTCCGGTTGGATCCCGAGCTGCTGACCCGGCTCGCCCGGGATCGCAAGCTCGTCCTCGTCAGCGCCACCAACGGCAAGACGACGACGACCCGGCTGATCACCTCGGCGATGACGCCGCTGGGGGAGGTCGCCACCAACGCGTTCGGCGCCAACATGCCCACCGGGCACGTGTCCGCGCTCGCCTCCGCGCCCACAGCCCGCTACGGCGTGCTGGAGTGCGACGAGAAGTACGTCCCGATGGTCCTGGCGGAGACCGGCGCCAACGTGGTCGCGCTGATGAACCTCAGCCGCGACCAGATGGACCGCGCCGCCGAGATCTGGCTGCTGGCCGGCAAGTGGCGCAAGGCCCTGGAGGCCTCGCCGCAGAGCCACGTCATCGCCAACTGCGACGACCCGCTGGTCACCTGGGGCGCCTCGTCCGCCAAGAGCGTGACGTGGGTCGCCGCGGGCCAGCACTGGCGCGAGGACTCCTGGTGCTGCCCCGAATGCGGCGGCCCGCTCGACCGCCAGGACACCGACGAGGACAGCGACTGGCGCTGCCGCGAGTGCCACTTCTCCCGGCCGCGGCCCGACTACATCCTCAAGGGCGACCAGGTCACGGTGCCCGACGGCCGGACGTTCCAGCTGTCGGCGCTGTCGCTGCCCGGCCGCGCCAACCGGTCCAACGCCCTGATCGCGCTGGCCGTGGTGGCCCAGTTCGGCGTGCCGCCCGAGACGGCGCTGCCGCTGCTCAGCGAGGTCCGCTCCGTCGCCGGCCGCTACACCACGGTCGAGCACCAGGGCCGGCAGATCCGGCTGCTCCTGTCGAAGAACCCGGCGGGCTGGCTGGAGGCGTTCGACGTCCTGGAGCCCGCGCCCGGCCCGGTCGCCCTGTCGATCAACGCGCAGGGCCCCGACGGCCGCGACACCTCCTGGCTGTGGGACGTCGACTACCGCATCCTGCGCGGCCGCCCCGTCTGGGTGGCCGGCGAGCGCCGGGTCGACCTCGCCGCCCGCCTGGAGGCCGCCGACGTCCACTTCACGCTGGTCGACGACATCGACCAGGCCGTCATGGCGGTGCCCCCCGGCAAGCTGGACGTGATCGCGAACTACACCGCTTTCCAAGACATCCGAACGAGGTACGGCCGTGTCGTCTAACCGTCCACTCAAGATCGTCTGGATCTATCCGGACCTGCTGAGCACGTACGGCGACCAGGGCAACACCATCGTGCTGGAACGCCGGGCCGCGCTGCGCGGCATCCCGTACGAGACCGTCAACGTCCGGTCCGACCAGCCGGTGCCGCCGGACGGCGACATCTTCCTGCTCGGCGGCGGCGAGGACCGCCCGCAGATCCTGGCCGCCCAGCGGCTGCGCCGGGACGGCGGGCTCGCCGAGGCCGCCCAGCGCGGCGCCGTGGTGTTCGCCGTCTGCGCCGGCTACCAGCTCCTCGGCCACCAGTTCGGCGGCGAGGAGGGCCAGCCCGTCCAGGGCCTCGGCCTGCTCGACATCAGCAGCGGCCGCGGCGAGCAGCGCGCGGTCGGCGAGATCGTCGGCGACGTGTCGGCCGAGCTGAACGTCCCGCGCATCACCGGCTTCGAGAACCACCAGGGCGTCACCCGGATCGGGCCCGGCGCCAAGCCGCTCGCCAAGGTGGTCGCCGGCGTCGGCAACGGCGACGGGCAGGGCTTCGAGGGCGCCTACAGCGGCCGCGTGCTCGGCACGTACATGCACGGCCCCGCCCTCGTCCGCAACCCGGGCCTGGCCGACCTGCTGCTGACCTGGGCCGTCGGGCAGCAGCTCCAGCCGATCGACGACTCCTGGGCCGGCCGCCTCCGCGAGGAGCGACTGGCCGCCGTCCTGTCCTAGCCGGGGTTCAGGAGGAGCGCCGCTCCTCCTCTTCCTTCTTCGGCTTGCGGCGCATCCGGATGGAGTGGGCTTTGGCCTTCTCCTCCGGGTGCGCCCGGACCCGGACGATGCTCGCGACCGTCGTGACCACCAGGATCAGCAGGATCACCACCAGCGACAGCGGCGTCGGGATCTCGGGGATCGCCTTGTTCACGTCCTCGTGCAGGAAGAGCAGGATCAGCTTGACCCCGATGAACGCCAGGATCACCGACAGCCCGATCGACAGGTAGACCAGCCGCTCCAGCAGCCCCTCGATGAGGAAGTAGAGCGCGCGCAGCCCCAGCAGCGCGAACGCGTTCGCCGCGAACACCAGGAACGGCTCGTGCGTCACCCCGTACACGGCCGGGATCGAGTCGAGCGCGAACAGCAGGTCGGTGCTGCCGATCGCGATGAACACCAGCAGCAGCGGGGTCATCACGCGCTGGCCGTTCTCGTGCGCCAGCATCTTGCCGCCGTGGAAGTCGTTCGACACCGGCATGATCTTGCGGGCGCGGCGGACCAGGAAGTTGTCCTCGACGTCCGGCTCCTCGTTGCGGTGCCGGACAAGCTGCACCGCGGTCCAGATCAGGATCAGGCCGAAGATCAGGAAGGTGAACGAGAACAGCTGGATCGCCGCCGCGCCGACCGCGATGAAGATCGTGCGCAGCACCAGCGCGGCCGCGATGCCGAACAGCAGCGCCTTCTGCTGGAACTCGGCGGGCACGCTGAAGCGGGCCATGATGATGACGAAGACGAAGAGGTTGTCGACCGACAGGCTCTTCTCGACGATCCAGCCCGCGAAGTACTCGGTCCCGGCCGTCGTCCCGAGCTGCCACCACGTCGCGAACCCGAACAGGATCGCGACGGCGATGTAGAACACCGACCAGAACGTCGCCTCGCCCAGGTGCACCGCGTGCGGCCGCCGGACCGCCACCACCAGGTCGAACACGAACAACCCGATGACCAGGACGATCGTCGCCGTCCAGAACCACGCGGGGATTTCGACCACGCCGCTCACTCCCTCCCCTTGGTGCTGCTTATGTCCGCTCGGCAGAGGATCATTCGGAGCGCGGCGGATCAGTGTCCCCTCCGGGACGGGCCCCCAGGGCCGCCGCCCGATAAAAGATTCAGTAGACGAGGGCCTGCACGCCGTCGGCGGCGATCTCCTCGACGAACGTCGGCGCGCCGGCGATGCGGACGCCCGGGATCACGTCGTCCGGGCCGATCTCGCGGCGGGCCGCGCACTGCGTGCACACCGTCACCTGCCCGGCGGCCAGCACCGCCGCGAGCAGGTCGTCCAGCGGGGTGGCGTGCGCCAGCTCGAACTCCTTGGCGCGGCCGGGCAGCGCGTACCAGGCCGACTCGCCGGTCAGCCACAGGGAGACCGGCAGCCCGCTCGCCACGGCGGCCGCCGCGACCGTGAACGCCTGGTTGCACCGTTCGGGCACGTCCGCCCCCGCCGTCGCCTTGATCACCAGAGCTCTCGCCATACCGGCAGCGTAACCCGTGCGTCCAGGGACGCTGGCGTAGGATCGGGCGCCGTGGGCGGCATGGTGAACGCGGGAGTCCTGGTCCTGTTCCTCGCACTGATCGCGATCGCCGCGGTCCTGCTGGTGGTCAAGCTGTCGCGGCTCAAGTGAGCGCGAACGCCGCTACGCTCGGTGCCTATGTCCATGGAGCCTGAGCTGCACCCCGATCTCGAACCGCTGGCGTTCCTGCTCGGTACGTGGGAGGGCGCCGGTGTCGGCGGCTACCCCACGATCGAGTCGTTCAACTTCGGTCAGGAGATCTCGTTCACCCATATCGGCAAGCCGTTCCTGAGCTACGCGAGCCGGACGTGGCTGATCGAGGAGGACGGTTCGCTGGGGCGGCCGCTGGCGGTCGAGACCGGGTACTGGCGGCCGCGGCCCGACCACCAGGTCGAGGTCACGCTGGCGCACCCGACCGGGATCGTGGAGATCTACGTGGGGAACGTGGCGTTCAGCCGGGTCGAGCTGGTCACCGATGTGATCGCGCGGACCGAGAGCGCCAAGGAGGTCACCGGCGGCAAGCGGCTGTACGGGCTGATCGGCGAGGACCTGGGCTGGGCGTACGACATGGCGGCCGTCGGGCAGCCGCTCCAGTCGCACCTGTCCGCGCAGCTCAAGCGGGTCGCCTGAGAGGTCCTGGAAATGAACGATCCCCGGACCTTCCCGCCGGGAGGCGGGTGATGGACAGGACTGATCCATCGGTCCGGGGATCGGGTAACTGCCTGGTAGTGCCGGTCACCGACCGGCCTAACCGCCCCCTGAAGGAGCGGTTCCGAGGCGGAACGGCGACTAGCGGACAGCCACCTCGCGAGTCCTAATATCAACCATTGGCTAGGACCACCTCCTTTCACGCGTACCTCGCACGCTATGCGAGGCCCCGCGGGTCGGGCAAGCGGGTTTTCGGGGATCTTCCCGGGACCGCCGCCGCCGGTCCGGGCACATAGACTCTGGGCATGTCCGAGACGTGGCAGGAGGAACTGCGGGCCAAGGGGTACCGCGTCACGCCGCAGCGCCAGCTGGTGCTGGAGGCGGTGACCAACCTCATGCACGGGACTCCCGAGGAGATCTGTGCCGAGGTGCAGCGCACCGCCAAGGGCGTGAACATCTCCACGATCTACCGCACGCTGGAGCTCCTGGAGGAGCTCGGGCTGGTGAAGCACGCCCATCTGGGGCACGGGCCGCCGAACTACCACCTGGCGACCGACGCCGACCACATCCATCTGGTGTGCCGCGGCTGCGGGACGGTGAACGACGTGGACCCGGAGCTGGCGGCGGGGCTGGCCGAGCGGCTGGACGCGGCGTTCGGGTTCGAGACGGACGTGCACCATCTGACCGTGTACGGGCGCTGCAAGGAGTGCCGGGCCGGCGGGGCGTAGATCGCCTCCGCGGCGCATAGTGTGGGGCTCATGGAGAGCCCGCTGCTGCAGTTGCCCGGGGCCGTCCCGGCGGACGCGCCCGACCAGGAAGTCGCCGCTCATTACGGTGAGCCGTCGCAGGAACAGCGCGCGCTCGAGGCCGGTACGGCGTTCGTCGACCGGAGCGATCGCGGTGTGCTGAGGGTGTCGGGGCCGGACCGGCTGAAATGGCTGCACAGCCTGCTGAGCCAGCATCTGGAACGGCTGGCGCCGGGCGAGGCGACGCAGGCGCTGCTGCTGAGCCCGAACGGCCATGTGGAGCACCATCTGCACCTGGTGGACGACGGCGAGGCGGTCTGGGCGCACGTGGAGCCGGGGACGGCTCCGGAGCTGGCGGCGTTCCTCGACAGGATGCGCTTCATGCTGCGGGTCGAGGTCGAGGACCTGAGCGACGCGTACGCCGTGGTCACGACGCCGCGGGAGGCGGCCCCCGGGGTCCCGGTGTTCCCGGACGTGGCCGGCGCGGCGCGGATCATCGAGCGTTCCGCGCTGCCGGGCCTGGCGGAGGAGCTGCGGCCGGCGGGGCTGTGGGCGTACGAGGCGCTGCGGATCGCGGCGCACGTGCCGCGGTTCGGGCTGGACACCGACCACCGGTCGATCCCGCACGAGATGGGCTGGATCGACGTCGCGGTGCACCTGGAGAAGGGCTGCTACCGGGGCCAGGAGACGGTGGCGCGGGTGCACAACCTCGGCCGCCCGCCGCGCCGGCTGGTGTTCCTGCATCTGGACGGCAGCGTCGACCGGCTCCCCGCGCACGGCGACCCGGTGGAGATCCCCGGCGGACGCACCGTGGGGTTCGTGGGGTCGGCGGCGCGGCACCACGAGCTGGGGCCGATCGCGCTCGCGCTGGTGAAGCGGAACGTGCCGGTGGACGCCGAGCTGCTGGCCGGCGGGGTCGCGGCGGCGCAGGAGGTGGTGGTGTCCCCGGACACCGGCGCCAACGCCAAGATCGAGTTGCGGCGACAACCGGCAAAGCGGGCGTAAGCGGCCGGGCGCCCGGGCAAAATCGTCTCCCGTAGACGATGGTCCCGCTCGGGTGAGAGAGGTGGTCCGGCCCAATGGTCGCCAGCCCGGGGAACGAGGAGCCGCACCCGGACCGGGGCGCCCCGCGCGGGGACGCGCCGGGCGGGCCGGTCCGCCCGCGGAGGGGCGGTACGGCGCGGCGCCGGCGGCGGCCGCGGCGGGAGTCGGCGCTGGTGTGGTGGGCGCTGTTCGCGGCCTGGGCCGGGGCGGCCTGGTACTACCGGTCGTGGCCGGTGGCGCTGCTCGGGCTGCTGGTGTGGTGCCTGTACGAGTTCGTGCTGGTCCCGACCGTCTGCCGGACGATGACGCGGAAGGGCTCCTCGTGCCGCGAGCCGGTGCGGGGACGGCTGTTCGCCTGCGAGGACGAGCACCAGCGGCTCAAGGTGGACGGGCTGTGGCGGCTGGCCGGGATGAGGAACCCGCTCCGCGGCCCGGACGAGCCGGCGGAACGGGAGAGCGGCCAGGTGGTGGTGTCGCCGGAGGCCCGGGGGCGGCTGTCGCAGGTCGACCGGGCGCTGATCCTGCTCGCCGCCGCCGGGACCCTGGTGACGATCGTGGGGATGGTCTACGGCTACGTGTGAGGTCCGGCCCAGCGCGCCAGGGCGGCGCGCAGGCCGGCGGGGTCCGGCTCGTCGGAGGCCCAGGCGACGTACCCGTCCGGGCGGACGAGGACGGTCGTGCGCCGGTCGCTCGTCCAGCGGGCGGTCGCGATCCGGTCCGGGACGCCGGCGGGCGGCTCGCCGGCCGTGACCAGGACGAAGCGGCCGCCGCGCAGCAGCTCGTACAGGCGGCCCTCCCGGAGTTCGGTGTCGGGCGCGCGCCGGCCGGTGAGGCGGTGGGAGCCGCGGTCGGCGCGGTACCGGATGCCGATGCCGGTGATCATGCCGGCGGCCCGGTCGGAGACGGGCCGGACGCGGGTGAGGAGCGCGCCGAGCGCGGTGCGGGCTAGCCTGGCCGGCCCGGAGTGCAGGATGCCGACGCGGACGAGCGTCCCGCTCATCCGCAGGACGATCCTGCCGACCGCGTGCCGTTCGGCCTGGTAGGTGTCCAGCAGGCGGGGGTCGGCGCCGTCCCGCAGTATGGCGACCAGTTTCCAGCTCAGGTTGGCGGCGTCCTGGAGGCCGGTGTTCATGCCCATGCCGCCGGCCGGCGAGTGGACGTGCGCGGCGTCGCCGGCCAGGAAGACGCGGCCCTCGTGGTACGAGGGTGACTGCCGCTCGTCGCTGTGGAAGCGGGACTTCCAGCGGCATTCGGTGATGCCGAAGTCGGTGCCGAAGTTGATCCGCAGCAGCTCCTCGACCTCGTCCAGTTCCAGCGGCTCGTTGTCACGGAGGGCCTGGTTGCGGCGGTTCCAGCCGGTGATGCGGTACCAGCCGTCGCCCATCTCGGTCAGCAGGCAGAAGCCGTCCTCGACCGCGTTGACGGTGAACGCCTGGTCCGGCTTCCGCGCCAGCCGCACGTCGGCGAGGATCACCGAGCTGAGGAGCGTCTTGCCGGGGAACGGCAGCCCGAGCGCCTGCCGGACGCCGCTGTGGACGCCGTCGGCGCCGACGGCGTAGGACGCCCGGTACTCGGCGGCGCGGGCGTCCGGCCCGGCGTGCTCGCCCGGGACGGTACGGACGGTCACGCCGGTGCCGTCCTGCTCCACGCCCACCACCTCGGCGTCGTGGACGAAGGTGACGCCCGCGTCCAGGGCGCGCCGTTCCAGGACGCGCTCGACCTCGTACTGCGGAGTGAACAGCACGTAGGGGAAGCGGGTGGGGAGCCGGGACGGGTCCAGCCGCACGGACCGGAACAGCTGGAGCGCGGCGATCGGGTGCCCGCCCTTGACGATCTCGTCGGCGAGGCCGCGGGCGTCGAGCTGCTCCAGCGTGCGGGCGTGGGTGACGAGGGCGCGGGACAGGTTGCTGATCCCGTGCGGGCGGCGCTCGACGAGGGTGACGGCCAGGCCCGCCGCGGCGAGGTCGCCCGCCAGCAGGAGCCCGGTGGGTCCCGCGCCCACGACCAGGACGTCGATGCGGGCGCCGTTGCCGGTCATCGCGGTCATGTCTGTCCTCCAGAATCGAGCCGGAGAAGGTCAACGTTTGTTGGCCAACGTCTGTTGACCTACACGCTAGACGAAGCGGAACCGAATGCCAACAGGCGTTGGCAAACGATTCGAGAACGCCCCTCGCGGCGCCCGGCTAGATCTCCAGAGTGAGGGTGATCGGGCCGTCGTTGACCAGGGCGACCTTCATGTCGGCCCCGAAGACGCCGGTCTCGACCTTGGCGCCGAGCGCCCGCAGCTCCGCGACCACGGCGTCCACCAGCGGCTCGGCGACCGGGCCCGGCGCCGCCGCGATCCACGTCGGGCGGCGGCCCTTGCGGGCGTCCCCGTACAGCGTGAACTGGCTGATCACCAGCAGCGGGGCGTTCAGGTCCGAGCACGACCTCTCGTCCTGGAGGATCCGCAGCCCCCACAGCTTGGCCGCGAGCTTCCGCGCCCGCGCGGGCGTGTCGTCGTGCGTCACCCCGACCAGGACCAGCAGCCCCGGACCCTCGATCGACCCCGCGACGCGCCCCTCGACGGACACGCTCGCCTCGCTCACCCTCTGGACTACGGCCCTCATGACCATGCATTCTGCCTCGCATGGGAGCAACGACGCTCATCACGGTGGCGCCCACCGGCGCCGAGTCCGCCAAGGCCGACGTGCCGGCGCTGCCCGTCACCCTGGACGAGCTGGTACGCACGGCCAAGGAGTGCGAGGCCGCCGGGGCCGCGGTGATCCACGTCCACATCCGGGACGGGGACGCGCGGCCGACGCTCGACCTCGCCCGGCTGCGCGACACGGTCGCCGCGCTGCGGGAGGCGACCGGCCTCATCGTCCAGCTGTCCACCGGCGGCGCGGTCACCGACCCGTACGAGGACCGGCTACGGGTCCTGGACGCCGCGCCGGACGGATGCTCGCTGACCTGCGGGACGGTCAACTTCGGCGACGACGTCTTCATGAACCCGTGGCCGTTCATGGTGGAGCTCTACCGGCGGACGCAGGAGCTGGAGATCGTTCCGGAGTTCGAGCTGTTCGACCTCGGCCAGGTCGCGGCGCTGAACCGGCTGCTGGACAAGCACGGCGCCCCGTACGGCGGGCGGGTCCACTGCGACCTGGTGATGGGCGTCCCGGGCGGGATGCCGGGGGACGCCCGGACGCTCGTCGCGGCGGTCGAGGCGCTGCCGGCCGGCGCCACCTGGTCGGCGACCGGCGTCGGCCGCACGTCCGTGCCGGTCATGCTCGCGGCGCTGTCGGCGGGCGGGCACCTCCGGGTCGGCATGGAGGACACGCTCACGTACGCCAAGGGCCGTCCCGTCACCGGCAACGCCGAGCTGGTCGAGCGCGCCGCCGCGCTGGCCGGCCTCGCCCAGCGGCCGCCGATGGCCCCGGCCGAAGCCCGCTCCTTCCTGGGGGTACGGCCCCGCTGACCGGCCCTTCCCGGCCGATGAAGAGAATGAGGGCATGGTGGAGACCAACCCTGTCCTGGTCGAAGTGGAGCGGTCCGGCTTCGTCGAGTCGCGGCACCGCGGCTCGGCGGCGGGGCTGGACGCCTCCGGCGCGCTCGCCGTGCGGCTGGGCGCGCCCGACGAGCCGATCTTCCCGCGCTCGGCGAACAAGCCGATGCAGGCGGTCGCGATGCTGCGGTCCGGCCTGGAGCTGGACGGGCAGGAGCTGGCGCTGGCCGCCGGCAGCCACTCGGGCGAGGACTTCCACGTCGAGGGCGCGGAGAAGATCCTCGCCGGGGCCGGGCTGTCGGCCGAGGCGCTGCGCTGCCCGGAGGCGTGGCCGCTGGACCGGTCGGTCGCGATCGACGCGGCGCGCGGCGGCGGCGGGCGGTCCCGGCTGCGGATGAACTGCTCAGGCAAGCACGCCGCCATGCTCGCGACCTGCGTCGCCGCGGGCTGGCCCACCGACGGCTACCTGGACGCCGACCACCCGCTCCAGGCCGCCGTGCGCACCGCCGTGGCCGACCTGACCGGCGAGCGCCCGGTCGCGGCCGGGGTGGACGGCTGCGGCGCGCCGCTGTTCGCGGTGTCGGTGACCGGGGTGGCGCGCGCGTTCCGGGCCCTGGTGCTGGCCGCGCCGGGGACCGCCGAGCGGCGCGTGGCCGACGCGATGCGCGCCCACCCGCACTGGACGTCCGGCACCGGCCGCGAGGAGCGCCGGCTGATGGACGCGGTGCCGGGGCTGCTGGTCAAGTGCGGCGCCGAGGGCGTGGACGCGTTCGCGCTCGCCGACGGCCGGGCCGGCGCCGTCAAGATCGACGACGGTGCGATGCGGGCCCGCACGCCCGTGACGGTCGCGCTGCTGCGGGCCCTGGGCGGGCACACGGTCGACGGCGCGGACGCGGCGGTGCTGGACGAGCTGGCGACCGTACCGGTGCACGGCGGCGACCGGCAGGTAGGCGCCGTCCGCCCCGCCCCCGGCGTCTTCAAGGCCCCGTAACGCGCCGCCTCGCTCGCCCGCCGCCCCGCTGCGTCGACTCGTGGCGTGTTCCGCCTTTCGCGGCGCTCCCGGAGAGGGACACGCCACGAGTCAACCCGCGGATCAGCGGTCCGTGCCCTCGGGGTAGCGGCGGTGGCGGCGGGGGAGGCGGCGCCACGAGCGGGTGCCGCGCCTGGTCTCGCGTTCCAGGAGGGCGACGTCCGAGCCCTGCCTCTCCTGCGGGCGCTCCTGGGCGAGCGGCGGGTAGCCGGTCACGGACGGCGGGTCGAGGTACTCGGTCTCGGTGGGCGCGTAGCTGTGCGAGTACATGCCGGGCGTGTAGCGGTACAGGCCGCCCTCGATCGGGCCGCGGTGCGGGGACTGGTCGGGGTGGTCCGGATCGACGTTCTTGGTCTTGGCCGCGGCCTTGCCGACCAGCGTGAGCCAGGTCACCAGGGCGATCGCGACGACGATCGGGCCGAAGATCAGCGTGAGCCCGGAGCCGATGTTGCCCGGGTCGGCCAGGACCGGGGCCTGGGCCGTGAGCGTCATGTCCATCTCATCCACCCCGTTTCGTTCGCCACTGGGGACGACCTGCTGGTCCCATCCCCGGAAATCGGCGGCTGACCCGGAGTTGACCCGCTATCTCCCGGAATGTTGAGAAATCGGGGAGTCGGGGGCGCCGGTGGCGCCGGCCGGCGCGGCGTCCGGGATCCGGACGGTACGGTCCCGCCCGGCGGCCAGCCCGGGCAGGACCAGCGCGGCCGTGACGGCCAGCACCGCGGCGATCGGCACGTTCCAACCGCCCGTGGCGTCGTGCAGGGCGCCGAGGACCAGCGGGCCCGCCGCCGCGATCAGGTACCCGCAGCCCTGCGCCATCCCGGACAGCTGCCCGGCCACCCGGGCGTCGTGCGCCCGCAGCCCGATGAACGACAGCGCGGTCGCGAACCCGAGCCCCTGGCCGACGCCGAGGACCGCCGACAGCACCCACAGCGACCCGGCCGGCGCCCACGCGATCCCGGCGAACCCGGCGAACGTCACCACGACGGTGCCGACCACCAGCGGCCGCTGGTCGCGCATCCGCCGTACCAGGAGCGGCACCGCCAGCGAACCGAACGCCTGCATGAGGCTGTTGAGCCCCACCAGGTACCCGGCGGCCTCCTCGCCCATGCCGCGGTCCTGGCAGATCGTCGGCACCCAGCTGACGGTCACGTACGCCAGCAGCGACTGGATCCCCATGAACAGCGTCACCTGCCAGGCCAGCCGGGACCGCCACACCGCCGCCGCGGCACCCCGGGCGGGCGCGGCGGCGGCCGGGGCCGGGCCGGACCGGCCGGACGGACCGGACGGGGCGCGCAGCAGCCGCGGCAGCCAGGCGATCGCCGCGATGGCCGCGGGGATCGCCAGCAGCCCCAGCGGCAGCCGCCAGCCGCCGCCCAGCGCGTTCTGCGCCGGGATCACGGCGGACAGCGATCCGGCGGCGCCGCAGGTGATCGCCACCGTGTAGATCGAGGTGACCAGCGGGACCGAGTCCGGATGGTCGCGCTTGATGATCCCGGGGATCGCGATGTTGCCCATGCTGATCGCGATCCCCGCGGCCAGCGAGCCCGCGAACAGCGCGGCGGGCGCGTCCAGCAGCCGCGCCAGCAGCGCCACCACCAGCAGCGCCATGCTCGCCACCAGCAGCGTCTCGCCGCGCGGGGCGCGCCGCAGGAACGGCGCGATCAGCCCGTACGAGCCGAAGAACAGCAGCGGCAGCGTCGTCAGCGCGCCCGCCGCCGTCCCCGACAGCCCGAAGTCCGCGCGGATCTCCGGCAGCAGCGGCCCGACCGCCACGATCGCCGGCCGCAGGTTGATCGCGACCAGGACCAGCAGCGCCAGCCCCAGGACGAGGGACGCCCGCCGCGCCTTCACCGGGCCTCCCCGTCCGCCTCGTCGGCCGCCACGAGGGTCTCCAGCACGGCCAGCGTCGGCTCGACGACGGCCGCGGCGGCGCGCGCCGCGGCGGTGGCGTCCCGGGCGACGATGGCGTCCAGCACGGCCGCGTGCGCCGCCGGCCCGGCCTCCGGGACCTCCTGGTCGAGCCGTACGGTCGCCATCGAGTCGCGCAGCCGGCCCTGGAAGTAGCGGTGCGCCTCGATCAGGACGGGGTTGCGCGCGGCCTCGGCGACGCCGTGGTGGAAGCGGGCGTCGGCCTCGCCGAACGCCTCGGCGCCGGTCGCCTCGTTCCGGGCGGCGAGCAGGCCCGCGAGCCGCTCGATGTCGGCGTCCGTACGGCGGCGCGCGGCCAGCCGGGCGGCCTGGACGTCGTAGGCGAGCTGCACCTCGAACACGTCCCGCAGGGTGGCGCGGGCGACGCGGCGCAGCAGCGGCCGCGGGTCGGCGCTGCTGCGCACGTACGTGCCGTCCCCGCGGCGGACCTCCAGGACGCCGACGTGCGCGAGCGCGCGGATCGCCTCGCGGACGGCCGGGCGGCTCACGCCCAGCCGGGCCGCGAGGGCCAGCTCGCCGGGGATGCGGTCGCCGACCCGCCAGCCGCCGCCGCTCACCTCGGCCTGCAGCTGGTCGAGGACGGCGTCGACGGTCGAGCCGCCGGGCACGGGACTCAGGGCCACGGGGGTACTCCTGTGGGGCAGGGCGAAACCGATACGTCAGATGTCAGACATCTTACGATCTGCCCTGACCAGGCCCGGCGGCCGGGCCCGGATCAGTTCTCGCGGGGCGCCTCGTCGCGCCGCGTCCGCTGGCCCGGATCGCCCTCGATCACACCGCCCTGGACGGGACCGCGGTGCGCGGAACCGCCGCGGATCTTCTCCGGGCGCACCTTCCGGCGGGACGCGAGCACGGTCAGGCCCAGCCACACGGCCAGCGCCACCGCGACCACGATGGGTCCGATGATGAGCAGGATGTTGTCCCCGACAGGGGAGGCATCAGCGAGCATTTTGGGTCGAACCTCCTTACCGAGGCCCCTACCCGTCCTGCCCCGTTCAACCCGGGCGGCCCGCCTCACAGCCCCCGCGACTGGGAGATCGACCCCGACGTGGCCAGCGTGAACGTGCGCATCGACTCGGCGAACTTCGACAGGTCCCACTCGGCCGGGCCCTCGTACCAGTAGAGGTTGTCGGCGCCCTCGGCCCGCTCGCCCGCGTCCTCCACGGTCTGCGCCCACTTCGGCACGGCGTCGAACACCACCGCGTACGGCAGGAAGCGCGAGAACAGCGCGATCCGCTGCGGCGCCGCGCCGCCGGCCGTCTCCGCGGGCACCTCGCCCCGTTCCAGGAACGCCCGGAAACCGATCGTGTGCGCCAGCACGGTCGCGCCGCGCGCGGTCTTGGCCGGCATGAACTGGCCGCCGTACGCCAGCGCCGCACCCGCGATGATCACCGCGAGGCCGACCAGCGCCAGGTCCGTGAACAGCGCCAGCGCGACCGTCCCGGCCACGCCCAGCCCGGTCAGCACCATCCCGGCGATCGTCCAGCGGGACCGCACCGTGTCCGGCCGCCGCGCGAACCAGCCCTGCTCGACCACGTCGTCGTACATCGCCGACCGCACCGTGTCGAGCCGCGTCGCGAACGTCCCGCCCAGCTCCGACAGCTTCACCGTGCCGCGCGGCGACCCGTCCGGGGCGGTGAACAGGGCGTCGAGCAGCAGCCGCTCGTACTTCAGCAGGTCCTCGCCCGCGTCCCGCTGGAGCCGCCGCAGCGCCCAGTCCAGCCGGCCGGTGACCGCCCGGTCCTCCTCCTCGATCATCAGGTAGCCGCGCACCGCCAGGTCCACGATCGTCGCCGTGACGTCGATGACGTCGGCACGCTCGTCGATCAGCGTGCCGATCTGGCCGGGCCGCACCCCGTCCGGCGGCTCGAACTCCGACCCCGCCACAGGCGCGTGGTCGCCCTCCGCGGCCTTCTTCCCGACCACCCGGGCGTCCCGGCCGCGCAGCATGTACAGCGCCACGATCCCGCCGACCAGCAGCACCAGCAGGCCGAGCAGCGCGGCGCCGGTGACGCCGTTCACCGAGAACGCGGTCGCCACCGTGTGCCGCCGCTCGAAGATCGGCTTCCCGCCGGTCGTCCCGGCCGGCAGCCCCGCCACCACGGTCAGGTGCTCGCCCGACAGCATCCGCTGCTGCGCGAAGACGCCCTGCGTGCGGGAGTGGTTGGTGAAGAACTGCGTGCACCCGATGGCGCTGTCCAGCGGCCCGGTGAAGCAGTTGACATGGCGGATGATCGCGCCGCCGTCCACCGTCACCCGGGCCTCGTCGACCGGGACGTCCCAGCCGCCGACCGCCGTCCAGCGCAGCTCCTCGGCCGCGCCCATCGGCGCCACCGCGCCGCGCACGTCGTACTCCAGGACGACCGTGCGCCGCCCGTTGAGCGCCGCCGGGCCGGTGACCTCGACCACCGTCAGTGTGTCCCGCTCGGTGACCGCCACCTTGGTGGGGCCGCCGTCCGGGCTGGACGCGCGGACGTTCGAGACGGGCGTGACCCGGTCGTGGGTGATGCTGTCGTGCCGCCGGGTGACGAAGGTGCGCTCCAGCCCCTTGCCGCCGCCGAACTGGTACGTGATCGTCTCGCGGGCGCGCGCGACGCCGCCCGGCCCGACCGTCAGCGTGACCTCGTCCTTGATCACCCGTTCCGGTGCGGCGGCGGCTCCCGGTGCGGCGGCGGCCGCCGCGGGAGCGGGAACGATCGAGGGGAGAAGGGCGGCGATGGCCAGGGAAGCGACCATTGGCCGCAAGCGACCCAACATGGCGGCAAATCGTAGCGGCTGCGGGTGTCGATCAGGGGACGCCCCGCTGACCTGCGCGGTCGGTTCGTGTCGTTTGCCACCTGTGCAATGATTTTTCGCTATGGCAGGTCACCTCCCCTCCCCGGCGCCCGCACGGCCGCGCCCCCGCGACCTGCAAGAAAGCGTCTACCGGTACGAACCCCGCCGCCGCACGCCGCCGCGCCGCCCCGCCCTCGGCGGCGTGGCCGCCGCGATCCTCGGCGGCCTCGCCGGGCTGGTCGTCGTGATGATCCTCGGCTTCGCCGCGTTCGGCGACTCCGGCGGGACCGGTTCCGGCCTCCGCCCCGGCGCGCCGGTCGACCGCGAGACCGCCACCCGGAGCCGCCTGTACGCGACCGGCGCCCTCACCCCCGTCGGCTGCCGCCTGCCCGCCATCGAGCCGGGCGGCGCGTCCATGCGCCGCTTCATGGACGTCCTGAGCGACTGCCTGGACCGGTCCTGGCAGGGCCAGTTCGGCAAGGCGCGGATGCCGTTCACCCCGCCGAGCCGCGTCTTCTGGGAAGGGTCGGGGCGCAGCCCGTGCGGCACGTACCCGAGCCCCGGCTCCTCCGCCTTCTACTGCCCGGCCAACAACACGATGTACGTCGGCCTCCAGCACATCGTGGAGACCTCCGGCGGCGAGCCGCTCGGCAACTTCGCCGTCTTCGCCCGCGTCATCGCCCACGAGTACGGCCACCACGTCCAGGACCGCGCGGGCATCCTGCTGTACGGCCAGCAGCAGATGGAACGCTCTGACGCCCCCGCCCGCTCCGAGGCCAGCCGCCGCATCGAACTCCAGGCCCAGTGCCTCGCGGGCGCGTTCCTCGGCGCCGAGCGCGGCACCCTCCCGATGACCCGCCGGCAGTACGTGGCGCTGCTCGCCGACGTCCGCGGCCGCGGCGACGACCACCAGCCCGCCGACCAGCGCGACCACGGCACCTCCGAGAACTACGCCGGCTGGGTCGTCAAGGGCTACGAGGGCGGCGACCTCGCCACCTGCGACACCTGGACCGTCCCGGCCGCCCAGGTCGACTGAGAAACGCACCGGGGCGGGCTCCGGGCTGGTGCGTTCCATTGTGAAAATGGGTGTGAGGACACTCACGGACGGGTGCTAGCTGGGGTGCTTGCAATTGCAAGCACCATGACGCAGGGTGGGGATATGGCAAGTTCGAAGGTCGGCTCGATCGGGGAGTACATCCGGGAGCAGCGCACGCGGGCGAAGATCTCGCTGCGCCAGCTCGCCGATGTCTCGGGGATCTCCAACCCGTACCTGAGCCAGATCGAGCGCGGGCTGCGCAAGCCGAGCGCCGAGATACTGCAGCAGATCGCCAAGGGGCTGCGGATCTCCGCCGAGGCGCTGTACGTGCAGGCCGGGATCCTGGAGGAGCGCGAGGCCGACACCGACGCGCAGGCCGCGATCCGGGCCGACCTGATCCTCACGGAACGGCAGAAGCAGGTTCTGCTCGACATCTACGCGTCGTTCCTGAAGGAGAACGAGGCCGACGGCGTGAACGCCGGAAGCGAGAGCGAGGAGGCTCCGGAGGACCCAGCCCCGGAGCCGGGAGAACGAAGGGAAGAGGTCGGATGACGTTGGCGAACACCCTCCGCGAGAACAAGGCCGTCTACACGGTCGCCGGTGCCGGCGACCTCGCGGTGGAGAAGCTCCGCGAGGTGCCCGAGCAGGTCGGCAAGGCGCGCGAGAACGCGGGCAAGTACCAGGAGGACTTCCGCGGGAACCTGGACAGGTACCGCGAGCAGGTCCGCGAGACCGTCGACAGGTACCGCGGCGAGGTCCGCGAGAACGTCGGCCGGCTGGAGGTCAAGGACCTGCCCGGCGCCGCGGTCGCGTACGTGACGCACTTCGGCACCCGGACCGTCGAGTTCATCGACGAGCTGGCCGAGCGCGGCAAGAAGGTCGTGCACCGCGAGGCCGAGGAGATCGCCGAGATCACCGAGAAGCCGGCGCCGAAGAAGGCCGCGCCGCAGCGCGGGCCCGCCCAGGGCCAGGCGAGGACCGGTGCCGCCGCGAAGAAGAGCGACAGCTGAGCCGCCCCGCCGCGGCGCGAGCGCCGATCACGGAAAAGGAGCCCGGCCGGGATAGACCGGCCGGGCTCCTTCGTTGATTAGGGTGGGGAAGCACTGTCCACGGCGACGAGAGTGGTGAGCACTACCGATGGAGGCCCTCTCCTACTTCTTCTGGTTCCTGGCGATCGTCGCGTTCGTCTTCGAGGTCATCGCCCTCATCGACATCCTCGGCGTCCCGGAGGGCGCTTTCCCGGCGACCGACAAGCAGACCAAGAAGCTGTGGCTCATCCTGCTGGTGGTCGCGAACGTGGTCGGCCTCGGCGGCGCGGTCGGGTTCCTGCCGCTGCTCTCGTTCCTGCCGATCGCCGCGTTCATCGTGGCCGCGATCTACCTCGCCGACGTGAAGCCGGCGGTGCGGCCGTACAAGAAGAAGGGCGGCCAGGGCGGGCAGGGCGGTTCGGGGCCGTACGGCCCCTGGTAAGGGTCAGGGACGCTCGCGCGCGGCACGCCGGGTGGACGAGCCGGTCGGCAGAGCCTCGGCCGCCGCGTCGGGCGGGTTGTAGCCGACGTCGGTCTCGCCGAGTACGGGCGCGGCGAGCTTGAGGGCCCGCAGGTCGTCGGCCAGCCGGCGGGCGATGTACCGGTTGCCGGCCTGGTTGGGGTGGGTTCCGTCGCGGCGGATCAGCCGGGCGGCGTTGCCGGTGCCGCGCCGGACGTCACCGGTGATCCACTTTCCGGAGAGCGGGTCGATGAACGGGATCCGCAGGATCGCGGCCACGTCGCGCAGCGCGTCCCGGACCATGAGCGCCTTCGGGCCGGGGTCGCCGCCCCACATCGGGCCCATCAGGACCAGCTGGGTGCGGGGCCAGCGGTTCCGGACGCCCTCCAGCAGCGCGCGGGCCCGCTGGGTGATCACCTCGGGCCGCATCCGGACGTCGTTGTGGCCGCCGGAGATCAGCACCATGTCGGGGGCGGGCCGCCAGGAGAGCTGCTGCCCGAACAGCGAGGCGAACGTCTCGCCGGTGCCGCCGTCGTTGGCGAAGCCGGTGCGGGCCTGCCCGGCGACGACGATCTGCCAGCCGAGGGTGCGGGCGGTCTCGGCGGCGTACGCGCCCTCCGGCTTGATCCCGCGGATGCCGACCGTGTAGCTGTCGCCGAGAGCGAAGACGACCGGGGCGCGCTTCTCCGGTTCGGCGGTGGGGGCGCCGGTTCCGGGCGTACCCCTGCCGATCCTGTCCAGCTGGAGGGCGGCGCCGACACCGACGCACACCACCAGCACCACCGCCAACGCGGCCCAGAGCAGTCGGGGCACGCCGTACGCCCTCCAAGAAGCGAGTCCGGAACGGGCGGCGCGCCCGCCGCGCGACCCATATCGTGTCGAGGATGAGCAGCGGCACCCACCATCACGGACGGACCGGCCGGCTGGAGCTCGACGACCAGTCGCTGCGCGAATGGGACGCGGTCGTCCTGGACGCGGGACCCGAGGGCATCGTCCTCGACAGGTCCGCATTTTATCCCGGCGGCGGGGGCCAGCCGCCGGATCACGGCGTTCTTCTGTGGCAGGGCGTGCAGACGCGTGTCGTGGGAGTGCGCAAAGGCGACGATCTGGAGCTGATCCCGGCGGAGGGCGATCCGGTGCCGCCGGCCGGGACGAGCGTGCGCGGCGCCGTGGAGGACGGCCGCCGGACGGCGCTGATGCGGACCCATTCGGGCCTGCACCTGCTGTGCGGCGTGGTGTTCCGCGACTACGGATGCCTGGTCACGGGCGGGAACATGGAGCCGATGTCCGCACGCATGGACTTCGATCTGCGCGAGGTGCCGCCCGGGTTCAAGCAGGCCGTGGAGGACGCCTGCAACGCGGAGATCGAGGCGGACCGGCGGATCGACGTGCGGACGCTGCCGCGCGCGGAGGCGTTCGCGATCCCCGACATCGTCCGGACGGCGACGAACCTGGTGCCGCCGGAGGTCGAGGACGTGCGGATCGTCGACATCGTCGGGCTGGACACGCAGGCCGACGGCGGTACGCATGTCGCCTCGACCCGGCAGGTCGGGCGGATCGCGGTGGCGAAGGTGGAGAACAAGGGCCGCGGGTTCCGCCGGCTGCGGATCAAGATCTCGGACTGACCGCCGCGACGGGCCGGGTGCCGGGCCGCGGGCGCCTCCGCGGACCGGCACCCGGGTTCAGCGGCCCCCGGCGGGCGGCGCGGGGGCGGTCAGGGCGGCGATCGAGCCGAGCCCGTGCTCGACGATCGCCAGCGCGCGGTCGAGGGCGGTCCGGGTGGACAGCGGGTCGTACCCCTGCTCGCGGCAGTGGACGATGACGGCCTGCATGCCGCCGACCGCGATGCCGGCGGCCGCGACCGCCTCGATCTCGCCGATGTCGGGGCACAGCTCGTGCAGCCGGGCCCTGATCTCGTCCTGGATCTCGGTGAGGCGCTGCATGGCGCGGGCCCGGAGCCCGGGGCGTTCCAGGATCAGCCGGACCTGGACGGTGCCGTACGCGCCGTGCTCGGAGACCAGCGTCTCCAGCACGTCGACGACGCTCTGCCGGACGGTCTCCAGCGGTGTCTCGCCGGGCTCGCGGCGGGCGAGCCGCTCGGCGACCTCGTCGAGCCGGTCGTCGACCTCGGCGAAGACGACGTCCTCCTTGCTGGGGAAGTAGCTGAAGAACGTGCGGGGGGACACGTCGGCCGCCGCGGCGATGTCGGCGATCGTCGTCTCCTCGTAGCCGCGCTCCGCGAACAGCCGGAGGGCGGCGGTGGCCAGCGCCGAGCGGGTGCGGCGCTTCTTGCGTTCGCGCAGCCCGGGCTCCTCGGCGTGATGCATGTCACGCATTTTACCACGACTGCATTTTTGCATCTATTGCAGAAATCTACGGAACGTGCTGCCCTGGAAGCATGGCGCGATTTCTGGACCGGCTGGGCCGCCTCTGCGTGCGGCGGCGCCGCGCGGTCTTCGCGGTGTGGGCCGTCCTGATCCTGGCCACGGGCGTTCTCGGGCTCGCGCGCGGCGGCATCTTCGTCCAGCAGAGCACGCTGCCGGGCACCGAGACCCAGCGCGCCATCGACACGATGCGCGAGGACTTCCCCGCCATGGCCGGGCCCACCGCCACCGTGGTGTTCCACTCCACCCCGCGGGCCAGCCCCGGCGACTGGCGCATCGCGCTCACGGTCGGCGAGTCGATCCGCAACATCACCGAACTCGACCGCGTCGCGTTCACCGAGAACCCGTACGCCCAGGGCATGGGCGGCATGAAGACGCACGACGCGGTCGCGATCCGGCTCCACTTCACCGGCGACATGAGCGACGTCGGCCAGGCCGACCTGGACGCGCTCGACAAGGCGGTGGAGCCCGCCAGGATGGCCGGCCTGGACGTGAAGTTCGGCGGCATCACCGCGATGCTCCTCAACCAGCCCAAGGGCGGCCCGCAGGAGGGCGCCGGGATCATGCTGGCGATGCTGGTGCTGCTGCTGGCGTTCGGGTCGTTCCTGGCCGCCGGCATCCCGATCCTGGTGTCGCTGTGCGGGCTCGCGGTCGCGTACTCCCTGATCCACTTCGCGGCCGCGCACCTCGAGGTGCACCCGACCGCCCCGATGTGCGCCGCGATGCTCGGCCTCGGCGCCGGGATCGACTACGCCCTGTTCATCGTCACCCGGCACCGCCAGCAGCTCGCCGCGGGCGACGACGTGGAGACCGCCGTGGGACGGGCCATGGCGCACTCCGGGCACGCGGTCGTGTTCGCCGGCGGGACGGTCGTGTTCGCGATCTGCGGGCTGTTCCTGTCCGGGATCGAGTTCATCGGCCGGATCGGGCTCGCGACCGCGGTGGCCGTGGGGCTGATGGTGGTCGCGGCGCTGACGCTGCTGCCCGCCGTCCTCGGCGCCCTCGGAACGAACATCGACCGCTACAAGCTGCCGCGCGTCCGTCCCGACCGCGCCTCCGAGCGGTGGACGCGCTGGGGCCGGCACGTGGACCGCCGCGCCTGGCCGTACGCGATCATCGCGACGCTGGTCCTGCTGGCGATGGCGATCCCGACCCTCAGCCTGCGCTTCGGCGTGATGGCCGACAGCATCGCCTCGCCGCAGATGTCGTCGCGGCAGGCGTACGACGTCGTCGCGAAGGAGTTCGGCGCCGGGCACTACAGCCCGTTCGTCGTCGTCGGGAAGGTGCCGGGCGAGGCGGAGCGCCGCGAAGCGCCCAAGTGGGAGACCGAAGAGGAGAAGGAGAAGGAGGAGGGCGGCTCGTCCGGGCTGTCGGGGCTGACCGGCCTCACCGGCCCGTCCGGCGGCGGCGCGTCCCCGTCGCCGTCCCCGGAGCCGCGGCGGGACGGCTCGTCCCCCGTCAAGGGCGCCCCGGACCTCACCAAGAAGCCGGACCGGGACGCGATCCTGCTGGCGCAGGAGCTCAGGCGCCGCCTCGCCGAGGTGCCGGGCGTCGCGTTCGCCGCCGAGCCGGTCGTCACCGGGACGACCGTCACCCTCCAGGTCATCCCGGCGGGCGCTCCGCACGACGAGGCGACGACCGACCTGGTCCACCGGCTGCGCGGCGCCGAGCTGCCCGCCGTCAAGAAGGCCCATCCGGGCACGACGCTCTACCTCGGCGGCGAGAACCCGGCGATCATCGACCTGGCCGACACGGTCGGCGACCGGATGCTCACCGTGGTGATCGCCGTGGTCGGGGTCGCGCTGATCCTGCTCGTGATCGCGTTCCGGTCGATCCTCGTCCCGGTCAAGGCCGCGCTGATGAACCTGCTGTCGATCGGCGCCTCGTTCGGTGTGGTCACGGCCGTGTTCCAGTGGGGGTGGGGAGTCCAGTTGCTGGGGGTCGACCAGGCGATCCCGATCATGTCGTTCGTGCCGCTGTTCATGTTCGCCCTGATCTTCGGGCTGTCGATGGACTACGAGGTCTTCCTGCTCTCCCGGATCCGCGAGGAGTACGAGCGCACCGGCGACCCGCACGAGAGCGTCGTCACCGGCATCGCCGCCACCGCCCGCCTCATCACCTCGGCCGCGCTCATCATGATCTTCGTCTTCGCCAGCTTCGTCCCGCAGCCCGACCCGACGATCAAGATGATGGCGCTGGGGCTGGCGGTCGCCGTCGCGGTGGACGCCACGATCGTCCGGCTCGTGCTCGTCCCGGCCCTGATGAGCCTCCTCGGCCACGCCAATTGGTGGTTCCCCGGCCGGAAGCGCCCGGCCGTCCAGGCGCCCGAGGACGCCGGGAAGCGCGAGCTCGAACCCGCCCGCTGAACCCCGGCCGGCCGCCGCGCGGTCAGACCAGGCCGGCGTCGTGGGCCAGCAGGGCGATCTGGGTCCGGTTGTCCAGGTCGAGCTTGGTGAGGATGCTGGAGACGTGCGCCTTGACCGTCGCGACGGTCATGTAGAGGTCCGCGGCGATCCGCGCGTTCGCGTGGCCCTGGCCGACGGCGAGGACGACCTCGTTCTCCCGGGGGCTGAGGGACGCCAGCGCGGCGCGGGCCCGCTCGTACGCGCCCGCCTGCGTGGCGGCGCGCTCCATCAGTCGGCGCGTGATCCGCGGCGACAGGATCGGCTCGCCGGCGGCGATCCGGCGGACGGCGTCCACGATCTCCGCGGGCGGCGTGTCCTTGAGCAGGAAGCCGCCGGCGCCCGCGCGCAGGGCGAACAGGATGTTCTCGTCGCTGTCGAACGTGGTCAGCACGACCACCTCGGGCGCGTCGCGGTGCCGCCGCAGCTCGCGGGTCGCGGCGATGCCGTCCACCCGCGGCATCCGCAGGTCCATGAGGACGACGTGCGGGGAGTGCGCCGCCACGGCGGCCGGGACCTCGGCGCCGTCGGACGCCTCGCCGACGACCGAGATGCCGTGCGCCCCGTCGATCATCATGGCGAGGCCGGCGCGGACCAGGGGGTCGTCGTCCACGATGAGCACCCGCAGCCCGTCGCTCACGCGGACCATGGTAGCCAGGCGCGCAGCCGGAACTCGCCGCCGGCGGCCTGGTGGTCCAGCCGCCCGCCGGCCAGCCGCACCCGTTCGGTGAGGCCGACCAGGCCCGTGCCCGTACCGGGGACGGCGGGCCCGGCGGCGAGGTCCGCGGGGAGCGGGTTGCGGATGTCGATCTCCAGCCGATCGCCGGGCGCGCCCGCCACCGTCACCTCGACCGGCAGCCCGGCGGCGTGCTTGCGGGCGTTGGTGAGGCCCTCCTGCACGACGCGGTACGCGGTCCGCCCGGTCGTGACGGGCAGCGCGGCCGGGTCGGCGACCTCGTCGCGGAGCCGGACCGGCCAGCCGGCGCCGCGCGTCTCCTCGACCAGGGCGGGCAGGTCGGCCAGCACGGGCTGCGGCCGCTCGCCGTCGTCGTCGCCGGCGGTGTTCTCCGGGTCCCGCAGCACGCCGATCACGTCCCGGAGCTCGTCGAGGGCCTGGTGGACGCCCTCGCGGACCACCCCGGCGGCGCGGGCGAGCTGCTCGGGCGGGGCGTCCGGACGGTATTCGAGCGCCCCCGCGTAGGTGGCCAGGAGCGACAGCCGGTGGGCGAGGACGTCGTGCATCTCCCGCGCGATGCGGGTGCGCTCGGCCATCCGCGCCTCGGCGACCCGCCGGCCCTGCTCGGCCTCGGCGCGCAGGGCGCGCTCCCGCAGCGAGTCGACGAGGGCGCGGCGCACCCGCACCAGGACGCCCCACCCGACCAGCGCCCCGTACGCGACGGTGATCAGGGCCAGCCACCAGCCGAACGAGATGCCGCCGTTGGGACGCCACGCGCCCTGCGCGGCATGGGCGGCGACGCCCGCCACCGCGACCGCGGCCGCGACGCGGAACGGGCGCCGCTGCGCGACCAGCAGCACGGCCATCGTGGCCGGCGGCGTCGCCGCGGGCGACAGCACCGCGAGCGCCGTGAGCACCAGTGCGCCCCGCACCGGCCACCTGGCCAGGGCGGGGAGCAGCGCGCAGCACACCGCGCCCGCGGCGATGTCGAGCCACGGCGGCCCGGCGCCCGGGTCCGCCGCGTACCGGCCCCAGACGGCGCAGGCGGTCAGGACGGCGACCGCGGCGATCGCCACTCCCAGGGGCACGGCTCCGCCGCGGGCCTCCTCGCACGGCTCCTCGATGCTCACGGCCCGAGGCTAACCAGCGGCGGGACCCGCCGGCCCCCTACTTAAGTCGGTGATCGGCCCGTCCCCGGTCGGTGCGGCCGCCGTCCCGCGCCCGATGCGGCCGCCGCGCCGTGGCGGCGACTCTGGGATGGCCGGGGCGCCCGTTCCGGCCGTCCATCGAGAAAGGACACGACCGTGGCCTCCTGCACCCCCCGAAGGTTCCTGACCGTGCTCATCGCGACCGCGGCGGCCCTCGCCCACTGGGCGCTGCTCGACCTGGTGGCCGGGGCCGACCTGGTCGCCCGGACCGGCGGCTCGGAGCGCCCCGTCGGCGCCGCCATGGTGGCGGCGGGGAGCCTGGCCGCCGGCCTCGCCGCGTGGGGACTGCTCGCGCTGTTGGAGCGGGTCGCCGACCGCGCCCGCCTCATCTGGACGGTCATCGCGGGCGCCGTCCTGGTCCTGTCGCTGGCGGGCCCGCTCGGCGGGGCGGTCGGCGCCGGGAACGCGGCGGCCCTCGCCGGCCTGCACCTGACGGTCGGCGCGGCCCTGATCGCCGGGCTGCCGCGCCGGGGCAGGGCCGCCTGCTGAACCTCAGCGGGCGATGTCGGTGACGGGCAGGCCGTCCGGTGCGCAGACGGAGGCGACGACGCCGTGCGTGCCGGACGCCTTCGCCTCCGCCAGCTCCTCGGCGCTGATCCCGACCGCGGCCAGGAACGTGAGCGGGCCGTGCGGGGTCTCGATCGTGCCCAGGCGCGGGTCCTCGACGAACGCCAGCGCGGTGAGCCGCCCCTCGCCGCCGATCGGGTTGATGATGTCCATCCGGTGCCCGTCGGCGAAGGAGCGCTTGTCGGAGAAGACGTACTCGCCCAGCTCCATCAGCAGCTTCAGCGACCACCCCGGCGGCTGCTCCTCCGCGCCGCGCGGCACCCGCAGCGTCAGCTCGTAGCCCAGCCCGACGCCGTCGGCCTCCCCGTCCAGGTCGCTGAAGCCGTGCGTGGTCAGGAGCCAGTGGCCGTCGGCCGGGTGCGCGGACAGCTCCTTCACCCCGGTGAGGAACGCCGCGCCGGTGCCCCAGGCCAGCGGCTCGACCCCGGGCAGCAGCTCCTCCAGCGCCCGCCGGATCGACTTGCGGGTCCCCAGGACCGGCGCGCCCGCCTCGGCCAGCGCGCCGAGCACGCCTCCCCACAGGCGCTCCTCCCCGAACGCCTCCGGATCGCGCGCCTCCAGCGTGGCGGCGAGCTTCGCGGTGTACGCGCGCGCCTCCTCGTCCGAGGCGCCCGCGAGCTCCTGCCCCCGGAGCTCGATCCGGTAGAGGAACTCCACGAAGTCGTCCAGCGTGCGGTTGACGATCTCGGCGGTCGACTCCTCGCCCTCCGCCAGGGCGAGCAGCAGCACGTACCCGCGCTTCATGTCCAGGCAGAACCGGAGCGGCTCGCCGTCGGGCGACCCGCCCAGCACCAGCAGCGGGACGTCCTCGCCCTCCGCCTGGACCGGGAGGACCGTGAACGCCTCCGGCTCGTCCACCCGCATCGAGAAGTAGAACCCCATCGACGCCGGGAGCCCCACCTCGCAGAGCGCCTCGACGTCGGCGGGACTCAGCCCGCCGGCCTCGGCGTCCGCGCGGTCGAGCCGGACGACCTCGCGCTCCCCGAAGACCCGGACAAGCTCGGCGTTCGTGGCCATGTACGACATCCCCGTTCGGTAGGTGAATCGGGTGATGGTAGTGGAGGGCCGGGCCCGGCGTTCCGGTAATGGCCGCCATGTCGAGGTAGAGACGGCTCCACCTCGAACCGGGCCCTCTGCCCCTGACGCGGCGGGGGGTCAGTCGGGGGTGCGGGCCACGGCCTCGGGGTTGGCGGCGTCGCGGATGGTGCGGAGGGCGGCGACCAGGGCGTCGAGCTGGTCGGGCGGCAGGAGGCCGGTGATCCAGCGGTCGACGACGGCGAGGTAGCCGGGCATGACCCGTTCGAGGCGCTCCAGGCCGGCGGGGGTGAGGACGGCGTAGGTCGCGCGCCGGTCGTCGGCGGAGGACTCGCGGTCGGCCAGCCCGTTGCGGGCGAGGCGGTCCATGAGGCGGGTGACGCCGCTGGTGGAGAGGCCGGTCTGGGCGGCGAGGTCCGTCATCCGCAGGCGGCGGCCGGGGGAGCGGCTCAGCCGCATCAGGGCGTTGAGGTCCAGCGCCGAGAGCCCGTGCTCCTTCAGGAGGGGGTCGACCTTGGCCGAGAGTCCGGCGCCGGCTTCCCAGAGCAGGCCGGCGGCGGTGAGGCGGGGATCGGCGAAGAGGTCGTCCATGGTGAGGACCCTACCGGGATTTGTTGTCGCCGGGATAGTTGACGTGAGGAATGATTCGGTGCATGCTTGCGTCATCAATATTCCTCGCGTCAACTTTTGGAGTGTCTCATGAACGACTCCCGAGCGTGGGTGGCCGGCTTCCGGACCGGGGTGATCAGCCCGTACGAGGAGATCAAGCTCGCCGAGCCGCGCGGGTTCGCGGGCCAGACCGTGCGCCAGGTGCTGCGGATGGCGGGCGGCGGGGAGCGGCTGCGGGTCCGGCTGAGCAACCGGTACGGGCGGGACGCGCTGCGGATCGGCGCCGCGCGCGTCGCGCTGCGCAAGGCCGGTGACGAGATCGTGCCGGAGACCGACACCGGCGTGCGGTTCTCCGGAGCGGACGAGGTGACCGTGCCGGCGGGCGGCGAGGTCGTCAGCGACCCCGTGGACATGGCCGTGGCGGCGGGGGGCGAGCTCGCGCTGAGCCTTTACCTGCCGGGCGAGACCGGCCTGGCGACGTACTCGCACCAGCCGATGGCGACGGCCTTCGTCGCGGACGGGAACCTCGCCTCGGCGGCGGCGCTGCCGGGGGCGGAGCGTGCCGCCGCGCGGTTCTACGTGACCGGGGTGGACGTGCTCGCGCCCGAGGGGACCGCGGTCGCGGTGGCGTTCGGCGACTCCTGGTTCGAGGGCGTGGGAACGACCATGGACGCCGACCGCCGGTCCGTGGACGTCCTCAACGGGCGGCTCGCCAGGGGCTGGGCCGTCAACCAGGGGATCGCCGGGAACCGGCTGCTGGAGGACGAGATCGGCGAGCACGCGCTGGCGCGCTTCGACCGGGACGTGGTGGCGGTGCCGGGTGCCACGCACGTGCTGCTGCACTTCGGCATCAACGATCTGGGGCTGCCGGGGATGGTGGGGCGGCCGCCGGCGGAGGCGGAGCGGCTGATCGAGGGGTTCGGGGAGCTGGCACGGCGGGCGCGGGCGGCGGGGCTGGCGGTCCTGGCCGCGACCATCGGGCCGTTCGCCGGGGCGATCTACCCGGGGATCAGCACCCCGGAGGGGCTGGCCGCGCGGCGGCGGGTGAACGAGTGGATCCGCGCGGGCGGGGCGTTCGACGCGGTCTTCGATGTCGCGCGGGCGGTCGAGGACCCGGAGCGGCCCGACTTCATCCGGCCGGAGTTCGACGGCGGCGACGGCATGCACCTGAACGACGCCGGTGCCCGCGCCATGGCGGAGTCGGTGGATCTCCGGGACCTCGTCCTCTGAGTCTCCGAGGACTCGGGGGAGGTCCGCGCGGGGCCGCGGCGGGCGATGGTCCGCGGCCCCGCGCGGCCCCGGTCAGCGGGACGGGTCCCCGGCGCGGGCGGCCGCGCCGGTGCCGACGCGGCGGAGGCGCCCCTCGACGTCCTTGTCGGCCTCGCGCGTGCCGGGGCCCTCGTGCGTTTCGAGGTGCCCGGCGTCGTGCTCCGAGCCCGTTCCGACGTACCGGACGCGGTGCCGGGCGTCCGCGCGGGCGTCCTCGGTGCCGGACCGGGCGTCCGGCGGCACGTCGCCGGTGTCCCCGTGCCCGCCCGTTCCCAGGTGCCGGACGTGCCGGCCGGCGTCCTGGTCGGCGTCCCGGGTGCCGGGTCCCTCGTTCGCGTCGAGCGTTCCGCGGCCGGTGCTGGCGCCGGTGCCGACGCGGGCGATGCGCTGCCGGGCGTCGGTCTCGGCGTCCGTGGTGCTGAGTCGGTGGTTCATTTCCAGGCCCCCGTTCGTCCTATTTCTGCTGCTACCCGCCCGGTGGCCGCCTCATTCTCGGAGAGCGGCACGCGGGGCGACGCTGCTCACCTGACCGGCCGTAGTACTACGGCTTGTAGTACTTGATGTTGTAGTACTACCCGGCGTGGTGATGTCGCTCCCGGTCGCATATCCTGGTCGCCGTGAAGGGTCTGGGAGAGCTTGAACGCACGGTCATGGAGGTCCTCTGGGCGAGGGAGGACGCCGGCGGCGGCGCCGCGACCGCGCGCGACGTCAGCCGCGCCCTCGCCGGTGACCGCGACCTCGCGCACACCACCGTGATGACCGTCCTCGACCGCCTCGCCAAGAAGGACTTCCTCCAGCGCGAGCGCGACGGCCGCGCGTGGCGCTACCGCCCGGTGGCCAGCCGCGAGCGGTACGTCACCGAGCTGATGCTGGGCGCGCTCGACGAGACCGGCGACCGCGGCGCCGCCCTGGTGCACTTCGTCCGGTCGGTCTCGGAGGACGAGGCCGCCGTGATCGCCAAAGCCCTCGGTGAGTTGACCTCCGTGAAGGAGCGACCCGCATGACCGGCACCGCCCTGCTCGCACTGCTCTCGATCGGGACGATCGGCGGGGCCCACCTGCTGTCCAGGGCGCGCTGGACGTGGCGCGCGCCGCGGATCGGCATCGCCCTGTGGCAGGCGCTCGGGCTCAGCTGGGGCGTGGCGACCATCGGAGCGCTGCTGGGGCTGGCGCTGCTGCCGTACCAGAAGGGCATCGTGGGCGGCATGCCCGGACTGTTCGGCGACCAGGCGGGCCGGCTCGGCACCGCGCACGTCGCCGCGCTGCTCGCCGCGATCAGCCTGGCCGCCGTGCTGCTGACCATGCTCGGGTACGCGGTCGTCCGCGTCGTGCGGGCCCGCCGCCGCCATCGCGCGCTGCTCGCGCTCGTATCGCGCAGCGACTCGGCCGTGCCCAGGGGCACGCTCGTACTCGATCACCCCGGGGCCGCCGCCTACTGCGTCCCCGGGGTCCGCTCGTCCAAGGTGGTCGTGAGCGCCGGGACGCTCGCGCTGCTCGACCCCGCCGAGCTGGCCGCGGTGCTGGCGCACGAGCGGGCGCACGCGCGCGAGCGGCACGACCTGGTGCTGCTGCCGTTCGCCTCGCTGCGCCAGGTGTTCCCGCAGATCCATCTGGTGGGGCGCTGCCTGGACGCGGTCGAGCTGCTGATCGAGATGGCCGCCGACGACCGTGCCCGCCGGCACCGGCCGCCGCGCGAGCTGGCCACCGCGCTGCTGCGGTTCGCCGCCGCCCGCCCGGCCGCCGCGCCGTCCGGCACGCTCGGCGTCGCCAACGCCGACGGCGGGCACATCCCGGTCATGGCCCGGGTCAACCGGCTGCTGGAGCCGGAGCCGGTCGGGCGTTCCGCCCGGTTCGCCGCCATGGTCGCGGTCCCCGTCATCGCCGGGGTGCCGCTGCTGCTGTACGCGCTGCCGCACTAGCCGCCGTACCGCCGCTTCAGTACGGAGCCGACGCCTGGGCCGCCTGACGGGCCCAGGCGTTTCGTGTTTCCGGGAACACCGCGGAATTCACGGCGACCGAACGTGAATAAGTTTTGTGTTCTGCCGTAGAGTGCCCTCCACGCCAGCCACCCTGAGGAGGGCCGCGTGTCGATGACCGTACGGAACCGCCGGGCACGGTTCTCGGTGAACGCCGCGTTCGCGGTCCAGGGGCTGTGCTTCGCCTCGCTCGTGACGCGCGTACCGCAGGTGCAGGACGCGCACCGCCTCAGCGACGGCGCGCTCGCGCTGGTGCTGCTGCTCGTCCCGGTGATCGCCGGGGTCGGCAGCGTGGTGGCCGGGTCGCTGTTCGCCCGCTTCGGCAGCGGGCCCGTCCTGCGGGTCGCGCAGCCCGGCGTGTGCGCCGCGATGACGCTGGTCGGCCTCACCGGCGGGAACCTGCTCCCCCTGTACGTCGCGGTCGCGCTGTTCGGGGTGTCCGTCGGCGCCGTGGACGCCGGGATGAACGCGCAGGCCGTGAGCGCCGAGCGCCGCTACGGGATGAGCCTGCTCACCGGCTTCTACGCCGTGTGGAGCGTCGCGGGGATCCTCGGCGGCCTGTGGGTGGCGCTGGCCAACAAGCTCGACCTGGGCCTGCTGCCCGGGTTCGCGGTGCCCGCCGCCCTCGGCGCGATCATCTCGCTGGCCACCGGCCCGCGGCTCTTCCGCAAGGACGAGGAGGGCACCGGGCCCAGCGCGGAGCAGCTCAAGGCCGCCGCGAAACACGTCCCCTGGCGGCCGGTGCTGATCGTCGGCATCGCCATGGGGGTCTTCTACCTCGCCGACTCCGTCGTCTCCAGCTACAGCGCCAAGTTCCTGGAGGACGAGCTGGGCGCGAGCGACTTCGCGGCGCCGCTCGGGTACGTGGCGTACCAGATCGCCATGGTCGCCAGCCGGGCCGCGGCCGACCTGGGCGTCCGCCGGTACGGCGGCGCGCTCGTCGTCCGCCTCGGCGGCATCGTGGGCCTGGCCGGCATGATCGGCGTGGTGGCCGCGCCCAACGCCGCCGCCGCGATCGCCGCGTTCGCGGTCGCCGGGCTCGGCCTCAGCGTCGTCGCGCCGGTGGCGTTCTCGGCGGCCGGCCAGGTGGACCCGACCGGGCTGGGCGTCGCGGTGGCGCGGCTGAACGTCTTCAACTACGTGGGCTTCGTGCTGGGCGCCGCGATCGCCGGGGCGCTCGCGCCGGCCGGGATGCGGCCGGTCTTCCTCGTCCCGGCGCTGCTGGTCGTGGTCGTCATCGCGCTCGCGAACGGCTTCGCGCCGCGGCCGGTGGACACCGGTGCCGCGGCGCGAGGCGGGGCGGGGCCCGCTACAGCTCCTGCATCTCCGGAGGCAGATCCAGGCCCATCCCGTACAGGCGTTCCGCCCGGAGCCTGATCACGACGCGGCCCTCCTCGACCTGCTGCTTGAGGTACGCCTCCCGTTCGGCGCCGTCCTCGAACCCCGGCGTCATGGCCAGCAGCTCCAGGCCGGCGGCGTCGCCCGGCTCGGTCGTCTCCGCCACCTCGGCCGTGCCCTCGACCACCGCGTACCTGGTGTGGTCGCGGGAGGTCACGTAGAGCGCGGCGTGCGGGTCGTTGCGGAGCTGGCGCACCTTGAGGCGGTCCCTGGTGGACGAGACGCGCACGATCCGCTCGGCGGGGTCCCACTTGTAGAGCACCGTGGACAGGTGCGGGTGGCCGCTGCGTTTGACGGCCGCGAGCGCTCCGAAGAGGTTCTCGCCCAGGAAGGCGGACACGTCCGCGTCGGTCAGGATCTCGGGGCCGGGCTGCTGCTCGCCGGTGTCCGTCATCGGATTCTCCTCGCGTTCGGTGTTCAGGCAGGTGCCAGTGGTCTTCGGGCGTCGGTTCAGGCACCGAGAGGGGTCTTGCCGGCGGGCGCCTCGGGGACGGCGGCGGCCGGGGCGAGGGGCGGGGCCGGGGTCGCGGGGCGCCGTACGACGAGGAGCGCGATCACGAACGCCGCCGCCAGCAGCCCGGCGCCGACTCCGAAGGCGAGGTTATAGCCGCCGGTCAGCGCGGCGGCCTCGGTCCGGCCCTCGTCCAGCAGGCCCGCCGTCCGGGAGGCCGCGAGCGTGGACAGCAGCGCGACGCCGAGCGCCATCCCGACCTGCTGCGTGGTGTTGAAGACGCCGGAGGCGAGCCCGGCGTCGTCGTCGCGGGCCCCCGACATGCCGAGCGAGGTCAGCGCGGGCAGGGCGAGGCCGAAGCCGGCGGCCAGGAACATCAGCGGCAGCAGCCGGGTGGCGTAGTCCGCGTCCTCCGGGATGCGGGCGAGCAGCCCCAGCAGAACGGTGAGCAGCACGATCCCGGTCAGCAGGACGGTGCGCTCGCCGAACCGGCCGATGAGCCGGGTGGAGACGCCGAGCGACACCGCGCCGATCACCACCGCCGCCGGGAGCATCGCCAGGCCGGTCTCCAGCGCGCCGTACCCGAGCACCTTCTGCATGTACAGGGCGACGATGATCTGGAACGAGAACAGCGCGGCGACCATCAGCATCTGCACCAGGTTGGCGCCGGCGACGGCGCGCGACCGCAGGATCCGCAGCGGCATCAGCGGGACGCGGGCGGTGGCCTGGCGGGCGAAGAAGGCGGCCAGCAGCGCGATCGCGACCGCGCCGAGGCCGAGCGTGCGCACCGACGTCCAGCCGTGCTCCTCGACCTTGACCATCGTGTAGATGCCGAGCATCAGCCCGGCGGTGACCAGCCCGGCACCGGCGACGTCGGCGCCGGCCGACAGGCCGAGGCCGCGGTCGGACGGCAGCGCGGGCAGTGCGACCGCCACCAGGACCAGTCCGATCGGCAGGTTGATGAAGAAGATCCAGTGCCAGTTCAGCAGGTCGGTGAGGACGCCGCCGAGCACCTGGCCGATGGAGGCCCCGGCGGCGCCGGTGAACGAGAAGATCGCGATGGCCCGGGCCCGTTCGCGGGCCTCGGTGAACAGCGTGACCAGGATCCCGAGGCCGACCGCCGAGGACATCGCGCTCCCGAGGCCCTGGAGGAAGCGGGCGGCGACCAGGACGGCCGGGTCGGTGGCGGCCCCCGCCAGCAGCGAGGCCAGCGTGAAGACCGCCGTGCCGGCGACGAACATCCGCTTGCGGCCCAGCAGGTCGCCGAGCCGGCCGGCGAGCAGCAGCAGGCTGCCGAACGCGATCAGGTAGGCGTTGACGACCCAGCTGAGGCCGGCGGGGGAGAAGCCGAGGTCCTGCTGGATGGCGGGCATCGCCACGGTGACGATGCTGCCGTCCAGGATGACCATCAGGGTCCCGGTGGCGAGCACGCCCAGCGCGAGCCGGCGCGAGCGTGCGGGCGAATCCGGTGAAGAGGGTGAAGAGGGGGAAGAGGTCTGCATGGTCGCTCCCGTGCGTTCAGTGACAACAGGAGAGACGGTAGCAGATAGTTTTGTTGCAGACTATCTGTCGCGGATTTATTTGTTCAGCGGCTGCGCTGGCGGGCCCGCCGGACCGGGGTCGGGCACTCCACCGGCTCGGCCAGCAGCCCGCCGGCCAGCCGGTTCAGGGCGCGCACGAACACCGCCCGCTCGTCCTCGGGCAGCGCCCCCAGCACCTCCTCGTGCACCCGGTCGACGATCCGCGTGCTCCGCGCGGCGATCTCGGCACCGGACTCGGTCACCGCGATGATCCGCGCGCGGCGGTCCTTGCTGGACGGGCGGCGCTCGGCGTACCCGGCCGCCTCCAGCGCGTCCACGGTCACGACCATGGTCGTCTTGTCCATGCCGCCGATCTCGGCGAGCTGGATCTGGGTGCGCTCCTCCTCCAGGGCGTGCTCCAGCACGCAGTGCATGCGCGCGGTCAGCCCGATCTCGGCGAGCGCCGCGCTCATCCGGGTGCGGAGGACGTGGCTGGTGTGGTCGAGCAGGAAGGACAGGTCCGGCTCGGTGCGGGTGGGAGTGACGGTGGCCATGCCCCCAGCCTACAACTTTCGTCCGTTAACGGATTATCTATCGCTTTCCCTTCTTCGCGCTCTCCGCCGTTCGGTATCCTGACCGGCATGCAGCGACACGCGTACCTCGGCTGGTGGCCGTCCTAGGACGGCCACTCATCCCGCGTACCACCAGGGCCGTCCCTCCGGGCGGCCCTTCTCGTTGCACCGCGCAGAACGGCACCGCCTGGACGGGCGCCCTCCCCACCTTGAGGAGAGCACCTTGCCCAGCACGAAGACCAGCACGATCCTCACCGGCGACCGCCCCACCGGACCCCTGCACCTGGGGCACTACTTCGGCACCCTCGCCAACCGCGTCCGGCTCCAGCGCGAGGGCGGCGACCTGTTCGTCCTGGTCGCCGACTACCAGGTCCTCACCGACCGGGACGTCGCCGACCGCCTCCCCGAGCACGTCGAGGGACTCGTCGCCGACTACCTGTCCGTCGGCATCGACCCCGACCGCGCCACGATCTTCCGGCACTCCGCCGTGCCCGCGCTCAACCAGCTCATGCTGCCGTTCCTGTCCCTCGTCTCGGTCGGCGAGCTGCGCCGCAACCCCACGGTGAAGGACGAGATCAGCGTGTCCGGGCAGGCGACCGTCAGCGGGCTGATGTTCACCTACCCCGTCCACCAGGCGGCCGACATCCTCTTCTGCAAGGCCGACCTCGTCCCCGTCGGCCGCGACCAACTGCCGCACCAGGAGATCGCCCGGCTGGTCGCGCGCCGCTTCAACGAGCGGTACGGGCCCGTGTTCCCCGTACCGGACGCCCTGCTCTCGGACGCGCCGCTCCTCCTCGGCACCGACGGCCGGAAGATGAGCAAGAGCCGCGGCAACGCCATCGCCCTCTCGGCCGGCCCGGACGAGGTCGCCCGGCTGGTCAAGCGCGCGAAGACCGACGCCGAGCGGGAGATCACCTACGAGCCCGAGACCCGCCCCGAGGTGTCCAACCTGGTGCGGATCGCGGCCCTCTGCCAGGACCGCGACCCGCACGCGGTGGCCGCCGAGATCGGCTCCGGCGGCGCCGCCGCGCTCAAGAAGACCGTCGTCGACTCGGTGAACGAGTTCCTGCGCCCCATCCGCGCCCGCCGCGCCGGGCTCGACCGCGGCGAGCTGCGCCGCGTCCTGGACCGGGGCAACGAGCGCGCCAACGAGGTCGCCGGCCGCACGCTCGCGGAGGTCCGCGCCGCCATGGCCATGGGGTGAGGGCCGCGGCTAGGGGCTGAGGCCGTCCAGCAGGGTGGCGACCAGGCCGTCCACGTCGGGCTCCGGCGGCGACCCGCCGAACAGCAGCGCCAGCACGGCCTCGTGGCACACCCCGACGATCATCGAGGCGGCCGGCTCCACCCGCGCACCGGGCGCGATCCGGCCCAGCTCCCGTTCCGCCGCCAGGTAGCCGAGCAGGCGGTCGCGCCAGTCCTCGCCCGGCTCGCCGGCGTCCGCGAACCGGGCGAGGACCTCCGGCCGGCCGATCAGCCCCGCCATCGCCGGCAGGATCCCCTTGTGCATGGCCAGCCCGTACCGGATGTGGGTGCGCAGGTTCTCCGCCACCGTGCCGGCGCCCGGCTCCGGCAGCGCGACCAGGCCCCGCTCCACCGTCCGCACGTGCGCCTTGAGCGCGTGCGCGAGTAGTTCCTCCTTGTCGGCGAAGTGGTTGTACAGCACCCCGTCGGCGACCCCCGCCTCCCGCGCGATCGCGCGCACGGTCAGGCCCGCCGTGCCGCGCTCGGAGATCAGGCGCTCGGCGGTGGCGATCAGGTGCTCGCGCAGGCTGCGTTCCCCGCCGTCGCGCAGCACCGCGGCTCGTCTCGGTGACATCACCCCGCATCGTATTCGCCGAACGCGAACCCGTAGGAGGCCAGCTCGCGCAGGAACCGCGCCGGCTCCACCACCTCGTCGAGATGGTGGACGCCCGGCGGCATCCCGGCCAGCTCCCGTACCGCCAGCGCCGCCGCCAGCCCCGACGCCCGGCTCTGCCGCCTCCCCGCGAACGACGCCGCCCCCCGGTCCGAGGAGACCGTCACCGCGAAGCCCTCGCCTCCGGCATGGACCCTGCTCAGCACGGCCAGCACGAGCGCGCGGCCGCGCGGGTGCCGTACCAGGTGCGACACCGGCCCGGTGAGCAGCCCGGTCAGCGCCCGCGAGTCCAGGCACAGGCCCGTCCGCACCCGCTCGAAGCCGCCCGTGCGCGGCAGCGTGTGCTGGTCGGAGAACGGGAACCCGCGCACCGCCCGCCGGCCGTACGGCTCCGGGAAACGCATCGTCCACCCCGGGCCGACCTCGGCCAGCGCGTCCAGCGTCCACTCGACCGCCGCGACCCCGTGCCGCTCACCGGAACCGAGCAGCACCCCGATGTCGGCCCGGCTCCCGCCGCACAGCCGCGCCAGCAGGTTCGTCACGCCCGGGGCGAGGCCCACGCTCAGCACGCCCGTCGCGGCCCCGGCGTCCAGCGCCTCGATCTCGCGGACGACCCCGTACGACGCCGTCACGTCGACGTAGTGGACGCCGCGCTCGAAGCAGGCCCGCGCCACCCGCGCGTTCCCCTGGTCGACGCACATCACCACGGCGTCCGCGCCCGCCAGGGCCTCGTCCAGGTCGCCGCGCAGATCCACCCGCATCGGGACGGCGCCCGGCACGCCCCGCGCCTTTGCGAGATCCCGTCCGGCCACGACCACCTCGGGGACCCGCTCCCGCAGCGCCTCCGCGGCCTCCCGGCCGACGGCCCCGTACCCGCCGAGGACCACGACCCGCCTCAGCGCCGTGCGGTGACCAGCCACGCCGTCCCCCTCGCCCGTACGGCACCGTCCCGCTCCAGCGGCCGCAGCCCCTCGGCCAGCGCCTCGCGCGCCAGCGCCGCCTTCTCCGGCCCGGCCAGCCGCAGGTGGTACTCGACCGGCCCCCAGCCGCCGAGGAACCCGGCCGCGTCCGCGAGGTCGCGCCCCCAGACCTGCTCGGCCTCCACCCACGTGCACTCGACCCCGCGGAACCCGGCCGCGGTCAGCACCTCCTCGATCCGCTCCGGGTCGGAGAACGACGTGGGCCCGGTGCCCTCGGGCCCGGTCACCGGCGGCAGGACCTCGTCCATCTTCGCGAACACCGCCCCGAGATCCGTCCCGGCGAGCCGGGTCAGGCACGCGAAGCTCAGCCGCCCGCCGTCCGCGAGCGCCCGGTGGACGTTCGAGAACGCCGCCACCGGATCCTCGAAGAACATCACCCCGAACCGGCTGAGGGCCACGTCGAACTCGCCCTCCCGGAACGGATGCACCTGCACGTCCCCCTGCCGGAAGTCGACGTTCGCGACCCCCTCCGCCGCGGCCCGCTCCCGCGCCCGGCCCAGCATCGGCGCCGAGAGATCGACCCCCACCGCCTCCCGCCCGAGCCCCGCCGCGAGCCGCGTCAACTGCCCGTTCCCGCACCCGATGTCGAGCACCCGGTCCTTGGCGCCGATCCCCGCGCCATCGAGCACGAACCCGTTGAAGCCGCTGTTGACGGCGTCGTACCGCTCGAAGTGCTCGGCCCAGTGCCGCCCCTCGTACCCGTTCCAGGCATCCACCTGTCCCTGATTCACGCCCACGCCCATCTCCCTTCAACGTCATGAACACGTGTTCATGAACATATGTTCATACTGAGGCGTGCCGATGCGTCCGTCAAGTGCTCGTGAGGGTGAGGGGTGGACCGGGTTGCGGGCCCCGGTCCGTGACACGTCAGAGTTGGATGAGGTTGCAGCCGGGTACCCAGCCGACGACACCGGTCGCGAGGTTGCGGCCGTAGTGCCACCAGTCGGTGGAGTGGGTCTCGCACTGGTACTCGGCGTGCTGCTCGACGCGGTCGGTGCGCCACCCCTGGCCGGGATAGCCCCTTCCGGTCTGCGTGGAGCCGGCGCGCGGCTCGGCCCAGATGATGACGCCGGCGTAGGCGAAGTCGTGCCCGCCCTGGCCGGGCGGCGGGCCCGCCGCGGCCTGCGCGGCGGTGGCGGTGGCGCCGGCCGTCAGTGCGGTCGCCATTGCGACGGCGGCGAGGCAGCGGAGGTGGGATGAGCGTCGCATGATCGTCCTTTCGTGGCCTCCCCAGTGGCGGCGCCGCCGGGAATAGTTACAGTGTGGAGCCGGTTCCATGCTCTGCGTAACCGTCTGGAGGTGGAGGTTCCGTACTCCGGACGGAGGAGGGCCTGCTCGTGCGCCGGGCCCAGGACCGCGGCGGCCAGGCCGCGGCCGGCGAACAGGCCGAAGTCCACGGCGCTCATGTCCGGCATGGTCCGTTTCTCCTGGCGTGCGGGAAAGGCGATGATGGGACGGTGATCAACGTGCGGCGGAGTCGCCATGACGGCTGAGGTCCTCGGAAAGAGGGCGCTCAACCGCGCCCTTCTCGAACGGCAGCTGCTGCTGAGGCGGCACGCGATGCCCGCCCTGGACGCGATCGAGCATCTGGTGGGCATGCAGGCGCAGGCGCCGAACCCGCCGTACGTGGGGCTGTGGAGCCGGCTGGAGGGCTTCGGGTTCGAGGAGCTGGCGGACCTGGTGCGAGAGCGGCGCGCGCTGCGGATGGTGCTGATGCGCGGCACGCTCCACCTGGTCAGCGCGCGCGACGCGGTGGCGATCCGCCCGCTGACGCAGCCGGTCCTCGACCGGTACGTGGCGGGCCCGCAGGGCGCGGGGCCGGCCGGGGTCGACCTGGCGGCCGTCCGGGACGTGGCGCGGGCGTTCTTCGAGGAGGAGCCGCGCACGGACAAGGAACTGCGCGCCCACCTGGCCGGGAGGTGGCCGGACGGGGACGCCGCGCTGCTGGCCTGGGCGGTGCGCGCCGGGTTGCCGCTGGTGCAGGTGCCGCCGCGCGGCGTCTGGGGCCGGAGCGGCGTCGCCCGGCACACGACGCTGCGGACGTGGCTGGGCCGGGACCTGGACGCCGCGCCGTCGATCGAGGACCTGGTACGCCGGTACCTGGCGGCGTTCGGGCCGGCGACCGTCCAGGACGTGCAGCACTGGTCGGGCCTGACGCGCCTCGGCGAGGTCGTCGAGCGGCTCGGCGGCGGGCTCGCCGCGTTCGCCGACGAGAACGGCCGGACGCTGTACGACCTGCCGGACGCCCCGCGCCCCGACCCGGAGACGCCGGCGCCCGTCCGGTACGTCCCGGAGTTCGACAACCTGACGCTGTCGCACGCCGACCGGGCGCGCATTGTGACCGAGGAGGACCGCAAGCGGATCTTCACGGTGAACGGGATCATCCGCGCGACCGTCCTCGTCGATGGCTTCGTGCGGGGCATGTGGAAGATGGAGCACAGGCGCGAGGCGGCGACGCTCGGCGTGGACCTGTTCGCGCCGGTGACCGGGGCGGAGCGCGCCGCCCTGGCGGAGGAGGGCGAGCGGCTGCTGGCGGCGGCCTATCCGGAGGCGTCCCGGGAGGTCGTCATCCGGTCATGAGGACGGCCCGAAGATGTCGGGCCCGCGGCCGTCGGGGTCGAGGTTGCCGAGCAGGGTGCGGAGCGTCTCGCGGAGCCGGAGCGCCTGCTCGCGGGTGAGCGGGTCGAACAGGTGGCGGCGGACCTCCTCGACGTGCCCGGGGGCGGCCTCGGCCAGCACGTCGAAGCCCTTGTCGGTCAGCTCCGCGATCGTGGTGCGGCGGTCGTCCGGCGGCTTGGTCCGCCGTACCCAGCCGGACTCCTCCAGCCGGGCGACGGCGTGCGAGAGGCGGCTGGGGGAGGAGCGGACCTCGGCGGCCAGCGCGGTCATCGTCATCGCGCGGCCCGGCGCCTCCGACAGCATGGCCAGGATCATGTAGTACGTGTGCGGCATGCCCGAATCGCGCTGGAGCTGGCGGTCCAGCGCCTCGTTCAGCAGCCGGGAGGTCCACAGGAACGCGCGCCAGGTCTGCTGCTCGTCCTCGTCCAGCCAGCGGGGCTCGCTCATGGAGACAGTCTAGTCAATATTTGAACACTCAAGTATGATTGGCAGTTGAGAGTTCAACTATTGGAGGCCCCGATGAGCCGCATGCCCGTGCTCTACCTCAGCCACGGCGCCCCGCCGCTGGCCGACGACCCCGAGTGGACCGCGGAGCTGGCGCGCTGGTCGGCGGAACTCCCCAGGCCGGAGGCCGTCCTCATGGTGTCGGCGCACTGGGAGGAGGCGCCGGTCAGCATCGGCGCGACCCGTACCGTGCCGCTCGTCTACGACTTCTGGGGTTTCGAACAGCGCTACTACGACGTCCGGTACGAGGCCCCCGGCGCGCCCGGACTGGCCGCCGACCTGCGCGGGCTCGTCCCGGGACTGCACCAGGACGAGGAGCGCGGGCTCGACCACGGCGCGTACGTCCCGCTCGTGGAGATGTACCCGGACGCCGACGTCCCCGTCCTGCAGCTGTCGATGCCCACCCTGGACCCCGCGCGGCTGTACGAGCTGGGACGCCGCCTCGCCCCGCTCCGCGACCAGGGCGTGCTCGTCGTCGGCAGCGGCTTCACCACCCACAACCTGCGCGAGATGCGGCCGGGCCCCGGCGCCCCGCCGCCGGCCTGGTCGGCGGAGTTCGACGACTGGACCGACCGCGCCGTCCGCTCCGGGGACACCGACGCGCTGCTCGACTTCCGCGCCAAGGCGCCCGCCGCGCGCATCGCGCACCCGCGCACCGAGCACTTCGCGCCGCTGTTCGTGGCGCTCGGCGCCGCCGGCGAGGGCGAGCGCCGCTCGGTCATCGACGGCTACTGGTACGGCCTGTCGAAGCGGTCCTTCCAGTTCTCCTGAGTCTCAGTCCATGTCGGCGAAGCCGGTCCGCCACGACGGGACCGTCGGCTTCCAGCCGAGGCTGAGGGCCTTGGCGTTGGATACCGGGCGGCCGGTCGCGGCGGCGTGCCGCGCCGTGCCCGGAAGGGGCGCGCCCAGCGCCGCGCTGTAGACCGGCAGCCAGTCGGCGGTGGTCGCGGGCTCGTCGTCGACGATGTTGACCGCGCCGGCCGGCCACTCCAGCGCCGCCAGCGCCGCGGCCGCCGCGTCGTCGGCGTGCACGAACGACGTCCACGCGGGCGAGGGCCGCAGGTTGCCGGCGCGCACCCGCTGCGCGATCGCGCCGTCCGGGGCGTACCAGGTGCCGGGGCCGTAGAGCGCTCCATAGCGCAGCACGACGCCGTGCGGCATCGTCGCGACCGCCTCCTCCAGCGCCAGCACGCCCTTGGACGGCGGCAGCGCCGGGTCGAGCGGGTCGTTCTCCACCGCGGGGCGCTCGCCGGGCACGTACAGCCAGGCGATGCTCTGCGCGATCATCTGCTCGACGCCCGCCTCGCGGGCCGCCTTCACCAGGTTGCGGGTGCCGACGATCCGCAGGTGCGAATTGGCGTCGAAGTCCTCGTCGGCGAGGTCGGTCAGCTGGTGGATGATCGCGTCCGGGCGCTCGGCGAGTACCGCCTCGCGCACCGCCCCGGCGTCCAGGACGTCGAGGACGACGGGCGCGGCGCCCAGATCGGACAGCGACTCGGCGCGCTCCGGGCGGCGGGTGGTGCCGGCGACCTCGTGGCCCGCCTGGACGAGCATCGGGACCAGCCGGCGTCCCACGACACCGGTCGCGCCGGCGACGAGAATCTTCAAGGGGGGTACCTCCACGATATGCGCACCATTGTGGTCGTCCCGGTGGCAGCTTAGGCAGACTCCCGCCCCAGGTCACACCGGGACCAGTGTTCCGCCATCCACCCGTGGATTCCAATGGAGCACGGACGGTCACGTATTTTCGGTCCGCCGGGAATCCGTGGCCCCGCGGACGGGCAGCCGCACCTCGAACAGCGCTCCCCCTGCCGGGGCCTCACCCACCGCGAGCGTACCGCCTTGCGCCTTCACCAGGTCACGGGCGATGGCCAGGCCCAGTCCGGCGCCGCCCTCGTCGCGCGCGCGGGCGTCGTCGAGCCGGACGAAACGCTCGAAGATCCGCTCCCTTTCGGCGGCCGGTACCCCCGGCCCGTCGTCCGCGACCGTCAGGACCGCTTCACCCCCGCGCTCGCGGAGTGTGACGAGAACAACAGTGTCTGCATGCCGCCGCGCGTTGTCCAGAAGGTTGCCGAGCACGCGTTCGATCCGCCCGCGCGGTCCGGCGACAAGTGGTGATGCGTCCACATCTGTACGGAACGTGACCCTGCCGCCCCCGTCACCGCCCTTGCCCTCGCCGCCGCGTTCGCCGCCGGCCGCCGCCTCGCGCCGCGCCGTCTCGTCCCGGACCAGATCGGCCAGCTCGACCGGGGACGCCTCCGGCGGCCGGTCGCCCGCGTCCAGCCGGGCCAGCAGCAGCAGATCGGCGGCCAGGTGCTGGAGCCGGACCACGTCGTCCACGGCCCCGTCCAGATCCAGCAGCTCGGGATGCGCGGCGGCGACCTCCAGCTGCGTGCGCAGCGAGGCGATCGGGCTGCGCAGCTCGTGCGAGGCGTCCGCGACGAACCCGCGCTGCCGCGCCACCGACTCCTCCAGCGCCGCCAGCGTCGCGTTCGTCGTCGCCGCGAGCCCCGCCACCTCGTCCCGCGAGCCCGGCACCGGGACGCGGCGGGTCAGATCGCCGGACGAGGTGATCGCCGCCAGCTCCGCCCGGATCGCCTCCACCGGCCGCAGCGCCCGCCGCGTGACCAGCCACGTCACGCCCGCGACGACGACCAGCAGGACCGGCAGCCCGACCAGCATCGCCCGCACCACCGTGCCGACTGCCTGCCGGGTCGTGGCCAGGCTCGTCCCCGCGTACACGGCGAACGTCTCGCCGTCCGGCGTGGACGCCCGCACGACCGCGAACCGGTAGTCGCCGCGCCCGCCCTCGACCGTCGCCGTGCCCGTCACGAACTCCGCGTCCGTGGACACCTGCCCGCTCGGCGGCGGCCCGCCGTCGTCATCGTCGTCGTCCTCGCCGTCCTCGCTCTCCCCGGCCGGGGCCGCGCCCCGCGGGGCCGGCCGCACGGTGAAGCCGCCGACCGAGCGCAGGTCGTCGTCGGCCGCCCGGACCCGGCCCGCCGCGTCCACGACCTGCACCGGGTGCTCGTCGGCGTCCGGCAGGTCCAGCCGCGCGGGCGCGGTGCCGCCCGCGATCTGCGCGGCGATCTCGCGCGCCGTCACCTCGGCCTGGAGGTCGGTCCGCCCGGCCAGATCGGAGCGCAGCAGCAGCACCACGGCCAGCCCGATCGCGACGAGCGCGCCCGCGACGACCGCCGTCGCGCCGAGGGTCGTCCTGGCCCGTACGGAGCGCACTCAGCCCCCTCCCGCGTCCAGCCGGTAGCCGGCGCCCCGCACCGTCTGGATGGAGCGCCGCCCGAACGGGGCGTCCAGCTTGCGGCGCAGCGCGCTCACGTACACCTCGACGATGTTGGGGTCGCCGTCGTACGCGAAGTCCCAGACGTGCTCCATGATCTGCGTCTTGGACACCACCTGCCCCGCGTTGACCGCCAGATGCTCCAGCACCGCGAACTCCTTGGCGGTCAGCTCGACCTCCACGTCGCCGCGCAGCGCCCGCCGGGACGCCGGATCGACGGTCAGGTCGCCCACCGTGATCGCCGGTGCGCCGCCGGCCCGCTCGCGCCGGCGCAGCAGCGCCCGGACCCTGGCCAGCAGCACGACGTACGAGAACGGCTTGGTCAGGTAGTCGTCGGCGCCGGTGTCGAGGCCCTCGGCCTCGTCGTACTCGCCGTCCTTGGCGGTCAGCATCAGGATCGGCGTCTCCACCCCGGCCGCGCGCAGCTCGGCGCACACCCGGTACCCGTTCATCCCGGGCAGCATGATGTCCAGCACGACGAGGTCGAACGGGTGGTCCAGCGCGCGCCGCAGCCCGGTGAGGCCGTCGTGCGCGACCTCGACCGCGAACCCCTCGGCGGCCAGGCCGCCGGCCAGCGACGTGGCCAGGCGTCTCTCGTCCTCGACGATCAGCAGGCGCATGCGCCCAGCCTGCCAAACCGCACCTGAAGAAGGCTTCAGGTGGCTTCAGGTTCGCCTCAGGATCGTCCGGCACCGTGGTGTCCGTCGGCGGGAGGGACCGAGACGCCCGCCGTACCACGGGAGGAAACGATGAAGAAGATCCTTGTCACCGTCGCCGCCGCGAGCGTCCTGGCCGCCGGGGGCGCCGCGACCGCCCTGGCCGCCGAGGACGACGGCGAGCGCGGCGACCGCCGCGTCACCGACGTCAAGATCACCGCCGAGCAGGCGGCCGCGGCCGCGCTCAAGGCCGTCCCCGGCGGCCGGATCGAGTCGATCGAGCTGGACGACGACGACGCCGGCAAGCGGACCTGGGACGTCGACGTCCTCTCCGGCAACACCTTCCGCGACGAGGTCGTTGACGCCAACACCGGCACCGTGGCGACCAACCGGCAGGACGACGACCGCGACGACCGGGACGGCTCCGACGACCGGGACGACGCCCGCCGCCTGAACGCCGCCAAGATCGACGCCGTCCAGGCCGCCCGCACCGCCCTCCGGACCGCCAAGGGCACCGTCACCTCGGTCGACCTGGACGACGACGGCAGGTCCTGGGAGGTCGAGCTGACCGGCGCCGACGGCACCGAGCGCGACCTCAGGATCGACACCGCCACCGGCAAGGTCACCGCCAACACGGCCGACGCCGACGACGACAACGACGACCAGAGCGACGACGCCGACGACGACGACCGGGACGGCGAGGGCGACGACGACTGAGGCCCTAGGCTCGGTGCCATGCGCATCACCCTCGTTCAGGGCGACATCACCCGGCAGAGCGTCGACGCGGTGGTGAACGCCGCCAACTCCTCCCTCCTCGGCGGGGGAGGGGTCGACGGCGCGATCCACCGGGCGGGCGGGCCGGAGATCCTGGACGAGTGCCGCAAACTGCGCGCGTCCCACTACGGCGGCGGGCTGCCGACCGGTCAGGCGGTGGCGACGACGGCGGGGCGGCTGCCGGCGCGGTGGGTGATCCACACGGTCGGGCCGGTCTACTCGGCGTCCGAGGACCGGTCCGGCAAGCTGGCGTCCTGCTACCGGGAGGCGCTGCGGGTCGCCGACGAGCTGGGGGCGGCGTCGGTGGCGTTCCCCGCGGTGTCGGCCGGCGTCTACGGGTGGCCGGTGGACGACGCGGCGCGGATCGCGGTCGGGACGGTACGCGCCACCCCCACGAAGGTGGCCGAGGCGCGCTTCGTGCTGTTCGGCGAGGACGTGTACGCGGCGTTCGAGCGGGCCGCGGCGGCGGCCTGACCCCGTGCGGCCGGCCTGCTCGGCCGGTCCGCTAACCCGTCCGGTCCGCCGGCGGGACGATCAGCGTGGGCCGCCCCGCGTGGTGCAGGACGCGGTCGGACACGCTGCCGAGCAGCACCGACTTCACCCGGGACAGCCCGCGCGAGCCGACGACGATCAGGGCCGCGTCCAGCTCGGCGGCATGGTCCACGATCGTGGACCAGACGGGCCCGGTGCCGCGGCCGGCGACGGGGCGCGCGCCGGGCAGGCCGGCGGCGGCCGCGAGTTCGGCGCCCTCCTGGGCGACGCGCTCGGCCTGCCGCTCCTCCTCCCACTGCTCGTCGTGCTGCTGGACGGGGACGGGTCCGCCGGCGGCGAGCGGCGCCCAGGCCAGCTGGCTGAGGAGCGGCTCCCAGACCGTGAGGACGACGGTGGGCTCGGGCCGCAGCCGCGCGCCGGTGTAGGCGATGGCGGCCCGGGCGTCGTCGGACCCGTCGAACGCGATGAGGTAGGTCATGCCCCTGGCATGTCCGGGATCATCCGGTTCGAACGCCCGCCCCGGCAAACAGTGGTCAACCTCTCGCCGCCGTCACCCGGCGGGGGCGCGGCCGGGGCCGGAGGGACCGGCGAACGCCTGGGCGACGTCCAGCCAGCGGTCGGCGTCCGGGCCGTCCGCGACGACGGCCAGGTCGGCGCGGTGGCGGCGCTGGGTGGCCAGGAGGCAGAAGTCCAGCGCGGGCCCGGTGACCGTCTGGTCCGCGTCCTCGGGCCCCCACGTCCACTCCTCGCCGGACGGGCCGGTGAGCGCCACCCGGAACTGGGCCGCGGGCGGCTCCAGGCCGCGGTTGCGGTACGCGAAGTCGCGGGCCCGCACGCCGATGTGCGCGACATGGCGGAGCCGCGCGGTCGGCTCCCGCGCGGCGCCGAGCGCGTCGGCGACGTCCTGGCCGTGGGCCCACGTCTCCATCAGGCGGGCGGTCGCCATCGACGCGGCGCTCATCGGCGGGCCGAACCACGGGAGGCGGGTGCCCGCGGGGACCGCCGCGAGCGCCTCCACCATCTCGCGGCGGCTCGTACGCCAGCGTTCCAGCAGGCCGGCGGGCGCCTCCCTGGCGCCCTCGGCCGCGCCCTCGTCGACCAGGCGGTCGCCCTTCTCCAGGGCGAGGGCGAGGACTCGGGCGAACGCGCCGGGGTCGGTGGCGGCCACGACGGCCTGCCGGTCGGTCCAGGCGAGGTGGGCGATCTGGTGCGCGACCGTCCAGCCCTCGGCGGGCGTCGGCACGGTCCAGTCGGCGAGCGGCGCGACCAGGGCGTCGAGCGCGTCGCCCTCGGCGGCCAGGTCGGCGAGCAGGGCGGCGAGGGTGGGCGGCTTGATGGCGTCCGGCATCCGGTCACTATCTCCCGTGTCAGGCGGCCGTGACCAGCGCGCGGGCGGCGGCGTAGTCGGCCTTGCCGTTGGGCAGCCGCAGCGAGCCGTCCGTGCGCACGAACGCCTTGGGGATCTTGTAGCGGGCCAGCCGCTCCGCGCACGCGGCGCGCAGATCCTCGTCGGAGGGCGCCGCGGCCGGGCCCAGCACCGCCACGATCTCGGTGCCCCAGCGCTCGCTGGGGCGGCCGAGGACCAGCGCGTCCGTCACCCCGGGGACGGCCCGCAGGACGGCCTCGACCTCCTCGGCGAACACCTTCTCGCCGCCGGTGTTGATGGTGGTCGACTCGCGGCCGTGCACCTCGACGGTGCCGTCCGCGAGCAGCTTCGCGCGGTCGCCGGGGACGACCATCCGCACGCCGTCCAGGGTGATGAACGTGGCGGTCGTCCGCTCGCGGTCGTTCAGGTAGCCGAGCGGGATGGAGCCGCCCTTGGCCAGCCAGCCCATCTCGTCCTCGCCGGGCTCCAGCCGGCGGGTGCGGTCCGCGCTGAGGACGGCCGAGTCGGGCTGCGGCACGAACGGGCCGGTGTCGTTCCCGCGCCGGGTGACCGAGAACCCCGACTCGGAGGAGCCGAGGACGTCCACGATGCCGCGCGCGTTCGGCATCCCGGCGAGCAGCCGGGCGGCGACGCCGGGGTCGATGGCCGCGGCCGAGTTGACCATCGAGCGCATCGCGGACAGGTCGTACGCGCCGCGCTCGACGGCGTCCGCGAGCGGGCGGGCGAACGCGTCCCCGACCAGCGGCATCCGGGTGGCGCGCTCGCGGGCGGCGGTGGCCAGCAGGTCGTCGGCGTCCAGCCCGTCGCCGCGGGCCGGGAGGATCACGCAGGCGCCGCCGAGCCAGCCGCCGAGCGCCGACCAGGTGCCCGCGCCGTGCATCATCGGCGGGCCGACCAGCACCCGCGCGTCCGACCGCACGGCCCGCGCGACCGCCGTCTCCAGATCGGTGATCGGCCGGTGCTCGCGGTCGCGGAGGCCGAGCGGGCCGAGCATCAGGTCGCCGATCCGCCACAGCACGCCCTTGGGCAGGCCGGTCGTGCCGCCGGTGTAGAGGATGTGCAGGTCGCCCGCGTCGGGGACGACGCCGTCCAGCGGTTCGGGGGAGGCGGCGGCCAGCGCCTTCTCGTAGTCGAGCGCGCCGGGCAGCAGGTCGTTGCCGGAGTCGTCGGCGACCTGGATGAGCAGCGGCGCCGGGTCGAGCCGTTCGGCGACGCGCCCGATCGTCCCGGCGAACGTCGCGTGGAAGAGGATCGCGCGCGGTCGGGCGTCCCCGAAGATCTGCGCCAGCTCGTCGTCCACGTACCGGTAGTTGACGTTGAACGGCGCCACCCGCGCCTTGTGCGCGCCCAGCAGCCCCTCCAGGTATTCAGGGCAGTTGTGCAGGTAGAGCGCCAGATGGTCGTGCGGGGACTCCCACGGCTCGGCCGCCGCGTCCCGGACGCCCAGGCCGTGCTCGTGCAGGACGCGGGCCAGCCGGCGGGTGCGGTCGGTGACGTCGCGCCAGGTGAGCCTGCGGTCGCGCCAGATGAGGCACTCGCGGTCCGGGACGGCCGCCGCGACGGCCTCGTGCAGGGTCGCCAGGTCGAGCTGGGGCATGCTCTCCTCCGGGTGTGGGGCACCTGGGGATCAAGGTAACCGAACGCTGACCGAATCCGGTTCAGTGGGGTCGCGGTCAGGCCACCCGCGCGCACAGGTTGCCGCCGCGGAAGTCCCACGTACGGGACCCGGACGGGCAGTCGCCGCCAGTGATCGCGGTGACCCGCATGATGTAGTCGAACTTCTTCGGCACGGTGCTCTTGCCGCACCCCCACGAGGTCATCAGGCCGTGGTTGTTGACCGAGATCCGCCCCTCGTTCTCGCTCTTCATGGCCAGGAAGCACTCGCCGACGCGCAGCCGCCGCTCCACGCACAGGTAGATCCGTTCACCGCGGATGTGGCTCCACCGCGACTCCGCGTCCAGCGGCTCGGGATCGCAGTCGCCCATCTCGTCCCCCACCCGCGTGACCCGCAGGTACGCGTCCGACCGGTCGCAGTCGACCGCGTTCGGCATGCTCCTGCTCCACTCGGTGGCGTCGTAGGGGTCCTTGTACGCGTCCAGGCAGTCGCCCGCCGAGATGTCCTCGAACGCCTCGCGCGTGGGGTCGGGCGTCGGCGTGCGCCGCGTGAGGCCGCCGCCCGAGTCACCGGCACCGTCCCGGTCGCCGATCCCGGACGTCCGGGACGAGGTCGTCCGGGGCGAGCCGGACCCGGACGAGTTCGCCTTCTCCCGCTCGTTGACGAACCAGACGCCGGCGATGAGCAGCAGGACGCCCACCACGACGGCCACGCCGGCGTTCGTGTCGGACTGCGACGGCTTGGCGGCGGGCGGCTTGGGAGCCGGAGCCTTGGGCGGCGGCGGCGGGGGCGGCGGCGCCTTCTTCGCCTTCGGCTTCGGTCTCGCCGCGCCCTGCGAACCGGAGGACTTCGGCTTGGAGGACGACTTCGGCTTGGACGGCTTGGGTTTCGGAGGCTTCTCCCGGGTGGCCTTCGCCGCGGCGGTGTACGCCTCCGTCTCCAGCACCCGGGTGGCGATCATCGTGTCCACGTCCGGCGGCAGCGGCGGCCCCTCGCCCCCGCCGCCGCCCTCGGCGAGCGCGGAGCAGCGGTCGAGGAACTCGTCCAGGCCGGGCCGCTCGCCCGGGTCCTTCGACAGGCCCGCCGCGATCAGTGGATGCAGCGACGCCGGTACGCCGGTCAGGTCCGGTTCCTCGTTGACGACGCGGTAGCCGAGCGCCTCGATCGGCCCCTCGCCGAACGGGCCGCGGCCGGTGACGGCGTAGGCCAGCACGGAGGCCAGGCAGAACACGTCGGCGGCCGGGCCGACCTCGCGGCCCCGGAACTGCTCGGGGGACATGAACCCGGGCGTTCCGGCCACGCTGGTCCGGGTGGTCTGCGAGGTGCCGTCCAGCGCGCGGGCGATGCCGAAGTCGATGATGCGCGGCCCGTCCCCGGCGAGCAGCACGTTGCCGGGCTTGAGGTCGCGGTGGACGACGCCGCTCCCGTGGATCGCCGCGAGTCCCTCGGCCAGGCCCGCGCCGAGCGCGGCGACCGACCGCTCGGGCAGCGCGCCGTGGGCGTCGACGGCCTGCTGGAGCGATGGCCCGGCGATGTACTCGGTCACCAGCCACGGCGGGTCGGCGGCGGTGTCGGCGTCCACGACCTGGGCGGTGTGGAAGCCGCCGACGCGGCGCGCCGCCGCGACCTCCTTCTCGAACCGCCCCGCGAACCGCGGGTCCTCGGCGAGATGCGGGTGGATGACCTTGACGGCGACCGGCCGGCCGCCCTTCGAGCGGCCGAGGTAGACCCGGCCCATCCCGCCGGCGCCGAGCCGCGCCAGCAGCCGGTACGCGCCGATCCTCGCGGGATCCCCCGCCCGGAGCGGCTTCAGTTCCTCAGTGGACACCCCGCACGCCCTCCCGCGCCCGCGCCGCACCCTTGATCAAAATCGAACCTTTTCACAGGGCGGGGCGGAAGGACAGTGAAGAATTCAACGCCCGGCGTTGTGCAGTCGCCGCGTCCCGCGGTCGACCGTGGACAGGCTCGGGCGGCCCTCGCCGAGCCGGAACGTGCGCAGCGTGAGGAGCTCCGGCGTCTCGGGCGTGCGGATCGACCGGACCGCCTTCATCGTCGCCGTGATCCCGGCCGGTGCGACGTCCATGACCACGTAGCCGTGCGCCGCCGAGTTGAAGTAGGCGAGGTGCGGGTTGCTGCCGCGCAGCGCCCACGTCAGCTCCGTCTCCGGCGGGACGATCAGCCCGCCCTGCCCGAGCGTCGCCATCTCGACGAAGTTGGACGAGGTCACCGAGCCGCCCAGCAGCGCCACTCCTACCGGGTCCTGGGACGGGTCGTCGAAGTCGGGCCGCAGGTAGCCGGCGCCGAACGAGTGCAGGTCGCCGGTGATCGTGACGAGGTTGGCGACGTCCCGGAACGCGGTCAGCAGCCGGGTCCGCTCGGCCGGGAAGCCGTCCCACTGGTCCAGGTTCATGAAGACGGAGAGGCGCCCGTCCGAGGCGGCCCGCTTCCGGGCGGCGTCCATCTGCGGGAACAGGCTCCCGAGGTAGATGTCCAGCAGCTTGAACTGCATCAGCATCACCTCGTTGCCCCACACCTTCCAGGTGGCGGTGGAGGAGGTGATCTGGTCGGTGAACCAGTCGCGCTGCCGCGCGCCCAGCATCGTCCGGGCCGGGCTCAGCCGCTCCGGGCAGCCGCCCGTGGCGTACTTGTCGAGCAGGCCGAGGCCGCACGGAGGCCGGCTGCGGTACGTGCGCTCGTCGGTCAGCACCAGGTCCATCAGGCCGCCGAAGTTCAGCGTCCGGTAGATGGTGAGGGCGCCGGTCGGGCCGCCGGACGGATCGAACCGGGCGCCCGCCGTCGAGTACTCCGACCAGGCGCGCACCGAGGCCAGCTTGCGGTCGGGCGCGTGGTTGGCGGCCTCGTCCTCGGAGTCGGTGTCGTACGCGCCGTACGAGTCGTTCGCGAACTCGTGGTCGTCCCAGATCTGGATCATCGCGAACCGCTCGTGCAGCCGCTGGAGGTCCGGATCGGTCCGGTACGTCTTGTAGAGCGCCCGGTACTGCTCCAGCGTCTCGGCGCGGGTCGCGCCGCCCGGCAGCGCGATCTCGCGGACCTGCGCGCCCTGGAAGCTGGAGTCGTGCGTCGTCTCGTAGATGTAGTCGCCGAGGTGGACGACGAAGTCGAGGTCCTCTTCCGCGAGGTGCCGCAGGGCCGTGTAGTGGCCGTTGGTGTAGTCCTGGCAGGAGATGTAGGCGAACCGCAGCCCGGGCAGCGCGGTGCCCGGGGCGGGCAGCGTGCGGAAGCGGCCGGTACGGCTGGCCGTGCCGCCGACGATGAAGCGGTAGTGGTACATCGTCCACGGCTTCAGCGCCCGCGCCGCGATCCGCACCTTCACCGTGTGGTCGCGCCCGGCCGCGGCGGTCGTCACGCCGCGCACCAGCGGGGTCCCGAACGACCCGTCGGCCGCGATCTCGTACGCGACGCGCCCGCCGGCCGCGCCCGCCGCGTCCGGCGCGACCCGCGTCCACAGCACGGCGCCGTCGGGGGACGGGTCGCCGGACGCGACGCTCTGCGGGAACACCTCGGCCGCCCGGCGCGCGCCGCGCAGCTCGAACAGCCGGGCCACCTCGCGCGGCGCCCCGGCCGAGGCCGGCACCGCCTCGCCGACCGACCATGTCGCGGCGGCGGCGAACGACAGGCCGAGGAACGAGCGGCGGGACACCTGCGGCACGGGGACCTCCGGGGGGAGAGGCGGGAGGGGCGGGGATCATGTCCGGCGCAACCCTGACGGTGAAGGACGATCAGCCGGTTAGCAACAGGTGTCCGCCCCTCGACGGTGACCGGAAGCGGCAACCACGGGAGAATCGCGGGGTGGTCCGTACGCAGAAGCCCCAGGGAGAGGTGACCCGGGGCACCACCGCCCCCAACCGGCTCCGGAGGGTCGACCGCTGGATCGCCGCGACGCAGGCGGGGCCGCTGCGTTCGCGGGCACGGCCGCTGGCGGTCGACCTCGGGTACGGGGCGTCGCCGGTGACGACGGTCGAGCTCTACACCCGGCTCCGCGCGGTCGCGCCGCGCCTGGAGGTCGTCGGGATCGAGATCGAGCCGGACCGCGTCGCCGCCGGGCAGGCGATCATGGCCGGGCACGAGGGGCTGTCGTTCCGGCGCGGCGGCTTCGAGCTGCCGGTCGACCGGCCGCCGGTGCTGGTGCGGGCGTTCAACGTGCTGCGCCAGTACGACGAGGCCGCCGCCTGGCGGGCCTGGGACGGCCTGTGCGGGCGGCTCGCCCCCGGTGGCGTCCTGGTCGAGGGCACCTGCGACGAGATCGGCCGCCGCGCCGTCTGGGTGGCGCTGCGCGACGGCGCCCCGCGGACGATCACGTTCGCGGCCCGGCTCGCGTCCCTCGGCAGGCCCTCCGACCTGGCCGAACGGCTGCCGAAGACGCTCATCCACCGCAACGTCCCCGGCGAGCGCGTGCACGCGCTGCTCGCCGACTTCGACCGCTGCTGGGCGACCGCGGCCCCGCAGTCGGTGTTCGGGCCGCGGGCGCGCTGGATCGAGGCGGTCGCGCTGCTGTCCCGCACCCACCCGGTGATCGCGCGGCCGCCGTACGGGGGGCGGCACCGCTGGCGGCTCGGCGAGGTCACCCTTCCGTGGTCAGCAGTGGCTCCCGCGAGCCCTCCTCCGCCGGGCTGAGCAGCTCCACCTCGCCGCGCCCGCCGTCCACCCGGATCCGGTCCCCGGTGCGCAGCCGGGTGGTGGCGTTCCCGCAGCCCACGACCGCCGGGAGGCCCAGCTCGCGGGCGGCGACCACGCCCGGCGACAGCGGCGCGCCGATGTCGGTGACCAGCGCGGCGGCGCGCGGGAACAGCGGCGTCCAGCCGACGCCCGCCGCGGGCGCCACCAGGATCTCGCCGGCGGCCAGCGTCCATGCCTGCTCGGGCCGCTCGACGACCCGTACCGTCCCCTCCACGATCCCGGCGGTCGCGCCGGTGCCGTGCAGCGGCTCCTCGGTCAGCCCGGCCAGCGGCTCCTCGGCGTCGTGGTAGTCCATCCGGCGGCCGCGGCCCCCGGCCCACGTCACCGGGTCGAACCGGCCGCGGATCACCGCCGGGTACGGCGCCAGCGCCCGGTAGCGCTCGTACGTGCGGCGCCGCGCCGGCACGTTCTCCAGCGGCCGGGCGTCGCCGTCCAGCAGCGCGAGGATCTCGTCGATCGTCAAGTGGTAGAGGTCGTCGCCGTGCCCGGTCAGCTCCCCGGCCCGCACCACGAACGCGCGCAGCGCCCAGAAGATCCGCATGACCTCCGAGCGCGCCGACTCCTGGTCGTGCACCGCCTGCGCCCACCGGCCGATCCGCCGCCGCGCCCACGCCATCCGGTGCGGGTGGTAGCGGCGGAACCGCTTCCAGGCCGCGCGGCTCACCTCGCGCTGCGCCGCCATCAGCTCGACCGCGTCCCAGCCCGAGCCCGGCGCGGGCAGCTGCTCCTCGATCCAGCCCGGGTCCTCGGCCGGGCGCGGCACCGCGATCTCGAACTCGTGCGGCCCGCGATGCCCCCACCGGCGCAGGTAGCCGTCCATGGACAGCTCGCCGCGGGCCACCCGCGACAGCCCCAGCACCGGCCCGAGCACCGCCAGTGCGGGCGCGCCCGGCCTGCTCAGCCCGGTCATCATCGCGTTCGCGTCGGGACCGCCCGCGAGCCGTTCCAGGTCGGCGCGGAGCGCGGCGGACGACGTCGCGCCCTCCCGCCCGGCCGCCTCCAGCAGATGGCAGGCGTCCAGGAAGAACGGCAGCAGGTCGTGGCCCCACAGGCGGAGCAGCCCGGCCGCGTCCGTCTCGTCCCCGATCCGCGCGCGCAGCGCCTCGCAGCGGGCCGGCGCCGCCGCGAGGAAGTCCGGCAGCCGGGCCCGGCCGCCGCGGGCCAGGCGGGACGCCCGCGCCGGCTCCGGCAGCAGCTTCCGGACGGTCCCGGCCGCGCCGAGCGAGGCCCGCGGGATCCGGACGCCCGCCGGAAGCCGCCCGTACTCCTCCTCGATCGCCTCGTCGCCCGCCCCCAGGGCCGCGATCCGGCTGAGATCGGTGTAGAGGAGGCCGCCGATGTTGCCGTACGCGCGGTGCCCCGGCAGCGCCGACGCCGCCCGCGACGCGCGCGCGAACAGCCGGACCAGCGACCAGGTGCACGGCGTCATCACGTCCGGGACGGCCTCGCCCGGGCCGCCCCGCGTCCACAGGTGGTCGACGTCGAGGGTGTCGTTCCAGACCTCCGTGCCGCCGCCCACGGCCTCGGAGAGGTCACCGGCGGCGCTCTCCTCGGCGGGGCACGCCTGGAGGACGTACGGGTGCCCCTCGTGCAGCGCCCACTCGACGTCCATCGGCATGCCGCACAGGGCCTCGATCCGCTCGCCCATCCGGCCCAGCTCCGCGGCCTGCCCGTCGTCCAGCACGGGCACCTCGCGCCACCGCCGCGGCACGTCCCGCTCGCGGACGCCGTGGTCGCGGGGATCGTCGGAGGCGACCGCCATGACCGGCTTGTCGGCCACCCGCCGTCCCACCACCCGGCCGGTGCCCTTCTCCACGACCATCGAGTCCGGCGTGACCCGGCCCGCCGCGACCGGCTCGCTCAGCCCCCATGTCGCGTTCACAAGGATCCGGCCCCTGCCGCCGCTGACCGGCGCGGCCGTCGACATCGTCCCGGCCGCGTCGGCGGGCACCATCGTCTGCACGACCACGCCCAGCGCCGCCTCGCCCTGGTCGACGCCGTTGCGGGCCCGGTACTCGATCGCCCGCGCGCTCCACAGCGACGCCCAGCAGCGCCGTACGGCCGCCAGCAGCGCCGCCTCCCCGCGCACGCCCAGCACCGCGTCGTGCCGCCCCGCGAACGGCGGGCCGGCCGTCCCCGGCGGCTCCCCGGCCACCGGCGAGGGCCGCACCGCCACCGGATGGTCGCGGTCGCCCAGCCCGGCGTACGACCAGCGCACCGGCCCGGCGATCTCCGTCGGGAGGTCCGCCCGCTCGAACAGCTCCGCGATCCGCCGCGCCGCCGCCTCCGCCGTCACCGGCAGGTCGGGATCGACCCGGGCCGCCATCGCGAGGATCGCGCCGCGCAGCCCGGCCCGTTCCACGAACTCGCGGTACGCCTCGGCCGTCACGTGGAAGCCCGCCGGGACCGGCAGCCCGGCCGCTCCCAGGCGCGCCAGCGCCGCGCCCTTGGCGCCCACCACCGGCGGCTCGGCCGCCGCGTCGTCGAGCGGCAGTACGAAGGTCCGCTGGGTCATCTCGTGCTCCGTCCCCCGTGTCCTCCCAGGTCGCATACCCGGGAACGGGGCGATGATCCGTACGGGCTACCCCGGCGTGCGGTGCAGCTTGTAGGGGGCGGCCTGCACCCGCGGCTGGACGTCGATCCGGTCGATGTTGACGTGCGGGGGACGGGTGACGGCCCAGGCCACGCAGTCGGCGACGTCCTCGGCCACCAGCGGCTCCGGCACGCCCTCGTACGGCTTGGCGGCCTTCTCCTCGTCGCCGCGGAACCGCACCAGCGAGAACTCCGCCGTCTTCACCAGCCCCGGCGCGATCTCGGTGATCCGGACCGGCTCGGCCACCAGCTCCAGCCGCATGACCTCGTTCACCGCGTACGCGGCGTGCTTGGCGGCGTTGTAGCCGGCGCCGCCCTCGTACGGGACGTGCCCGGCCAGCGAGGTGATGTTGACGATGTGCCCGTCGCCACTTTCGATCATTTTGGGCAGCAGCGCCTTGGTGACCCGCAGCAGGCCCAGCACGTTGCTGTCGTACATCGCCTGCCAGTCGGCCGGGTCCGCGGCGGCCACCGGCTCCAGGCCGAGCGCGCCGCCGGCGTTGTTGACCAGCACGTGGCAGCCGGGGACCGCGGCCGCCAGCGCGTCCACCGACGCCTGGTCCGTCACGTCCAGCGTCAGCGGAACGATCTTGCCGGCGCCCGGGACGTCCTCGGCGATCTCCTTGGCGAGGGCGTCCAGCCGGTCCCGCCGCCGGGCGGCCAGGACGACGTTGAACCCCTCGGCGGCCAGCCGCCGGGCCGTCGCCGCCCCGATCCCGCTGCTGGCTCCTGTCACTACGGCCGTTTTGCGCATGGGAGAAGTCTCCCAGGACACGCGGCCGGCCAGCGGTGACGTCGATCACCGGGGGCCGGTGCACGGCCGGCTTCCACGGCACGGGAAGGTAAATGCCCGGTACATCCCCGTAAAGGGGGAACACCCACGGCAATGGATAGGTTGCACCAACGGAGGTGGTGTCGGGTGTCGCGTCGTATCAACCGGGTCGCGACGATCAGCGTTCACACGTCCCCGCTGGACCAGCCGGGAACCGGCGACGCGGGCGGGATGAACGTCTACATCGTCGAGGTGGCCAGGCGATTGGCGGCGCGCGGCATCGAGGTCGACATCTTCACCCGGGCCACCTCGCGGGCGCTGCCGCCCGTCACCGAGCTCGCCCCGGGCGTCCTCGTCCGCAACATCGTGTCCGGGCCGTTCGAGGAGCTGGAGAAGACGGCGCTGCCCCGGTACATGTGCGGCTTCACCTCGGGCGTGCTGCGCGCCGAGGCGTCCTACGACCCCGGGCACTACGACCTCATCCACACCCACTACTGGCTGTCCGGGCAGGCCGGCTGGGCCGCCAAGCAGCGCTGGGGCGTGCCGCTGGTGCACTCCATGCACACCATGGCCAAGGTCAAGAACGCCGCGCTAGCGGAGGGCGACACGCCCGAGCCGCACGAGCGCGTCGTCGGTGAGGAGCAGGTGGTGGCCTCGTCCGACCAGCTCGTCGCCAACACCGCCAAGGAGTACCGCGAGCTGATCGACCTGTACGGCGCCGACCCCGCGCGGGTCGCGACCGTCTACCCGGGCGTCGACCTCGACCTCTTCCGCCCCGAACCGCCGACCGCCGCCGGTACGGCCCGCGACCGCCTCCGCCTGCCGCGCGACGCGTACGTGCTGCTCTTCGTCGGCCGCATCCAGCCGCTCAAGGCCCCCGACGTGCTGCTGCGCGCCGCCGCCCGGATGCTGGCGGACGACCCCGCGCTGCGCCGCCGGCTGGTCGTCGCCGTCGTCGGCGGGCCCAGCGGCAGCGCCCGCTGCCGCCCCGAGGGGCTCCAGTCGCTGGCCGCCGAGCTCGGCATCAGCGACGTCGTACGGTTCGAGCCGCCCGCGCCCCAGGAGGAGCTGGCCGACTGGTACCGCGCCGCCGACGTCACCGTCGTCCCCTCGCACAGCGAGTCGTTCGGGCTGGTGGCCGTGGAGTCGCAGGCGTGCGGCACCCCGGTCGTCGCGGCCGCCGTCGGCGGGCTGTGCACGGCCGTGAAGCACGGCGAGTCCGGCATCCTGATCGACGGGCACGACCCCGCCGACTACGCCGCCGTGCTGCGCCGCCTGGACGCCGCCCCCGGCCACCGCGACCGGCTCGCCCGCCGCGCCGTCCGACACGCCACCGGCTTCGGCTGGGACGCCACCGTGGACCGCCTCCTGGAGGTGTATACCGGTGCCCAGTCCACCCTGGCCCCGATTCCCGCAGAGGTGATCGTTTGACTCCGGCAAGCGTGATCGAGGAGACGCTCAAGGGCGCGGAGCTGGAGTACGAGCGGCCGCGGCCCGGCGCGTTCTTCGTCAAGCTCCCCGGCCGGCACAAGCTCGCCACCATGACCTGGCTGATCGTCGGCGACCACAGCCTGCACGTCGAGGCGTTCTTCTGCCGCCGCCCGGACGAGAACCACGCCGACTTCTACCGCTTCCTGCTGGAGCGCAACGGCCGGATGTACGGGGTGGGCTTCGCGCTCGACGAGGTCGGCGACGTCTACCTGGTCGGCCGGGTGCCGCTGGAGTCGGTCAGCCCCGAGGAGATCGACCGGCTGCTCGGCTGCGTGCTCACCTACTCCGACGAGAACTTCGACAAGGCCCTGGAGCGCGGCTTCAAGTCGTCCATCCAGCGCGAGTGGGACTGGCGGGTCAAGCGCGGCGAGAGCCTGGCCAACCTCCAGGCGTTCGCGTCCTTCGCCGACCCGGCGAATCGTTCCGAAAGCTGACGCCCGATAAGCTCTGCGGCATGGCGACCTTGGTACTGCTGCGGCATGGCGAAAGTGTGTGGAACGCCGAAGGGCTCTTCACCGGCTGGGTCGACGTCGACCTGTCCACGAAGGGCGAGGGCGAGGCGACGCGGGGCGGCGACCTGCTGCTCGACGCCGACATCACCCCGGACGTCGTGCACACCTCGCTGCTGAAGCGGGCCATCCGCACCGCCAACATCGCGCTGGACGTGGCCGACCTCCTGTGGATCCCGGTGCGCCGCTCCTGGCGGCTCAACGAGCGCCACTACGGCGCGCTCCAGGGCAAGAACAAGGCCCAGACGCGTGAGAAGTACGGCGAAGAGCAGTTCATGACCTGGCGGCGCTCGTACGACACCCCGCCCCCGCCGATCAAGGACGACGACCCGCTGTCCCAGGTCAACGACCTGCGCTACGCGAGCCTGCCGTCCGAGCTGATCCCGCGCACCGAGTGCCTGGCCGACGTGATCGACCGGATGCTGCCGTACTGGTACGACTCGGTCGTCCCCGACCTGGCCGCCGGCCGCACCGTGCTGGTCGCCGCGCACGGCAACTCGCTGCGCGCCATGGTCAAGCACCTGGACGACGTCTCCGACGAGGACATCGTCGGGCTCAACATCCCGACCGGGATCCCGCTGGTGTACGAGCTGGACGACGACTTCGCCCCGCTCAAGCGCGGCGGCGAGTACCTCGACCCGGCCGCCGCCAAGGCCGCCATCGAGGCCGTCAAGAACCAGGGCGGCGGCGGTGCGGCTGCCGCCAAGGGCAAGGACGGCAAGGACGGGGCCAAGACCGGCCGCGGCCGCCGCAAGAAGTAGCGCGCCCGCCTGAGGCGCGGCGCCTGCCCGAGGCACGGAGCGGCTCCTGCGAAAGACCGCTCCGTGCCCGCAGGTGTTTGCGTTGACCGAGCGTACAGCAGCGCCTCCGCGCTGCCAGGGGAGGCCGGCTAGGTGAGGTCGACGATCTCCTCGGGCCGCTGCCCGGTCACCAGGTAGACCACGTCCTCGGCCACGTGCACGGCGTGGTCGGCGAAGCGCTCGAAGTAGCGCCCGGCCAGCGTGATGTCCACCGCCGGCTCGACGCCGTGCTTCCACTTCGGCGACAGCAGGATGTCGAACAGCCTGCGGTGCAGCCGGTCCATCGCGTCGTCGTCGGCGTCCAGCTCCAGGCCCATCTCGACGTCCTGGGACGCGATCACGCTGCCCGTCTTGGCGATCATGCGTTCCGCGATCTGCCCCATCTCCAGCACCGTGGCCTGGAGCTCCGGCGGCACCGCCGACTCGGGGTGCCGGCGCCGCGCGGTCTTGGCGATGTGCACCGCGAGGTCGCCCATCCGCTCCAGGTCGCCGCTCATCCGCAGCGAGGTGATCAGCGTCCGCAGGTCGCCGGCCACCGGCTGCTGCCGCGCCATCAGGTCGAACACGGTCTGCTCGATCCGCGCGTCGATCTTGTTGACGTTCTCGTCGGCGCTGATGACCTCTTCGGACAGCCGCAGGTCGGCGTCCAGCAGCGCGGTCACCGCTCGCGCCATCGCGGACCTGACCAGCCGCGTCATCTCCACAAGGTCGTCGGAGAGGGCGTCGAGCTCCTCGTGGTAAGCGTCACGCAATTCGGATCCCCAGGGGTCGTCGTCTTGTGCAGACGGATGTGGCAGGCGGGCATGACGGACGCACTCGCCCACGCCACAGCCTGCCGCAAGGCCATGAACCGACCCGGATAAAGAGGTGAACTTTGGGCGAACGCGCCCACGTTCCTCCGTCCCGTCGTGCAGGAACGCCCTGACCTCCGCTTACGATCGCAGCGTGGAGGTCGAGTTGGTCGCGGCCCTGACGGGCCTTGCCGGGCTCGCGATCGGGCTCGCGACGGGATTGGCGGTGCGCGTGAGCGAGCGAGCCCAGCGGGTACAGGTTCCGGCGCCGCCGCAGAACGCGCTGCCGCCCGGTGTGGCGTCGGTGCTCAGCGTGCTGCGCTCGTCCGCCGTCGTCGTGGACGGCGAGGACCGGGTGCTGCGCTCCAGTTCCGCCGCCCGCGCGTTCGGCATGGTCAGCGGCGACCGGCTGGTCGTGGACGAGCTGGTCGCGATGGCGCGGCTGGTCCGCCGCGACGGCGAGATCCGGGAGACCGAGATCCAGGTCGGCCCGTCCCGCGGCCGCCGCGCCGACGGCCGCTGGTTCCAGGTGCGGGTGGCGCCGCTCGGCTCGCACGGCCTGGTGCTGGTGCTCGCCGAGGACCTCACCGACATGCGCCGGGTCGAGGCGATCCGGCGCGACTTCGTGGCCAACGTGAGCCACGAGCTCAAGACCCCGGTCGGCGCGCTGTCGCTGCTGGCCGAGACCGTGGAGGGCGCCGCCGACGATCCCGAGGCCGTACGCCGCTTCTCCGGCCGGATGCAGAACGAGGCCGTCCGGCTCACCAACCTCGTCCAGGACCTGATGACGCTGTCCCGGATCCAGGGCGACGAACCGCTTCCCGAGCTGCACCCGGTGTCCCTGGACGAACTGATCGTCGAGGCCATCGACCGCTCCCAGACCAAGGCGTCCGCCAAGGACATCGAGATCACCGGCGGCGGCCAGCACGGCCTGAAGGTGCGGGCCGACGACGAGCTGCTCGTCAACGCCATCCGCAACCTCATCGACAACGCCGTCGCCTACAGCCCCGAGAACACCCGGGTGGTCGTCGCCACCCGGCGCTGCGAGGACCAGCACGTCGAGATCACCGTGACCGACCAGGGCATCGGCATCCCCGAGAGCGAACTGGAACGGATCTTCGAGCGCTTCTACCGCGTCGACCCGGCCAGGTCCCGCCAGACCGGCGGCACCGGGCTCGGGCTGGCCATCGTCAAACACGTGACGACCAAACACGGCGGCGAGGTGACCGTCTGGAGCAAGGAGGGATCGGGATCCACGTTCACGATCAGGCTCCCCCTCCTCGATCCGGTGCGCCCGCCCGTGCCCGCCGCCGTACGAGAAAACAGAGATAACGGCCGGGAGGCGAAACCGTGACCCGAGTGCTCGTCGTGGAAGACGAGGAGTCGTTCAGCGACGCACTGTCGTACAACCTGCGCAAGGAGGGCTTCGAGGTCGCCGTGGCGGCCACCGGGCCCGACGCGCTGGACATCTTCGAGCGGAACGGTGCGGACCTGGTGCTCCTGGACCTCATGCTGCCCGGCCTGCCGGGCACCGAGGTCTGCCGCGAGCTGCGCGCCCGCTCCAGCGTTCCGGTCATCATGCTCACCGCCAAGGACAGCGAGGTCGACAAGGTGGTGGGCCTGGAGCTCGGCGCCGACGACTACGTCACCAAGCCGTTCTCCACCCGCGAGCTGATCGCCCGGATGCGCGCGGTGCTGCGCCGCCAGGGCGAGGTGGAGGAGCTGGCTCCGGCGATCCTGGAGGCCGGGCCGGTGCGGATGGACGTCGAGCGGCACGTGGTGAGCGTGTCCGGCGACGCCGTGCAGCTGCCCCTCAAGGAGTTCGAGCTGCTGGAGGTGCTGCTGCGCAACGCCGGCCGGGTGCTGACCCGGATGCAGCTGATCGACCGTGTCTGGGGCGCCGACTACGTGGGCGACACCAAGACGCTGGACGTCCACATCAAGCGGCTGCGCGCCAAGATCGAGGCGACCCCCTCCGCGCCGCGCTACATCGTCACCGTCCGCGGGCTGGGCTACAAGTTCGAGCCCTGATCGGGGGACGGCGCACAGACGGCGCACATGGAGGACGCGGCCCGTACGGAGGATTCCGTACGGGCCGCGTCGCCGTTCAGGTGCGGAGGATCAGTGGCCGCCGCCGCCCGCGGCGGGCGCCTCGGACGTGGAGGTGGCCGGCGTCGGGCTCTGCGACGGGGCCTGCGAGCCGCCGTGGCCGCCTTCCGGAGTCGAGCCGTGGCCGCCCTCGGCCGGGGCCGGGCTGCTCGGGGCGGCGGACGCGCCGGGCGCCGGGACGCCCTGCGTGACCGCGACGTACTCGGAGTACTCGTTCTGCTGCGGGACGACCGGGACCGAGAGCTCGATCGAGCCGGCCTTCTCGAACTGGAGCCGGACGCGGAGCGTCTCGCCGCCGAGCAGCTGGCGCTTGAGGCCGGTCAGCACGACCGTGGGGGCGTTGCCCTCGGGGTCGGCGTCGGTGGCCGCGGTGGGGCGCGTGGTGGCGGCGCCGGGCGGCGGGGTCGCGGTCGGGGACTCGCTCGCCGGCGGCGAGGTCTCACCGGTCGGCTGCCCGGACTCGGTGGTGCCGGGGCTCGGGGACCCGGTGGACCCGGGCCGTCCCGACTCGGTCGCGCCGGGCCGCCCGGACTCGCCGGTCTCCGGCTTCTTGGTCTTGGTGGCGCCGGCGGACGGGCTCGGCGTGGCCGCGGCGGCCTGGCCGGTCAGCGTGACCGGGCTGCCCTCACCGGTCGGCTGGGCGGCCGGCAGCGCGATGGCGCTCCCGGTGATCTTCGCCTGGGCGAAGTCCGCGGAGCTCACGCTCACGAGGCGGTCCGCCCGCCCCTTCACCTGGTTGATGAGCGTGGCGTACAGCGGGACGGACGCGCCCGCGGGCAGCATCTTGTCCGGTTGCGGGCCCAGCAGGAACATGTTGCGGATGTCGACCTGCGAAGTCGCGGCGCCCTTGGGGACCGAGGCGTTCACGCCTTCGGTCAGCTGGGTGGGCGCGGCGGTCTGAGGGTTGGCGCCGGCGCCGCAGCCGGAGATCACCGGCGCGATGGCGACTGCACCCGCGATGGCGAGTGCGACCACTCGACGGCTGTTTCGGATCACGGCGTCGATCTCCTCGCGAAAGGGCTGTGATGGCTGTCAGGTTGGCGAGATACGCCAGGGGAAGCCTAGCGATGCCCGACCGATGACCCCGCCCCGGGGGTGGGATCGGTGTGGCGCGCCGCCGGTTTCCCGGCCGCCCTAACGCAGCGACCTGATCTTGTCGGTCAGCTCGCGGCCCGGCCGCGGCTCGGACACCACGTGCGCCACCACCCCGTCCGGCTGGACGAGGACCGCGGTCAGCGCGCCGGTGCCGTACGTGCTCGCGAGGACGCCCTTGGCGTCGTCGACGACCAGCGGCGTGCCGGCGTGCACCGTGCCGGCCAGCGTCCTCAGGTCGCGCAGCGCGTCCTCGGCGGGGGCGGGGGAGGCGCCGCGGCGGTCGGCGGCCAGCCAGAAGTTCAGCTGGTTCGCCTTGGCGTCGCCCGCCAGATCGTCCACGACGGCCTCGCAGCGGCAGCCGGCCGGCACGATGCCGATCACGGCGGGGCGCATCTCGCGCAGCGGCATCGTCGTGCGCTCCTTGCCGAGCCGGACGACGGTGCCGTCCGGGAGGTAGCCGCCGACGCGGCCGGGGCCGGCCGAGGGGTGCGGGGCGAGCAGGGCGGCGGTGGGACGGGGCGCGGGCCGCGGCCCGAACACGGTCATCAGGGCGCCGCTGACCAGGGCGACGAGCAGCGCGCCCGCGATGATGGGGACGGCCACCCCGTAACGGCCGAACGGGCGCAGGACGCGGCGGGTGCGCTCGCGGCGCCGGCGGCGCCGCTCCTCCCGGTGGTAGGCGAGGACGTCGCGGTCGAGTTCGCGCGCGTCGTCGGGCACCACGACGTCGACCCGGGGCAGCCCGTAGTCGTCGGGCTCGGGGTCGCCGCCGTCCGGCCTCACGCCGCACCTCCCTCCGGCTCCGTGCCGTTTCCCCTTCCGCTCCCAGGGGCTCCCGTTCATCCCCTTCCGGGCGCTTCGTACCCGCGCGGCCCGGCTTGCTCACCTTCCAGTATGAGCCGCTTCGGCCGCTCTGGAAGGGGGTCCGCGCAAGGTCTCGAAGAGCGCTCGCGGACCCTCGAACAAGTCCGGAATGCACCGTTCATTGGCTTTGTCAAGACCCCAATTAGGGGGTTGACCTGCGGAAATGTCTTTAAGGCCGGTGCGGTCACCGCCGGGCGCGTGGTACCCTGGTAGTAGCGGAAGGGGTACTTGTCACATGACTTTCCAGGTCGGCGACACCGTCGTCTACCCCCACCACGGGGCTGCTCGGATCGAGGCCATCGAGACTCGCACCATCAAGGGTGAGGAACGGACCTACCTGGTCCTGAAGGTCGACAAGGGCGACCTGACGGTGCAGGTTCCAGTGGAGAACGTCGAGGACGTGGGCGTTCGCGACGTCGTCGGCCAGGAAGGCTTGGAGAAGGTGTTCGAGGTGCTGCGCGCACCTTACACCGAAGAGCCGACCAACTGGTCGCGGCGCTACAAGGCGAACCTCGAGAAGCTCGCCTCCGGCGACGTGAACAAGGTCGCCGAGGTCGTGCGCGACCTGTGGCGGCGCGACAAGGAGCGCGGCCTGTCCGCCGGCGAGAAGCGGATGCTGGCCAAGGCGCGCCAGATCCTCGTCAGCGAGCTCGCGCTGGCGGAGAAGACCAACGAGGACAAGGCCGAGGCCCTCCTCGACGAGATCCTGACCGGCTGACCGGGCCGAATTGACCGAGCGGCTTCCGCGGGTGGGCGTCGGAACCGACGTCCACCCGTTCGGTGGCGAGGATCGTCCGCTGTGGGTCGCCGGCCTGCACTGGCCCGATGAGGGACCGGGGCTGGCCGGCCACTCCGACGGCGACGTCGCCGCCCACGCGGCCTGCGACGCCCTCCTGTCGGCGTGCGGCCTGGGCGATCTGGGCGCGGTCTTCGGCACGGCCGACCCGCGCTGGTCCGGCGCGGCCGGCACCGTCCTGCTCGCCGAGACGGCCCGGCTGGTCGCCGAGTCCGGCCACGCCATCGGCAACGTGGCGATCCAGGTGATCGGCAACCGGCCCAAGATCGGAAAGCGCCGGGCCGAGGCCGAGAAGGTCCTGAGCGAGGCCCTCGGCGGCGCCGCCGTCAGCGTCTCCGCCACCACCACCGACGGGCTGGGCCTCACCGGCCGCGGCGAGGGCCTGGCCGCCATCGCCAACGCGCTCGTGGTCCCCACTCTCTGACACCGGTTCACTCTCTCTGACGCCCATTCACCCCGGTCAGTCCGCCGGCGGCGTGGGCGAGCTGCGCAGCGAGCCGGACGGCGGGTCCGGGTCCTTGTCCCAGTCCCAGATCGGCAGGTCGTCCGAGGTGTCGATGCCTTCGGGATCGGTGTCCAGCGTGTCGCCCGCGTCGGGGTCCTCGGCCCGGTCGGCGGCCAGGTCCTCCGCGTCGTCGTCCGGCGCCTCGCGCGCCTCGGGCACGGGCGGCATGACCATGTCCGGCCGGGTCGTCCTCGCCGCGCGCGCCACCTCGACGTCCGAGGCGCCCAGCGCGAGGGGCGGCGGCCCGGGCCTGCCCTGGGCGGCCGGGATCACGGTGACCGTTCCGCCGGCCTCGGGATCGGCCGCGGCCCGCTCGGCGGGGGCGGGCGCGGCGGGCTCCTGGGCCGCGGCGGCGGGAGCGGCCGGCGCGGTACGGGGCCGGCGGAGGTGGGCGAACATGCGCAGCCAGAGCCAGACCGCGACGATCAGCATGACGTGCGGCGCCACCGCGACCCCGGCCCGGACCGGATCGCGCGGCAGCGACCCGAAGCCCCACAGCGCGTGCTGGACGGAGATCGCGGCCGTCCCGGCGACCAGCGCCAGCAGCAGCGCGCCGCGCAGCCAGCGGGACCACCAGCGGGCGCGGCGGGCGACGACCAGCGACAGCACCGTGATGACCACGAGCGCGTCCGCCATGACCGGGTACGCGGGCGCCCAGCGCTCGCTCGCCCGGCCCGCCACCGCGAAGTCGCGCAGCACGTCGAACGTCAGCGCGAACGCCGCGCCCGCCAGAACGATCACCGCCAGCCCGGCGGCCACCGCCGGAAGGGTGCGGGACAGGCGCTTGGCGCGCGGGGCGGGGGACTCGGCAGGCATGCGTGCTCCGGGGGCGCGGAAGGGGGCGACGGGGGTTCCACGGGGGAGATTAGCCAGCCGGAAGGTCGGTTTCCTCTACCTTCGCGGGGTGGCGCCGGATCGGGTCGCGATCCGGCGCCCGAACCGGCCGCGTGCGGGCCGCGAAACGCGCTAGCGTCATACGAATTTCGTCTACCAAAGAGGCGGGTCGTCGTAGTTCCATGTCCTTCCTCCCTTCGTTTCCCCCTTCGATCCTGGAACGGGCGTCCGACCGCAAGCTCGGCGAGCCGGTACGGGCGTTCGAGTCGCGCGGCGGCCTCCGGCGCGCCGCCGCGGGCCTGCTCGCGCGGCGGCGCGGCGGCGGGTGCCGGGCCGCCTACCTGTTCACGGGCGGGCTCGTACTCGACGAGGGCGGCGGGCGCGGGGCCGCGCACCGCTGGGACGAGCTGGTGTCGGTGACCGCCTCGGGCGTCCGGCACGCCGGGCGCGACCGCACCGTCTACCGGTTCGCGGTCACGGCCGCGGACGGCGGCCGGATCGTGCTCGGCGACGAGCTGGCGGACGTGCGGGAGCTCGGCGAGACCGTCACGGCGGAGGTCGTCCAGCGGGTCCTCCACGGCTACCTGGAACGCGTCGAGGCGGGGGAACCGGTGCGGATCGGCCCGTTCGAGGTGGGGCCGGACGGCGTCCGCCGGGAGGACGAGCTGGTCCCGTGGCCCGCCGTGGACGAGGTCGACATCGACAACGGGATGGTCACCGTCCGGACGCGCGACGGCGTCCGGACGCTCACCGCGATCGCGTCCCAGGTGCCCAACGCGGTCGCGCTCGTGACGCTGTGCCGGAATCTCGCGGGCGGCAATGGCGCCCCCCTGCGGGGGCGCATCCAATAACCTGATCCCGTGAGCCTGCGCCTTTACGACACCGGTACCCGTACGATCCGCACGTTCGAGCCCCTGGAAGAGGGCCGCGTGGGGATGTACGTGTGCGGTGCGACGCCGCAGGCCGCGCCCCACATCGGCCACCTCCGCTCGGGCGTCATCTACGACGTGCTGCTGCGCTGGCTGCGCCGGTCCGGGTACGAGGTGACCTTCGCCCGCAACGTGACCGACATCGACGACAAGATCCTCGCGGTGGCGCGGGAGCGCGGCGTGCCGTGGTTCGCGGTGGCGGAGGGCAACCAGCGGGTCTTCACCTCCGGGTACGACCTGCTCGGCTGCCTGCCGCCGACGATCGAGCCGCGCGCGACCGGGCACGTTCCGGAGATGATCGTGCTGATGCGGCGGCTGATCGAGCGGGGGCACGCGTACGCGTCCGACGGCGACGTGTACTTCGACGTCCGGTCGTGGGCGGAGGAGTACGGCTCGCTGTCCAACCAGCGCCTGGAGAACATGCGCTCGCAGGGCGAGCCGCCGGAGGCCCGCAAGCGCGACCCGCTCGACTTCGCGCTCTGGAAGGGCGCCAAGCCCGGCGAGCCGACCTGGGAGACGCCGTGGGGCGCGGGGCGCCCCGGCTGGCATCTGGAGTGCTCGGCGATGGCGACCAAGTACCTGGGCGCCACGTTCGACATCCACGGCGGCGGGATGGACCTGATCTTCCCGCACCACGAGAACGAGATCGCCCAGTCCCGCGCGGCCGGCGACGGCTTCGCGCGCTACTGGCTGCACAACGGGCTGCTGACGGTCGACGGCGAGAAGATGAGCAAGTCGGTCGGCAACGTCGTGCTGCTGCCCGACCTGCTCGGCAAGGCCCGGCCCGCCGAGGTCCGCTACTACCTGGCCGCCGCGCACTACCGGTCGCTGATGGACTACACCGACGCGGCCCTCGGCGAGGCGGTGTCGGCGTACCAGCGGATCGAGGGCTTCGCGACCCGCGCCGCCGAGGTCGTCGGGGCGGGCGCCGAGGCCGCGGAGCCGCCGGAGGCGTTCACCGCGGCGATGGACGACGACCTGGGCGTCCCGCAGGCCCTCGCCGTCCTGCACGAGGCCGTGCGGGAGGGCAACAACGCCCTGGCGTCCGGCGACCACGACGCCGTGCGCGAGCGGCTGGCGTCCGTCCGGGCGATGACCGGCGCGCTCGGCCTGGACCCGCTTTCGGAGCAGTGGTCGCGGGCCGGCGAGGACGACCTGCGCCCGGTCGTGGACGCGCTCGTCGCGGTGGCGCTGGAGCAGCGGCAGGCCGCCCGCGCCCGCAAGGACTACGCCGCCGCCGACGCGATCCGCGACGGGCTGGCCGAGGCCGGGATCCTGGTCGAGGACACCCCGCACGGCCCGCGCTGGGAGCTCAAGCGCGGCTGACCCCGACCTCCGTGAGGTGATCACGCGATGTTCGAACGGTTCACCGACCGCGCCCGGCACGCCGTCGTCCTCGCGCAGGAGGAGTCGCGGCTGCTGGGCCACGACTACATCGGGACCGAGCATCTGCTGCTCGGCCTGATCCGCGAGGACGGCGGCCAGGAGGCGGGCGAGGTCACCGCGGCGCTGGCGCCGCTGGGCATCGATCTCGCCGCCGTCCGCGCCAAGATCGAGGAGGTCGTCGGGGAGGGCGCGGGCGGTGGTGAGAGCGAGCGCGTGCCGTTCACGCCGCGCGCCAAGGTGGTGCTGGAGCTGGGCCTGCGCGAGGCGCAGCGCCTCGGCCACGAGGGCATCGACGCCGGTCACCTCATGCTGGGCCTGCTGCGCGAGGGCAAGGGGCTCGCGGCCCGGGTCCTGCGGGATCTCGGCGCGGACCTGGACGAGCTGGCGCGGGCGGTGGTGGGCGCGCTCGGCGGGCAGGGCCCGGCGCTGCCGGTGGAGGCGCGGCAGACGCCGCTGCCGGGCCGGACCCGCGACATCGGGCCCCGGCTGGACGCCTTCGCGGGTCGGCTGGAGGCGATCGAGGAGCGGCTGGACCGCATCGAGCGGTCGATCGACCGGCTCGCCGAGCGGCTCGATCCACCGGCCGGCGGTGCGTGAGGGGCGTTCCACTCCCGCGCGGCGCCTAAAATCGGAGGATGCCCAAGCGTAAGGGGAAGGGTCCCACTCCCAAAGCCGAGGACCGCCACTGGCACGGCAAGCGGCAGCGCGCCCGCGCCGTCAAGAGCGCCAAGCGGACCGGGACCCCGACCCTGGGTCCCGGTGGCCGGCCCAAGCAGCCCGGCGAGCCGGCGCGGCAGAGCCGCCCGGCGGGCGCGCGCCGCGCCACCGGCGAGACGCCCGAGCTGGTCACCGGCCGCAACCCGGTCGTCGAGGCGCTGCGGGCCGGCGTCCCGGGCACCGCGCTGTACGTGACGTCCGGCACCGACGAGCGCGTCCGCGAGTCCATCCAGCTCGCCGCCGACCGCAACGTCCCGCTGCTGGAGACCGGCAAGAACGAGCTCGACCGGCTCACCGACGGCGCCGTCCACCAGGGCATCGCGCTCCAGGTCCGCCCGTACCGCTACGCCCACCCCGACGATCTTCTCAAGGGTACGTCGCCACTGATCGTCGCCGTGGACGGGATCACCGACCCGCGCAACCTCGGCGCGATCGTGCGGTCGGCCGCCGCGTTCGGCGCGAGCGGCGTCGTGGTGCCGGAGCGGCGCGCCGCCGGGGTGACCGCCGGGGCCTGGAAGGCGTCGGCCGGGACGCTGGCGTCGCTGCCGGTGGCCCAGGCGACCAACCTCGTCCGGCAGCTCAAGGCGTACCAGAAGGCCGGCTGCTTCGTCGCCGGACTCGACGCGCGCGGCGGTGTCACGGTCGGCGATCTGGAGGTCGCGTCCGGGCCGTTCGTGCTGGTCGTGGGCTCGGAGGGCAAGGGGCTCGGGCGGCTGGTCGCCGACACCTGCGACATGCTCGTCACGATCCCGATGCCGGGGAAGGCCGAGTCCCTCAACGCCGGGGTGGCCGCCGGGATCGCGCTGTACGAGATCTCCCGCCTGCGGGCCTGACCCGCTCGCCCCGTCCGGTGCTCAGGGCTCGATCAGGCCGGTGCGGATGGCGTAGCGGGTCAGTTCGAGCCGGTCCTTCAGGCCGAGCTTGGTCAGGATGTTCGCGCGGTGCCGCTCCACCGTCTTGACGCTGATGAAGAGCGTGTCGCCGATCTCCCGCGAGGTGTGCCCCTCGGCGACCAGCTTGAGCACCTCCTCCTCGCGCGGCGTCAGCACCGTCTCCGGCGCGCCGCCCTGCCTGGCCTGGTCCAGGTACGAGCGGATCAGCGCGGTCACCGCCCCCGGGTACAGGAACGGCTCGCCGCGCATCGCCGCCCGGCACGCGTCGATCAGGTCCCGGTCGGCGAGCGACTTGAGCACGTACCCGGCCGCGCCCGCCTTGAGCGCCTCGAAGAAGTACTGCTCGTTGTCGTGCATCGTCAGGATCAGGATGCGCAGCTCCGGGAGCGTCCTGGCCAGCTCCCGGGCGGCCTGGAGGCCCGTCAGCCGCGGCATGGCGACGTCCAGCACCGCCAGGTCGGGACGGAACTCGCGGGCCAGCTCCACCGCCTCCGCGCCGTCCCCGGCCTCCGCCACCACCCGGAGGTCGGGCTCGCTGTCGAGGATCAGCCGGACGCCGCGCCGTACCAGCGCGTGGTCGTCGGCCAGCAGGATCCGGATCGGCTCGGTCATGCGTCTCCCTGCTCTGTCGTCCGGACGCGCAGGGTGACCTCGGTGCCCTGCCCCGGCTCGGAACGGATCGTGAGGCCGGCGCCGATCAGCAGCGCCCGCTCGCGCATGCCCCGGATTCCGGCGCCCTCGTGCTCGCCGCCCGTACCCCGCCCGTTGTCGCGTACGCGCAGCGTCACGCCGCCGCCGGCCGCGCCGCCGGGGTCCGGGTCCACGGACAGCTCCAGCACGGCCTCGGTGGCGCCGGAGTGCCGCGCGACGTTCGTCAGGCTCTCCTGGGCGATGCGGTAGATCACCAGCTCGGCCTGCGGGCTCAGCGGCGGAAGGCCGGGATCGAGCTCGCGGCGGACGGCGAGCCCCTCGAACTGGTTGGTCAGCGACGCCAGCGCGCTCATCAGCCCGAGATCCTCCAGCACTCCGGGGCGCAGCCGGTGCGCGATCGTGCGGACCTCGTCCAGGCTGTCCCGGGTGACCTCCTGGACCTGGCGCAGGTCCGCGCGCAGCGACTCAGGCGCCCGGTCGGTCAGCCGCTTGATGTCCAGCAGCACCGCGGTGAGGCTCTGCCCGATCTCGTCGTGCAGCTCCTGCGCGATGCGGCGGCGCTCGTCCTCCTGCGCCGACAGCGCGCGGGCGTTGCTGAGGCCGCGCTCGGCCTCCAGCCGCGCCAGCATCTGGTTGAACGTGGCGATCAGCGCGGCGATCTCGCCGCTGCCGGTCACCGGCAGCCGCTGGCCGGGCCGCAGCAGGTCGATCGTGCCCATCAGCTGGGTCAGCCGGTCCAGCGGCGCCAGCCCCCAGCGCAGCAGCGCCGCGTTCGCCGCCAGCATCGTGGTCGTCCCGGCGACCAGCACCACCGCCTCGGTCAGCCGCACCGGCGCCGACACCGTCCACGGGCCGATCATCAGCAGGACGGTGGCCACCACGCCCATCAGGGCGTTCAGCCAGAACACCCGCCAGAACAGTCTCATCGCCCCGCCGCGCTCCTCGTCCCCCGCGGTTCCCCGCGGTTCCCCGCGGTTCCCCGCGGTTCCCTACGGTCCCCCGCACCTCCGCGGGGCCGGTCCGTCCGCGCCCCCGCGGCTTCACCGTAGGCGACGCGACACCCTGACCAGGCGTCCTACATGGCTCCCCCCACGGGAAATGGGTGTCGCCACCGATGGTGGGATCCGGCGCCATGGCCGATGGTTGAGGTTGGGAGCCGTCCATCCGGACGGCTCTCCCTTCGCGCCGATCCGCAAGCGACGTCCCCGCCTCGCGGGGGACGGCGAGCGGCGCGACGGCCCCGGCCCCTACGCCCTGGGGGGCCGGGGCTCTTTTAGTCATGCCCGAGAAAGGGGTGTGTCGAATGACCGCCGAAGCCGAGCACGCAGTTCCGAACGAGGCCGCCCAGGAGGCGCTGCGGCGCCTGCGGGAGGACCGGGGGACCCGCGCCGAGCAGCTGGCCGACCTGGAGCGGTCGGTGGAGCACCTGCCGCCGGCCGAGGTCGAGGAGTCCGCCCACACCCGCATGGACAACCTGCGGGAGATCCTGAAAGAGATCGACGGCGCCCTCCAGCGCGTCGCGGACGGCACCTACGGGCGCTGCGAGCGCTGCGCGAAGGACATCCCGCCGGGCCGGCTGGAGATCCTCCCGCACGCCCGGTTCTGCGTCGCCTGCCAGCAGCGGAACGCGCGCTGACCCGCCCCCCTGGACCGGGATCCCCTTTCCTGCCCGTGCGGGGGATCCCGAGCCGCCGGGCCCGGCCGAACCCACGGGCCCGGCGGCGCTCCCCGCCCGCCCCTCAGCGGGACAGGTGACGGGAGATCACCAGCCGCTGGATCTGGTTGGTGCCCTCGAAGATCTGCATGACCTTGGCCTCGCGCATGTACCGCTCGGCGGGGAAGTCGCGGGTGTAGCCGGCGCCGCCGAGCACCTGGACGCCGTCCGTGGTGACCTTCATGGCGTTGTCGGTCGCGACCAGCTTGGCGATGGACGCCTCCCGGCCGTACGGGCGGCCCGCGTCCTTGAGCCGGGCGGCGGCCAGGTACGTCGCGCGGGCCGACTCCACCGCCGCGGCCATGTCGGCCAGCACGAACGCCAGCCCCTGATGGTCGATGATCGCCTTGCCGAACGCCTCGCGCTCCTTCGCGTACGCCACCGCCGTGTCCAGCGCCCGCTGGGCCAGGCCGGTCGCGACCGCCGCGATGCCCAGCCGGCCGGCGTCCAGCCCGGCCAGCGCGATCGACAGGCCCTGGCCCTCCTGGCCGATCAGGTTCCCGGCCGGGATCCGCGCGTCCTCCAGCCGGACGGTCGCGGTCGTCGAGCCCATCAGGCCCATCTTGTCCTCGGGCCTGTCGAACTCCAGCCCGGGCGTCCCGGCGGGGACGTGGAAGCAGGAGATGCCGCGGGCGCCGTCGTCGGACGTGCGCGCCATGACCGTGTAGAAGTCGGCCTTGCCGCCGTGCGTCGTCCACGCCTTGGCGCCGTTCAGGACGTAGGAGTCGCCGTCCTTCACCGCCCTGGCGCGCATCGCCGCCGGGTCGGAGCCCGCGTGCGCCTCCGACAGGCAGTACGCGCCGAGCCGCTCGCCCGACAGCATGTCCGGCAGCCACGCGGCGCGCTGCTCGTCCGTGCCGTACCGGAACAGCGGGAAGCAGGACAGCGCGTGCACGCTGACGCCCACGCCGACGCTCGCCCATGCCGCGCCGATCTCCTCCAGGGCCTGGAGGTAGACCTCGTACGGCTGGGCGCCGCCGCCGTACTCCTCCGGGTACGGCAGCGACAGCAGCCCGGCCCGGCCGAGCGTGGTGAACACCTCGCGCGGGAACGTTCCGGTGCGCTCGGCGTCGTCGACGCGCGGCGCCAGCTCCTTGCCCGCGATCTCGCGGGTGAGCGCCACGAGATCCTCGGCCTCGGGCGTGGGCAGGTGCCGGGTGGCGGGCATGCGGGACTCCTTTCGCCGCCTCGCAGGATAGCCCCGCCACCTTCGTCGGCTCGTGGCGTGCCGGCCCCGCGCCGCCTCCGGGAGAGCCGGACACGCCACGAGCCGGCGTCAGCGGCGGCGGTTCTCCGGGCGGCGGAACGGGTTGCCGCTCATGTGGTCGATGCCGGGAAGGTCGGTGCCGGGCGGGACGACCTCGTCGATCGCGTCCAGCGCGGCCGTGCCGAGCGTGACGTCGGCGGCGGCGAGCAGGCCGTCCAGCTGCTCCATCGTCTTCGGCCCGATGATCGTCGAGGTGATCGCCGGGTGCGCGTCGACGAAGCCCAGCGCCAGCTCGGTCATCGAGAGGCCCGCCTCATCCGCGATCTTGGCCAGCCGCTCCACGGCGTCGTACCGGGCCGGGGTGCTCGGGTCCTCCTCCAGGCTCCCGCCGCGCCGGGCGTAGACGCCGTCCTTGCTGTAGCGCGACCCGCCCGGCGCCCCCTGGTCGCGCCGGTACTTGCCGGTGAGCCAGCCGCCGGCCAGCGGGCTCCACGGGATCACGGCCATCCCGTGCCGGGCGCACGCGGGCAGCACGGCCTCCTCGATCGACCGCGCGAAGATCGAGTACTGCGGCTGCTCGCAGACGAACCGCTCGCTCCCGCGCCGCCGCGCCGCCCACTGCGCCTCCACGATCCAGTCGGCCGGGTAGCTGGACGACCCCAGGTACAGCACCTTGCCCTGCCGTACGAGATCGGTCAGCGCGCCGAGCGTCTCCTCCGGATCGGTGCCCCAGTCGTGCCGGTGGATCTGGAACAGGTCGATGCGGTCGGTGCCCAGCCGGCGCAGGCTGTCCTCCACCGCCCGGACGATCCAGCGCCGCGACCCGCCCCTGGCGTTGCGGTCCTCGCGCATCGGGTTGAAGAACTTGGTCGCCAGCACCACGTCGTCCCGGCGGTCCCTGATGGCCTTCCCGACGATCTCCTCGCTCTCGCCCCGCGAGTAGATGTCGGCGGTGTCGATGAAGTTGATCCCGCCGTCCAGCGCCCGGTTGATGATCCGCGCGCACTCCTCATGATCGGGATTGCCCAGCCGCCCGAACATCATCGAGCCCAGGCACTGCGTGCTGACCTCGACACCCGTACCGGCGAGCTTGCGATACCGCATCCGTGCTCCCTTGTCTGCTGGACCTACGCTTGGAGGGCGAAAGAGCCTGAAACGACCCTAGGCGAACGCTCACGAGGGGACCCCCTTGCCCGACTCGACCTCCCGCCCCTGGCTCCGGCACTACAGCCCCGGACGGCCCGCGTCGCTCGTCCAGGAGCACCGGACGATGCCGGACCTCTTCCGCGCCACCGCCGACGCGGCCCCCTGGCGGACGGCGCTGCACTACTTCGACGGCGCGCTGACGTACGCCCAGCTGGACGAACGCTCCGATGCCCTCGCGGCCGCCCTCGCCGAGCGCGGTTTCGCCCGCGGGGACGCCCTCGCGCTCTATACCCGGAACGACCCCGCGTTCGTGGTCGGCCTCCTCGCCGCCTGGAAGGCCGGCGGCAAGGCCGTCATGGTCGACCCGATGAGCAGGGCCCGCGAGCTGGCGTACCTGCTCACCGACTCCGGCGCGGCCGCCCTGCTCTGCCTGGACACCCTGTACGGGGTCGCCCGCGAGGTCCTCCCGGACACGTCGGTGACCACGACGATCACCTACTCGGCGCTGGACGGCCAGGCCCGCGACGACCCCCGGCTCTTCGCCGGCCTGGAACGCGCCACTCCCGAGGGCGCCCTGGACCTGGAGGACCTCGTCGCGGAGTACCGGGGCCGCGAGCCCGGCCCCGCCGACATCTCCGGCGACGACGTGGCGGTCCTCGCGTACACCTCGGGGACGACCGGGAAACCCAAGGGCGCCATGAACACCCACGCGGGCATGGCGTTCAACTGCCAGACCTACCGCGAGTGGGCGGCGCTGACCGAATCCGACCGGATCCTCGCCCTCGCGCCCCTCTTCCACATCACCGGCCTGATCGGCCACGTCGGCGCGGCGCTCCTCACCGGCTGCCCGCTGATCCTCGCCCACCGCTTCGAGCCGGCCGTGACGCTGGACGCCGTCCGCGAGCACCGGCCCACGTTCACGGTCGGCGCGATCACCGCGTTCACCGCCCTCACCGCGGCCGGCGCGAAGGAGGACTTCGCCTCGTTCCGGGCCGTGTACTCCGGCGGCGCGCCGATCGCCCCGGCCGTCCACGAGCGGATCCTGAACGACACCGGCGTCGACGTCCACAACATCTACGGCCTCACCGAGACGAACTCGCCGACGCACGCCGTGCCGCTGGGCCGCCGCGCCCCCGTCGACCCGGAGACCGGCGCGCTGTCCATCGGCGTCCCCGTCTTCGACACCACCGCCCGCGTCGTGGACGACGCGGGCGGCGAGGTCCGTCCCGGCACGATCGGTGAGCTGGTCGTCGCCGGGCCACAGGTCGTCCCCGGCTACTGGAACCGCGACGCCCTGCCCGGCGGCGAGCTGCACACGGGCGACGTCGGCTTCATGGACCACGAGGGCTGGTTCTACGTCGTCGGCCGCAAGAAGGACATGATCAACGCCGCCGGGTCCCCGGACGCCCTTCCCGAGACCGCCGGCGGCAAGATCCTCCGCCGCGACCTCCGCTAGAACTGGAGGTCGGTGATCTCGTCCGGGGTGCTCCCGCAGTCGCCGGTCGAGGACGACATGACGTGGATGCTGCAGGCGCTGCCCAGGACGTTCGCCGTGACCGGGACGGCGGTGCCGGACACGTCGTCCCGGGTCTCCACCTCCTCGGCGACGGGGAGGACTCCGGCGTCGGCGGGAGCGGTGAGCGCGCCGAGCCCGGCGAAGAAGGCGGCGGTGAGGACGGCGAGGCGGGGGGTACGTGACATGGTCGCTAACTTAGCGTGCCGAATAGGATCCGGTACGTGATTCGCCCTGCTGGCGGCCGAGGAATTCGGTCGCCCGGCGCCATGTGCCGGGAAGGTCCGGGTCGTCCGCGGTCCAGGTGGTCGAACGCACGGTCCCGCGGTCCCGGAACTCGCGCACGATCTCCACGTGCACGGGCAGCCGGACGAAGTCCCGCATCGCCTGGCGGCTCTCCCACAGGGACACCGAGCCGCACCTGCGCCGCAGGGGCTCCGCCCAGAGCCAGTGGCCCACGGCGCCGTCCAGGGACGGCCACAGCCGGGACAGCCGCCTGCCCGCCCGGTGGATGCGCGGGAGGTCCAGGACATGGTCGCAGGTGAACGCTGTGACGCTGACGAGCACGGGCCCGCCGGTGCCGGCCGGGCCGGGCGTCCAGGAACTTCTCAGCACGGCGGATCCTCCGGAAGGGCGGCGGGATCGGTGGCCAGGGCGCGCAGCCGGTCCAGGACGGCCCGGCGGGCCCGGGGGTAGGTGACCTCGGGCCCGACCAGCCGCGCGTGGACGACCGCCGACTCGCCCAGCGCGTCGATCTCGTACGCGAGCTGCCCGGTGTCCAGGTGATCGGGCAGCTCGCCGAGGGCGACCGCCTCCTCGAGGAGGGAGCGGACGAACGCGAGCCAGTCGCGGAGCGACTCGGCCAGCCGGGCGCGCACGGCGCCGGGCCGGTCGTCGAACTCGGTCTGGGCGGCGAGGAAGAAGCACCCGCCGCTCAGCGTGCCGTCCGCGTAGAAGGCCAGCCGCGCGTCATGGAGCGCGAGCACCCTGCGCAGGCCCGGCGGGGTGCGCAGGGCGGGCTCCATGACGCGGGCCGTCCACTGGCGGCGGGCCCGGCCGATCGCGTCGAGCTGCAGCCGTTCCTTGTCCTTCCAGTGGGCGAACAGGCCGGACTTGCTCATGCCCAGATGCTCGGCCAGGCGGCCGAACGTCAGGCCCTCCAGCCCGTGTACCGACGCCAGTGCCACGGCGGAGTCCAGGACCGCCTCACGCGTGCGGCGGCCCCGCTCCAGGCGGCCGTCCTCGTGCCCGTCGCTCTCCATGGCACCGACCGTACACTAAAAGACCGATCGGTCGGTCGTATGGTTTCGGTCAACCGGTCCCTTCCTCGGGGACGGCGGGTACGGCGACGCGCCAGGCGACCACGGCCGCGGCGGCGAGCCCCGCCAGGGCCAGCAGGCTGCTGGCCTGGAACGGGCCGGGGCCGTCCAGGGCGGGCGCGAAGCCGACGCCGACGTACAGGGTGACCCCGGCGGAGCCGCCGAGCTGGTCGGCGGCGCGCTGGACGCCCGCCGCGACGCCCGCGTCGGCCTCGGTGACCGCGGACACCGCGGCGTACTGGAGGCCGACGATCCCGAACCCCATGCCGGCGGCGATGAGCAGCATCGCCGGGATCATCGCCGGGGCACCGGCCTGCGCGTGCGCGGCCAGGGCGATGGCGGCCATGGCCAGCGCCGTGAAACCGATGCCGGCCAGGGCGCACGCCCGCGCGCCCCAGCGGCCCAGCAGCCGCGGGACGAGCACCGAGGCCCCGATGAGCGCCACGGCCAGGGGCAGCATCGTCAGGCCCGCGCGCAGCGGGCTCAGCTCCAGCCGGTCCTGCAGGTAGTACGTGAACAGCAGGAACGAGGTGGACAGGGCCGCGCTCAGCAGCGCGGTGGCCAGGTTGGCCAGGACCCGCGGCCGGCTGCGCAGGAGCCGCAGCGGGACCAGCGGGTCGGCCGCGCGCCGCTCCACCGCGACGAACCCGGCCGCGGCGAGCGCCGCGCCCGCCAGCGCCGCGGCCGGAAGCCACGCCGGCGACCCGTCCTCGCCCGCCTGGACGACCCCGAAGGCGAGCAGCAGCGGCGCCGCCGTCAGCAGCAGCGCCCCGGGCAGGTCCAGCGGGGTGCGCGCGGCCGGCGGGTCGGCCGGGACCAGCGCGACCACCGCGCCGAGCACGACCAGGATGAACGGGACCGCCACCAGGAAGATCCACCGCCAGCCGAGCAGCTCGGTGATGGCGCCGGACAGCACGAAGCCCAGGACCAGCCCGCAGCTGGCCACCGCCGCCCAGACGCTCAGCGCCCGCGTCCGGCGCGGCCCCTCGGGGAACATCAGCACGATCACGGCCATCGCGGCCGGCAGCGCCAGGGCCTCCCCGGCCCCTTGCAGGAGCCTGGCCGCGACCAGCAGCGGGAACGCCGGCGCCAGCCCGGCCAGCAGGGACGCGGCCCCGAAGAGGGCCGTGCCGGACAGCAGGACGCGGCGCCGGCCGGCCACGTCGCCGAGCCGGCCGCCGAACATCAGCAGCCCGCCGCCGGTGATGGTGTAGCCGACGATCACCCAGGTCAGCTGCCGGCCGGTCCTGGGCTTCGTGCTGTCCGGCGCCATCACCGAGCTGCTCGGCTGGCGGTGGATCTTCCTGGTGGCGGTCCCGTTCATCCTGGT
>NZ_JBGNUR010000009.1:0-57879 GCF_041951345.1 Actinomadura sp. 21ATH | reverse complement strand
CGCCGGCAGCGCGACGTTGACCACGGTCACGTCGACCGCGATGAGGAATTGCAGCATGGCCATGCAGCACAGCACCAGCCACGCGCGCGCCGGGGACGAGGTGTCCGCGCGCGAAGAGAGAATGCCTGAAGGCACCAGGACGCTCCGTTGCTCGGAAGGGAGATTCCGGGCAGCACGATGAGGCCGCTCCGGTTCGGACCGAGGAGCGGCGGAACGTTCAGCGCTAGTGAGACGAACGCCCCGCCGCTAGCGGAGCGCCCTCGTCACAGCGGCGGCGGCAGCGGCGGCCGCGGAGGAGGCACCGGACACGAACGCGATCGTACCCGCGGCAATGGCCCGGACGCGCCCCGGGACGCGGAGCCGGGCTCGCCGAACGACAGGGCGCCACCACCCCCGCCCTTCGTACGCCGGCTTCACCTGCGTGTGCACGAACGCGATCCGGGTGGGCCTGCGCAGGTCCCCGGCCCGCCGGACCAAGGTCCCGTCCCGCCGCGGACCGCATCGCGGGGTCGGTGATGTGGCCGGCCGGCTCGGTGTCGACGAAGCCGGGCTCGACGACCACGACGCGCACACCCTGCGCGGTGACCTCCTGCCGCAGCGCCTCGGAGAACGCCGTCACGCCGAACTTCGTCGCGGAGTGGACGCCGTTGCCCGCCGACGCGATCCGGCCCGAGGCCGAGGAGACCTGGACGACGGCGCCCGGCGCCGATCGGCGCCGGCGGGGCGCGTCAGTTGTGGGTGCCGGTCCACTCCAGGTAGGTGCCCCAGCCGTGGCAGCCGGTGTAGTAGCAGGTGTAGACGGCGGACGCGGAGCCGGTGGTGGTCCGCAGGGCGAAGTTGGAGCCGTTGCCCTCGTTGTAGAACATGTTCGTGTTGCCGAAGTAGCGCCAGCGCTGGCCCCGGACCGACTTGCAGGTGCCCGTCCAGACCGCGTTCACGTTGGTCTTGTAGTCGGTCACCAGGCAGCGGCCGGTGGCCCGGTTCTTCACCTGCTTGTAGAAGGTGCTGCCGACCCAGTCCCACTGCTGGTAGGTGCTGCCGGAGCAGTTGGCCATGTACGCCTTGGTGCCGGTCCCGGCGGTCAGGCACTTGCCGGTCGCGTGGTTCCTGAACTTCCAGTACGTGGGGGCCGCCTGGGCGCTGGTGGCGGTGGCGCCGGTGACCACGGCGCCCAGCGCCGCGACGACGGCGAGCCGGGTGGGGAGTTCGCGGATTCTCATGGACCGGAAGGGTTCCGGGCGCGCGGTAATGCCCGGGGGCAAGATCATGTCGGGACGCTTACATGATCTTGAACGTCCGTGGCGAGCCCCCGGCCGGGCACGCAGCAGATAGGGAGCACAGCGTCCCCTACTCAACGGACGGCCGCGTAACGATCACGACTGGACATGGAAAGCCTGGTCCAGCGCTGAGGACTTTTTGAAACTGTTGCGTTGGTGGCCGAACGAATCCATGACTTGCCCCGGGTTTGGCTGCCCTCGACCGTTCCCCTGCTTGGCTTGGAAGAGACCGTGAGAGGTGTCAGAGCAGAAGGAGGAGACATGCATGCTCCACCGTTCCAGCCGCCGTTGATGAAACATCCGCCCGGCACCAGTGGCGCGGCCGTCAGGGAATGGCAGCTGAAGATGAGGGAACGCGGGTGGAATATCGTCGCGGACGGCCACTACGGCCCGGCCAGCAAGCGGATCTGCATGAACTTCCAGCGAGAGCACCAGCTGGCGGTCGATGGGATCGTCGGCCCGATCACCTGGAAGGCCGCCTGGGAGGCGGCCGGCACGACCCCGCCGTACGGCCCCGGTGTGATCCTGCACTACGGCTCCGTCGGCGAGCACGTCCTCGCCTGGGAGCGCCAGGTCGACAGCAGGGGCTGGCGGATCCAGGCCATCGACGGCGCCTTCGACGCCGAGACCGAGAGCGCATGCAAGGCGCTGCAGTCCTTCAAGGGCCTGTACCCGACCGGGCAGATCGACCATAAGACATGGAACGCCGCCTGGCAGGAGAAGGTGCCGGTGGCCGCAGAGCCGACGTTCCCGAGGTGAGCTGCCATGACGGGAACGGCCCAGCGCGCGCGGCCCGTACCGGACCTCGGACGGCCGCGTCCGCGAACGCGTCAGGCCGGACGTGCACGTGCCGGACCGGCCCTGGCGCGCCTGTACCAGCGGACCGCGCTGCTGCTGGACCGCACGGTCGGGTGGCACCGCCTGCCTACGCCGCTCGGCCTGCTGGTCCTGGTGGGGCTACGCGACGTCCTGCGCCGGGAGAACCTCTTCGACACCGAGGCACTGCCCGCCACCGGCCGCCCCCCGGTTCGCCCGGCCACGCCCGCGGACCGCACCGCCCGGAGCGCGGACGGCTCGCACAACCACCCCGCCGACCCCCGGATGGGCATGGCCGGCGCGCGGTTCGGGCGCAACCTGCCGCCCGCGGCGACCTTTCCCGATCCGCCGTCCGCGATCATGTCGCCGAGCCCCCGCGAGATCAGCCGCAGGCTGCTGACCCGGACCGAACTGATCCCGGCCACGTCGGTGAACGCGCTGGTCGCCGCCTGGCTGCAGTTCATGATCCGGGACTGGTTCAGCCACGGCACCGGCCCGGCCGAGGACCCCTGGACCATCCCGCTCGCCGTCGGCGACCCGTGGCCGGCCCCGCCGATGACGGTGCCGCGGACCCGTCCGGACCCGACCGGGCGTCCCGGCGACGGCCCGCCGACGTGGGTGAATACCGAGACCCACTGGTGGGACGCCTCGCAGCTCTACGGCTCGGGGATCGAGGCCCAGCGGCGGGTCAGGTCCGGGCAGGACGGCAGGCTCCGCGTCACGCCGGACGGGCTGCCATGGCGGCCCACCGAGCCCGAATCCGACCCGGCCAGGGTCCCCGGCTTCTGGGCGGGGACGCTGCTGATGCAGACGCTGTTCGTCCTGGAGCACAACGCGATCTGCGCCCGGCTCCGCGCCGAACACCCCACCTGGGGCGATGAGGAGCTGTTCCAGCGGGCCCGGCTGATCAACGCGGCGCTGATCGCGAAGATCCACACCACCGAGTGGACGCCCGCGGTCATCAGCCATCCCACGACCCGGCTCGGCATGCGCGCCAACTGGTGGGGCCTGGCGGGAGAACGGGCGCACCGGCTGTTCGGCCGGATCGGGGACGGTGAGCTCATCAGCGGCATCCCGGGCTCGCGGACCCGGCTCGACGGCGTCCCGTTCTCGCTCACCGAGGAGTTCGTCGCGGTCTACCGCATGCACCCGCTGGTCCCCGACGACTTCCCGCTGCGCTCCCTCGACGGCGCGGGCCCGGCGCCCGCGACCCTGACCCTGCGCGACCTGTCCGGCCCGGCCGCCGTGGACGTGGCGCGCGGGCACGGCGTCGCGGACCTGCTGTACTCGTTCGGGACGATCCACCCGGGCCTGGTCACGCTGCACAACTTCCCGCGCTTCCTGCAGGAGTTCGCCCGGCCGGACGGGCTCCTGCAAGACCTGGCCGCCACGGACATCCTGCGCGGCCGGGAGCTGGGCGTACCGCGCTACAACGCGTTCCGGAGACTGCTGCGGCTCCCGCCCGCCCGGAGCTTCCGCCACCTCACCGGCGACGACGCCGCCGCCCGTGAGATCGAGGCGGTCTACGGCGGCGACATCGAAAGCGTCGACCTCATGATCGGTATGTACGCCGAGCGGCGGCCCCGGGGGTTCGCCTTCAGCGACACCGCGTTCCGCGTCTTCCTGCTGATGGCCACCCGCCGCCTCAGCGCCGACCGGTTCTTCACCGAGGCATACCGGCCCGAGGTCTACACCCCCGAGGGGCTGGCCTGGATCGCCGACAACACCATGCTGTCGGTGCTCCTGCGCCACTACCCCGAACTGCGGCCCGCACTGGCCGGCTCGGCCAACGCCTTCACGCCGTGGGCCCGCGGGACGAGGCGGGCGGAGCCATGACGGCGACCGCCGTGTTCCTTCCCGGCCGATCCCGACATGCCGGGCCCGCTGCACCCGTACCTGCCCGCATCACGGGCGACCGGCCGAGCCTTTGCCTCCCGGGCCGCTCACGTGAACCCGCCCGAGCGCCCACATCCCCGCGGCGGTCCGGATACCCGCACCTCAGCGGCCTCCTTAGTACCTTGAGCCGATGGGGTTCGGCTCATTGCGCGTTGTGGTCACGGCCTACGATCGGCCGGAGGGCTGGCGCGCCTCATCGACGATCTCGAGCGCGAGGGCCTGGCCGGACCGCGGGTGCACATCTACGACGACGCCTCGCCGCGGCCGGACCCGGCGCTGGCCCGGCGGCTCGCGGCGCTCGGGTGCCGGCTGCGCCGAGCACCGGCCAACCATGGCAAGCGCCGCTGGTGGCAGTGGTGGAACACGATTCTCGCCGACCTCAGGAGCGACCTTGAGACGGCCCGGGACGACGGCCCAATCCTCGTGCTTCAGGACGACGTCCGGCTCTGCCACGGCTTCGCCGAACGGGCGCTGCGCCTGTTCGCGGGGATCGACGACCCGGCGAAGGCGACGCTGCACCTGCACCTGACGGCCGAGCGGTCCGCCCTCGGCGCCTCCGGCTGGACGGCGGTGCGGGCCGTGGAGTTCGGCGACGTCGTCCGCAGCGGATGGGTCGACATGAGCGCGTTCCTCGCCCACCCGAGGCTCTTCGCGGCGCTGGGCTGGCGGCTCGACCCCGTTCCCGCGGCCCGCTGGGATCGCGACGACCTGCTCAGCAGCGGCGTGGGGGAGCAGATCAGCCGGCGGGCGCACGCCGTGGGCCTGGGCATGTACCAGGTGCGCCGCTCGCTCGCCGTGCACGACGAGAGCCGTTCGCGGATGAACCCGTCCGCCCGGGTCCGCCAGCCGATGCGCACGACGGCGTTCGTCGAGGGCGACGCGGCGGCGGCGCGGCTGGCCGCGTCCCGTCCCGCCGTGCTCGCCTCGCTCGCGTCGATCCCCGCACGCGCCGACGGGCTGCGCCAGGTCGTCGAGCGGCTGCGCCCCCAGGTCGACGAGCTCGTGGTCTACCTCAACGGGTATGACCGCGTCCCAGGCTTCCTCGACGGTGTCACGACCGTGCGCAGCCAGGACCACGGGGACCGGGGCGACGCCGGGAAGTTCTTCCCGGCGGGCCGGCACACCGGGGTCCACGTCGTCTGCGACGACGACATCGCCTATCCGCCGGACTACGTCGACGCCCTTCTGGACGGCATCCGGCGGCACGGACGCCGGGCGGTGGTCGGCTTTCACGCGAGCACGTTCCGGGAACCGTTCACGAGCTACCACCGCTCGCGCTCGATCAGCCACATGTCCCGGGCGGTCCCCGAGGACGTCGCCGTCCACGTCCTCGGGACGGCGACCGCCGCGTACCACACGAGCACGATCATCGTGCGGGACCGGGACTTTCCCGTGCCGAACCTCGCCGACGTCTGGTTCGCGCTGCTCGGCCAGCGCCAGCGGGTCCCCTTCGTGCAGCTGCGCCGGGAGGCGGGATGGCTCACCGAGCTGCCGGGACCGGACGGCGCGCCGTACGAGGGCCTTTACGCCCGTGGCCGCCGCGGTTCCGTGGAGGGTGATCGGACGAGCCCGGAGACCCGCGCCGTCCTCTCTCATCAGCCGTGGACCCTGTCCTCCCGCACGGCGGTCCACCCCGCCGCGGCCGGGCCCCCGGCGATCGGCGAACCGCCCGGGCGACTGGTGCGGGTGCGCGTCCGCGGTCCCGCGCACGACGCCGTCCTCCTGCTGCCCGAGGACGACCACATCACCTTGGCCGTCCAGCGGACCGGCTCGTACTACGAACGCGATCTGCTCGACGCCGTGTCCGCGACCGGCGCGCGCGGGGTCTTCGTCGACGTGGGCGCCCACTACGGCAACCACACGGCGTTCTTCGCGATCGAGTGCGGCGAGCGGGTCATCGCCGTCGAGCCCGCCCGCGACGCCGTGGCCGGGCTGCGGGCGACGCTGGCGGAGAACGGAATCCAGGACCGGGTCGAGGTCCGCCCGGTCGGGGTGCACCCGAGCGCGCGGCGGCTGGCCCCGCTCCCGATCGGCTGGCGCCCGGACGGGCGGCCGGGCACCGCCCGCACGAACACCGGCGCCCGCCGGTTCGGGCCCGACGACGACGGCGACGTCGAGGCGCTTCCGCTCGACGACGTCCTCGCCGGGACCGACGGTGTCGGCCTGATCAAGGTGGACGCGGGCGGGCTCAGCGGCGAGATCCTCGGCTCGGGACGCCGGATGCTGCGCCGGGACCGTCCGGTGGTGGTCGCCGCGGCGGGGACCGACGACGAGCGGACCGCCGTGCGCGGCGTCCTCGAACCGCTGGGCTACGCCTGCGCCGGCCGTTACGGCTGGACCCCGACCTGGCTTTGGTCGCCGCGCCGCACGCCTGGGTAGAGTGGATCTGTGAGCCCGGTCACGGCAGCCGCGCCGACCGTACGCTCCGCCGCGGCCCGCACGGCCGAACCCGCGGCGGCCCGGCCGGCGCGTGCCGCGGCGGCGCCGCCCCGGCGCCATCCGGCCCCCGCGCCGGCCACCCGCGAACGGCTTGCGGCGCGGCTGCTCGACGGACGCGCACCGTCCGGCCGGAACGCCGTGCCGGACCACGACACGCTGCCGGACGACGACGTGCGGGCGACGCCGACCACCAGGGATCGCGTCGCGGCGGCCCTTCGGACGCCGGAGCCGCACGACCGGCGCGGCCGGAAGCCGCCCGCCGGCGCGGCGGACCGGCGAGTCGCTCACGCTCCCGCACCGCGCCGGCCCGCCCATGACACCGTGTCGTCCGGGCGGCGCCTCCTCTCCCAGGGGCCGGCCGAGCCCGATCCAACGACCGCGCCCCTGACCGGGCGGACCGGGCACGAGCCCGCTCAGGCCCGGGCGCCGCCCAGGGTACTGACGAAACTCCACGTCACCGGCTCGGCCGACCCCTGGGAGGTCGAGGCCGAGGCCGTCGCGGCGCTCGTGCTGCGCGGTGCCGCGCTCCACGAGGGCGGCCCCCGCCATGGTGGCCACGGCGGAACCGCCGGCCGGGTCGGACACCTTCCGGCGGCGGCCGGCACGCACTGGCACCAGGCCCTCGACACGCGGACGGCGGACACCGTGACCGCCGCGATCTCGTCCGGGGCCGGCAGCCCCCTGCCCGGCTCGGTCCGCGCCCGGATCGAGGCCGTCCTCGGTGCCGACCTCTCGCCGGTCCGGGTCCGCCAGGACGCCGACTGCGCCGTCGCGGCGCGCGTCCTCGGTGCGCGCGCCTTCACGGCCGGCGACACGATCCACCTCGCCGCCGGGGCGTCCGTCCACGACATCCGGCTCATCGCGCACGAGGCGACGCACGTCGTCCAGCAGGGATCGATGCGGCGGTCGCCGGCCGCACCGCGCCCGCCGCCGCTCGTGCTGCGCGACGTCTCGGACCATCTGCCCGACGTCTCGGTGACCGACGTCGTCCCGGACTGGATCCTCGACGGCGTCCGGTCGGCGGTGCGGGCCATCCCCGGGTACGCCGCCCTGGCGTACGTCCTCGGCCAGGACCCGCTCACCGGCGCACCGGTGAGCGCCGACACCGCCGCGCTGCTCGACGCCGTCCTCACCTACGGCCCGTTCGGCCCGGCGGTCAGCACGGTGCTGAGCGCCCTCTCCATCGGCGCGGAGATCTACCAGGCCGTCATGGGCGGGCTCGCCGCGCACAACCTCACCCTCGCCCGGATCGGCCGCGACATCGCCGCGGCGTGGGACGACGTCTCGGTCCTCAACGGGATCGACGGCAACGTCGCCGTCCTCCGGCGGTACGTCGACGCGTTCCTGCGCGACCTGCGGGCCCTGGCCGAGGAGCTGGTCGACCGGGTCCTCACGCTGGTGCGGGAGGCCGTGGTGGCGGTCGCCGAGCCCTTCCTCGAAAGTCCGGCCATCAGGCCGGTCTGGAACCTCGCCAAGGAGGTCCTGCGCTACGACCCGCTGCGCGGCGTCGAGGTGAGCGTTCCGACGGCGCAGATCATCGCCGACTTCCTGACCCTCATCGGGCAGGAGCAGCGGCTGGAGCAGATGCGCGAGCGCGGCACCCTCCAGGAGACCGCGGACTGGCTCGACCTCCGGCTGCTCGAATTCGCGGGCATCATCGCCGAGCTCTCCGCGCTCTTCACCGAGGCCTGGGCCGCGATCCAGCCGCAGAACCTGCCGAACCTCCTCGACACCCTGCCGGGCCTGGCCGACCGCGCGTTCGGGACGGTGCGGCGGATCGCGGACTTCGCGCTGGTCCTCATCGCGAAGGTCCTCGAGCTGGTCAAGAAGGCGCTGCTGGGGTGGCTCAGCGAGCACGCCCACAAGGTCCCCGGATTCCATCTGCTCACCGTCATCATCGGACAGAACCCGTTCACCGGCGAGGTCGTGCTCCGGACGCCCGGCAACCTCATCCGCGGGTTCATCACCCTGATGCCGGACGGCGAGGCGACCTACCAGGAGCTGGAGAAGTCCGGTGTCGTCACCGACGCGGCGGCCACGATCGAGGGCGCGATGGCCCGCCTCGGTATCTCGCTGGAGATGGTCACCGCGACGTTCGCCGGCGTCTGGAACGCGCTCGGGCTCGACGACCTCCTGCAACCGGTCGCGGCCTTCGAACGGGTGGTGGCGCGGTTCGGTGAGCCGCTGGCCCGGATCATCGAGTTCGCCGGTGTGGTCATCGAGGTCGTCGTCACGCTGATCCTGCGGCTCATGAACTTCCCGACCGAGCTGCTCGGGCGCGTCATCGCCAACGCCATGCAGGCGATCGCCGACATCCGGCGCGACCCGGTCGCCTTCCTGCGCAACATGCTCGCCGCGATCAGGCTCGGCTTCGGCAACTTCTTCGACCATATCGGCGGCTACCTGCTCGACGGCCTGGCGGCGTGGCTGTTCCGCGGTCTGGGGCAACTCGGTATCAAACTGCCCGCGGACCTCTCGCCGGGGTCGATCCTCACGCTCGTGCTCGACGTGCTGGGCCTGTCCGCCGAGCTCCTGTGGACCAAGCTCGGCAAGCACATCGGCGAGGACAAGGTCCGGCTCATCCGGGGCGGCATCGGCGTTCTCGGCGGCGCCTGGCAGTTCCTTCAGGACGTCCAGAACGAAGGGCTGCCCGCGGTCTGGCGGTTCGCCGCCGACCAGCTGTCGAACCTCTGGCAGACGCTGCTCGACACGGCCCTCGACTGGATCAAGAAGGTGGTCGTCGAACGGGCGGTCGTCAAGGTGCTCAGCTTCCTGGACCCCACCGGGATCATGGCGGTCATCAACAGCGCGATCGCCATCTTCAAGGCGGTCCAGTCAGCGATCGAGTACCTGCGCGACCTCCTCGAGGTGCTCGACAGGTATGTCGGCACCCTCGCCGCGGTCGCGGCCGGCAACATCGTCCCGGGCGCGGAGAAGCTCGAACAGGGACTGGCGTCGATCATCCCGATCGCCATCGGGTTCCTGGCGAACCAGATCGGCCTGGGCAATATCCCCGACAAGATCGTCGAGATCATCGGCCGGTTGCGCGCGCTGGTGGACAAGGCGATCGACTGGCTCATCGAGCGGGCGCTGCGCCTCGGCCGCGCCATGCTCGACGCCCTCGGCCTGGGCGAGAAGAGGGCCGCCCCTCAGCAGGCCGGTCCGGAGGGGCAACTGCCCGAGGCGATCGACGAGCCGCTGCAGATCGGCGGGGTGGTGCACCATCTGAAGGACGACGGCCCTGGTGGGGGGCTCGTGCTGCATTCGGGCGCGGTGCTGGTCAACGCCATCGCCGATCCCGCATTGCAGGCGCTTGTCGCCGGGTTCAACGCGGCGAAGACGAAGAAGGACAGGCATGCCGCGGCCATCAGAGTGGCGGAGTGGATCGCGGAGAACATGCCGCCTTCCGGGCCTGGAGGCAGCGCGCCGGGCATCGGCAGGTTCGAGCGGCACGGCTCGCAGCCGCCGCGGCTGGAAAACGCGGGGGTCCCGCTGTGGTCGTTGCGGTCGGAGCACGTCGTGCCGTTCGCCGTCGTCCGCGGCCTGTGGACGGCACTCGGCGTCGAGGCCGAGGCCCAGCGCAAGGAACTCAGCCTCGAAGACGCCTCGCTGACCACGATCATGATCTACAAGGGGGCCGGCGTGGCCAAGGACGCCGACGAGGCGGGCCGCCGCAGCAGCGCGGCCGCCCGGCTCGAAACGATGACCCACGCCTACACGCAGCAGCCCGACGCCGACACGCCCGCGGCCGACGCCGTCTTCCGCCTGCGCGTCATGACCTTCCTGCATGGCGAGAAGGCCTGGTTCACCGACCTCACCGCGCAGAAGGTGCGGGACGAGCATGCCGCGCTGCAGGGCGCGCGAACCCATGGCGTCCTCCGGGCGGAGGTCGACCCGCTGCCCGGGCCCGGCGACATCGGCACGGCCGCCGAACGCGAACTCGCCGACGCCGAGCGGATCCTCGACAAGGCCCTCGCCGAACTGGAGCGGCCCTGAACGTGCACCCGAAGCACGCGAAGCGGTGAGGGTTCAGCCGTGCAGGTCCCGGTAGAAGGCGAGGTCGTCGGCGGGCAGGAACTCCGGTGGCGGCATCTCGGTCCAGCCCGACGGTCCGCGCCGGCCGTCGTAGTAGAGCCGCCACGAGTTCGCCTGATGCCGCACGCAGATGTACATGCCGTCGTTGACGATCGGGGCGACCCGGCCGCCCCGCTCCAGGACGGCGCGCAGCAGCGCGACCTCCTCGCCGATGGAGCGGTCCGGATAGCCGCCGGTGCTGCGCCAGGCGGACCGCGTGAACGCCAGCGTGCCGGCGACGATCGAGGCGTGCAGGTCGCCCTCGTGCAGCGGGGGTCCGCCTTTGAAGAACCGGAAGGTCGGCACGTCCATGAGGTAGCCCTTGAGGATCCCCGCGATGTCGGCCGTCCCGGCGGCGAGCGGGGCCACCTGGCGGCTGAGCCGGGTGGCGCCGTACCAGTCGTCGTCGTCCCACTGCACCAGGACGTCGCCGTCCGCCGCCTCGCAGGCGAGCTGGCGCTTGCGCCCGATCGTGGCCCGCCCGTCGAGCCGCATGTAGCGGATCGAGGAGTCGTCCCGCGGGACGAGGTCCGCCACGGCGTCCTCGCCGTCGTCGAGGATGACGAGCTCGCGGTTCGCGTAGTCCTGCCGGGCGAAGTAGCGGATGGCCCGGGCGACGAACCCGCGGCGGTTGTAGGTGGGCATGAGGCACGACACCGCCGGCAGCCAGCGGGCCGGCGCCGACGCCGTCATCACCGCGGTCGCGTAGGTCCCGAGCTCGCTGCCGAGCAGCGCGGCGACGTCCGCCGGCGCGGCGGGCTCGGCGCCGTCCGCGGAAACCGGTCCCACCCGGACGGCGATGTCGCCGCGTTCACCGCGAAGCGCGGCGGTGCCGAACTGGTCCCACGCGTGCCGGCGGGCGCAGAGGCTGACGTCCTCGAGCGTGGCCAGGTCGCGGAGGGTGCGGACCTGCCGGTTCCGCGGGTCGTACCCCAGCACGGACGGCGCGACGACCCGCTGCGCGCTGGCCGCCAGCAGCTCGGTCACCTGCTGCCTGAGCCGGTCGGGCGCGTACCAGGTGGCGGCGTCCCAGGTGGCCACGATCGGCCCCGCGGCCTCCTGCAGCGCGTACCCGGCCCATTCCGCGGACTCGTGCGGCGGCAGGACGACCGTGCGGACCCGCTCGTCGCCGGCCAGCGCCTCCGCGGCGGCGCCGAACGACGGCGCCAGCACGAGAAGCTCGCGCTGGGGCCAGCACTGCCGGCCGAAGTGCCTGACCGCCAGGGCCAGCAGCTCCGGCTGGTCGGGCGCGCGCAGCACGCAGCTGACCAGCGGGGGATCGTCGACGATCGTGATCCGCGGCTTCGCCTCGACGGCCGGGACGCCGCGCGGGGCGGCGGTATCGGCCCGGGCCTCGAGGCGGGCGAGCACGGGCTCGACGAACGCGCCGACGCGCCGCGGGTCCATGGCCGGGCCATGGCCGGTCTCATGCCAGGTGAGCGCGTCGTCGAGGAGCGCCTCGTCCCGCACGCGGCCGCGGGCCCAACCGGCGCCGGCCGACCGGTCGCACAACCGGCCGGTGTCGAGGTAGTGCAGGGTGCGGCACGCGTTGAGCACCCGGTACCAGCCGGCCGGGCCGGACATCCGCAGGTCGACCCGCATCGCGTCGACGACCCATGACGGGTCGACGTCGGCGAACAGGGTGCCCGGCGGCGGGCCCGTGAGGGCGATCGCGTGCTGTCGGCACATCGCGAACAGCAGGACCAGCCGGGCGTCCCCGGGCCGGTCCGGTCCGCCGACCAGCTCGCTGTCGATCGCCGTCAGCGCCCATCCGACGTACCGCGGGTCGGGCCGGGGCCGGCGGGCCTCGGCCCGCGGGAGTACCCACAGATCCAGCCCCTTGACCGACCGGGGCCGACGCACCGCGGTCGCCTCGGCGAGCAGGTCGCGGCCGCGGTCGGGCCCGACGAAGTCCCGCAGGACCACCGCGAGGTCGACATCGCTGCGGCCGGGCACGAAGCGGCCGGTCGCGCCGGACCCGTAGAGGTAGGTCCCGACGACGTCGTCGGGGGCGGCAGACGCGACCGCGGCCGCCACCGCCCGGGCGTACCGGGCGGCGGCGTCGTCCAGTGCGCCGAGCGGCTCCATCGGCTACTGCACCTCCCTCTCGACGATGAAATGGGACACGAACTCGGACGGCTCGCCGATCCCCGCGCCGTCCAGTGCCCTGCCCTCCGCGTCGAGCACGGGATCGTCGCCGGTGCCTACGAGTTGCAGCGTGAACACCATCGGGCTGCTGTGGGCGCCCGGTTCGGGCTGCAGCAGAGCGGGATCGTCGGGTGCGAAGCTCACTCGAGAGACCAGGTGCGGGTCGGGCTCGAAGGGGTAGGGCCGGATCGTGCCCGGCACCGGCTCGCCGACGCCGTCCTCCTCCTCCCGCCGCATGTAGAGCCCCATGGATAGCGGGGTCAGCGTGTCGAACCGCACCGCCCCGCTGAACGTCACCAGGACGGCGCCCAGCCGGGCGGCCCCGGTGATCCTCTCGGCGTCGGCCGGGAACACCGACTCGACCCGTACCAGGGCGGGCGGACCGTCGATGAAGAACCAGCTGTGGAAGTCCCTGCCGGGGCCGCCGCCGCCGGACGGCAGCCGCAGGTCGACGTAGGTCTCGTAGCCGTCGTCACGGACCGTCCCGGCCGCCGCGCCGTCCAGCGGGCGGGTCCCGCCGCGGTCGAGGATCACGTCGGCGGCGAGCCGGACCCGGCACCGGACACCGCCGCCGAGCGAGGCCACCCACTCGCCGACCTGCTGCGGGCTCACGCCCGTCGGCGTGAACGTCCAGGTGCGGCCGGTGGCGCTCACCGCGCCGTCCACGATGAGCGGGTACGTGACCTGCTCGTTCTCCCAATGCGGGACTTCCAGGGTCACGACGAAGGACGATGTGCTCGCGGTCCCCGGATGCATCTCCTCGGAGAACTCCACCCGCAGGCCCTCGGTGAACTGCGACATCGGCAGCGGGCGGTCGTTGCGCCAGTTCAGCTCGGTCACGGTCGGCCAGGTGAGCGCCGGCGGCAGCCGCTCGTAGAGCTCCTCCAAGGCCTCCTGCACGGTATCGCCGCGACCGCCGACCCGGTCGCCGTCGAAGCCGACGCCGTCGGCGTTGAGGCCGCACAGCCGGTCGAACCGCTCGTCGAGCCAGGCGACGAGCTCCCACGGGCGTTCCGGGCGGGTGCCCGGACCCGGCGGCTCCGGTGCCCGCAGCAGGGCCAGCGGGACGAAGCGGCGGGCCGGTCCGTGCGGGCGGCGCCGCCAGGGTTCCGGCGACGCGGTGCCGGCGCGGGCCTGGTACTGCCAGTAGTCGCCCGGGCGATAGGTGCCGCCGCTGGGCAGGGTGACGGTGACGCCGTCCTCGAGCACGTACGGGCCGCCCGTCGGCGTGCCGCCGCCGGCGAGCTCCCGCGGGTCGAGCACGCCGTGCCAGCGGCGCAGCTTGAGCCGGGCGCGGGCCGGGACGCCGTACCGGCCGTCGAGCGCCACCGGCACGCTGGCGTCCCGGGCCTCGGCGAGCCGGAAGCGCAGGGTGTCGCCGTCCTGGACCGGTACCTCGACGAGCTGGCCGAGCTGGCCGACCGCCCGCCGGGCCGGCACGAACGCGGCGGGCGTCACCTTCGCGTGGACGTCGTCGCCGAGGTCGATGACGCCGCTCAGCACCTCGACGAGGTCCCCGGCGGCGAGCGGGGTCGCGGCGTCGAGCACCAGATCGCCGCCGGACGACAGGGTGGCCGGGAACAGCTCGCCGCCGTTGTCCCGTGACCACTTGAACCTGACCTGCGCCGGCGGCCCGCCGCGGTGCACCTCGATCCGGTAGAGCCGGTTGTCGTCGCCGGAGTAGCCGTCGGCCTCCGGCAGCGCGCACGGGTCCGTGGCCGCCCCGCCCCGCGGCACCGTCACCTCGAGCTCGCCACCGGACGGCTCGACCGCGCCGAACGCCTCCAGGATCGTCCCGGCCTGGCCGGGCACCGGGATCGAGGGGGACACCTCGGCGAGCTTCACCTGGCCGATGAGCTCGGTGCGCACGCAGGTGTCGGTCGGCCCGAGCGCGACCTCGCGGATGCCGGGGTCCTCGACCGGGGTGACGAGCCGCTCCCATACCTCCAGGTAGGCGACCGCGCGCTCGTTCGCCTCCGGTGCCCAGGTGAGTCCCTGCAGCGGCGGCGGCGCCGGGGAGCCGCCCTGCCAGTCGAACCCCTCGGCCGCCGGGAAGGTCACCTCGGGGAAGTCGCCGCCGCGGGTACGCACGACGAGGCCGTCGACCTGGTAGGTGCCGCCGGCGACCGCGAAGCCGCCGTTCGCCCCGAACGGCTGGGACCGCTCCAGCAGGAACAGCCACACCTCGCCGGAGGCCAGGCCCAGCTCGATGGAACCGTGCGCCGTGCCGGCCGCCGTGAACGTGACCGGCACCGGGCCGTCCGCCGCCGGCGAGACAGGCACGGAGACGCCGTTGACGGTGACCGTCACCGGCGCCTCCGCCCGCGCCCACAGCGTGAGGCGGACCTCGCCGGCCCCCTCGGTGAGCGGCTCGACGGCCGGGATCCGCACCCGGACCGGCCCGGACGGCGCCGCCAGGCGCAGCGCGGGATAGCGCTCGGCGAACCGGTGCCTGAAGTCGACCCGCGCGTCCGGGCCGCCCTCCAGCACCCGCATGTCCCGGCGGCCCCGGGCGAACACCGTGACGAGCCGGCCGGGGGTGACCAGATGGCCGAGGTCGGAGCTGCCGGCGCCGCAGCCGAGCGCCTCGGTCGAGGCCCTGATCTCGTGCAGGAGCGCGTCGGCCCCGGCCGCCATGTCGCTGTCGAGCACCGGGCGGCCCTGTTGGAGCAGGACCCGCCGGTAGCCGCGTCCGCGCGCCCGGTCCGGTTCGTGGCCCCGCGAGAAATCCCCGTACACGCCGCCTCCTCAGCCGATCCTTACGATGCCGGTCACCAGGCCGGCCGGGGTGAACTCCGCCAGACGCCGCCGGAAGCCCGCGAGGCGGGCGGTCAGCTTGGCCGACGCGAAGGCGCCCAGCTCACCGCCGTCCTCGGCGCCCGCGCTGATCGCGGGGTCGCAGTCCTCGCCCAGCCGCCACCAAGCCGGGTCGCGGCGGTCGCGCGAGACGATCCGCAGCGGGACGTCGAAGACGACCCGGTGCGTCCGCGGCAGCGTCGAGGCGCTCGTCGCGCGGCTGTACCGGACGCAGCCGTGGAACCGGTCCTGCACGGCGACGTCGCCGTCGAAGATCGTCGTGTCCGCGTCCAGCTCCCGGACCGCGACGGTGCCGCCGACCGACACCCGGGTGAGCCGGGCCCGGCCCGCCGGGACGTCGACCGCGAGTCCCCGCGCGGCGTCCACGACGCTGTCCTCGACGTCGAGCACGCCGGGCCCGGCGAGCCGCAGCCCGGCGGCCCGGCTGAGCCGCACGGTGACGGCGCCGCCGTCGCCGGGAGCCGTGCAGGCGATGGTGTTCTCGGCGTGCAGCACGGTCGTCAGCTCCAGCAGGAACTCGCGGCACGGCGGTACCCTCAGGCCGGTCCAGTCCGCGCCGCCGAGCGCGATCCCGCAGAGCGCGACCCGGTCGTACGCCACGGGCGCCTCCGGGTCGGCCCAGCCGGCGACCGGGTCGACGAGCACGGTCGGGCGCTGCCGCTCCGCCGCCTGCACGGTCAGCCGCAGGGACGAGGTCGCGTGCGCCACCGGGTCGGCCGGACCGCGCGGCCAGCGCGGGGCCTCGCCGCTGTAGGTGGCGTCGTCCTCGAACTGGACGACCTCCTCGTGCACGGCGCCGTGCCGGTCCCCGGTGAGGGCCGCCCAGGTGGCGGAGACGGCCTCCAGCGCCGCGGTGAGCGTGGGGTAGCGGGGGATGCCGTGCCAGTCCGGCGGGGCGTCGCGATGCAGCACGCCGCCGCCGCAGACGAGCCGGGTGGGCCGGGCGAGGCGGCGGTCGAGGACCGGCTCGCGGGCGGCGGGCAGGGCACCGAGATGCATCGTGGCGCCGTCCTCGAAACCGACCGTGATGGGCCCCGGGGCCGGCGGGCCGCCGGCCGGGCCCTGCGGCCACGGCCGCGGCGCCTCGGTGGCGTTCAGCGCGAACAGCCCGCGGGCGACATCGACGTCCAGGTGGCCGGGGGCGACCGGCGCGAGCAGCAGCGGCGGCGACGCCGCGGGGTCCTCGGCGTCCCAGCCGCACAGCACCCGCCGCCGTACCCGGCGCCGGCGCAGCGCGACCGGTCCCGCGATCGGCGCGATGTCGTGGAGGGACATCCGCTTCAGCACGGTCGACCCGCCCGCCCACGTGGATCCGTCCGCGCCGACCCGGACGGGCTCGGCCGCCTGGGTGTAGGCCGGGTCGGTGGGCCAGGGGTCCCCGGCCGCGATGGCTGCGGTGTCGAACTGCGGCAGGTGCACGAGCACGGTGCGGCCGTCGTCGGTCGTCCAGGCCACCTCGGCCGGCCAGGACGAGGCACCCGGCGAGGACGACTCGAACCGCACCGCGAGCGCGCTCCGGCCGGCCTCGTCGCGCGCCAGCCGGGCGATCTCTTCCGCCCGGGCCGCGATCCGGGCGGCGGGCAGGTCCAGGCCCGCGTCGTCCAGTGCCGTCCAGGTGGCGCCGGCCGGGTCGGGCCCGGTCCAGGCCAGGCGCTGGAACGGCCGGAATTCCGCGCCGCCGGGACGCTCCAGCCGCAGCGCGAAGGCCAGCGCGCACCGCGCGGACGCCGCGGCGTCGGTATAGCCGCCGGCCCGGCGGACCGCCCGGAGGCCGTGCAGCACCGCGGGGCCGCGCCCCGGCGCGGGGGCCCGGTTCAGCATGGCCGGCTCCGCGCGCGGGGGCGTCGGCGGCCACGCGGCCCCGGGCCCGGTCGCGGCGACCGCGGACGGCGCGAGACGGTACTCACCGTCCCGGACGGGATGGTCGATCGGCCCGCCGTCATCGGCGATCCGGTACAGGCTGCCGTCGAGGGCGATCGCCGCGTACCACTCGCCGTGCACCTGGACCGGCGGCACCCGCACATGCAGCGCCCCGGTGAGGAACCCCTCCTGGGCCAGGCCGGTGTCGGTGCTGGCGGTGCCCGCCGCGGCGCCGCCCCCCTCGATCGCCACGGTGGCGCCGGGGAAGAAGCGGCCGGCCCCGTCGGGCGTGGACAGCCGCAGCAGCACGACGCGGACACCGCCCGGGTCGGGGTCGGCGGTGCTGGCGGACTGCACGACGCCGGAGGCGTCGAGGTCGAGGAACGCCCGCTGGGCGAACGAGTTCGCCGGCGTCACGCGCCACGCCGCCGGGTCCGCCCGGTCCGCCGATACGGTCGACAGGCCCAGCTCCACCCGGAGCGGCCCGCGCCACCCGCGGGTCGGCCGGTCCAGCAGCGTCAGCGTCGCGGCGCCCTGCGCGAGGGCGCGCGCCGCCGGCCAGGTCGAGGCCGTCCGGTCCGCGCCGGGCACCGGGCCGGGCGGGACGGCCACGGCCGCCGCGACGCCGCACAGGTACACCGTGAACCCGCCGTCGGCACCGAACCAGCGGCCGGGGTCGGCGGCGAAGTGCCGCTCGGGGATCCGGTCGGTGAACGGGCGCCGGTCGCCGGTCGGGCGGCGCGCCCGGATCGCGTGCCGCGCGCCGAGCGGGTCGGCGGCGAACCGCGGCTCGCCGTTCGGCGCGGTCAGCTCCAGCGGGGTGGCCGCGGCGAGCGGGAAGGTCAGCGTCGGGAACAGCCAGTGCGCCACGTGCCGCGGGTGCCGCCGCCCGGTCCGCGCGCCGACCGCCCGGACGTCGGCGGTGTGCGCGAGCGCGTCGAGCGGTCCGGAGCTCCGCTCCGCGACGACCGCCGGGCGCACGTCCACGCTGATGCGCTCCGGCCGGAGCAGGTTGAGGTCCTGGGCGACCTGCACCCGCTTCCAGCCCTCCTGGAGGACCACGGCGTGCCCGGTCAGCTCGCCGGCCATCTCCTCCAGCGCCGCGGGCGTCCCCTTGCGCCGCCGCCAGCCCACCGTGCCGCGCACGTCACGGCGGTTCGAGGCCGCGTCCGGGAAGGCCAGCGCCGTACCGACCATCTGCGCGAGGTAGGGCACCATCGCGTCGTCGGCGGTGTCGACGAAGAGGTCGGCGTGCAGCTCCTGCACGCTCTGCCGCACGGCCGCCAGCGGCGCGGCCAGCACCGCGAGCATGCGCAGCAGCTCGCCGCGCCCCTGCGGCGGCAGGTCCGGCACCTGGTACATCGCCGGGAGCGCGCGGAAGAGCCGGGACGCGAGGTCCGCGGCGACGTCCGGGTCGTACGGGTGGTCGGCCAGCGCCTCGGCGAGCAGGCCGGCGGGGAAGGGCAGGTCGGGACCGTTCGTCACCGTGGCCTCCCGGTGATGGTGACGGCGAGGTTGCGCGGCAGCAGCCGCAGCCAGCCTTCGGGGGCCGGCCGGACCGCGTCGGCCGCCCCCGTGCGGCCGAGCGTCGCGAATCGGCTCACCTGGGCCGCGACGACGCCCGGCAGGGCGTCGAGCAGAGCGTGCACCTCGCTGATGAAGCCGGGCGCGCCGAGCTGCTGCGCGGGGAACGAGAAGCGGCCGGTGAGGGCCGCGCGGACGGCCGCGGTGACCGCCTCGGGAAGCCACTCGGGCGCCGCCTCGACGTGGACGGCGATGGCCAGGTCGTGCGGCCGCGGGCCGCGCAGGGTCAGCCGGACCCCGGTGTCCCGGCGGGCGTCGAGGAACGCCCGCACCGCGGGCATCGGGTTCGGCGGGTCGCCCTGCGCGGTCGCGACGACGAGGACGGCGCCGAGCCGCTGGTCCCATCGGGCGGCGGCGCGCGCGATGCCGGGCATCGTCAGGGCGAGGTCGGCGAGGTCGGCCACCGAGACCGCGCGGTCGAACGTGCGGATCCGGCGGGTGGCCTGCGCGCGCACGTCGTCCGGCGCGGCCGGCTCGGTACCGCCGGTCACCGGCGTCAGGTTGACGACGTGGTCGAGCAGCGGGTGCGCGCGCTTGATCCGGCCGAGCCGGCCGGCGGCCACGTTGCCGGCGACGCCGCGGCCCACGCGGTAGGTCGCCTCGATGCCCGCTCCCGCGGGCGGGACGGCGCCGGTGCGCCCGTCGCCGAACACGACCGTGGTCACCCCCTCCGCGTCGCTGCCGACGCGGTAGTGCCGGTCGTCCGGGCCGCTGCCGGCGAAGTCGGGGACCGCCGTCCAGCGCACCCCGGCGACCCGGACCTCCAGCTGGGGCAGCGCTCCCGCGGCGCCGGGCAGGTGGGTCAGTGGAGACTCCCGCAGCGCCGTCCGCTGGAACGGGGTGACCCCGTCGGAGTCCGCCAGCCGCTCGCGCACCGTGCGCCCGTGCGAGACGGGCGCGACGTTGCCGTGCACCACGAGCCGGTCGAGCGTCCACGGCCGCGAAGGCTCGGGGGTGAGCGGGTCCCACTCGACCCTGGTCGTGCCGCCGGCCTCGTCGAGCTCCACCCGCCGCAGCCGGACGACCTGGGCGTCCCCGGTCAGCGGGTCGCCGAAGACCACCAGGCGGCCGGGGGTGAGCGCGCCGAGCAGCCCGGGAAGCACCAGCGGCCGGGTGAGGGGTTCGGGGTTGGGGACGGCGACCGCGAGCGGTGCCCGCACCTGCCAGCCGGTCAGCCACGTCGTCTCCAGCGGCTGCGCGGCCCGGGCGAGGAGGCGTCCCCCCTGTTCGGCGAGGCGGAGGACGGTGACGGTGTCCGACACGTGCCCGGTCGACGGGACGAACCGCCTGGTCTCCGCGGGACCGACGCTGGTGACGAAGCCGCCGTCCCTGGGCGTGACCGTCACGACCTGGGGTGTGACGTCGACCTGCTCGAACCGGTTGAGGACGACGGTCGCCAGGCCCTCGTCGGCGACCCGGAACACCGTGCGCCCGGCACCGGTGGACCGCAGCACCCAGTCCGCGCCGAGCGGCCGCCGGAGCCGGTCGGCGAGGTAGACGTCATCGTCGCGGTAGGCCGCCTGGTCGGTGCGCGAGACGGTGAACCACCAGCGCGGCTCGGTGGTGCCCTCGACATCGGTGGAGGTGCGGACGGCGTTCGGCGGGTAGAAAACCGGATCGGCACCCGCGCCGAAGGAGCGGGTGCGGACCGACGGCCGGGCGGCGACCAGCGGACCGGTCTTCGCGGCGCCGCCGGTCCCGGTGCCGCCGGGCACGGCGATCGGGGCGGTGATGCCCTGGCGGAACCGGACGACGGTCTGCCCGCCCGCGTCCGGGACCTCCTCGGCCGCGTCGACGACGAGCCCCTGCCACGACGGTCCGATGAGCACGACCTCGTCGCCCGCCTCCAGCCCGAGCCCCACGCCCGACAGCCGGAGGGACGTGTCGCCGGCGGCGACCCGCTGCGGCCGGGTCGCGTGCACCGGCCGCACCGCGTCGAGCGCGGAGTCGACCGGGACGTCCTCGCCGGTCTCGTAGTCCTGCGCCCGCTCCTGGCCGGCCGGCACGCTGGCCAGCGGCTGGCCCGCCGCGACCGTGCCGCTGACCCCGGGCTTGGTGAACAGCACGACGTACCCGGACGCCGCGAGGCCGGGGTCCGGCTCGCCGCCGAGCCGGTGCGCGTGCCGGACCAGGCTGGACGGCGCCTGGGCGGTGCCGATGAACGCCTCACGGGCGAACCGCCGCTGGTACACCGCCAGCACGTGGCCGACCAGCGCGGACAGCTGCATGAACGTGTCCGCGACATCGAGGCCCTGGTCGGTGCCGCGGCCGAGTGCGCGCACGGCGACGCGGCGCTGCAGGTCGAGCAGGTCCGCGTACTCCAGCGGCAGGTAGTCGAGGCGGTCCCCGGCGCCGGTCCGCGATCCTCCGGGGGACCTGGCCGGGTGCGGGCGGGGCGGGCGGCTCATCGGTTCCCTCCCGGCGGCGGCCCGGCGTCCACGACGAGCGGCTCGGCGTCGGCGTCCAGGCCGAGGACGAGCACCTCGAGGGTGCCGTGCTCGGGGAAGTCGGGGTCGGCGTCCAGCCGGGCCACCGCGCCCCGCCCCAGCGTGACGACGTCCCGGACGGCGGGCCCGGAGGCGTCGCCGAGCGGCCGGAAGCGCAGCGCCTTGACGGCCCGTGCCCCGGGGATCCCATGGACGAAGGCGATGAGGTCGCCGAGCCGGACGGCGTCGCCGAAGCTCAGGCGGTCGGGGTGGAACCAGCCGGGCCGGTCGCCCCCGCCGGGCCGCAGCTCCGCCAGCACCCGTCCCCGTACGGCGTCCGGTGGGGTGCCGGGCGCGGCGCACACCTCCAGCGACACCTCCAGCGGCACGTAGTGCGCCGCCCGAACGACGTGCTCGCGGCCGGCCATCCGCATCCGGTCCAGCCGCTCGTCGACCGCCGCGCACAACGTGTCGCCGAGGTCCGCCGATCCCTGCGGATCGACGAGCACGGTCACGGTGTCGAACGGGCCGCCGGCCCTGCGCGCGGTCGCCCGGCCCACCCCGGGCACCTGCGTCGCCACCCGCGCGTAGTCGTCGAGCGCGACCGCCCGCTGCAGGTCACCGTGGTGCAGAGCGGCGGGGACGTCCTGCCGGATGCGGTCCAGTGACGCCGGCGGCCGCGAGCCGAGCCCGGGAGTCACGTTCAGGACGTGGACATCGCCGAGCGCGTGCAGGGTGATCTCCTCGTCGGTCCCGGTCTCCGGCGGCACGATCCGGGTCAGGGTGCCGAGGCCCACGTCGCCGGTCCCCGGAGCGGCGATCCGGTAGGCGACGTCGAGCTGCGCCGCCGGCACGCCCGGCGCGTCGAGCGCGACCTCGTGCCCGTTGACGCCGTCCCCGAAACCGAGCCAGACCGCGCCGTCCTCATCGGTCTGCGCGGTGAAGTGCAGGTCGTACGAGCGCGACGCGTGCAGATGCTCGACCTGGGTCCAGGGCCGTCCCGACACGGTGACCTGGACGGCGGGCGCGGTTCCCCGCCCGTCCGGCAGGTCGTCGTGGGCCACCGGCCACTCCGGGACCCGGAGCGAGCGCAGCTGGAGCGAGCCGGTACCGCTGCGCACGGTCACCGCCGAGCCGTCGTCGAAGGCGAGCGCCACCGGCCCGGCCGGCGGGCCCCCGGCCGCGCTGGTCGCCTTCCGGGGCAGCCCGGCGCGGGCGTCGACGAGGTTGGCGTACAGGCGCAGCGGCGGCGCGGCCCACGGCGCCAGCGGCCGGGCGAGGGGCTCGGCCCAGCTGATCCGGGTCACCGGGGTCGGCGGGTCGGCCGCCGGGTCGAAGCCGTCCGCGGGGTCGGCGACCCAGCCCGGCTCGGCGAAGCGCTCGGCGGGCCGGTCGACGGTGACCAGCTGCCAGAACGCGCCTTGCACGAGGGCGAGCCGGTCGCCGGCCGCCAGGTGCGCGTCGTGGCCGAGCACGAGCACGCTGCGCGCGCCCGCGGGCAGCAGTGCGTCGCCGGCGCCGGGGAAGGCGGCGACGACGAGCCGGCCGGCGGCGTGCTCGGCCGCCACCGCGGTGCGCTCGACCACCGTGAACGCGACCGGTACCTCGTCCGGGCCGGTGGGCATCCGGACCGTGAGCCCGGCCGGGACGAAGCCGGACACCGCCGGGTCCACGGCGAGCACGGTGCTCGCGGCGCGCCCGTCGTCCAGCCGCTGCCCCAGCAGCGCGGCGTGCTGGCGCAGAGAGAAGCGCTGGGTGGACGTGTCGATGAACGCCTCGGCGGCGACCCTGTCCTGGTAGTAGCTCGTCAGGTCGCCGACCCAGGCCAGCGATTCCAGGAGCATGCGCTCGAAGGTGGCGGGGGAGAGGTCGGTGACGTCCGGGTCGTGCACCCGTACCCAGTCCGTGAGCAGGGCGACGAAGCCGTTGTAGTCCTTGGTGAGCAGATCCACCGCAGGCGGCAGCGCGGGCCGCGCGGCGGCCCGCGCGTCGTCCGGCCGGCAGTCGCCGCAGGGGCAGTCGACGGTGAAACGGAACGCCGCCGTGGCGTGGAAGGGGTGCAGCGGTGCGCCGCCGCCGTCGGTGAGGGTGAGGGTGTACGGCGAGTGGTCGCCCCAGCCGTCGAACTCGACCCGCACTTCGCGCGGTGCCACGGCCGGGTCGAGGCGCACGCGGTGGGCGGGCGGCGGCAGCCGCCGGCCACCGCCGACGCGCACCTGGTCGGCCCGCAGCGACCCGACCGCCTGGTTGAGATGGGCCACCAGGACGACGGGCGGGGCGGCGCCCGGCTCGACCGTGATCGACAGGTAGCGGATGCCCTGCCACGGTGTGCCGTCGAGGTGGCCGCCGTCCCACGTCAGGGCGGTCACAGCGCGATCTCCAGGGTGCGCGCCGAGCGGTCGGCCCGGCGGATGTAGCCGATCGTCACGACGAGCTCGCCGTCCTGCGGGCCGGCCTGCACGTCGACCGAGCCCACCTCCGCCTCGGCGCCGAGCTCGCGCCGGATGCCCTCGGCGATGCGGAACTCGACGGCGGCCGCGGTGAGCTCGTCGAGCCGCTCGAAGACCATCCGGTTCAGGCCCACCCCGAACCGGGGGTTGTTCACCCGCTCTCCGGGGGCGGTGAACAGCACGGCGAGCACCTTGTCGCGCAGATGCCGGTCGGCGTCGTCGACGACCGCGATCGCGCCGCGCTCGTCGCGCAGCTTGAACGGCTGATGGACGAACGCCATCACGTCACCGGGACCGGGGGTGAGACCACGGGCGGGAACACCACGACCGCCGTCAGCGCCAGCGCCCACGTGGCCTGGGCGATCCGGTCGGCGCGGCTCGCGGTGCCGGCGCCGAGGTCGGCGAACACGGCCGTGAGCAGGGCCTGGGCGGCGGCCGTCCCGGCCGGCGGCGAGGCGGCACCGGGGCCGAAGACCTGGCCGGACATGTAGGCGGTCAGCGCGGTCGCGAGGAGCGCGCCGGCCGCGGGCGCCTGCCCGGCGCCGAAAGCGGCCGCGGCGGCCGCGGCGAGTTGGGGGCGGCGGGCCGCCGCGGTCGAGCACGGATGGGGCCCGGCGACCGCGGCGGCGAACCAGCCGCTCACCGCGCCGGCGAAGGCGTCCCCGGACTCCCGCGGGCCGCCCGGGTAGGGCCCGCCGGCGCCGGGCAGCCAGCCGTCGCGCAGGCCGCTCGACAAGGCCGAGGGATTCAGGACCATGGTCGTCACCGTCCTTTTCGCTCCTATCACTCCGTCGTGACCTTGGCCGACAGCTGGCCGGACGACATCGGCTGAGCCGGCGGGCCGGACGGGCCGACACCGGTCGGATGGGTGTGGGCGTTGAAGAACCGCGCGAAGGTGTCGCCGAGCACGACCTTCTCCGCCGCCGCCGACCCCAGCCTGATCTTCTCGGCGGTGACCACGACCGTGCCGTCCCGCTCGAAGCGCACCGACGTCTTCTCGTTGGCGTTCCTGAGCAGCACCACCTCGCCGTCGTCGTCGAAGGTCAGCTCGTGACCGCCCGCGGTGCGCACCACCCAGCGGGCCGGCGAGGGGTCGCGGCCATCGGCCCGCGGCGTCTCGGCCCCGCTCCGCGTGCCCAGGTCGTCGGCCCCGCCGGTACTGCTCGGCGCGCCGTAGAAGCACCCGCTCCAGATCGGCTGGGACACGTCCCCGGCGGCGAACTCCACCCACACCGTCGCCCCGGTCCCGGGAAGGAAGAGCAGGCCGCTGTCCTTGGCGCCACCCGCCGGCAGGCACGGCAGCGCCCAGCCGGTGTCGACGTCCTCGCCGAGGACCGCCGGGACCTTCGCCCTGATGCGGCCGATCTTCAGCGGGTCGTCGGTGTCGGTGACGACGCCGTGGTACTTGCCGTAGAACCGGGCGAGCGGCCAGTCACCTTCCTGGGCGCGGCTGGCCGCCGGGTCATGGGCCGCGCCGCCGGGACCGTACGGGCTCACGTGGCGGGCACCTCCTCGGCGGACCGGCCGAAGGGTTCCTGCCCGCTCTGCCCGGTGGCGTTGCGCAGCGCCACGAACGTCTGCAGAAGCCGCCCCTCTTCCATCGTGGTGCGCACCGCCTGCACGTAGTAGACGCCGGAGAAGCGCCGCCCGACACCGCGGACCAGCACCGGCCGGCGCGCGCGCAGCAGCCCGCGGTAGAGCGCGGGGTCGAGCTCGGCCCGCAGCTCGACGAGGAACCGCGCGTCGTCGGTCGCGGCCGTCGCGGCCGCGCCGAGCGCCTCGTCGAGAGGCGGCGGCGCGGCGAGGACGGCGGTCGCCGCGCCCGCACCGGCCGCGGTGAGCCCGGACGACACGGCGCCGGCGGCGTCCTGCCCGCCCATGACCTCGCGGGCCGGGTCCCCGGCGGCGCGGACCACGCGCTTGGCGAGCGGGTCGATGGCGGCACCGGCCACGGTGACCGGCCCGGTGGCCAGGAACTGGACGTCGGCCCAGGTGAGGCAGGCGTCCTCTTGGAGGAGCGTGACGTCCGGCTGGGGCGCGCCACCGACGTCCGGCGCCGTGAAGTGGCCGACGAGGCGGCGGGAGTCCTGGTCGTACTCCAGCCAGAAGCGCATCCCGTTGCGGCGGGCCAGGAACTGCAGGAACCGCCAGTCGGTCGCGCGCTGGGTCAGCCGTTGCCGGTCGTCGTCGTGCTGTACCGGGGTCTCGTCGGCCCGTACGGTGATCCGGTAACCGGACAGGATCTGGCCGACGACATCGCTGTCCCTGGCGTTCGGCCAGGCGGCGACCCGTTCCTGCGCGTCGAGGACGACGGCGGCGTCCATCGCCAGGATCTCCAGGTACGCGTTCTCCGCGGCGCTCTCGAAGTGCGGGCGCAGATGGGTACAGAACCCGTCGAAGACGCGCCGCAGCAGCCCGCCCGGCGGCTCGATCTCCAAGGCGATCGCGGCGCCGGGCTCGAAGAGCGCGTCGTCGAGCGGGCCGAACTCGCCGTCCGCCCGCTGCACGAGCGAGAACCGCAGCGCCAGGACGCTCGGGTCGCAGTCGCTCTCGCGCACCTCGGCGCGCGTGAGCCGCGCCAGGACCGTCGGCGGCAGGGCGGTCCCGGCGACGAGGACGTTGATCCGCGGCGATGGCATGGCCGGCTACTTGTCCGGAGGGACGCGGACCGGGCGGCCCGGCACGAGCACGTCGAAGGGGTCGAGGTCGGTGGCGGCGTCGCAGATCCGCCAGAACCTCGTCGGGTCGCGGTAGTAGCGGAACGCGAGCAGGTCCAGGCGGTCGGCGTCGGTGACGACGACGCTGAGCACGCTCGCCGTGCCCGCGGCCGCGCGCAGGTCGAGGACCTGCTCGGTGCCGCCCCGCCCGTCGTCCGCGGTGAGCACCGCGGTGCCGGTGTACCGGCTGCGCCGGTCGATCACGCGGTTCTCCTTTCCTTCGTTTCGGTCGTCGGTCACAGCGGCAGGATGTTCGAGCCCTGCGCCGCCGTGTTGTCGTAGTACATGCGGGCCAGTTCACGGCGCCGCGCGCCGAGGTCGTCCAGCGCCGAGCGCACCGCGAGGTCGGCCTGCGCCTCGGCCTCGCCGAGCACCTCCAGCGAGGCCTCCAGCTCGGCGCGCACCGGATGCAGCTCGGTATTGAAGACCGACTCCTCGATCTTCAGGGCGGTGATCCGCACGGGCAGCACCCGCTTGCGGCCCCAGACGAGCAGCACGGTGGGCCGGGGGCTGGCGGCGCGCACCGCCTCGGTGCCGTCGGAACTGGCGTCCGCGTCGGTCTGGGCGGGGTACATGAGGTCCTCGACGGCCGCGATGTCCGGTGCTATGCCGTACTGCTCATCGAGGTTCGTCAGCGCCGGGTCGCGGTCGGCGAAGTCGAGCCGGATCTGCACGGTGAAGCTGTGCTTGACCGCCGCCGCGGCGGCGTCCGCGGGCGCCTCTCCGGAGGCCGGCGGCGTCGCGCCGCGGCCGCTCTCGACCCCGGCCGGGCGCTGCCCGCCCTCGGCGGCGACCGTGCGGGACAGGCTCTCCGGGTTGACGCGGAAGGGGATCACCCGGCGCCGGTCGGGGTACCCGCCCGGCTCGTAGGCGATGAACGCCGCCCGCACGTAGTTCAGTTCAACGGCCATGCGGGCCTCCCCGAAGTCCGTCCAGCAGCCCGCGGTAGAGCGCGTCGGCGAGCCGGTCGGCGGCACCGGGACCGGCCGGCCAGCCGGGATCGACCGGCCCGAGGTCCAGCAGGTCCAGGACCAGGGACGGTGCGCGGTCCGCGAGCCCGAGCGGAGCCTGGCCGAGGCGCCCGGCGAGCAGGGCCAGCGCCGTGCGGACCGTCTCCTCGACCTGTTCGGCGCGCTGGTCGCGGCCGATCTCGACGGCGATCCGGTCGATGCGCAGCGCGACGTCAGGCGGCCGGGCGCCGGGAAGGGCGTTCATCCGGGGCCTCCCTTCCGGGGGCCGGCCGGTGCGGACTCCTCGGTGTGCGTGCCGACGAGCCGGCCGAACGCGGCGTCGTCGGCGGGACGTCCGACCTTGAGCAGCTCGCGCTGGGTCGCCCGGGCCAGGTGCGCCAGGGTGATCCGGCCGGACGGCGTCGCGGCCGCCAGGTGCGCCGCCGCGAGGCCGATGTTGTGGATCGCGCCGCCGCTCAGCTGGAACCGGTCGGCGAGCACGTCGAGCCGCAGATCGCCCTCGCGCCACCGCCGCCCGGGCAGCGACCGCTCCCAGAGCCGGCGCCGCAGGTCCCGGTCGGGCGCGGGGAAGTGCAGGATGAACCGCAGCCGGCGGACGAACGCGGCGTCCATGTTCCCCTGCAGGTTCGTCGTGAGGATCGCGATGCCGTCGTAGGCCTCCAGCCGCTGCAGCAGGTAGCCGACCTCGATGTTGGCGTACCGGTCGTGGGCGTCCTTGACCTCGGACCGGCGCCCGAACAGGGCGTCCGCCTCGTCGAAGAGAAGCAGCCCGTGCCCGGCCTCGACCTCGTCGAAGATCTGCGCGAGCGCCTTCTCGGTCTCGCCGATGTACTTGGACACGACCTGGCTGAGATCGATCCGGTACAGGTTCAGCCCGAGTTCGCCGGCGAGGCAGCGCGCCGCGAACGTCTTGCCCGTACCGGACTTGCCGGAGAACAGGCAGGTGAGCCCGGTACCGACGGGGTCGCCGGCGCCGAGCGCCATGTCCCAGCGGACCCGCCGGCCGCCGCGCTGCCAGCCGATGATCTCCCGGATCTGGACGGCCAGCGGCTCGGAGACGACGAGGTCGGCGAGCCGGGCGTCGCTCGTCACGACGCTCACATAGCGCCCCATCCGCCGGGCGCCCTGGGCCCGGACCCGTTGCGCGAGCAGGCCGAGGCGGCCGTCGGCCGGCGGGCCCTCGCGGGGCGCCCCGTCGTCCGCCGGCGATGGGGGCGGCGCGGGAGAGGCGCCGTCCAGCAGGTCGGCGACCTCCCGGACGGCCGCCAGCGCCTCGTCGATCCCGACCCGGAACCGCGCCGCCATGGCCTCCGCCTGCGGCTCGGGCAGCACGGCCGACCAGATCCGCCGGGCCGCGGGATGATCCACGGCCGGTGCGTCCACGACGGGGAGATCGGCGACGTCCGCGCTCTCGTCCACGAGGACGACCAGGCCGGGCGTCGCTCGCGCGCACCGGCGCAGCGTGTCCAGGACACCGGGATGCACGACGTCCGGCGGGTGCAGGTCGATCGCGACGAGGGCGCCTCCCGAGCGGGCCGCGGCGCGGGCCAGCCGGGCGGCGCCGGGGAGCTGGACCGGCTGTTCGGGCCGCCGGGCGACCGTCACCAGCGCGGCGGCGCGGGCGCGATCGCCGGCCAGATCGCATGCCAGCTGGCGGCGGCCGCGCCGCGAGCCGCCGCGCAGGACGAGCAGCCCGCGCCGCTCGAGCAGCCGCTGCGCCGGCCGCACGACCTCCGCGCCGAAGCCGGTGACCGGCTGTGCCGGAACGACGACGGCCTCGAAGCCCTCCAGGCCGAGGCCCTCGGGCCCGAGCCGGCCGGGGCCGGCCCGGCCGGCCTCCCGCGGGTCCGCGCCGGCGGCCGCGCCCGGGTCGTCCTCGCCGGTGAGCGCCTCGAGTTCGGCGGCGGTGAGCCGCAGCGGCTGCTGGCTGTGCGGTACCCCGGCCGGCGTCTCCTGCGCCTCGACGAGCTCCAGCCCGCGGGCGCGGCCGCCGCCGAGTGCCGCCGCGAGCGCCTGCCGGTACGGTGTCCCGCGGATCCCGCGCAGCAACCTCGCGAGGACCGTCGGAGTGGGCAGCTGCTGGCGGGCGTCCTCGGTGAGCAGGCTGACCGCCGCGGCCGCCTCCGGGTACAGCTCGGCCGCGGCGCAGAGCATGACGAGCCAGTACGCGGGCGCGGGCAGGCCCAGGTCCTCCATGAGCCGCCGCCGGATCGGGTCGGGCGCCCGCTCGTGCGCCTCCAGCCGGCGGCCGAGTTCCGCCCGCGCCTGGGGCTGGGCGCTCCAGCCGGCGTCCGCGGCCGGCACCTGGCCGGCCGGTTCGGCGAGGTGGCAGGCGGCGGCGAGCAGGGCCGCCTCGCGCATGAGGTCGATGCCGCTCATCGCCTCAGCTCCAGCACGATGTACGGCGTGTAGGTCCGGTCGGCGAGGCGGCCCGCGAGCCGCCATGTCGAGATCGGGCCGTGGAGCAGGTCGAGGCCACCGGCCACGCGCACGGTGAGGTTCGCGTCGTCTCCGGGGTCGAAGGCCAGGGTGCGCAGTTCGCTGGGGGCGGCGACGCCGCGGTCCGGCCACGCCAGCACCTCCTGGATCCAGCCGAGCCCGCCGCCGGTCAGGGGCAGGGCCGTGGCCGGGTCGTGCACCGGCTCGGCCGGAGCATCGAGGCCGGCGGTGCCGTCGGCGAGCAGCAGCGAGCCGGTCCGGCCGGCCAGCCCGGCCGCGGCGACGGTCAGCCGGTGCGTTCCCGGCCCGAGGTCGGCCGGCCCGCCGACGCCGAGGTCGAGTACCGCGGCGGCGGTCGCGGCCCCCGCCGGCCCGAGCGTGAGCGCGGGATCGCCCGCGACGATGTGCGTTCCGCCGACCCAGACCTCGCCGAGCCGGCTCGCGGACGCGACGTCCAGCCGGACCCGGCCCCGCGGGCGGCCGGGCCGCGGCGTCACCTGGACCAGCACGGGCCGCTGCCCGGCCCGTGCGCCCAGCACGATCCCGCCGGGGCGCACGGGCGGTCGAGGGACGGTGTCCGCGGCGCGCGAGACGAGCTGCACCGGGGCGACCTCGAAGAGCGCCCATGGCTGGAGCCGGCCGCTCATCGGCGTCCAGACCTTGTCGACCTGGTCGAGCGTGATCTGCGTCTGGCACACCGACAGCTCGCCCTCGCCGAGGTCGGTGAACACCCCGGGCGGCGACCCCGGGCCCTCCGACAGCGGCAGCCGCAGGACGGGCACGTCGTGGTAGAGCGTCATGATCTGGCCGAGGGCGTGGTACGCCGCGACCGGGTCTTCGGCGTCGGCCCCCGAGGTGGTCACGAGGTAGAAGCACGACAGGGACAGCGGCGGCGGGCGCAGGCCGCCGCCGGCCGGTTCGGCGGGATCATTGCGGTGCCCGGGCTGCGGCGTGGTGTAGAGCAGCGTGATCCGCGCGGCCGGCTCGGTGGTCGCGGTCACGTCGCGGGGCGCACCGGGCTGGACGTCCTGGACGCCGGTCTTCTCGCGGATGTGCTCCGCGAGCACCTGTGCCACATCGTGCAGGTTGTCGAACAGGGCGCCCACCGCTCACCGCCTCCCTTCGCGCAGCGGCAGGCCGGGGTCGATGGCGTGCGGCCGAGGCGGCGTGGAGCGGGGTGCGGGCGGCGGCGCGGCGGGCGCCGGCGTGGGCATCGAGATCCGCACCGTGCCGATCTCGATGCTCACGCGGGCCGGCGCCGGGGCCGCGGCGGCCGGTATGGGCGGCATGGCGGCGGCGAGCGGCGGCGCGGCCTGCTCGCGCGGCGCGGTCGGCATGGGGCGCGGAGCGTCCCGCCGGGCGGCCGGTTCCGGAGCCACCGGCGGTCGCGGCCGCCCCGGGCCCGCGTACGTCACGGTGGCCTGTGCCCGGTCCGCCGCGTGCCCGGCCGGCGCCACCCGGCGAGGATGCGCCCCATCGTGAGCGGCCGCGTCCCGGCCGCCCTGCCCTGGACGGTCCGTCCCGTCGGCGGACGGCGGCCTGATGGCCGGCGCTGCCCCGGGGACGGCGGGCCGTGCCGGGCCGCGCGGCTCCTGCCCCTCCGATGCTGTGGAGCGGACCGTGGAACGTGCGGCGACCATGGGTGCGATGCCGGCGGCCACCGGTGGTCCAACCCCGCGGTCCTTGGTGCCGAGCCCGGCCGTCCCCCGTGCGCCCGGTGGCGGTTCGGCCGCCAGGTCCAGTGGCCCGGCCGGCCTGGGGGCCGGCGTACCGGTCGCGTGCCCGTCCGGGCGCGGCACCGCCGCTGGGGCGACGGCCCCCGCCGGTCCGGCCGCGGCCGCCGCGAGGGGCGGACCGCTCAGACGCCCGGACGGACGAGCGCTCGGCTCTGTTCGCCTTGGCGGGACGCGCGTGCCGGTGGCCGGAGGCGCCGCGGCGGCATCCTCCGAGGTGACCCCCCGGGGGCCGGACGGCGCGCCCCCGGTGTCGGCGGATGCCTTGACGGGCGGTGTGGGCGGCCGTCCCACCGGCACGGCCGGGCCGCCCGGGGAACTCGCCGGAGGACTGGATCGCGGCGCGGGCACGAGCGGACCCGGGCCGCCGGAGCGGCTCCCAGTACCCGTACCGGGACGCCGGGCGGGCCAGGCCGCCGCCCCAGGACCTCGCCCGGCGAGCGCGATTCCCGGCCCTCCCCGCTCACCGGCGGGCCCTGCGGGAACGGGACGCAGCGGAGCGCGGCCGGCGGCCGCCGGCCGCCCGCCGGCGCGCACGCCGTCCGACCCCCCCTCGTGCCCGCGCGCGGATCGGCTGGGCCGCAGGGGAGGCGCTGTGAGACGGGCGAGTCCGGCCATCAGGTGCCGTGCCGTCGGGTCGCTGGCGTGTCATACGGCCTGGTGCGTCCGGACCGTGCGGGCCTGGGCGGACGGACCGCCGCGGGCGCGGGCGGGCGCGCGGGCCTCGCCCGGCGCGCCGAGCGGTCCCGATCGCGCCTCATGGCGGATCCTCGAATCCGGTCCCGGTCAGGCCGGCGAGCAGCGCGGCGTCCGCGTCGGCCTCCAGCCGCAGCAGGTACGCCAGGCGCCGGCGCACCGGCAGATCCCAGATCCGCGGCTCGGGCCAGTGGTAGGCGAGGGCGATCCGATGCACGTCCTCCAGCAGCCGCGCCGCTCGCCCGATCATGTCGAAAAAAAAAGACCGCCACGTCGAACGGGGCCGTGAACGCGGTCCGGCAGTGCGTGCACGTCAACGCCATCTCCAGGTCGAGCACGGGGACGCGCGTCTCGATCGCCCGCTCGAGGGCGGCCCGCCGCCGGACCGGCAGCGCGCGGGCGGCGTCCGGCCCGAGCGGCTCGCCGCCGGGCGCGCGCACGCACCGTGCGAGCAGCCAGGTGCGCCGCTCGGCGGGGTCGGCGATGCCGGCGTCGAGCAGCTCCTCCTGGTCCGCGACCGTGGGAAGCCGCAGCTCCAAGGCGTCCCCGCCGGCCACCTCGACCCGCTCCCGCCGCGGCGGCACCGCGAAGCCGAGATCGAGCGCGTCGAGAGAGAAGGACGCCTGGTCGGCTCCACCGCAGAACGGGCACTCGACCCGCGCCTCGACGTCCGGCCCGAGCGACATCCGCCGCAGCCGCACCAGTTCGCGATCCCGTTCGGCGACGAGGAGTCCGCGCAGCCGGTCCCGGATCTCGTCGCCGGGATCATGACCCGGCGGGACGCAGCACCGGGCGAGCACCTCGTTGCAGACCCGGGCGGTGTTCGGCTCGTGCTGGTGGCGTTCGAGGTACTCCTCCTCCCAGCCCGTCAGCTCACGCAGCGGCAGCGCGACCGGCTCGGCGGGAGCGGGACGCGCGCCCTGGGGCGCGGCCGGCATGGCCGGCGGCGGCGTGCGAGCGGGCCCGCCGGTCGTCCGTAGCGGGCTGTCGACACGTTCGCGGGCGGCCATGGATCAGGTCTCGGCCGGCTCGGCCGGGCGGGCGGCGAGGGTGAAGCCCTCGTACTCGATCTTCAGCGTCGAGATCGCCACCGCGTTGGCGTTGGCGTCCATCTCGGGCAGCGCCTGGAACTCGCTCACCCAGGCGCGATGCAGGATGAACCCCATGACGGGCGTCGCCTGCATGTTGAGCACCTCGACGGTGACTTCCTTGCGGTAGTTCTTGAGCGACATCGCCGCATCGCCCCGCGGGTTGTTGACGAGGTCGGCCCATGCCATGAGCTGCGGGTCGTGGGTCACCCCCGCTTCGAAGGTCACCGGCTCGAACTTCGTGCGGCCGGGCATCTTGCGGATCACCGACGGTCCGCCGGCCTCGCGCCACTCGATCGTCTCGGTCGTCCGCTTGATCGCCGACATCTTCGACAACCCGGCGACGTACTCGTTGTCCCACCTCACGCGGAACTTGAAGTTCTTGTAAGGGTCGAGCCGGTGGGTGTTGACCGCGAACTGCGCCATGACGCCCCCTTCACCCTGTCGGTTGGGTCTTCTGGCTGAGTTGCACCACGACGAACTCCGCCGGCCGCAGCGGCGCGAACGCGACGAGGATGTTGACGATGCCCGCGGCCTGGTCGGTCGCCGTCGTGGTCTCGGAATCGACCTTCACCAGGTAGGCCTCCTCGCTGGTGCGCCCGGCGAACGCCCCGCGCCGGAACTGCGTCTCCATGAAGGCGCCGATCGACGCGCGCAGGCTCGACCACAGCGGCTCGTCGTTGGGCTCGAAGACCGCCCACTGGATGCCGTTGTAGATGCTCGTCCGCAGGAAGATCGCGGTGCGCCGCACCGGTACGTACCGCCATTCGCCGCCGGGCACCATCGTCCGGCTGCCCCACACGACCCGGCCGGCGCCGGGGACGGTGCGCAGGGCGTTGATCCCCACCGGGTTCAGCTCGTCGCTGTGCAGGTCGTTGAGCTCGTGCTCCAGCCCGACCGTCAGAGCGAGCGCGGCCTCCGTCCCGGCCGGTGCCTTCCACACGCCGCGCCGTCCGTCGGTCCGTGCGAACAACCCGGCGACGAACGGTGCCGGCGGCAGCGTGATCGTCGGGTCGGCGCCGACGCCGGCCACGTCTCCGGTGACGACGTGCGGCCAGTAGAGGGCCGCGAAGTCGCTCGCGCCGAGGCGGTTGAAGGCGGTGACGGTTCCCGTGGTCGCGAGCGCCGCCGTCGCCGCGCCGGTCTGCCGGGGGAGGTCGCCGACGAAGAACAGGTCGCGGCGCGCCCTGCCCTCGGCGTACGCGACGAACGCGTCGACATGGCTCGTGTAGCCGGTCGCCGACCCGCTCAGCAGGGCATCGCACGTCGCGACGAGGAGCGCGGCGTCGTCCACGCCCTCGAGCTGCTCGGCGAGCAGGGCGGAGTACCCGGCGGAGCCCATGACGTCCCCGCCGCCCGCGCCGCCGGTGAGGGGGATCGCGCCGTCGACGATGTCGCTCTCGCCCGGGTCGGCGGAGGGCGGTGAGCCGAGGAGGTCCGGCTCCGGTGCGGTGACGGGGCCGGCGGCGTCCCACCTGATGTACGCGCTGCGCCGCAGGACGTCGACCACGTAGTTCTCGTTCGAGGGGTCCGTCGAGAGCCTGTCCCACATCTCGACCAGGCGGCGTTCCCCGCCAGGTTTCGGGGAGTCGTACACGACGGCGATGCGGAACCGGGCGGTGTCCGTGCCGCTCGGCGCGAGGAAGGCGACGCTGAGAGAGTCGCCCCAGACGCCGGGCGAGCTCGCCTGGACGCTTCCCCGGGACGCCGCGGTGGCGGTCGCCGCGCCGTCCATGGCCCGGAGGATGTACGCGGTCGATCCGCCGTTCGCGTAGAAAGCGTCCATCGCATAAGCGGTGAGGACCCTGCTGTCCGGTACCGATGGACTGGCCCGGCGGGCACGGAAATAACCCCCGAAAAGCCGCTCATAGTCGGAACGGCTCGTGATTTTCGTGGGACCGAGCGGACCGCGTTCGGTCTCCCCGACGAAAATCGTGGTGCTGGTGGGTGCGCCTTCGATCGATCTGAGGCCGGCCGGGACCTCTCTGACGTACACACCGGGATGCAGCAGCGTCATAGCCGATTAAGCTAATCAAAGAATGGTGGCCTCGCAAGCTTCGACGGACGGTTTCCTTTGCAATGGCACCGCCCCATAATTGGGATAAAAACGGGATGAAGGGGAGTTGTATGAGTGCTCTGCCCTGGCGATTCGAATGCCGGAGCGCTCCGACGGAGCATGGGGTTCCCGCTCTTGTGAGTTGCTTGTGCGTTACGGAGGGGCGGGCGGTTTTCCGGCCCTGGCTTTGGTGGAATTTTGCCAAGCAGACGCACGGCAGATCCGAACTCGTCGTCGTGGACGGCTCCGCCCGGCCCGCGGCGCCTGAGGACCCTCGGGTCAGAGTCCTGCGCGTCCCGCCCGGGACCGGCATCGCCGCCAAGCGGAACATCGCCCTGGCCGCGGCGCGCGGCTCGATCATCGCCTGGTTCGACGACGACGACTGGCAGCACCCCCGGCGCCTGTCGCTCCTGGCCGCGGCCCTCGGCGAAGGCAAGCGGCTGGCCGGATCGAGCGCGGGCTGGTTCGTGGACCCGGTAAGCCGCCGGGCGCGTCCGTACCGCAGCGGCCGCGACGTCATCTTCAACGGACTGGGTGCGTGGCTCGCCGATACGGCCGACGTCCGGTTCGACGAGAATAAAACGAAGGCCAGCGACACGACGTGGGTACGTGAGATGTCCCGGCGAGCCCGACCGGACGTGGCGGTCGTGCCGGACGTACTGACCTGGTGGCTATGCCATCGCGGCAACGTGAGCAATCCGGTCGGTAAATACACTTACCCCCAGGCCCTTTCGGCCGTCCGCGCACAGATCGGCGAAACCGACTGGGGTGACACGGACGACCACATGGCCGCACTGGTCGCGCGTTTGCAATCCTAACGGCCATTCTCTCCACAGCGGTGATCTTGATGGTAATCGACCAGCCGGACCGTCGGCGCGGCCAGACCGAACGCGCAGGAAATCGCGGCCGCCGGCCGAATGCGGAGCACCGGAGAATTCCGGCTCGTCCTCCCGGCCGGGCAAGAGCAGAGGCCGAGCTTGGCGACCCAGTCGCGGGCGACGAAGGCGATCTCGGAGACCTCGGAGATGAAGTCCTGCACGTCCCCGGGCTCGATGTCGTACCACTCGGCCACGTCGGCGGGCAGCCACTGGCCGAACTTGCGGGCGGCCCCGGTGTAGACCTTGATCGTCTTGGGGCTCTTGTCCTCGGCGGCCAGGTGCCTGCGGAAGGCCCTCAGCATCGGCTCGGGGTCGAAGGCGGTTGCTCGTCCGGCGGTCCCTGCCATGGGGTGCTCCTCTTGGATGAGGAGTTTCCCCAGGTCATCCGGTGGAAGGAGCCCCCGGCCGGGTTCGAACCGGCGACCTGCCGCTTACAAGGCGGCTGCTCTGGCCAGCTGAGCTACAGGGGCCTGCCGGCGTGCGCCGACGGGGTCACAATACCGTTCGAGGGGCGGAGTGCGCGGCCCGTTATCCGGGTGGCGGGACTGGTCGAGTTACCGGCCGGTACGGCATGCTGGGAGCGTTCCGCCGCGCGCGCCCGGGCGTACCGTCCCGAGCGTGCCCGAATGTGCCGAGTGACCGGGCCGGGGAAGGGGCCCATGGCACAATGTTGCCTCCCGTGTGTAGGGGCTGAGCCGGGGTGGATCCGCGTCGTGGTCGGGCGTCCGGGAGGAGGTGCGGTGGCGTGTCGCATGACGGTCGCCGCCGCTTTCCGCCCACCAGGTTCGCCGCCGCGGCGACCGCGCTGACCCTCGTCGCCGCCCTGGCCGTCCCGGCCGCGCTGCTGCCGGACGGGACCGCCGCGGCCGGCCGGCAGGCGGCGGGCACGCCGGTGGCCGAGCCGGCGGCGCCGTTCGACCAGATCCGCGCCCGCGAGTGGCACCTGAACGCGATGCGCGTCCCCCGGGCGTGGAAGTGGTCCAAGGGGCAGGGCGTCACCGTCGCCGTCCTCGACACCGGCGTCGACCAGCGCCATCCCGACCTGGCCGGGCGGGTCACCGAGGGCCCCGACCTCACCGGCGGCACGCGCGAGCCCGGCAGCCGGTACTGGGGCCTGCACGGCACGTCGATGGCCAGCATCATCGCCGGGCACGGCAACGGGCCCGGCGGGCAGCGCGGCGTGATCGGCGTGGCGCCGGAGAGCCGCATCCTGTCGATCCGCGTGACGTGGGAGAACGACGACCCGCAGCGGCAGAGCACGAACGGCGTGACGCGCAACCGGGACGCGGTCGCGCAGGGCATCCGGTACGCGGTCGACCACGGCGCCCAGATCATCAACATGTCGCTGGGCGGCGGCCGGCTGTTCTACGACGGCAGCTCCAGCGAGGAGAGCGCGATCCGGTACGCCCTGAGCAAGGGCGTGGTGCTGATCGCCTCGGCCGGCAACGACGGGGCCGGGCCCAACCGCAACAACTACCCCGCCGCGTACCGGGGCGTGATCGCGGTCGGCGCGCTGGACCGGCGGCTGAAGCTCTGGAAGGACAGCAACCGGCGGCAGTACGTCGCCGTGTGCGCCCCCGGCGTGGAGATCGTCAGCGCCGACTCCAGCAACGGGTACGTCGTCGGCACCGGCACCAGCCCGTCCTCGGCCATCGTCGCCGGTGTGGCCGCGCTGATCCGGGCGCGGTACCCCAGGCTGCGGCCGGAGGAGGTGCGGCAGGCGCTGGTGCAGGGCGCGGCGCCGCGCCGCCCGACCGGGTCGGCGACCTGCACGGGCCCGCTGGACGCGGTACGGGCGCTGGCCGCGGCGAGCAGGATCAACCGGGCGGCCGCCGCGCCCGCCGCGCAGGCCACCCGGACGACCGAGCCGCCGGCCCCGTACGCCGAGGTCGAGGAGGACGGCGGCGGGATGCTGCTGACGGCCGTGCTCGGCGGCGGCGGGTTCCTGGTCGTGGTCGGCGTCCTGCTGGGCTGGCGGCAGCGCCGCAGGCCGGAGGACGACTACGAGGAAGACGGCGAGTACGGCGAGTACGGAGCCTACGGCGAGCGAGGGGAGCGGCAGGGGGAGTACGGGGCCGTCGCCGACTACGGCCTCGGCACGCCGCGCACGCCCGCCGCCACGGCGACCCGTACCGCGCCGCCCGCGCCGCCCGTCCCGCCGGTGGCCCCGGTGAACGCGCCGCTGTGGCAGAGCAACGACGTCTACTCCGGCCCGCCGCCGCAGGCACCGCCCCAGCCGCAGCCGCAGCCGCAGCCGCAGACGTCGCCGTGGCCGCCCCCCGCCCCCGAATCCCCGCCCCCCGCGCCCCCTGAGCCCGCCGCGCCGCCCGCACCCGCCGCGCCACCCGTACCCGCCGCGCCCTCCGCGCCCGCGCCGTCCGCGCCTGCGCCGCCCGCGCCGTCTGCGCCGTCCGCGCCCGCCGCGCCTGCGCCGGGCGTGCCGTCCGTGCCTGCGCCGGGCGTGGCGGGTGTGCCCGAGCGTCACTCGCCGCAGGGGTCCTCCGGTGCCGGGCACTCGTTCGGCGATCTCAACGGCGGCCCGCCGCCCCCGCCGCCGCAGGTGAACGGCGGGCGGTACGCCGCCGGCGACCCCAACTACACCGTCATCGACGACGAGGAGTGGGAGCGGTTCCGCCGCAGTGCCCTGGAGGGCTCGCTGGACGACGACTACTCCGCCCCTCGGGAGCGGTCGCCCGAGCCCGAGCGGCCCGAGCCCCGGCAGCGGGTGGAGGAGCCGGACGACTACCGTCCCCCGTGGTGGTGAACGGCCCGCGCCCGCTACTCCGGCGGGCGTAGCGCGGGAGTCTCCGGCCGTACGACGACGCGGCCCGGACCCGTCGCCGAGCATCGACTCATCCGCGAAAGAGGAGGTCGATGACCATGTTGGCGACGATGACGGCGGCGCTGGCGCACCCGGGGCCGTGGAACGAGGGCGGCCCCGTGGACGGCCCCGCGTGGTGGCCGGTGTTCCCGATCTCGTTCGGGCTGTTCTGGGTGGCCGTGGCGGTGGGCGCGTTCTACCTGCTGCGCCGCCGGACGGCGCAGACGGCGGCGGCGGCCGCCGCGTCCGACCCGGCGGGGCGGGCCCGGACGATCCTGGCCGAGCGCTTCGCCCAGGGCGAGATCGACGAGGACGAGTACCAGGCCCGCCTGGCGGCGCTCCGCTACGACGGCTGAGCGGCCGTGGGCGGGAGCCGAGGCCCGTCCGGGGGCGGCCCCGGACGGGCCCGTCAGGGCGCGTCCTCGCTCCGCGGGCGCTCCGCCGCGGGGGCGCCCGCCTCCTCGAAGATCTTGTCGATGCCGCCGTCCGGGTCCACGGGGGCGCGGGCGGCGGCCTCGGCGAAGCGGGTGAGGAGGCGGGCGAAGTCGGCGCGCTCGGCGGCGGTCCAGCCCGTCATGAGCTCGTCCAGGTAGTCGCGGCGGAAGCGGTCGGCGACCTGCTTGACCCGGACGCCGGCGTCGGTCAGCCCGAGGTTGGCGCGGCGGGCGTCGACCGGGGACGGGCGGCGCGAGACCAGGTCGGCCTCGATGGCGTGGCCGACCAGCCGGCTGGCGGTGGACGGGTCGATCTCCAGCCGCTCGGCGACCGCGCCGACGGTGACCTCGGTGTCGGCCGCGGCGCTCAGGCCGGCGACGGCGTGCACGACCATGAGGTTCGAGATCTGCAGCGGGCGGCCGCCGGGGCCGGCGGAGGTCTGCGCGCGGATCCGCTTCATCAGGTCGGGCTTGGCCCACAGCCGGCGCAGGTGGAACAGCGCGAGCGAGACGTCGGCCAGCACCGGGTCCTGCGGCCCGCCGGACGGGTCCGGGAAGTCCGCGGCCCGCGCGCCCGCCGGGTCGTTCTCGCTGGTCATTCCGATGGTCTCCCGTCCGAGGCCGGTGGTGTCGGTAGCGTACAAACGGATGAACGCATGCACGCTACATGTTTCAACGCGGAACGTCGCCTCAGGGTTCCAGCGGCGTGGCGGGGGACGGTCGGGGCGCCCGTGCGAGAGCGTGGGGCGGCACCGCGGCCGTCCAGAGCCCCCTGGGTGCCGTTCCTCGGGAACCGCCGGACGATGTCCGCGGGGACGCGTAGCATGGCGACGCCGAACCCGGACGAGCCGGGACTAGTAACCACAGAGGGGACCTCATGCCCGAGGCACACGCCCCCGGTGACGGCCCTCGACAGGACGGAGGCATGAACGATGGCTCAGCCCTGCGACCGGTGAACGACGACGGCCTGGAAGACGACGGCGCCTTCCCGGCCGACCTCCTGTCCGAGCGCGACCGCCAGATCCTCGCCTTCGAGCGGCAGTGGTGGAAGTACGCCGGAGCCAAGGAGCAGGCGATCCGCGAGATGTTCGACATGTCGGCGACGCGGTACTACCAGCTCCTCAACATCCTGCTCGACCGGCCCGAGGCGCTGGAGCACGACCCGATGCTGGTCAAGCGGCTGCGCCGGATGCGGACGCAGCGACAGCGGCAGCGTGCCGCGCGCCGCCTCGGCATCCGGCCGTGAGGTGACCACCATTGGTCAGGTGAACCCTCTCCCTTCCCTGACCCCCGGCGGCGCCGCCGGCCTCGACGCGATCCGCGCCGAACCCTCCCGGGCCGTGCTCGGCTTCGACTTCGACGGCACGCTCGCCCCCATCGTCGACGACCCCGCGGCGGCCCGGGCCCATCCCGGCGCCGCGCCGGCACTGGCCCGGCTGGCGCCCCAGGTGGGCGCGCTGGTGATCGTCACCGGCCGGCCCGCCGCCGTGGCGGTCGAGTACGGCGGCTTCGCGGGCATCGACGGGCTCGTCGTCCTCGGCCAGTACGGGCGCGAGCGCTGGGACTCCGGCGAGCTGACCGTTCCGGAGCCGCCGCCGGGCGTGGCCGAGGCGCGCGCGAAGCTGCCGGAGATCCTCCGCGTCTCCGGCGCGCCCGCCGAGGCGTACGTCGAGGACAAGGGCCTGGCGCTCGCCGTGCACACGCGGCGCTGCGCCGAGCCGCAGGTCGCGCTCGACCGGCTGCGCAGCATCCTCGGCGCGCTCGCGGAACGCACCGGCCTGGTCGTGGAGCCGGGACGGTTCGTCCTCGAACTGCGCCCGCCCGGCATGGACAAGGGCATGGCGCTGCGGACGTTCGTCGCGGAACGCGACGGCGGCCGCCCCTCGGCGCTGCTGTTCGCGGGGGACGACCTCGGCGACCTGGCGGCGTTCGACGCCGTGGACGAGCTGCGCGCCGCCGGCGTGCCGGGCGTCAAGCTGTGCAGCGGCTCCGCCGAGGTGACCGAGCTCGCCGCCCGCGCCGACCTCGTCGTCGACGGCCCCGCCGGGGTGGTGGCGTTCCTGGAGGAGCTGCTCCCCCCGCCCTCCTGACCGGACCGCCACCGGCCGTGAACGCCGTGTAGGCATTTGTCGTATCCGGACAAGAGCGTCCCGGCCAATTGGCGAATCGTGCGTTACCGCCGGGGTCCGTGCGGGTGAAGAGTTCTCTTGCGCGAGACTGTGCACGATCCGGCGGGTGACGTGAAGGGGGAGCGCGACATGGACACGGATCCGGGAAGCGGGCGCGGCGGGCCGGGCGGGCGGGCCGGGCGGCGGGACGGCCGTCCGATCGTCCCGCCTGCGCAGCACGCCCGCCCGTCCGGGCCGCTGGGCGCCCGCGAGACCAGCGGGGTGCAGGTCCGCCTGGGCACGCGCGGCGGCCGTGCCCGGGGTCCGGGCGGCCGCGAGCCGGTTCCGGGCGGTCGCGTTCCGGGCGGCCGGCCCGGGGAGTACCGGCCGTACGGCGGCCGCCCGCCGCGGCGCCGCCGCCGGACGGGCATCGCGGTGCTGGGAACGGCGGCCGTGCTCGCGGCGGCCGGTGGGGGCGCCGCGCTGCTGTGGCCCGGCGGGAACGAGCCGGGGGTGCCCGCGAGCCCGCAGACGAAGGGGACGTCCGCGGAGGTCGACGGGCGGCTCCCGCGTACCGGCACGCCGGTCGAGGTCGGTACGGCCGACGGCTCGCGCTACCGGATCGCGGCCGTGACCTGGGGCCTCACCGGCGGCGGGCAGGCGCGGGCGACCGGGGGCAGGGCCGCCTACATCGACTACGTGCTGACCAACCCGTCCGGCGGGCGGGTGCTGCTCGACTTCCCCGGCGACGTGTTCCTCAAGCGGACGCTGGTCGCTCAGCAGGCGCGCGGCCGGTGCATGTGGCAGGCGGGCGTGCCCGAGGACATGTGCACGCCGCCGATCCGGAGCGCGGTCGTCCGGCGGCTGGCGGGCGAGCCGCCGGCCGCGGGCGAGGGCGGCGACACGTACCTGCCGCCCGGCGCGTCCGTACTCGTCCGGGCCACGGTCGAGGTGCCGGTCAGCGACCGGATCCGGCGGGACGACCTGCGGCTCTACATCTGGAAGCAGCTCTACATGGCCGACCAGCTGGCCAAGCGGGCGCCGTTCCCGGGCTGAGAACGGCGGAACGCCCCGGGGTCGCGGGACTCCGGGGCGTTCGCTCTGCGCCGGCGCGGACGCCGGTGGTGCCGGTCACTCGGCTTCGGGGTCGTCGGCCAGGATGTTGTAGAGGCGGCGCCGGGCGTCGTTGATGACCTCCAGCCCGCGCTCCTTCTGCCGCTCGCTCCCCACGGTCGCGATCTGGTGGACCGCGCCCATGAGCTGCGCGATGGCCTCGCGCCCGCGCAGCGCGTTCTCGTCCGCGCCGGCGGTGACCTCGTCCCAGGGGGCGACCGCCTGCTGGGCGACCTCCGCGCGGCCGGCGTCGGTCAGCTCGAACAGCCGCTTGCCGGCGTCCTCACGGCTCGTGACGTTGCCCTCGTCCTCCAGCATCTGCAGGGTCGGGTAGACCGAGCCGGGGCTCGGGCGCCAGACGCCGCCGGTGCGCTCGTCGAGTTCCTGGATCATCTCGTAGCCGTGCATCGGGCGCTCGTTCAGCAGCGCCAGCAGGGCGGCGCGGACGTTGCCGCGCCGGGTGCGCCGGCCGGGACCGCCGCGGCCGCGCGGGCCGCCGCGGTGCCCGGGGCCCCACGGGCCGGGTCCGCCGCCCCAGGGGCCGCCGAACGGGCCGCCGCGCCGCGGGCGCTCCTCGGTGGGAGTGTTCCATCCGTACCTCATCGCGTTCTCCTTCTAAGATCGGTTGCGATACATCAACGATATATCGGGAACAGTCGCGATGCAACAAAAAATTCCCCCGGTGCGACGCACCGGGGGATCGGAGGGCGAGGGGCGCCTGCCGCCAGGTCAGGGAGCGGCGAGCTTGAGGCTGTCCAGGATGTCCTTGGTGGCGTCGCGGCCGTTGTTCTCCTTGATACGGATCCACGCGCCGAACTTGCCGCCCTTGTCGCGCAGCCCGACCTCGACGACCGTCGGCGTACCCACCGTGCACCCGGTGTACCGCGTGATGGTGCCGGTCAGCGCCTTGTCGGGACTGGTGTAGTTCTCCGGGTTCCCCTTCGTGCACTGGGGGTGCTGCGCGGCACCGGCGGGCGGCAGCTTGTTCCCGGCCGCGTCGGTGGTCAGCCCGATGAAGACGCCGGGGGTCTGGCCGTTGCCGAGGAAGCCGTTCACGCTCGGCGTGGCCCGCAGCACCGGCCGCGGCTGCGCGTCGGCCAGCCCGACCGTCGACGGGGTCCAGGTGGGCTCCTGTCCCTTCGGCCACACCTTCGGCACCGCCGCCCGGATCTTGCCGCTGGCGTCGGCCAGCTGCACGAAGTCCTTCGGCACGGCCGGCCGCTCCGGCCGCTCCTTCTCGTCGCCGCCCGACAGCAGCGTGCCGAGCGCCAGGCCGCCGATCAGCGCGACCGACAGCACCGCCGCGGCGATGATCAGCGGCGTCATGCTCTTCTTGCCGCCGCCCTGACCTCCCTGGCCGCCCTGGGAGGGAGCGCCGGAACGGCCGGGCAGCTTGACGTTCTTGAGCCGGTCCTTGAACCCGCCGCCCTTGCCCTGCGGGGGCTGCAGACCGGTCGGCGGAGGAGGCCCCTGGCCCGGACCCTGCGCGGGCAGGACCGTCGTCTTCCCTTCGTCGCCCGGAGGCGGCGGAGGGCCGGGCGGGCCCACCCCCTGGAGCGGCGGGGTGGCGATCGTACGGTCGTCGGCCCCCGCCGGGGGAGGCGGGGGAGAGGCCGCGTACCCGGCCGCCGGATGGTCCACGATCGTCCGGTCGGCGTCGAGCGGCGCCTGCGGCCGCCCGCCCGGCGGCACGCGCATCTCCGGCGCGCGCCGCACGCCCTCCGGCCCCGGCCGGTCCTCCATCGTCGCCGGCTCGGGCTCGGCCTGGCGGGGCGGCGGCCCCGGCCGCCCGGGCCCGCCGCCCGCCCCCGGCGGTACGGGACTCGGCGGCGGCGGCCCGGCCTGCGAGCGGGCGGGCGCGGACTGCGGATAGAAGTGGTCCTGGATCGTCTGGTCGGGCTCCACCGCCTGCGGCTCCCGCGAAGCCCGCTGCCCGGGCCGGTACGAGTGCGGATCCGGCGGCGTCGGCGCCGGACCGCCCTGCGAAGCCACCGCCCCCTGCGAGGCGGAGGGCCCCTGCGGGGCGGGCGGCCCCTGGGGAACGGGCGGGTCCTTGGGGGACGGCTCCGCGGCGGGGGCGATGGTGGGGCGCAGGGTGGCGAGGGCCTCGGCGAACGCCTCGGCGGTCGGCCAGCGCTTCTCCCGCTCCGTCTCCAGGGCGCGCAGCACGACCTGGTCGAACGCCGGCGTCAGATCGTCCCGCAGCGCGCTCGGCGGCTCCTTGACCGGCGGCGGGCCCGGCGGGCGGCCGGTCAGCATGTGGTAGGTGAGCGCGCCCAGCCCGTACACGTCCGCCCGGACGTCCAGGCCGCCGCCGAAGCGGGCCTGCTCGGGCGACATGTACCCGGGCGTGCCGACCGGGAGGGTGAACGCCCCGGACGCGTGCGCGAGCGCCTTCGCCAGCCCGAGGTCGGCGATCAGCAGCCGCTCGCCGCCGTCCGGCGCCGACTGGAACAGCACGTTGGACGGCTTGAGGTCGCGGTGGATGACGCCGAGCGTGTTGATGACCTCGACGCCATACGCGATCTCCTCGGCGAGCGCAATGGCCTCTGCGGCCGGAAGTGGCCGTTCGCGCATCCGGTCGGCCAGGGTGCCGCGGTCGGCGTACGACATGACGAAGTAGGGCCGCCCGTCGGGCAGCTCCCCGATGTCGTGCACCCGGACCAGCCGGGCCGAATCGGCCCGCCGCAGGATCCGCGCCTCCTCCAGGAAGCGATTGCGCACGTCGAGGTCGTCGAGGAGGCTGCCGGACAGGACCTTGATGGCTACCTGCGAGTCGAGCGCCTCGTCATGGCCCAGCAGGACGGACGCGAACGCCCCCGACCCGAGGACCCGATCGATTCGGTAACGGCCGACGCTTGGAGGGAAGGACACTCCCGTATCATGCCCAACAAACGGGGAGTGTGCGCGAGCGAGCATGGGGCACGGCGATGGCATTCGATGAGAGAACCGAGGAGCTGGCCGTCAAGGCCGCCCAGGGCGACCAGGCCGCCCTGAACGAGCTGCTCGGCAAGATCCAGCCCGACGTGCTGCGGCACAGCTCCCGCTTCCTGCCCTGCCGGCAGGACGCCGAGGAGGCGTGCCAGGACGCGTTGCTGCAGGTCGCGCGGAACATCCACCGGTTCGAGGGCCGGTCCAGGTTCAGCACGTGGCTGCACGTCGTGGTGGCCAACTCGGCCCGCTCGACGTACCGGTCGCTCAAGCGCCGCTCGGTGGAGCAGGCCGGCGAGCTGCCCCAGCAGCGTCCCGACCCGCGCCGGACGAGCGTGATCGCGGGCTCCCGGGTGGACATCCTGGACGCGATGGAGGACCTGGAGGCCCGCAAGCCGGACCTCATCCAGGCGCTGGTGCTGCGCGACGTGTCCCAGCTGGAGTACGCCGAGATCGCCGAGCAGCTCAAGCTGCCGCTCGGCACGGTCAAGTCGCGCATCCACGAGGCCCGCAAGCAGGTCCGCCAGACGCTGGGCGAGTCCTACACCTGAGCCGCCCCGCCGCGCGGCGCGGCGGTACAGGGAGCGGAATGCCGCAGGTCGGCGGCGTTCAAGCATCGGCAATGCGTTGGCAAGCGTGCGCCCAGCCGGGGGGCGGGCCGTCGGCGTGTCGGCCAGCATGCCGTGCATGGCACCAGCTAGTGAAGCGGAGCCGGGCGGCGCGCCCGGCCGGCCGCTGTTCGTGATCGGATGCCCGCGCTCGGGGACGACGCTGCTGCAGCTGATGCTGCACTCGCACCGCCGGATCGCGATCCCCGCCGAGACCCGCTTCGTGGTTCCGGCCTATCTGGCGAGGTGCGAGTTCGGTGACCTGACGGACAGGGACAACAGGCGCGCGCTGGCGGAGTGGATCACCGGCCGCAAGGCGACGAAGTTCCACGACCTCGGCCTGGACGCGGCGGAGGTGGCCGAGGAGATCGAGGCCGGGCCGCCGACGGTGGGCTCGGCGGTCGGCCTGGTGTTCCGCGCGTACGCCCGCCGCTTCGGCCGGGCCCGCTGGGGCGACAAGAGGCCCAGCTACTCCAAGCACGTGGGGACGCTGCTGCGGATGTTCCCGGACGCGCAGTTCGTCCATCTCATCCGGGACGGCCGCGACTGCGTCGCCTCCCTGCTGGAGATGCCCTGGTACAAGCAGGACATCTACCACGCCGTCAGCGCCTGGCGGGAGTCCATCGACATCGGCCACCGGCTGGCGACCCGGCTCGGCCCCGACACGTACTACGAGCTCCAGTACGAGCGGCTGGTGGCCGACCCCGCCGACGAGCTGATCCGGCTGTGCGCGTTCCTCGGCGAGGACTTCGACCCGGCGATGCTGGAGCCCCAGGACATCGCGGAACGGACCGTGCCGAAGCAGAAGAAGTGGCATGACCGGACCCGGTCGGCCGTCAGCCGGAGCCGCATCGGGTCCTGGGCGCAGCGCCTGGAGCCGTGGGAGATCGGGCTGGCGGAGGCCGCGTTCGGCGACCGCCTCGGCGAGTACGGCTACGAGCCCAGCGACATCGCCGCCCGCCCCGGGGCCGCGCGGCTCGCCCACCTCGCCAAGGTCGCCGCCCACCGCAAGGCAGCCCACCGCAAGGCCGAACTGAAGGACCGCTGGCAGCGCCGCTACGAGCCCAACCCGGTCCGCAGCCTCCTGGAGCCCGACCGCTACCCGGCCTCCTCCTGACAGTCCGACCACTGCGTCGACTCGTGGCATGTCGCGCGCTTACGCGCGGCCTCGGAGGCGGACACGCCACGAGTCGACGCAGCGGGGCGTGCCGGACGCAGCGGGCGTCAGTCGAGGGCGGCGAGCTGCTCGGCGAACCAACGCTGGGGCGGCATCGCGGTCGCCGCCGCCGACAGCCGCTCGCACCGCTCGGCGCGCTTCTCGCGCGGCATCAGCAGCGCCTGGTGCAGCGCCTCCGCCGTCTGCGACACGTCGTACGGGTTGATCAGCAGCGCGTCCTCGCCGAGCTCCGCGGCCGCGCCGGCCTCCCGCGACAGCACGAGCGCGCAGCCGTGCCCCGACAGGACCGGGCCCTCCTTGGCGACCAGGTTCATCCCGTCGCGGATCGGGTTGACCAGCAGGACGTCCGCCATCCCGTACGCGGCCAGGGAGCGCGGGTAGTCATCGGCCACATGCAGGATCAGCGGGTCCCAGTCCGGCGTCCCGAACTCCTCGGTGATCCGCGCCGCCGCCTCCCGCACCGCCTCGGTGTAGGCGCGGTACTCCGGCAGGTCGTGCCGGGACGGGTACGCGAACGCCACCTGCACCACCCGGCCGCGCCATTCGGGATGGTTGACCAGCATCTCCCGATACGCGGCCAGGCCACGCACGATGTTCTTGGACAGCTCCGTCCGGTCGATCCGGACGATCAGCTGCCGGTCGCCGACCTGCTCGCGCAGCGCCCGCGCCCGGTCGGCCACGTCCGGCTCCGCGGCCCGGCGGCGCAGCGCGTCCCCGTCGACGCCGAGCCCGTACACGCCGATCGTGGTGACGTGCCCGCCGCGGGCGACGGTACGGGCCGCGCGGTCCACCTTCGCGCCGGGCAGCAGCGCGCCGCAGCAGTCCAGGAACGCCTCGGCCCACCGCTCGGTGAGGAACGCGGCGTGGTCGGCGCCCAGGATGCCGTCCAGGATCTGCTCGCCGATGTCGTCGGGCAGCAGCCGGAAGTACTCGGGCGGCGCCCACGGCGTGTGCGAGAAGTGGACGATCTTCAGGTCCGGGCGGCGGTCGCGCAGCATCCGCGGCGCCAGCGACAGGTGGTAGTCCTGGACCGCGGCCTTGGCGCCGCTCGCCGCGTCCCGTGCCAGTGCGTCCGCGAACGCCGCGTTGTACGCCTCGTACGACTGCCAGTCCCGCCGCGCCCGCGCGTCGAAGTGCGGCGCCCGCGGCGTGTCGTACAGCAGGTGGTGGACGAACCACAGCGTCGAGTTGGCGACCGCGTTGTACGCGCGGTGGAACGTCGCCGCGGGGATGTCGAGCATCCGCACCGCCGAGCCGCCGATGTCGTGCCCGGCCAGGTCGAGCCGCCCGTCGGGGGCCCGCCGCACCGCCTCCCGGTCGGCGTCGCCGAGCGCCGCGCACACCCACAGCACGTCGGGCGCCCGGTCCCGGTCCCCGTCCCCGGCCGGTACGGTCCCGGCCGCGACGCCCCGGCCGCCCGGATCGCCGCCGGCGCCGGTGACCCCGGCCAGGCCGGACACCAGCCCGCCGGCCCCGCGCCGCATGGTCAGCGCGCCGTCATCGGCCCGCGCGAACGACACCGGACCCCGGTTGGACGCCAGCAGCACTTGGCTCATACCGGCAGGGTCTCAGTTGGGATCGGGGCGCATCAAAGTGACCCGGGTGAATTCCGGTGGATCCCCGCGGCGCGCGGGGATCCGTGTGCGGCCATGGCCCCGGTTAGCCGGGAGGTCCGCGGGTACCGAGCGCGGATGAGCAGAGCCGAGACCACCAAGACGGTCCTCGTCGCGGGGACCGCCAACCTGATCCTGGCGATCACCAAGCTGGTGGCGGGCGTGCTCTCCGGGTCGAGCGCGATGCTGGCCGAGGGCGCGCACTCGGTCGCCGACACCCTCAACCAGGGCTTCCTGCTCGCCTCGCTGCGGCGCAGCGCCCGGCCGCCGGACCGCCGGCACCCGTTCGGGTACGGCAACGAGCGCTACTTCTGGTCGCTGCTCGCCGCGTTCGGGATCTTCGTCGCGGGCGGCGGCTACTCGATCTTCGAGGGGATCCTGACGATCACCGGTAAGGAGGTCGGCGGCGGCGAGCAGGTCTGGCTGGCGTTCACCGTCCTCGGGATCGCCGCGGTGCTGGAGGGCACCTCGTGGGTGCGCGCCTACACGCAGGCCCGCCGCGAGACGCGGGAGAACGGCCAGGGGCTGGTCGAGCACGTCCGCGAGACCCCGGACGTCACGTTCAAGGCCGCCCTGTTCGAGGACAGCGCCGCGATGATCGGCCTGGTCTTCGCCGCCACCGGGCTGGCGCTGCGCGAGATCACCGGCTCGGCGTTCTGGGACGGCCTCGCCTCCGTCATGATCGGCCTGCTCCTGGTCGTGGTCGCGTTCGCCCTCGGCCGCGACAGCCGCAGCCTGCTGATCGGCCAGTCGGTGGCGCCGGACGTGCAGCGCGAGATCCGCAGGGAGATCTCCGTCACCGCCGGCGTCACCGGCGTCGGGGAGCTGTTCACCATGCACTTCGGCCCCGACGACGTCCTGGTCGCCGCCAAGGTCCACTTCTCCGACGACATCAGCGCCGACCAGGCCGAGGACATCGCGGGTGACATCGACCGCCGCCTCCAGGAGCGCGTCCCCCTGGTCCGCCACGTCTTCCTGGACCCGACCCAGAGCGAGACGGAGCCGCCGCCCCCGCGCCGCGGCACGTTCCGCCGGGCCCGCCCCGGTGCCGTACGGTCGCCTGACCTGCGGCGATAGGAACCCGCCTGGACCGGGACAAGCCCGCAAGAATGATCAAGTAGTGGGGTGGGTAACGTCTCAAACGGCGAGACCCGGCTGTCCGGCAACCGGTCAGATCATGTAAAGTCACGCATACGGCGCGATACTTCGTGACGTACATAACTTAATAACGCTCATCCAGAGGGGTGCAGGGAGCACAGCGGCCTAGGGCCGGTCTTCCAGCCCAGCCTCTGAACAACTTCATAACGCTCATCCAGAGGGGTGGAGGGACCGGCCCGACGAAGCCCCGGCAACCACCTGGCTCACGCGCTCGCGATCCTGCGAGGCCGGCCAGGAGATGGTGCCAACTCCGGCCTGTGACCAAGGTGGCACAGGAAAGATGGGGAGAAAGGCCTCGCTCCATGGCAATCACGCCTGCCGACGACACCCACCGCACCGACGCCCCCGACCTCGGGCCCGCGACCGCACTGGTCTGCCGCGAGTGCGGCCACAGCCGCCCGCTCGGCCCGTTCTACGCCTGCGAAGAGTGTTTCGGCCCCCTGGAGATCGCGTACGACTTCGCGGGGGTCACCCGGTCCGCCATCGAGGCGGGGCCGCGCAACATCTGGCGCTACCGCGGGCTCCTGCCGGTGCCCGCGTCGGTCGCCGGCACGCCCAACACCGAGCCGGGGCTGACCCGCCTGGTGCGGGCCGACCACCTCGCCGAGTCGCTCGGGCTTGAGCGGCTCTGGGTGAAGGACGACAGCGGCAACCCGACGCACTCGTTCAAGGACCGCGTGGTCGCGGTGGCGCTGGCGGCGGCGCGCGAGCTGGGCTTCAAGGTGCTGGCCTGCCCGTCCACCGGCAACCTGGCCAACGCGGTCGCCGCGGCGGCGGCGCGCGCGGGGATCCGCAGCGCGGTGTTCGTGCCGTCCGACCTGGAGCAGCAGAAGATCATCACGACCGCGGTGTACGGCGGCACGTTCGTCACCGTGGACGGCAACTACGACGACGTCAACCGGCTGGCCTCGGAGATCGCGGGCGAGCAGGAGGACTGGGCGTTCGTGAACGTCAACGTCCGGCCGTACTACGCCGAGGGCTCCAAGACCCTCGGGTACGAGATCGCCGAGCAGCTCGGCTGGCGGCTGCCCGACCAGATCGTGATCCCGGTCGCGTCCGGCTCCCAGCTGACGAAGATCGACAAGGCGTTCCAGGAGTTCATCAAGCTCGGGCTGGTCGAGGACAAGCCGTACAAGGTGTTCGGCGCGCAGGCCGCGGGCTGCGACCCGGTGTCGGCGGCGTTCAAGGCCGGGCACGACGTCGTCCGGCCGGTCAAGCCGTCGACGATCGCCAAGTCCCTGGCCATCGGGAACCCGGCGGACGGCCCGTACGTGCTGGACGTCGTCCGGCGCACCGGCGGCGCGGTGGAGGACGTCACCGACGCGGAAGTGGTCGAGGGCATCCGCCTGCTGGCGGGCACGGAGGGCATCTTCGGCGAGACGGCCGGCGGCGTCACCGTCGCGACCCTGCGCAAGCTGGTGAGGAGCGGCGCGCTCGACCCGTCCGCCGAGACCGTGATCATCAACTCCGGCGACGGGCTCAAGACCCTGGACGCGATCGCCTCGCAGGTGGCGCCGGGCGCGAACATCGCGCCCTCGCTGGAGGCGTTCCGGGCCGCCGGACTCGCCTGACGAACCGCCCGTACGACAGACCGACCCAGCATCTTGGAGCGAGAAGCATGAGCACCGTTTCCGTGCGGATCCCGACGATCCTGCGGCCGCTGACCGGCGGCGCGGCGGAGGTGAAGGCCGAGGGCGCGACGCTGCGCGCGGTGGTGGCGGACCTGGAGGCCAACCACCCCGGGATCGCGGCGCGCGTCCTGGACGACAACGGCAAGATCCGCCGTTTCGTGAACGTGTACGTCGGCGACGAGGACGTCCGGTTCGCCGACGGGCTCGACACCGCGACGCCCGAGGGCGCCCAGGTGTCGATCATTCCGGCGGTCGCCGGCGGCTGATCCGGCGCGCTTCCAGCCCCCTTTTCCCGTATAGGCCGGGAAAAGGGGGCTTTGCCCTGCTAGGCCCGGGTAAGAGGTTTTGCATGGGGACAGCGGAGGATATCGCGGAGGCGGTTGAGGCGCACCCGGGCGTGAACCGGGTCGAACTCATCGGGTCACGCGCGCGCGGCACCGCCACCGAACTGTCCGACTGGGACTTTCACGTCACCGCCGAGGACTTCGGAGAAGTGGCCGCCGACCTGCCGGGACTGGTCGCGCCGTACGAACCCCTCGCCGCGCAATGGGACCCGCTCGGCGACGCCGAAAGCTATCTGCTCGTCCTTCCCGGCCCGGTCAAGGTCGACCTCATCTTCCCGGACGTACCGCGCAGCTGGAATCCGCCCTGGCGCGTCGGCCCCGACACCCTTCCGGCGATGAACGCGCACTTCTGGGACTGGACACTGTGGCTCGTCAGTAAGCGTCACCACGGCATGACCGACCGTGTGCGCGGCGAACTCCTGAAGATGAGCCACCACCTTCTGCAACCCCTCGGAATCGAAGCGCTACCGCTCTCCCTCGAAGAGGCGGCGGAACGGTTCGTACGCGCCAGGAACCGACTGGAGAAGCGCTACGGGTCACACATATCCCGGCGACTGGAGGAAGAAGTGCTTCCCCTGGTGCACGCCTCCGATCGTGACCATTACCGGCCGTCCGGTCTTCGGTCATAAGGGCTGTCGTCCCTCACAGGCCGCCTATATGGTCGACCCCGATCACGCCGCGCCCGGCACGGTCCCCGCTGACCGCGCGCGTACGCGGCCCCTGGTCGCCGGACCTCGCGATAGAAGGGGCGGGGCCCGCACCAACCGTGGCCGGGGCCACGGGACGAGCGGCAGGTTCAGGTAAATGGCGCAGGGCACAGTCAAGTGGTTCAACGCGGACAAGGGCTACGGCTTCATCGCGGTGGACGGCGGCCGGGACGTTTTCGTCCACTACTCGGCCATTCAGATGGACGGATACCGCAGCCTCGAACAGGGCCAGCGGGTCGAGTTCGAGATCACCCAGAGCGACCGCGGCCCGCAGGCCGACGCCGTACGCACGCTCTGAACCGCGAGCCGGCCGGCAGGATTCCGGGGTGGACGAATCCCCAACCCTGGTCGGGCAGCTCCTCAAGTCCGTCATCGCGTACACGTGGTTCTTCGACACGTGCGAGGACTCCGTGCTCGAAGACCGGACGGCGCTGAAACAGACGGAGTACGCCGCGTACCTCCTCAACCGGCTGGGAGAGGCCGACAGGCAGCGGCTCTTCGCCGAGTTGTCCGTTCAGGCGGCGGAGGAGACCGATCCCGCGTACCGGGCGTTCATCGAGTCGTTCGCCTTCTCGATGGGCCTTGTCGATGAACCCTGAGCCCATGACGGCGCGGACGAGCGGCGCGGCCCGGGTGTCTCCCGGCGTTCACCTCCTGGTCAGGTGTGTCCGGTGAGGTCGGCGACCCTGACCTGGAGCGGGATGTTCGGCGCTTGCACTCGACCGGGTAGAGTGCTAAACCAATGGTTGGCACTCTGCTGTGGAGAGTGACAATCCCACAGTCTGGATCGGGGCGATGAGGCCTCAGTCCGGCGGCGGAATGGCAGCCGTCGGGGAGGTCGTCCGTCGCGGGCGTCGGCTCGATCCTTCATGGCCACCTTGTTCCGGGAGGACTGGAGCCTATGGCTGCAAAGATGATCGCGTTCGACGAGGAGGCCCGCCGCGGCCTCGAGCGCGGTATGAACCAGCTCGCCGACGCCGTGAAGGTCACCCTTGGTCCCAAGGGTCGCAACGTGGTGTTGGAGAAGAAGTGGGGCGCCCCCACGATCACCAACGACGGTGTGTCGATCGCCAAGGAGATCGAGCTCGAGGACGCGTGGGAGAAGATCGGCGCGGAGCTCGTCAAGGAGGTCGCCAAGAAGACGGACGACGTCGCCGGTGACGGCACGACGACCGCGACCGTCCTCGCCCAGGCCCTGGTACGCGAGGGCCTGCGCAACGTCGCCGCCGGCGCCAACCCGATGTCCCTGAAGAAGGGCATCGAGGCGGCCGTCGAGCGGGTCAGCGAGGAGCTCTCCAAGCTGGCCAAGGACGTGGAGACCAAGGAGCAGATCGCCTCCACGGCCTCCATCTCCGCCGGCGACCCGCAGATCGGCGAGATGATCGCCGAGGCGATGGACAAGGTCGGCAAGGAAGGCGTCATCACCGTCGAGGAGAGCAACACCTTCGGGCTCGAGCTGGAGCTCACCGAGGGCATGCGCTTCGACAAGGGCTACATCTCGCCGTACTTCGTCACCGACCCCGAGCGGATGGAAGCGGTCCTGGAGGACCCGTACATCCTGATCGTTCAGGGCAAGGCGTCGGCCAACAAGGACCTGCTGCCCGTCCTCGAGGGCGTCATGCAGTCCGGCAAGCCGCTGCTGATCATCGCCGAGGACGTCGAGGGCGAGGCCCTGGCCACCCTGGTCGTCAACAAGATCCGCGGGATCTTCAAGTCGGTCGCCGTCAAGGCGCCCGGCTTCGGCGACCGCCGCAAGGCCATGCTCGGTGACATCGCCACCCTGACCGGTGGCCAGGTCATCTCCGAGGACGTGGGCCTCAAGCTGGAGAACACCACCCTCGACATGCTGGGCCGCGCCCGCAAGGTCGTGGTGGCCAAGGACGAGACCACGATCGTCGACGGCGCCGGTGACGCCAACGAGATCGCGGGCCGGGTCAACCAGATCCGTACCGAGATCGACGCCACCGACTCCGACTACGACCGCGAGAAGCTGCAGGAGCGGCTGGCCAAGCTGGCCGGCGGTGTCGCGGTGATCAAGGCCGGTGCCGCCACCGAGGTGGAGCTCAAGGAGCGCAAGCACCGCATCGAGGACGCCGTCCGCAACGCCAAGGCCGCGGTCGAGGAGGGCATCGTCCCCGGTGGTGGCGTCGCGCTGCTGCAGGCCGGCATCCCCGCCTTCGACAAGCTGGAGCTCGCCGGCGACGAGGCCACCGGTGCCGCGATCGTCAAGCGCGCTCTGGAGGAGCCGCTGAAGCAGATCGCCGTCAACGCCGGCCTCGAGGGCGGCGTCGTGGTGGAGAAGGTCCGCAACCTGACCCCGGGTGAGGGCCTGAACGCCGCCTCCGGCGAGTACGTCAACATGTTCGAGGCCGGGATTCTCGACCCGGCCAAGGTGACCCGGTCCGCGCTGCAGAACGCCTCGTCGATCGCCGCGCTGTTCCTGACCACCGAGGCCGTCATCGCCGAGAAGCCGGAGAAGGCCGCTGCCGCCGCCGGTGGCGGTGCGCCCGACATGGGCGGCATGGACTTCTGATCCATCGCTCCCGTGAGCCTCAAGGGGCGGTCCCTCGGGACCGTCCCTTTCGGCTTTCCGGGGTGTCGGAGGCGGCTGGCATGATGCCGTCCATGACCGATCTGTTCAGCTCGCCGGTGCTGCGCGTCGAGCAGCCGCGCGTCGCGCCCGGCGCGCGGGCCAGGTACACGGTGTACGACGGCCGCGGCACGCTGCTCGCGAAGGTCGCCGAGCACGACGTGTCCACGATCCGCCAGGCGTTCAGGTCGGTCCTCGGCGACGGCGGCGGGCGCCGCACCGTCTACGTCGAGGACGCGCAAGGCGCGCCGCTGCTGGCCCTGGAGCGGGACGGCATCCGCGGCACGCGGGTGAGCACCCCGCACGGCGGCCTGATCGGGTCGCTGCGGATGGACCGCTTCCAGCATCGGTACGTCCTGCTGGACGCGGCGGAACGCCCTGCGGGCAGGCTGGAGGGCAACCGTCTCGCCCGGCGGTTCCGCGTCCTGGACTTCCACGGCGACCACGTCGCGCAGCTCGACAAGAAGTGGAAGGGCCTCGCCACCGAGATGCTGACCACGGCCGACCGGTACGCGGTCGAGATCTTCCGGCCGCTGCACGACCCGCTCCGCGTCCTGGTGGCCGCCGCCCCGATCGCGATCGACCTGATGCTGTACGAGAGCAAGGACTGGCCCATCGGTTGATCCCGATTCGCCGGGACCTTCCGCGTACGGCGGGGCCCCGGCATGATGGTGCCCCTCACACGACGACGCCGGGAGACTGCATGAGCGAGCCGTTCAGCTCTTCCACGCTCAGGGTCGAACAGCCGCGGCGCGGCCCGTTCGCCAGATCGCAGTACCGCGTCATGGACGGGGACGGCACGCTCCTGGCGCTGGCCGACCAGATCGGCGAACGCGCGCGCAGCGAGCGGCTGCGCACCTACTTCCCCGGCAAGTCGGAGCTGCACGCCCGCGCCGTCCTCCTGGTGACGCCCGAGGACGAGACGCCGCTCCTGGTCGTGGACAAGGAGGAGGGGCGGATGCGCACCACCGTCACCCGCCCCGACGGGGAGGTCGTGGGCACCTTCCGGACCGAACGCGTCGGCCGCCAGTACACGCTGCTCAACGGGGACGGCAAGAAGATCGGGGACATCTCCGTCGACCTGGCCCGCAACAACTTCACCGTCAAGGACACCGAGGGGCGCCGGGCCGGGCACGTCCGCAAGAAGTGGGCCGGCATCGCCACCCATCTGCTGACGACGGCCGACAAGTACACGGTGGAGATCGACGACCCCGTGCCCGAGCCGCTCCGCACCCTGGTCGTCACCACGGCGATCGCCATGGACATGACCCTGCACGAGTCGAAGGACATCACCTGAGGGCGAGGGGCCTTCACGCCGCGCGCCCCGGCGAGGTACGTTCCGTTCGTGCAGGTCACACCCGAGCGCATGAACGGCTGGTGGATCTCACCGGCCCTTCCGACGGCCGCGAACTGCCTGCTGGCCGCCCTGTGGACGTTCTCGACCGCCGGCGGCTGGGGCGAGGCGGCCTTCTGCGCCGGCGCCGCGGGCGAGCCGCGGGATGAATGCGCCGACGCCGTCCGGATGGCCGTCCTGCTCTCCGTTCCGCCCGCCGCGCTGGCCACGGTGATCGTCCTGGCCTCCTGGGCACTGCCGCGCGTACGGCGCCACCCCGTCCGGCTCGACGCCCTGCTCACCTGCGCGGCAGCTCTATGGATCCTCGCGGGAGGCATCCTGTTTACCGGCGGATACATCGCCAAGCCGTGACCGCCGGGAATAACGGGCGCCGGAGCGCGTTGAGCAAGTTGTGACCTGAGCGCCCCGCACCCGAGAAACCCGAGGTCGCAGGGGTCGCCGCCCGACGAGTCGTGAACATCTTCCGCCGGGAACGCGCCGGCCGGTTTGACGTCACCCCCCGTTGGGCATACTGTTCACTTCGCCCCGCAGGGGACCAGGACGCCGTGACGGCGGCCGGCCCGCGGGACACCACCCAACGATCAAGCCGGTGCGGCTCTGCCATGCCCTCGATCCGCGGATGGCATCGGAAAAGGCTTCGTTTTGACAAACGAGCGGGATCTGATGAAATAGAGACATCGCCCGGAAGGAACCGCGGAAGCGGAACCGGAACGGCAATCAGAAAAGCCCGAAATTGACAGACCGGGCCGATCTGATAAAGTAAGAAAAGTCGCCCCGGGGCGGGAAACGCGAAAGCGGATCCGGTACGGTGGGTGTCCGTTTCTTGAGAACTCAACAGCGTGTTAAAAGCCAGTGCCTTTATCGGTTCGGTTCATTGGTGACCGGACCGCCCCGTGGCCATCGAGTGTTTCTTGGTGGTCGGGGA
>NZ_JBGNUR010000008.1:0-356488 GCF_041951345.1 Actinomadura sp. 21ATH | reverse complement strand
CTTGACCAGATCCAGCACCTTGCGGCGGAACTCGGGAGGATAGCTCCTGGGCATCCTGTGCCTCTCTTCATGATCGAAGACACGAGGATTCCAGTAACAGGACGCCACCAAAGCCGGGGCACATCACGGACTTCACCGAACCCGGGGCAGCTCACCTCGGCTACACCGTCACCCTCACCTACCCCGGCGCCGGCACCCTCACCCCCGACACCATCCGGGTCCAGATGAGCCCACAAGCACTGATGCCGCCGATCCCCTTCGACATCACCCTGCCCAACACCACCATGACCCGCACCGCCTACACCACCCTGCTGGCCCAGATCAACGCCGCCCTGCGCAACAGCGGCTGCTAGCAGCCAGCTGGAGTCAACCCGGTGGACTTCACCACCCTCATCACGGCGGTCCAGCAGCCGCATCAGCGAGCCGTTGACCAGCAGTCATCGAGGGCGGCGCCTTTCGGGTTGGTGAGCCAAGAGCACACCGGACCCGCGACCCCAGCGCGGGCCGGTGTGCTCGATGCCAGGCCAGGAACGAGATGAGGTTCAAGGACAGGCTTTCAGCGGATCAGTGAGTGAGCCGAGCGCTTCTCTGTCAGCGGCCGCGGAGGCGGTCGCCTGCCGGTGGGCGGGGCGGCGGCGCGCGTCCGGCGGGTCGCCGGGGAGGAGTGTTGCCGCCGTCCGGCCGGTCAGATCTTCTTGGCGAGGAAGCCGAGGACGAGCTCGTTGTAGCGGTCGGGCTTCTCGGCCGGGACGATGTGGCCGGCGCCCTCGACGAAGGCCGCCTCGGAGTGCTCGTTGCTCTCGGCGAGGGCGGCGCCGATGGCGTCCAGGGTCCCGCGGTCCATCACGACGCTCTTGTCCTCGGTGCCGTGCAGGTACAGGGTGGGCTGGGTCGGCAGGGAACCCCAGAGGCGGCCGTGCTCGGCGGCCCACTCGGGCGTGCCCATCTGCTGAGGACCGAAGTTGGTCCGGTACAGGTCCAGGGCCGCCCGCAGCCGGGCGGGCTCGCCCAGCGCCTTGCGCATTCCGTCGATCTCCTCGGCGGCGTCGAAGCCGGGAGCGGTCCACTTTTCTTGCAGCCCCTGGCGCAGCCAGGCCATGTCGTCGGCGGCCAGGACCTCGGTGGCCATGTCCATCTGGATGAACCAGAAGTGGTTGAGGTTTTCGATGCCTTCGAAGGTGTTGGCGTAGGCGGCGAAGAACTGCAAGGGCGGGACGTCGCTGACCACCAGCCGCGACCATCGTTCGGGGGCGGTGGCGGCGGCGGACCAGGCCATGCCCGCGCCCCAGTCGTGCCCGACCAGGATCGCGTCGCTGTCGCCGCCTAGTTCCTGGTGCAGGGCGTTGACGTCGTCGACGAGGTCGCCGAGGAGCATGCTGCCGTCCGCCGGGAGTCCGGTGGGGGCGAAGGCGCGCATGTTGGGGGCGACGGCACGGTAGCCGGCCGCGGCCAGGGCCGGGATCAGGTGGCGGTAGGTGACGTCTCCGGACTCGGGGAAGCCGTGCAGCAGCAGGGCCAGCGGCCCGTCGCCCTGCTCGGCGTAGGAGAAGTCGATGCCGTTGGCGGTGATGCGCCCGTAGTTCAACGTGGTCTCCGTGCTCATGGAAGTGATGTGGTGGCGCCGCGGGATGGGCCCCTCCCGCGGCATCACCGATGCTGCCTCCTTGCAGCACTTTCGCCAAGTACCTACTATTTTTTCAGGTACCTACCTTTTATTCAGTGAGGGAGCCGGAGTTGAAGAAGCGGACCTACTCGTGCGGGTTGGACGCCGCCGTGGACGTGGTGGGCGGCAAGTGGAAGGTGCTGATCCTGTGGGCGCTGCACGACGGGCCGCGCCGGTTCGGCGAGCTCAGGCGCGGCGTACCGGGCATCAGCGAAAAGTCACTGATCATCCAGCTCCGCGAGATGGAGCACTGCGGCCTGGTCCACCGGGAGGTGTATCACCAGGTCCCGCCGAAGGTTGAGTACTCGCTGACCGAGTTCGGCGAGTCCCTCAACCAGGCCCTCATCCCGCTCGGCGAGTGGGGCGAGCGGCACATGAAGACCATCGAAGCCATCCCTGCGGCCTGAGTGCCCGTCTCTGACGCCCTGGGGCGTCGGGCAGCGTCGCCAAGGAGCACAACGGGCGATGCTGCTGGGGCTGGAGTCAAGACGGTCACGACCGTCTGGCGTACTCCAGCCAGGCGGGAAGGCTCACCGGTGAGACCCTCCGAGCGTGGCCGCGCGGGCACGAAGAAAGCGATCGGAAATATCGGACATTCCTGGTGCCTGCCAAGCGGGCGGGTCGCCGGGGCGGAACCGCCGGGGACGAGCTGGCGGCCCGGGCCTCCTGCCCTGTTCCCGCACGCCCGATCGTGATCGTTCCCGCCCGCCCCGGGTCTCACATAATGCTCTGAACGTCAGAGCCTGCGCGACCGCGGCTCGTGCGGTGGCCGGAGTTTGCTGCGCCGTTCGCGCTGACCATGGTCTTCGAGAACGTGCGCGACATGCCCGGCGAACCGCGCCATCGGCCGCCGCACCCCGGCCCTGATCCTGGGCGCGTGGAGCATCCGGATCTGGTTCGCCGCGCTGATGACCGGCGTCCCGGTACTGCTGCACCTGGCGCTGTACGCCCCCACCCACGCCCCTACCCGACTACGAACGCCTTCCCGTCCACTCCGAGGCACACATCACCTGGGCAGCGATCACGCTCATGACCCGCCGTCTGACCCGCAAACAGCAGCCCCCGACCCCGGTTTCTTAGAGGCTGTCTTCGATTCTTCCCAGCGATCACTGCGGGCGTTGAAGACAGCCTCTCAGCGTGGCGACGTGCCGCGGCTTGTGGACGGCGAGGTCGGCGGCCGTCCAGCCGCCGATCGACAGTCCGACCGCGTGAAAGGACTTTTCAGGCAGATGCGCGAGCACCGCGTCGCCATAAGTGTCGACAGCGCCTCCAGGCTCGCGGTGCTGCGGGCGGTGGCGGCCACCCCTCGCCGAGATCATCATTCAGGGACAGGCACTCAAAGGTTGAGGTCCCATGCCGGCGAAGATCGCATGGAGCACGCGGTCGATGTGAGCGGGCGTCAGCGGCTCTTGTGTGATCAGCAGCCTGAAGTACAACGGTCCTGACAGGAGCTCGAAGGCCAGGTCCAGGTCGAAGTCGGGGGCCAGTTGCCCCTGCTCTTTGGCGCGCTTGAGCCGGGCCAGAGTGTCGGCCGCCTGTGGCTGAATGAAGCGTTCGTTGAGGGCGGCGGCGACTTCGGGGTTGTGCTGCGCTTCGCCGATCAGGTCCTGGTACAGCTGTCCCCATGGCGGTCGGCCCAGCAGAGCGGCGGCCCGTGTGATCACTTCGCGCAGGTCGGCCACGATGTCGCCGGTGTCGCGATGCTTCAGATGCCCCACCTGTCAGCCCGTTCCAGACCTGCGGCCTCGTACTTCTTGGACGCGATCCATGACGCGAACGAAAGGCCGACGGAAGTGATGCCCGCCGCGTACATGAGGCTGGATCGTACGCCCCACTTGTGAAGTGTGTGAATCATCTTCCCCCCTTTATGGATCGCCCGTACCCGCCGCTGACCTTGGCAAGCACGCCCCCATGAACTTTGCCAGAACGAGGGAAGGGACGGCTGCCGGCCCTGCATGGCCTGGGCTCACCTGAAACACCGTCCAGCCATATGAGGCGTCAGCAGCAGTCCCGCTGAGCGGTCTGCGGCCAGGGCGGGCGAGTAGCAACGGGCCAGGCGAGCGCGTTGTCCAGCAGGGTGGCGGCGGTGGCGCAGGACGTGCGGGATGAGGCCCTGGCCCACGGGGACGAGTCACATGGCGGCACCCGCCATACGCACCGGCCGTACGCGAAACCTCGCGGTTCCCCCGGCGCGGGGTTTCGTCGCCGTGGCCGCCGTCGCCGGCGGCGGCCGGAGCTCGGTTCGATAGCCGAGATTTCTGGCGCTCTCAGGCGGGCCGAGGTTCGGTGGGACGCGGACCGTGTGCGAGGGCGAGTCCGATCCGGCGTCGAGTGACATCGACGTGCACGATCTTCACGGTGAGAACGTCGCCGATCTCTACGGTGCTGCCGGCCAGTTCGGAGTTGTGCAGAAGTCCCTCCAAGCCGTTGGCGGTGTCTTCGACGCGGATGAAGGCGCCGAAGGAGACGACCTTGGTGACCGGGCCGGTGACGGTGTGACCGATCTGTTCCTGGATGTCGAGCAGCGGGTCCTCCTGGAGCGCTTTGAGGGAGAGCGGTACGTGACCGCGCTCGACATCGACGTCGAGGATTTCGGCGGTGACCTGTTGGCCGACGGTGACGATGTCGGAGGGGTGGTTGATAGGCCGCCATGACAACTCAGGGATCTTGATCACGGCGGTGAGGCCTCCGATGTCCACGAAGGTGACTCCGAAGCTGGCGATCTCGGTGACCCTTCCGGTGACGAGCTGACCTCGGTGCAGTGTTCGCAGGTGAGCCAACTGGCGCTCATTGAGGGTTGGGTCCGGCAAGTCACTGCCCTTCGGTCGGTGGCTGCTACTACACGGCATTCCAGCATGCGGATCGCAGCCGCTGGCGGGGCAGGCAGCCGGCCGGGGCGGGTGACGCTCGTGGCGCTCATCGGGTGGGGTCCTTCTGGTGGGGAGGGCGGCGGCGAGGCGGGGCAGGGCGGCGATCAGCGGTTACGCGTTTTGGTGAGCAGCGGGCCTTGCGCAGGATGTGCCAGGTTTTGAGGGTGGCAGCACCTTGTTCGCCGAGGGCGCGGATCTTGGCGCGGTGGCGGTTGAACAGCTGCTTGCGCTTGCTGAGCTTGCGGCCCTTGCGCCGCTTGTACGGGGTACCGACCGCGCCGCCGGCGCCGGCATGACCCTTGTCGGCGAAGCAGGCGATCGCCCAGTGGGTGAGCGCGTCGACGATGCCGTGCTCGCGGAGCTGGGGTGGCTGCAACCGGTGTCCACGATCAAGGTGGAAGTTCCGAGGTCCGTGCGACCTTCCATCTGGTTTCTGCCCTGCTGGGGTCTCCGTGACGTAAGAGGGCCACCTCGCGACAGACACGAACCTGGCTGAGGTGCCAGCCGACAGCTATTCGGCTCAGTCCGTTTTTCAACATCGTGTATTCCGGCCGTTCCCAATAGGATCCAGTCGAGTAGACGTCGACGTTCTTTTGAGGTGATGCGTCCGTGATGCCTCTGCAGCCGGCTGATCCACGCCAGGTCGGAACGTACCGGCTGGAGTGGAGGCTGGGCGGGGGCGGAATGGGGCAGGTGTACCTGGGCCGCTCCAGGGGTGGACGCCCGGTCGCGGTCAAGGTGGTGCGTCCGGAACTGGCCGAAGATCCGGCGTTCCGGGAGCGGTTCGCCCTGGAGGTCGAAGCGGCTGGCCGCGTCGGCGGCTTCTACACCGCACAGGTGGTTGACGCCGACCCCGCCGCCCATCCACCGTGGCTCGTCACCGCCTTCGTCTCCGGCCCGTCGCTGGCGCAGGCCGTCCACGAGCACGGGCCGTTGGCCGCTCGGACCCTCGACGTGCTCGGAGCGGGCCTGGCCGAGGGCCTGGCCGCCATCCACGCCACCGGCCTAGTGCACCGCGACCTCAAGCCCGGCAACATCATCCTCGCCGCCGACGGCCCCCGCGTCATCGACTTCGGCATCGTCCGCGCCATGGACGCCGCCCATGGCTCCACCGCCGTGCTCGGGACGCCCAGGTTCATGTCCCCTGAGCAGGCCCGCGGGCTGCAGGTGGGGCCGTCCAGCGACGTCTTCGCCCTGGGATCGGTGCTCACGTTCGCCGCGACCGGGCGCGGCCCGTTCGGTACGGGGCCGCCGGAGGCGGTCCTCTACCGGATCGTGCACCAGGAGCCCGACCTGTCCGGGGTGCCCGCCCACCTGATAGACCTGCTCCGCGCCTGCCTGGACAAAGAACCCGCGGAACGGCCCAGGCTCGCCGATATCCTGGAGCGCCTTGCGGACGCCCCGGGCACGCGGTCCGGCCAATGGCTTCCCCGCGAGGTCACCGAGCTGATCAGCCGGTACGACAGCGAGTACGCGCACCGGCCGCCGGATACGACCGGCGGCACACCGGCCCCGCAGGCCGGGCGCCGGTGGCATCTCAGCCGCCGAAGCCTTGTGCTGGCCGGCCTGGGTATCGCCGCGGCGGTCCCGGCGGCCCCCCTGCTGGAATCGCTGTCCGCAGGCGCGGAGGGTTCCCTGCCCCGCGAACCGGCCGCCCTCTTCGACGGACCGGTCCGTGCTCTGGCGTTCAGCCCGGACGGCGACCTGCTGCAACTATGGGACGCCACCACCCACGTGAAGATCGCCACCCTCGCGCACACCAATTCCCACCTGCATGCCTTGGCGTTCGCGCCGGACGGCAAGACGCTGGCGCAGCTGCGCAACGACGGACAGATCACGTTGTGGAACATCCCGTCGCGCAGGCGCACCTCCGCCATCGGCGGCCCTGGCTCCGGCATCACCTGCATCGCATTCGGGCCGGACGGCGTCCTGGCCGGCGGCCTCAACGACGGCACCGTCACGCTGTGGGACATCTCCACCGGCAGGAGCATCACCGCCCTCAGCGCCGGCGCCAACGCCGAGATCGAATGCGTGGCCATCAGCCCGGACGGCCGGACCGTCGCAGCAGCGGGAGGCGAGGGCATCACCGTCTGGACCGTCCGATGACCTCGGCGTTCGCGCCGAAGACGAGCACCTCCGGCAGCACCTTCAAGAACCCCGACACCGTCGTGTAGCGGCCCACCAGCTCTGAGCGCCAGTCGCCCTTTGAGGAGGATCGGTACGGAGATTGAAGGTAGACGGCGCTCCGGCAGGTCAGGCGTACAGCATCCGACCGGCTATTCCGGCCAGAACAAGCGCATCCCTGGACCGGGCGCCCGGCAGTCCCAACGCCAAGGCCCCGGCCGTCCCGGGACCGGGACCCGAACCGGACCAAGAGCAACCAGAGCAAGAACGACCAGATCAAGACCCCCTCCCCCTCCCCCTCGCCTGCCGCCGGTGCCGTCGGCGACGCTCGGCGGCAGGAGGAGACGACGACGGCGACGACGTCTTCGACCAGGCGCTCACCAACGGCAGAGCCGTCCCCACCAGATTTGGCCGCCCCGGTGCTGGAATCGGTCGCCGACCAGTTCCTGCGCCAGCTGGGCAGACCGGCAGGGATGACCGGCCGGTGAGGTGTTCGGGACCTGTTCGGATCGCGTTGTTGGTCCTCACCTGGCTTGATGGAGCTGTTCGGGTTCGGTGAGACTGGGCTCGGGTCGGGCACCGTGGGGTGTCCGGCCGGGCCTCTGAACGTACTGTCATGTCCTGAGCACGGCGTGATGTCCCGGAGGCGTGAGAGAGGGCCCCTGTTACCGGCGGGGGCCCTCTCATGCTCGTCAAGGGCGGGATTGGTGCGCGGTTCCGAACAGGCGCCACAGAGTTGAGGCTGACGCGGCCGGCTGCGGAGAGATGTTCGGCCGCTACGGCCGGATGTTCGGGTCACCGGTTCGGTTTCGCCGGTCGCGCAGGGGCCCGGATTTCGGATCGTTCGGAAGTTGCGGTTGCCGTTGCAGGGGCCGTGACGGCCCGATCATTGTGTTGCCTACACCACACCAGCCGGCCGGTAACCGTGCTGGTGCGGCACCCCGCACATGTCCTTCGCCGTGCTCAGGAAAGACACGAGGTGCTCTGATGTCTGCAACCTTTCCTTCCCCGGCTCACGCCCTTGGCGGTGAGCGAGGGCTCCTGCCGGTTCCCGGCCTGGACGGGCTGCGTCCCGGCCACCGGGTCACCGTGCTGGTGATCGTCATCGTCGTCATCATGCTCGCCTGGGTGACCGGCCGGTCGGCCGCCGAGGCGATCGGGCTGGTCCTGGCCGGCGGTGCCGTGACCGCCCAGGTGTGCCACTGGCTGGGCGGGCGGCCCGGCCCGCAGCCCGACCCGCAGGCCGGTCAGCAGCTGGGGGCGTGACCGCGATGCCGCCCTCTCAGCCTGCCAGGCCCGATCCCCGCTCGTTCACCACGATCACGCAGTTCCAGGAGGGCCTGAAGGCCCTCATGGCCCTGAACAACAAAACCAGCCGTGCGATCAACGTCGGCTCCAACGGCCAGGTCGGCGCCACCACGGTCCACACCAACGTCTCCGACAGCAACAAGCTGGCGTCCGCGCACGCCACCAAGTGGATCGTCAAGGTGTGCATGCCTGAGGACGACGAGATCGTCGATGCGTGGCTGCAGGTCCGCGAGCGGCTGGCCGACCAGGCCAGGCAGGCCCACCAGGCCGGGGCCGAACGCGGGGAGCCGCCGATTCACCGCGAACCGCCCCGGCCGCGGCGTTGGTGGTGGTGGCTGGCCGACCCGGCCGGCCGGCCCACCGGCCCCGCCGACGCCGGCGCGACCGGTCGGCCCGCCAGCCCCGGCGGGGCCGGTCAGCCGCGGCGCCGTCGGCGGCGGACGGTCATCGCGGCCATCGCGGTGCTCGTGCTGGCCGCGATCGCCGCGGTCTGGGTCTGGTGGCCCTCGGCCGCCGGCTCTGACCGGCCCGGCCCCGACGCCGACCGTGCCCGCCATTGCGGCACCACCCAGGCCACCTTGACCCGGGTGGAGCGCGGCGAGTGCGTCGGGGTGACCGACGGCCGCGATCCCGCAGTGTTCGGGCAGCGGCTGGCGCCGGTGCTGTCGCGCATCGCCGCCGAGAACGCCACCGCGGCCCAGGCCGGCCCCGGCAGCTACGTCACCGTGGCGTACATGGGCCCCCTCACCACCGACGACCCCCGCATCGTGGCCCAGGTGGAAGGAGCATTCGTCGCCCAGCACCGGGCCAACACCCAAGGCAACCTCCCCAAGATCCAGCTGGTGCTGGCCAACCAGGGCGCCGCGCAGACCCACTGGCGCCAGACTGTCACCCACCTGGAGGCCATGGCCACCGGCCCCCAGCGGCTGCGGGTGGTCACCGGGCTCGGCCTCAGCCAGAGCGAGACCCTGGCGGCCGCCCGGCAGCTGGCCGGCAAGTCGATCCCCATGGTCGCCGACATCATCACCGCCGACGGCTTCAACAAGACCGGCCGCATCGACAACCGCGGCCCGATCCCCGGCCTGGTCCGCATCTCCAACAACAACACCGGCCAGCTCAACGCCATCAGCGACCAGCTACGCAAGTCCCACCCCGAGCCGGCCACCGCAGCACTGGTCAAGGTCACCGTCAACCGAGGCGGAAGCTCGGACTTCTACGCCACCACCCTGAGCCACTCCTTCCAGCACCACACCGTGCTGGGCCGCTACCTGAACGCCGGCGGCGGGCTGACCTTCGAGTTCGACCCGCGCGGCGGCACCCAGGCCCTGGACAGCATCTCCAAGAACCTGTGCGGCACCGACCGCATCGACCTGGTGTACTTCACCGGCCGCGCCGCCGAACTGGACCCCTTCCTGCGCATGCTCCACAACCGGCCCTGCCGCCGCACCCCCATCACCGTCATCAGCGGCTCCGACGCCGTCAAGCTCCGCAAGAGCCTCACCCCCCACCTGTACTCGGGCCCCACCCCGGTCCTGGGCGATCCCGACGCCCCCATCAAAATCCTCTACACCCCGCTCGCCGAACCGGCCCAGCTCGACTCCCCCACCAACCCCGACCGCAACCTGTTCCGCGAACTCGCCACCGCCTTCACCAAACACGGCCTCAAACGCCAGGACCTCGACACCGGATGGGCGATCATGGCCCACGATGCCGTCCTGACCGCCACCACCGCCATCTGGAAGGCCACCACCGGCGGCGGCACCGCCACCCCGCAACTGCCCAACCTCTACGGAGTACGCGACCAACTCGGCTACTTCGCCACCAAGAACTCACTCATCAGCGGCGCCAGCGGCACCTTCAACATCGACCCCACCACCGGCGACCGACTCGACCCCCGCCCCCTACACCCCATCACCCTCCCCTGAGGTACGCCCGCAGCGCCCGGTGATCTCGCTGGAGCTAGTCCGGCGAACGGTGTTTACCGCGGCTGGCAAGGACGGGTTGCGGGCCGATGCGAGGCCCGCAACCCGTGCGCTTGCTCAACTCCGGGCGGGCCTGGACAGCGAGGTGATCGCCGTCTCCAGCGTGTCGTGCACGATCAGGAACCGGGCCAGGGCGAGCCGGGCGATCAGCTGCCGGGTCTGGGGTCGGGGGCGGGCCAGGACCAGGCGGCCGTCACGGGCGTGCAGAGCCCGCAAAGTTTCGATCACGGCTGCGATACCGGAGGAGTCGCAGAAGCTCACCGCGGCCAGGTCCAGGACAACACGGGGAGCGCATGCGGGCGCTGAGGCGATGACGGCGGCGGCGAGGTCGCCCGTGGCGGTGTGGTCGAGCACACCGGCCAGGACGATGACCGTGCAGCCGCGACACGACCCGATGCGGGGCAGGGACCAAGCGGGCGGGGAACCGGTTGGGCTGGTCATCGCGACATCGTGGCACGTCAGCCAGCGCGCGAGGCGAAGCCCGAAGCGCTGTGGCCCAGCGGTGACACAGTGGCCTTCGCGCTGGCGCCGTGGCCGCTGGTCGCGGCCACCATGTTCACCACCGGCATCACTCAAACGATCTTCGGGGTGCTGTGGTCCACCACCGTCCAGCACGACGTCCCCGCCGACGCGCTGTCGCGCGTCACCAGCTGGGACCTGCTCGGCGCGCTCGCGCTCGCGCCGCTGGGCCTGCTGGCCGCAGGCCCCCTCACCGCGGCCATCGGGATCCAGCCCACCGCGGCCGCCGCCGCCGCGCTCATCCTGGCCGCCACCGCCGCGGCCCTGCTGTCACCGCAGGTCCGCCGCTTCCGCGCACCTGACCCGCCCCACAGCCCCAGGACAAGACTCAACCGGTGAACGTCTGACCAGCAGTGCCGCTCCGAGCACGAGGACGTTCGCGCGGGGCGCGTTGCCGTTGAGCAGGGCGGTGCCGGTGCCGGTGCCGGTGTCGGTGCCGGTGCCGGTGTCGGTGCCGAGGGGAGTTCACGTGCGGGGTCCCGTCGGCCGCGGCCCGGGTCACCTCCAGCGTGAGCCCGTCGTCGGTGCCGGGCGACCGGCCGCCCGACGATCGCGGCACCGCGCAGCACGCCGTCGCCGGTGGCGGCAGCGACCGAGAACTTGTGCCCGGCCGGTGGCTTGAGGTGGCGGTGCCAGCCGTCACGAGCGCCCGCGCGTCCGCGAACGCCTCCGGCACCACCACCAGGCCCCTCCCCCGCCGGGTCACCGCGCTCACTGACAGGTCGGCATCCGCACCCGCAGGCCAGGCCGGGCCCGCCAGGGCTGCGGCCCTACGCACCTCCTCTGTGATACGACCCGCCGCGTGAACATCAACGCCATCCCCGGGTGCCGGTCGGCGGGGCCGCAGGTTTTGCAGCGTCGCCGACAGGCATCAACATTCACTGAACTTGGTCGGCGGCGCATTCAGGATTCGGTGTCTCCGGGACTGTCGTAGGGGAGGGCTAGTTTTCCGTTGTCTGGTCCATGCGACCGAACCGGAGGGTTCTGTGGTGGAGGTTCCCGATGCGTTATCAGCGGAGCTAGCCGGGTCGATCGCTGCGGCGATGCCGCTGGTCATCGGCCGTGTTCCGAAGGTGCCGGCGGCCGAGCTGGGACGGCTGCGGGCGACCGCGGACGGCGCGTGGCCGATTCGTGGCGCCAGGCCACGTCCGATGGCGCACGTGCCCTCGGGCGGGCCAGGCGATTCGCCGGTGCGGGACGCGCTCGGCTCGCTGCCTCCGCTGCTGGCCGAACGCCTGCTCGGCGCGTTGGAGCTGACCGTGCCGGAGTTGGACCTCGCCGACGTCCCGGACCTGAGTTTTCTGCTGGGCGAGCCGCGCACCGGCAACTTCGCTTTCATTAGCGTGGACGGTCAGAGCGAGGCGGTCAGCGGAGCCGACATGCTGGACCGGGTCCGCCCGGGCGCGGTGCCGCTGGTCGCCGCGCTGTCTCGCCGGCTGGCCACCCATCCGCGCGTGGCCGCGCTCTTGACGGCGGGGCCTGAGATCACCGAAGAACAGGATGTCGCGGCGGCGCACGGCGCGGCACATCTTGCGCTGGCTGTGGCCACTTCTGCCGGCGTCCTGCGCCGGGTGGGAGTCCACCCTCGGGTCACCGAACCACCTGCGGTGCTCGGCGTTGCGATCGGCACCGCGGTACTGATGTTGCGCGAGACCCCGATGCCTCCAGCCTACGACGCCGCGCTACTGGCCAAGACCCGGGCGGAGTACTTGCTGCCCCGCCGGACTTCCGGGTCGGCGCAGGTGCGGGGGCACCGGTTCGGGCTGCTGGAGGGAGGTGAGGTTCCGGACGCCGACTTCGGCGGCAACGGGCTGGTCACGGTCGTCCCGGGTGGTGCGGTGATCCGCACCGGAGTCGAGACCGGACACGTCCGGATCCTATTTACCGTCCTGGACGGGGCGCCGCCGGAGGTCGCGGCCGGCTGGGAGGAGATCGTCGAGGTCAGCTGGCGGGCGGATGCCGGTGGCGCCTCAGTGTTCGGCCCCCAGGCGGACGAACCGCACCCGGGCGGGAACACCCGGCCTCACCCGGGTAGCGGCATCCCGCCCTGGCTGGGGGAGTCGCACCTGCGCAGGGTGGCCCCGCCGTGGCCGGGCGACTATCGGCTGCGGGTGCACGCCCGCGGCCGGGACGACCCCGAGGCGACCGAGCAGTACGAGCTGGTGGTGTGGCAGGCGCCTGCCGCACCCGAGATCGTGCACGCCCGCACCGACCGGCTCGGGCACCGGCTGCGCGGCGAGCCGGAGCCGGTGCGGCCGGAACTACCCGAAGCCGCCTACCGCTGGGTGCGCGACAGCGCCCTGTCGGAGGCCGCGACGGTCACGGTGGTGACCGGGGCAGAGGTCGCGGACGTGCTGCGCGCCTTCGGTGCGGACCCGGCCCGGCCCGAGTCGATGCGAGCCATCAGCGACGACCTCCTACAGCGACAGTCGTTCGACCCCTGGGTCGCGGTGCTGGACGTCGGCGGCGCCGTGCTCGCCGTCGAGTACAACGGCTACCAGGGCTCGCATGCGCCCGTCCTGACCAGGGCCTCCACCGGCGGACGGGCCGCCAGCATGTACTGGAACGTCAACGCGCTGACCCGGCTGTCGTTCGCCGAGCACGGTGAGATCCTCCTTTCGGAGGAACCCTTCGGCGACCTCGAAGCACCACCACAACTCACCGAGACCCTCACCGGCCTGGACTTCGCCGACCACCACCGCCGCAAGTCCATGATGGGTCTGGTCGCGGTGCAGCGCTTCACCGGCCACGGCATCACCGCCGAAGACCTGGCCCGCATCCAGACCGCCGACATCGCTTTCCGGATCGTGCCCGACCTGCCCGCCCTGCACCCGCACCGACCCCGGCCCGACCATCCGCTCGGGCCCGCCGCCGACCTCCTGACCGGGCTGCCCGAACCCACACTGCGTGAGGTGGCCTGGTGGGCCGCCGCGGAGGCGGCCCGCTACGCCGGACTCGCCGAAGACCCCGACATCGCCGCCAGCATCGCAGCACGCACCCTCACCCCGGACGCCCACCTGCGCGCCCGCCGCTCCCAACTCAGCGACGGCGACCACCAGTGGCTCTGGCTGGCCCTGCACCGCGCCACCAACCCCGACCCCCTCGCCGCGGTCACCGACACCATCGAGGCGGCCCGCTACGCCGCCGGCCCGCACGCCGCGAACCTGATCGCCAACGCCCAGAACAGAATCACCAGACCAGACCCGCCATAACCCAGCATCTCCCTACCTGGCCTGCGGCCACCGGCCGCGCCGGAACGCCTGTCCAGGACGAGCACAGCGCCCGCTGATGAAGCGTGATGATGTCGTGGCGTTCCCACAGCACCTGCATCGCGGTGTAGTTCTCCAGGTCCTCCAGGTACCGGCGGTCATAGACCGGCCTCGCCCGGACGACCGCACCGTGGTGGTGCTGGCCCGGCCCGACGGCAGCGCGCTGGCGCCCGCCGCTCACGCCCGGGCCCTGGCCGGCCACCTGCTGGCGGCCGGGCTGGTCACCGCCGACCAGGCCCGCCGCGCCCACTGGTTCGCCGTCGCCGCCGCCGGCGAGCCGGGCGCGCCGGCGTGGTACCTCAGCTTCGCCCTGCCCCCCGACCAGCCCGGCCAGCCCGGCTGGTCCGGCCGCGCCGAGCAGGCCGGGCCCGGCGGCGACCGGGCGCGCGGGCCGCGGCACTGGACGCAGGTGCTCGGGCTGGGCGACCGACGGCCGGGCGACCCGGCGCTGGACAGCCCGCTGCGCGATCCGGTGCCGGTGCGCGCCGACCTGCCCGCCATCGACCACCTGATCGGCGCCCGGCTGGAGGTCTACCCGCCCGGCCAGCACACCGCCGCCACCGTCGCCGCCCACACCGCCGGGCCGCGCCCGGTCCCCCTGCCCTGGGACCCCGCGCACCTGGCCGCCGACCTCCAGCATCTGCCGGTGCTGCACGCCGCCGCGGCCGCCGCCGCCGAACGCGGCGACCGGGACCAGCGCGCGGTCTGCGCCGCCGCCGCGCACTGGCTCGCCGCCAACGCCCACGACCTGCTGACCGGCGGCTACCTGCAGCACGCCGCGCCCGGCCCGCGCGACGCGGTCCGCCGGGTGCTGCCGACCCCGACCCCGCCGACCGCACCCGGTACGGGCCCGGCGTGCTGGTGCGCGACCTGGCCGCCGTCCGCGCCGCCGCCGCCGCGGCCGGGTACGGCGAGCACGCCGAGGACGACCCTGCGGACGCCGCGGGCGCTGCGGGGGCCGGGGAGCTGGCGGCCGCGCTGGAACACGCCACTGCCCGCATCGCCGTGCACCACCGGCTGCAGCTGCCGCCCACCGGCCCGCTGGCCGGCCACCTGCCCGCCCGGCTGCCCGCGCCCGGCCCCGGCCCGCTACCCGGGACCGCACCGGACGCGGCCGCCTACCTGCGCACCGTGTCCTGGTGGGGCCCTGCCGGCCAGCACCTGGACCTGGCCGAACTGCTGCACGGGCTGTTCTACGCCCACGAGGCCGACGACGGGCTGCGGCACGGCTACGACCCGTTCGGCCGCCTCGTGGTCTACGCCCCGGCCGCCCACGCCCTCGGCGTCGCCTGGCCGCTGGCCCCCGACGGCGCCCGCGGACTCGACCTCACCAACCCGGCCTTCGCCTTCACCGAGCTCCCCGACGGCCGCGTCGACCTGATCCCCCTCGACCACCCCCGGCCGCGGGCCGACAACGCCGAACCCTGCGTCCGCTGAGCGAGCCAACTGCGGGTTTCAGGCACCTTCCGACGGGGCCGGATCCGGCACCACACGGCCCCTGGTGCCCTCGGCCGGCTCGATCCGCCAGCCCGGCGGCAACACATGTTCTCGGCCAACATCCGCCACCGTCGCCCCCTCCAACCTGGCGTTCCCGGTGAAGGTGGTCCGGTTGAACCAGGCGACCCCGGCGAAGGTGGCCCGGTTGAACCCGGTGAGCCAGGCGAAGGCGGCCTCGACGAACGAGGCGTACCCGGTGAAGGTAGCCCCGTGGAACGAGGCGTACCCGGTGAAGGTGGCCTCGACGAACCCGGCGTTCCCGGTGAAGGTGGCCCCGTCGAACCAGACGCCCCTGGCGAAGGTGGCCCCGTCGAACCAGGCATCCCCGCTGAAGGTGGCCCGGGTAAAAGTGGCCTGGTCGATGGCGCACTCGCTGAATTCGAAGTTGATGAGGACGGCGCCGGTCAGGTCCAGCGACAGGCCGCGCCATCGTCGGTCGGCCTTGCGGTGCAGGTGAGTTTTCAGGATGCGTTGGGCGGTGAGGCGGACCTGAAGTTCCTCGTGCGGGTCCGGGGCGAGCGGCTCGACGAGGGCGGGCTGGCCGGCGCGGGCGGAGCGGTACCGGACCAGGTGCCGCTGGGCCTGGGCGCGGTGCGCACGCTCGCTCTCGGGGGTGTCGGGGCGTGGCGGCGGGGTGAACGGCATCCTCAAATAGGCGCAGATGATGTTGACGATGGTCTGCCGGTGCCGCGGGTTGTCGTTGGCCAGGCGTTCCAGGGTGTACAGCGCGGTCAGCCGCACCGGTGCCGCGGCGGAGCCGAGTTGTTCGGCGGCGGCGTTGTACAGTTCGGTAACGCGGCGTTCGGCGGTGTCGTGCTCGGTGTGGGCCTGGCGGCGGAAGGCCAGCATCAGCCCGACCGCCGCGCCCGCCCCCGCGCCGGCGGCAAGCCCGGTCCGCACGGCCTCGACGCGGATGCGGGCACGGTCGGCACCGGTCGCCTTCAGGTCCTGGTCGATGGCCTGCCGGGTGGTGTCCAGCAGCCAGCCGGTGGTGAACCAGATCGCCGCCGCGGCCGCCGCGGCGGCGGCCAGCATCCACCCCCACGCCGCCAGCGACCAGCCCCGGCCCCGCACCCGCCGGCGCACGACTCGCATGTCTCGCCGCAGCCGATCAGTCAAAAGCCCGCCCGCCCGGCGCATCGCCGTTGGCCACAACAGGGCACGACATGGTGGGCCGCGTGGTGTCCGGCGCACTCCGGCGGGAGCGGTCGCGGGGGTCCGTGATGCGCTTCATCGGTCGCGGTGTTCTGGATCCGATGGCGCCCCGGGGTTTCGGGCCGGGCGGAACATCTTGCCGGTGGGTTCGGTCGGGCGGTCGTGTTCACCCGGCTGGTGCTGGAAGCCGAGCCGTTGCCACATGTCGAACAGATCGGTATCGGGGTCCCACGCCACCGTGATCTCTCCCGCGTAGTCGGCGAACAGGTGCTTCACCAGGGCGCGGGCGGCACCGCGGCCGCGGTGCTGCGGCTCGACGTACAGATACATCAGGACGGCATGGTCGAGCATGTCCACCACGTACATCCAGCCCAGCCGTACGCCGTGTTCGTCTGTGGCGACGTTCAGGGCCAGCGCGTAGGCCATGTCTTGGTCGGTGACCGTCCAGTCGCGGTCGTTGGAGTTGATCCATGCCCGGTCTGCGGCGGTGGCCTCACGGATCGCAACCGGCATCCTGGTGTCCTCGCCTTCCAGCCACGTCAACCCCGCCATCGGCCGCGCCGTCATGCGCCTGGTGTGCGGGGCGCAGCAGCCGAGCAGACCCCCGCCCCAGCCCTCCGGGAGCGGTCCCCGCCTTCCCGAGCCGATTCCCAAGATCTTCTTCGGCAAACGCGCAGGTCAACCCGGCCGCAGGCCAGGCGGTCCTCGGCGAAGGTGGCCCTGCCGAACCCAGCGTTCCTGGCAGCCGAACACCTCCAGCAGTAGCTCGGGGAAGTCCAGACGGGGCAGCATCCCGTCCACCAGGACGCGGAACTGCTTCATCAGCGGCGGCTCGGCGACCAGTCCGAGCTTCTCGGTCCTCAGCTCAGGAGTCATAGAGGCAGCGAGCAGCCGGAATCGCAGCGCTCGGCGCTCACCCCTGCGGGTGAAGGCGCCGGTGAAGGGCGCCGCCCTTGGTGTGCTCGACCAGGAACTGGGCGAGGTCAGCGAGCTGACTGCCGGGATCTTGCGGGGTGGCGGGGCGGGACGGAGCGAATCGTCTGTGGCGGCGGTTTTGGGGAGCGGGACCGCGGCGCTTGACCGGGGTTCCCACGGCGACGGCGTAGAGCTTGGCGGCGTCCGCGTCGATGGCATGGATCCCGGTTTCGGCGGGCGGGGGCAGACGCGGTTCGTCCCAGGTGTCGTCATCGTGGCTGGGCGGCTGCAGGCCGTTCATCGGGTCGGTGTTGGCCACGGCAGCGTTGTAGGCGGTCAGGGCTGCGGCGGTGTAGCCGCGGGCGGCTCTGGTGGCGCGCTGGTGAAGGTCGTGGACGTGGGCGGCCGCCAGGTCGCTGCGCTGGCGGGCGGTGTCCTGCCACAGCGTGTGGCGGGCGGTGATCTGTTCGGCGACCGGCGCGGGCAGGATGCCGGCGATCGCCGGAGGCGGCGTGTTGACTTCGTGTTCGGCCTGTCGCTGGGCGGCGTGGGCGCTCTGCCACGCCTGGCACAGCGCCCGGTGGAGCTTGGCGTGCTCGGCGAGGATCTCATCGGCCCGCCCGGGCCAGGGTTCGGCGTCCGCGCCGTCGGGGTGCGGAGCACGTACGTCGGGATAGGCGGCGGTGTGCGCGGCGTGGTGGTCGCGGTAGAAGTCCCGGCCGCGCTGGGTGATCTCGTATCCGCCGCCGGCGCGTGCGGCCAGCGGCGGAACGTGCTTGTCGATGAGGACCCGGTCGATCGTGGTCGAGTGCCCCCACTTCAGCCCCTCGCCCTGCAGGTCGGCGCTCCACAGCAGCGCCAGGACCTCCCAGGCCCGGCCTGACAGCGCGGCCTTGCGGGGCGCGCCGGGCTGCAGCGACAGGCCCGCGCGTGCGGCGGCCCGCGCGGGTCAGCGCGACCGTCAGCATCTGGCCGAAGGCGGTGGGCTTGGCGTTCTGGGTGATCAGGCCGCGCTCTGCCAGCGCGGCCATGGTCGAGCCGTTGCCCTGGTTGTCCCACCCGGCGGTGGCCAGGCGGGACTGCATCTTCGTCCAGCCGAACAGCCGGCGGTCGCTGGGGTCGTGGGCGAACTCGATCGACCGCCACTCCGAAGCAGGACGCGAGTCGTACTCACCGAGCGCCGCGGCCCGGCGGCGCGACTCCTCGACCTCCTAGTCCAGGCCGTAGATGACCGCCAACGTGCCCCGCTGCCGATCGTTGAGCGCCGTCCATGCCGACAACGCCTTAGACGAGCCTTGAATCGGGGACCTCGTGGCCATCAAGGATGTCCTTCCGATCGCGGTCCTTGGCGGGTGAAGTCCAGTGGCCGCTGCTTCGGAAAGATATCCCGGCCACGCCTCGGTCGCGTCCCTGGTCCGTTGCACCCGCGTCTCACCCGACGCGCTCACCTGCCGGCAAGCCCGCCGCGCCCCCGGCCGGCGCCGCTGACCGCACCCGCCGGCACGCACGGCCCGCATCGGATCGGTGGCCGGCGGTGACTTCACCCGCCCTGGATCGCCAACGCCGTGGCCGCTGGGTTGGTGGTCAAGGGCCACCGCCGCCGAGTCCGTGCCGTCACAAGGGAGAAGGCCTCCCACCCCAGCGGGCGGGAGGCCTCCCCAACTCCATAGGCGATCAGTCGTCGTCGGCCTCGTTACGGTCGGCGGCTTCCTGCGCCCGCTCGTCGAAGCCGCTCTGTGCGGTCGCCGAGTCCGGGTCGCGTTCGGCGGCCGCCGAGATCCGGTCTGCGGCCTCGTGATCCATCGGAGTCGAGTTGCCTCGTCCCATGACGTGCCTCCAGGGCAAAGAGGAAACGGTCGGTTTGCCCCGTGGATGGGAGACGGGAGATGCCGCCACGACCCCGGCTCATCGCGAACGGCTACACCATCCTGCGCCGTACCAGCCGCCGCCTGGCTTGACGTCGGCGGTCCCGTCTCTGTGGACGGCGCGGTGGCCCTCCCTCGAAAGCACCGGGACGAGATCACCAGGCGACCGCGGATCCCGCTCCCGACCGACGCCCGGGAGCAGGCCATGTTGTAGGCCCCCAGGCTACGAGCCAGCAAGGCCGCAAGCCGATGGCCCGCTTCGCCACACTGCCGTCACCAGGCGACCTTCTGGACCCTCGACACCTGTCGCTCTACCGGACGCACGGCCGGACAAACGAACCAGAGGAACCCGGCCGAGCCCGCCAGCAACTGCACCAGCCCGATCCGCGGCGCCGCCGCGCACCGGCTCGCCGCGGTCGCGCACACCTGCGGCGTCGCCTGGCCGCCGGCCTCCGGCGCGCACGGACTCGATCCGATCTCGTCTCGGCCTGCGCCCTCCCCCGGCCCCTCCTCGACGGCCACGTTCCCGTGGCCCTCGTCTCGGCCGCGGCCGGGATCGGCCAGCGGCGCGCCGGTCACGGCTCGTGTGAGATCGCCGCGCGGCGGGCGCTGCTGCCCGACGATGGTGGGCATGAGCGGACGCGGCGCCAGAGGGCGCGGGCTGGTCGCGGCCGGCGGGCTGCTGGCGATGGCCGGGCTGCTGGTGTGGATGTTCGCGGTCTGGCGCGGCAAGGACGGGCTGCAGACCTCGGCGAACGTGGCGCAGCTGGTCGGGGTGCTGCTGGCGGCGTCGACGCCGGCGGTGATCCTGGTGTTGTGGTGGCGGCAAGGGCGCGGCCCGGCGCCGGTCACCGACGCCGACACCGTCGCCGCGGCCAAGGAGGCGCTGGGGGTCATGGTCGCCGCGCAGTGGCACGAGGAGGCACGCATCCGCGAGCTCGACGACCCGGCCCCGATCCCGGTGCGCTGGGAACTGACCACCGACCAGCGGATCATGGACCATCCCGCGCACATCACCACCGGCGGCACCCTGGCCTGGGCGGGCACGGGCGACCAGGCCGACGCCATGGCCGCCCAGTTCCGGGCGCTGCGGCGCCGCCGGCTGGTCATCACCGGCGGTCCGGGGACGGGCAAGACCACCCTGGCCGTGCAGCTGGTCCGCGAGCTGCTGGAGCATCCGGAACCGGACGAGCCGGTCCCGGTGCTGGTATCGATCGCCGGCTGGGACACCGACCGGCACCCGCGGCTGCAGAGCTGGCTCGCCGCCCGCCTGAACGAGACCTACCCGTCGCTGCGGGCGCCGCAGTACGGCCCGGACGCCGCCGAGCAGCTGGTGCAGCGCGCGCACATCCTGCCGGGGCTGGACGGGCTCGATGAAATTCCCGCCCAGGCCCGCACCGCCGTCATCGCCGCGCTCAACCGGTCACTGGCCGACCACGACCAGCTCATCCTCACCAGCCGCACCCGCGAATACGCCGACGCCGCCCTCGCCCGCGACGTCCTGACCTCCGCCGCCGTCATCGCGCCACGCCCCCTCACCGCCGAGGACGCCGCCCGCTACCTGGCCTCCTGCCTCCCACAAGTACTGCCGCCCGCCTGGGCCGCCACCCTGCAGCAGATCCGCGACGGCGACGCCCCGCACCTGACCGACGTGGTCTCCACCCCGCTGGGCCTGTGGCTGCTGCGCACCACCCACATCACCACCCGAACCGACCCCACCCCGCTCACCGACCCAGCCCGATTCCCCACCACGGCAGCACTGCAGAGCCACCTGTTCGATCACCTCATCCCCGCCCTCATCGACACCCGCCCACCCAGCGCCGATCCCGCCGACCTGTTCCGCCCCCGCCACCGCCACAACCCCGACCAGGCCACCCGCTGGCTCGCCTACCTCGCCCACCTCCTCGACACCGTCCCCACCCGCGACCTGGCCTGGTGGCGGCTGGCCACCACCAGCCACACCCCCATCGCCCGCACCACCGGGCTCGCGGCCGGGCTCGCGGGCGGTCTCGCGGGCGGGCTCGCGTCCGGGCTCGTGGTCGGGCTCGTGGTCGGGGCCGCGTTCGGACTCACAGCCGGCCTCGCGGGCGTGGCCGCGTTCGGGCTCACGGTCGGGCTCACGGCCGGGTTCATCCACTGGGGAGAGACTCCGGCGGCCACAGGACGCTCGAACACACCTATCTCTACCTGGCGCGCGGACCGTGCCCTGAACCTTCTGCGCCTCTGCGCGTTTGGGCTCGTGCTCGGGCTCCCAGCCGGGCTCGTGGTCGGACTCCCGGTCGGACTCCCGGTCGGGCTCCCGGTCGGGCTCGCGTTCGGGCTTGTGATGGGGCTCCTGCTCGGAGACCATCGCGCCTGGCCCGCGTACCTGGCCGCCTCCTTCTGGCTGTCCCGGCGGCGGCGGTTGCCGCGGTCGTTGATGGCGTTTCTCGACGACGCGCACCGCCTGGGGCTGCTGCGGACCGTCGGCCCGATCTACCAGTTCCGGCACGCCGAACTCCACGACCACCTCGCCGCCGCCTACCGCTCACAGCAGAACCCGCCTCCATGAGCGCCACCCGCCCCGACCGGATGCCGGGGCCGGGGCCGGGGCCGGCGTGCACGACCGCTAGCGCGAATTTGGGTATGGCTCCGGGTTCGTCCACCTTCGCCAGACAGGTCTGGGCACACTCCGGGGGCGGCTCCGGCGGCTGGTGCCCTGACTGCCCGGCACCACCGCAAGGATGTCCCCGAGCCTTGACAGGAGGCGGCCATGGGTTCGCGTGAGGAATCGGCCCTGCTCACTCTCGCCGGGATAGCCATGGCCGGTGTGGGATGGTGGTGGTCGCAGACCTGGCTGCTCATCCTGGGCGTCCTCGTCACCGGCTTCGCCGCCGCGGGCGTTGCGGCGGCCTTGCGCAAGGGCGCGGACTGGCACCGCCATGAGCGTGCCGTGCGGCGGCTCTGGCGCACCTCGCGCACCCTGCCCTCCGGCCAGATGCTGCGGGACCCCGAAACCGGTTGCGGTGTGTGCGTCCAACGCGAAGGAGGCTCTGTGCTGCTGGTCGTCACCGACCCGCCGGCGAGCGATCCGGCCGCTCGCCGTGAGGCGACCAAGACCTCCTACCTGCTGGGCAGCGGCGCGGCCCCCACCCCGATGCCGCTGCTGCACCTCCTCAGCCCGCTGGACGAACCCGTGATGGTCCGCATGCCGATGCGCCGCCTGGCCGCCCTGGCGCACATCAACCAGCACACCGGGATGTTGGAGACCACCGCCGCCGAAACCGACGACCTCCAGCAGATGCTCGACCGGATCATCGCCGCCCACCGTCCAGCCTCCTGACGGCACCCGCCAGCGCCGCCCCCGGCCGGCCGGCGTTCGGCCGCGCAGCAGCGGCACCTGGTGCACACGGCCACCGCCCAGATGGGTTGGCGCGTCGCCGCACGGGGCCGGCGGCGACAGCGAGATCGCCGCCGGCCCCGGGGACGGCGTCCGCGTGCAGTTGCTCGCCGCGCGCGGCCAGCGCGCTGACCATCCCGGAACCGGGCCAGGACCTGACCCCTGTACCCGGACGCTCTGACGCTCTGCCGGACGCCCGGCCGGACAGCCGCGCCACGGCGGCCGCGCCTTGGGGTGCTGTTAACGACGTGTCACCAGCCGCGAACGAGACCTGTTGCGCTATTTGAGGCTGCCTGGGCTGGTGGTTCCGCGATGATTCGGCGCCATGGGGCGGCTTGTGGTCGGGATCAGTGAGCTTGTCGAGCACTGGACGGTGCTGGACGACGAGCTGGAGTTGGTCGCGGGCAAGCGTGGGCCCACGCGGCTGGGGTTCGCGCTTCTGTTGAAGCACTCCACCCGGTATGGCCGGTTTCTGCGGGGCCGGGCGGAGCTCGTCGATGAGGTGGTCGGTTACGTGGCGCGGCAGGTCGGTATGCCGGCGTCGGAGCTGAGGTTGTACGCCTGGGCCGGCCGCACGATCGAGTACCACCGCGCTCAGATCTGCGATCACTTGGGGTTTTGGGTGTGCGGCGTGGTCGATGCCGAGAAGGTGACCCAGTGGCTGGCCGCCGAGATCGCGGTGGCCGAGCGGCACCCAGCCCCTCCGGCAGCTCGACCACCCGGACCGCGGACAGCTCGGCGATGTTCTGGGTGCACGTGCGCCCCTACGGCGAAGTCCGCCTGGACTGGGGTTTCGCTTGTCGATCGGCCTCAAACCCTGACTGCAGCCGGGCTTCGCGGCGGCTCCCGAAAGTTGGAAGTAAACACATCGGCCGCGGCGGGCTGTTGCTAGGTGAGAGTTCGACACAGGAGGCGAGATTGCTGGAGTTCTTCGTGCAACACCCCGCCGTCATCACCGCGGTGGTGGGGATCGGGGCGGTGGCCGTGCGATCGGTCTGGCCGGTGAGGCAAACCCCCCGTGCTATCAGGCGGGTCCTGCGGGTGCGGGTGGGCAGCACCGTCGTGGAATACCGGTCGTCGCCCGACAACGACGGCGCCGGGACCGCACGGTGACCGGTTCCGGGGGGCACGCCCTGACCCGTGGAGGTCAGAACTTCGATGCGTTCTTCAGGCGCACGGTGCCTGACATGCGAAAAAGCGCGATGCTGCTGTGGCCGGACCGTCACGAAGCCGAAGACGCGGTACAGCAGGCATACCTGGAGCTGTATCGGCACTGGGATCGCGTCTGCGGTTATGAGTCTCCCGAGGCATGGGTGCGGATGGTCATGTTCCAGCGGCTAAAGAAGGCGCGTACGGCGTGGGGTCGCAGGCAGCCACTGGAGATAGAGCCGCCTTCGGCGTCCTCGGTCGCGGAGACGGCGTACGTACGGCAGGTGCTGGCGGTCGTGCACCGCCTTCCGGCTCGGCAGCGTCAGGTGATGGTGCTGTACTGCCTGGAGGGCATGGCCCAGCACGAGATCGCCGAGCTCACCGGCCTGTCCCGCGGCGGAGTGGCCTCCAGCTTGCGCAAGGCGCGGGTCAACCTGGCCAAGAAGCTGGGGCTGGCGGTGGCCGAAGACGGCGATGGAGGCCCTGCGCTGCTGCCGCCCCCTGCCGCCACGAGTGCGGGCGCGCGGCTGGCCGGCGATCCGCTGATCACCATGCTGAAGCACGCCGAGGAACGGCTGATCCAAGCGTGCGCGGCAGATGCGGACACCACCGAACTGATGCTCGCCAAGATCAAGGAGGAGCGGTGACAACGCGTGACCTGCCAAGGGAGCTGGCCTTGGCCGCCGCGGCGTCTCTGGTGGCCGGGGGGATGCTGCTGGTGGGAACCGCGGCACTGATCACCTGGATCGCCTGGTCCTTCTTCGCCAACATGTTCCTGGTCGTGCCAGCGCTGGTCATCATCTTGGCGGCGGCCGCCATTCCCCTGTGCACGCTGGACATCTGCGCGCTACGGCACCTACGCCGAACCGGTGGTGTCCCGCCAACCGCGACACTGCTCGGCCCCGCACAGGCCCCCAGGGTCCGGGAGCTGGTCGCCGACCTGGCCACGCGGATGCAGACGGCAGAGCCGACACACCTCTGGCTCACTCCCGACGTCAACGCCTCCGTGCACGAGGTACGCCACGTCCTGCCCAGGCCGCGGCGGACACGCCACCTGTGCATCGGTGTCCCGCTGCTGATGGAGCTGACGACCGAGCAACTACGCGCAGTGCTCGCTCACGAGCTCGCACATTACGCAGGCCACCATGCTCCCTTCAGCCGGGTGGTTTACCGCGGCTCAGCGCTGCTACGGCTGGCCGCCCGAGCTCAGCGTGCTGTGTTCGGCCTCTACATCCGCCTCTACGACCAGGTCACCCTGGCCATCCGACGCGAGCACGAATTCGAAGCCGACCGCATCGCCGCCACCGTCCTAGATGAGTACCCCGACATCGGCGGGTTCCTGATGGCCGAGGCTCTGCACGCCAGCCACGATCTGGGACTCCTATGGCAGCTGTTCCTGGAGGACCTGGACTCGCGCTCCCCGGAGACGCGCCCGTGCCCGCAGGACCTCTATCCCGACTTCGCAGCCGCGATCGCCGATCCCGAGCGCCTCCAGACATGGAAGGACAGCATCTCCAGCAGGCCCGACATCGAGGTCCACCACACCGACGGTTCCACCGGACGGTCCCACCCGGCGCTACCCGCCCGCCTCAAGGAACTCGACCCCAGCGGCCTCAGCGCATCGGCCGTGCCAGACGCGGCCGACCGCGCTGGGGTTGTACTCCTGGAAGAGCGAGACGACTTCCTGCCCCCGGTCGCCCGAACGATTCTGCAACACCGCTACTCGACCGAGCGCCCCGACGAAGCCGAATCCCTCCCCGTCACCAGGCCGCGCCTCAACAGGCCCCTGACCGCAGTGCTGCTCTTTCTCCTGCTCTACGTGGTGCTCTTCCTCGCCGCCTACATGATGAGGTCACCGGGCCTGCTGACGACCATCATGATCGGTGGGAACATCCTCCTGCCCGTCGTGCTCGTTGTGACGGGACTGACCGAACCCCTCGACCAGCACCGCACCCTCCAGCCGCGCCGCCGGATCCGGCGCTGGCTCGATCTGACCACCGGCCTGTGCGCTGTCTACGTCGCCTGGGCCTACTTGAACTTCGTGACATACTCCAGCCCGCTCATTAGCCTCTGGCTCCTCTTACTCGCTCCACCCCTCCTGTGGCCCAAAGTGGCTGCACGTCTGCCGGTTTTCTACCGCGTACTCACCTGTTCGCTTACGTGGATCATCTTCACCGCGGTCCGCAGCGTGTGACACAGAACGTGCATTACCTGTCACACTGGCCCGCGTAGCCTCGCGTCCGCCCAGCTCGCCGCCCGCTGCGCGAACGGCTCGGGACCTGGCTGGCCTTCAACGGCGCCGCCGTCACGATGGCCGCCGCCTTGGCCTCGCGCTGGGACGGCCGCGACAGCGGGCCCGGCGGCTACGGCACCCGCCGCGGCACTGCCCGCCGAAGCCACCGACGTCCTCGGCCAGACCTGCGCCCTGATCCTCGGAGACGCTGACACTGTCACGGCGACGACCCGGACGTGCTCCTGCCCGACCCGATCACCGGAGGCATCGACCTGGGCGCCCTGCAGCGGCTGCTGCTGCGCGCCCTGGGCGAATAGCCCCGCCCGATGATGGGGCCGTCGCCCTGAACCGCCTCGCCGCCCCCGCCGGAAGGATTCCCGCACGATGAACGCCGCCCCTGGCCGGCTGCCGGTCCTGCTGGCCGCCGCGGCCCGCGTGCTGGAGCAGGCCAGCCCGCTGCCGCCCGCCACCGTCACCTGCGACCCGGCCACCCGCGTCCTGCCGCCGGTCACCCTCACCCCCGCCTCCCCGGACGTCCCGGCCGCGCAGCAGCGCCGGCTGGTGCACACGGTGGCCGCCGAGATGGGCTGGTCCGCCTGGCCGCTGGACGGCGGCGACGGCGCGATCGCCGACGGCACCGTCGACGGCGTCCGCGTCCAGGCGCTCGCCGCGCCGCTGCCCAGCGCGCTGACCGCCCCCGGCCCCGGCCCCGAGGAGGACCCGGCCCGCACCGGCACCGCCGAGCACGCCGCGCTGCTGCGCGCCCTGACCGACTGGGCCGCCGACCTCCCGGCCACGGTCACCGCCCTGGAAGTCCGCGAGGACCCCGACACCGGCGCGCTGACCGGCCGCCTGGTGCTGGCCACCCACGCCGCCGCCGACCAGCTGCCCGACATCGTGCTCGGCGTCCCCAACGACGGCTGGAGCGGGCTCCGCGGCCACGGACTGCTCCCGACTGGGCACACCCTGACCATCAGCGTCGGGACCTGACCCACCTGGGCCGCTGCCGTGATGACCGACGGCGCCCGGGTTTGCCTGATTCGGGTGCCGTTGACGCAAGGAACCGACCATCGCCCCGAACCATCCTATCGCCGCATGTTCCGCCGCCCGGCAGGCAACAGCGCTCGTTCCGAAACGGCGCGCTCACAGAAAAGGGGCAGGTCATGAGAACAAGGCCATGGAAGAGGTCTCTCACCATCACCGCCGCAATCGCCGCAGCGGCGACGGTATTCGCCGGCGCCGCGCCCGCGAGCGCCGAGACGGTGTGGCCCCCGGGGCCGGGGAAAATCTGCGGTGTCGGTCAGGTCGTGGCCGGCGGCGGCGTCTCTGTCTGCTGGGAGCCCGACGGAGAGCACATCTATGTCTGCGACCTGTACCCCGACGGCCATCACGTCTACGCCGTCTTCGGGCAGGCGGGACGGCCCGACGTCTGGATCCGCAATTACGCCGGCTATGACTCGTGCGAGCACCGCAACCTGGACCTCCCCGAAGGCACACGCATCTCCATGCAGGGATGCGTCGCCGAAGGCACCAAGACCCTGAGCTGCACGGAGACGAAGTACCTGACCGCCTAGCGACACTCCACCCCATCGTTCAGCCGCTTCTTCGATGGCGGTCCCGGCCAGCTCGCCCAGCGCCGTCGAGGAACCGCCCGGTCCAGGTCCCAGACAAGACACACCCCGAACACCCGGCACGGCACGGTGAGATTGGTTCGCCGCCGGCGACGGCAGCCGCCGCGACGAACCCGCACCTTAGACGCCGGGGACAAGGCGCCAGGTTGGCCGCCGTCCGGCCCGGAGCCCCCCCGGAGTGCCGGGCCGGACGTGCGGGGTACCCGCATCCTCTCCCGCGCCCCGGTCCGCCGCGGCAGGGCGGGCGGTTCCGGTCTCGATCACGGGTGGGGGACCACCGGCGGCCGCGGCCGCCGGTCGGGTGGCCGGCATCGGTGGCGATGCCGCGCTTGGTCGTGGACGCGCCCGCCGCATCCGGCCTGACGCCGAACCCGCACCAGCGGCCCGCTTGACGCCCCGGCTTCCCCCGGGGCCGCAGCGGGCCGCCCGCCGTTCAGATACGGCGGGCACGCGTGCACGCTAGCCCCGCACCATCTCCCGGGCCCCGGCCATACCGGATGGCCGCGCCCAGCGGGCCCAGCAGCGCGGTGAACGGCTCCGCCCCCGCCCTGGCCGTGATCGCGGGGCGCGCTCCCTGGGCGCGGGCGGCATCACCTGGGCCGGCTACGCCTCCCACCGGCAGAAACCCAGACCGCGAACGAGTCCTTGATCCGTGATTGCGGTTCAGCCCGCCGGCGACGACAAGTTCAAGGCTGCAGCGAATGCCGAGAAGGTCGGCGCGACGACGCGCCATCCCCTGTGCCATCGGCTTGCTTGGTGGAGGTCGACCATCTCCTCGCCGAACACGACCACCTGAGGGTCATCCGCATCGGTGCGATAGTCCAGCGCGATCGAGATGCAGTCGGAGTATCGGGCGCCGCCAACCAGGAGAGCGAGATCGATATCGAGCCAGGGCAGCCCGGCAGGCGCGATCTGAGTGCTTCTCCGAGCCACCCAGAAGATCCGTGCGAGTTCGTCGTCCTCGGTGACGCGGCGGAGATCTGCCGTTTCCGTCTCCATCTTGTCGGTCGTCATGAACAACTGCAGCGGCTCGTACCGCCACGGCATGACCCTGTCGAGCGCCCGCTCGCCAGGATGACGCCAGCGCCCATCACCCAACATCTCCAGCAACAGAGCTGGCACGGCAAGTCCCCGAAGACCCAGCGGTGATTGAGGTCCCGGACTGCTCACGAACAGGAGACTGCCATACCGCCCGACCCGTCAACAGCGGCGGCCAGCCGCTTCCTACCCCCGTCATCACGGCGAACTCACGACACTTTGATCCACGACGCCGTCAGTAGACCTCGCTTCTTCTGATCTTCAGTAGGGCGGTTAGATCAGAACGGCGGGTCGTCGTCGAAACCGCCGTCGACCGGCGGGAACAGGTTGTTACGCAGCAGCGGCGGCGTGAGGGTGGGCAGGGCGGCCAGGGCGCGGTCGCGGGGATCGGGGCTGGCGGACAGGATCGTGCGTGCCCGCTCTCGGCAGGCCGCGCGATGCGGTGCCAGGGTGGAGTCTTCGAGCAGCGGGACGACGGCCAGGGCAGCGGCCACGCGAACGTCGGCGTCGAGATCGTCCAGCAGGCCGTGCACCACCGGGAACAGAACAGGACGGATCGCGCGGACCTGAAGCATTTCGGCGGTCATGGGGAAACCGTGACGGCGGCCTGCGACCTCGGTGGCTTGGTCGACGTCGCCGGTCACGCCTTCCACCAGGCGCAACAGCCCGGCCCGCACCGAAGACGGGGTGCTGGAACGGTACGGCAAGGACGGTAGTGCGACGCGATCGGTGCCCGGATCAGTCAGCAGCGCCGCAACCACCAACAACGCCGGTGCGGTGGCCTCAACGATGGTATTTGAGTAGTGAACCGCCGCGCCCAGATCGAACAAGGCCCGGGCCCGAGCTGCCGGCACCCCCTCTAAGAGAGTGGCCAGCAGATCGGGGACGGCCGGACAGCCTTGTTCGGGACCGACCATCACCTCCAGCCGCCCCCAGTCGGTGTCAGCGATCAACTGGCGTGGGTCAGGAAAGTCCCGTGCACTGGCGGGATCGGCGGGAATCACCAGGAGAGTATGCCGCCGGACGCCAGGGTCAGGTTGAGGAAGTCGGCGGGTTAGCGGTGGCCCGCAGACGTTATGTCGGCCCGGCGGCCGCCGCCGTCGCCGAGAGTGCAGGGCTCCGATCCTCGAGTTCACCCGTGCTGAGGGGCCCTCATCCTGATCGGCCACGGGTTCGCATCTGATGCGTAGATCTCGCGCCCGGTAGCGGCCTTAAATGACCTCGGCCAGTCCGGCCATCCGCCGGCGCACCTCACCACGCTGGGTTCCGGTTCCGGCGGGGCGTCCCGGTCACCCGCCTGCCCATGGGGCGGCGATGGATGGACTCCAGCCCGGTGGAGGGGAACGCCCAGGCCCGCGCCAGGGAACTCAACGAGCAGGAAGCCCGATTTCGCGCCGGGCTGGCCCGGTGGCGCGAGCTGGAGCGCCAACGCGCCAGCGAGCAGGCGGCGGAGGGCGCATGACCGGCGGATCCCGTACCGAGACGGTGGCGGCCTACACCGGCGAACTGGGGCGGCTAGGGCCTGTTTCAAAGTGATCAGAGCCATTCGTTGATGGCGCGGCGATGTGGATGGTGGCCTGGTAGCGGGCGGCGAGCTTGTCGAACCTGGTGGCGACCGCCCGGTGGCGTTTGAGCCGGTTGATGCCGCACTCCACGGCATGACGGGCACGGTAATCGACCGGGTCGAATCCAGGTGGCCGGCCGCTGCGGGCACCGCGTCGGAGCCGGTGGCCGATCTGGTCGGCCGGTTCGGGGATCGTGGCCGCGATGCCCCGCCGCCGCAGATGCGCGCGGATTGCCCGGGACGAGTACGCCTTGTCGGCCCGCACCCGTTCGGGCCGGGTCCGGGGATGCCCGCCGCCGATCCGGGCGACACAGATCCCCGGCCATCACCGCCTCGAACTGCGGGGCGTCGCCCCGCTGACGGCGGTGACCACCAGCGACAGCGGCTTTTGCCCCTGCTCGCAAGCCAGGTGCAGCTTGGTAGACAACCCGCCGCGCGAACGCCCCAGCGCGTGATCGCCGGGCTCGGACGTCGTCCCGCCGGGCGGCTCGGACTGCTCGTCGGCGTGGCGGCGGGCTCCGGCGGCGTGCTGGTGGGCGCGCACAACGGTGGAGTCCACGCCGACCTGCCAGCCGATCAGCCCGGCGGCGTCAGCCCTGGTCTGCAACGCGGCCAGGATCCGGGCCCAGGTACCCCCGAACAGCAGGACGTCGCAGCGCGGGTGCCGGAGCCGCCCCAGGCCGAGCTGGACGGCCTGCCAGCGGATCGCCGACTGGAGCTGCTGGAGATGGCGCGGGCCCGTGAGGACGCCGAGCGGGCACGCGAGCATGAGAATATTCCTATTACTGACACCATCCCTAGTGGCGCATTTCTGGCGAAATATGGAAGCAGGGTTGAAATACTGGAATTTCTAGATTTCCGTCAGGCGATTGGGGTCGCTGCGGAAGAGTAGTTGGCCAGCGAGAGCTATTGCCGCCATCGCGAGGCATACCACAGAGATTCCTATGGGCATGGGCTCATTCATCGACTTCCACCTTCCTGTCTGGCGTCCGCGATCGCGTCATACCCGTTACCGGGACAGCGCGGCATGCTCTTCCGTACCACCGTCCCGGGCGGCCCGGCGACAGCTATGAAGGCCAATCCGCTGTCGGGGAGCCGCACCCCGTCCCAAGTGCACGATCAGCAAGGATGTTCCAGGCGGTGCTGACCCAGAGCGCGTTGCTGGTCCCGGCGCCCGGCCAGTCGGATGCCACCTACCGCGCGGAGGGGGATCCGGTCCAGGCGGTCAACGCCTACCTCAACCGGCTCGTCTGGCTGCGTTACCCCCGCGATGGCATCTGGCTCACGGTCCCGTGGCGGCTGCTGTCGTCGACCGCAACCCCATTCGGCGAACCGGTGGCTCTGTCGATGACGTGGGACGGGTGCTTCTAGGGCCTGTTTTGTGGATCGTGGTTGAGCCAGAGCATGAGGCTGGCGATGGTGACGGTGGCGCGGTAGTGGCTGGCGAGTTTGTCGTAGCGGGTGGCCAGGCCGCGGAAGCGTTTGAGCTGGTTGAAGCAGCGTTCGACCACGTTGCGGCGCCGGTACCTCTTGCGGTCGAAGCCGCAGCGGCGGTGTCCACGCCGTGCCCGGGCGGCCAGCTGGTCGTTGCGTTCGGGGATCGTGTGCGGGATGCGCCGCCGCCTGAGATAGGCGCGGATGATGCCGGTGGAGTAGCCCTTGTCCGCGATCAGGTGCCCGGGCCGCACGCGTGGGCGGCCCGGGCCGGTGCGTCCGACCTTGATGGCCTCGACCGCCTCGATCAGGCGGGTGCAGTCGTTGACGTTGCCGGCGGTCACCACGAACGCCAGGGGCAGTCCGCGGCCGTCGCAGGCCAGATGAATCTTGGTGGTCAGCCCGCCGCGGCACCGCCCGAGCGCCTGCCCGGGCCCGGGCCCGGGCGGTGCCGGTTTCGTCCCCGGCCGTTCCCCTTTTTGCGGGCGCCGGCGGCGTGCTGGTGGGCCCGCACGATGGTGGAGTCCACGCACACCGCCGACCAGTCCACCACCCCGATCGCGTCGTCGTGCACCTGGACATGTGCCAGCAGGCGGTCCCAGGTCCCATCCGCGCTCCAGCGGCGGAACCGCTGATAGAGGGTCTGCCAGGGGCCATACCGCTCAGGCACGTCCCGCCAGTCGGCGCCGGTGCGGATCTTCCACAGGATCGGGTTGATCACCTGCCGGTGATCCCGCCATCGCCCTCCAGGACCGGTGCTGACCGGCAGCAGCGGCTCGATCCTGGCCCAGGCGGCATCGGTCAGCTCGTGTCGGCGAACCATGGCCACCATCAAGCCACAACCACAAGATCCAGATCCATAAAACAGGCCCTAGGGCGAGCTCGGCGCCGTGTGCTGCTCGTCCGAGGCACGAAACAAGAGCACTGCCGGGCCCGGCAGCCCGGCCCGGCCACACCGCCCGCGAGGCACTGGCCACCGCCCGCGCGAGACCCGCCCACAGCAGGCCCGGGCCGAGACCGCCGAAGCTGCCCCCAGACCACGAATCGACCAATAGGCCGCCGCCGAACGGGCCGCCACACCGCACCAGCGGGTGCACGAGCTCGACGCCGCCGTCACCCAGGCCGGCCGGGAGACCGCCGCCGCCCGCACCGCCCTGGCCTCCCGCGACGCCCTCTGCGCGACTGGAAACCGCGTGGCGACCGCCCACGCCGAAGCCACAGCATACGACGCAGCGTCCTCCCCCACCCCGACCGCACCGGTCCGGCGACGCCCGGCACCGGCCGACCGCGGACAAAATGAAGCGTGGCGACATCTCGCGGCGCTACAGCGGTCCAGTGGCTTCGGAGTCAGCGCCGTCGGTCCGGCAAGTTGCGTGCATGGCCGAGCACGGCCAACAGTAACCCTGCGGAGTTCTCGAACGTCCAAGAGTGACCATCTCTTGGACCGGGAGCACCATGCGCAAGACCTCCACAAGCCTCATCGGCGTCGCCCTCGCTCTTGCCCTCTCCGGCTGCAGCAGCGACCAGCCCAGCAGCGGCTCCGAACCGGCGCCCGCCTCCAGTTCGCCGGCCGGGCCACAGAGCAAGCAACTGGCCTGGGGCCAAACCGTTGAAGTACTCGGCACCAACCTCCGCAAGATCCGCGTCACCCCCATCGGCGTTCTCCACCACCGCGGCCCGTACCAAGGCATCGACAACCCCATCGAGCCCGGCTCGCCCGAGATCGCAATCGAGACCTTCGACGTGCCCACCAAGACCGGTGGCCGGCTCCTGTACATCTCGCCGGAGGACTCCTCGATCGTGTCGTGGCCGCTGCCCGCCACCGACCAAGGCCAAGGACTCAACGAGGTCCGCAAACAGATCAAGCGATTCTCATGACCGAGGAGCACACCCCCCGGCCCCAGCCCCACAGCGGTCCGCGAGCCGCAGCGCAACGGCACAGCAGAACACTTGTCGCCCTTCTGGCCGCCGCCGCTGTGGTGATCGCAGTGCTGTCGGGTGCGCTGGTCCTCGCGCTGGCAACCGATGGTGACCCGCCTGCGGCCGGGCCCGCGTCGCCGAGCGCGTCGGCCACGGGTGCGCGGCCCACAACGGTGACTGTGCGAGGCACCGTCACGATGGAGCGGTACGAAGACCCCAAGTCGCAGATCCGGACGGCGAACTGGGAACGTACCGATGGCGCAGGCATCCCAGCGTGCGAGGGCGTGGGCGGGTTCGATGACATGGCGGAAGGGACATCGGTGACGGTGTACGACTCGGCCGGCGCCATCGTTGCCGTCGGCGCGTTGGAACAGGGCGTGCCGGTCGGCTCACGGTGCGAATGGGCCTTCGCCATCTACCGGGTACCCGACCAGCCGTTCTACCAAGTAGAGGTATCGCACCGCGGGCAGGTGGCGGTGCAACGCGCGGATGCAGGGACGGTGGCCCTGAAACTGGGGTAACTGAAACGGGCTCGGTGCGGGGCGCCGGGTCGGGTACAGCAGTGGATTATCGTTCGCTCGGGTACGGCCTCCAACGCCCCGGAGCGGCCCACGCAGAGGGTGAGCAGGCCGCGGGGGATGTCCTGGGGCGCCCACCACGCCAGCACCCGCAGCACGTCACCGGTCAGTGGCGTGGTCTGGGCGAGGTGGTTGAGGGTGATGCGCCAGATCCGGGCGATGGTGCGTTCCCCGTCGGCGCCGCGCCCAGCCGGTTGTACATCGCCGCCGGGTCGGCGCGCAGCAGCTTGAGCTGCCCCGGGTTCAGTGAAGTCCTTGGTGTGCCCCGGGCTTCACCGAACCCGGGCAGCTCAGTTCGCGGCGGCGGGCGATGATCGACAGGATGGTCAGCAGCATTGGGTTCCCGGCCAGCTCGGCCATCGCCGGAGCGTGCCTGACTGCCTCCAGCACCCGGTTGCGCAACCGGACCGCCTCGCCCGGGTCGGCCGGGTGGCTGCGCTGGAACCAGGCCGCGGCGAACGCCGTGATCTGCCGGCGGGTCAGGTCCTGCAGCATCAGCGTCTTGAACCCGGCGTGGTCGAAGGCCGCCCGGTCGTAGCCGATGACGCGGGAGGTCACCATCACCCGGACCCGCGGAAATTGGCGGGCGAACCACTGGATCTGCCGGACGACCTCGCTCCGGCGCTTGGCCTCGAAGATCTTGTCCAGGCCATCGAAGACCACCAGCACCCGCCCGCCGGTCAGGTGCTCTTCCAGCAGGGCACGGGGTAGTCCGAAGCCGTCGCGTTTATGGAGGTAGTCCCAGAAGTCCAGGAGGTCGGCGTCCCGCCACCGCAAGTCGGCGAACTGCCGCAGCTCCACCAGCAGCGGCAGCCGAGCCGCCAGGTTCCCGAGCAATACCGGTCCCCCACCGTCCTCTGGGCCCGACCCACCGAAAGGTCAGCACAACCACGACCAGCGCGCCGGCGACCCCAGCGCACCAGCTCGCCCGCTCCACCGGATCCTGACCCGCACCGGCCGCGGCCAGGGCCTCGATCTCAGCGGCGACTGCGCCTTCGAGGAGTTCGTCGAGCTGGGCGTCGTCGAGCGCTGAAGTTTTCCAGCAGCACGAACTCGTCCAGCTGGGACATGGGTCAGGTCCTCCCAGGGAGTGAGGACCCGGCCCATCACCTGCGGTCAAACGATCTGGCGCCCATCCTAATTCGCACACCGTGTGATGACCTGTGGCACGGAATTATGGACGAAGGCGCGTTCGGGCGATCTTGGTATTCGATCGGCCGGGCGAACTCGGCCGAGCAGGTCGAGTCCTCCTGACTGCCGGATTCCTCTCCCTGCTTTTCGCCGTCGAGTTGACCGTGTTGGACGCTCTGAGGGCGTCCAGGGCAAATGCGCCATGGACTACTAGGTGCGTTGCCACGAGGCAGCGGCTCAGCGTTGCAAACACGGCAACTGCGCCACTGAACTCTCCTCAAGTTGCTACTTAATGAAGGCGACGCATCACCATCTGCTTCAGGCGAAGCAAGGCACCCACGGCTGACAAGCGGGCGATCACCATCTCTCTATGCGTTTGCGGTTTTGGAAGGCTCCACGCCTCAACCTTCGATGGAATGTCCAGCTCAAAGCCAGTGTCCGTTTTCGGACACGAAGACGCGCTTGCCCTGCCGATCATGGTCATGCTCTTCTGACTGCGGAGTCGACTGAGAAATAGAGCGAGGGCGACTTCCATCCTCGCCCCCCATCAGAGGAAAGGATTGTCACCTCATGACAAAGATGGCATGGCGCATGCTAGTCATAGCGCTGATCGCGGCACTACTCCTGCCCGCACCGCCAACGGCCGCAGCTAGCGGCACACCAGCATCCTCACCGAACGTGAGCGCCGACATTCAGCCCGAGCCGCGGGCATACGATCGCAACAGGCGTCTACAGTCACAGTCGCAAGACTGCCGGGTCGACGCCATTCAAAGAAGGGCCATAGCCGGAGAAACTAGCCTCATATGCGTCGAAAAGACAACGCCAAGAAGAAGTGCAATAGAACTCAAGCGAACATTGCAGACGAAAGCCGTGCCACCGCTTCCAGATTGGTGCTTCGATAAGCCCACGGAAAGTTGGTGGGGGCTTCGCTCCTACAGTTGCCTCATCAACGATTACCGAGTGGGATTCTGGCGTTACGTGGGCAACATCTGGACCAACGTGGGATGGATTGACGTAACCACATACAACGCCTTGAGCATAAGCATTGTGAGCGGCAACTGGACGCTGCAACAGCAAATCGACTCATGGAACTACTGGGGCGAGACTGCTGGGGCAACAGCCCAAGGCGTCTTCGGCTGCTCTGGCGTTTGCACCCTGGGGACCAATCGCTATCCGCCGCAGGCGATGACGCTGGCAAACACCCCAGAAGGGCTCGCCAATTATCAGTCCACCGCTACTGCGCCCGGCGCAGTCGGCAATGCTGATTCCTGGTTCACCGTAACCTTCCAGAAGCCTGGATACACTCCCAGCCTCCCATACACGCAATGGACTCCCGAAATCCGTTGCGATAATGACGTTCCAGGGCACACTATCCCTGGCTGCGTTAATGATTGGTATCACCCCGCCATGATCTACACTCGCACAGGCCCCTACCCTCAACTCGCTCGACACATTAAGGCGGCCCAAGACTCCGGACTTCCTGGAGCCTACAACTCCGGCGAGTGGCTAAATAGGATCACAGGGCCTGACGTCGTACGCAACCGCAATCGGTCATGCCCCACCGGAGATTCACCCTATCCACGGCCGGCTGGACACAGTTGCGACGAGTATCCGTTTGCTTCTACCAAGCAAGGAGCGATGACGGCTAACCCCGACATTCCTCCGCGGGATCTTCGCCGCACCTTCGACTGGTGCCAAATGCCAATCATCGTTCCTACCGACCGCACCGGACCGACGGGCTACAGCATCTGCATGATCGACGAGAACCAAAACAGCAATGGAGGCACGGCGCTCGATCGCTTCTATATCGAGAATCGCGTTCTTGCCGAGATTGTAGATGTGAGACCGGGCGACAAATTCGACGTCTGGATCCAGTAACCAACACGATCCGTCTCAGTTGGCGTATCGTCGCACCATGACCGAGCACGCCGAGGGAACGATCTTTGCCAGCCATCATGTGTACTACCTGCGAGAAGCCCGGATGGCCGAATTGCCACGGGAACAACCCGATAGGTCGAACGGCCTCGTCAGTGCACACCCAGGCATCGCCCTGGTGTTCACCGGCGTCCACACCGGCGAGGTCATCGTCCACGCGGAGGTCCTAGAAGGCCCACCAGCCATCCAAGTCGCCGCCTGGGAGGAGGTGGTAGAGGTGTCCATGCAGGCCCCATACGGAGAGATGCGACTTACCGGCCTCTTCACCGAGACCGACTCCGAACACCGCTACCCCCTCCTCACCCAGCACGGCCCGGGCGACTATCGGTTCCGCATCCACGCGCGCGGACGTGACGCTGCAGATTCTTTCGTTACCGAAAGTGACGCCTGGGAATATGGGGAACTTCCTGAAGATGCTCCCCCGCCCGAAGAATACTTGATCATGGTATGGCCAGCGCCCCAGGCTCCAACTTTCATCCACAAGCAAACTGATTCATATGGAGCTAGGCAGCGCCGGTCTGCCGCCCAGAGTACGGGTTAACTACAATGCAACACATATCGTCTACCGATATTGCGGACCGGTCAGCAGAGTCCGTGCAGTTGCCAATAGGCGGTACACATACTTACAGGCTCCTTGCGGGCGGTTGTACCGTAAGCGGTCCGACCGCCCGCGTCTGCCTGTGGCTCCTTAATTCACATGCTGGGGGGCAGGAATGGTCACCAGCAGGCCGCCGTCGGTACCGCATCCATGGGATCCGGCTGTCGTAAAGTCGACTCGCGGTCTGATCGCTTATCTACGCATCTGGTGCGGGCAGGCGGTAAGCCCATCCTCGATACGACCACCTGTGACCGCGTCTGGTGGTCTGAGCTGCCCGAGGGCCTGCACCCGTCGGGGCTGGCCGAGGACGGCGTCATCGTGCGAATCGAGTTCGAATCCGAGCACCCGCCACCGGAGCTGCCGGTCCTGTTGCACGGTGAGGGGATACGGCCTCCGCCGATCCGGACCGGCCGCCGGCCTTCGCGTTGGACCGCGCCGCCCCACCTGCCGGTCATGCTGGCGCCGATGCGGCGACGGTCACGCCTGAGCAGGCGGCGCAGATGGTGGGCGCCTACCGAGGCTGGCGCCAGCAGTGGGACCGCTGGGCGGCCGCCGAAAGGACGGCGCGGCCGCGTCGGCTGCTGCGCAAGGAGCTGGCCCAACAGCGCGGCAGCCGAGCCTCAATGACGATGCGATGGAGTTGGTCGTGGCGCTGAGGTTACTGAAGTGGAATTCACCCGGCGGCCGCCGGATCCAGCGGCATTTTTTCACGGTGCGGTCGGGTACCGAGGTGGACCCCCGTACCTCGCGGCTGACCGTGAAGGTCATCGAAGACGCCCTTTCTCAACTTGAGCACCGGTATTTCCTGCGATGCGACGACGGGTTCGTCAACGAGCAGGTTCGGGATTTGCGGGAGCGGCTCGATCGCGAACCCCCGTCTCTGCTGAGCACCGAGATGATCAACCTTCTGCGTGAGTGGCGGGAGCGGGCACTGGAGCAGGCCGGCCGCACGAGGCCGCACACCCAGGTCGCCGAGACCAAGTACGCTCCTGAGAGGCCGCCGCGATATTTCCAGAAGCATCCGTCCCGAGAAACGTAACGCCACCCACTTCCACAGAATGTCGAACAAAGCGAACAAATAGGAACACAAAAACCATTCGGGCCAGTGTGGAGGTAGTTGGAGTGTCACATAGACGCGAACCTGGCACGATCAACTCACCTATAATGCCAACACCAAACAAATGAAGGCGATGGCAAGGTAAAGTAACGGTATGGCACGATCGAGAAGGCGGCCCTTGGCCATGTTGATGCGCATATCGACGCCGGACCCGTCGACGATTATGTCTCAATCTGGCAGGTCGTTGTCCACTCGCAGAGTTTCTACCCGGGCCGCAGACAACGTGAGTCACCTCGCCCAGCGTCACCACCCTGTTTGCGCAGGTAGAGAGCTTTCTTGAGCTTGAGTGACAACAACCCGGCAACATGAGTGACATCCACTCGGCAACCAACACACCGGACGTCCCGACCTCTCCGCCAGTCCCGCGTGCCGCAGGGGACACCCTCGCCGCGGTGACGACCGCGCCGAGCTCGTCCCGGCAGTGCGGCTATCCGCCGTGCGGTCGGCAAGTGCCGGTTAGCAGCGGTGCCGGACGCAAGCGCGAGTACTGCGAACCGCCGGAGCGGACCTGGTCCGAGCACGAAGGCAAGACCTGCCGGCAGCTGAGCCGCGACCTGCGCGCCGCCAGCGAGCACGCCGCGCTGGCCGACCGGTCCGCCGCCTTCACCGGCACCCACCACCAGTGCTGGAGGCGGTCGAGAGCCTGCACAGCACGCTGGCCGTCCTGCAGGAGGCGATGGCCGCCCGCGCCGACGCCGAGCGCGGGCTCAAGCAGGCGGTGGAGGAGCGAGTCGCCGAGGCGACCTGCCAAAAGAGAGCCGCCGATAGCAAGGCGGCAGACGCCGAGCAGAGCACCCGCGACGCTGAGGACAGGCGGAAGGCGGCCGTCGCCGCGCAGCACGCGGCCGAGCAGTGCGCCCGCGACGCCGAGCAGCGGCGCAACCGCCTGCAGCTGGTACTGGACGCCGCCCGCAGCAACGCAACCGAAGCCGAGAGGCAGGCGAGCATCACCGCCGCCAAGGCCGCCGCCGCCCACAAGCAGCGCGCCCGCGAGGCCGACCGCGCCGACCGGCTGGCCGCCGAGGTCGCCGCGTTGAACGTCCGGCTCGAGCAGGCCGACACCGTGGCGCAGAAGGCCGCTCAGACCGTCGCCGACCCGCCGGGCAGGTGCGCAACGCGCAGGAGGCCCAGCGCGCCGCCGAAACCGCTGCCATCACGGCCGCCGCCCGCACGCAAGAACTGGCCGACAGGCTGGAGCAAGCCGAGCAGCGGGCCAACACCGAGGCCGCCGCCCGCAGCGAGCTCACCGCCCAGCTGCTGCGCCAGGGAGAGGAGTGGAGCCGGGAACGGGCCGCGCTTATGACCCGGCTGCCGATCACGGCGCGGAGCTGGGCGGCGGTGACGGCGATGACGTCGGCGCCGGGTTCCAGCCGGACCGCATCCAGTAACGCCGTCCAGGACGTCGGGCCGGTCTCCAGCGCCGCGACGAAGGAGTACGGCCAGCCCGGCACCATCTGGTGTCGTCCCTCGCCGCGGCCGAAGGTGTGGCAGAACGACCGGTCGGGGCAGCTGGCGGCGCCCGGGCGCAGCCAGGGTGAGACAACGACGGCCAGCACCAGGCGGCCGTCGGCGGACCGCGGCAACGGCATCGCCGTCAGCGACCTGCGCAGCCGCGCCACGTCAACGCGGCCTCGGTTCAGGCCCGCATACAGCCCGCCATGACCGCGGCGGTGCTCGGGCGCCAGCGACAGGTCGACCAGGTTGCCGACCGGACCGTCGGTGCACAGCACCGCCTCACACACCTCGAACAGTTCATCACCGTACTGCGGCAGGCACGCATACAGCTCGGTCCGAAAGCTCGACAGTCTGGCCAGGTCCGCGTTCGTCAGGGTATGGGTGTTCGCGCAGGTGGTGACGCCTGAGCGAACGGCTGTCACAGTGGGGTCCACGGCCGTCACCTCCCTTCTCGGGGTCCTCATCCAGACCCGAGAATGAGACGACGGCCGCCCGGCGACGAGATGCCTTGACCGCCACAGCCCACTGTCACCAAAAATGTCCGCCATCAAGCGAAACACGATGTATGCGCAGTTCAGTGCCGGATGGCATGATGAGGATCATGAAGCTGCTCCGAAAGGACGATGCCGCGTAGGCGGCCTTCCCGGGTCCGGGCCTCCAGCGCCCCCCACATGCGCGGACACCTTCGGACTCCAACCTCGAACCTTCCCCGCGCCTCCAACGCATTGACCGCGGCGATCGCTCGGCTGGAGCACGATCGGCTGTGGCCCGGCGCCATCGCCGATGCCCTGCACTGGTGGTCGTTGGTGGCCCATCGCCCCAGCCGGGCCCTGTCGGGTGGCTGCGGGTGCGAACTGTGCCTTCCGGTCCACCGAACCCAACAGCGAGCGACCCTGGAACTTGCTCTCCATGCACTTCCCGCGCGACCAGCTCGTGAGCTGCGTCGCCTGGTGGAGCCACTCGATGATCGCTATCGCGCGGGAAGCCATCCCGACCCGTTGGCCCCAGGCGAGGATGGCTGGTGGGCACGTCGATGCTGAAGGGCGATCCGTCTAGAGGTTAAACGACAAGCTGAGCCAGCGGGGCTCTCGGGCACGTGCCGCCGGACGACTAGGATGGTCACAGCCCCAGCACGACACCGAGGTCAAAAGCCAGCCGCCAGCCAACGTCAACGGCGAACACCGTCAGGATCGGGACGGTGAGCAGGGCTCCGCCGACCGCGCCGAGTAACTGCCGTTGAACGCTTGGCCAGACGCAGCGACCGCATGACCCCATGCAAATACAGGCTCCTGTTGCTGATCAACCCAACCCTGAGCTGCCGACTGTCAAACTCGACGTCCCACTGACATACCTGACGCACCATCCCATCAGCAGCCCTGACATCCATCGTTCCCAGGTCGACACCAAGCGATTCGCATCCACATTAACAAGAAGTGTCAGACCGAGAATCAAAAAGACAAACAATTGCGCTGAAAATATCGACACCGCTCCTAGCAGGCAAAACGACACTCGCGAGAGCGTCCAGTCAGTGGTCGTCATGCCTTCAAGTACTGTCAAACTTGTCGCGATTACTGACATCTACTTGACATCCAACAACTCGACCAGGTGACAAGCGAGACGCTGGAGGGGGTCGGTCGAACTGCGTCAGATCGACTGGGGCCGACCGGTGTCCTGGCCGTCCCAGTCAGCGTGTCCTATCGCAGGTCAACGGCCCGCCTCTGCGTCGGGTCCATTGAGACGTGACAACAGGTCCGCCCGTCTTGGCGCCGCCTCTCGCGTGCCCTCCCACCAGTCCCTTCACGCCGGACCCATCCCCCGCCACGGCGACTCACTTCCGGCAAAGCCGCAGGTCAGCCCATGGCGAGAGGTGCTGCACATCAGCGACTTCAGGCAGCACCGGGGCACGGCCGCCGCAGACGCGAATATCGGCAGCCACGGTGCAGCCCGCCGGGGACACCGACCCATCGGGTGCGCCGGTGCCCTGCCTGGAACTTCGCAGGCCAGCGTCCCGACCGCGCACTCTGGGCCCGCACACCTCGTCGGCGCCCCATCACTACCGACCTTCCAGGAGCCCCCGTTGACCGCATCTGACGCCGTCGATGACGAGCCCGCCAGCCCGCCGAGCAAGCCGCCGCTGCAGGGCGTGGTGCTGCGCACCCCTCCCCCGGCCGCTGGCCCGCCGGCACCTACCGGCGAGGCCGCCGCAGAAACAGGATCGCAGGAGAACGTGCCCGGGCCGTCGGCATCCGCCCCGGTGCTCGCCGGCGCCGGTGGTGGGCCGCCGGCGTGGCCGTCGACGCCGCTGGCCGCCGACGCCCTCGCCAAGCTGGACGCCGATCTGGGGCGGGTGCAGGTGGCCCGGACCGGCGGCCGCAGGATCTACCGCCGCCGCATCGACCTGCTCGCCGAGGCCTGCACCCCCGAGACGTTCGCGCTGGTGCTGGACTGGCTCAGCAGCACCCGGCGCGCCTCAGTGACCACCCAGCGCACCTATGTCGACGATCTGCGCCGGGTGTGGGCGCCGCTGGCCCGCGAGGTCGGGCACGAGGCGTTCTTCGTCGGCTGCCTGACCCGCGAGCACGTACGGATGTGGCGGCTGCGCCAGGAAGCGGCCGGTGTCGCCAAACGCAGCATCAGCCGGTACGTCGCCTGCCTGTCCTCGCTGCACGTCTACGCCGCCGGGCAGTTGACCCCCGCCCCGGCCAACCCGGTCGGCCAGGACGACCGTCCCCGCATCCCCTCCGGCCGCACCGCGTCCTCCACTCCGGTGCTGGAGCTGCACCAGGTCCGCGCGGTGGTAGCCGTTGCGCGGAACGAGCTGGACCTGCTGGTGGTGATGCTGCTGTACAGCCTGGCCGGCCGCGTCACCGAGATCTGCGCCGCCGACGTCACCGACCTGGACCGCGACGGCGACCGCAGCGTCCTCAACGTCACCCGCAAGGGCGGCAAGCAGCGGGCCCTGCCGCTGCTGCCCGACTGTGCCCGGCTGCTGCGCCGCCACATCGGCGCCCGCACCCGCGGGCCGCTGCTGCTGGACGCCAAGGGCGACCGCCTCGACCGGCACGACATCGACCGCATCAGCACCCGCCTGGGCCGCGCCGCAGGAGTACTGCCCGGCCGCGACCTGACCCCGCACGTGTGGCGCGCCTCCCGCATCACCCACATGCTCGACGACGGCGTCCCCCTCGCCGACGTCCAGGAATTCGCCGACCACGTCGACCCCGCCACCACCATCGGCTACTGGGAACGCCGCAACCGCAGCCGGCGCGCCGCCGCCCACGTCGACCAGGCCGCCGGCGTCTTCACCACCGCGCCGGTCCTGCGCCCACAGGTCTCGGACGAAACGGATTCACGCTGAGGACCGATGAAGCTGCCGCGCGATGGCGGCTTGAGCGGCGTGGCACCACCAAAGCTTCGGTAGCTGGCAGCGGCCCGGCCCCGCCGACGGCCCCAGCGCGCCTGTACGCAGCGGGCTGATGAACGAAGCTAGACCCGCTGGTCCACTGGTGCGGGGCGGGTCCGCACTCACCAGATGCCCCGGTTCGCCCGTGGCCACCCTCTGCGCCAACACAGCCCGCGCGGAAGAGCTCAGGCAGCGGGCCGGTGTTCTCCTGGGGCGTTGGCCGGTCAGAGCCCCGATCGGACGCCAACCGCTGCCAGCCGAAGCGCGCATCCCCAAAGTTCTCGAACAGCGAGGCGCTCTGCGCTTTTTACGACGAGGCCGGGCGGCTGCGACTCGGGCTCGGCGGAGGCGGGAGCATGGCTCCGGGAACGTACGCGCGACGCCCACGGTGAGAAGGTCACCCCGAACGTTCTTCGACCTCATCCCTACCTCGCACCTGGCACGGCCTGGTAATGGGCGAGCGGCGTTTGGGCCTCCCCTGGCGAGCGCGACCGTGACAAGCATTATTCATTCGCCTGCTACATCACCCCCGCGCATTGCGCAGGGCCCGCCGGTCGCGGCCGTGGGCGGGCCCTGCCGTCGCGTGGAGCGTCAGGTGATCCAACTGCCGGCGGCGCCTGGGCGAGCGCGGGACGCGGGTTCCGGAACCCCGCTTAGGGTCGGGGGCGGGGCTCGGACAAGTGACGAGGGCTCGTGGCGGACCCGATGGCTCGGAGGACCTGCAACTCTGGCTAACGGAGGATTCGGTAGCGAAGATGAGCCTCACTCGCGAAGGCGGACGTATCGAGGCGCTCAAGCTCGATGTGCCGCCCAAGGCCTGCGAACAGTGAGATGCCGTCGCCGAGCAGGACCGGCGCAACGTCCAGGTGGAGCTCGTCGACGAGACCGAGCCGCAGGCACTGTCGTGAGATGGTTCCTCCGAGCAGGCTGACCCAGCCGTCCCCGGCCGCTTGCGTGGCCAGCCTGACGGCCTCGCCGATGTCGTCGACGACGAAGTTGTACGTGATGCCGTCGCGCTCGATCGGCTCATGGGCGCTGTGGGTCATCAGGTAGACCGGGACCTTCAGCATGCCGCCATACGGGATCTCGCCGTCCTCCGTTGCCATGAACCCGTCAAGAGTGATGGTCGCGTGGACGATCACGGTAGCCATAAGCCGCTCCCATCTCCGAGAGGTGAGTCGATCGACTCACCTCTACTAACCTAATCGTCCTCGTAATGGTGAGTCAAGGAACTCGCCTCGATGGGATACTGCGCGGATGACACGTGGACGCTCCTCGTACCACCGTGCGGTGGCCGCGACCAATCGCGAGGCGATCCTCGGCGCCGCCGCGCAGCTCTTCCTGGAGTTCGGGTACGACCGCACGCCACTGGCGCGTGTCGCCGAGCGCGCAGGGGTGTCCAAGGCGACGCTCTTCAAACAGTTCCCGACCAAGGCCGAGCTCTTCGAGGCAACGGTGCTCGCGGCAGGCGGATCGCCGGCTCCGGAACCGGTCGAGATCCCGACCGGCGACCTCTACGCGGGCTTGGTGGTGCTAGGTCGCGCGTATGCGGAACTGTTGACTCGTCCTCGCATGGTCGCCCTGATGCGGACCGTGATCGCCGAATCGCACCACTTCCCCGAACTGCGCGAGCGGACCTTCGACTTCGGCACGCTGCCCGTACTGCAGGCGCTGGGGCGCTATCTGAGGGAAGCGCACTCCGCAGGAAGCGCCGACATCGATGATCCGGATCTGGCATCCGCACAGTTCCTCGGCATGATCGCGTCCGCGGTCTTCTGGCCGCGCCTCACGCACGGTACGTGGTCGATCACCGAGGAAGAGCAGTCGCGAGCGGTCGACGAAGCAGCCCGAACGATCGCCGCGCGCTTCGCGACTCCCTGACGTGATCATCCGCGTTCGGGGCGGCGCCCAGCCTTAGGCGTACGGCGCCTCCTCGCCCGGCACCGCGCCATGCTGGAGCAAGTGCTGCCGCCGCCGACAGCGCCGACCCGGCTGAGCGCAAGGCGCACCGGGTGTACACCGCTCGCGTCGCAGCCGCCGAGGCCGCCCGGCCGCATAGGTTGTGACGTGCGGAAACCCGTCGCGAGACACATCCGAACGGAAAGTCACGGCAAGCCGCTCAACTCCGCAGAGCAGTCTGCCCGCGCAGGGGCCGCCAGTCGTTACGCGGAGCGACGTCGTGGGCATGGTCGGAAGCGGTAGAGCCAGGTCGGATCGCGCACTACGGTGATCCCGACCGGCGACCATGCCGCCGGGGAGCGACCCGTGGCCACGCCGAGGCGATCCTAGGAGCCACTGATGTCCGATAACCCGAGCAAGGCGCGACCGCCGGTCGTCGACCGCGCGACCTTCGAGCGGCGGTTGGAGGAGCTGCGGGTGAGGGAGAAGGCCCACACCCGCGAAGGCGACGCGATCGCCGCCGCTCGCCGCAGGCTCCCGATGGTCGAGGTGGCCGCGGACAGTTCACTGCTGGGGCCGGACGGCCCGATGACGCTCCTGGACGCGTTCGAGGGGCGCCGCCAGCTGATCGCCTACTACTTCATGTGGTGGCCCGGCCGGCCGGCCGCTGAGCAGTGCGAGGGCTGTACCTGGGTGATGAGCCACGTGGGCGAGCTGGCCTATCTGCACTCCCGGGACATCACCTTCGCCGTGTTCTGCCAGGGACGGAACACGGCCTACGGCTTCGCGGACGCGCGGACGTCGTACGAGGAGTCCCTGCGCTATCGCGCCTTCATGGGCTGGACGATGCCGTGGTACTCCGCCCAGCCGTCGCTCGAGTCGCTTCTCGCCGGCCGGGAGCTCGGCCTGTTCCACCTTGTGTGCTACCTGCGCGACGGCGACCGCGTCTTCGAGACGTACTGGACCAAACGTCGCGGGGCCGAGGCGGTGGACTACAGCTACGCGCTCATGGACCTCACGGTGTTCGGGCGCCAAGAGGACTGGGAGGACTCTCCGGCGGACTGGCCGCGCCGTGGAATCGCCATGCGGACCCTGGGCGGGGCCCCCGACTGGCCGCCGCTGTGGGAGTGGCCGGGTGGACGTCCCACGGCGCAGTGGCCGCGTGTCGACGCCGGCCTCGCCGATGACCTGGGCGGCACCGGCACCGGCCCGGCGACCGAGCCCGGTCACTGCCACTGAGAGGTCGCCGGCGGGCGCGCCGGCGGACGAGGCGTGCGTATCGATCGCCGAGGCCACGGGCGAACCACCCGGGTCGCAGGGAACCGGCAGCGATCTGCCGGACCTTACTCGGCGAGCTGTGACCGGACTCCGCATCCGCGGCGGCCGCTGACGATGGTTCAGTCGATGTCGAGGACCGCTTTGCCGTTCAGGCGGCCGTCGAGCAGGGTCCGTGCCGCCTCGGCGTAACGGGTCCACGAACCGCGCCAGGTGATCCCGGGGTCGAGGCGGCCGGCGGCGACCTCGGCGGCCAGCCATCGAAGGTCCGCGGAGAAGTCCGCGGCCGGCTCGCCGTACAGGAAGAAGGTGCGGATGGAGCGGTCGTGCCGTCCGTCGGCGGCCAGCAGGGCCTCCGGTGGGAGGACGGAGTCGGCGCCCGACGACCGCCCCACGTTCACGAGCGTCCCGTGGGCCTCCAGGGCGGCGAAGGCGTCCACCAGCTGCCGGCCGCCGACGTTGTCCAGCACGCCGAAGACCGGGTGCTCGACCGCGGCCGGGTCGGTGTGGACCTCGTGCGCCCCCAGTATGCGCAGTTCGTCCGCCCTGGACGGGTTCCGGCTGATCGCCACCACCTCTGCCCCGGCGCGGGCGGCGAGCTGGACCGCGTAGCGGCCGACCCCGCCGGACGCGCCGGTGACCATGACCCGGCGGCCCACCAGCTGGCCCATGCGGCGCAGGACGTGCAGCGCGGTCAGCCCGGCGACCGGGACGGTGCTGACGGCACCGAGATCCGCCTTGTCGGGAACGACGCCGAGGCGGGCGGCCGGGACGGCGCGCAGTTGCGCCCACCCGGTCACCCCCACGGTGACGACCCGGGTTCCGGCCGCGGGGCCCGTTCCGTCGGCCGCGGCCTGGACCACGGTGCCGGCCGCGTCCCAGCCGATCACGGTGCCCTCCGGAGCCGCGGGGTCGGCGGCGTCGCTCACCTCTCCGTAGTTAAGAGAGACCGCTTCGACCCGCACCAGCGCCTCCCCGGGCGCGGGAATCGGGTCGGGTACGTCGCGCAGGGTGAGATGCGCCGGGGCGCTGTGGTCGATGACAAGGGCACGCACAGGTCTGTCTCCTCGTTCTAAAGTGCCACAGTGTGGCATTTGCGCCAACATAGCACATGCCCTTCAGGGGCAGCCCGGGTATGCTGGCCCGGTGACGACCGCCCACCAGCCGCCCCCTGACCAGCCCGCCTCCCTGCGGGAGCGCAAGAAGCAGCGCACCCGGCAGGCGCTGGCCGACACCGCCGTGACGCTGTTCGCGGAGCGGGGATTCGACGGCACGCCGCTGGACGCACTGCTGGAGCGTGTGGAGGTGTCGCGCCGGACCTTCTTCCGCAACTACCGCTCGAAGGAGGACGTGGCCCTCACCGCCGTCAAGGAACTGTGGAGCGCGTTCCTGGCGGCCCTGGACGAGCGCGAGCGGTCGGGGCGCCTGGTCGAGGTGTTCCGCGACACGATGCTGGCCGCCCTCGACCGCATGGGAGGCACCTGGCACCAGCGCTTCGCGGCCACCTTGAAACTGATCGAGGAGTCACCTTCGCTGAACGGATACTCGCTGCGGCACTGCGACGAGATCCAGAGCGAGATCAAACAGCGGCTCGGCGCCCCGGACACCCTCGAACAGCGGCTCGCGCTGGAGTTCTGCGTCGCCGCATGGCGCTGCGCGTACGCCCAGTGGCTTCCCGACTGCGATCCGGCGCGGCTGCCCCGGTGCGTCCGCAACGCCTTCGACTCCATGAACGACGGTCTGAACGCAGAGATCTGACCGGCGGACTCGGCACGGCCGTCGCCGGGGTCTGCAGGAACAGCCAGCCGAACAGGACACCGCGGTCGCCGCCCAGAGCCGACACCCGCGGCGAGCCCCACGTCCAGCAGGCCCGGGCCGAGGCCGCCGAGACCGCACGCACCGACCAGCGCCTTCCACGCCGGTCACTCTGGCCAAGAAGGATTCGGAATTCCTCCCGCTAGACCTTGTCCCGTAAACGCCCGGCGCCAATGGGGTAGAGGGGATCCATCCGGAGGAGACGGCCAGTTCTCGCATACGGTCTGGTGTGCTCCGGCTTTGGTGGGGTCGTCTTACTGGAATCCTGAAAAGAGGCACAGGATGCCCAGGAGCTATCCCCCGGGTTCCGTCGCAGGGTGCTGGACCTGATGAAGGCCGGGCGGCCGGTACGCGAGGTTGCTGCGAACCCGCAGCTGCCCGGTCATGGCGACGCTGGAGCATACCCTCACCGCGATCCTGGCGCTCGACGAGTCGAGCCGGCCGAAACCAGGGTCTGGCTGGCCTTCACCGCACAGGCCGCCGTCGATCCCGCGCTCGCCGCCGTTCAACGCGAGCAGTACGACGAACTGGCGAAACTCATCGCCGTGCTCATCGGCGCAGCGCAGACCCATGGCCAGGCCCGCCCCGACCCCGTTCAAGAAGCCGAGGAGTTCATGACCCTTACCGACGGGCTGAACATCCAACTGCTACTGGGACGGCACACCCCCGACTCCGCCCGAGCCGCCCCTGCGCCACCGACTCAGCGCCGTCCGCATCCACTGACCACAGAAGGCTCCGCAGACCACCCGCATCGGACGGCGCTAAGCGCCGGATCCCGTACCGCATCACTCCCCCGCTTCATGGGGCACGCCGGCTCGGCGGTGGCTTCAGGTCGTTCAGCGTTTCTCTGGCGCGTACCAGAGTCTGCCGGGCAGGTCGCCTCCCCTGATCACCTGCACGCGCCACGGCTCCAGCCGCAGCACGTGCAGCTTCGGGTCGCCCGGGTCGCGCCAGAAATTGCCCAGATCGTAGCCGGCCCCCCGCGGGCTCGTACGCCGGTAGAGGTCCCACACGTGGCGCTTGGTCTCCAGGTCGTCGGCCCAGGTGGCGACGGTGTCGATGCTCACCGCGTTCTGCTTCGGCGTCCAGTAGGAGAACGTGCTGTGCGGGTTGCCCGCCAGGTGGGCGGCCTTGACCGGTGTCTTGTAGGTGGCGAGCCAGCCCAGCGGCCGGCCGTCGACGGTCTCCCAGACGGGGATCAGCACGCGTGCGCGGGGTCGCCCCTTCCGGTCGACCGTGGTCATGGTCGCGTACACGATGTCGCCGATGTAGGTGTCGAACTGATCTTTGATCTCGGTGAACGACGTCACGTGGTTGGCCATCGTTGGCTCCTTGCTGCCCCACGGTGCGTGAGCGGACTCAGTCGGGCCGGGTTCGGCCCTGGCCGGGTGGATGCGCCTGCCTTGGTCAACTGCGCTCCAGGACGACCACGGGGATCTGCCTGCGGCTCCTGGCCTTGTAGGTGTGGTAGACCGGCGCGAGCTCGGTCATCATGCGCCAGAGCCGTTCCCGTTCCGGCCCTTCGGCGGTACGCGCTCGGGCGGTGAAGCGCTCGCCGAGGATCTGCACGCCGACCTCTGGATTCGCCACCACGTTGAGGTACCAGGCGGGGTGTGTGTGGGTCACCGCCGAGCCGGACGCGATCAGGACGTAGCGGCCGTCGTCCTCGCCGAAGAACAGCCCGGTACGCAGCCACCGGCCCGATTTGCGGCCCTGGACGGTCAGGACGAGGTTGGTCACCCCTCCTTCCAGGTAACCGTCGCGACCGTCCGTGGCCAGGTAGCGGCGGACATGTTCGGCAACCGAGAGGTCGGGGCTGTCGATGGCGTCGTCCCACATCGGCGTGGGAGGTCGGAGAGTCATCTGAGCGCCTTTCGCTTGAGCAGGCTCGAAATCAGTTCCGTGAGCTGGGTCGTGGTGTGGCGCCGTTCGAGAGGCGCCGGGGCCGGAGGCGCGGAATGGCATTCCGCTGATCCCCTCAGGCCGGTTGTTCTTCCCGGCGTGCGGCATCGGCCTTAAGGGGGATCGCCTCGGGCTGCGCCGCGGCCGCGTTGGTGGGGGCGACGTGGCGGAGCATGGTGAGGGCGAGGATCGTCAGTGCGGTGACCAGAACCGCTCCGACCAGGGCGACGACGTTGAGGCCGGACGCGAAGGCATCGCGGGCGGGTGTGATGATCTGGTCGGCCGTCGATCCGGGCAGGCCACGGGTGGCCTCCAGAGCCCGGGCGAGAGTGTCGCGGCGGGCGTCGGCCACCTCGGCCGGGGTGCCGGCGGGTAGTTCACCGGCGACGCCGTTGCGGTAGACGGCGGTGCCGAGGCTGCCCAGGGCCGCGATGCCGACCGCGAGGCCCAGGTCGCTGCTGGTCTGCTGGAGGGCGGAGGCGGCACCGGCCTTCTCCGGGGCGCGGAGCCGACGATGAGCGAGACGCTCAAGCCCATTACGGGGCCGATGCCGGTGTAGATGAAGCCGAAGCCGATGACGACGTAGGCCAGGCCGTTGTCGCCGGCGCCTGCCTGGGTGAGGGTGAGGTAGCCGATGGCGGAGAGGATCAGCCCGATGGCGGTGACGGTGCCGGGACGGATCCGGCGGGCCGCGATCGGGGCGAGCATCGACGAGGCGATCAGGAGGCCCGCGGCGGGCAGCAGCCACAGGCCCGCCCTCAGCGGAGAGAGCCCGGCGACCATCTGCAGGTACTGGGTGACGAAGAGGTAGATACCGCCCATCGCGACGGCGGCGAAGAGCATCACGCCGAGGGCGACGCTGAAGGCCCGGCTGCGGAACAGGCTCAGGTCGAGCATCGGGTCGTCGAGCCGCAGTTGGCGACGGACGAAGACGACGCCGAAGGCCAGGCCGACGACCAGGGCGATCAGGGGCACGCTCTGCACGCCGTGCTTGGCGATCTCCTTGACGCCGTAGACGGCGGGCAGGATGGTGGCGAGGGACAGGACGACGCTGATCGGATCGATCCGCCCGGCGTTCTCGTCCTTGTACTCGGGCAGCAGCAGCGGGCCGGTGATCAGCAGCAGAGCCATCACGGGGACGGCGAGCAGGAAGACCGAGCCCCACCAGAACATCTCCAGCATGGCTCCGCCGACCACCGGGCCGAGCGCGATGCCGACGGAGAAGCTGGCGGCCCAGATCCCGATGGCGGTGCCCCGTTGCCTGGGGTTCTGGAACATGGTGCTGATCAGGGCGAGCGTGGAGGGCATGAGGGTCGCGCCCGCGATGCCGAGCAGCGCCCGGGCTGCGATCAGCATCTCGGCGCTCCCGGCATAGGCCGCGAGCAGTGAGGCGGCGCCGAAGGCCAGCCCACCACCGAGCAGCAGCTTGCGCCGGCCGATCCGGTCGCCCAAGGTGCCCGCGGTGACCAGAAACCCAGCGATCATGAAGGCGTAGACGTCGATGATCCAGAGCATCTGGGTGCTGCTGGGTGCGAGCGCCGCTCCCAGGTGCGGCACCGCCAGATGCAGGAGCGTCACGTCCAGCGACAGCAGGATGCTGGGCAGGGCCAGCATCGCGAGCCCGATCCACTCCCGCCGGCCGGCTCGTGTGCTGCCGACGGCACTACTCGAAGACATGGGTCTGACCTTTCGGGTTCATCTGTTCATGGAGCCGCCCCGCGCACGGGCGGGCGGTGGCTGGGAAGAGGAGGCGTGGCTCAGTGCGTGCTGCTGAGGCCCTGGGCGAACCCGCCGTCGACCGGGAATTCGGCGTTGGTGGTGAAGGTCGCGTCGGCGGCCAGGAAGAGCGCGGCCGCGGCGACCTCCTCGACGGTGCCGTTGCGCTTGAGCGGAGTGGTCTCGCTGCCCTGCCGCTCGAACTCGCGGCGTTCCTCCTCGGTCAGCCCGGCGACGCCCATGGTCGGGGTCTTGATGTAGCCGGGGGCCACGGAGTTGACACGGATCTTGCGCGGCAGGAACTCGGCCGCCAGGACGTGGGAGATCGCGCGCACCGCTTCCTTGGAGCCGGAGTAGGCGCTCAGCCCGGGGAAGACCAGGTCGTTGGCCACGGTCGTGAAGACGATCGCTCCGCCGTCGTTGATCAGCGGCGACAGGGTCTGCACCGTGAAGAAGGCGCCCTTGGCGTTGACGGCGAAGTGCCGCTCCCAGGAGTCCTCGGTGACCTCCTCCAGCGTCTGCACCTCGGCGATGCCATGGTTGACGAACAGGTAGTCGAGGCGGCCGAGCCGGTCCCGCACGGTGCCGGCCAGGGCGCGGATGTCGGCCATGCTGGCCGCGTCGGAGCGTACGACGTGCGCGGCGTCCGGCTTCAGTTCGGTGCGCGCCGCCTCGATCGTCGTCTCGTTGCGGCCGGTGAGAACGACCTCGGCCCCTCCGTCCAGGAGGGCTCTGACGATGGCCAGGCCCATTCCGTGGGTGCCGCCCGTGACGACGGCCTTCTTGCCTGCGAACCTGTTCATGGTGACTCCTGGTGAACGGTGCGAGTGGGGTGCCGGTTTCGACCGGCACGCAGAGAGTGCGCTCCCGGGCTTGCGGTCTTCTCTCGGTCTGCTTGCGGAGCGCTGGCACATCAGGCAAGGGCCGGGTGGCCGTACGGTGATCTCATGCGTTTCGGGGTGTTGGGTCCGCTTGCCGTCTGGTCGGCGGACGGTGAACCTGTGGTGGTGCCGGAGACCAAGGTGCGCTCGCTACTCGCGGCTCTGCTGACGGCCCCGGGCGAGGTGGTCTCCGCCGACCGACTCGTGGACGAACTGTGGGGCGAGGCGACGCCGGCGAACCCTGCGGGTGCCCTGCAGACCCTGGTCTCGCGGCTGCGGCGGGTGCTCGGGCAGGGCCTCGTGGTGCGCCGGGCGCTCGGCTACGTCCTCGACGTGGCGGACGAGGCCGTGGACGTGGGCCGCTTCACCGCACTCACCGCACGGGCCCGTACCGCCACGGACACGCGCGAGCGCGCCGACCTGCTCACCGAGGCGCTGGCGTTGTGGCGCGGCCCCGCCTTCGCCGACTTCGTCGATGAGGAGTTCGCGCGCCCGGCCATCACGCGCCTGGAGGAGCAGCGCCTGCTGGCCCTGGAGGAACAGGCCGAGGCCCGCCTGGAGCTGGGCGAGCACAGCCTTCTCGCCGGGGAGCTCGGCGACCTGACCCGCCGCCACCCGCTCCGCGAGCGGCTGCGCGCAGCCCACCTGCGGGCCCTGTACGGCGCGGGCCGGGCGAGCGAGGCGCTGGACGGCTACCAGGATCTCCGCCGCCGCCTGCAGGAGGAACTGGGTCTTGAGCCGGGTTCCGAACTGGTCGCCCTGCAACAGGAGATCCTGCGGCAGGGCCCCGCCCTGCGGGCCGTTCCGGCACCGGCGTCCGCCCCGCGCCGCCACACCAACCTGCCCACTCCGGTCACCGCCTTGATCGGGCGGTCGGCCTCTTCGCAGGAGGTCCGTGCCCTGATCACGGCGGGCCGCATGGTGACCTTGACGGGGCCGGGCGGGGTCGGCAAGACGCGCCTGGCGGTGGAGGTGGCGTCACTCCTGACCGGTTCCCACGCGGACGGTGTCTGGCTGGTGGAGCTGGCCGCCCAGTCCTTCTCCACCGAATCCGGCGCCGCCGTCACCGGTGACGAGCTGGCCGAGGTGGTGGCCGCGACGCTGGGCATCCGGGACGACGCCGGTTCAGGCCCGCTGCCGCGCAGGCGGCCCCGCACGTTGCTCGACCGCCTGTCCGACGCACTCCACGCCCAGCGCCTGCTGCTGGTCCTGGACAACTGCGAGCACGTCATCGAGGCCGCCGCGAGCCTGGCCCAGGCGCTGCTACGGGATGCCCCGGGCGTACGGATCCTCGCCACCAGCCAGGAACCGCTGAACGTCCCGGGCGAGCAGGTGTGGCCGGTGCCCCCGCTTGACCTGCCCGCGGATTCGGCCGATCAGGCGGTGTTGCGCGCGTCGAGCGCGGTGCGGTTGTTCCTCGAACGCGCCGCGGCGGCCTCCCCCGGCTTCGCCCTCACCGACGACAACGCCCGTGCGATCGCCTCCATCTGCCGCCGGCTCGACGGCATTCCGCTGGCCCTGGAACTGGCGTCCACTCGGGTACGCGTCCTCGGCGTGCATGAGCTGGCCGAACGTCTGGACGACCGGTTCCGGCTGCTCACCGGCGGCCATCGGGGCGTCCCGGCACGGCAGCAGACCCTGCGCGCGATGATCGACTGGAGCTGGGAGCTGCTCACCGCGGCGGAGCAGGCGGTGCTGCGCCGGCTCGCCGTCCACTCCGACGGCTGCACGTTGGAGGCCGCCGAGGCCGTCTGCGCCGGTGCCGGCGTGAAGCCCGCCGAGGTGCTGGACCTGCTGACTCGCCTGGTCGACCGTTCTCTCGTGCTGGTCGCCCACGAGGCCGGCGGCACCCGGTACCGGCTGCTCGAGTCGGTGTCGGCATACCTCCTGGAGCGGTTGCGGGAAACCGAGTACGAGCGGGTACGGCGGGCGCACGCGCATTACTACGTGGCGTTCGCCGAGCGGGCCGACTCCTTCCTGCGCGGCGCCGATCAGCGGCACTGGCTGCGGCGCCTGGACGCCGAGACCGCCAATATCCGCAGCACGCTCGACAGCGCCGCCGCCGACGGCGACGGTCCCCTGATGCACAGGCTCGTGCACGCGATGGCCTGGTTCTGGTTCCTGCGCGGCCGCCTTACCGAAGCCAACCGCTACCTCGCCCTGGCCCTCGCCCTGCCCGAGGATTCCTCTGGACGCGGTGAGGGCGAGGCGGACTCCGCGGCCGACCTGGTGCCGGACCGGTCGGGGACCGTCGCCTGGCACACCGGGATGAGCCTGCTGTCCGGCGCCCCGGACGGACCGGCGCGCCACAGCCGGGCCGTCCTTGAGGTGTACGAGGGCATCCGCGACCCGCACGAGCGGGTTGTGGCGGGCTGGCTGCTCGCGCACGCGGTCACCAGGTTCGGCGACTTCGCGGTGGGCGCCGAACTGCTGAACCGGATGCTCATCGAGACCCGGGCGCTCGGCGACCGCTGGGGACTCGCCGCGGGCCTCAGCATTCGGGGCATGCAGACCTACGTGTGCGGCGACCTGAAGGGTTCCCGGCGCGACGGCGAGGAGAGTCTCGAGCTCTTCCGCGAGGCCGGTGACCGGTGGGGGCAACTGCAGGCCACGGCCGTGCTGGGACGGCTCGCGGAGATCGAGGGCGACTATCCGCGGGCCGCCCGCCTGCACCAGGAGGGGCTGCGGATGGCCGAGGAACTGGAGCTGTGGACCGACGCCTCGATGCGCTGGTCCGAGCTCGGCAGGATCGCCCTGCTCACCGGCGACGACGCCGGGGCCCAGGAGTTCCACGAGCGGGCCAGGCGCCTTGCCGTCGAGCAGGCGGACCAGCCGGCCGAGGAGTTCGCCGAGATCGGGCTCGCCCTGGGGGCGCGCCGGCAGGGCCGGCTCGACCATGCAGAGTCGTATCTGCGCCGCTGGCTGGAGTGGAACCGGCAGTTCGACGCGGAGTACGGGTCGGCGCTGATCCTGGCCGAGCTCGGATTCGTCGCGGAGCTGCGCGGAGACGCGGAGACGGCGCTGGCGCTCCACTTGGAAGGGCTGGCCGCGGCCCGGGACACCGGCGATCCGCGGGCGCTCGCTCTGGCCCTGGAGGGTCTCGCCGGGGCGAGCGCCCTCGCCGGTCACCTCCTACAGTCCGCGCGCCTGCTCGGTGCGGCGGCCGCGGCCCGCGCCTCGGTGGACGCGCCGCTGCCGGCCGCCGAACGCGGTGACGTGGACCGGATCACCACGGCGCTGCGCGCGGCGCTGGGAGATGCGGGCTTCGAAGCCGGGTTCGCGCAAGGCTACGCGGATGAGACGCTCACCATCGCCGGTACTCCTCTGGACCTGAACACCCTTATCTCGACGCGCGAGCCATGCGAGCCGTAGGCGCGGGCGGTTTCACCGGCTTGCTGTGGCGGGTCGGCGGCACCCTCGCGGCGATGTGGGGCCCTAATGTTCTTCCTGCCCAAGCGAACCAGCAGCCAGGCGACTGAGCCGCCCTCACCCCGGCCGAGACGAAATGAACGAGCCGTACACGGAGTTGAGGTTGATCGTCGGGCGGGCCGGGTCACGGAGGGGACATCCATGGTCAGTGTCAGTGTGGAGACCGCGGAGCAGACGGAGGCCCGCCTGCGTGGTGTGATCGCTCAAGCCAAGGTCATCGTGCACGACGGCGCCTGGTGCTTTGAGGAATTCCCCGCCGCCCAGGCCCCCGAGCTCACAGCCGACACCCTTGCGGTGGTCCGCGACGAGGAGAGCTGGAGCCGCCTGGTCCCCTACGTGCACGGGCACAGCGGCACCGAACGGTTCGGGATCTTCTCTTTCCACTTCCCTGCCGATCAGGACAACAGTGGTTTCGTCGGCTGGCTGGCCACTCACCTCAAGGCCCGGCTAGGGACCGGCGTGTTCGTCATCTGCGGCAGCAACCGGGCCCGCGGCGGCATCTATGACTACTGGGGCTGTCCCATGGACATGCTGGATGAGGCGGTCGCGGTGGTCGAGGCGCTGCGCACCCGCCGACCTGGCGAGTGAGCGCAGCGTGTCGGGAGGCTCCACTCAGCCTCGGACAGTCCCGACACCGCATCAGTGAGCGCCCCAGACTCCCGGCGAAACGCTTCGAGCACAAGCTCCAGATTCATGCCGGCGACGCTGGCAACCGGGCGCGATCAGCAACAGCCCGCCCCCACCGGTCGGCATCTCCTGCGTGCTGGCGTACTGCCGCAGCGTGCGCGGTGGCAGCGCACTGATCCACGTGAAGCCGTCGGCACGGCGGACAGGGATGCTCCCCACAGGAAGCTCCAACCTCTCCAGACCGAGGAACCAGGCCACGCCGACGAGCGGGTACCCGGCAAACGGGAGCCGCATCCCTGGCGTATAGATGTCCACGATGCTCCGGTGGGCGTCGTCGATGAATACCGTTTCGCTGAGCCGCAGCACCAGCACTCACCACGATCCGGCAGCAGCGTCCTGGCGGAGAGACTCCAAATCCGCTCTGAACTATGTTGATATGTATTCGGATATTGGACTTACGTCAATATCAATATTGGACAGGCACAATGTCCTGTGATGGTCTCTGCGCATGAAAAAGACGATTCCCGCGGGTCCTGCGCCACCGGCTCGGCGCCGCCGTGCTCGCCGCGCTCACTGTTAGCGGCATCACCGCGTACGGTGCCACCGCCCAGGAGAGCGCCCCGCGTGGCGGCGCCATGGTCGCGACGGCCCACGATGTCAGGCCGGGCACCGTCGTACGTGACGATCTGCGCGCGGTGTTCGATGCGGCGGGTGTACGCGGCACGTTCGCGCTGCTCGACGAGTCCTCCAGGACGACGACCGTGGTGGACCGGCGGCGCGCTGGGACACCGATGGTGCCCGCCTCCAGTTTCAAGGTCCCGCACGCGCTGGTCGCGCTGGAGACGGGCGTGGTCAAGAGCCCCGATGAGGTGATCCCCTGGGACGGCACGCCACAGCCGTTCCCCGAGTGGGAGAAGGACATGAGCATGCGGGAGGCGGTCCGCGTCTCCAACGCGGCGGCGTTCCAGGTGATCGCCCGCCGCATCGGCCTCCAGCGCGAACGGCAGTGGCTGCACCGGCTGGGCTACGGCAACCGGCAGACCGGGACGGTGGTGGACCGGTTCTGGCTGGACGGCCCGCTGAAGATCTCGGCGGTGGAACAGACCCGGTTCATGCAGCGGCTGGGTGCCGTGCGGCTGCCCGCATCCCGCGCGCACCAGCGCACCGTCCGCGACCTGATCGTGCAGGAGAAGAAGGACGGATACACGCTGTACGCCAAGTCAGGCTGGCAGAACGCCCCTGATCCCGGCACGGGCTGGTGGGCCGGGTGGGTCGAGCGCGGCGGACGCGTGTACACGTTCGCGCTCAACATGGACATCGTCAAAGACGGCGACGCCGCCAAGCGCGCCGCCCTCGCACGTGAACTGCTGCACCGGCTGAACGTCCTGCCCACGGCGTGAGCATTCCCCACGAGGGCCACGGCGACCGGCACACGGCCGTCGTGGTCGTCGCCATTCAGGCGGCCAACTGGCTGGGCTACTTCGTTGTCGGCCCGGTGCGGATGGGGATACTGGCGTGCCTGTCGCGCGCGACCGGGTTCGCACTGCTGGGAACCGTGTCCTCACTGCGGTGGGGGGGGCGCGGCGGACGGCTTCGACGGTCTTCCTGGTCAGCGGCCTGGAAGACGGTCAGCCGTGGCACCCCTGCGCTGTGAAGAAATCGGTGAGCGCGCGACCGATCCGGTCGGGGGCGTTCTCCGTGGGGATGTGATCCGCGTTCGGGATGCGGATGAGCGTGGTGTGAGGGATCTCCAAGGCGAACCGTTCGGCGTACTCCACCTTCTCGTGGGAGTCGTCTTCGCCCCAGATCAGCAGCTTGGGCGCGGTGGACCGCCGCAGCGCGGGAACCAGGTCAAGGGTGTAGCGGCTGTCGGCCGCGCCCGCCAGGGCCGTCCAGGAGCGGCGAACTCGCCCATCGGTCCACGGATCCACGTACTCCTCGATCAACGGCTCGGTAGCGGCACCGGCCAACGCACCCGTCACCGCCTGCCGACGGGCGGCGAGCACGCCCTCGCCCGTGTCTCCGTCCCGGAACCGGGCCACGTGGGGCGCGGGCCAGGAATCGTAGAGGACTGAGTTGACCAGGGCCAGCCGGGACACTCCGAGCCGGCCGTGGGCGAGGAGATGCTGGGCGATGGCGCCGCCGATGTCGTGACCCGCCACGGCGACAGGTCCGGAGAGGTCCAACGCCGAGGCGAACCGAGTCACCCAGTCGGCGAGGGCCGGAACCGTGGCCGTCTCCGGCGTGAGCCGGCCACCTGAACGACCCAGTCCAGGGAGATCGACGGCTAGGGGCCGCAGCCCCGCGTCAGCGAAGTGCTGCAGTACGGGGAGCCAGACACGGCTCCAGTACGTTCCGTGCAGCAGCAGCACGGGAGTGCCGCCCTGCCCTGCCGTCAGATAACTGATCGTTTCGCCGTCGACCTGGACCGAGGTCCTCAGCGCTGTCCCTTCGGTGGTTTCACTCATGGGTCCACTGTGACCTGTGCGGTCTCCCCGGCCGAGAGTCCAGAAAGACACCTATAGGTACATTCCTGCCATGAGTCTTCATCGGGTGGTGGCCCTGCTCAACCCGCCTCAGTCGCCCTTCGAACTCAGCTGCGCCACCGAGGTCTTCGGCACCGTTCCGCAGGGCGAACCGCCCCGCTACACCTTCCAGAACTGCGCCGAGCACCCCGGCCCTCTCCAGACCACCGCCGGCTACGCGATGCTCGTCGACGCCGGATTGGAGGCCCTGGAGCAGGCGGACACCGTGATCGTCCCCGGCTGGCAGCCCTCCGGCGCACCCGTACCACCAACCGTTACCGCGGCGCTGCGGGACGCCCACCGGCGCGGAGCGAGGATCGTCGCCATCTGCACGGGAGCCTTCGTCCTCGCTCAGGCCGGATTGCTCGGCGGCCGTCACGCCACCACCCACTGGCGCGACACCGCCCGATTCGCCGCCGCATTCCCCAAGGTGCGAGTGGACCAGGACGTGCTCTTCGTGGACCACGGCGACGTGGCGACCAGCGCCGGATCCGGCGCCGGCATCGACCTGTGCCTGCACCTGGTACGTTCCGACCACGGCGCGGCATACGCCGCCCAGATCGCCAGGAACATGGTCCTGCCGCCGCACCGGGAGGGCGGCCAACTCCAGTACACCGTGCAGCCCGCACCGGCCAGGGCTGAGGAGTCGTTGGCGCCCGTACTGGAGTGGGCCGCCTCCCGCATCGACACCCGACTGACCCTCGCCCACCTCGCCGAACGCGCCGGGCTTTCCAGCCGTACCCTCGCCCGGCGCTTCGCCGAACAACTCGGCACCAGCCCGGGACGGTGGCTGCTCGGCCAGCGCATCGACGCGGCACGGGTGTTGCTGGAGCAGACCGACCTGCCGGTCGAAGCCATCGCCACCCGCGTCGGCCTCACCTCGGCAGTCAACCTGCGCCGCCGCTTCCGCGCTCACCTGGGCACCACGCCCGGCGCCTACCGGCGCACCTTCAGTCAAACCTGATGCCCGGACAGCGTCCCCGGCATGGCAGGCACCCAACGTGCCCGGAACCTCGGTCAGCCAGCTGCCGTGGGCCGGCTCGGCGCCGACCGCGTCCCGCAGGCTGGTGCGTGCGGCGTACGCGGCGATCCCGCCCGTCTCCGCCTCGGGGATCCTGTCGTTGCGGTAGACCTTGGCGTCGCCGATTCGGCTTCCGGTTCCACGCGGGCCCCGGTACGGTCCTGGCCGGATCCGCCCTGCTCCTGGCGCTCGGCGGAAAGCAGGCACAACGGACCCGAATGGAGGTTGCTGGCGGGTCGCAAGCCGCTGGCCGTCGAGATTGACTGCTCCCCGATCTGAGGAAAACCGACGTGGCCGCCCGTGCAGAGGGCGACGATAATCCGTGCGAAGTACTACGGAATCCGGAACCGGAAGTGCCGACGGGTTACTGGATATCAGGTCTTCTTCACCCCAAACGGTCGCACCAGCGGCAACCGCGGCTCAAGCCATCGCCATGGTCGTTGAGGGACTCCCTCCCGAACTTCGGGCCCGCATTCATCGGCTTTCCAAAGGGGCGCTAGCCAGGGGATCGCCCCTCAAATGAGGATGCCGAGGGAGTTCCGCCATTCGGCCCTACGGGAGGACGAAGAGGACTCGGGTGCCCGGTCGGCCGGCCGGTGGAGGGGTGGCGGATAGTGCGGATGACGTCATCCTGGCGCTACTGAACCGACCGCCTTCACCACGGAAAAGGCGAAGGGCGGCGCGCCCGTCCGCACGCGCCGCGACCACACCCAGATCCGCCCGGCCGCCGCTGCTGCCGACCAGGGCGACGTCATGGCCGTAGCCGCCATCGCTGCGGAACGACCGCGCACCTCGCGTGGTCAGCCCGCGCCGGCCGCCGTATAGGACGGTGACCAGCTCGCGGCTGGATACCGCCACGTCGGCATGGCCGTCACCGTCGGCGTCTCCCATCGCGATCGACGCGGCCGCTGCAGACCGGGAGTCGGCGGCGGGGACGCCCGCCAGCGTCTCCGGTCCACCCACGCCGCCGGTGCCGCCCGGGAAGACGTGCAGCACATCGCGCCGGTGCGGCCCCGGAACGAGACTCTCATGCACGGCCGGCACGACGTGGGTGGCGACCAGATCGGCGTGGCCATCGCCGTTGACGTCACCCGCGGCGATCCCGGTCGTCGAGACCTCCGTGTTCTCGTGCAAAGGATCGGCGGAAAGCCCGCTAGGGGATCCTTCGTATACGGCCAGGCGATTGAACGGCAGTTCGCCTTCCGGTTTCGTCCAGGGCGTCGAGGCGGCAAGGTCGGGATACCCATCGCCGGTGAAGTCCGCCACCAGGGTCTCCACCGTCCCACCCAAAGGCGGGAAGCCGTCGTCCTTGGTGTTCAGCCGCTCGAAGCCGAGGCCGCCCGAACCCAAGCCCGAATATACGCGGATCTCTTCAGCAAGGCCGACCACGAGTTCCGAACCTCCGTCGCAGTCGAAATCACCCGCGCTCACCGATTGTGGCAAGTCCTCTTCGCCGGTCGGGACTTTGACCGACCTTCCCGCCAGCCCGTTCCGGCTCCCGTACACGAGCGTGACCCGGCCCTCGCCGCGAGCCCTGACCGCGATATCGGCGTGACCGTCGCGATCGAAGTCGGCGGAGGCGAGGCCAGAGCCGAACGCGTCGTTCTCCTCAGGCACACCCGCGATTCCCGTACCGGACTGCGCCAGAACCTGCCGATGGCCACCGCCGTAGATTACGTCGACGACACCGGCGCCGAGCACCTTCCCGTCGGAGGCGCGCGGAGCCCCGACAGCGATGTCGTCACGCCCGTCCCCGTTGAAATCGCTCGGACGCGGAAGCGCGCAGGCGCCGCCGATTCCCGCCCATCCTGAACGGTCAGTACGGCGGTCACGAGGGCGAGCGCGGCCGCAGCCCGAACGGCGGACCTGCCCCATCGCCCCATGAGACCTTCCAGCGATTCGACCGTTCAGAGAAGGACGCCACAGGCGATCACCAGGTTGTCAGGGAGCGGCGAGATCCGTGCCTCCCATGCCACGGCGCGACCGCGCGCTCGCGGCGTTCTGGCTCCGATGGCGCCCAGGGGTTCCGGGCCGGGCGGAACAACTTGCCGGTGAATTCGGTCGAACGGTCGTGTTCACCGGGCTGGTACTGGAAGCCGAGCCGTAGCCACATGTCGAACAGACCTCGGTCCCACGCAACCTCGATCGCCTCGTGTGTGCGGGCGCAGCAGTCGAGCAGACCCCCGCCCCCGGCCCCCTGGGGAGGCCCCGCCGGCACCCGGCACCCTTCCCATACCGCTTTCCAAGGCCACGAGCCCGATTACGCCACCCGCTGGCTCGCCTACCTCGCCTATCTCCTCAGCACTGTCCCCACCCGCGACCTGGCCTGGTGGCGGCTGGCCGCCACCATCCGCACTCCCATGGCCCGCGTCACCGGGCTTGCGGGCGGGTTCACGGCCGGGCTCGCGGGCATGCTCTTTGGTCGAGATTGGGCGCAGGAACCGCCTGGCTACGCGAACTTCAAGGCCACCGGAAGAATGGCGCTGCTGGTCCGGCGTCTCGCGCTTGTGCTCATGATCGGGCTGCGGTCGGGCTCACCTTTATCAACTGGGCAGAGACTCCGGCGGCCACAGGAGGTTCGAATACACCTATCTCCGCCTGGCGCGCGGACCGTGCCCTGAACCTACTGCGCCTCTGCGCATTCGGGCTCATGGGCGGGCTCGTGTTCCTCACCCTGGGCCTCGCGGGCGGGCTCACGGTGGGGGGCGCGGGCGGGCTCGCGCTGGGGCTCGCGTTCGCAGATCATTACGCGTGGCCCGCGTATCTGGCCGTCACCTTCTGGCGGCGGCTGCCGCAGTCGTTGATGGTGTTCCTCGATGACGCGCACCGCCTGGGGCTGCTGCGGGCCGTCGGCCCGATCTACCAGTTCCAGCACACCGAACTCCACGACCACCTCGCCGCCGCCTACCACTCACAGCCGGACCCGCCCCCATAAGCGCCACCCGCCCCGACCGGATGCCCGGGCTGCTGGCGGCCGCGGCGCACATGCTGGAGCAATCCGGCCCGCTGCCGCCCGCCACCGCGCTGGGACCCGGCCCCTACCGGGTCCGCGCACACGCCCGCGGCCGCGACACCACCCGCGAACGAAGGGTCCTGCACGAGATCGTCGAGAAAGTACCTCCTCCAGATCTGGCCCGCGCCACCCGCCGGCGAGGTCATCGTCAAGCAGACCGACGCCTACGGAGCCAGCCTGCGCGCATCCTTCGCCCGACAACCCCGCCCCCGACCGCTGACCCGCCCCGGGTCAGGGCGCCACCGGCAGGATCCGCCGGATGGACGAGCTGTCCCCCACCGCGATCGTCCGGCCCACCGCCCCGCCCGGCGGCAGCCGGGAGGCCACCGCGCCCGCCGAACACGCCGCGTCCGTTGGGGCACCGCTGCTGGCGCCCGGTGCACGCGGCGGTCACCTGGATTGGATGGGCTGGAGTGCTGGCCCGGCGGGCGCCAGCGGTGCGATCGCCGATAGGCACGATGGACGGCGTCGAGCCCGGGTGCCGATGGAAATCCTTTGCCTGAGTGCTGGGCCGGCGTGACAGGCTTGAGCGGTGATCGCTGATCTGGCTCCCGGATTTCTGACGTGGGACGAGGTGGATCCCTCCCGTCATCGGTTCGATCCCGCCTCGGCCGCGCAGGTGGTGAACTCGCTCGGGCCGGCCTCCCGTGTGCCTCGCCGTCCCGATGCCTCCCCCGCCGACCCTGGGGTGATCAAGTGGGCCGGCGGCGAGGGCAAGCTGTGGGCGGACGCCATGTCACACGCCCTCGCCGAGCACTACGGCCACTGGGCAGTGGGCTGGCGCTGGGGCCACGACGAAGGTGACTTCGACGGTGGCCCGGTAGGCAGCTGGTGCTGCCCGCGCGACTCGATCACCACCCCGCAGGAGACGCTCAGCCGTGTCGTGGCGGCACTGTGCGAGTGGCGAGCGTGGCTGGAAAGCCTCGCCGACCGGTTCGAGGCCTACCCGCTGGAACCGGCCGGCATCGGCGACCAGCGGATCCTGTGGGAGAAGGCCGCCCGGAACCTGATCTGGCAGGTCGTGGACCGCACCGGCCACGGCAGCGGCTGGTACGGGCACTGCCAGCAGGTACTCGCCTGGTTCCTCCAGCGCTGGCACGTCCCGGTCGACGTCGCGGAGACTCTGGTCGCCGAAGCGATCGGCGGGCGATTCGAAAGCTGGACCAGTCCCGACACGGTGCTGGTCGACGACGTTGCCGAACGGCTCGCGGCGTCCCTGCGATGGGACGCCGCCCAGCCTCCCACCGAGCCCGCACCGGACCACCTCCAACGCTGGCTCGCGGTCCGTGAATCGGTGCCGTGGCACGACGCCGCGGACAGCAGCGGGCACGGTCCCGTCGTCCCGTGCCGCGACGGTGCCGCAGAAGACATCCGCTCCTTCGACGGCGCCATAGACCCCGCCCGTGTCGAAGGCCTCCTCGCCGCGCTGGCATCGGCCCGGGCGGACGCGGCGCGCGGCTCTGCCCTCAGCTTCGAGCGGCTACAGGCCTGGCAGCAGCACGTCCTCGGCACTCCCGAACCCCCCGCGTTCCGCCACTCGCCCGCCTTCGCCAAACGGGGCAGGGAGCGCTATGGCATCGCTCCCGACACCCGTGCCCGCCTCGACCGCTGCCTCGCGCAGAGCGCCTACGACAGTGAGCGGCCGCTCCCCTTGCCCGCCCGGGCCGCACGCACCTATCTCGACGTCTGCTTCTTTCACCCATTCGACGATGGCAACGCCCGCGCCGCGTTCCTCGCCCTCATCTTCGTCCTCGCCCGCGAGGGCATCACGCTCGACAACGTCCAGCTGCTGCGACGCGTAAGCTTCCAAGCCGACAACCCTCAAGACCCGCTGATCCTCACCCGGTACATCAGCCTCCACATCACCGAGACCCGGCGGCGCTCATCGTCGGTCCAGGGGCGGCAGGATCACAGCTGACCAACGGGACGGCATCTGCCGGGTCTGGGGTGGGGCACCGCGCTGGCGTCACCGCGGACGTGTGTAGCGCGTGACGTTCCACATCAGCACGCTCGGGGAAGTGGAACTGAGCGCGACGGTGGTCCCGTCCGGGCTGAACGCCAGCGAGCCGAGGCCGCCCGGCGGCGAGGGGAACACCGCGATCTGCCTGCGGGTGGCGACGTTCCACAACCGGGCGGTGCCGTGGACGTTGCTGACCGTGACCAGGAACCGGCCGTCCGGGCTGAACGCCACCATGTTGCCGTCGCCTGCGGTCAGGTCGGCCACCGGCGTCCGGGTACGGGTGTCCGACAGGCGCAGGATGCCTTGACCCACGGTGGCCAGAAGCCTGCCGTCCGGGCTGAACGCGAGCGCCTCGGCGCATTCCTGGACCATTGGTGCACTGTTGAGCGGGGCGGCCCGTCCCGTCACCAGATCGTTGAGCATCACCTCGCGGACACTGCCTGCCGCCACGGTCCTGCCGTCCGGGCTGAAGGCGACGTGGAAGGCGCGAGTGATGGGGGAATCGGGGGCGCCGTCCCGCTGGAAGGACGAGCCGTCGCGGACGAGCCTGCCGGTCGCGGCCTCCCGGATCTCCAAGGTCTCCGCGCCGATGGCGACCAGCCTGCCGTCCGGGCTGATGTCGATGGCGTTGGCGCTCTGCTCGTATGCCGGCCACGCGGCGCCCCACTTGCGGGCGCCGGTGTCCCACAGGCGGGCCACACCGTACGGGAGCCCGCCGGTGGGCAACGTAACGCCGCCCCACAGCTTCTCTTTGCGTTCCGGGGTGGGTCCCGCGTTCCCGGCGACGGCGATGGTCCTGCCGCCCGGACCGACCGCCATGTCCCGCACGCCCAGGCCCAGGCTCCGTGGCCTGTCCTGGTGGATCTTGGGCCAGGGCAGTGACACCTCGTCGGGAATCCGCACGTCGAGCGAGGAGCGCATCGGCAGGCGGTCGAACTTGCGAACTATCAAAGACGCCGGCCGCGCCGCAGCCACCAGCGTCCTGCCGTCGATGAAGGCCAGAGCCTCCCCGCCCAGCCCGGGCACCCGGACCACCTCGGGTAACTGCTCCTTCTCCGAGCCGCGATCGATCCAGATCAACACGCCGATCAGGGAACCGACCACCAGGACGGCCGGCACCACACAGAGCAGCACCCGGCGTTTCGTCCGCTTCATCCGATCAGTCTGGCAGACCGGCCCGCGACCCCTACCGGACTCGGAGATCACTACCTCTGGGGCGCGGTGTTCTCCGGCGGCAGAGTCGACCTCGCTCAGCCGCAAACATGGGAGAGACCCGCTACGGGAATTCCGCTCGACAGCGAGGGGAAGCCGCCTGCGGGCGTGACGCTGCCAAAGCCAAACTGAGGCGGCCCGGGCCGATCGACATGTCACTAAACCGCGGCGCACGGAAATGTCGGCCGGGTCGGCGTAACACCACAATTACTGCCCACTGGGTTCGGTGAAGCCGTCCACCACTCGGCCCGCCGGCAACGCAGGCCGGCCGTTTGACCTGCCACTGCAACACCGCCATCGCTTCCCGCGCACGCGGGGAACAATCCATGCCCTGAAAGATACTGGTTAAGTCGCACCGAAAGGCGATCACAATCGACTCCTGGCGCAAGGCTTCGTGAGAGTGCTGCGGTGAGACGGTCGGGCCCGCGGCCGGAGCATCCGCAGGCTGCGTTGAACGGGGACCCGAGCTCGATGCGGCGAGTACGCGGTGGTGCTCGAGCGCGAGCAGCGGTACGGCGAGGCCGAATGGTCCACCCGTGGCCGCCGCGGCGGCCCCGCACCACCGAAGCCGACCTCGCGCCACCCGCCGCCGACGCCGATCTCCTTCTGGCCGAGCTGGCCAGCAAGCCAACTCCACCCGGCGGTCCGGCCACCTACCGTGCCGCGCTCGACGATTCACCTGCCATCCCCGGGCGGAACGTCGGCGCACCTCCGGACCAGCGGGCGCCGACAAGTGACGGCTCCACCAGACCGGCTCCAGATGCCCGCGCCCCGGAGCCGCGTCGGCCGTTGAGAGGACAAAGGACGGCAGCGCTGCCGAGCCTGACGGTGATGGACACGCCAACCTCGACCCCACCACCGGTCCGCGACATCATCGCCATCCACGACGATTCCCACGCCCAAGCCGCCACCCGCAGCGCCGCTCTGGCCCGCCAGCTCCTGGCCCAAGCACGCCGAGACTGAACAGCCAGACTCCCGGGCCACGACGGGCGCCGTTAACCGGAGTGCCACGAGCCGCAAGCGGGCGCGGAGCGTGACCAGCCGGTCGGCGCAACGCCCCCCGACCCCCGCCGGCCGCGCGATTATCTCGCCGCTCTGCCGCACGGTATGCCGCTCTTATCCCGACGTGCCCGGACTGAAGCCCGCCCGGTGAGCGGGCGGCGTACGCATACTGTGACCTGCACAGATGGCCTGAACTTGCGGCTTATCGCACCCTGGTAGGGAACCTAACTCGCCTCACGCCCTCGCGGCCGCCGTGAAACGGCGGTCTGAGATGGATCCGGCCGTGGCAGTAGCATGCCGGAACACGTCTTCGAGGAAGCTCATGTGCACATTCTTGACGACCCTGCCGATCTGTCCGAGCGGGCGCGCGTTTTCCTGAGCCGTGCCGGACACCGGGAGTCTGCGACCGCGTTTCAGGTGCCCGGCGATCCCCTGCGGGTGAGTGACGGGCAAGGGCGGACGGTTCTGGCCCCGTATGAGTTAGTGGCCGGTCGCGAAGCGTTCCGGGCAAGGTACGGCGGACTGCGCTATGGCGTGCGACGGTCGGTGTTGTTGGGTGGCCGACGGCACGATCTGCTCCGGGAGTGGGACTTCAACCTGTACGACGACGTGCGGGCCGTCGGGCGGGGCTGGGCCTTTCGATGGGCCGGCGTCGACGGGCGGTTCATCGAGGTCGCCTCGTCGCTGTCGCATCTGATCGAGGGACACGCGGTCATGGACATGGTGGCTTCCTGGGACCCTTGGCCCGCCGGCAGCCTCGAAGCGTGGGTGCCCGGCCGCGCCGGGACGGCGATGACGGACGGGATCGAGGGACTTGCCCCGGTGCCCGAGGCGTCCAGCCCCTTCGACGCCTGGCTGCTGTCCGAGCACGTCGCCGTGCGCCGCTTCCAGGGCTGGGTCAGCCGTAGCCCCCGTCCTTGGGGAGTTCAGCTATGGACGAAGGGATATGAGGGGCGCGAACGCATCCGGAGTGAAAGCGCACGCTAAAGCCTCACCCGGCACCTGTGCAGATCGGCCAGCGCATCGGCCCGTCCTACGGTGCCCGCGAGGCCGGCGTACACGAGGCCGTCGCTCATGGGAGCCGGCATCTCAGCCTCAGCCGACGCCCCGGAGAGCCGTAGGATCCCGGAATGAATGACGATGAGTGGAATCACATCATCCGTTCGGCGAAGCAGGACGAGTCCGGCCCTTGGACGTGCCCTGAGTGCGACGAGTACGCCGTCGAGTTGGGTCAGCGGTTCGAGCAGGGCCACGTGGTGGAGCACACACTGATGTGCCTCGCCTGCGAGGCACAGGTCGTGGCGCCCGCCTGAACTCGACCGTGCAAGGAGACGGCGTCCCTGCCCGGGGACGCCGGGGATTGACGAATCCCATGACGGACATATCATCACGTTATGGCGATTGATCGCGATTGTGGAATGACTTCGTTGGACGGGCTGGCGCCGGCGGCGGCGCTGTTCTACTCTCTCGCCGATCCGGTGCGGTTGTCGATCGTGCAGCGGCTGGCGCGCGGGGAGGCGCGGGTGGTGGACCTGACCCGTGAGCTGGGGTTGGCGCAGTCCACGATCTCTAAGCATCTGGCCTGCCTGCGCGGCTGCAAGCTGGTGGACTACCGTGCCGAGGGCCGCCAGTCGTTCTACTTCATCGCCGCTCCCGAGTTGCTGGACCTGCTGCGTTCGGCTGAGCATCTGCTGTCGGCCACCGACCGCGCCGTCGCGCTGTGTCCCACCTACGGCACCGCCGCCGGCGGCGCGCAGGTGGGCGTCTGCACTCCGGATGCGCAGGTGCGGGCGTGACCGCGCTGTCGCTGGGCCCCTCGCCGCGGCGGCGGGCGGTGCTGGCGCGGCGGGTGCGGCTGCTGGTGGCGGCCACGATCACCTACAACGTGATCGAGGCCGTCGTCGCGATCGGCGCCGGGACGATCGCCTCCTCGGGCGCGCTGGTGGCGTTCGGGCTGGACTCGGTGATCGAGGTCGCCTCGGCGGCCGCGGTCGCCTGGCAGTTCGCCGCCCGGACCCCCGAACTGGTGGAGCGGCGCGAGAAGCGCGCACTGCGGATCATCGCGCTCTCGTTCTTCGCGCTGGCCGCCTACGTGACCGTCGATTCGGCCCGCACCCTGCTGGGGTCGGGCGAGGCCGAGCATTCCTCGGCCGGGCTGGTACTGGCCGCCCTGAGCTTGGCGGTCATGCCGTTCCTGTCGCACGCGCAGCGCCGCGCCGGCCGCGAGCTGGGGTCGGCCAGCGCGGTCGCCGACTCCAAGCAGACCCTGCTGTGCACCTACCTGTCGGCGGTGCTGCTGATCGGCCTGGCGGTCAACAGCCTGTTCGGCTGGGCCTGGGCCGACCCGATCGCCGCGCTGGTCATCGCCGCCGTCGCGATCAAGGAAGGCCGCGAGGCCTGGCGCGGCGACGCCTGCTGCGCCGTCCCCGCCCCGGCCGGCGCCACCGCGGCAGCGGCCACCGGCACCGGCGACGGCTGCGCGTCCTGCCCGCCCGGGTGCGCCTGCTGCGCCTGACGCCGCCCCTGCTTTCTCCCCCCTTCAATCAACTCGGAGGACATCGTGGCGATCGCCGCGCTGGTCATCTATCTGGTCTGGGCCGCTCTGGCGTTCGGGTGGCGCACCTGGACGCAGTGGCGCCGCACCGGCGACACCGGGTTCCGCGGCGGCGGCCTGGCCAAGGGCAGTACGCAATGGTGGGCCCGGGTGCTGTTCGTCGGTGCGCTGCTCATCGGCGCTGCCGGCCCGGTCGCCGCGCTGGTCGGCCTGCCCGCCGTCGCCGCCCTGGACCACACCGCGGTTCACGCGACCGGGGTCGTGCTGGCCGTGGCCGGGGTGGGGGCCACGCTGGCCGCGCAGACCTCGATGGGCGCCTCCTGGCGGATCGGCGTCCAAGACGACGAGCGCACCGACCTGGTCACCGCCGGCGCGTTCGCGCTGGCCCGCAACCCGAACTTCACCGCGATGATCGCCACCGCCACCGGGCTGGCCGCGATGGTACCCAACGCCATCGCGCTGGCCGGTCTGGTGGTGACGGTCGTGGCGATCCAGATGCAGGTCCGCGCCGTCGAAGAGCCCTACCTGCGGACCGTCCACGGCGACGCCTACGCCGCCTACGCCGCCCGGGTCGGCCGGTTCCTGCCCGGCCTCGGCCGCCTCCCCACCGATCCGGCCGCCTGGCGGTGACCCCACACGTTGCCGCGGGTGCTGCCCAGCCGCCCGGCAGGCCGCTCCCGCCGCCCGACACCACCGCCATGCTGCGCGGCTTCGCCCGTGACCGCGCGGCCGGACGGCCTTGGACCGGTGAGTCGGCGCGGTTCCTCACCGAGCTGTTCGACCAGCTCGCCGCCACCTGGGGACTCCGGCCAGGCCACCGGCCGCGACGAACCGCTGCGCGAGGGGCGGGCGTTCCTGGCGGAGTTGGACGTTGAGTCGCTGGGCCTCGGCGAGCCGGCCTTTGTGATCATGGCCAGAGGGCTTGCAGGGCGGGGATGAGGGCGCTGCCTGCGGCGTTCTCCAGGACCGTGCGGAGAGAGTGGCCGAGGGTGCGGAGCCTGGCGTGGTCGGGTTGAGGGGCCTGGGCGGTCCGGGCGATCTCTTCGATGAGGTCGAGCGCCTGCTGCTTCTGCTCGTCGTCCAGTTCCAGGGTCGGGAGTGCCTGCGCGACCGCCTCGGTGAAACGGCCGAGGGCGGACACGTCCACGGTGCCGCTGGAGGTGATGGTGTTGTTGGGGCCGATGGCGAGTTGGCCCGACACCGGCCCGCCGATGTGGACGTCGTAGTCGTCTCCGCCTGCCATGGTCCTGCCTCTCTGATCATGTGGTGCCGGGGCCGACAACGGTGAGCTGCTGCCGGACGGTGCGCCCGCTGCGCTGGCCGGTCACGGTGAGCGGGTACTCGCCCGGCTCGGACGGGGCCTTGGCCGTCAGCCGGACCCGGCCCTGGTCGTCGGCCACGGGAGCCGACCGGCCCCGGCCGTGGGCGGCCTCGGTGACGGTGATCCCTGGACCGCTGAGGTGCACCGGCTCGCCGGGCTGGAAACCGGAGGCGTCGACGGTGAAGTCATGTCCGGCCTCGGGAGTCGGCGGATCGACGCGCATGGCCAGCGGCCCGAGCGGCGGCGTGGAGGCATCGCCGGTGCCCGCTCCGGCGTCGGTGCGGCGGTCCGCGCCCTGGACCCGTACCCAGGTGCCGGGAGTGAGGTGGGTGAGGACGTCGTAGACATGGATGCGGTACCGGCCGTCGGGCGGCGCGTGCACCTTGGTCCGCATCTCGGCGCGGCCCTGGTCGTCGGTGGTGGCGGGACGGACTCCGTTCCAGCCGCCGTCCAGAGCGGCCAGGCCCTCGAAGTGCAGTGGCTGGCGCGGCCGGAAACCCGTCGCCGTCACCGTGAGCATGTCGCCCGGCGCGAGCACCGTCGGGTGCGCGACGACCTGCCCGGGGCCCTGCGGGGCCGGGGAACGAGGAGTCCTCGTCGGGGAGGCATCGGTCGTCGCGGGATGCCGGGCCGGGGGCACGCTGGAGGCGACCGGTTCCGGTGCCGACATCGGGTCCTCCCGGTCGCCGCGGGTGGCGACGATGCCCGCGACCGCGGCCGCCACCACCGCGGTGGCCACTGCCGCGATGATGCCCGGATGCGCCAGCGCGGCCGCGCCCGGCACCTGCGCGCCGGAAGTCGCCACGCCAGGCGCCGCGAGCGTCGCGCCGCCGGCCGCGGCCCCCGCCGTCAGGCCGGCCAGCATGCCCAGCGCGCGGCGCCTCGCCCGGTCCTCCTGCTCGAAGTACTCCACGTCGGCCGCCGACCCGCTCCGCCGGGCACAGTCCAGGCCGATGCTCAGCACCCGCCGCCAGGTGCCCCACCGCAATCTCCGGTTGAACGCGGGCGCGGTGACCCTGGCCAGCCGGCAGGCCGCCGCATCGTCGCCGCGCTGCGCAGCGGCGGCCAGAACGGCCAGGACGACCGGCCCCGCGGCCGCCGTCGTGCGCGGCGCCGCCGCCCGCGCCCATTCGGTGAGTGCCTCGGCGTATCCGCCCGGGTCGGCCTCGCCTTCCAAGCCCGCGGCGAGCAGGTGACCGCCCGGCCCGGCCACGGCCAGGCCGAGCCGTTCCAGCTCGGCGGCATCGGCCGGGCCACCCGCCAGCACGCCCAGCAACTCAGGTCCGACCGGCACGCCGGGCAGGGCCCGCAGAACCTGCAGCGCGGCCCGGGCTTCGGCGTCCAGCCCGGCCACCAGCGCCTCGCGCAGCACGACCGGGTCGCTGCCCAGCGCCTCGGCCCGCCCCGCCTCCAGCGCCGCCGCGGCCTGCACCAGCATGCCCGGATGCCCATGGCAGGCCTCGTACACGCAGCGGACGGCGTCCAGCTCCGGCTCGTCCAGCTCCCGTCCGAGCCTGGCGGTGACCAGCGCCAGAGCGTCCTGCTCAGCGAGCCCGCCCAGCTCCAGCGGCCATGTGCCGCCGTCTTCGACGGCACCGGCCGTGCTCACCAGCAGGCGGCCCTGCGGCACCGTCTCCGCCAGGTCGGCGAGGTCCTTGGCCTTCCCCGCGAAGTCGTCCACGACGATCAGCGCCTGGATCGAGCGCATGAGCTCGCGAAGCCGCGCGGGAGCGGGCCGGTAGTCCTCCACGTCGTAGCAGAGCTCGAAGATCCGCTGCACGACGTCCTCACACGCCTGACCCGCCCCGTTAATCCAGACCACGTCGCCGTCCCACGCCGCCGCGACCTGGCGCACCAGCGCCGACCTGCCCGCGCCCGGCGCGCCGTGCACGACCACAGACCGTCCTCCGCCGAGCCGGGTCGCCATCTCTTGCAGCTCGCGGTCCCGTCCGACGAACCGGTCGTCCGGATCAGGTGCGTGAGCGTGCACCGGCTCGGTCCGGGACCGGATCCGCGGCACCTTCCCGGCTCCGACCGACACCGTCGACCCGTGCGCGTTGACGACCACGTTGCGGTCACCGACGACCATCTGGCCGCTGACATCCCCGTCTACCCGGACCCTGCCACGCATCGGCTCCCCGTCTCGCCCATCACCAGTGCCGTTCCAGGATCCGTCACCCAACGCGCATGGACCGGTACGTTGAGAAAACATGGCCGGGCCCGGCCTCGGGCGGACACCGGCATGCCCGCCGGGGTAAGAACCTGCGTCCATCGCGAAGCCCGCCATTCTCGGGACGAGACGCGAAACCGCGACCGCCCGCGCTGCCCGGGCGACGGGCGCCTGCCCTGCGAGGGCTCGCACGCGGACATCACCCGGCCGACGCGTGCTGTGTCCGGTCGTCAGCTAAGGGCGAGCCGGTCAGCGCGGGGCACCGCCGCACCCCCACCCCATGAGTCCCGGTACTTGGGCGGGGGCGACCGGGGCGCGTCGGCTGGTGGCGGGACAGGACGGCTTCGTCCGAGCCGGCGCGTTCATCCACCTCCCCCGCCGTCGCCCCCGCCTCCTCCGCCGTCACCGCCCCCGCCGACGCCTCCACCGCCGTAACCGCCGAACCTTCTGCTGGACGTACCGAATCCGCTGCCGCTGCCGCCATAGCGACTCTGGAGCGTTGCCCTGGAATCTCGTTCCGGCGCGGGGTCGAGGACGATCCGGACTCCCGTCAACGCGGCCCAGGCCGATACCGCGTCGCCCCGCCGGCCGAGCGTCCCCCGCGTCACCGCACCCCACTCGACGACGGTGCCGGGGTGCTCGGCGCGTTCGCGTTCGAGCGCGGCCTGCACCTCTCGGGCCGGGACGTCCGACAGCAGTCGTTCGGTCCCCGATGCCTGGTTGCCGGGCATGTCCGCCCGTTCCATGGAGGTGGCCCAGATGACCAGGCGCCGCGGGTGCTTGCGCACGTCGAGCGCGCAGGCCCACACGCGCGCATCCGCACGCGCCAGCGCCGCGACCCGTGCCTCGTGCCGCTCGGCCTCGCGCTATCGGGGAGCGTGCGGTCAGCTCTCGGCGTCCGCCCTGGAGCCGTACGGCCCGCGCCGCGGAGCGACGCTCTCGCTCCGCCTTTACTAGGCTCCGGGGTAGGCAAAACGGAAGGATCAGCGGGTGGGCACCAGGGCGGGGGCGGAGGGGACGCGGCGCGGTTCCCGGGAGCGCCGGACTCAGCAGGAGCGGACGAGGGCCACCACGGCGACGCTCGTCGCGGCGGCGCGGGAGCTGTTCGTCGCCGAGGGGTTCGCGGGCACCTCGCTGGGTGCGATCTGCGATCGGGCCAGAGTGACCCGTGGCGCGTTCTACCACCACTTCGAGAACAAGGAGCAGATCTTCCGCGAGGTCTACGCCGCCGAGCAGGAGGGGCTGTCGACGGTGGTGCGGCGGGCTTTCCGTGCCGAGCGGGACGCCTGGGACGGGCTGGTGGCGGGTTGCCGGGCGATGCTGGAGGCGTCCGCGGATCCCGCCGTGCGGCGGATCACCCTGGTGGAGGCGCCCGCCGCCCTCGGCTGGACGGTGATTCGCGACCTCCAGGCGGGTTGCAAGGGCCAGATGCGCATCGGGCTGGCCATGGCGATGGAGGCGGGCTGCCTTCCCGAGCGTCCGCTGGACCCGCTCACCTCGCTGCTGTACGGGGGTATGTGCGAGAGCGCGCTGGACATCGCCCGTGCCGACGATCCGGATGCCATGCGGGACGACACCGTCCGCCAGCTTGAGGCGATGCTGACCGGGGTCGCGGGACGCGCACCCTCAGGCTGCGCCCACACCGCTGACCAGCGTCGATAGCAGCTCTTCCCACACCGGTACAGGCCGGCGGCGGACCCGGCTCATTTACATACATTCTAAATGTATGTAAGTTGGGCGGAACGAGATCCTGTTGGGTGGAAGGGCGGACGGCGATGCGCGCGATAAGGCAGGACGAGTGGGGCGGCGCCGAGACGATGACCTTGGTCGAGACCCGGCCGCCGGAGCCGGCCTTCGGTGAGGTCCGGGTCCGGACGGTCGCGGCCGGGGTAAATCCGGTGGACGTCTACACGCGTCAGGGCCTCGCCTACAACCGGGTGCTGGACCTGCCGTTCATCAACGGCTGGGACGTCGCCGGTGTGGTGGACAAGACCGGATACGGCGTGACCCGCTTCCGGACGGGTGACGCGGTCTTCGGCATGCCGTGGTTCCCGCGGGCCGCCGGCGGCTACGCCGAGTACGTCACCGCCCCCGCCCGGCACCTGGCGCCGATGCCCCCGGGAGTGAGCTTCGAGGAGGCGGCCGCGCTGCCACTGGCGGGGCTGACGGCCTGGCAGATGCTCACCGAGGTCGCCCGGGTCGGCCCGGGGCAGCGGGTGCTGATCTCGGGTGCGGCAGGCGGGGTCGGGCATCTCGCCGTTCAGATCGCCAAGTCCCTGGGCGCCCACGTGATCGGGACGGCGAGCGCGGCCAAGCATTCCTTCCTGCGCGAACTGGGCGCCGATGAGACGGTGGACTACACCACCACCAAGGTAGCCGCGGCCGTCCGGGACGTGGACGCGGTCGTCCAGATGTTCGGCGGCGACCACGGGCTGGAAGCGCTGGAATGCCTGCGTCCCGGCGGAATCCTGGTCAGCGGCCAGGGCGCCTGGACCCCGGGGCTGGCCGAGCGCGCCGCCGAACTGGGCGTGCGCGCGGCGGCCTACCTGGTCGATCCGGACGGAGCCGGGCTGGAGGCCCTCGCGCGGCTGGTCCGCGACGGGCGCCTCAGGGTGCACCTGGAGCGCACGTTCCCGCTGGATGCGGCCGCGGCCGCGCACGCCCTCATCGAGACCGGGCGCACCACCGGCAAGGTCGTCCTGAAGATCGCCGATCCGGCCTGACGCCACCCTCGGCCGAGCGGCCGGCCCCCCGCCGGTCGCCACATCACTACGGAGACGAGAGACATGCAGGAGAACACAACCCACCCGGTGGATCCCGCGGACGTCGTCCGCGCCTACGCGGAGGCCAAGAGCCGCGCCGACGTCCCCGCGTCGCTCGCGTACTGCCGGCCCGACGTGGTGTTCGAGACGGTCGCGTTCCAGGCCGTCGCGCGCGGCACCGAGGAGGCCCGCAGGCAGTTCACCGCGTTCCTGGGCGCCTTCCCCGACTACCGCGTCGAGCTCGAATACCTGCACCAGGCCGGCGGCCGGGTGGCCGGAGCCGGGACCATCGGCGCGACCATGAAGGGGCCGCTGGCCGGGATCGAGCCCACCGGCCGCTCCTACACCCTCCCCTTCGCCTGCCACTGGACCGTCCGGGACGGCCTGATCGCGCACGAGCGGTTCTTCTTCGACTTCCACCAGATGTGCCGGCAGCTCGGGCTGTCCACCGAGCGGGCGGGCGCGCGTTTCGAGGAGTGGCGGCGGCGCGCCGCCGCGCACGAGAGCGAAGGGGCGGCGTTCTGATGACGACGTACGTTCTGGTCCACGGCGCCTGGCATGGCGGCTGGTGCTGGCGGGACGTGGCCGCGGAACTGCGCGCGGCCGGGCACCGCGTGCACGTCCCGACCCTGACCGGACTCGGTGAGCGCGTCCACCTCTACAGCCCCGACATCGGGCTGCGCACCCACGTCGACGACATCGTGAACCTGCTCAGGTACGAGGACCTCCATGACGTCGTCCTCGTCGGGCACAGCTACTCCGGCTTCGTCGTCCGCGAGGCGGCGGACCGGGAGCCCGGCCGGATCGGCCGTCTCGTCCTGGTCGACGGCTGGGCGGGACGGGACGGCGAGTCCCTGCACGACCGTGCCCCGCGGTTCTTCCTCGACTGGATGGACTCGGTCACCGCCGGCGGCACGATCCCCGCCCCGCCCGCCGCGATGGCCGGGGTCACCGTCCCGGAGCAGGCGGCCTGGCTGGAGCCGCTGCTGACGCCCCACCCCCGGCGCACGTTCTCCGTCCCCACTCGGCTGACCGGGGCCGTCGACTCCGTCCCGTGCCGCGCCGTGCTGTGCACGCCCGGCGGCCCCATGCCGTTCCCCAAGATCGCCGCCGAGTTCGGATGGGAGACCACCGTCCTGGACGTGGGACACGACGCCATGGTCACCGCCCCGGCGGAACTGGCACGCGACCTGCTGGCGGACGCGTGAGCCCCGGTGCCCGCGTCCAGGCCGGCCTGCTGCTCCCCACCCGCGAGGCCGCCATCACGGGCGACCTGGACGAACGCGCTCTCGTCCGGCTGGCCCAGCGCGCCGAACGGCTCGGGTTCGACTCGGTGTGGGCGGGCGACTCCCTCGTCGCCCGCCCGCGCGCGGAACCCCTGGCGCTGCTGGCCGCCGTCGCCGCCGCGACCGAACGGATCACGGTCGGCACGGCCGCGCTGACCGCGCCGCTGCGGCACCCGCTGACCGCGGCGCACGCGATCGCCACGATCGACCGGCTCAGCGAGGGCCGGCTGATCCTTGGTCTGGGAGCCGGGTTCCCCTACCCGGCGACCGCGGCGGAGTTCGGCCTGGCCGGGGTTCCGTTCGCCGAACGCGCGGGACGGCTGATGGAGACCGTCCGGCTCTGGCGGTCGCTGTGGAGCCGGGAACCGCCCGGCTCGTTCACCGGCCGGTACTGGCACTTCTCCGGCCTGGACGGCCTGCCGCGTCCGGCCCGCATCGGAGGGCCCGCCCTCTGGCTGGCCGGAGGAGGGCCGTCCGCCCCGCGCCGGGTCGCGGCCGGCTTCGACGGCTGGTTGCCCTATCCGCCCACTTCGCGCGAATACCGCGAAGGCATCGACGCGATCCACGCGGCCACCGCCGCCGGGCCCCGCCGGGACACCGCACCGACCGGGGGCCTCTATGTCACCGTCCTGCCGTGCACCGGCGCGGAACCGGCCCGGCAGGCGCTGGACACCTACACCCGCGCCTACTACGGCGCGCCGATCGAGGCGATGCGACGGTCACAGGCGTTCATCGCGGGAACGCCCGAACACTGCCTCGCCCGCCTCCGCGAGTACGTCGACGCGGGAGCCACGCACATCATCCTGCGCATCGGCGCGCTGGACCCCGCCCCTTACCTCGAACCGATCGCCGGCCTCGCCGCGGCCCTGACGAAGGAACCGGCGGCATGACGGACCCCGCCCCGGCCCAGATCATCGACGGCCTGATCGCCGAATACGGCGCCCTCGCCGATCTGATCGCCACTCTCCCGTCCCACGGGTGGGACACCGGCACCCGGTGCGCGGGGTGGCGGGTCCGCGACGTGGCCGGGCACGTACTCGGAGGCGCCACCGACGTCCGGGACCGGCGCGCCGGACACCGCACCCCCGACCAGCAGGCGGCGGCGCACCGCGACCTCCGTCCACGGGAGGCCGCCCGAACGTTGCGCGAAGCCGCGCAGGGCGTACGGGCCCTCTTGGAGCGCCTGGACGAACGGACCTGGTCACAGCCCGGCCCGGTGCCCGGCCGTACCGTCGGCGACAGCGTCCTCAGCCTCTGGCACGACACGTACGTGCACGCCGACGACATCCGCGCCGCCCTCGGCATGCCGCCGGCGCGAGGCCCCGGCCTGGAGGCGTCGGTACGCTGGCTGGCCCTTCTCCTCGACCGGCGCGGCTGGGGCCCCGCCCGCCTGCTCCTGGACGGTCTGGGCACCTTCCACATCGGCGAAGGCGGCCCTGATCTGCGGGGTGACCCGCACGATTTCGTTCTGGTGGCCACCGGCCGCGCCGACCCGGCCGCGTTCGCCGCTCCCCCGGCCGTGAACGTCTACGCCCCACGGTGAGCCTTGGACATACCCATGCTCTAGCCCGTCACCACCAGGCCGATTGGAATCGAACCGGGCCGCTCCGCGACGGGCCGTCCGAGGCTATCGCCGCGCGCGGTGGCGGATGCCCAGCTTCTCCCACAGCTTTGGACGGCCTGCACCAGGCGGGTAATGCGGCATGGAATGCAGCCTGTTGCCCATCCAGTCGCCGTGCGGGGTGATGACGGCGAAGCGGGCGCCGGCGGGGTCGGTCATGAACGCCATGCGTCCCTTTGCCACCTGCTCCTCGTCGGTCGGGCCGAAACGGATGCTGGCGCCCAGCGCCTCGGCCCGGCTGACCGTTGCGTCACAGTCCTCGACCCATATCCAGGGAAACCAGTGGGGCGGGTAGCCCGCCGGAAACGACTCGTCCATCTCGATCACGCTTGCGACCACGTTCCCGTCGACCTCCCAGGCGGTGACGGGGCGGTCGCGGAAACGGCGCTCCACGGTCTGCCAGCCGAACACCTGCTCGTAGAAGGCGCGTGCTTGCTCGGGCCGGCGGCAGGCGAACTCCACCCAGCAGACGGCGGAAGGCTCATCGATGACCGCGGCGCCGTGCAGCCGCCGGGGCTGCACGACGGCGAAATCGGCCCCCTCGCGGTCGCCGAACATCGCGACCTGTTCGAGGTCCGCGACATCGATGGTGTCGGACAGCACCTGACCGCCCGCGTCCACCACCGCCTGCGCGGTCGCCCGCAGGTCGCCGGCGCGAAAGTAGCAGAGCCAGGACGGATACTGCGCGCTGTCGGCGAGCGGTTGCATCCCGAGGACCTCTGGGCCCAGATCGCCGAGGGTGAACATGGACAGGTCGGTCAGGCCCGGGATCGTCACATCGTAGACGCCCCATCCGAACAGTTCGCAGTAGAACCTCTTGGACCCGTCCACGTCGGGGCTGACCAGCTCGATCCATGCTGGCCATCCCGGCTGATAGTCATCAATGCCCGGCATGCCGCCATCGCCTCCTACGCTAATTTTATGCGTACGAGTGGCGCATATCTCAACAAAGTCCGAACAATAAGAACTTAAAACGCCCACAAATGACTATCCGAATAGCCATTGCGGCAAAATGAAATGACTCCATGAATGGTGGGGGGACGGACGGGTATGCCTTCTGGGGCGAGATATGCCAACCGGGGCGTCTTCTCGATGAGGACACCGACTCCACTGGTCGAATCCCCCACCAGGTGAAAGGGCCGGTGTCGGGCACCGGCACCGGCTCCTCTCCGGCGCGGTCGTCTCAGCCGCTCACACCGTTGCTCTGCTGCCCGGCCTGCCGGAGGATCTCCTCCGCGTCGTCGAGCGGAGGGTGGATGACGTCCAGGATCGTGTCCTTCAGCTTCTTCGCCTCCACGCCGTCGAGTTGCACCTGCCGGTCCCACCCCGTGGTGAAGACGGCACCTGCGGAGCCGAGGTCCAGGCAGGTCACGTACGGATCGGGTGTGAAGTCCACCAGGGGCACGCCGAGCAGGTCGGCGGCGGCGTTGTGGCCCGCGGCCTTGCCCATGGGGGTGGCGAACTGGCAGCTCTGGACGACCTGGTGCCAGGGGTCGGCATGGGCGGCGGCGACATCGCCGGCGGCGAACACGTCGCCCTGGACGCGCAGCCGGCCGTCGACCCGCAGGCGGCCCAGATGGTCCCGCTCCGCGGGGATCTGTGCGGTCAGCAGGCTGGCCCGCATGCCTCCCGTCCATACGACGACGTCCGCCATGAGGTGGGTACCGTCGACGAGGCGCGCTCCCTTCTCGTCCACTTCCGTGAGGGTGGTGCCGAGCCGGACCTCGACGCCCAGCGCCGTGAGGGCCGCCTCGATCACGGAACGGGGTCCGGGCCCCAGATCCGGGCCGACCACGTCCGCCCGCTCGATCAGCACCACCGTTCCACGCTCGGCCAGTTCGGTGGCGATCTCAAGGCCGGTGAACCCGGAGCCCACGACGACGGCCCGGAATCCCTCCATGCCGTCGAGCCGGCCGGACAGGCGGGCCGCACCCTCGACGGTGTCGATGTCGAAGAGCAGCTCGGAGCCGGGGATGGCCGGACGGTTCAGGCGGCTGCCCGCGGCCATCACCAGCCGGTCGTAGCCGAGTTCCCGGCCGTCCGTGACGACGCGGTGGGCGTCGGTGTCGATCTCGGTCACCGCGGCGCGCAGATGCGAGACCCCGATCGGCTCCAGGAAGCGCTTCAGCGGGACGCGTGACCAGTCGGGCAGCAGTCTGTGCAGGCGCGGTCGCAGCACGATGTCCTCGTTGGGGGCCACCAGGGTGATGTTCAGGTCGGCGCCACCGCGGACCCGGGCGGCCGCGGCGGCGCTCCACGCCCCCGCGAAACCACCGCCGATAATGACGATGCCGGACATGAGGTCTCCTTCTCTCCGTGTTCAGGGTGCATGCGTGACGTTCCGGCCCGGCGGAGCAGCGCCTCGGGAGCCGGCCGCGTGTGCGGGTCTGGGGCGGTGCTACCGCAGCGCCTGTTTGTGGATCTTTCCTGTTGCGGTACGGGGCAGATCTTCGACGAAGTGGACGCTCCTGGGGAGCTTGTAGCGTGCCAGCCGCCCGGTCAGGAAGGAGATCAGTCCTTCCTGGTCGAGAACGGCGCCGGGCCGGGGCCGAACGAAGGCGCGGCCGACCTCGCCCCACCGGTCGTCGGGTACTCCGATGACCGCGCACTCCTCCACGTCCGGGTGCTCCAGGAGTTGCGCCTCGACCTCGGCCGGGTAGACGTTCTCTCCGCCGGAGATGTACATGTCCTTGACGCGGTCGACGACGTAGAAGTACCCGTCCCCGTCCACCCGCCCCACGTCGCCGGTCCGCAGCCACCCGTCGTCGGAGAGCACCGCGGCGGTGGAGTCGGGGCGGCCCCAGTACCCCGACATGACGGTCGGCCCCTGGACGAGGATCTCGCCCGTCTCGCCCTCCTTCGCCGCACCGGGATCCGAGAGGCGCACGTCACTGAAGAAGTGCGGTACGCCGGCGGATCCGGCCTTCACCGTGCTCATCTCGGCGCTGAGGATGAGGGCGCCCGGTGCCGCCTCGGTCAGCCCGAATCCCTGGAGGATCTCCAGCCCGCGTTCCTGGTACGTACGGATCAGCGGGAGCGGTACGGACGCTCCACCGGCCAGCAGGGAGCGCAGGGACGAGAGGTCGGCGGTCGCCCACCGGGGTGACCGCGCCAGGTCGGCGAACATCGTGGGCACTCCGAACATCCACGTCACGCCGTGCCGTTCGATGAGGTCGAAGCACGCGTCGGGGCTCCAGCCGGTCATGAGCACGGCGACGCCGCCCTTGAGCAGGGTCGGCAGCAAGGTCATGTTGAGTGCCGCGACATGGAACAGCGGCGCGCTGACCAGGGTCACCTCGTCACCGGTCAGGTCCAGTTCGACCAGGGTGTTCAGGCAGTTCCAGATGACGTTGCCATGGGTCAGTGTCGCCCCCTTGGGACTGCCCGTGGTGCCCGAGGTGTAGAGGATGAGCGCGGCGTCGTCGTGGCCGACGGGCTCGTCGATCGGGTCGGCGGGGGCGGCTCGAAGGAGCTCCTCATAGTCGTACGCGCCGCCCGTGCCGCCGTCCACGGCCAGGAGGGACGGCGCGGCCGTCAGGTGTTCCACCACGCCGGCGCTCTCGGAGCTGTAGATCAGCATCGAAGCCCCGCAGTCGTGGAGCTGGTGGTCCACCTCCGCGGCCGTCAGCCTCGTGTTGAGCGGGACGAAGACGGCACCGAGCGTGTGGGCCGCGAACAGGCTCTCCACCAGGGAAGGCCGGTTGGGGCCGAGATAGGCGATCCGGTCGCCGCGGCCGAGCCCGAGTTCCCGCAGCGCATGGGCGAGCGCGGTCACCCGGGTGAAGAGGTCGGCGTAGGTGAGGGTGCCGCGCTCGCTGATGAGGGCGGGCCGGTGCGGGCGGCTGCGCGCCCGCCGGGCCGGCCATGATCCAAGGCCCTGGTTTCGCATCAGGAATCCTCTCTGCCTGGTGGACCGCCGTCGCCGGTCTCGGTGAAGGCCAGCCGCTGGAGCAGATCCAGCAGGAGATCGCGTTCTTCCGGCGCCAGCCGCTTCAGGAACCGCTCTCGCGCCGCCGCGACCTCCTTCTTCGCCGTGTCGCGCATCTCTCGCCCCTGCGGCGTCGGCGCGACCAGGCGCGCACGCCGGTCACTGGGATGAGGCAGGCGCTCGACCAGGCCGGCGGCCTCCAGGGTGTCGACGAGCGCGACCACCGGGCTGGGGTCGAGCCCCAGGTACGCGGCGATCTCCCGCTGCGAGGCCCCGTCGCGGTCGCACACGTACGAGAGGGCGGAGAAGTGCCGGACTCGCAGGTCGAGATCGGCCAGGTGGGCGTTCGTGATCCGCACCATGAGCCCGCTGGTGCGGGCCAGCAGGAAGCCGACATCGTCGGCCAGCTCCACCTCTCGCGGTTCCGTCACCGGCATCCACCTGCCATCTCTAAACGATGATGAAAGCAATAATTGAAGGTATCATCTATATTCGGTCAACGTCCAGCCCACCGATCGCACGGGCCGCCTTCCCGCCGGGCGCCCTTCGCCCCCGGCAGCGGCCCGCGGTCGCCCGACCCGGTCCGTCAGCACAGAGAGTCAAGGAGCTCCGCACGATGGGGCATTACAGAAGCAACATCCGTGACATCGAGTTCAACCTGTTCGAGATGCTCGGCGCCGACAGGCTCGCCGGCCCAGGCGGTCCCTACCCGGACATGGACCGTGACACCGTCCGTGACGTGCTGGACGAGGTCGGCAGGCTCGCCCGGGGCCCGCTCGCGGACTCGTTCGCCGAAGCGGACCGCCGGCCGCCGGAGTTCGACCCGGCGACCGGCTCGGTGACGCTGCCGGCCTCTTTCAAGAAGAGCTACGCCGCCCTTCGGAACGCCGAATGGTGGCGCCTGGAGGCGCCGGTGGAGCTCGGCGGGATGCCGGCTCCGCGCACGCTGGTGTGGGCGGTGTCCGAACTGATCCTGGGCGCCAACCCGGCCGCGTACCTGTACGGCACCGGCGTGCCCTTCGCAGGCGTCGTGCACCGTCACGGCACCGAGTCCCAGCGCGAGATCGCCCGGCACATCATCGAACGAGGCTGGGGCGCCACCATGGTGCTCACCGAGCCCGAGGCGGGCTCGGACGTCGGCGCCGCTCGCGCGCGGGCGCTACGGCAGCCGGACGGCACCTGGCACATCGAGGGCGTCAAGCGGTTCATCACCTCCGCCGAGCACGACCTGAGCGAGAACATCGTCCATCTCGTGCTCGCGCGGCCGGAGGGGGCGGCGCCGGGCACCAAGGGCCTGTCCCTGTTCATCGTGCCCAAGTTCCTGTTCGATCTGGAGACCGGGGAGATCGGCCGCCGCAACGGCGTGCGCGCCACCAACCTCGAGCGCAAGATGGGGCTCAAGGCGTCCACGACGTGCGAACTGCGCTTCGGCGAGGACGAGCCCGCGCTCGGCTACCTGCTCGGTGACGTCCACGACGGCATCGCCCAGATGTTCGACGTCATCGAGCACACCCGGATGCTGGTCGGCGTGAAGGCCATGGCGACGCTGTCGACGGGCCACCTGAACGCCGTGGAGTTCGCGAGAACGCGGATCCAGTCGCCCGACATCACCCGCAGGGGCGATCGGACCGCGCCGCCCGTCCCGATCATCCGCCATCCCGACCTGCGCGCCGGCCTGATGCTCACCAAGGCGTACGCGGAGGGCCTTCGCGCCCTGGTCCTCTACACGGCCGCGCGCCAGGACGAGATCGTCGCGGGCGAACGCGAGGGCGCCGACGTCGGGGTGGCGAACGCGGTCAACGAACTGCTGCTGCCCATCGTCAAGGGCGTCGCCTCCGAACGCGCCTGCGAGCGGCTCGCTCACGCCCTGCAGACCTTCGGCGGCTCGGGCTACCTGCAGGATTACCCCCTGGAGCAGTACCTGCGGGACGCCAAGATCGACACCCTGTACGAGGGGACCACCGCGATCCAGGGGCAGGACCTCTTCTTCCGGAAGATCGTCAGGAACGAGCGGGCCGCGCTCGGCGCCCTGACGGCCGAGATGACCGCCTACCTGGACTCGCTCGGCGACGACCGGCTGGGGCGCGAGTCCGCCGCCGTACGCGAAGCACTGGACCACGTCAACGGCATGGTGGACGCGATGGTCGAACAGGTGCGCGCCGCCGAGCGCGACCCGCGCGCCATGTACAGGGTCGGCCAGAACACCACCAGGCTGCTGATGGCCGCCGGTGACCTGCTGATCGGGTACCTGCTCCTGAGGCAGGCCGCCATCGCCCTGGCCAGGCTGGACGAGGGCGATCCTCCGGGCACCGATCGAGCCTTCTACGCGGGCAAGCGGGCCGTCGCCGAGTTCTTCGCCAGGACCGTGCTGCCCGAACTCGCCGTCCGCCGCGCGGTCGTCGAGTCCACCGACGACGCCCTCATGGACGTCGCGGAGGACTCCTTCTGAGCAGGACTCCTCGACCTCGGTCGCGGTGGGCGGCGGAGCGGCCCTGGGCGTGCTCGCCGAGGCGGTGACACGACGAGGCTCCCGGCAGGTGCGGATCCGGTCCGGATGACCGCCCCTGCCGGGAGCCTTGTTATCTCGCCGTCCAGGCTCCGCCCGGGTGACGTGTCACCCGTGGCCGGCTCCTCTCCGGGACCGGCCGATGCCCGCCAGGCCCACCGCCACCAGCAGCGCGGCCCCGTTGAAGACCTGGCTGACCCAGGCAGGAGCACCGACCAGCGTCAGGCCGCTCACGCTGACCGCCACGAAGAGCACCCCGATGACCGTCCCGAGGACCGAGGGACGGCCCAGCTCGATCACGATGGTGCTGAGGAAGACCGCGGTGAGCGCTGGGAAGAGCAGGCTCATGCCGTTGTCGGAGGTGGCCGCGCCCTGCCGCGCCAGCAGCAGCACTCCTGCCGCGGCCGCCACCAGGCCGGACAGCACGAACGACAGGAACTGGACGCGCGTGACGTCGACGCCGACGAGCCGGGCCGCGTTCGCGTTGGAACCGACCGCGAAGAGGTGGCGGCCGAGCGGGGTCTGACCGATGACGAACCACACGACGACGGCCATCCCCGCCGCCGCCACCACGATCCGCGGAACGCCGAACCAGGTCAGCGAGCCGAGGTCGGTCAGCCCTCCCGAGATGCCCTCGGTGATCTGCATGCCGTCGGTGTAGGCGAAGATCGCGCCGCCCAGCAGCGTCGCCATGCCCAGGGTCGCGATGAAAGGGTTCATCGCGAAACGGGCCACCAGCAGCCCCAGCACGGCGCCGACGAGCACGCCGGCCGCCAGCGCCAGCACGACGGCCGCCGGCGCGGGCAGGCCGAAGCGCGACATCCCGGCGGCCGCGACGACGCACGCGGTCGCGCTGACCGCGCCGACGGAGAAGTCCAGGTAGCCGGCGGCCATGGGGAACAGCAGCGCCAGGGCGACCGACAGGCCCACGGCCTGGTTGGCCAGCAGTGCCTGGACGTTCGCCGAGCTCCGGAAGGCCTCGCCGGACTCCGGCAGGCTCGCGAACACCATCGTCATGAGGACGAGCATGAACACCAGGCCGTAGCGTTCGACCGCGGCGACGACGGCCCGGGGTCGCCGGACGCCGGGCTTCGGTTCCTTCTCCGCGTTGCTCTCCGGGGTCGTCACGCGTGAAGCCGAGGCCGTGTCGGTGTCGACCTGGGCATTGACGTTGACCATCTTCAAGGTCCCTTCAACTGGTCTGGGTGGCGGCGGCGATGGCCGCCTCCGTCGAGCGGGCGCCGCTCAGCTCGTCCACGTTGGCGCCGTCGCGCAGGACGACGACCCGGTCGCAGAGCCCTTCGAGCTCCTCGAAGTCCGACGACACGACCAGCGCGGCGTTGCCACCGGTGACGTGCTCGCGGACGAGCGCATGGATCTCCGTGCGCGCCATCGCGTCGACTCCCTGCGTGGGCTCGTCGAGCAGCAGCAGCCGCGGATCGAGCCGGAACCACCGCGCGAGCACGGCCTTCTGCTGGTTGCCCCCCGATAGCGCGCCGAAGGCGACGTCGGGGCTCGCGGCCCGGACCGCGAAGGGCTCCATCAGGTCCGCCGCGTCCCGCCGCTCGGCACCGCGTGCCATCCGCCAGCCCGACCAGTAGTCGCCGATGACGGTCGCGGAGATGTTCTCCCAGAGCGGGCGGTCCGCGAACGCCGCGTCCCGTGCCCGGTCCTCGGGCACCAGGGCGATGCCCGCGCGGATCGCGGCGGCCACGGTCTGGTTCCGGACCACCGTGCCGCAGATCTCGATCCGCCCGGCGTGTGCCCGCGACCCGCCGAAGAGCGCCTGGAGGAGGCTGGAGCGACCAGATCCGAGCAGGCCGGCCACGCCCACGATCTCACCCTGCCCGACCTCCAGATCGACCCCTCGCAGGGGCCCACCGGCGAGGTCCGTGACGCGCAGGACAGGCGGTCCGGCCGGCCTGCTCCGGGACGCGGCGGCCCGCGAGCGGGCATGCCGTCCGGCACGCTCGCGGGCCGCCTCCCCGGTCATCAACGCGACCACCCGGGCCTCGTCCAGTTCCGCGGGCGGGGCGGTCGCCACCACCGCGCCATCGCGCAGCACGCTGATGCGATCGGCGATGCTGAGCACCTCGGGCAGGCGGTGGCTGACATAGATGATCGTCTGCCCTTGGGCCCGGCAGCGTCGCAGCGCCTCCAGCAAGAGCGAGACCTCATGGTGGGGCAGGCTCGCCGTGGGCTCGTCCAGCACCAGCGTCACGTGGTCGCCTTCATCGACGTCGCGCAGTGCCCTGGCGATGGCGACGAGGGTGCGGTCGCTCGGACGCAGGTCGCGCACCAGGGTCCGCGGGTCGAGATCCACCTGGGCTCTCCGCAGCCGCTCCCGGGTCCGGCGGTGCAGCCGCTTCCACGAGATCGCCGGGCCCGCCCATCGCGGGTAACCCTCGTCCAGCGCGAAGTTCTCGCTGATCGTCAGGTCCGGGATCAGCCCGAGATCCTGGTGGACGAACCGCAGACCGGCCGAACGGGCCACCGCCGCCGAGTAGGCCCCGGTGGCGTACCGGCTACCGTGGATCGCGATCGTCCCTCCCTGGTCCGCGGCGTACACCCCGGCCAGGATCTTCAGCGTGGTCGACTTCCCCGACCCGTTACCGCCGAGCAGGGCGTGGACCGAGCCCTGTTCCACCCGCAGGCTCATGGCGTCGAGCACCCGGACGCCGTCGAAGGACTTGCTGACGCCGGTCAGCTCGACCGCGGCGATGGGAGCGGATCGTTCGGCGGACGTGGTGGACATCATGGAAACCTCCGCACCGCTCTAGCGGTTCCAGGCCCTCTTGTAGAGGGCGGCGTAGTCGACGGGGCCGGTGTACTCGGCCCCCGGCGCGGGCAGGTTGCGGTCCTTGTCGACGATCTGCAGACCGACCCCCGCGGCGGCGGGCGGGCGGCCGTCGAAGGCCCGGTTGAGCGCGTCGACCGTGGCATAGGCCCGGTAGCCCGCCGAGGAGCCGTAGCAGATCTGCTGGCCCTTGCCGCTGCGGATGTAGTTCGCGTTGTCGATCTGGCACTCGCCGCCGACCACCAGGAGGCCCGGCCGGTTCGCCGCCACCAGGGCCTGCTGGACGCCCGCCACGAAGAAGTGGTCGATGTCCACCGTGACCACGTCCACCTGCGGATGCTTCAGCAGCGCGGTCTCGAACTTCTGGCGGATGGTGGGAACGTCGGCCGGCGAGATCTTCACCGATTCGACGATCTCGCAGCCGCCGCACGCGGCGATCCGGTCGGTGAAGCCCTTGGCCTGGTACTCGCCCATGGCGACGTCCTCGAACGCCACGTGCAGGATCTTCGCGTCGCCCTTGGTCTTCGCGATGACGGTGTCGGCGCGCAGCCGCCCCATCCGGGTGTAGAAATCGGCGAGCGTCGGCGTGGTCGCCGAGAACCGCGGCGGCGCGTCGAACAGCGGCTTACTGCCGCCCTGGGACGGGTCGTCGCAGTCGAAGCCGCTGAACGAGGCGATCTTGACGCCCGCGCGTCTCGCCTCGACGAGCGCCTGCCGCACCGGGGCGCAGTCGACCGCCAGCAGCACGATGCCGTCGGCCCGGGCCGCGGTCGCCTGGCGGACGCAGCCGGCCCACCCGCCGTTCTCGTTGTTGCGCCCGTCGCACACCCGGGCCTTCCAGCCGAGCGCGCCCGCGGCGGCCGACACCTCCTTGCCCTGGTACACCAGTGCGTGGACCTGCTGCCACGCGGAGATGACCCAGATGTTCTCGCCCGGAGCGGCCTCGGGGCCGCCCGCCGGGGGTGGCGTGTAGTCGCCTTGGGCGTACGCGCGGGTCACCGCGTCGGTCGACTCCTTGACGACCTGGGCGGAGGTGACCGTGCCCGCCGAGCCCTGCGAGCCACTGGAGCCGCATGCGGCGAGCGCGATGGAGAGCGGGAAGATGAGCAGCGCGCCCACGATGGGGGCACGTCTGCGGCTGTGGTGACGCATGTCGCGCGTTCCTAACTGGAATGGGTCGGGTTCAGCAGTAGTCGGCCGGGACGGCGTGGGGCCAGTTCGTCTCGGCCTCCAGCGCCGCGGCCAGCCGCAGCAGGGTCGCCTCGTCGAACGGCGCGCCGATGAGCTGCACGCCGACGGGCAGCCCGGTCGGCGCGATGTGCACCGGCAGGCTGATGGCGGGCTGGCCTGTGATGTTGCACAGGAGCGTGAAGGAGACCATGAGCAGCGCGCTGGGTTGTGCGACCTTCGCGTCGCGGTTCGCGTCCGCCCGGACCGCGCCGAGTTCGGGCGGCTGGCAGGCCATGGTGGGAGTGAGCAGCACGTCGAAATCGCGCCTCCACTGAGCGACGATCCGGCGGGACTCCGTCTGCAGCAGGGACGCCGCCCGGACGTACTCTCCGGCGCTGACCTGCTTCATCCGGTCCCACCGGTAGCGGTTGTAGGGCTCGGCGAGGTCCGGGCGATCGAAGGGGTGCACGTACAGGGAGCCGGGGATCACCACGTCGACGTACGCCTGCGCTGCCTCGGCGCTGAGCAGTTCCGGAGCGACCGGATGAACGTCGTGACCCATCTCTTCCAGAAGGGCCGCCGTGCCCTGCGCGGCGTTGACGCACTCCGGATCGACGGGAAGGCCGGTGGGGGCGTCGACCATCAGGCCGATGCGGAGCCGTCCGGGATCGCTTCCGGGCTCCTCGGCGAAGGGACGCCGCGGCGGCGGCGCCTGGAACCAGCCGTGCGGGTCCGGGCGGGAGATGACGTCGAGCATCGCGGCGGAGTCCTGCACGTAGCGGGTGATCACTCCCTCCGTGCTGCAGTACTCCCACCAGGACTGGACGAGCTGGGGAACGCGGGCACGGCTCGGTTTGAGGCCCACGAGGCCGCACGCCGACGCGGGCATCCGGAGCGAGCCGCCGCCGTCGTTGCCGTGTGCCAGCGGGGCCAGGCCCGCGGCCACCGCCGCCGCGGCGCCCCCGCTCGAGCCCCCCGGCGAGTGACGGGGGTCCCACGGGTTGACCGTCGGGCCGTACCGCGAGTTGTCGGTGTCGGGCAGCGTGCCCATCTCCGGCGAGTTGGTCCTGCCCATGAGGAGGCAGCCCGCTCCCAGGAACCGGTCGACGACCGGTTCGTTCCCTTGGCGGGGCGTGTCCGGGACCCCCAGAGAGCCCATGGTGTTGGGCTGGCCCGCCACGGAGGTGAGATCTTTGATCGGTAGTGGCACCCCGTGGAAAGGGCCGAGGTCCTCCTCCGCCATCACGGCTCTGGTGGCGGCCTTGGCCGCCTCTCTGACCTGGTCCGGGTTCTGCCAGACGAAGGCGTTGAGCTCGCCGTTGTAGTGGTCGATGCGCCCGAGGTAGAGGTCGACGACCTCGACGGGGCTCACCTGGCGCGAACGGATCGCGTCGGCGATCGACACCGCGGAGCTGAAAGGTTCCATGATCCCTCCTTCAGAGGTCATGTCCGCTCTCCCGTTGGGAGAAGTCGCTGCGGAGCCAGAGCCGGTCGCGCGGCGAGGAATCGGCGGTGGTGGCGAGGTCGTGACTCCGGTCGGAAGCCGGTCCGGCCATATGGAGCCTCGGATGTGAAGCAGGACACATAAGGGCACCATAAGAGCATGGTTCCAGATAGAGGTACGGTATTCTGCTATGGAGAACAAACCTCCTTACCCGCTCCAGTCCGTGGACAACGCCCTCCACCTGTTGCAGCTGCTGCGCGACCAGGGCGGACTGCGAGTGACCGAGGCTGCGGCGGAACTGGGAACCGCCCGTTCCACGGCACACCGGCTCCTGGCCATGCTGGTGTACCGAGGCTTCGCCGTCCGGGACGTCAACCACACGTATCTGCCAGGTCCGGCGCTGTCGGCTTCGAGCCTGGTCGGCGGGCCCCGCCTGCAACGGCTGCGCCGCGCTCTGCTTCCGCACATGGAAGCCCTGTGCGACCGCGTCGACGAGTCGGTCAACCTCATGGTCCGGGTCGGCACGCAAACGCGCTTCCTCGCCACCGTGGAGTCCCATCAGGCCCTGCACGTCGGCGACCGGCAGGGCGCGATCCTGCCCGCGCACCTGTCGTCCGGTGGCCGCGCCCTCCTGGCCGAACTCGACGACGCGCAGCTGGCCGAGCTGTACCTGACCGAGCAAGCGTCAGACGACGCTGCGCATCGGCCTCCGGGTGCATCCACCGCGGCCGGGGACACCACGCTTTCGCCGGCCGAGTTCCAGCGGCTCCTGGAAGGGCTCCGCGCAGTGCGCAAAGCCGGCTACGCGCTGAATCTCGAGACCACCGAGGCCGGGATCTGCGCCATCGGCAGGTGCGCGGTCGACAGGACCGGCCAGGTCGTCGGCGCCCTGTCCATTTCCGCTCCCGCGCCACGCTTCCCCCCGGACCGGATCCCGCACCTGGCGGCAGAGCTCGACAACACGGTCAAACGCGCCAGTCACGACCTCGACTCGCACACCATGTAGGTCACCAGGGCTGCCGGCGACCGGCACCGCGGGGAGCTCCCCCGGCCGCGGGGGCATTCATGAGCGTTCCTGTCCTGTACTCCTGGCCCTCCAAAGTTGAACCATGGTACAAGTAGTACGTTGGTTCAACTAGTGAGGAGCGAGGTGTGACGCGTATGGGACTACAGGCGCGCGCTGGGTGGCGGGAGTGGACCGGCCTTGCGCTGCTGGCGCTGCCGACCATGCTGCTGGGACTCGACGTGACGGCGCTTTACCTCGTCGTTCCGAGCCTGACCGCGGACCTGAGGCCGACCGCGACGGAGACGCTGTGGATCATGGATGCCTACGGCTTCTTCATCGCGGGCTTCCTGATCACGATGGGGACGCTGGGCGACCGGATCGGACGGCGCCGGTTGCTGATGATCGGGATGGCGGCGTTCGGCGCGGCCTCGGTCTTCGCGGCGTTCGCGACCAGTTCCCTGTGGCTGATCGTGGCGCGGGCACTGCTCGGAGTGGCCGGCGCGACGCTCATGCCGTCGACGCTGTCGCTGATCAGCAACATGTTCACCGACGCTCGGCAACGGGCATCGGCGATCGGCGTGTGGGCGACGATGTTCGCCCTCGGGATGGCGGCGGGCCCGGTCGTGGGCGGGGCGCTGGTCGCCGGCTTCTGGTGGGGCGCGGCCTTCCTCATCGCCGTGCCGGTTGCCGTGCTGGTGCTGGCCGGTGCGCCGGCGCTGCTGCCGGAGTACCGGACTCCCGCAGGGCGTCCGGACCTGCTGAGCGTCGGGTTGTCGCTCGCGGCGATGCTCCCGATCATTTACGCGATCAAGCATGGGGCCGTCCACGGCATCGACGTCCAGGCATCGGCCGCCGTCCTCGTCGGCGGTGGCAGCGCGGTCGCGTTCGTCCGCCGTCAGCTGCGCCTGAGCGAGCCGCTACTGGACATGAAGCTCTTCACCGGCCGGGCCTTCTCCGCGGCCCTGTCCGTCCTGCTGATCGGCCTGGTCGGCTTCGGCGGGGTGATGTTCCTGGTCACCCAGTACCTGCAGCTCGTCGAGGGCCTCTCGCCGACGGCGGCCGGGCTGTGGATGGGGCCGCCCGCACTGGCCATGCTCATCGGCGCCCTCGGTGCCCCGCTCGTGGCCGGTCGCGTGTCGCCCGGCACCGTCATGTCGGTGACTTTGGCGCTGTCGCTGTCCGGATACGCCCTGCTCGCCCTCACCGGGACCGACGGCAAGGCGAGCATGATCGCCGGATTCGCGATCGTCTACCTCGGACTGGGGGTCATCGCCGCGCTCGGTACCGACATCGTCGTGGGCTCGGCGCCATCGGAGAAGTCCGGATCGGCGGCCGCGCTCTCCGAAACCGTGCAAGAACTCGGCATCGCGGTGGGGGTCGCCCTCCTGGGAACCCTCACCACCGCGATCTATCGAAGCAGGATCGAGATCCCGTCCGGCCTGTCCCCCTCCGCGGCCGACACCTACGGCGACAGTCTCTCCGGAGCCTCGTCCCTCGCGAGCACGTTGCCGCCCTGGGCACTCGACCACGCACGGACCGCGTTCACCGGCGGACTCAACACCGCCGCCGTGGTAGCGGGCATCGCCATAGGGGCTGCTTCGCTGGTCTGCTTCGCGACACTGCGACACCTCCGGCCCCTCGGCGACGCCGAGCGCGAGGCGGAGCCGATAGCCTCACGGGCAGGAGCGGCGACGACGGGTGAGCAGGATGACGGCGGCTGAACACGACACTGTCGACGGGCGCAGGCTACGCGGTCAACGCCGCCGCGCCCAGATCATCGAGGCGACGCTCGCGATCGTCCACCGCGACGGCGCCACCGGTGTCACCCACCGCACCGTCGCCAAGGAGGCGGGGATCACCACCAGCCTGACCCTCTACTACTTCGCGACTCTGGACGACCTGTTGGTCGCGGCCCTGACCAGCGTCACGGACGAGTACACCCACCGCATCCGCCGGCTCATCGAGTCCGAGGACGACCCACTCGACGGCCTCGCCCGGCTCATCGCCGAATCCGCAGGCCCGGGGCGGGAGCGCGCACTCGCCGAACGGGAGCTGTCGACCCTGGCGGCCCGCCGGCCCGCCCTGCGGCCGGTCGCGCGACGCTGGCGCGACAGCGTCGCGCAACTTGCCCGGACACAGACCGACGACCCCGACGCGATCGAAGCCTTCGTCGCCCTGTCCGACGGCCTGTGCGCGGCCATCCTCCTCAACGACGACGAGGCCGACCCGGACCACATCCGCGCCGTCCTCAGCAGAGCACTGCAGCGGCCTCGCCAATAGCCGCCGCCGGCCGCGCCCGGGGGCGCCGTCAGTGACCTGACCCCTGGGCCTGCGGATCGAGGGTCGGACCAGAGGCCGGGCCGACAAGTGGATCGGTGGTGCGGCCATGCTGGAGTTGGGCGTCCAGGGTCTTCTCGCCGAGCGCGGCGAGCAGCGCCGTCGTGATGCGGTCGATGTCGGTGCGCGCGGCACGCGGCAGTGGGGCGCCCGCCGCTTCCCGGGCGGCGGCGGCCGCACCCAGCAGCCGCGCGGCCCGGTGGTGTTCGCCCGCCGCCGTGTGGGCGGCGGCGAGCCCTTCCAACGCGAGCGCCGTGGCCCGCGGATCGCCGGTGCGGCGCGTCATGGCCAGGCCGTCCAGGTGCAGTTCGCGGGCGGTTTCGGCGTCGCCGCGCTGCTCGGCGACGAAGCCGAGTTCGGACAGGGTGAGCGCGACGCCAGGGGCGAACCCGACCTGCCGCTGCCAGTCGAGCGCGTCGCGCAAGAGTTCCTCGGCGAGGTCCAGCCGTCCTTGCCGCCGCGCTCCCATGGCCAGGCCGAGCTCGGCGAACACCTCTCCGGGCCGGTTGCTCTGCTCGGTGGCCATCCGCATGGCCTTCTCGTGGAGCCGTTCTGCCCGGGCGAGGTCGCCGGTCATCATCGCGACCCTGCCGAGCCCGGACAGCAGGTACGAGACCTGCGTCCAGATTCCGAGGTCCTCGGCCATTTCCAGCCCCTCACGGAGCAGCCGGGCGGCGTGCCGGTAGTCGCCCCGGATCTCGGCGAGCCTGCCGAGCAGGTCGGCGGCCCGCAACCGCCCCCAGCGGTCCCCGAGCGCGTCGAACAGCGCCGCGCCCTGCTCGGTGTGGCGGGTGCACGCGGCCAGGTCTCCGCGGATCAGGGCGTAATGGGCCAGCGTGGTCAGCGCGGCGCCCGTACCCCAGCGGTCCCCGGCGTCTCGGAAGGCGGCGAGGGCCCGCTGCGCCAGCCGTTCGCCGGTGGACAGGTCCGCGCCGCCGAGCAGGGTCTCGGCGAGGAACCATTCCGCCTGCGCCCGGCCGCGCGGGTCGTCCAGGCGCTCGTAGGGGGCCAGCGCCGCGCGGACCTGCCGCGTCCGGTCGATGCCGTGCCGGCCGAGCATCTCCAGGCCCGCCCGCCAGGCCGTGGCCGCGGCCCTCGCGGAGGGCGGTGCCGGGCCGTCGTGCGTGAGTGACAGATCCAGCAGACGGCGCCCCTCGCCGAGCCGACCCCGCAGGAACCAGTACCAGGCCATCGTGTTGACCAGGCGCAGCGCGACATCCGGGCGGTCGTGCCGCACGCTGCTCTCGATGGCGGCACGCAGGTTGGCGTGCTCCTGATCGAGGCGTTGCAGCCATTGCCGCTGGTCGGGGCCGCGGAGTCGCTCCGCCGCCCGTTCGGCGAACTCCGCGTAGTACCCGTCACGCCGGGTTCGGGCGTGCTCGGACTCGCTGGCCTCCCGCAGGCGCTCGGCGCAGTACGCCGCGATGGACTCCAGCAGCCGGTAGCGGTGGCCGCGCGCGTCCCCCGTGACGAGGACCATGGAACGATCGACAAGGCGCGACAGCAGATCCGCGACGTCCTCGACCGTCACCCCGTCGCCGGCGCAGACCGCCTCGGCGGCTTCCAGCGAGCAGCCGTCGACATGCACCGACAACCGCCGCAGGACGGCGCGCTCGGGCTCGGTCAGCAGGTCCCAGCTCCAGTCGATCATCGCGCGGAGCGTCCGCTGCCGCTGCGGGACGTCCCGCCGTCCGGCCGACAGCAGCCGGAACCGGTCGTGCAACCGGGCCGCCAGTTCGTCCGCACCGAGCGCGCGGACCCGGGTGGCCGCCAGTTCCAACGCCAGCGGGATGCCGTCGAGGCGACGGCAGATCGCCGCGACGGCGCGGGCGTTGTCGTGGTTGAGGGTGAAGCCGGGCGCGGCCGCGGCGGCGCGCGCGACGAACAGCCGTACGGCACTGAAATGTTCCAGAGTCGCCGGGCCGGTCTCCGCCGCCGCGTAAGGCGGCTCCAGCGGCGGCACCGTCCAGACCGCTTCGCCGCCCACGCCGAGCGGCTCCCTGCTGGTCGCCAGGACCCGCACCTGCGGCGCCGTCGCCAGCAGCCGGTGCGTCAGCTCGGCCGCCGCCTCGATCAGGTGCTCGCAGTTGTCGAGCACCAGCAGCAGCCGCCTGCCTCGCAGCGCCCGGGCGACCCGGTCGGCCGCCGGAACGGCTCCTCCGCGTGGGTCCGGGACGGCGTCGTCGCGGACGCCGAGCGTGGCGGCGACCGCGTCCGTCAGCCCCTCCGGCCGGTCGTGACCGCCGAGTTCGATCAGCCACACGCCGTCGGGGAACGCGTGGAGGACCCGGCCGGCGATCTCCAGGGCGAGCCGGGTCTTACCCACCCCTCCCGTCCCGGTGAGCGTGACGAGACGGTAAGCCTCCAGCAGCGCCCGCACTTCGGAGATCGCCTCCTCGCGGCCGATCAGCTCGGTGGGCGGCGCGGGCAGGTTGGTCCGGGGACGGCCGGGGGCCAGCGCCGGATCCTGGGTGAGGATCGCCTGCTGGAGGGTCGCGAGCTCAGGGCTCGGATCCAGACCCAGTTCCTCGCGCAGGCGGTCGCGCAGCTCGCCGAAGCTGTCCAGGGCCTCGTTCTGCCTTCCGGCCCGGTACAGGGCGCGCATGTGCGCGGCGCGCAGCCGCTCCCGGAGGGGATGGCGGGCCACCAGGTCGCGCAGCTCGCCCACCAGAGCGGTGTGCTCGCCAAGGTCGAGCCGGGCCTCGACGAGATCCTCCACGGCCGTCAGCCGCTGCTCCTCGAGGCGCGTGATCGTGGCCCGCGCGAACGGCTCGTCGGAGAACTGGTCATAGGCGGAACCCCGCCACAACGCCAGCGCGTCGGTGAGCAGCGCGGCCCTGGCGCGGGCATCGGCCGTCTCCCGCGCCCGCTCCAGGAGCGCGGCGAACCGGCCTGCGTCCACCTTCTCGGAATCGACCCGCAGCAGATATCCCGGCGCCTGGAACACCACCAGGTCCCTGCCGCCCGGCTCGGCGTCCTCCAGGGCCCGGCGCAACTGGGACACCTTGACCTGCAGGGCTCCCGCCGGATCGGCGGGAGGCGCCGGCCCCCAGAGATCGTCGATCAGCCGGTCCGCCGACACCGGCCGCCCGTCCTGGACGAGCAGGTCGGCCAGCAGGGTCCGGACCTTCAGCCCGCGGATCGTGACAGGGGCGCCGTCGGCCGTCCAGACCGTCAGCGGCCCGAGCACCCCGAAGCGCATGCCCCCACGATAACGCGTTGATCACCGCCTACGGCCGCGGGCGGAGGGCGGTAAGCGGACGGGAAGCGGGCGGTAAGCGCGCGGCCGCATCGTCGAGACGGCGACGAGACGAGAAAGGAACGCGATGTCCGACACCTCGCCCCTGCATGTTGCGATCATCATCGGCAGCACCCGCGCGGGCCGCTTCGGCCCCGTCGTGGCGAACTGGTTCAACGGCCAGGCCGCACAGCGCGCGGACATGACGACGGACGTCATCGACCTGCGCGACACCCGCCTGCCCGACACCCTCGTCGACGAGGGCGACGATGTTCCCGAGCCGGTGCGCACCCTGGCGCCGCGCCTGGCCGCCGCCGACGCGTTCGTGGTGGTCACCGCCGAGTACAACCGCAGCTTCCCCGCTCCTCTCAAGACCGCGATCGACTGGTTCGTGGACGAGTGGAGGGCCAAGCCCCTCGGCTTCGTGTCGTACGGGGGCGTCTCGGGAGGGCTGCGCGCGGTCGAGCAGCTCCGCCTGGTGTTCACCGAGCTGCACGCCATGACCGTCCGCGACACGGTCAGCTTCCACACCTGCTGGGAGAAGTTCGACGACGGCAGGCCCGTGGACGCGGCGGGCGCCGACGCGGCCGCCAAGGGCCTGCTCGACCAGCTCGCCTGGTGGGCCCGCGCCCTCCGCGACGCCCGCACCGCACGTCCCTACGGCCTGTAAGCCTCCTACCGACGGGAGTCCATGATGCGTTCCGCGCCCAAGCCCAGGCTGAGCCTGGCCCTGCTGGCGTTCTCCAGCCTCATCACCTCACTCGACTTCACCATCGTGTACGTGGCGCTGCCCGAACTCGTCCGAGAGATCGGCTTCTCCGGGCGGTCCGCCCAGTGGGTGATCAGCGCCTATGCCGTGTTCTTCGGCGGCTTCCTGCTGCTCGGCGGCCGTTCGAGCGACCTGCTGGGACGGCGCCGCATGTTCGTTCTGGGGATGATCGCGTTCGGCGGCGCGTCCCTGCTCGGCGGCCTCGCCACCTCCCCGGCCACGCTGATCGCCGCGCGCGCGATCCAGGGGGTGGGCGCCGCGATCGTGTTCCCCGCCACGCTTTCGCAGGTCAACACCATGTTCGCGGAGGGACGCGAACGGGTCAGGGCGCTGGCGGTGTGGGCCATGGCGGGCGCCGGAGGACTCAGCTTCGGAGCACTGCTCGGCGGCGTGCTCACCCACGTGTTCGGCTGGGAGGCGGTGTTCCTCGTGAACGTACCGCTGGTGGTCGCCGCGGCCGCCGCGGCGTTCTGGCTACTGCCGCCGGACGGGCCGGTCGACCGCGGCCACGGGTACGACCTGCCCGGCGTGGTGACCGGCACGGCAGGCGCCACCCTCCTGGTGTACTCGATCGCCGAGGTTTCCGAGACGGGCTGGACCTCACCGGCGTTCGTCATCGCGGCCGTGCTCGCGCTCGGGCTGCTGGCAGCCTTCCTCGCCGTAGAGGCGCGCAGCCGCAGCCCGCTGATGCCGCTGCGCCTGCTGCGCGACCGCAATCTCGCCCCCGCCCTCGTGATCATCTTCGTGTTCGGGGCGACCATGCAGAATGTCGTGTACTTCCTCACCCTGTACTTCCAGGACGTGCTGGGTTACACGGCTCTGCGGGCAGGACTGGCGTTCCTTGGCCTCTCCGCGGTGATCGCGATGGGGAACTTCGTCGCCGGGCGGCTGATGCTCCGCATCGGTGTCCGCGGCACCCTCATCATCGCGCTCCTTCTCGGGACGGCGGGCAGTGCCCTCCTCGCGGCCGGGATGGTGTCAGACGGCTCGTATCTCACCGTCCTCGCCGGGATCGCGGTGTACGGAATGGGCATGGGCACGATCTACCCCACCCAGTTCGCCGCCGCCGGTACCGGTGTGGCCGCGCGGGAGCAGGGCATCGCCGGGGGAATGGCCAACACCGCCATGCAGATCGGAGTAGGCGTCGGCCTGGCCGTGCTCATCGGCGTCGCCGGGCCGGACATCGCCACGGCCGACGGCCTGCGCGCCGCCGTCGCCGTATCGGCCGGGCTGACACTGGTGGGCGGGATCGCGGTCCTCGCCGTTCCCGGCCGGCGCGCCGGCGGGCAGGGCGCGGCCGTCCCCGAGAGGGCGGCCACCGCACCGGCTCCCGACCTGTCGGCGGGAACGCCGACCTGAGGGCATCGGGCGTTCTTCAACGTCGGAGAGCAGCGGCGCTGGAGTGAGGTGGGGGCCGGGAACGCCACCCGCGCCAGAGTGGCCTGGCCCACATGCTGTCACAGCGATCGGTGACGCCGTGTCTTGTGGCCGACCCCCTGCAAACGGAGGAGACACCATGAGTGAGAACACTGCGGTGGTCGTGGTCGGCGGCGGATACGCCGGCGTCATGGCCGCCAATCGCCTGACCCAGCGCGACGACCTGACCGTGACGCTGATCAACCCGCGTCCGGCCTTCGTCCACCGGATCCGCCTGCACCAGGTGGCGAGCGGGGCCGACGACCCGGTCGTGGACTACCGGGAGATCCTGGCCGACGGCGTCCGCCTGGTCGTCGACAGCGCGACACGGATCGACACGGCCGGACGCGGCGTGAGGCTGGCATCCGGCGATGCGGTCGGCTACGACTACCTGATCTACGCGGTGGGCAGCGGGAGCGCCGGCCCGCACGTACCCGGAGCCGCCGAGTCGGCCTACCCGATCGCCACCCTGGAGGAAGCCCAGCGGCTGCGGCCGGTCGTGGACGCCGCGCCCTCCACGGCCGCGGTGACGGTGGTCGGAGCCGGGATGCTCGGCATCGAGACCGCCGCCGAGCTGGCGGAGGCGGGCCGCCCCGCGACCCTGGTGTGCGGCGGGGTGCTCGGCCCGTATCTGCATCCCCGGGTTCGACGGTCGGTGGCCAAGCGGCTGGCCAGGCTCGGCGTGACCGTCCTGGACGGCCCCGGATCCAAGGTGACGACGGTCACCGCGGATGCCGTACGGCTCGCTGACGGCCGCGAGCTGCCCAGCGCGGTGACCATCTGGACCGCCGGGTTCGGCGTGCCGGACCTGGCCGCCCGCAGCGGACTGAGCACCGACGAGGTGGGCCGCCTGCTCACCGACGAGACGCTGACCAGCGTGGACGATGGGCGCGTCATCGCGGCCGGGGACTCGGCGGCACCGTCCAACCTGCCGCTCCGGATGAGCTGCCAGGCCGCCGGCCCGCTGGGCGCGCACGCCGCCGACACGGTACTGGCCCGGATCTCGGGTGAGCAGCCCCCGCTCGTCAACGTGGGGTTCTTCGGCCTGTGCGTCAGCCTGGGGAGCCGCGCCGCCACCGTGCAGCTCGCCTCCAGGAACGACACCGCCAACAGGTTCTCCATCGGAGGCCGCATCGCCGCGAAGATCAAGCACAGCAGTTACACGGGCTTGGTCAAGCAGATGGCGGACGAGGCGCGCAAGCCCGGTTCGTACACGTGGGCGTTCAAGGACGGCAAACGCCGGCAGTCGGTGCAGGCCGGGCGCGCCCAGGCACCGGCCATCGAACGAGTAGCCTGACCAGGTTCTCGTGGCCGATCGGCCGGCCCATCGAGGGACTGCATGTCGTGCGGCGTTGCTCCGACCGCGGGGCACCGCTGCACGCATGCGGTCCTCGGCGGTCCTGCGAGCGACCGATGCCCGACACAGCTGCCGGGCACTGCCACGTGCGCTGGACGGTGCCCGTTCTCGATCACACCCGACAGACGCCGTCAGAGGCGGGAATCCGTGGCTTCGCCGTCGGCACTGGTCAGCCGGTGGTGATCTTCTGCGCTCGGGCGGTGCCGGCTCGTTCGGCCAGGCGCTGGAAGGCGGCGGCGGTCGGGCCGGCGGGCTCGGCCTGGTAGACGACGAGCTGCTGGTCCGGAGCGCCGTTGACGGTGAAGGCCGAGAACTGGATGTGCAGGTCGCCCACGCGCGGGTGCCGCAGGTGCTTGACCTCCTGGGTCTTGGACTTCACCTCGTGGCGGCCCCACAGGTCGGCGAACTCGGCGCTCTGCGCGGACAGGCCGGCGACCACCTCGGCGATCCGTGCGCTGTCCGGATCGTGGCCGTAGGCGGCGCGCAGCGCGGCCACGCAGGAGTGCGCGGCGCGCTCCCACTCCCGATAGAACTCCCGACCCGCCGGATCGCAGAACACCATGCGAGCGAGGTTGTCGGCGGGTGAGAAGTCCTCGTGCAGGGCGCCGGCCATCGCGTTGCCCGCCAGGATGTCCAGGGCGGGTCCCAGCGCGAAGGCAGGGGAGTGCGCGAATCCGTCCATCAGCCGGAGCAACTGCGGGCTCACCTGCGCCTGGACGGGGCGCCTGAAGCGAAATTCCCGCGGCCGGGCCAGGCGGCGCAGGTGATCGGAGGCGTCGTCGTCCAGCAGCAGGGCCCGCGCCACCGCCTCGATCACCTGAGGCGACGGGCTGGACTCCCGGCCCTGCTCAAGGCGGACGTAGTAGTCGCCGCTCATCCCCGCCAGCATCGCGACCTCCTCCCGCCGCAGCCCCTTCACCCGGCGCCGCCCGTACTCCGGCAGGCCGACGTCCTGGGGTTTCAGACCTTCACGACGCGCCCTGAGAAACTCGCCCAACGGCGTACTGCTGCTCATGCATCCCAGTATGGGATAAATGGGTAGTTCTGGGCTTTCGGTGATCCTGGGTGTGACGCACCCACCCTGAGCGCCCCGGCGGAGGCTTTCGCCGCCCTAGCCTCCAAGGCGTGGACGATCGTGACCCAACCCTCGGAGGCTTCCTGCGCAGGCATCGCGACCTGCTGCGGCCCGACCGGCGGCCGGACGCGCGGCGGCGGGTGCCAGGCGCGCGCCGCGACGAGATCGCCGCGGCGGCGGGCATCAGCACCGGCCACTACGCCCGCCTGGAACAGGACCGCGCCGCCCGGCCCTCCTGGCAGACCGCCGCGGCACTGGCCCGGGCCCTGCACCTGGACGAGGAGGCCACCGCGCAGCTGTACCGGCTGGCCCGGCCGGCCACCCGCCGCAGCCGCCCCGCTCGCCGGGAGCGGATCTCCCCGGAGGTCCGGCGGCTCATGGACGGCTGGAGCGGCGTGGCCGCGATCGTCATCGACACCGCCCAGGACGTGCTGGCCCGCAACGCGCTGGCCTCCGTCCTGCACGGGCACCTCACCCGCGACGACAACGTCCTGCGCATGGTCTTCCTCGACCCGGCCGCGGCCGATCACTTCGCCGACTGGAACAGGGCGGCCGCCGACGCGGTGGCCGACCTGCGCCGGGCCGTACGCGAAGCCCCCGACGACCCCCGGCTGATCGCCCTGGTGGGCGAGCTGTCGATCAACAGCGCCGCGTTCGCGCGCCTGTGGGCCGCCCCGGAAGCCGCCGTGGTCGCCCGCCGCCACCTGCGCCTGCTGCATCCCGAGGTCGGCGAGCTCCGCCTCACCGCCGAGGTCTTCCCCATCGCCCGGGCGGCGGGCCAGCGACTCCTCACCTACCAGGCGGAGCCCGGCTCACCCTCCGCCGACGCCCTGGTCCTGCTCGGCGCGCTCGCTTCTCGGAGCGCCGGTACGGCCGATGCCGGGAGGCGTTCCTAGGTACCGCACTCCCAGGAAACCGGCGGCCTTCCAGCCGCCCCCCGCCGTGCGCAGACTCGACACCACCGGCGGGAACGACCTGCCGGAACCTGCGAAGGGCATCTCCATGAACACCAGCGCCCCCCGCGCCCAGATCCTCGACCGGCTACGCCGCCAGGCCGCCGACCCCGGCCGCCGCGTCCTGCTCACCGGCGCCGCCGTGGTCACGATGGACCCGCGGCTCGGCACCCTGCCGAAGGCGGACCTGCTCATCCAGGGCGAGACCATCGCCGCGATCGGCCCCGGCCTGGCCGCACAGGGCGCCGCCGATGGGGCCGTGGTCATCGACGCGCACGGCTTCATCCTGGCTCCCGGCTTCGTCGACACCCACCGGCACGCCTGGGAGGCCCAACTGCGCCGGATCATGCCCGACGTCGACGACCTCGGCGATTACGTCACCTCCACCCTGGCCGGCCTCGCCCCCGCCTACACCCCCCACGACGTGTACGTCGGCACCCGCCTGGCGGCGCTCACCGCCCTGGACGGCGGGATCACCACGCTGCTCGACTTCTCCCACAACTCCCGCAGCGCCGCCCATTCCGACAGCGCGATCCAGGCCCTCGCCGACACCGGCATCCGCGGTGTGCACGCCTCCATGCGCCCGCACTTCGGCGACTGGGACGGCCAGTGGCCCGGCGACCTGGCCCGGCTGAAGGACAAGTACTTCTCCACCGACGACCGGCTCCTGACCCTGCGCATGGCCACCCTGGCCACCGACGAGATCGCCGGTCCCGACCTGGCCTACGGGCCCGGCCTGGCCCGCACCGCCCGGGAACTGGGCATCGGCGTCAGCGTCGACGCCGTCTTCGGCGCCCCGTCCTCGGCCGCGGTGATGGAATGGGAGAAGGCGGGGCTGCTCGGCCCCGACGTCTCCCTCATCCACTGCACCAACCTGACCGCCGACGCCTGGCGGGCCATGGGTGCCACCGGCACCAACGTCGCCCTCGCCCCCACCTCTGACGCCCAGATCGGCCTGGAGACCGCGGTCCCCGCCATCGACGAGGCCCTGGCCGCGGGCATCCGGCCCGGCCTCAGCATCGACGTCGAGGTCGCGCTCGCCAGCGACATGTTCACCCAGATGCGCGCCCTTCTCGCCATCCAGCGGATGCGCGCCGTCGATGCCGCCTACGCCACCGAGGCCCGGCCCCAGCGCATCGGCGTCGCCGACGTCCTGGACCTCGCCACCGCCTCGGGCGCCCGCAGCATCGGCCTGGGCGACACCACCGGATCCCTCACCCCCGGCAAGCAGGCCGACCTGTTGCTCGTAGGCGCCGAAGACCTCAACACCATGCCGCTCAACGACCCGGTCGGCACCCTCGTCCTGGGTGCCGACCCCCGCAACATCGACGCCGTCTTCGTCGCCGGGAACCCCCGCAAATGGGCCGGCACCGTCCTGGACGTCGACGTGACCGCCCTCGGTGACGAAGTCCGCGCCTCCCGCGACAACGTCCTGCGCGCCGCCGGCCGCGCATGACCGCCGCCCGGCACGACAAGAACGCCGCGATGCTCCGCGTGCTCGCCGCCTGCCTGCTCACGGTCATGGCCACCGTCGCCTGCCAGCGCCCCGGCCCCGCCGTCATGAACACCACCGCAACGGATAGATCGACGACCACCGCCCCGGAGGCTTCCGTGACCGCTCGGACCATCACCACCGGACCGCACCCGCACGTCGGCATGTGGGTCACCGCCGACGGCCGCATCCGCCAGGAACTCCTGCCCACCGGCCGCTACGAGGAGGCCCGCGACGGCCGCGAACGCGCCTACACCGGCCGCTACACCGTCACCGGCGATCACATCGACTACTACGACGACCTGGGATTCACCGCCACCGGCGACGTCCGCGACGGCGTCCTCTACCACGAACACCTCGTCCTGTACCGCGAGCGTTGACCCGCCTCCAGGACGGAAGCCCCAGCGCGCCGCCTCGCGACATCAGCGAACCCGGCGGACGGCGGGCAGGAGACCGAGCGGCACTGCACCGACCAGCCACCGCGGAGGGTGTTTCACCGTCATCCGGTCGCGGCGCGGGCCGTGTCGGCCTCGGTCACCGGAAGAAGGCCGTTCTGCGGCCAGATCTCGGCGAACGACTCGGCGCGTTCGCGGATCAGGCTCATGCGCGAATTCCATTCGGTCTCCGCATAGTGAGCGGACTGGGCGGTCACCTGTCCCGGCCATTTGCGATACAGCAGCCCGATCTCACCGTGGAAGTGTCCGGCGCTGACCATGCTCGCCGAAATGAGCAGACCCGAGTCGTCCGAACCCGGCACCGCCATCCAGCCGCCGAGCGCCGTGGCCAGCTTTCGGCGGATGCACAGGGTCGTGGGATGAACGGGAAGCCGGTACCCATCGGCCTTCCATTGCTCGAAGACCACCCCCGGTTCGAGCCGGCCCGGCGGCAGGCGGTCCTCGACGGCCACCGTCGAACCGTCCGGGAAGAGATCGAGTGCGCGGGAAGCGGTCCAGTGGACACCTTGGTCCGAACTCAGGATCTCGATGTCCCGCGCCAGGACACCGGCGGTGAGGACGTCATCGGCGTCGAGGTTCTTGATGAGCTCGCCGTGCGACCTGGCGAGACCGAGGTTTCTCGTCAGGGAGCTACTGGAGCGCCGGCCGGTTCCGAACCTGATGCGAGGGTCGGCCGGCAGGACGTTCTCGGCGACCCCCGTTTCACCGTCCTCCTGGACGATCCACTCCCATTTCCAATTATCCGGAAGGTCCTGTCCGGCGAGAGATTCATATGCCTGGCGCAGCAGTTCAGGATCGGGCTTGTAGACAGGTGTGATGACGGACATGACGTGCACTTCTTGCATCACCCGTGACTTGGTTATATGGGCCGCTGGCTGGGATATGCCGGTAGCGCGGCCGCCTACGGGGCGAACCGTTCGCGGAATGCGGCGATCGGCAATGGAAAGTGATCGACGTCACAAGTGGGCACCGGCCTATCGGCAGGTGAACCGCGCGTTAATCAGGACGTGGGCGGCTTTCCAGGCAAGCCGACGCTCCCGCTCGGCGGAGGGGTGGCGGGCAGTGTCGGTGGCATCGCGTTTAATCGAGGGGTGGACGTTGCGAAGCGCATCACCGAGCTGACCGCCGAGGTCAAGCGGCTGAACGACCTGTACTACGGCACCGGCGACAGCCCGCTGCCCGACGCCGACTACGACGCGTTGAAGGACGAGCTGGCGGCGCTGGTCGCCGAGCATCCGGAGCTGGAGCCGGCCGACAGCCCGCTGGGCAGGGTGAACGCGCCGGCGGAGCTGGCCGGGCCGACCGTGCGCCACGCCCGCCCGATGCTGTCGCTGGCCAAGGCGACCGGCGAGGAGCAGATCCGCACGTTCTGCCAGCGGTTCGGCGGCCAGGTGTTCCGGGTGTCGGAGAAGCTCGACGGGCTCTCGCTCTCGGTCGTCTACACCGGCGGGAGGCTGGACTACGTCGCCACCCGCGGCACCGGCGCGGTCGGCGAGCTGGTGACCGAGAAGGTCCGGCACGTGATCCCGGGCCTGCCGGCCCGGATCGAGGAGCCGGGGCGGGTCGAGGTGCGCGGCGAGGCGGTGATGCTGCGGTCGGTGTGGGCGGCCTACAACGAGGCGCACCCGGACCGGACGCTGACCAACCCGCGTTCGGGCGCCGCCGGGACGCTGGTGCTCAAGGACCCGGAGGCGGCGGCGAAGGCCAAGCGGCTGCTGCGGTTCTTCGCGTTCGGCGCCGATCGGGACGGCGCCGCGATCGACATCCCGGCGGGTTTCGAGCCGGTCGCGCAGTACGTGTGCGCGAGCGCCGAGGAGGTGCTGGAGGCGATCGGCGAGATCGGCGGCCGCCGGGACGGGCTGGACTACGACATCGACGGCGCGGTGGTGCGGCTGCACGAGCCGGCGGCGTTCGACGCGGCGGGGTTCAACAGCGCCGAGCCGCGCGGGGCGATCGCGTTCAAGTACCCGCCGGAGGAGAAGCTGACGACGCTGCTGTCGGTGGAGTGGCCGGTCGGCAAGATCGGCCGCGTGCCGCCGCGCGCGAAGGTCGCGCCGGTGTTCGTCGGCGGCGTGACCGTGGAGAACATCACGTTGCACAACCCCCGGCTGATCCGCGAGCGCGACCTGCGGATCGGTGACACGGTGGCGGTGGTGCGGCGCGGCGATGTGATCCCGTTCGCGGGACGCTCGCTGCCCGAGCGCCGCGACGGCAGCGAGGTCGAGATCGTGCCGCCGGTCCACTGCCCGTCGTGCGGCTCGGAGCTGGAGGTCCGCGGCACCGGCGAGGAGCGCTGGTGCCTGAACCTGCAGTGCCCGGCGCAGGCGACGCGGCGGCTGATGCACTGGGCGTCGCGGCAGGCGGCCGACATGGAGGGCGTGGGCGACACCTGGATCGAGAAGCTCGCCGAGGACGGCGTGCTGCGGCGCCGCAGCGACTTCTACGACCTGACCGCAGAGCAGCTGCTCGGCTACGAGCGGATGGGCGAGGTCAGCGCCCGGAACATGGTCGAGTCGATCGCCGCGTCCAAGGGCATGGGGCTGCGGCGCGCGCTGATCGGGCTGGCGATCCCGATGGCCTCCGAAGGCACCGCCAAGCGCCTGTGCCTGGCCGGGTACGAGCGCATCGAGGACGTCGCGGCCGCCACCGCCGAGGAGCTGGTGGCGATCCGCGACATCGGCCCCAAGGCCGCCGAGAGCATCGCGGGCTTCTTCGCCCGCCCGGAGGTCCGGGAGGAGATCGCGGCGCTGCGCGAGCGCGGGGTGAACCTCGACGTCCTCGATGAGGACCGGCCGGTCGACGCGGCCGCCGCGGGCGACTCGCCGCTCAAGGGCAGCTCGGTCGTGATCACCGGCGCGTTCACCGACCCGCGCTCGGGCGCCAAGATCAGCCGCCCGGACGTCACCCGGCTGGTCGAGCAGGCCGCCGCGACCACCGCCTCCTCGGTCTCGGCGAACACCGACTACCTGCTCACCGGCGACAACGTCGGCGCCGCCAAGACCACCAAGGCCGAGAAGCTCGGCGTCACCGTCGTCGACCAGGAGCGGCTGTGGCGCTGGCTCGCCGAGGCCGGCGTCATCGGATGAGTCGCGCCCGGCCGACGTTCGCGGGTCAGGCCGGGCGCAGGTCCGCGCCGGTGCCCTCGTCTGCTCGGCTCGGGTCGCCGAACCAGCGAGCGAGGTGGCCGTCCAGGTCCCGCTGATCGTCACCGACCCAGGCGACGTGGCCGTCGGGACGTAGCAGGACGCACGGAGCGTCCAGCGCCGCGGCGGGGTCGGCGAGGTGGTCGACCCGGTCCGACCAGCCGCCGGCGGTCAGGCGCCCGGTGCGGTCCAGCAGCAGGCCGCGGCCGCGATGCAGCAGGTCGTAGAGGCGGCCCTGCCGCACGTCGATGTCGCGCAGGCGGCGGCCGAGCAGGTCGGGGCCCGCGCCGAGGTCGTAGCGGACGCCGATCCCGATGATCTTCTCGATCAGGTGGCGGTTCACCTCGTCGAGGTCCATCAGCTCGGTGAGCAGCCTGCACACGGCCTCCGGGCCCGGCCCGCCCGACAGCAGCTCCGTCTGGGCGCGGGTGTTGTCCAGCACGTCCGCGGCGACCGGGCGGCGCTCGGCCTGGTAGGTGTCCAGCAGCGGCTCCGGCGCCCAGCCGCGGACCTGCGCAGCCAGTTTCCAGCCGAGGTTGAACGCGTCCTGCACGCCCAGGTTGAGGCCCTGCCCGCCGATGGGCGGATGGATGTGCGCGGCGTCGCCGGCCAGCAGCACCCGCCCGACGCGGTAGCGGTCGGCCAGCCGGGTGGCGTCCCCGAAGCGGGACAGCCAGCGCGGGGAGCGCACGCCGAAGTCGGTTCCGGCGAAGGCGCGCAACTGTTCCCTGAAGTCCTCCAGGGTGGGCGCTTCCGCGCGGTCGGCGACTCCCGCGGCGGGGACCACGACGCTGTAGACCCCTCCGCCGAACGGCCTGAGCTGGAGCCGCCCACCGGTATCGCCGATCTCGGCGAGCCTGGCGGCGATCTCCTCCGGCGGCATTCCCAGTTCGACCTCGCCCATCAGCGTCTCGCTCCGCGCGGGCTCGCCGGGGAAGCCGACGCCGAGGAGTTTGCGCACCGTGCTGCGCGCGCCGTCGCAGCCGACGAGGTAGCGCGAGCGCAGCCGCTCGCCGCCGGCCAGCTCGACGGTCACGCCCTCGCCGTCCTGCTCGAAGCCGGCCAGCGCGCGACCGTGGCGGACCTGCGCGCCCAGTTGGACGGCGTGCTCTTCGAGAAGGCGCTCGATGACCGGCTGCGGGATGCCCAGCAGGTAGGCGTGCGCGGAGTCCAGGTCCTTGGGCGCGGGTTTGGCGATCGCGGCGAAGAAGCCGCCGGCCGGGCGCCGCCTGCCGTGCGGGAGGACGCGGTCCAGCAAGCCTCGCATGGCCAGCAGCTCGAGGCTGCGAGCGTGCAGCCCGACGATGCGGACGGGCGACTTGGGCTCGGTCTCCTTCTCCAGAACGAGGACCCGCACGCCGTGCAGCCGCAGCTCGGCGGCCAGCATCGCGCCGGTCGGCCCGCAGCCGGCGATGATCACGTCGTGCGTGAGGGGGGCGCGCCCGGTCCTGCCGTTCGGCGGCGGCGCGGCGGTGAACTGCTGAGAGTGCATGGGTGTTGCCTTTCGGGAGTGCCTGGGTGGTGAGGCGCTCCCGGCGACACCTACGTCAGTCGCCGGCCGTGACGGGAGGGAGGAGCACCCACGTCGATACAGCGTTCATGGGTCTCACCTCCCCGGGCGGAGTCACGGTTCGGCCGCAAGCTACCGGTCCGGCACGCCACCCGTCCAACGCTTTTCCGGCCCCGCGATCACGACCTCGGGTGGGCGCCCGGCGCCGACGATCATGTAAATAATCTTTGACATGATGTCCGGTCCGTTTTACGTTGCGGGCATGGCCTTCGAGGAGAAGCGCGCCTGGATGACGATCGTGGTCTCCGCCGGCGCGTACGCGATCTACGTGGCGATCGTGCTGGGCCGGGCCGACGGCGGCCGCCCGCTCGCCGAGGTCCCCTACGCGGCGGCCCTGCTGTGGACGATCGGTGCCGCCATCGCCGCCGGCATCGGCACCGCGATCGCGGCCCGCATCGCGACGGCCGTCGCGGGCGGCGACGGCCGCACCGACGAGCGCGACCGCGAGATCGACCATGCCAGTGGCCGCATCGGGCAGTCGTTCGTCGTCATCGGCGCGCTCGCCGCACTGCTCATGGCCGTCGCCGAGCTGCGCCACTTCTGGATCGCCAACGCCGTCTACCTGGCGTTCGTGCTGTCCTCGGTGCTCGGCTCGGTCGCCAAGATCATGGCGTACCGCAAGGGCGGCTTCCAGTCGTGGTGAAGCCGACGCGGGTCACCAACACGATCCGGGCCCTGCGGTTCGCGCACGGCGAGATGACCCAGGCCGAGCTGGCCGAGCGGGTCGGCGTCACGCGCCAGACCATCATCGCGATCGAGCAGGGCCGCTACTCCCCCTCGCTGGAGATGGCGTTCCGCCTCGCCAGGGTGTTCCGGGTCGGGCTCGACGAGGTCTTCCAGTATCCCGACACCGAAGGAGACCCCTCATGAGGGCGATCGTCCAGGACGAGTACGGCCCGCCGCACGTGCTGAGCCTCGGTGAGGTCCCGATCCCGGCGCCCGGCGCCGGCGACGTGCTGGTGCGGGTGCGCGCGGCCGGCGTCGACTACGGCGTGTGGCACGTCATGACCGGGCTGCCGCTCATCGGCCGCCTCGGCTTCGGCCTGCGCCGGCCCCGTTCCCGCGTGCCGGGCATGGACGTGGCCGGCGTCGTGGAGTCCGTGGGCGCCGGCGTGACCGCGTTCCGTCCCGGCGACGAGGTGTACGGAGCGGCGACCGGCGCGTACGCGCAGTTCGCGCTGGCCCGCCCGGGCAAGCTAGCCCGCAAGCCCGCCAACCTGAGCTTCGCCGAAGCGGCGGCGGTACCGGTGTCGGGGGTGACCGCGCTGAAGGCCGTCGGCAAAGTCGCCGCGGGCGAGAAGGTGCTGGTCATCGGGGCCGGCGGCGGGGTGGGCAGCTTCGCGACGCAGCTCGCCGCCGCGGGCGGCGCCCACGTCACCGCCGTGTGCAGCACGGCCAAGGACGGCCTCGTCCGGTCGCTGGGCGCGCAGGCGGTCATCGACTACACGCGCGAGCCGCTCACCGGCACCTACGACCTGATCATCGACATCGCGGGCCGCCGGCCGCCGGCGCTGCTGCGCGGGCTGCTGAGCGAGCGCGGCCGGCTCGTCCTCGTCGGCGGCGAGGGCGGCGGCCGGTGGTTCGGCGGGCTCGGCCGGCTGCCGGCCGCCCGGCTGGGCGGCCTGTTCGCGCGCCGCCGCGTGGAGACGCCGATCTCGCTGACCCGTACCGCCGACCTGGACGCGCTGCGCGACCTCATCGAGGCCGGGGCCGTACGGCCTGCCGTCGGGCGCACGTACCCCCTGGCGGAGGCCGCCACGGCGGTGGGCGACCTCGTGGCGCGCAACGCGCCCGGCAAGCTCGTCATCACGATCGACTGACCCCGAGGGCGACTGACTCCGAGGCGCCGCTCAACGGGGAGCCTGGTCAGCCGCGCGGCGCGGGGGCTTCCGCCAGCCGGGCCAGCTCGCCGGTCACGTGGTCGGCGTACGGGCGCAGGCGCGACCGGAGGCCGTCCCAGCGTTCCGCCTCGGTGCCCAGGTAGACGGCTCGCGCGTGGGACGGCACGGGGCGGTGCTCCTCCGGCAGGTGCGCGATCGCCCACGCGGCGGCGGCGTCCTTGGACCTGATCTCTCCGGTCGCCAGCGTCGTCCAGATCCGGGCGAGGGTGAGGACGACGTTGCGGGTGTCGTCGTCGAGTTCGGCGAGCAGTTCCGGGACGCCGGCGGTGATCCCGCGCCGCAGGTCCTCGTGCGGGACCGGGTCGAGGACCTCCCCCGGCGGCGGGCCGTACAGGGCGCTGTTCCCCGCCAGGACCATGGTGAGCAGCGGGGCGAGGTCGGGGCCGGGTTCCGGGGCGGGGACGTGGCCGCGCTCGTACTCCGCGCGCAGCCACTCGCCGTACTGGAACTCGCACTCCGGCGGGTAGCGCCAGGGGCGGACCGCGGACCGGACGACGGCGGTGAACTCGACCGGGCGCAGCGGGTCGTTCATCCCCGAGATCGGGAGCAGCCCGCCGACGAGCGCGCGCCGCTCCCCCGCCGTGACCGGCCGCCGCACGACGGCGAGCACGTCGATGTCGCTGGTCGCCCGCAGCCCGCCGAGCACGGCGGACCCGTGCCGGTACAGGCCGATGAGGTTCGGGCCGAGCACCTCGTGCGCCAGCCGGACGACCCGTTCGGTCTGCGTCACTTCACGTACCTTTCCTCGCCGGTCCCCGCAGGAGCGTCGCGAGGGTGGCGACGGCCTCGGTGATGGCGGTGGGCGGGGTGGCGGCGTACCCGAGGACGAGCCCTTCGGGGCCGGGGAGCCGGCGGTGCCAGGACAGGGGATGCACCTTGACGCCGCGGTCGAGCGCGGCGGCGGCCAGCGCGGTGGCCGGTACGGGCGAGTCGAAGGTGATCGTCAGGTGCAGGCCGGCGGCGGCGCCGTGGACGGTGGCGCCGGGCAGGTGGGCCCGGATGGCGCCGATCATGGCGTCGCGGCGGCGCCGGTGCCGGCGGCGGACCAGGCGCAGGCGGCGCTCCATCTCGCCGGACTCCATCAGGCGGGCCAGCACCAGCTGCGGCAGGGCGGCGTTGCCGAGGTCGGCGAACCGCTTGGCGCCGACCAGGGCGTCGCGGTACGGGGGCGGCGCGATCACCCAGCCGATGCGCAGGGCGGGGGCGAGGAGCTTGGAGACGCTGCCGGCGTAGAAGACGCGCTCGGGGACCATGGAGTGCAGGGCGGGGACGGGCGGGCGGTCGTAGCGGTGCTCGGCGTCGTAGTCGTCCTCGATGATCAGGCCGTCCCAGTCCATGAGGTCGCGGCGGCGGTCGCCGGCCAGCACGGCGCCGGTCGGGAACTGGTGGGCGGGCGTCAGCAGGACGGCCGGGGCGCCGGTGGCGCGGAGCGCGTCGACGCGGATCCCGCCGGCGTCGACCGGGACGGGCGGGGTCCGCATGCCCCAGTGCTCGAGGTGCTGGCGGGTGCCGAGGGAGCCGGGGTCCTCGACGGCGATCTCGGTGACGCCGGTTTCCGCGAGGACGCGGGCGAGCAGGCCGAGCGCCTGGGCGGTGCCGGCGACGATGACGACGTCGGCGGGGTCGGCGCGGACGCCGCGGTTGCGGGCGAGCCAGCCGGCGACGGCGCGGCGCAGTTCGGGGGTGCCGTGCGGGTCCCCGTACCCGAGGCCGGCGGTCTCCAGGGTGGACAGCACGGAACGTTCGGCGCGCAGCCAGGCGGCGCGGGGGAACGCCGCCAGGTCCGGCAGGCCGGGCGTCAGGTCGATGCGGGCGGGGGCGGCGCGGAGCGCGTCGAAGGCGTCGGCGCCGGGGCCGGCCGCGAAGGGCGCCGCCGGGGGGACGGCGCGCGCGGGCGGCGGGGCGGCGGTGACCGGGGCGGCGACGACGACGGTGCCGAGGCGGCCGCGGCCCGCGGCGTGGCCGTCCTCGATGAGGCGCTGGTACGCCTCGGTGACGACGCCGCGCGAGACGCGCAGGTCGGCGGCCAGGACGCGGGTGGCGGGCAGCCGCGCCCCCACGGGCAGCCGGCCGTCGGAGACCGCCTGCCGGAGCCGGCCGGCGAGCCAGTCCGACAGCCCGCCCGCGGGCGCCTCGCGGACGTCCAGCTGGAGGAAGTCCGCGCCGGCGGTTTTGGACCCGTCGGGCCGCGCCTGTTTGGCTCTGTCCACACGGTCCATTGTGGCGGGACGGTGGACGGCATGAACACCGCCATCACCCCTTCCTACGTCCACGGCTACTCCGAGCGCGAGGCGCGCCGCCTCGGCGATCAGGCGGACACGCTCGCCGGCCTGCTGCACGCGGGCACGGTCTACCGGCCGGGGAGCAGCGTGCTGGAGGTCGGCTGCGGGGTCGGCGCGCAGACGGCGCATCTGGTGCGCAACAGCCCGGGGGCGCGGCTGGTCGCGGTCGACGTCTCCGCCGAGTCGCTCGCGCAGGCCAGGGAGCGCGTCGCGGGCGTGGAGTGGCATCGCGCCGACCTGTTCGACCTGCCGTTCGCGGACGGGACGTTCGACCACCTCTTCGTCTGCTTCGTCCTGGAGCATCTGCGCGACCCGCGGGGCGCGCTGGCCGCGCTGCGGCGGGTGCTGCGCCCCGGCGGGACGATCACGGTGATCGAGGGCGACCACGGGTCGGCGTTCTTCCACCCCGACAGCCCCGCCGCGCGGGCGGCGATCGGCCACCTGGTGTCCTTGCAGGCCGCGGCGGGCGGGGACGGGCTGATCGGCCGCCGCCTCCAGCCGCTGCTGTCGGCCGCCGGGTACGCGGACGTGACGGTGCGGCCGCGCACGGTCTACGCCGACCGTACGCGCCCGGCACTGGTGGAGGGCTTCACCCGCGACACCTTCACCGCCATGGTCGAGGCGGTCCGGGACGGCGCGGTCGCCGCCGGGCTGACCTCCGCGGACGCCTTCGACCGCGGCATCGCCGACCTGCGCCGCACCGCCGAGGACGGCGGCACCTTCCACTACACCTTCTTCAAGGCGCTGGCGGTGAACCCGTGACCGCGCTCGCCGCGCTGCTGCTGGTGGTGACGCTGGTGTACGCGCTGGAACGGGCGCACCGGAGCCGGCCGGGGCCCTGGCCGCCGCTGGCCGGCAGCACGGACGCGGCCGACCGCGACGCCGAGCGCGTCCGGTCCGACCTGCGCGCGGCGGCGGGCCGGGCCGCCGCCGCGCCGGTCAGCGGGTCAGGACGTTGGCGATCCGGCCCGGCACGATGACCAGGCGGCGGACGGTACGGCCCGCGGTGTGGCGGGCGAAGCCGTCGTGCCCGGTCAGCAGCCGTTCGATCTCCTCCTCGCCGGCGCCGGCGGGGACGTCGAGGGTGAACCGGGTCCGGCCGTCGATCTGGACGGGGATGGTGACGGCCGGCTCGGCGGCCAGGTCGGGGTCGGCGTCCGGGAACGGCGCGTACAGGATCGGCTCGCGGTGCCCGAGGCGTTCCCACAGCTCCTCGGCGATGTGCGGGGCGAGCGGGGCCACCATCAGGACCAGGGCCTCGGCGAGCGCGCGCGGCGGCTCCGGCAGCCGGGCGGCGTGGCCGGTCAGCTCCATCAGCCGGGCGATGGCGGTGTTGTAGCGCATCGCCTCGAAGTCGGCGCGGACGGCGGCGATGGTGCGGTGCAGGCGGCGCAGCGTGTCCGGGTCAGGGCCGGTGCCGGTGACGCGGGCGGCGCCGGTCTCCTCGTCGACGACGACGCGCCACAGCCGCCGCAGGAAGCGGTGCACGCCCGCGATGCCGTCGGTCCGCCAGGGCCGGTCGGCGTCCAGCGGGCCCATCGCCATCTCGTGCAGCCGCAGCGTGTCGGCGCCGTACCGGTCGTAGATCTCGTCGGGGGCGATGCCGTTCTTGCGGCTCTTGCCCATCCGGCCGGCGCGGCGGGTCACCGGCCGGCCCCGGTAGGACGGCCCGCCGCCGCGGTCCCGCTCGACCTCGGCGGCCGGTACGTACATGCCGCGCTCGTCGGTGTAGGCGTCGGCCAGCACGTACCCCTGGTTGACCAGCCTCCCGAACGGCTCGGGCGTGGAGACGTGCCCCAGGTCGTACAGGACCTTGTGCCAGAACCGCGCGTACAGCAGGTGCAGCACGGCCTGCTCCACTCCCCCGACGTACAGGTCGACGCCGCCGGACCCCATCCAGTAGCGCTCGACCTCGGGGTCGATGAACGCCTCGTCGTTGGCCGGGTCCAGGTAACGCAGGTAGTACCAGCAGGAGCCGGCCCATTGCGGCATCGTGTTGAGTTCGCGGCGGTACCGTTTCGGCCCGTCGCCCAGGTCGAGTTCGACGGTCGCCCATTCCGCGGCCTTGGCCAGCGGCGGTACGGGCTCGCTGTCCGCGTCCTGATGCGGTTCGGGACGGAAGTCGGTCATCTCCGGGAGCAGTACGGGCAGCATCGTGTCGGGCAGCGCGACCGGCATTCCGTGCTCGTCGTACACGATGGGGAACGGCTCGCCCCAGTAGCGCTGCCGGGAGAACAGCCAGTCGCGCAGCCGGTAGGAGCGCGTTCCGTACCCGTGGCCGGTGCGTTCCAGCCATTGGACGGCCGCCGCGATCCCTTCCGGAACGGTCAGGCCCGCCAGTGCGGGGCCCGCGATCCCGGCGCGGTACGTGCCGCCGTCCCCGTCGCCGTCGCCGCCGGCCAGCACGGCGCGCACCTCCAGGCCGTGGGCGCGGGCGAAGCCCATGTCCCGCCGGTCGTGGGCGGGCACCCCCATGATCGCGCCGGTCCCGTACCCCATCAGCACGTGGTCGGCCAGGAACACCGGGATCGGCGCGCCCGTCGCCGGGTTGACGACGTGGGCGCCGGTGAACGCGCCGGGGCCGGTGCCGGCGGTGCGCTGCCGGTCGCTGAGGCGACCGGCGCGCTCGCGGTACGCGGCGACGGCGTCGCGCGGGGTGGCGTGCGGGCCGCGCCACTGCGCGGGGGTGCCGTCCGGCCAGGCGCCGGGGACGAGCCGGTCCGCCAGCGGGTGCTCGGGGGCCAGCGCCGCGAACGTCGCGCCGTACAGGGTGTCGGGGCGGGTGGTGAAGACCTCGACCTCGGCACCGCCGCCGGCCTGCCGCAGGCGGACGCGGGCGCCGTCGGCGGCGCCGATCCAGTTGCGCTGCATCCGCTTGACGGACTCGGGCCAGTCGACCAGGTCCAGGTCGTCGATCAGCCGCCGCGCGAGCGCGGTGATGCGCAGGTTCCACTGTCGCATCGGGCGGCGGTGGACGGGGTGGTCCCCGATGTCGCTGCGGCCGCCTGCGGTGACCTCCTCGTTGGCCAGCACGGTGCCCAGGGCGGGGCACCAGTTGACGGGCTCCTCGGACACGTACGCCAGCCGGTGGCCGTCGACGATGCGGCGGCGTTCCGGCGCGGTCAGGGCGGTCCAGGGGCGGTCTCCGGGGACGGGGCGCGCGCCGGAGGCGAACTCCTCCTCCAGCTCGGCGATCGGGCGGGCACGCCCGGTGCGCTCGTCGATCCAGGAGCCGAACAGCCGCAGGAAGATCCACTGCGTCCAGCGGTAGTACGCGGGGTCGGTGGTGGAGATCTCGCGGCGGGCGTCGTGGGCCAGGCCGAGCCGGCGCAGCTGGCGGCGGTAGGCGGCGATGTTGGCGGCGGTCGTCTCGCGGGGGTGGCGGCCGGTGTCGAGCGCGTACTGCTCGGCGGGCAGCCCGAACGCGTCGTACCCGAAGGTGTGCATCACGTGGTGCCCGGTCATGCGCTTGTAGCGGCCGAGCACGTCGGTGGCGATGTAGCCCAGCGGGTGGCCGACGTGCAGTCCGGCGCCGCTGGGATAGGGGAACATGTCCAGCACGTAGAAGGGGCGGCGCCCGGCCATTCGCGCGAATCCGCCCGACAGCGGTCCCGCCGGATTGGGCGAGTCGAAGGCGCCCCGCTCGTGCCAGCGTCTCTGGCGGCGCAGCTCGATCTCGCCGGCCATGCGCGCGTCGTAGCGGTAGGGGGTGTCGGCCCGCTCTTTCTCGTTCATCGTCCTCACCATGGGGAATCCGCCCGGTCCAGGAAATGAGAAAGCCCCTCAGCGCATGAGGGGCGGCCGCGTCGACTCAGTGGGTCAACGCGGCTCGAGAAGGAGCAGGCTCCGCATATGGGCCATGCGGCGAGAATACCCCTCGCCTCCCTGATCGGTCGCGCGATTTGAACGGCGCCCGCCCGGGAGGAGCGCTCCCCCGGCACCGGGGACGGGCGGCGGCCTACGAGTCGGGGCCGCCGGTGCCGCGCCGCGGCCGTCCCTCGTAGGCGGCGGCGACGGCGTCGAGCACCTGCGCGCGGGCGGCCGCGGCCGGGGTCACGCCGATCAGGACGTAGTAGGCGAGCCCTTCGGCGAGGGCGACCAGCCGGACGGCCTCGGCGCCGGGCTCGGGGACGCGGTCGCCGCGCAGCAGGCCGGCGAGCCGCTCGTGGAGGCGGGCGTAGTCGGCGCGCATCCGCGCGGCGATGGCGTCGTCGGCGAGCGCGAGGCCGGTGAACCACTGCCGGACGCGCATGTGCGCGCGGGTCGGGCCGTCGTAGGGGATCAGCTCGGTGAGCACGATCGTCAGGACGTGCCGCGGCCGGGCGGCGTCCGGGCCCGTTCCGGTCTTGGCGGCGATGCGCGCCTCGCTGCGCTCGTTGCCGCGGTCGAACGCGGCCTCGATCAGCCGGTCCTTGGCCGGGAAGTAGTGCTGGACGCGGCCGGGCGAGACGCCCGCGCGGGCGGCGACCGCGGTCAGCGACACCGCGGGCAGGCCGTGCTCGGCGACGACTTCCAGGACGGCGTCGGCGATCTCGCGGCGGCGCCGCTCGTGCTGGGATCCGGGGCCGCGGGTCCGGCGTTCGCTCGGGGTCACCCGGGTAGGCTAGCAAAGCAATGTAATCACATTGTTTTGAGGAGGGGTGGCCCATGCGGCGCGGCGGTGCGGCGGTGGTGGTCCTGGCCTGCGCGGCGCAGTTCATGGTCGTGCTGGACGTCTCGGTCGTGAACGTGGCGCTGCCCTCGATCCGGGCGGGGCTGGGGTTCGGCGCGGCCGGGCTGCCGTGGGTGGTGAACGCCTACGCGCTGCCGTTCGCCGGGTTCCTGCTGCTCGGCGGGCGGCTGGCCGACCTGTACGGGCGCGGCCGGGTGTTCGCCGCCGGGCTGGCGCTGTTCACGGCCGCGAGCCTGGCCGGCGGCCTGGCGACCGCGCCGGGCGTGCTGGTGGCGGCGCGCGCAGCGCAGGGCCTGGGCGCCGCCGTCCTAGCACCGGCGACGCTGACGCTGCTGACCGCGGCGATCCCGGAGGGCCCGCAGCGGACCCGGGCGCTGGCGGCCTGGACGGCCGTCGGGCTGGCGGGCGGGACGGCGGGCAACCTGGTCGGCGGGGCGCTCACCGAGTTCCTGTCCTGGCGCTGGGTGCTGCTGGTCAACGTCCCGGTGGGCGCCGCCGCCCTCGCCGCGGCCGCGGCCGTCATCGGTCCCGCCGGCGGGCGTCCCGGTGAGCGGCGGCGGCTCGACGTGCCCGGAGCGGCGGCGGTCACCGCGGGGCTGATGCTGCTCACGTTCGGCGCCACCCAGGCCCGCGAGCGCGGGTGGAGCGACCCGTTCACGCTGGGGGTGCTGGCCGCGGCGGCGCTCGTCCTGGCGGTGTTCGTGCTGGTCGAGGCGCGAACGGCGGCCGAGCCGCTGGTCCCGGCGCGGCTGCTGCGGGCGCGCCCGGTCCTGGTGGGGAACGCGGCGATGCTGCTGGCGGGCGCGTGCCTGAACCCGATGTGGTTCTTCCTCACGCTCTTCATGCAGGACGCGATGCGCTACGGGAGCCTGCGGACCGGGCTCGGGTTCCTGCCGCACACGCTGCTGACCATCGCGATCGGGATGCGTGCGACGCCCTGGCTGATGGAGCGGGTCGGCGGCCGCACGCTGATCGCCGCGGGAGCGCTGCTGTCGGCCGCCGGCTTCGCCTGGCAGGCCGGGGCCGATCCGGCCGCCGGGTACGCGGGCGCGCTGCTGGGCCCGGCGGTGCTGATCGCGGCCGGCGGCGGGCTGCTGAACACGCCGCTGACGGCCGCGGTCACCGCCGGTGCCGCGCCGGCCGACGCCGGGGCCGCCTCCGGGCTGATGAACACCGCCAAGCAGGCGGGCGGCGCGCTCGGGCTGGCGGTCCTGGTGACGCTGCCCGGCCACGGCGCGGCGTTCCTGGCGATGGCGGCGCTCCTGCCGGCCGTGGCCGCGCTGGCCGCCGCCCTGCCCCGTCCGCACGGGCCCGCCGGGAACTCTGCCAGGATTTCTTCCCGGAGGACGTCGAGACGGGGCCGCCGGCTCCGACCACGGGGTGACAGGCGCCCGCGACGGGGGCCGCGACACGAGGAGGACCGGCATGAAGTTCCTGCTGATGATCCAGATGAACGACGAGGCGTTCGAGGCGCTCGGCGAGGAGCGCCGCAACGAGATCATGAACGCCCATGAGGGTTTCCAGAAGATGCTGGAGGAGCGCGGCGAGATGGTCGTCACACACGCCCTGGCCAGCCCGTCCACCAGCGCGACCGTCCGGCTGAAGGACGGCGTGCCGGTGGTGACCGACGGGCCGTTCGCCGAGGCCAAGGAGTACCTGGCCGGCTACTACGTGATCGACTGCGAGAGCCGCGAGCGCGCCCTGGAGATCGCCGGGCAGATGCCCGAGGCCGGCTTCCTGGGTGTGGAGGTCCGGCCGATCATGTTCTCGTCGGGGACGGAGATGTGAGCGGGCACGGGCACGCCGGGGATCCCGGCGACTCCGGGGACCTGCTGCGGGAGCTGGCGCCGCGGGTCCTCGGCGTGCTCGTGCGCCGCTACGGCGACTTCGACGCCGCCGAGGACGCCGTGCAGGAGGCGCTGCTGGCGGCGGCGCAGCAGTGGCCGGCCGAGGGCGTGCCGGACAACCCGCACGGCTGGCTGGTCACCGTCGCCGCGCGCCGGATGGCCGACCAGGTGCGCAGCGAGCAGGCTCGGCGGCGGCGCGAGGTCGCCGACGCGCTGGCGCGGCCCGGCGGCGAGGCGGTGGCGCCCGCCGCCGACGCCGCGGCCCCGGCCGAACGCGACGACACGCTGACGCTGCTGTTCCTGTGCTGCCATCCCGCGCTGTCGGGGGCCTCGCAGGTCGCGCTGACGCTGCGCGCCGTGGGCGGCCTCACCACGGCGCAGATCGCGCACGCGTTCCTGGTGCCGGAGGCGACGATGGCGCAGCGCGTCAGCCGGGCCAAGCAGCGGATCAAGGCGGCCGGGGCGCGGTTCCGGATGCCGGCCGCGGCAGAGCGCGGCGAGCGGCTGGCGGCCGTCCTGCACGTGCTGTACCTCATCTTCAACGAGGGCTACACCGCGACGGCCGGCCCCGAGCTGCGCCGCGAGGACCTCAGCGCGGAGGCGATCCGGCTGGCGCGCGCCGTGCACGCGCTGCTGCCCGGCGACGGGGAGGTCACCGGGCTGCTGGCGCTGATGCTGCTGACCGACGCGCGCCGCGCCGCCCGCACCGGGCCCGGCGGGGAGCTGATCCCGCTGGCCGAGCAGGACCGCGGCCGCTGGGACCGGGCCGCGATCGACGAGGGGGTCGCGCTGGTCTCGGCGGCGCTGCCGCAGGGGCCGGTCGGCGCGTACCAGCTGCAGGCGGCGATCGCGGCGGTGCACGCCGAGGCCGGCCGCGCCGAGGACACCGACTGGCCGCAGATCCTCGGGCTGTACGAGCTGCTGGCCAAGGTCGCGCCCAACCCGATGGTCTCGCTCAATCACGCCGTCGCGGCCGCGATGGTGCGCGGCCCGGACGCCGGGCTGGAGATGCTGGCGGGCCTGGCCGCCGACGACCGGCTGGCCCGCCACCACCGCCTGGACGCCGTGCGCGCGCACCTGCAGGAGATGGCCGGCGACGACGCGGCGGCGCGCGAGTCGTACCGGACGGCGGCGCGCCGTACCGCCAGCCTCCCCGAGCGCCGCTACCTGGAGGGCCGGGCGGAGCGCCTGCGCGGCTGATATTCGGTTGGCGGGCCGGAACGCGGCACGCTACAACGGCAGACATGCTGCACAAGTACCCCCGGACCCGGCATATCGAGGGGTCCCGGCTCCAGCCCGGCGACCACGACCTGGCCGCGGTCCCGTTCCGGGACATCGCCGGGCGGTACCTGGTCGTCGAGGAGAAGCTGGACGGCGCCAACTGCGGCATCAGCTTCGGGCCCGGCCGGGAGCTGCGGCTGCAGAGCCGCGGGCACTTCCTGACCGGCGGGCCGCGCGAGCGGCAGTTCGGGCCGCTGAAGGCGTGGGCGGCGGCGGTCCAGCACGCGCTGTGGGAGCGCCTCGGCGAGCGGTACGTCATGTACGGCGAGTGGCTCTACGCCAAGCACACGATGTTCTACGACGCGCTCCCCCACTACTTCTGCGAGTTCGACGTGCTCGACCAGCAGGACGGGACGTTCCTGTCCACGCGGCGGCGCCGCGAGCTGCTGGAGGGCACGCCGGTGGTGCCGGTCCCGGTCCTGTACGAGGGGACGCTGCGGCGGCTGCCGGAGCTGACCGCGCTCGCCGGCCCTTCGACGTGCCGTACCGGCCGGTGGCGGGACGCGCTGCGCGAGGCGGCGGCCGCGGGCGGCGCCGATCCGGAGCGGGTCGCGGGAGAGACCGACGCCGCCGAGGAGATGGAGGGCCTCTACGTCAAGGTGGAGGAGGGCGGGCGGACCGTCGGCCGCTTCAAGTGGGTGCGGCCGGGGTTCCTCACCGCGATCCTGGACGCGGGGACGCACTGGCAGGACCGGCCGATCGTTCCCAACGGCCTGGCCGATCCGGAGGTGCTGTATGCGGGTGTTTGAGGAGCTGTGCCCGGCGCCGCCGCGGTGGGAGGTGCCGTGGCCGGCGATCTGCGCGACGTTCAGTTGGGTGCGCGCGCTGGAGGGCGTCCCGCAAGACCCGGTGCACCACGCCGAGGGCGACGTGGCGGTGCACACCCGGATGGCGTGCGAGGCGCTGGCGGAGCTGCCGGAGTGGCGGGCGCGGCCGGCGGCCGAGCGGGTGCGGCTGTTCACCGCCGTGCTGATGCACGACGTCGCCAAGCCGTACTGCACGCAGACCGGCGACGACGGCCGGATCACCGCGCACGGGCACTCGCGGCGCGGCGACCTGATGGTGCGGCGGATCCTGTGGGAGCTGGGCGCGCCGGTGGCCTGGCGCGAGCACGTCGCGGCGCTGGTGCGCCACCACCAGGTGCCGTTCTGGGCGCTGGAGCGGCCCGACCTGCAGCGGATCGCGTTCCGGGCGAGCCTGCTGGCCCGCAACGACGACCTGGTGCTGCTGGCCACCGCCGACATCCTCGGGCGCGTGTGCGGCGACACCGCGGAGGTGCTGGACAGCATCGAGCTGTACCGGGAGTACTGCGCCGAGGAGCACTGCCTGAAGGGGCCGCGCGAGTTCCCGTCCGAGCACGCGCGGTTCTGGTACTTCCGCAGGCCCGGCCGCGACCCCGCGTACGCCGCCTACGACGACACGCGGCTGACGGTGACGGTGCTGTCGGGGCTGCCGGGGGCGGGCAAGGACACCTGGATCGAGCGCAACCGCCCGGACCTGCCGGTGGTGAGCCTGGACCGGATCCGCGGCGAGCTGGGCGTGGATCCGGCCGGCGACCAGGGGGCGGTGGCGGCCGCGGCGCACGAGCGGGCGCGCGAGCACCTGCGCGCGGGGCGCTCCTTCGTCTGGAACGCCACCAACGTGTCGCGCACGCTGCGCGAGCGGTGCACCGGCCTGATCGCCGGCTACCGGGGGCGGATCGAGCTGGTCGCGCTGGAGGCGCCGCCGGAGGTGCTGCGGCGCCGCAACCGGTCCCGTCCCGCGCCGGTGCCGGACGCGGTGGTCGACCGGCTGGTGCGGCGCTGGGAGACCCCCGACCCGACCGAGGCGCACCGGGTGGACTGGCTGCCGGCCGGCTGAGCGCCTCAGCGGCAGAAGAACCCGGCCAGGGCGGGCGCGATCGCCTCCGCGGCGACGTTGTGCTCCTGCCCTTCCAGGGTCCGGTACGTGGCGTCGGGCAGGGCCTCGGCGGCCGCGCGCGAGGCCGCCCGCAGCATGCCGGCGCTGGCGCCGCCGTCGAGCACCTGGGCGGGGATGCGGAGCGCGCCGAGCCGGCCGGCGGGCAGCAGCCCGTCGCCGAGGGCGGCGGCGTCGTAGCGCAGGGTGGGGGCGATCTTCTCCAGGCCGGCCCACATCGGCGACTGCCGCATGCCGGCGATGAACTCCTCGGGCAGTTCGGCCGCGCGGAAGAACAGCTCTGCGGCGTCGCCGTGGCGGCCGGCGATCAGCAGCTCGTGCAGCCGCCGGACGTACTCCAGGTGGCCGCGGGAGTCCTCCTCGGTGAGCCCGTAGGGGGGCTCCCACATCGACAGCCGGGTGACGGGGAGGCCGGCGGCGGCCGCCTCGGCGGCCAGGATCGCGCCCGAGGACGATCCCCACACGCCGGCCGCGCCGCCGGCGGCGCCGATCACCGCCCGCAGGTCCTGGATCTCGCGCTCCAGCAGCAGCGCCGGGGAGTACTCGCCGACGGCCTCGTCACCGCTGTCGCCGCGGCCGCGCCGGTCGTAGTTGAGCACCGTGCAGTGCGCGGACAGCAGTTCGGCGATCGGGGCGCTCACGCTCCGGTCGCAGGTGGCCCCGGCGACCAGCACGACGGGCGGCCCCGATCCCGCGCGCTCGTAGGCGATGACCGTGCCGTCGGCCGACCGTACCGTCTCCATCGGACCTCCCGTCGCGGCCGGGCGGATCCCGGCCCTCGATCTGGGCAGACCGGCCGGCGGCGCGGAACTCATCGCCCGGCGCCGCTAATCTTTGGCGACCTTCGCGGTGATGTAGGCGAGCTGGGCCTCCCGCTCGCGCCGGGCGACCGTCAGGGGCCAGGCGATGAAGGCGTGCAGGGCCTCGGCGACGACCTCCAGCTCGGTCTCGTTGCCGGCCGCCTCCCAGCGCGCGGCCATGAACAGCGAGTCGTCCAGGAGCGGGTCCTGCGTGCCGACGGAGAACCGGGCGGGCGGCATGCCGCGCAGGTCGGCGTACAGGGGCGAGACGTCGGGGGCGCGGCGCTCCTCGGGGCTCATGCCGGGCAGGAACTGGTCGTAGAACCAGGCCATGGTGCCGGTGGGGATGACGAGCATGTCCCGGGCGTGCCGCTGGCTGGGGGTCATGGACAGGTCGTAGGCGCCGAAGGTGAGCTGCGCGCCGGCGAACGCCCGCGCGCGCTCGCCCAGGCGCAGGAGCGTGACGACCGCCAGGTGGGCGCCGGCGGACTCGCCGCCGATGACGAGGCGGTCGGTGCCGAACTCGGCGGCGGCCTCGGCGATCAGCCAGCGGGCGGCGTCCTCGCAGTCGTCGGGGCCGGCGGGGTAGGGGTGCTCGGGCGCCAGCCGGTAGTCGACGCTGACGACGGCCACGCCGGCCGCCTGGGCCAGCTCCCACAGCAGCGGGTCCTGGCCGTCGGCGGAGCCCAGCGTCCAGCCGCCGCCGTGGATGTGCAGGAAGACCCCGTCCACCTGGGCGGGGCGCAGGATGCGCACGGTGACGTCGCCGCCGCGGCCGGGGACGGTGCGGTTCACCGCCTCGGCGATGCGGACGGGCGCGGGGAGGACGCCGGTCCCGCTCTCGCGTGCGGCGCGGATGGCGGGGGCGTCGTCGATCTCCTCCAGCGGGGGCTGGCCGGCCAGCAGCTCGGCGACCGCCGCGGTGAACTGCCGTGTTTCGTCGGCGACGTCCGTGCCCGTGGTGATACATCCCTGAACGGTCATGGCAGCCAAGTGTGCCGTGCGGCCCCGGCGAGCCCAAGATCTGCGGAGGTGCGAACATGAGCGAACCGGACGCCACGGCGACGGCGGACCTGGTGAACCGCGGCGAGGTCTCCGCTGTGGAGACCGTGCGGGCGGCGCTCGCCCGGCTGGCCGCCCGCGACCCGGCCCTGCGGGCGTTCACCGAGGTGCGGCCCGAGCGGGCGGTGGCGGCGGCGCGGCGCGTCGACGCGGCCGTGCGGCGCGGCGAGCGCCCGCGGCTGGCGGGGGTGCCGATCGGGGTGAAGGCGTGGCCGCGCTCGCAGGCGCTCCAGACTCCGCCGCTCGAACGCGCGGGGTGCGTGGTGGTGGGGCTGACGTCGGTGCCGGACGCGTCCACGCCGTGGCAGACCTGGGGCGGCACCGCCCGGGGCCCGACCGTGAACCCGTGGCGGCCCGACCGCACGCCGGGCGGCTCGTCGGCGGGCTCGGCGGCGGCCGTCGCGGCCGGGATCGTGCCGCTGGCGACCGGCAGCGACGGCGCGGGCTCGCTGCGGATCCCGGCGGCGTGGTGCGGGCTGGTGGGGCTCAAGCCGACCAACCGGCGGCTCCCGGCCCGCGACCGGGCGGGGCTGGCGGCGCTGGGCGCGCTCGCCCGCACGGCACGCGACGCGGCGCTGCACCTGTCGGTCATCCTCGGCGAGGAGTTCCCCGCGGCGGCGGGCGGGGAGCCGCTGCGCGCGGCGTGGTCGTCCACGCTCGGCTACGCCGAACCGGACGCCGGGGTGGAGGCGGTCGCCCGCGCCGCCGCCGGGCGGCTGCGCGACGCCGGCGCGATCACCTGGCACGGCGGGCGAGCCGCGGCGGGGCCGCGCCTGCTGGACCCGGGCCCGGTCTGGCGCGCACTGCGGGCGGGCCGCGACGACGCCGGATGCCGGCGGATCCGCGCGCGCAACGACGAGGCCCTGGACGCGCTGTTCGGCGAGGTGGACGTCCTGCTGACGCCGGCGGTCCCGGTGCCGCCGCACGGGCACGGCGGCCCGGGCGAGGCGATGGCCGTGGACCTGACGTGGGCGTTCAACGTCAGCGGCCATCCCGCGGTGAGCGTCCCGGCGGGCCTGGGCGCCGACGGGACGCCGGTGGGCCTGCAGGCGGTGGCCGCGCACGGCCGGGAGGCGGTCCTGCTGCGCGTCGCGGCGGCCCTGGAGGCGGTGTCGGAGGCGCTGTCCCCCGCGCCCGCTCCCTGAGGGCGGCCCCGGCCCTGGGGTCAGCGGTCGGCCTGCTCGCGCAGGGTGTCGGCCAGGTCGCGGACGGCCTGGCGCAGCCCGGCGGGACGGCGGACGGTGAAGGGCCACCCCAGGCCGGCGAGCATCTGGGCCATGCCGTCGAGGCGTTCGGCGCGGGTGCGCAGCAGCACTCCCCCGCCGGCGGCGGTGAGGGTGGCGGTCGTGGGCGGGATGCGGCGGCGCGCCTCCTCCAGGGTGGTCTCCAGCAGGACCTCGACGTCGTGCGCGTACGGGACGCGGGCCAGCGAGCCGGTGACCTGCCGTACGGGGTCGGCGTCCGCGGGGACGTCGTAGGTGGCGTCGCCGGGTTCGGCGGACTCCACGCGGTCGACGCGGAAGGTGCGGGCCTCGCCGCTGCGGTGGTCGTGCCCGGTGACATACCAGCGGCCGGAGTGGAAGACCAGGCCGTAGGGGTCGAGGTCGCGCTCGCTGGCCTCGCCCTTGAACGAGCGGTAGCGCAGCCGCACGCGGCGGCGGGCGCGGGCGGCCTCGGCGAGGGTGAGCAGCCGGGCGGTGGCGGGGGCGGCGGAGTCGCGGGCGGCGAGGGTGAAGCCGAGGGTGTCCTGCAGGGCCTGGACGCGTTCGCGCAGGGCGGCGGGCAGCACCCGCTGCACTTTGGCCAGGGCGCTTTCGGTGGCCTCGCCGGGCAGGCCGACGCGGCGGCCGGCCAGCAGGCCGAGGACGACGGCGGTGGCCTCGTCGTCGGTGAGCATCAGCGGCGGCAGCTTGTAGCCGGGCATGAGCCGGTAGCCGCCGTAGCGGCCGCGTTCGGCGGTGACGGGGACGCCGAGGTCCTCCAGGCGGGCCGCGTACCGCCGGACGGTGCGCTCGTCGACGCCGAGGCGGCGGGCGAGCTCGGCGCCGCCCATGCGGTGGTGCGCCTGGAGGAGTTCGAGCATCGTCAGGATGCGCGTCGTGGGGTGTGACACCGATCACCGACTCATTCCGGGCGGATTCTGTCCGGTATTGACCATACGCTCTTCTCATCAGCGACGACAGGGAGTGCATGATGACGACGTTCGTACTGGTCCCCGGTTTCTGGCTCGGCGCCTGGGCGTGGGAGGACGTGGCCCGCGAGCTGCGCGCGGCCGGCCACGAGGTGCACGCGGTGACGCTGCCCGGGCTGGCCGAGCGGGCGGGCGAGGCGGCTGCGGAGGAGGTGGACGTGGAGACCCACATCGCCCACATCGTCGGGCTGATCGAGGGCGCGGACCTGCGCGACGTGGTGCTGGTCGGGCACAGCGGGGCGAACATGCCGGTGACCGGCGCGGCCGACCGGATCCCCGGCCGGCTGGCGCGGGTGGTGTACGTGGACACCGCGCCGCTGCCGCCGGGGATGGCGCAGATCGACTTCAACGACCCCGAGGAGCGGGCCGCGATCGAGAAGCGGGTGGCCGAGGAGGGCGGCGGCCGGCTGATCCCGCCGCCGCCGTTCGACCCGGCCGCCGACCCGCACCAGCTGGCGGGGCTGGACGAGGCGGCGCTGGCGCTGCTGCGCGAGCGCGCCACGCCGCAGCCGGTGGGCACCGCGACGCAGGCGCCGGCGCGGCCGGAGACGGTTCCGGACACGCCCAAGACGATGATCGCCTGCACGTTCCCGCTGCCGGCGGTGCGGCAGATGATCGAGAGCGGCAACCCGGTGTTCGGGATGCTGGCGGGCCCGGAGTGGAGCTTCCGGGAGCTGCCGACCGGGCACTGGCCGATGCTGTCGCGCCCGGCCGACCTGGCGGCGCTGCTGGCCGAGCTGTAGCGGCCCGGCGGGCCGCTAGGGCCTGGTGAAGGTGCAGGGCAGCCGCTTGTAGCCGTTGATGAACGACGACATCAGGCGGTCGGGCTCGCCGTCGGCGCGAAGGTCGGGCAGCCGCGTGAACAGCTCCTTGAACATCACGCTGATCTCGCGGCGGGCCAGGTTGGCGCCCAGGCAGAAGTGCGGGCCCGGCCCGCCGAACCCGACGTGCGGGTTGGGCGAGCGGGTGATGTCGAAGGCGTCGGGGTCGTCGAACACCGATTCGTCGCGGTTGGCGGAGTTGTAGAACAGCATCACCTTGTCGCCGGCGCGGTAGGTGTGGCCGTTCATCTCGTGGTCCTGCGTGAGGTTGCGGCGGAAGCAGATGACGGGGGTGGAGACCCGCACGATCTCCTCGACGGCGCCGCCGATGCGGCCGTCGAAGTCCTCCAGGAGCAGGTCCTTCTGCTCGGGGTGGTCGGTGAACAGCTGGAGCCCGTGCGCGATGGCGGTGCGGGTGGTCTCGTTCCCGGCCACCACGAGCAGCAGGAAGAACGTGCCGAACTCGCGCGCGGTGAGCTTCTCGCCGTCGAGGTTGGCGTTGACCAGGGCGGAGGTGAGGTCGTCGGTGGGGTTCTTGACGCGCTCGCGGCCGAGCCGGGCGGCCAGGCGGTGCAGCTCGCGGCTGGCCCAGGCGACCTTGGCCAGGCCCAGGCCGGTGCGCACGCGGCCCATGTCGGGGGTGATGCCGGTGTACTCGGGGTCGGAGTTGCCCAGCACGATGTTGGTCAGCCGCAGCATCCGCGGGTAGAGGTCCTCGGGGATCCCGAGCATGTCGCAGATGATCTCGACGGGGAGCCGGACGGCGACCTTGGCGACGAAGTCGCCGGGCCCGGAGGCGATCAGCTCGTCGACGATCCGCACCGCGCGGGCCTGGACGTCGTCCTCGGTCTTGGCCAGCATCTTGGGGCTGAACGCGCGGGAGACGATCCGGCGGATCTTGGCGTGCCGCGGGTCGTCCATGTTGATCATCGAGTTGACGTACTTGTCCAGCCACGCCGGGCCGTCGATGACGGTGGTGGCATTGGGCTCGCTACTGAAGATCTTCGGGTTGCGGCTGGCCTCCAGGACGTCGGCGTGCCGGACCAGGGCCCAGTAGCCGGGGCCGGGCTTGGCGAACGGGACGGGCGGGTCGGGGTAGAACCGCGGCCCCTCCTCGGCCCGCAGCCGCGCGAACGCCGCGGCGCGCTCGGTCAGCGGGCGGCCCCAGAAGTTCAGGTCGCTCAGGTCGATGTCGTCATGGACCGCGCTCGCCGGCCGGATGGCCACGGTGCCTCACCTCCGTCGGTACGCCCCCAAGCTTGGATAAGTGCCCGATTACGGTCAATGGGCGCGGCGCTGCTGTGACCCACCACACAGCCCCGCCGCGCCCGTCCCCCGGGTCTCCCGGTCCCCGGGGCCGGCTGGTCATGCCTTCTCGTTCTCGTGCTCCTGGACCTTGGCCATGATGGCGTCGCTGGCGGCGCCGAAGAAGGCGGCGCGGTTCCGCGCGGCCCAGTCGCGGCTGGCGGCGGGCGCCTGCGCGGTGCCCTGGAAGACGGGCGCGACGTAGCGGGCGAACAGCTCGTAGGAGTGGCGGGTGCGTTCGGTGTCGGCCCATTCGTGGGCCATCAGCAGGTACGTGCCGAAGCCGCCGGACTGCTCGGCCAGCCGCCGGATCTGCGCGATCGCGTCGTCGGGGGTGCCGATGACGCCCAGGCCGGTGGCGTTGATCGCCTCGACGAGCCGGTCGGGGTCGTCGGTGTCGGGCGCGATCGGCAGCGCGGCGACCTTCTGGAAGTAGGCGACCCAGTCGGCCAGCCCGAACGCGACGTCGCGGGCGGCCTGCTCGCGCGTCTCGGCCAGGTGCATGGGCCCCACCAGCCGCCAGTCGGCCCGGACGGGGGTGGTGCCGTACTCGGCGGCGCGTTCCTCCAGGGCGCCCCAGTGGTAGCCGAGCGCGTCGAACCCGGCGGTCTGGGTGGCGCCCAGCGACAGCAGCGAGCAGCCGTACCGGCCGGCGGCGCGCGGCCCGGCCGGGGACACCATCGCGGCGACGGCGACCTCCAGCTCGCCGCCGTAGGGGCGCAGCTGCAGGCGCGCGTCGCGCAGCTCGAACCAGCCGGTCTTGCGGGTGACGGGCTCATCGCCGCGCAGCAGCGCCAGGATCGCCTCCAGGCCCTCCTCCATCATGTCGCGCTGCTCGGCGACCTCGATGCCCATCATGTACGCGTCCGACGGCAGCGCGCCGGGTCCGGCGCCGAGCATGACGCGGCCGCGGGTGAGGTGCGACAGCAGCACCATGCGGTCGGCGAGCATCAGCGGGTGGTGGTAGGGCAGCGAGGGCACGCCGGTGCCCAGCCGGATGTGGCGGGTGCGTTCGGCGGCGGTGGCGATGAACACCTCGGGCGAGGCGATGAGCTCGTGCCCGGCGGAGTGGTGCTCGCCGATCCACGCCTCGTCGAAGCCGAGCCGGTCGAGGTGGACGATCAGGTCGAGGTCGCGTTCGAGGGCGAGCGTGGGGTTCTGGCCGCAGGGATGGAAGGGGGCGAGGAAGGTGCCGAAGCGCCGGGGACCTGCCGGGGCGGGAGTGCTCATGCGTTGACCCCTGTCGGATGGACGAGGCGAACGGACTAGAACGCCGTTCGCCTCGTCCCTATCACGGCGGGCCCGGTGCCGTCAGCCGGCGTCGGGGCCGGTGCGGGCGAGCGGGAGCGTGCCGTCCAGGTACGCCTTGCGGCAGGCGGTGCGGGACACCTTGCCGCTGCTGGTGCGCGGCAGCCCGCCGGGCTCGATGAGGACCAGGTCGCCGACGCGCACGTCGTGGTGGTGCCTGACGGCGGCGCGGACGGCGTCGGCGACCTCGGCGGCGTCGAGGCGGCGGACGGGGACGCGGCGGTTGCGCTCGGCGACGACGACGAGGTCCTCGGTCTCCTCGCCGGGGACGGCGAACGCGGCGACGTACTCGCGGCGGACGCCGTCGTGGGCGTTGTAGGCGGTGTACTCGATGTCCTGGGGGTAGTGGTTGCGGCCGTCGATGATGACCAGGTCCTTGATGCGGCCGGTGACGTACAGTTCGCCGTCGTGCACGACGCCGAGGTCGCCGCTGCGCAGCCAGGGGCGCTCGGGCAGGTCGCCGCGGTCGCCGGCGAGGGCGGCCCCGTAGGTCTCGGCGGTGGCCTCGGGGCGGCCCCAGTAGCCGGCGGTGACGTTGGGCCCGTTGATCCAGATCTCGCCGACGCGGCCGTCGGGGACGCGCTCGCGGGTGGCCGGGTCGACGATGGCGATGTGCTGGCCGTAGGGGGTGCCGCAGCCGACCATGACGGTGGCGCGCTCGTCGTCGCGGTCGCAGGGCCGCGCCTCGCCGGCGTTGAGGGCGTCGCGGTCGAACGCGCGGATCGTGGGCTTCTCGTAGCGCGAGGACGAGGACACGTACACCGTCGCCTCGGCGAGGCCGTAGGCGGGGACCTGCACCTCGGGTCGCAGCCCGTGGTCGCGGTAGGCGTGCAGGTAGCGGGTGAGGGTGCCCTCGCGGATGGTCTCGGCGCCGTTCATGAAGACCTGCACGCCCGACAGGTCAAGGGCGGCCTTCTCCTCCTCGCTCACCTTGGTGGACAGGTACTCGTAGGCGAAGTTGGGCGCGCAGGTGAAGGCGTGGCTCTGCTTGCTGAGCTGCTCCAGCCACCGTACGGGGCGCATGATGAACGCGACGGGGTCCATCAGGACGGCGGGGCTGGCGTGGGCGATGGGCAGCGCGACGGCGGTGACCAGGCCCATGTCGTGGAAGAGGGGCAGCCAGTTGACGCCGGTGGACACGCGCGGGATGCCGTCGAAGGTGCCCCAGCACTGCTCGGCGTTAACGGCGATGTTGCCGTGGGTGACCATCACGCCGGCGGGGACGCGGGTGGAGCCGGAGGTGTACTGGAGGTAGGCCAGGTCGTCGGCGTCGATCGGCTCGTCCTGCCAGGTCAGGGCAGGGTCGGCCGGGTCGGCGCGGTCGGCGGCGATGACGGCCTTGGGGCGCGGCAGGGTGTTGTCGTCGAAGAACGCCTCGACGTGCGGGAGGGCCTCGGTGGTGGTGAGGACGCATTCGGGTTCGGCGTCGGCGTAGACGGCCATGAGGCGGTCGGCGTGGCCGGGCAGGTCGGGCGAGAACACCGGCACGGCGATGACGCGGGCGTACAGGGCGCCGAGGAAGGCGATGACGTAGTCGAGGTTCTGCGGGGCGAGGATGGCGGCGCGCTGGCCGGCGTCGGTGGTGCGGCGCAGGGTGGCGGCGACGGCGCGGGCGCGGGCGTCCAGTTCGCCCCAGGTGATGTCGACGTCGACGCCGGCGGGGTCGGTGGCGTAGTCGACGTAGGTGTAGGCGCGGTCGGCGGGATACAGCTGGGCCCAGCGGGCGAGCCGGGTGGTGAGGGGGGTGCGGTCGAGGCCGCCGGGGGTGGTGGTCATGGCTGCTCCAGGGGCGTGCGTGTCGCGGGCCCGGCGCTCAGGGGCGGTGCTCGGAGGCGGGTGCTCAGGGGCGGTGTCCCGGGGCCGTCGGGCGTGGTGCTCGGGGTGCCGTTCAGGGGGTGGTGATGCGGCGGGCGGCGAGGCGCTTCTCGTCGGGCCAGCGGACGTCCCAGACCCAGCCGAGCTTCTCGAACAGCCAGATGACGCGGGCGCTGATGTCGATCTGGCCCTTGAGGACGCCGTGCCGGGCGCAGGTGGGGTCGGCGTGGTGGAGGTTGTGCCAGGACTCGCCGAAGGAGGGGATGGCCAGCCACCACACGTTGCGGGACCGGTCGCGGGTCCTGAAGTGCTCCTTGCCGAAGACGTGGCAGATGGAGTTGATGGAGAAGGTGATGTGGTCGCCGGCGAACACGCGCAGCAGCCCGGCCCAGAACAGCGCGGTGACGGCGCCGTGCCAGGACCAGGTGAGCAGGGCGCCCAGGCCCATGGGGACCAGGAGGGTGGTGGCGGCGATGAGGACGTACACGTCGTTGCGGCCCAGCAGCCGCAGGTCCTTGTCGGCGAGCAGGTCGGGGGCGTACTTGCTGCGCGAGGTGCGGTGCTTGCGGAACAGCCAGCCCATGTGGGCGTGGAAGAGGCCCTTGGTCAGGCCCCACACGCCGGGGCCGAACGCCCAGGGCGAGTGGGGGTCGCCTTCCTGGTCGGCGTACTTGTGGTGGCGGCGGTGGTCGGCGACCCAGAAGATGACCGAGCCCTGCCATGCCTGGCCGCCGAGGATCGCCAGGGCGATGCGCAGCCAGCGCTTGGCCTTGAAGCCGCCGTGGGTGAAGTGGCGGTGGTAGCCGACGGTGATGCCCAGGGCGTTGAAGGGGTAGAGGAAGGCGAAGATGGCCACGTCGGTCCAGCCCAGGCCCCAGCCCCAGAAGAAGGGGACGGCGGCGAGCACGCCGGCGATGGGCGCGACGACGAAGACGACGACGCTGATCCGCTCGACGAGCGGGACGGCCTTGGGTGAGATGTCCGGTTGCGGGGCCCTGCTGCCCGCCTCGGCGACGCCCGCTGTCATGGAGGCTCCTTCTCGCGGTTCGGGAATGCGCACGACCGTACGGGCCGGGTGCCGCGGAGGGCTTCTGTGCCATCTCAACTGTTGCGCGGGACGTTGCGCAGTCGGTTGACAAGAACCGCCGCCGGAGGCGGGTGCGGGTGGGAGCGGGAGTCGGGAGCGGAGGAGTGGAGGAGGGCGGGGGCAGGCGGGGGGCGGGACAGGCGGCCGGCGCGGGCGCCGGGCGATGGATCGTTCCTCAGACGATTGATCCTGACTTGGAATCAGGTGTCGGCCCGGCGTGCCACGGCACAGTTCCCGTGGTGTCGATTGAAGTGGCCGGGGGCGCCCGCGGGCAACCCCTTTTCGCGTTCTGCCCGGACGCGGCGCGTCAGGTGGCGGCGAACAGGGAGGCGTAGACGGCGCGGTCGCCGTCGGTGACGATCTGGCCGGCCAGGTGGGGGCCGGTGACGGTCGACAGCCGCAGCCCGAGGTAGCGCTCCTCCTCGGCGGTCTGGAGGGGGCCGGCGGGCAGGTCGGCGAGCCAGCCAGCGACCTCGGCGACGCGGCCGGCGCGGTCGCGGTCGAGGGCGGCGCGCAGGCCGGCCAGGTCGCCGGCCTCGTAGGGCGCCGCCGGCCCGGCGGGCGGTGCGGGTTCGGCGCGCCAGGCGGGGACGCCGTAGGCGAAGGCGACCAGGGCGGTCCAGACCTCGGCGAAGTAGGCGGGGTCGGGGGCGATCTCCAGGCCGGCGAAGCGGCCGGCGACGAAGAACAGGGCGCCGAGCTGGCCGGGCTGGAGTTCGAGGCGGTTCTGGAACTGGGTGAGGACGGGGCGGCGGCGGGAGAGGATCTGCTCCAGGTGGCCGCGGGCGGGCAGGCCGCAGCCGCGGTTGAGGGCGGTGATGTCGTTCCAGAGCTTGGCGTGGTCGTGGACGCCGCGCAGTTCCAGGGCGCGGGCGCGCAGTTCCAGCGGGAGGACGAAGAACCACTGGTCGCGTTCGGCGAGGTAGCCGCCCTGGCTCTGCTGGACGCAGCAGGCGTCCTCGAACATCAGCGACTGGCCGGGGGCCAGGAACGCCGAGCGGCACAGGGCGTGGTTCTGGGCGGCGTCCTGGACGTAGCCGATGTGCAGGGGGACGATCGCGACGCCGCCGCCGGCGCCGGCGCCGTTGCGCAGTTCGAGGCGGCCGTACCCGGCGACGCGGGTGAGCTTGAGGCCGGTGCGGGGCGGGGCGATGCCGGGGTAGGGCGGCCCGGTGACGGGGACCATGGTGAGGGCGCCGGCGCGCTGGGGGGTGCCGAGGCGGTGCCCGGCCAGGCTGAGCGGTCCGGGCACGAGCGCGTCGAGCGCGGTGGGCTCGCTCATCGGGGGGTCCTTCCGGTTCTGGCCGCTGGGCGGCCGGTCAGGCGGCGGGGCGGTCCAGGAGCCGCGCGGCGCGCCGGTCGAGCAGGTCCAGGCGGGCGCGGAGGGTGTCGCGCAGCCAGGGGCCGCCGGCGGCGCAGTGCCCGAACATCCAGGGCAGCAGTTCGGCGAAGTCGTCCTGGTGCCAGAAGCCGCGCTGCGGGAGGGCTGGCGCGGGGCGGCGCAGGGTGAGGTCGTCGCCGCCGGTGAACATGGCGTGGCAGAAGACGACGGGGGTGGTGACGCCGGCGCGCGGGAGGGTGGCCACGACGCGGGCGAGGTCGCCGGGGAAGAGGTTCTCGTAGCCGTCGGAGACGACGGCGACCAGGTCGGGCGCGGTGCCCAGGGCGTCCAGGACGCCCATGGCCAGGTCGGTGGCGCCGCGGGGGGCGCGCTCGTCGCCGCCGACCTCGATGACCTCCAGCCGGGCGCAGACCTGCGACAGCAGCATGCGCAGGGCGGCGGCCTGCGACAGCACGGCCCATTCGCGCTCGCCGTGGCCGCGCATGGACGCCGAGGCGTCCAGGACCAGGGCGAGGGTGCCCTCGAAGCGGGGGAACGCGGCGGCGGCGGTGCCCAGGTAGCCGTTGAGGGCCACGTACAGGTCCTCGGCGGGGCCGCCGCGGTAGAGGTGGACGAGGGTGGCGGCGATGTCGCCGCGGTTGGTGGCGGTGACGGTCTGGGGGCGTTCGCGGACGGCGTCGATGGTGAGCGCGGGCTCGTGCGGGCCGGGCGCACCTGCCGTGCCGGCCGTGCCGGGGGTGCCGGGTTCGGCGGGGTCGGGGGTGGCGGCGGGGCGCGCCTGGTAGAGGGCGCGGACGCGGGGAAGGGCGGTCGCGGGGGCGGCGAGGAAGCGCAGCAGGCGGCGCTGCAGGTAGTCCGAGCCGGTGTCGCCGCCGGCGACGCGGCGGGCGCAGCCGCGGGCGGTGGCCTTGCCGAGGGCGTGCTCGAAGCAGTCGACGAGCGCGGGGCGGCGGGCGGCGATGAGGGCGTCGGCGGCGGGGTGCTCCAGGACGAAGCGCAGCGCGGCGCGGGTGGTGTGCTTGTGGTTGGCGCGCAGCCGGCGCAGGCCGAGCAGGACGGTGATGACGTGGCCGGGCGGGAGCGCGAGGGTGAGGACGCGGGCGGTCCGGGCGAGGGTGGCGCGGGTGGCGTCGTCGAGGCCGGCCTGGGAGGCGGCCAGGATCTGCAGCAGCACGCGGGCGCGCTGCCAGGGCGCCACGCCGGGGGCCAGCCCGAGCAGCGCGTAGCCCTCGGGGTCGTCGGTGTAGGCGGCGCGGTGGAAGTCCGCGTCGTCCCAGCACAGGGTGCCGCCCCTGGGCAGGGTCAGGGGTCCGGTGCCGGTCTCCAGATGGCCGAGGAGTGTGGGGGTGTCCATGATTGTCTCGCCTCCGCAATCATGGAGTCTAAGAATCGCCGCGAGTGCCCCGACACTCATTTTCCGGCGGGGCCGTCCCGGTGCGGGGCGCGGGGGCCGGGTCAGGCGGGTTTGACGGCGTAGTCGCCGATGCCGTTCTCCAGCAGGCCGTAGACGCGTTCGACGGCGGCGTACACGTCGGCGCGCATCTCCTCCAGCGACTGGCCGGCGAGCCTGCGGGCGACGATCTCCTGGATGAGGACGAACTGCGCCGACATGAGCATGGAGGCGACGGTGCGGGGGCCGAGGTCGTCGGGGTCGGCGCCGGTCTCCTCGGCGAGGATGGCGGCCAGCTCGTCCTGGGAGCGCTGGCCGATCTCGCGCTGGCGGGCGGTGAGGGCGGGGCTGTCCATGACGGTCTTGGCCCAGACCTCGCTGCCCTCGTGGAAGGCGGTCTGGTAGGCGTTGCCGTCCAGGCCCTCGACGAACATGCGGTGGAAGACCGCGACGGCCGACTCGCCGGGGCGCCGGTCGCGGAACGCCCGCGCGGCCTGCTCGGCGATCTCGTCCTGGCGGTCGAAGAACAGGTCCTCCTTGGTCTTGAAGTAGTTGAAGACCGTGTTGACCGACACGTCGGCGGCGCGGGCGACGTCGGCGATGGTGACGTTGTCGAAGCCGCGGGTGATGAACAGGCCGGTGGCGATGTCGGAGAGCCGCTGCCGGGTCTCGCGCTTCTTGCGCTCGCGCAGCCCGAGTTCCTGCCCCTGCTCCTGCCTCTGTTCCCGTTCGCGCCCGTCGCGGTCCTGGATCTCCCGTTCGGTCATGGCGGAGATTCTAGCCGGACCTGGTGCCGCACAAATTTTGGTATCACTTAAAAATTTGGGTTACTCTATCGGCGATCCGAGGGAGGCATCTGTGATCGAGGCACACGGGCTGGCCCGTACCTTCACCACCAAGCGCGGGCCGGTCGAGGCCGTGCGGGGCGTGGACCTGTCGGTCGCGCCGGGCGAGATCGTGGGGTTCCTGGGCCCCAACGGCGCGGGCAAGAGCACGACGCTGCGCATGCTGACGACGCTGCTGGCGCCGACGGCCGGGACGGCGACCGTCGCCGGGCACGACCTGCGCGCCGACCCGGCGGGCGTGCGGCGGCGCATCGGGTACGTCGGGCAGAACGGCGGCACCGACCCCGCCGTCCCGGCCGGCGAGGAGCTGCGGCTGCAGGCCGACCTGTACGGGGTCGCCGGAGCGCGCGAGCGCATCGCCGGGCTGTGCGCCCGGCTGGACCTGGCCGGGCTGGAGGCGCGCCCGGCGGGCTCGCTGTCGGGCGGGCAGCGCCGCCGGCTGGACATCGCGCTGGGGCTGGTGCACGCGCCGCCGCTGGTGTTCCTGGACGAGCCCACCACCGGCCTGGACCCGCAGTCGCGCGGCAACCTGTGGGAGCACATCCGGCGGATGCGCGCCGAGGACGGCACCACCGTCTTCCTCACCACGCACTACCTGGACGAGGCCGACGCGCTGTGCGACCGGATCCTCATCATCGACCACGGCGCGATCGTCGCCGAGGGCACGCCCGGCGACCTCAAGCGCCGCGTCTCCGGCGACGTGGTCACCCTGGAGCTGGCCGAGGAGAAGGACGCCGCCCGCGCCCGCGACGCGCTGGCCGGGAACGCCGCCGTCCGCGAGGCCGCCGTCACCGGCGGGGAGCTGCGGCTGACGGTGGAGGACGGCGACCACGCGCTGATGGGCCTGGTGCGCGCGCTGGACGCCGCCGGCGTGGAGCTGGCGTCGCTGCGCCTGGCCCGTCCCACGCTCGACGACGTGTTCCTGACCGTCACCGGCCGCTCCCTGCGCGACGCCGCCTGAACCGGGCCGTTCCCTCTTTCCTGAACCCCCCTCTCTCCTTGGAGGTCCTCGTGCAGTTCGTGCGCGACACCCGCCTGATCTTCGGCCGCTACCTGCGGCAGACGCTGCGCAGCAAGGTCGCGGTCGTCTTCGGCGCGCTGCAGCCGCTGCTCTACCTGCTGTTCTTCGGCCCGCTGCTGCGGAACATGACCGGCGTGCAAGGCTTCGGCGCCGGCGACGCCTGGCAGGTGCTGGTGCCGGGCATCCTGGTCCAGCTGTCGCTGTTCGGCGCCGGGTTCGTCGGGTTCGGCCTGATCGCCGACCTGCGCGCCGGGGTGGTGGAGCGGCTGCGCGTCACGCCGGTCAGCCGTACCGCGCTGCTGCTGGGCCGGGTGCTGCGCGACACCGCGGTGCTCTCGGTGCAGGCGGTCATGCTGCTGGCCGCCGGGCTGGCGCTGGGGCTGCGCGCGCCGCTGGCCGGGATGCTGGCGGGGCTGGCGCTGGTGGTCCTGCTGGCGGTGAGCGTCGCCTCGCTGTCGTACGTGCTGGCGATGGCGACGCGTACCGAGGACGCGTTCGCGCCGCTGCTGTCGACGGTCACGCTGCCGCTGATGCTGCTGTCGGGGGTGCTGCTGCCGATGACGATGGCGCCGGGCTGGCTGCGCGCGGTGTCGGCGTTCAACCCGTTCCGGTACGTGGTGGACGCGGTGCGCGCGGTGTTCGCCGGGGACTGGGGCGGCGCGGCGGTCGTGCGGGGCGCGGCGGTCACCGCGGTGCTGCTGGCGGTGTCGGTGGCGCTGGGCGCGCACCGGTTCCGCCGCGAGAACGCCTGACCGGCGCCGCCGCCCTCACCGGTCCCGTCCCGTCCCGCGCGGGTCAGGGCCGGTTGAGGGCGGGCGCGGGAACCGGCGGGGCCGCCACGGGCGGGTCGTGGTCGATGACGGCGCGCTGGGCGATGAACGCCCCGGCCAGCACCACGGCGCCGCCGGCGATCTGGACCGGCGCCAGCCGCTCGCCGAGCGCGGCCCAGGCGATGAGGGTGGCGGCGACCGCCTCGGTGTAGCAGATGGCGCCGGCGACCTGCGCCGACAGCCGCTGCACCCCGGCGACGCCCGCCAGGTACGCCAGGACGGTGCTGACCAGGATGATCCAGGCGGCCAGCAGCCAGCCGGGCGCGCTGCGGTCCCCGACCGGGACCGCGTCGGCGAGGACGTGCCACGGCAGCGTCCAGGGCACGGCGATCAGGGTGAGCGCGGCGGCGGCGACCACGCTGCCCACGGCGGTCATGGCCAGCGGGTCCACCTCGCCGGCCAGCCGGTCGATGATGAGGAAGTAGGCGGCCTGGCACGCGGCGGCGCCCAGCCCCGCCGCCAGGCCGAGCGCGTCCAGCGCGAGCCCGGCCCAGACCTGCACCACCATCGCCAGCCCGGCGACCGCGACGGCGACGCCGGCGACGGCGGTGCGGTGCACGCGGGCGCGGCGCACCAGCCGCAGCCACGCCAGCACCATGACCGGGCCGGTGAACTCCAGCAGGATCGCGATGCCGACCGGCAGCCGGGACGCGGCGACGAAGTAGAACGCCTGGCAGCCGGCGACGCCGGTCACCCCGTACAGCGCGAGCCGGGGCAGGTGGGGGCGCAGCGCGCGGGTGGCGGCGAGGCCGCGCAGCACCAGCACCAGCGGGACCAGCACCAGCGCGGCGCCGGCGATGCGCAGCCAGACCGCCTGCAGCGGGGTCAGGCCCGCGCCGATGAGCGCCTTGCCGAACGGGCCGGACGCGCCGAAGGCGACCGAGGAGAGCACGGCGAAGGCCAGCCCTGTGGTGCGGGTGCGCGCCGCCTGGTCCATGTCGCCGCTCCTCGCTCTCGCTCGCCCGGTCCGCCCGGTACGTCCAGTCCGCCTGGTTGCGGTGGGTGCGCCTGTCGCGTCCACTCTTGCCCGCTCCCGCCAAGATAAGGAGCATCATGGCATAACGGTCCTTACCGGTGGGCGATTCGGGCATCCCCGCAGGCGGCCGGAGTTGCCGGATCGATGCCGGGGGCGGCCCCGCGAACGACTAGCATTCGCCTGGTGAACTGGCAGGGGGCCGGGGCGGGACCCGGTACAAGCGGGGGCGGATCGGCGGGCGACCTCTTCACGGCGGTCGAAGGCAACGTCAGGGAGCTGGTCGCCTCGCCGTGGTGGGCGTCCGCGGCCCCGCAGCAGCGCGCCGAGCAGGTCGCCGCGCGGATGCTGTGGGGCGCCAGCGAATGGTGGCTGTACGGCGCGTGGGGACGCTGGTACCGCTGCGGCCTGGACGGCAACTGGCACCCGTGCCCTCCCCCGGTCGCCCCGGCCGACCGCGCCGCCGTCGTCCCGGCACCGCGCGGCGCCGGCACCCCGCCGGTGCCGCCGCAGCTGTACCCGACCGGCCCGGACCTGTCGGCCGGCCAGGTCGCCTCGCTGGGCTTCCTGGGCCCGGCGCCCGACACCTCGGTGGTCGCGCGCATCCAGCAGGCGCTGACGACGGCATGGGCGGTCAACCCCGCCCAGTTCGCCCAGCAGGACCCGATGTTCCAGCCCGGCACGCCCAGCACGGTCGCCGCCGCGTGGGGCGCGCTGCTGTGGTGCGCCGGATCCCCGGTGGTGCTGATCGAGCATCCGCTGATCGAGTCGTTCATCCCGTTCCTGACCACCCCGGCCGAGCGGCTGCACTGGATGATGCCGCCCGACTTCGGCACGCTGGCCGGCTACTACATCAACCGGCTGCTGGCCGGCGACGGCGGCGGCGCCGCCCACATCGCCCGGGTGATGTACGAGGTCGCCGCCGGCCTGCAGGGCGACGCCCGGTTCCGGCCGGGCGCCGACGCGCTGGCCGCGGTCACCGCCGCCTCGCTGCGGCTCGTCCAGCAGGACATCGCCACCGCCCGCTACGGGCCCGCGGCCGTGCTGCAGGAGTGGCGCCGCCGCTGCCCGGCCGAGTACGCCACCCCGATGGTGCGCGACGCCGCCCCCGGCGAGTACCTGCGCCTGGCCCTGTACGACCTCCAGCAGCAGCTGGCCGCGCGGACCGGCGCGCGGCAGGTCACCGGCGGCCGCCCGCACGACGAGGTGCGCCGCGCGGGCGTGGCCGCGCTGGCCGCCGACCTGCAGACCGCGCCCAACGCGCTGCCGGCCCTGCAGCGCTGGCTGGACCCCGACAGCGCCCGCACCCTGCAGGCGGTCCTCACCGACGCCCACCACCCGCTGCGCGACCTGTGGCCGCGCGACGGCCGGCTGCCCGAGACGCTCCGCACCGACGACGCCGACGCGCTCGCCGCGCTGCTGGCCACCACCTACACGCTGGGGCTGACGTGGTGCCGGCTGGCGCAGGTGCCGCCGCCGGCGACCGGGTTCGCGCTGCCGCAGGCGATCGCGGCGGAGCTGACCAGCCCCGCGATGCACACCCCGCCCTCCACCGACGAGCTCAGCGCGTGGGACATCATCAAGGCGGCCCGCGCGCACCTGGCCTCCGAGCGCGATGCGCAGGCCGCGGCCGGTCCCGACGAGCCGGTCGCGCCGCTCCCCCCGGCCCCGCCCGCGCCGCCGGGACCCTCCGAGCGCCCGCCGGGGCCTCCCCCGCAGGCGGCCCCGGCCCCGCCGCCGCAGGGCATGCCCGCCCCGCCGCCCGCCGCGGAAGGGCCGGGCCACGGCATCCCCGGCGTCCCCGAGGCAGGGGCACCGCAGGCGCAGGACGCGGGCGGCGACCCCTACGCCGCGGCATCGCCGCCCCCGCGGATCCCGCCGCCCCCCGCCCCGGCCGCGCCCCCCGCGGCCGCCGCGCCCGTGCCCCCGCCCGCGCCGCCCGCGCCCGCCGCCGACGAGGCGTACCGGCAGGCGCCCCCCGAGGCGGCCCCGCAGGGGCCGCCGGTGCCGCCCCCGTCCCCGGCCGTGCCGCCCGCGCCGCCCACGGCCCCGGTGTGGCCGGGCGCCGACGCCCCCGGCTCGGGCGGCCCGGGAGCCCCGGGAGGCGGGGAGCCGGCGTGGCCGGCCGACCCGTCGGTCACCCACATGGATCCCGGCCCTTTGGGCGCGACGCAGCTCGATCCGTCCGGTGCCGGACCGGCGCGGCCGGCCTGGCCGGGCGCGGACGTGGCGCAGGAGGGGCCGCCGGCGCCCGAGGCGTCGCTGCCGCCGCCGCCCGCGCCGGTGCCCGAGCCCCCGCCGCCCGTCCCGGCGGCGCCCGACCCGGGCCCCAGCCCGCAGGTCGCCGAGGCGTACGGCATCCGGTTCCTGTGCGGCGGCGACGACATCGAGCGGGTCGTCACCGAGGTGCGGCGGCGCGGCAAGTGGGCCAAGCGGCTGCGCGGCCAGGAGGTGTCCAGCGCCTCGGTGCCGGCGCTGCTGCTGATCGGCGGCCCGTCCAGCGGGCAGCGCCGGCTGGCGCGGATGGCGGCCCGCGCGCTGGCGGAGGTCGAGGTCTCCAGCGGCGAGGTGCGCACCATGCACGCCGACGACCTGCGCGAGCGCGGCCCGGACGGGCTGCGCGCGGCGCTGGATGAGCACGCCGGCCACGTCCTGCTCCTGGAGGGGCTGGAGACGCTGATCCTGGACCATCCGCAGGGCGCGGCGTTCGCCTCGGCGCTGTACCGGGCGCGGCTGGAGGGCGTCAGCGACACCGCGCTGCTGGGCACCTGCGAGCCCGAGCGCGTCGGCGAGCTGTCGGCGGCCTCCCCCGAGCTGGTCACCGACCTGCGCGCGGTGCGGCTGCCCGACCTCGGCGAGCCGCGGCTGCGGCGCGCGCTGCTGGCGCTGCTGGCCGAGGAACGGCGGCTGGAGCTCGGCGCCGACGCGTGGCGGGTCGTGGACCGCGACCTGCCCGGGCTGCGCCCGCTGGGCCGCCTCACCGGCGCGCGCCTGGTCGAGGCGTACCTGGACCGCGCCGCGACCCGCCACCTGGGCCGCGCGGAGGCGACGCAGGCGATCGGCGCCGCGTCCACCCTCGCCCTGACGGCCGCCGACTTCGAGGGGATCGCCGCGGAGCTGTCGTGACCCCGCCATCGCCGCCGTCCGGACGCGCGGGCCGGTGGTGTCTGTCCTGACACGGACGGTGGGCGGATAATGTCGGCGGCGCGGGTCACCATGGTGGGGTGAACCGCGTCGACCGGCTGCTGGCGCTGGTGTCGGAGCTGCGCGCAGCCGCCCCCGAGCCCCTGACCGCCGACGAGCTGGCCGAGCGCCTGCGGGTGAGCGGCCGCACGGTGCGCCGCGACCTGGAGATGCTGGTGCACGGCGGGCTGCCGGTACGGATCGAGCGCGGCCGCGGATACGTCCTGCCGCCGGCGCCGCCGCCGTCGCGGCTGTCGGAGGTGGCCTCGCTGATGGGGCCGGTCCACGACACGCTCGCCGAGGCGGTGCGGACGCGCCGGGTGGTGCGGCTCGCCTACAACGACCAGTCCGGGTCGCGCAGCTTCCGGGACGTGGAGGCGCACGGCCTGGTCGTGGCCCCGTACGCCGAGTACCTGGTGGGCTGGTGCCGGATGCGGGACGGGCCGCGGATGTTCCGCCTGGACCGCATCGGCGCGGCCTACCTGTCGGGGCGGGCGACGGGGATGCGGGATCTGGACGAGCTGCTGGCGGCGCTGCGCGTTCCGGTGCCGCGGCCGCCGTCGGATCCGGTGCCGCGCGGCCCCGCGGGCGCGGCCCGCGCGCGGGCGTGGACGCTGGATCGCCTGCAGTACGTGCGGACGCGGCTGTGGGAGGCGACCGAGGAGGTCCGCGCGGGCTCGGGCGGCGCGGCGGCGCTGCGGGGTGTGCTGGGGCATCTGGCCGAGTGGACGCGCTGGCAGCTGGCGGCGATCCGCGCGGCGGCGGGCGAGGAGCGGGTGTACGCGGGGCGCCGCCCGGAGTTCCCGCCGGAGTTCGAGGGGGATCTGCCCTATGACACGCGGGAGCGGATGATCCAGGACGCGATGGCGCTGCGGTCGCTGGGCGAGCTGGCCCGTGACCTGCAGGAGGTGCTGGAGGCGGCGGGGCACTGGTGCGCGGGGTCCGACGACGCGCTGTGGGAGGGCGCCTTCCCCGAGCCGAGCCCGTCGGGGGCGCCGGGTCCGCCGCGGCCGCTGGCCGATCTGCTGGGGGGCTGGCGCAGCCCGCTGGCGCACATCGAGTGGCATCTGGACCGTCTCACCGATGAGCCTCCGTCGGTTCCGGCGGTGCTGGAGGAGGACGAGGAGGAGGTCTGGCTGACCGACCGCTGCCCGCTGCAGACCTGATCCCGCCGGCGCGGCCTGGGTTCTTGCGGGTCCGGTGCGCGTTGCGGTGCCCGGGCGGTTGGTTCCGGCGGCCCCGCCACGGCACGCCCCCGACAGGGGCGGCCGAGGGCTGCCGTTCGCCGGGGGTGCGGCCGGGTGAGGCTGCGCGGCGGGGGCGGTCCGCGGGCGGGTCAGGGTGAGGGGGAGGTGATGGGTTCGGGGCCGGGGTCGGGACCGGCCGGAAGCGGCTGGGCCTGCGCCGGGGCCGGTGCCGTCGTGGTCGCCGGGTGGTGGTTCAGGTGGCGGGTGAACCAGACGGTCTTCCCGGGGCCTTCGGGGCGGGTGCCGAAGGCGGAGGCCAGGGCGCCGACCAGCATCAGGCCGCGGCCGTTCTCGGCCTGGTCGGACGGGCCGCGGCCGGGCGGGGCGGGGGCGGCGGGGTCGTCGTCGGCGACCTCGGCGGTGAGGTGGGCGGCGTCCAGCCGGAGCCGGAGCCGGACGGGGCCGCGGCCGTGGACGACGGCGTTGGCGACGAGTTCGTCGACCATGAGGACGACGTCGTCGCGGTCCTCGGGGGTGCCGACGTTCCAGCCGGCCAGGGCGCGTGCGGTGAGGGCGCGTGCGCGGGCGGGGCTGGCGGGGGCGGCGGGCAGTACCCAGCGGGCGGTGCGGTGGTGCGGTGGTCGCCGGCTCGCGGTCAATGCCCCGTCTCCTCACTGCTGCGGCCATCCGTGCCGGTCGCCGCGGGCCCGCGCGGCCGCCGGCGTTCGTCCCGGATCCGGGCGGGCCGGGCGCCGGCGGGCACCCTTCACCAATGTGGACGCAACGCCCGCCGCGGTGGTGCACGGGTCCAGGTCGGCCTCACCGCGGGGACAGGTGATCGGGAACGGGCGGCTAGATGTGGAATGAGCACCCCTCGGATGCCGTTATGGTGGGTGATGTCGGTGTGGCATGTGTCCCCCGGGCTCTACCCTTAGCCTTCGAGGAATACCGTCGGGCCGTACGGTCCGGGCAGGAGCCCCGTTGTGCCTTTCGCCGTGAGGCGACCACCACACCGGCCTTGACGTGCAGGCCCCGGCGAGATCGACGATCTCGCCGGGGCCTGACGTGTTTCCGCGGGTTGTCGGCGGGGCGGGGTTTCGCCGGCGCTAGGAGAAGGCGGTGACGGCGGCCGCGGCTACGGCGGTCAGCACGCCGAGCACGGCGACCGCCACGGCGGCGATGACGCGGATGCGGCGGGTGCCCGGCGGGCGCTGGGGCCGCCGCCGGCCGGTCCGGTCGGCCTTTGCGAGTTTCGAGAAACGATGGGCCAGCCGCGGGTCGTCCTCGCTGAGGTGGACCTCGATCTGCGCGAGGATCCGCCGCTCCTCCATCGACAGCGCCATGCTCTTTACCTCCGGGGGGCGTTCACGTGCCTTGTTCTTCCCCCGGCACCATGATCATTATCCCCCGGCGGCGGCGACGGTCGCGCCGCGTGCGGGGGCGCTCTCGTGGTGGAGTCTGTCGAGCGCGGTGACGTAGTAGGTGTAGGTGGTTCCGCGCTTGGCGGCGCGGTCGATGATGCCGCCGCCCTCGCGGATGTGGGCGATGAGGGTGGCGGGGTCGACGGGGGCGCAGGCGGGCTTCTGCCCTTCGGCGCGGTAGACGGCGTAGGCGTCGGCGTCCTTGGCGGGCCGCCACTGGATCTTGACGCCGTCGTCGCCGGCCTTGGCCTGGACGTTCTGGACGGGGGTGGGGGCCTTGCCGCCGCGGCCGCGCACGACGGGCGGGATCGCGGGCCGGGCGTAGTGGTCCTTGCGCAGGCGCTCGGCGAAGCGGAGCTTGTTGCCGGCGAGGCTGGCTGCGCTGAAGTAGACGTCGCCGCGGACGGCGGGGTGGCGCTTGTTGAGGTCGAGGTGGCGCGACAGCTCGCCGGCCTTCTTCCAGGGGCCGCTCTCGCCGACGCGGTAGGCGGCCTGGCCGATGGTCAGCTCGACGTCGGTGCCCTGGACCTGCCGGGCCCACCAGTCGACGAGCCGGGCGTAGTCGGCGGGCCGGTCGCCGATGGTCCAGTACAGCTGGGGGGTGACGTAGTCGATCCACCCCTCCTTGATCCATTTGCGGGTGTCGGCGTACTGGTCGTCGTAGCTCTGCAGGGCGCCGTCGGTGGGCGATCCGGCGGGGTCGTTCTTCGTGTTGCGCCAGACGCCGAACGGGCTGATGCCGAACCGCACGTGCGGCTTGGCCTTGTGGATCTCGGCGGAGAGGTCGCGGACGAGGGTGTCGACGTTGCGGCGGCGCCAGTCGGCCTTGCTCAGGCCCTTGCCGTGGGTCCTGTAGGTGGCCTGGTCGGGGTACTCGGCGCCGCCCTCGGGATAGGGGTAGAAGTAGTCGTCGAAGTGGACGGCGTCGATGTCGTACTTGCGGACGACGTCCATGACGGCGTTGGTGGCCAGCTCGCGGACCTGGGGCAGGCCCGGGTCGTACCACAGGCCCTTGCCGTATTTGCGGACCCAGTCGGGGTGCTTGCGGGCGGGGCTGCCGGGCGCGAGCTTGTTGAGGTCGGCCTGGCGGCTGATGCGGTACGGGTTGAACCAGGCGTGGAACTCCAGGCCGCGCGCGTGGGCCTCCTTGAGCATGAAGCCGAGCACGTCGTAGCCGGGGTCCTTGCCGGGGGTGCCGGTGATCCACTGCGACCACGGCTCGTACGGCGAGGGGTAGAAGGCGTCGGAGTTGGGGCGGATCTGGACGAAGACGGCGTTGAGGTTCATCGCCTGGGCGGTGTCGAGGAGCCGCCGGTAGTCGTCCTTCTGGGCCTTCTCCGTCTTGCCCTTGGGCCAGTCGATGCCGCCGACGGTGGCGATCCACATGCCGCGCAGCTGGCGCCGGCGGGAGTCGCCGGGCGCCTTGACGGCCGGGCATTCGGCCGCGGCGCCGGGCGGTACCGCGCCCGTCCCGTCGTCGTCGGTGCCGCCGCTGGCGGGCAGGCACGCGGTCAGCGCCCCCGCGGTGAGCGCCGTGAGCGCCGCGGCGGCCGTCCTGGTGATGATCCCCGTTCGTCTGGCCATAGACGTGCCATTGTTACGCACCCGTAGCGGTGCCATGGACGGAACGGTGATGTCGCCGTGCCGCGCGCGGGTCCCGGCGCTTGCACTTCTTCGAACACCAGTTCTATTGTGCGAGCGTCGAGGAGGGGGATCTTCACATGCGCTGGGACCATCTGCGGCTGGCGGGGGGCGAGGGGAACGCGGCGGCCGGGGGGACCGCGGGCGACGGCGCGGGGCCGGGGCTGCCGCTGATCGAGCGGGGCGCGGTGGCGCGCACGTTCGACACTCCGGGGTTCCGCGGGATGACGTTCTACGAGGTGCACGCCCGGTCGGTGATCAACAAGGTGCCGGAGGCGTCGCGGGTGCCGTTCCGGTGGACGGTGAACCCCTACCGGGGCTGCTCGCACGCGTGCTCGTACTGCCTGGACGGCGCCACGCCGGTGCTGCTGGCCGGCGGCCGCACCCGCCCGATCCGCGACCTGCGGCCGGGCGACCGCGTCTACGGGACGCGGCGCACGGGGCTGGGGCGGCGCTGGGTGGTGACGGAGGTGTTCGACCACTGGCGGACGGTCCGGCGCGCCTACCGGGTCACGCTGGCGGGCGGTGCCGAGCTGGTGTGCAGCGGCGACCACCGGTTCCTGAGCGTGGACGGCTGGCGCCACACCGCCGGGCACGACGCGCACGGGCGGGCGCGGCCGGCGCTGGAGGCCGGCGACCGGCTGGTGGCGGTGGGCCCGGCCCCGGCGGCGTCGGCGGTGGGGCTGCCCGGCGTGCGGGAGTGGGCGATGTCACCCGCCGCTCGGCCGGCGGGCGGCGCCGGCGAGGGCGTGCCGGCAGGGGTACGGGAGACCGCCGGGCCTGCCGGGTCTGTTCCGGCGGCGGGGGCGCTGGTGGAGGCCGGGGCGTCGGTGGCGGTGGTGTCGGTGGAGCCGCTGGGGTCCGAGCGGGAGATGTTCGACATCACGACCGGGACGGGCGATTTCGTGGCGGGCGGGGTGGTGTCGCACAACTGCTTCGCGCGCAAGTCGCACGAGTACCTGGAGCTGGACTCGGGCGCCGATTTCGACTCGCGGATCGTGGTGAAGGTGAACGCGGCCGAGCGGCTGCGGCGGGAGCTGGCGGCGCCGCGGTGGCGGGGCGAGCACATCGCGATGGGCACCAACGTGGACTGCTACCAGCGCGCCGAGGGCCGCTACCGGCTGATGCCGGGGATCATCGGGGCGCTGCGGGACACGGGGAACCCGTTCTCGATCCTGACCAAGGGCGCGCTGATCCTGAGGGACCTGCCGCTGCTGGCGGAGGCGGCCGAGCGGGCCGAGGTGGGCACGGCGGTGTCGGTGGGGGCGCTGGACCGGGACCTGGCGCGGCTGGTGGAGCCGGGCGCGCCCGCGCCGGAGCGGCGGCTGGAGGTGTGCGCGGCGCTGGCCGGGGCGGGGCTGGAGTGCGCGGTGCTGATGGGCCCGGTGCTGCCGTACCTGTCGGACTCGCCGGCGCAGCTGGAGGCGGTGGTGGCGCGGGCGGCCGAGGCGGGCGCGGCGTCGGTGTCGCCGATCGTGCTGCACCTGCGGCCGGGGGCGCGCGAGTGGTTCCTGTCGTGGCTGCGCGAGCACCGCCGGGACCTGCTGGTCCCGTACGCGCGGCTGTACCGGGGCGGCGCGTACGCGCCCCGCGAGTACCAGGACCGGATCGCCGGGCAGGTGGCCGAGCTGGCGCGCCGGTACGGCATCGGCCGCCGCGCGCGCTCGCACCGGGGCGCGCCGGCCGCGCCGGCCGTTGCGCCCGCGCCGCCGCCGGCCGAACAGCTCACGCTCCCCGTGTAAAGAAATCGTCAAGATTTTTCCGAACGCCGGGCGGCGGGCGGGTCATCTAACCGTGCATCCAGTTCTCCACGCCATGGAGTCGGCCATGAACGCCTTCGCAACGACCGCGCGCCCGGTGGCACGCCCGACGGTGACCGCGGTGGTCCCGACGCTGAACGAGGCCGACAACCTGCGCTGGCTGCTGCCGCGGCTGCACGGGGTGGACGAGGTCGTGATCGTGGACGGCGAGTCCGGTGACGGGTCGGCGGAGGTGGCGGCGGCGCTGCGTCCCGACGCGGTGATCCTGAGCCGGCCGCCGCGGGGGAAGGGCGACGCGCTGCGGGCGGGGTTCGCGGCCGCGTCCGGTGACGTGATCGTGATGCTGGACGCCGACGGCAGCATGGACCCGGCGGAGATCCCGGCGTTCGTGGCGCTGGTGGCGCGGGGCTTCGACTTCGTCAAGGGCACGCGGTACGCGTGCGGGGGCGGCTCGCGGGATCTGACGTTCGTGCGCCGCGCCGGCAACCGGTGGCTGACGCGGGCGGCGAACGTGCTGTACCGGGCGGGGTGGACGGACCTGTGCTACGGGTACGTGGCGCTGCGGCGTTCGGCGGTGCCGCGGCTGGCGCTGCGGTCGAGGGGTTTCGAGATCGAGACCGAGATGTGCGTGAACGCGGTGACGGCGGGGCTGCGGATCGCCGAGGTCGCCAGTTTCGAGGGCGACCGGCTGTTCGGGGAGTCGCATCTGAACACTTGGCGGGACGGGTGGCGGGTGCTGAGGACGCTGGTCGGCTCGCGGGTCGGCTCGCGGGTCGGCTCGCGCCTGCGGCCGGTGCGCGCGGGCGCGGATCCGGCGGAGGCGCCGGCCGTCGCGGCCCCGGCCGGCCTGGCGGCCTGACCTGCGCCCGCTCCCCCGGCCGCCCGCGCGGCGGCTTGGGCTGGGCGGGACGGCGGCCCCCCGGGGGCGGGGCGCTGTGGGCGGTGCGGCGCCGTGCCGGGGCGGGGGTGGGCTGTCCCGGTACGGCGCCGCGGCGTTCAGGGTGCGGGTGCGGGGGTGGCCGCGGTGTCGTCCCGGCCGGGTGCGGGTGCGGGTGCGGCGGTGGGCGGGGGGTGTTCGGTGAGGCCGATGCGGCGGTGCAGGCGGCGCAGCGGGGCGGGGGCCCACCAGTTGGCGTGGCCGGCCAGGCTCATGGTGGCGGGGACCAGGACGCCGCGGATGAGGGTGGCGTCGGCGAGGACGGCCAGGGCCATGCCGATGCCGAGTTGCTGGAGGAAGACGACGCTGCCGGTGGCGTAGGCGGCGAAGGAGGCGGCGAGGATGAGGGCGGCGGCGGTGACCAGCGGGCCGCTGCGGGCGATGCCGAGGGGGATGGAGCGGCGGGGGTCGCCGGTGCGGTCGTACTCGTCCTTGATGCGGGCCAGCAGGAACACCTCGTAGTCCATGGACAGGCCGTAGGCGACGCAGAACATCAGGATGGGGATGCTGGGTTCGATGGCGCCGGTGGGGGTGAAGCCGAGCAGGCCGGACAGGTGGCCGTCCTGGAAGATCCAGACCAGTGCGCCGAACATGACCGAGAGGCTGAGCAGGTTCAGGACGGTGGCTTTGAGGGGGGCGATGAGGCTGCCGGTCATCAGGAACAGCACGGCGAAGGTGACCAGGACGATGATCGCGGCGACCAGCGGGAGGCGGCGGGTGACGCCGTCGCGGTAGTCGGTGAGTTCGGCGGGGTAGCCGCCGACCAGGACGCGGTAGGGGGCGGGGACCGAGCGGACCTGGCGGACCAGGCCGACGGCGTCGGCTTCCAGGCGGCGCGAGGAGGGGACGGCCGACAGCCAGGTGCCGGTCCCGGAGGCACCGGTTCGGGCGGTGCCGGCGGGGGCGGGGACGCGGCGGCCGGCGGTGTAGGAGCCGGCGGCCGAGTCGACGCGGACGATTCCCTCGACGCGTGAGAGGCGGGCGGCGTAGCCGGCGGTCGCGGGGGTGTCGGCGGCGGTGGCGGCGGGGGCGACGATGGTGAGCGCGTCGGCCTCCTCGACGGGGAAGGAGGCGCGGACCTGGTCGTACATCTGGCGGACGGGGGCGTCGGAGCGCAGGACGCGGTCGTCGGGCAGGCCGAAGCGGACGCCGAGGAAGGGGGCGCCCATGAGCAGGACCAGGCCGAGGGCGGCGCCGCCGAGCAGCAGCGGGCGCCGCACGACGCGGGCGGCGGCGCCGTACCAGAACCCGCCGGTGCCCTCACCGGCGCCGGCGCGGGGCGTGCGGCGGCGCTGGACGCGGTGGCCGAGCAGGGCCAGGGCGGCGGGGAGCAGGACGGTGGCGCCGGTGACGGCGGCGGCCACGACGGCGACGCCGGCGTAGGCGAAGGAGGCCAGGAACGGGAAGGGGAAGGCCAGCAGGGCCGACAGGGCGGCGGCGACGGTCAGGCCGCTGAACAGCACGGTGCGGCCGGCGCCGCGGACGGTGGCGGCGACGGCGTCGGGGACGGTCAGGCCGCGGGCGAGTTCCTCGCGGAAGCGGGTGATGACGAACAGGCCGTAGTCGACACCGAGGCCGATGCCCATGACCAGGGCGATGTTGGAGGCGAAGGTGGAGATCTCGGTGAAGGCGAGGGCGCCGCGCAGCAGGGCGAGCGAGCCGGCGACGGCGAACAGGCCGGCGGCGAGGGTGACCAGGGCGGCGGCCAGGCGGCGGTAGACGGCCCACAGCAGGAGCAGGACCAGCGGCAGGACGATGAGTTCGGCGCGGACGAAGTCCTGGCGGGCCTGCTGCATGACCTGGCGGAAGACCTCGTCGCCGCCGCCGACGGAGACGGTGACCTGCGGGGTGCGGCGGGTGAGGTCGGCGGACAGGGCGGGCAGCAGGTCGCGGCGGACGCGATCGGCGTCGCCGGGCAGCCAGGCCAGGACGAGGGCGTGGCGGGCGTCGCCGCTGCGCAGGGTGGCGGGGCCGCCGCGGGTCCAGTAGGACCAGGCGTCGCCGACGCCGTCGCGGGCGGCGAGTTCGGCGGTGAGGGCGCGTCCGGCGGCGGCGACGGCGGGGTCGTCGACGGTGCCGGTGCGGGCGGTGACCAGGAGCGCCACGTTGGGGCTGCCGGTGGAGTGGCCGCGGGCCAGGGCGTCGCGGGCGGCCATCGACTCGGAGCCGGGGGCCTCGAACCGGTTGAGCGACAGGGCGTCGATGGTGCCGGCGCCGAGGGCGCCGGCCAGGACCAGCGCGGCCAGCCCGGCGGCGAGGATCCAGCGTGCCCGGCGGGCGATGAGGCCGCCGGGGCCCGGTCGTGGGTGCATGGGTGGTCTCCCCCCGGGTACGCGAACGCGAATATGCGAGCATTGACTCGTATCTCATGGGGGAGAATACGAGCGAATACTCGTGTTTGCAATACTCGGATGATCGGAGAGGGGGTGCGGGCGTGGCCGAGGAGTCCTCAGGGCGCGACGGCGCCGCGGGGCGCGGCGCGAAACCGGACGCACGGCCGGACGCCGGACCGGGCGCTGCTCCGGGCGCTGGGCAGGGCGAGGGGCGGGACGGTGCGGCGCGGCCGCGCAAGCGGCAGGCGCGCGGCGAGCGGCGGATGCGGGAGATCCTGGACGCGGCCGCGGCGGTGTTCGCCGAGTGCGGCTACGAGAAGGCCACCACCAACGCGATCGCCGCCCGGGCCGCGATCTCGCCGGGGTCGCTGTACCAGTTCTTCCCGAACAAGGAGGCGATCGCGCAGGCGCTGGCCGACCGGTTCGTGGAGCAGATGGGCGCCGCGCACCGCGAGGCGTTCGGGTCTCCCGACGTCGGGGCGCTGCCGGCGGCGGAGATGGTCGACCGGATGGTGGACCCGATCATCGCGTTCAACATCGCCAACCCGGGGTTCAAGGCGCTGTTCGCGCGGGCGGACATGCCCGCGGGGCTGGCGGCCGCGGCGCGGCCGATCCAGGCGGCGCTGCTGGGCCGGGTGGAGGGGGTGCTGGCCGAGCGGGCGCCGGGGCTGGCGCCCGAGGAGCGCACCCGCTCGGCCCGGGTGCTGATCCAGATCTTCCAGGCGATGGTGCCGATGGCGACGGCCGCGGCCGGCGCCGAGCGCGCGGCGGTGATCGCCGAGGTGAAGAAGGTGCTGCTCGGCTACCTGGAGCCGCTGGAGCGGCGGCGCCCCTGACCCGGCCGCGCGGCCGTCCTCAGCACGCCGCCGGCACGGCCGTCCCGGTCTCCCCGGCCGTCCCGCCCTCGGCCCGGGCCCCGTTCGCTCCGGCACCGCTCACCCTGGCCGGGTTCGTCTCGGCCGGGTTCGTCGCCGTTGGGGCTGTTTCGGTGCGGGCCGGCGCGGGGTCGCGGCGGGCGGGGCGGTCGCCGGTGTGGATGTGCAGGCCGGTGCGGCCGGGCTCCAGGTGGGGGCGCAGGACCAGGTCGGCGTCGTAGTCGCCGCCGGATTCGCGGCGGTACGGGATGGGTGCGTCGGTGGCCAGGCCGCGCAGCCGCTCGCGCAGGAGGGCGGCTGCGGGCTCGTACCGGCCGGGGGTGAGGCGGTCGGCGCGGGGGATCAGCAGGGGTGGCAGGACGGGCATGCCGGTGTACCACAGGGTGCCGTGCAGCAGCGGGAACAGCAGCTGCTCGGTGTCGCCGTGCAGGCCGCGGGCGCCCATGCCGGTGCCGCGGGCGCCGGCGGTGGTCACGACCAGGGCGCGCTTGCCGGCGAGGTTGCCCTCGCCGTAGCGCAGGGTGCGGTCGCGGCCGTCGGTGACGCCGAAGGCGAACCCCTGGACGAAGACGCGGTCGAACCAGCCTTTGAGGATGGCGGGCATGCCGTGCCACCACAGCGGGAACTGCAGCACGACCGCGTCCGCCCAGGCGATCTTGTCCTGCTCGGCGCGGATGCGGGGCTGAGGGCGCCGGCGGCCTGGGCGCGTTCGGACGCCGCGCCGACCAGGAACCGCTCGCGGGGGTCGTGGCCGTAGTCGGCGGCCCGCACGACCGGGTCCCAGCCCATCGCGTACAGGTCGGAGCGGCGGGTGCGGTGGCCGAGGCGGGCCAGCTCGCGCAGCCCCTCGTCGCGCAGCGCGCCGTTCAGCGAGCGCGGCTCGGGATGGGCGAAGATCCACAGCACGTTCACGGGGATCGTCCTCCTTGCGTTCGGGCGGTTTCGGCCGGGGGGTGCGTCCGGTTCCGATGCTGGCGCGCGGCGGCCGGCGGCCGAAAGTGGCCCGATGGCCATGATGTGAAAGGATCGGGCCATGGGCGAGCGGGTGGCGGTCCTGGTCCGCGACGGGGTGCTGCCGATGGAGCTGGGGCTGGTGCACCAGCTGTTCGGGGCGGCGGTGTCGGCGGGCGGGGAGCGGCTGTACGAGGTGGTGACGTGCGCGCCGGCGGCGGGGCCGGTGCGCACCGACGCCGACTTCACGATCGTGGCCGAGCACGGGCCCGAGGCGCTGGAGGGCGCGGGGACGGTGATCGTCCCGGCGTCGCACGAGCAGGACGAGCGGGACGCCGGGCTGCCCGAGCCGGTCGCGGCGGCGCTGGCGCGGATCGTTCCGGGGACGCGGATCGCCTCGATCTGCACGGGGGCGTTCGTGCTGGCGGCGGCGGGGCTGCTGGAGGGGCGGCGGGCGACCACGCACTGGCGCTCGTGCGCGCGGTTCGCCGAGCTGTTCCCGCACATCGAGCTGGATCCGGGCGTGCTGTACACCGACGGCGGGGACGTGCTGACCTCGGCGGGCGAGGCGGCGGGGATCGATCTGTGCCTGCACATGATCCGGCGCGACCACGGCGCGGGGGTGGCGGCGGAGGCGGCGCGGCGCACGGTGGTGCCGCCGCACCGCGAGGGCGGTCAGGCGCAGTACGTGCCGCGGCCGGTGGCCGAGCCGGGCGGGGCGTCGACGGGGGCGGCGCGGGCGTGGGCGCTGGCGCGGCTGGACCGGCCGGTGACGCTGGCGGAGATGGCCGCGCGGTCGTCGATGAGCGTGCGGACGTTCACCCGGCGGTTCCGGCAGGAGACGGGGATGGCGGCGGGGCGCTGGCTGGTGCTGCGGCGGGTGGAGCGGGCGCGGCAGCTGCTGGAGGAGACCGATCTGCCGGTGGACCGGGTGGCGGCGGAGGCGGGTTTCGGCACGGGGGCCTCGCTGCGGCAGCATCTGCAGGCGGAGCTGGGGGTGTCCCCCACCGCCTACCGCGCCACGTTCCGCGGCCCCGCCCTCTGACCGGCCGGCGGCCCGCGCCCGCCGGGCCGGGCCGCTCGGGCCGGGGCGCCGTCCGTGGCGGCACCCCGGCCCGGTGGCGGGTCAGGCGTTCTCGGTGTCGAGTTCGACGGGTTCGGCGATGACGTCGACCATGGCGCCGTTGCGCAGGACGGTGATGGGCAGGGGGCGCCCGATGGCCTCGGCGAACATCAGCCGCTGCAGGCTCTGGGCCTGGCTGACGGGTGCGCCGCCGGCGGTGAGGACCAGGTCGCCGCGGCGCAGCCCGGCGCGGTCGGCGGGGGCGCCGGGGACGACCTCGGCGACGCGCAGGGCGCGGTCCTGGCCGAGGCGGTCGCGCTGGGCCGCGGGGACGGGCACGGGCACGGCGGCGACGCCCAGGTAGGCGCGGCGGACGCGGCCGTCGCGCATGAGGGCGCCGATGATGCGGCGGGTGGTGGCGTTGATGGGGACGGCCAGGCCCAGGCCGATGCCGGCGACGGCGGTGTTGACGCCGACGACGCGGGCGGCGGAGTCGGCCAGGGCGCCGCCGGAGTTGCCGGGGTTGAGGGCGGCGTCGGTCTGGATGACGTCCTCGATGACGCGGGCGGCGGTGCCGCCGCGGGTGGGGACGCTGGTGGGCAGGGAGCGGCCGAGGGCCGACACGACGCCGGCGGTGACCGAGCCGGCCAGGCCGAGCGGGTTGCCGACGGCGACGACGAGCTGGCCGGTGACCAGGTCGTCGCTGTCGCCGAGGGTGGCGGGGCCGGGGGTGTCGCCGGTGGCGCGGACGACGGCCAGGTCCGACAGGGGGTCGGTGCCGACGACGGTGAACGGGGTGGTGGTGCCGTCGGCGAAGGCGGCCTGGCCGCCGCGGGCGCGGCCGACGACGTGGGCGTTGGTGAGCAGGAAGCCGTCGGCGGTGAAGGTGACCGCCGAGCCGGCGCCCTCGCGGCCGCGGTGGCGCACGCGCAGGGCGGCCACGCGCGGGGTGAGCTCGCGGGCCACGGCGGTGACCACGCGGGAGTAGGCGTCCAAGGGCTGCTCCCCGGGCCCGGCGGGTCCGGCAGGCTCTGCGGGTCCGGCGCGGCCGGCAGGGTCGGCGGGACCACCGGCGCCGGGGTTTCGAGGGTCGTCCATCGCACCTCCCGAGATGATTACATCGTTACACGGCAACGTCGGAAGGGGAAGGACGCTTCCCGATCCATCGAAACGATTGCGTACACTTTCTCCGGCCGCTAGTGTACGAAACGGTTTCGTTTCGCTTTGCGCTTCACCTCCCGGCAGACCAGTCCGTACGGCGGTTACGGCACTTACGACAGTGAGGATCGACACATGTGGCAGGCGATCGTTCTCGGGCTCCTGGGCGGCGTGATGGGCGGCAACGCCGTCCCCCACTTCGTGCGCGGCATCACGCGCCGGCGCTACCCCAACCTCATGGGCAGCGGACCCGTCCCCAACCTGGTGGCCGGCTGGGCCGGGCTGGTGATCGCCTGGCTGCTGCTGGAGCCGGCGCTCGGCGGCGGGCACCGCGGCTGGGCGCTGATCGCCGCCGCGGCGGGCGTGCTGGCGATCGGCCTGTTCCACGCCGGGCCGGGCGCGTTCGGCAGCGAGGAGCCGCGCGGGGCGGCGGCATCCTCCTGACCGTTCCCCCTCCCGGCTCGGCGCCGCCCCGCGCGCCCCGATCACGGTGTGCGGGGCGGCGCGTTCCCCCACAATCGACCCATGGAAGATCATCTGAGGCTGTGCCCGGTCCGCGAGGAGGACCTGGCGACCATGGACGCGCTGGTCGGCGATCCCGACCGCGCCGGCGCGTTCACCTGGACGGGGTTCACCGACCCGCGGTGGCGCCGCCGCGCCTGGGAGGAGAACGGCCTGCTGTCCCCCGACGAGGGCAGCCTGATGGTGGCGGCCGGCGAGGAGCGGCTCGGGTTCGTCCAGTGGCGCACGCGCCGCCATTCGCGCAACTCCCGGTGCTTCGAGCTGGGCATCGCGCTGGTGCCCGAGGCGCGCGGCCGCGGGTACGGGACGCGCGCGCAGGCGATGCTGGCCCGCTACCTGTTCGCCCACTACCCGGTGCACCGGCTCGAGGCCGACACCGAGGCCGGCAACATCGCCGAGCAGCGGGCGCTGGAGAAGGCGGGGTTCACGCGGGAGGGCGTGCTGCGCGAGTGCGCCTGGCGGGACGGGGCCTGGCGCGACGGCGTCCTCTACAGCCTGCTGCGCACCGACCCGCTCCCGCCGGGGTGAGCGGGCGGGCGCCGGTGCCCGGCGGTGATCGGTAGGCTCGGGCCATGCCGTATCGCAGTACGCCGGACGCGGCCGCCGAGCCGGTGGCGGGTGGACCGGTGGCGGGTGAGCCGGTGGTGGTCGAGCGCGCTCAGGGGCCCGGCGGCGAGCTGGTGCTGCGCGCGGCCCCCGGCGGCCACTACGAGATCATCAGCAACGGGATGTTCCTCATGGACACCCGCAACGGCGAGTCCGAGCGGCTGCTGGTGGAGGCGGCCCTCAGCGGGCTCGCGGACACCGGGGCGCCCGGGGAGGCCGGCGGGCCCGTGCGGATCCTGGTCGGCGGGCTGGGCGTCGGTTTCACCCTGGCCGAGGCGCTGCGCTACGAGCGCGTCGGCGAGGTGGCGGTCGTGGAGCGCGAGCCCGCCGTGATCGGCTGGCACCGCGAGGGCGGCCCGCTGGAGCCGTTCTCGCGCGGCGCGCTGGCCGACCCGCGCGTCCGCGTCCACCGCGCCGACCTGGTCGACCTGCTCACCGCCCCTCCCGCCGGGCCTGAGGCGGACGGCGTCGGCGGCCGGTACGACGTGGTGTGCCTGGACATCGACAACGGGCCCGACTGGACCGTCACGCCCGGCAACGCGCGCCTGTACGGCCCGGCGGGGCTGGAGGCGCTGCGCCGCGCGCTGACCGGGCGCGGCCGGCTGGCGGTGTGGAGCGCCGGCGCCTCCCCCGCCTTCGAGGAACGGCTGCGGGAGCGGTTCGCCGCCGTGGACGCGCTGCCGGTGCCGGTGCCGCGCGGCGAGCCCGACATGATCTACCTGGCCCGCGACCTGCCCTAGCCCCGCCCGCACGCCCACCCTCCGGCGGCCTGCCGCGGCGGCGCGGGCAGGGCGGACAAAGGCGGGGGCGCCGATGTTGGAGCCCCGCGCATGTCCCCCGGTCACCCCATTCGCTAGGTTTCGGCCTGACACAACCTGTTTGGAGGGACTTGTGGCTACCGTCCACGCAGCCCAGCGCCGTACCGCCGTCCTGGGCGACCTGCTGCCCGGCTCGCTGGCCCGCGACACCGCGCTGGTGGCGGGCTCGGCGCTCTTCGTCGGCCTGGCCGCCCAGATCGTCGTGCCGCTGCCCGGCACCCCCGTCCCGGTCACCGGGCAGACCTTCGCCGTGCTGCTGGCCGGCGCCGCCCTCGGCTGGGGCCGCGCCGCGCTCGGTATGGTCCTCTACCTGGCGGCCGGCATGGCCGGGATGCCGTGGTTCGTCGACGGCCAGTCCGGCACCGGCCTGCCCACGCTCGGCTACGTGATCGGCTTCGTCGCCGCCGCGGCCGTCGTCGGCCGCCTGGCCCAGTACGGCGGCGACCGCACCCCGCTGCGCACCGTCGGCACCATGCTGCTGGGCACCGCCATCATGTACGCCGCCGGCGTCCCGTACCTGATGGCCTCCCTCGGCGTGGACCTCGGCAGGGCCCTGGAACTGGGCGTGACCCCGTTCCTGGCCGGCGACGCGCTGAAGGTGCTGCTGGCCGCCGCGCTGCTGCCCGCCGCCTGGAAGCTGGCCGGCCGCCGCGACGCCTGACCCCTCACCGCCCGGGCGCCGGTGCCCCGCGGTTCATCCCCGCGAGGCGCCGGCGCCCGCGCGTGGCAGCGCCGGATGACCGGTGTACGGGCCGCATTCTGGGGCAGAACGGGCACGCGGCGCCCTTCCCGGGCCGCAGCCGGATGTGGCCGACGCCTCACCGCACCCGCCGGACCCGCGGGTTTGAACAGGTTCAACTCTCCCGTAGAGTGGCACCCGTGAACCTGGCCGTGAGCGCACCCGACCGCCTGGTCGTCCGCACCGTCCACATCCCCGACCCCGGCGACCTCATCGACCGCCTCCCGCACCCGGCCGCACTGGCCTGGATCCGGCACGGCGAGGGCATCGTCGGCTGGGGCGAGGCCGCCCGCCTCGACCTGCCCGGCGGAGAGGACCGCTTCACCGCCGCCGACCGCTGGCTGCGCGAACTGTTCGGCACCGCCTCCATCGACGACCCCGTCCAGGCGCCCGGCACCGGCCCCGTCGCCTTCGGCGGCTTCGGCTTCGACCCCAAATCACCCGACTCCGTCCTCATCGTCCCCCGCCACATCCTCGGCCGCCGCGACGGCCAGGCATGGCTCACCACCATCGGCACCGAACCCGACAACCCCCTCGCCCTCGCCCAGCGGCCCGTACCGCCCGGCCGCCTCACCTGGAGCGACGGCGCCCTCACCGCCCCCGCCTGGCAGCAGGCCGTCGCCACCGCCGTCGACCGCATCCGCGCCGGCCACCTCGGCAAGGCCGTCCTGGCCCGCGACCTGTACGCGCACGCCACCGAACCCATCGACGCCCGCGTCCTCCTGCACCGCCTCGCCGCCCGCTTCCCCGGCTGCTACACCTTCTCCTGCGCCGGCCTCGTCGGCGCCACCCCCGAACTCCTCATCCGCCGCACCGGCGGCACCCTGGCCTCCCTCGTCCTGGCCGGCACCACCGCCCGCGGCACCGGCCCCGCCGACGACACCGCCCGCGCCGCCCGCCTGTTCGCCTCCACCAAGGACCGCCAGGAACACGCCTACGCCGCCGAAATGGTCCGCGACGCCCTCGCGCCCCTGTGCACCGAACTCACCGTCCCCGACCGGCCCGAACTCCTCACCCTCCCCAACGTCATGCACCTGGCCTCCGCCGTCCACGGCCGCCTCGACGGCGACCGCTCCGTCCTGGACGTCCTGGCCGCCCTCCACCCCACCCCCGCCGTCGCCGGCACCCCCACCGACACCGCCCTCCAGCTCATCCGCGAACTCGAGGGCATGGACCGCGGCCGCTACGCCGGCCCCGTCGGCTGGGTCGACTCCCGCGGCGACGGCGAATGGGGCATCGCCCTGCGCTGCGCCCAGCTCGAAGGCACCCGCGCCCGCCTGTTCGCCGGCTGCGGCATCGTCGCCGACTCCGACCCCGCCGCCGAACTCGCCGAAGCCCAGAGCAAGTTCCGCGCCATGCAGTACGCCCTCGAAGGCTGACCGAAACCCCCCGGCACCTCGGGCAAACTGGAACAATGCGCGCGTCCCGCCTGCTGTCGCTGCTCCTGCTCCTGCAGACCCGCGGACGCATGACCGCACCCAGCCTCGCCACCGAACTCGGCGTCTCCGTCCGCACCATCTACCGCGACATCGAATCCCTCAACGACGCCGGCGTCCCCGTCTACGCCGACCGCGGCCCCGACGGCGGCTACCGGCTCCTGGACGGCTTCCGCACCCGCCTCAACGGCCTCACCACCGCCGAAGCCGAAACCCTCTTCCTCACCGGCATGCCCGGCCCCGCCACCCAACTCGGCCTCGGCGACCTCCTCACCGCCGCCGAACTCAAACTCATGGCCGCCCTCCCCCCGCCACTGCGCAGCCGCGCCGGCCACATCCGCGAACGCTTCCACCTCGACGCACCCGGCTGGTTCCGCGACCCCGACCCCGTCCCCCACCTGGCCGCCGTCGCCGACGCCGTCTGGAACCAGCACCCCATCCAGATCCACTACCAGCGCTGGAAACAGCCCCGCCACATCACCCGCACCCTCGAACCCCTCGGCGTCGTCCTCAAAGCCGGCCTCTGGTACCTCATCGCCGCCACCCACACCCCCGACGACAACGAAAGCAACAGCGCAAGCGGAAGCGCGGGCGAGGACGCCATCCGCACCTACCGCATCGCCCGCATCCACACCCTCCACACCCTCCCCCACCACTTCACCCGCCCCACCGGCTTCGACCTCGCCGCCTACTGGAACGACTGGGCCCACCGCTTCGAAACCGACAGCCACCCCGAACACGCCACCATCCGCCTCACCCCCGAAGGCCGCCGCCGCGCCCCCCACCTCCTCTCCACCCCCGCCGCCCGCGCCGTCCACGACGCCGCCCCACCCGACCCCGACGGCTGGACCACCGCCACCGTCCCCATCGAATCCATCCGCCACGCCCACGCCGACTTCCTCCGCCTCGGCACCGACCTCGAAGTCCTCCACCCCGCCGAACTCCGCACCGCCATCGCCGCCACCGCCCACGCACTCGCCCGCCGCTACCCCGCCCCCGATTCGGAAACCACCACCTGATCTGCGATCATGACCAACCGTTGACCAGGGCACCGCGGACGACGCAACGGCGGACAGCCACAGGGCGGCGCCGCCCCGGAGACCCACGCAACACCCCCGAACACGAAAGAGAGAGAACACACGTGGACGTCGAACGGACCGCGCTGCCCGGAATCGGCCTGCAGCACGTCCTCACCACCGGACGCGGCCGCCAGATCGGCATCGTCTCCCACCGCACCGGCCGCAAAGACCTCGTCATCTACGACAAGCACGACCCCGACAGCTGCGTCGTCACCGTCAAACTCACCACCGAAGAAGCCAACGCCATCGCCGAACTCCTCGGCACCGGCCGCGTCGTCGAACGCCTCAACGACCTCCACCGCCAGGTCGAAGGACTCAAAACCGAACAGTTCCCCATCACACCCGGCTCCCCCTACGCCGGCCGCGCCCTGTCCGACACCCAGGCCCGCACCCGCACCGGCGCCTCCATCGTCGCCGTCGTCCGCGACGGCCACGTCCTGGCCAGCCCACGCCCCGACTTCATCTTCGCCGAGAACGACATCATCGTCGTCGTCGGCACCGACGAGGGCACCGCCGCGGTCGCCGCCATCCTCACCCAGGGATAAGGGAGCCGATGCACGACACCGCCCTCCAACTGATCGAACTCGGCGCGATCATCCTCGCCCTCGGCATCCTCGGCGCGATCTCCAGCCGCTTCTCCATCTCCCCCATCCCCCTCTACCTCATCGCCGGCCTCGCCTTCGGCTCCGGCGGCATCCTCCCCCTCGGCGCCAGCGAGGACTTTGTCGCCATCGGCGCCGAAGTCGGCGTCATCCTCCTGCTGTTCACCCTCGGCCTCGAATACACCGCCGGCGAACTCGTCGGCAGCCTCCGCACCTCCGCCCCCGTCGGCCTCTTCGACCTCGCCCTCAACGCCGCCCCCGGCGTCATCGCCGCCCTCATCCTCGGCTGGGGACCCGTCGCCGCCGTCGCCATGGGCGGCATCACCTACGTCACCTCCTCCGGCATCACCGCCAAGGTCATCGGCGACCTCGGCTGGCTCGGCAACCGCGAAACCCCCGCCGTACTCTCGATCCTGGTCTTCGAAGACCTCGCCATGGCCGCCTACCTGCCGATCCTCACCGCACTCCTCGCCGGAGCCGGACTCATCGGCGGCGCCACCACCCTCGGCATCGCCGTCCTCACCATCGCGATCATCTTCTACATCGCGCTACGCCACGGAAACCTCGTCGAACGCTTCGTCGCCAGCCCCAGCGAGGAAGTCCTCCTCCTCAAAGTCCTCGGACTCACCCTCCTGGTCGCCGGCATCGCCCAGCAACTCCAGGTCTCCGCCGCCGTCGGCGCCTTCCTCGTCGGCATCGCCCTCTCCGGCCCCCTCGCCCACACCGCACAGAAGATCCTCACCCCCCTGCGCGACCTGTTCGCCGCCGTCTTCTTCGTCTTCTTCGGCCTCCACACCGACCCCGGCGACCTGCCCCCCGTACTCGGCATCGCCGCCCTCCTCGCCATCGCCGGCATCGCCACCAAGATGGCCAGCGGCTGGCTCGCCGCCCGCCGCGCCGGAGTCGCCCTCACCGGACAACTCCGCGCCGGCGCCGCCCTCACCCCCCGCGGCGAATTCAACATCGTCATCGCCGGACTCGCCGTCTCCGCCGGCATCAACACCCAGCTCGGCCCCCTCGCCGCCGCCTACGTCCTCATCCTCGCCGTCGCCGGCCCCCTCCTCGCCCGCACCGCCGAACCCCTCGCCCACCGCATCCGCGGCCGCAAGCACCCCCCGCACCCCCAAGCCGACGAGGACCCCGACGAGATCCCCGGCGTACCCCTCACCCCCACACCCCAGGACACCCCCGAAACCGCCCGCTGACCCACCGGCACAACCTGCCGACACGACCCACCCACACAAAAGCGCGCGCCCCGTACGACCACCGGCCGGCCGTACGGGGCGCGCGCTATCACCACACACCCGAAGACTCACTCACCCCACCGCAGGCTGACACCCCGGACACCAGAACAGATTCCGCCCCGCCACCACCTCGGCACGCACCTCACACCCGCACACCAGACACGGCAACCCCGCCCGCCGGTACACGTACACCTCACCACCATGATCATCCACCCGCGGCGGACGCCCCATCGCCTCCGGCATATGCTCCGCACGCACCGTGTCGATCCGCCCCGACCGCACCCCATCGGCCATCAGCACCCGCAGATCCGCCCAGATCCGCGACCACCGCTCCCACCCCAGATCACGGCCCAGGACCTGCGGATGCACCCCCTGCCGGAACAGCACCTCCGCCCGGTAGATGTTCCCCGGACCCGCCACCACCGACTGATCCATCAGCAGCACCGCCACACTCGCCCGCGACCGCGAGATCCGCCGCCACGCCACATCCGGATCCGTATCCGCCCGCAACGGATCGGCCCCCAGCCGATCCCGCAGCACCTTCACCTCACCCGGATCCAGCACCTCGCACGCGTTCGGCCCCCGCAGATCCGCCCACGCCCCCGGCCCCGCACCCTCGGACTCCAGCCGCAACCGCACCGCACCCACCGGATCCGGCGCCCGCCCCACCCCGAACGTGTACTTCCCGTAGATCCCCAGATGCACATGCAGGATCCGGTCCTCACCGAACCCCAGCAGCAGATGCTTCCCATGAGCATCCGCCTCCCGCAGCACCAGCCCGTCCAGCAGACGAGCCCCCTCCACGAAACGCCCCTGCGGGCTCCCCACATGAACACGCCGGCCGCCGAACATCCGCAGATGATCGGCGGCCAGCCGGTGAATCGTGTGACCTTCAGGCATGAACGATCAGCATAAGCGCCTCAGCCCGCGGCCGCCCCGACCTCGTCCATGTGCCGCAGCGCCTGCCGGTACGACTCCACCGCACCCTCCTCCGCGTACGGCAGCCCCACCGCCGCGCAGTGCTCACGCACCAGCGGCTGAAGCCTCCGCAGATTCGGCCGCGGCACGCTCGGGAACAGGTGATGCTCGATCTGGTAGTTCAGCCCGCCCAGCATCCAGTCCGTCACCACACCACCGCGCACGTTCCGCGACGTCAGCACCTGCCGCCGCAGATGATCCAGGCGCACGTCCTCGCCCGGCATCTCCATGCCCTTGTGATTCGGCGCGAACGCACACCCCAGATGCACCCCGAACAGGCCCTGGTGGATCGCGATCAGCACCAGCGCCTTCCCCGGCGACAGCAGCGTGAACACCAGCCCCAGGTAGCCCACCGCGTGCACCACCAGAAGCGCCCCCTCCAGCGCCTTCTCACGCCCCGGAAGCCGCCGCAGGTCCAGCGCCGTGCCCAGCTTCAGGTTCAGCCCCTCCAGCAGCAGCAGCGGAAAGAACAACCGCGCCTGATTCCGCGTGAACCACCGCGCGAACCGCCCCTCATGCCGCTCCGCCTGCTCGCGCGTCCACGCCAGCACGCCCTCCCCCACATCAGGGTCCTTCCCGACATGGTTCGGATTCGCGTGATGCCGGTTGTGCTTGTCGTTCCACCACCCGTAGCCCATCCCGAGCAGCGCGTTCCCCAGCAGCAGCCCCAGCCACCGATTCGCCCGGTGCGACGCCGCGATCTGCCGATGCCCCGCGTCATGCCCCAGGAACGCCGTACGCGCCGTCATCAGCGCCAGCGGAACCCCCAGCAGCACCACCCACCACGACGCCCCGAACCACCCGATCGCCGCCCAGAGCCCCGCCGTCGCCGCCAGGTTCCCGCCGATCGCCCAGGCGTAGTAGCCCCGCCTCCGCTCCAGCAGCCCGGACTCCCGCACCCGCCGCGCCAGCGGGCCGAAATCACTGCCGCCGGTCCTGCTGCGCGGCGCATCGAGGGTCACGGTCATGCGGGGGCCTCCGTTCGCGGGGGAAGGCACGGGAATCCCCGTGCCCCTCGAACGCTACGTACGGCAAGATCGACCGGTCACCCCGCACAAGAGCCATCTGCCAACTGGCTCAGAGGTCTCATGCGCACGCCCGCACCGCCCGCCGCTGCCACCATCCCGGCTGATCCTTCCAACACACCCGGCATATAAGGTCAGAAGTCATGAACGCGCGCTCACGGTGGATCGATCTGGACGGAGCGGTCAACGTCCGCGACCTCGGCGGACTCCCCACGGCCGACGGCCGGACCACACGGCGCGGCCGGGTGCTGCGCTCCGACAACCTGCAGGACCTCACCGTCACCGACATACGCATCCTGCTGGACGACTACGAACTCAAGAACATCATCGACCTGCGCAGCGACGCCGAGGTCCGCCTCGAAGGCCCCGGCCCCCTCACCCGCACCCCCTCCATCACCCTCCACAACCTGTCGCTGTTCTCCGAAGGCGGCCTCCACACCGACGTCGCCGCCGACACCGCGGACACCGTCGATGTCGACAAGGTCCTCCCCTGGCAGAACCAGCCCGACGCCGAGACCGAGAACGACCGCTCCATCGGCCACTACCTCGGCTACCTCCGCGACCGCGCCGACTCCATCGTGAGCGCCCTGCGCGTGATGACCCGCACCGACGGCTCCGCCCTCGTCCACTGCGCCGCCGGCAAGGACCGCACCGGCGTCGTCTGCGCCCTGGCGCTCGACGTCGCCGGCGTCACCCGGGAGGCGATCGTCGCCGACTACGCCCAGACCGGCGAACGCATCGAGGCCGTGCTGGACCGGCTTCGCTCCAGCGACACCTACGCGGCCGACCTGGACTCCCGCCCCGCCGACAGCCACGTCCCGCACGCCGCGATCATGGAGAAGTTCCTGACCAGGATCGACGAGGAGCACGGCGGCACGCTCGCGTGGCTCACCGCCAACGGCTGGACCGAAGAGGACACCGAGGCCCTACGCACCCGTCTCCTCGATTGAGGTTATGTTGCTTATTGCTCTAAGCTGGAGCGCTCCAGCCCAGAGCCTTTACATTGTAATTTAAGGCTTGAAGCAAGTTCCGGGCGCCCGGAGCACAGCTCCGCGCCTCCCTCTCAGGTATGAGATCCCCTCCCCCGCGAGGGCCATCCCGTCTCCCCTCCGGAGCCCGCTCCCCTCCCCTACGCAAGCGGCCGGGCGCCGCGGAGGAACTGCTCCACCGCCGCGCCTACCAGATCATCGAGGCGATCCCCTGAATCGCCCGGCGCCTTTACAATGCAATTTGAAGCTTGAACGATTTGTGGAGTGGGCGCGGGAGCGGCGGGAGCCGGGCGGGTCAGGCGAGGAACTCGCGGACGGCGCGGTGCGCGGCGGTGCGCATCTCGCCGTGCAGGGCGGCGTTGGCGTCGCGGTCCGTGCGGGCCTCGATGATCCGCAGCCCCTCCCCCGCGATCGCCTTCGGCAGGTCCGCGGCCGCCTCCAGGGTCCGGTACGGGACGCCGTGCGCCGCGGCGATCGCGCCGATGTCGGCCTGGTGCGGGGTGCCGAAGACGCGCTCGAACGGTCCCCGCAGGCCGGCCTGCGGCAGCAGCGAGAAGATCCCGCCGCCCTGGTTGTTGATCACGATCAGGGCCAGGTCGGGGCGCCGGTCCCAGGGCCCGATGATCAGGCCGTTCTGGTCGTGCAGGAACGCCAGGTCGCCCAGCAGCGCGTACGAGCGGCCGCTGTGCGCCAGGGCGGCGCCGATCGCGGTGGACACCAGGCCGTCGATGCCGCTGGCGCCCCGGCTGGCCATGATCCGCAGGCCCCGGCGCGGCCGCATCACCTGGTCCAGGTCGCGGATCGGCATGCTGGCGGCGCTGAACAGCAGGGAGCCGCCGGGCAGCCCGGCGACCAGGTCGCGGGCCAGCCGGGGCTCGGTGACCTCGGGGACGGCGTCCAGGACCGCGTCGACGGCCGCGGCGGCGGCCAGGTCGGCCGACCGCCACGACTTCAGCCAGGAGTCGTCGCCCGACACCACGGGGATCTCCACGTCCTGCGCGACCTGGGTCGCCGAGCGGACGGGGTCGGGCCAGCGCGCCAGCCCCGGCGACAGCACGATGTGCTCCTCCGCGCGCCTCAGCAGCGACAGGAGCGGCCGGGACAGGCCGGGCTTGCCGAGGGTCACCACGACCTCGGGGCGGTGCCGCTCGACGAACTCGGGGACGCCCAGCAGGAAGTGGTGCGAGGACAGCGCGTGGTCGCCGTAGCGTGCGTTGCCGTTCGGCTCGGCCAGCACGGGCCAGCCGGCCATCGACGCGGCGGCCACGTACCGCTTGACGTTGGTGGCCCCGTCGCCGACGACGAGCACGCCGCGGCGGGTCGGCGGTACGTGCAGGACCGACCCCGGCGTCGCGGCGCGGATCTTGGTCCAGGCGCCGGTGGCGTCGCCGTCCAGGGGCTCGCACCAGGTCTCGTCGCCGTCCGGCACGAGCGGTTCGCGGAACGCGGCGTTCAGGTGCACCGGGCCGGGTTCGGGGGCCTGCGCCAGCCCCCAGGCGCGGCTGACCAGGGAGCGCCAGTACGCGACCATGCCGGGCCGGTTCTCCGGTACGCCGATCTCGCAGCTCCAGCGGGCCGCGGTGCCGTACAGCTTGACCTGGTCGATGGTCTGGTTGGCGCCGGTGTCGCGCAGCTCGGGCGGCCGGTCGGCGGTGAGCAGGATCAGCGGGACGCCCGACTCGTGCGCCTCGATCACCGCGGGATGGAAGTTGGCCGCCGCAGTGCCGGAGGTGCACACCAGGGCGACCGGGCGGCCCGAGCGCTTGGCCAGGCCCAGGGCCAGGAACGACGCCGAGCGCTCGTCGATCCGCACGTGCATCCGCACCCGGCCCGACTGCTCGGCCGAGTACAGCGCCAGCGCCAGCGGCGCCGACCGGGAGCCGGGCGCCAGCACCACCTCGGTCATGCCGCAGCGCAGCAGTTCGTCGACCAGCACGGTGGCCAGCGCGGTGGCGGGGTTCATCGGCCTGCGGCTCCGATCACCGGCGGGGCCTCCAGGTGCTCCTGCGCCGCGGCCACCCGGCGGCGCCAGCCGCCGTCGGCGGCCTCGACCCGGCCCAGCGCGGCCTCGTCCACCGCGGGCCGGCGGACCGCGATCGCGCCGTCCTCGGGGACGAGCGGGTCGCCGACGACGTCGCCCTCCAGGAGCGACAGCGTCGCCAGCCCGCAGGCGAACGGCAGCTCGGGCAGCGCGGCCGCCAGCGCCAGGCCGGCGGCCAGCCCCACCGAGGTCTCCACCGCGCTGGAGACCACCACCGGCAGCCCGCACGCCTCGGCGACCCGCAGGGCGGGCCGCACCCCGCCCAGCGGCTGCACCTTGATCACCGCGACGTCGGCGGCCTCGGCGGCGCTGACCTTCAGCGGGTCCTCGGCGCGGCGGATCGACTCGTCGGCGGCGACCGGCACGTCCACCCGCCGCCGCACCCGCGCCAGCTCCTCCAGCGTCGCGCAGGGCTGCTCGACGTACTCCAGGTCGAAGCGGTCCAGGGCGCGGATCATCCGGGCGGCGGTGTCGACGTCCCAGCCGCCGTTGACGTCCACCCGGACCTTCCCGCCGGGGCCGAGCGCGTCGCGGACGGCCTCGACCCGGGCCATGTCGTCGCACTCGTCCTGGCCGCGCTCGGCGACCTTGACCTTGGCGGTGCGGCACCCGGACGCGGCCGCCAGCTCGTGCGCCCGCTCGGGCCCCACCGCCGGGACGGTCACGTTCACCGGGATCCGGTCGCGCAGCGGCTCGGGCCACTCCTCGTAGGCCGCCTCGCGCGCGGCGGCCAGCCACCGCGCGCACTCGGCCGGGCCGTACTCGGCGAACGGGGAGAACTCCCCCCAGCCGGCCGGCCCCTGGATGAGGACGCCCTCCCGCTGCGTGATACCGCGGAACCGCGTCCGCATCGGGATGGAGAAGACCCGCACCCGTTAACCCCCAGACTCACACGCGAAACATCAGTAATACCACGGGAAACGCGACCAATCGGGGTCGCGCTTCTCCAGGAAGGAGTCGCGGCCTTCGGCCGCCTCGTCGGTACCGTACGCCAGCCGGGTCGCCTCGCCCGCGAAGACCTGCTGGCCGACGAGGCCGTCGTCGACGAGGTTGAAGGCGAACTTCAGCATCCGCTGCGCGGTCGGGCTCTTGCCGTTGATCTTGCGGCCCCATTCCAGGGCGGTGCGCTCCAGCTCGGCGTGCGGGACGACGGCGTTGACCATGCCCATGCGGTGCGCGGCCTCGGCGTCGTAGGTGTCGCCCAGGAAGAAGATCTCGCGGGCGAACTTCTGCCCGACCTGGCGGGCCAGGTACGCCGACCCGAAGCCGCCGTCGAAGCTGGCCACGTCCGCGTCGGTCTGCTTGAAGCGGGCGTGCTCGCGGCTGGCCAGCGTGAGGTCGCACACCACGTGCAGGCTGTGCCCGCCGCCGGCGGCCCAGCCGGGCACCACGCAGATCACGACCTTGCCCATGGTCCGGATGAGCCGCTGCACCTCCAGGATGTGCAGCCGCCCGGCGCGGGCCGGGTCGATGGTCTCCGAGGTCTCGCCCTCGGCGTACTTGTAGCCGTCCTTGCCGCGGATGCGCTGGTCGCCGCCCGAGCAGAAGGCCCAGCCGCCGTCGCGGGGCGAGGGGCCGTTGCCGGTCAGCAGCACGCAGCCGATGTCGCTGGACATCCGCGCGTGGTCCAGCGCCCGGTACAGCTCGTCGACGGTGTGGGGCCGGAAGGCGTTGCGCACCTCCGGCCGGTCGAAGGCGATCCGCACCGTCCCGCCCTCGACGGCGCGGTGGTAGGTGATGTCGGTGAAGCCGAAGCCCTCCACCTCCTTCCACGCGTCCGCGTCGAACAGCTCCGAGACCGTTTCGACCATGTCGCTCCTTCCGCTGCTCGTAGTCCGCCGGGGCCATTCAACCGCGTTCCCGATTCGAACGCGTTCAGCGGGGTCCTCTACCCTGGTCGCGTCATGGACCGCCGCCTGCACGCCCTCGTCCTCCCGCCCGGCCCCCGGCTGTTCGCGGCGCTGGCCGCGGCGCTCGACGGCACCGGCCCCGCGATCTGCCCGATCGCGCCCGGCACTCCCCCGCCGGCGCTGGCCGCCCTGCTGGACGCGCTGGCGCCGCACGCGGTCGAGACCGAGGACGGCGTGCGCCCCCACGGCGGGCCCGCCGAGCCGGTCGCCGCCGGCACGGCCGTGCTGATCGCCACCTCCGGCTCCACCGGCACCCCCAAGATCGTCGAGCTGGGCGCCGCCGCGCTGCGGCACTCGGCCGCCGCCACCCTGGACCGGGTCGGCGCCGGTACGGGCGAGCGCTGGCTGTGCTGCCTGCCCACCAGCCACATCGCCGGGATCCAGGTGCTCGTGCGCGCGCTGGTGGGCGGCACCGAGCCGGTCATCCAGCCGCGCTTCGACGCCGGCGCCGTCGCGGCCGCGGGCGCCGCGCACATCTCGCTCGTCCCCACCCAGCTGCGGCGGCTGCTGGACGGCGGCGCGGACCTGGCCGGGTTCCGCTCCATCCTGCTGGGCGGCGCCGCCGCTCCCCCGGACCTGCTGGCCGAGGCCCGGCGGCGCGGCGCCCGCGTCCTGACCACCTACGGGATGAGCGAGACCTGCGGCGGCTGCGTCTACGACGGCGTCCCCCTGGACGGCGTGCGCGCCGAGGTCGGCGGCGACGGCCGGATCCGGCTGTCGGGGCCGGTGCTGTTCACCGGCTACCGGCGGCGGCCCGACCTGACCGCCGCCGCGCGCGACGGCGACCGGTTCGTCACCCAGGACCTCGGCGTCCTGGAGGACGGGCGGCTGCGGGTGCGCGGCCGGGTCGACGACGTGATCAACACCGGTGGCGAGAAGGTCGTCGCCGGCGAGGTCGCCGCCGTGCTGGCGGCCCACCCCGGCGTCGCGGACGCGGTCGTGGTGGGGCGCCCCGACCCCGAGTGGGGCGAGCGCGTCACCGCCGTCGTGGTCCCCGCGCCCGGCGCCGCCGCCCCCGCCCTGGACGCCCTGCGCGCCTGGGTCCGCGCGCGGATGCCCGCCGCCGCCGCGCCGCGGGAGCTGGAGCTGGTGGACGCCGTGCCGCTGCTGCCCTCCGGCAAGCCCGACCGCGAGCGCCTGCGCCACGCCCGCCGCTGACCCGTCCTCCCCCGCGGGCGCCGCGCGTGGCACCCTGGATGATCGGGGGGCCCGGATGGCTGAACAGGAGCAGGAGAGCACGCTGACGGTCGCGCTGGCGCTGGCCGCCAACCTCGGCATCGCGATCGCCAAGATCATCGCCGCGCTGGTGACCGGCTCGGCGTCGCTGGCCGCCGAGGCCGCGCACTCGGTCGCCGACACCTTCAACGAGGTGCTGCTCATGGTGGGGCTGCGGCGCAGCGGCCGCCCCGCCGACCGGCGGCACCCCCTGGGGTACGGCAAGGAACGCTACATCTGGACGCTGCTGGTCGCCGTCGCGATCTTCGGGATGGGCGCCCTGTTCGCGTTCTACCAGGGCGTGGAGACCCTCCTGGGGCGTCCGCCCGGCGAGAGCGACTACACGGTCGGCTACATCGTGCTGGCCGTGTCGTTCGTCCTGGAGGCGATCTCCTGGCAGCAGGCCGTGCGGCAGGTGCGCGCCGACGCCCGCGGCGAGGGCCTGCCGTTCCTGGCCTACATCCGCCGCACCGACGAGCCCACCTCGATCAGCGTGCTGCTGGAGGACTCGGCCGCCCTCACCGGCCTGCTGCTGGCCTTCGCCGGCCTCGGCCTGCACCAGCTGACCGGCGACGCCCTGTGGGACGGGGTCGGCTCGGTGCTGATCGGCGCGCTGCTGACCGCCGTCGCGCTGGTCCTCGGGAGGATCAACCTCAACCTGCTGATCGGCAGCCAGGCCGACCCCCGGCTGGTGCGCGACGCCCGGGCCCGGCTCGGCGCGGCGCCCGAGGTCGAGTGGGTCGCCGACATCATCACCGTCACCTTCGGCGCCGACCGGGTGCTGCTGTGCGCCCGGCTGGACTTCCGCGACTCCCTCACCGCCGGCGACGTCGAGCGCGCCTGCGTGCGGATGGCCCGCGAGCTGCGCGACGCGCACGAGGAGATCGACGAGGTGTTCCTGGCACCGGTCCCCCGCGACGATCCCGAGCTGCGCGCCCGCGTGATCGAGCGGTACGGGCGCCCAGCGCCGCCTCCCGAGCCGTCCTGACCTCCACGGCCTTATCCGGGCATTACCGCACCTTGTGGGACGCTATGGGGCGCTGTGGGACGCTTGGTGCGGGTCGCTGGGAACAAGAACCCGCCCGTGCGGCGTTCCGAATAGTGCGCGCGAATGTACCGCACACAATCTCCGCGACGCACCACACCACCGAAGGGAGGGGGGTGTCCCCATGCCGCGAACCGCCGTCGAGACTCCGCTCACGGAGACGAGCCCCGCGCTCGGCGATCTCCTCGAGCGCGGCCGTGCCCAAGGGCGCCTCTCGCTCGCCGAGGTGCGCCAGGCCTTCGAGGCCGCCGGGATCAGCCCGTCGCAGGGCCGTTCCATCCTGCGCGAGCTCTCCGAGGCCGGCATCAGCCTGGCCAGCGAGGACGAGAGCGGCCGCAAGCGCGCGGCCCGCACCCGGGACGACGCGGAGCGGGATGAAGCCGCCCCGGCGCGGCCCCGCCGCAAGACCGCCCGCAAGACCGCCGCCGCGGCCCGCGGCAAGGCCGCCGAGACCCCCGGCGACGCCCGCCCCCAGGCCGGGAGGGACAAGGCCGGGGAGACCGCCGCCGAGGACGACGCGTTCGAGGTCGCCGAGGTCGAGGCCGAGCCCACCGCCGACCTGGACGACCAGTCCACCGCGATGGGCGACTCGGTCCACACCTACCTCAAGGCCATCGGCCGCCGCCAGCTGCTGACCGCCGAGCAGGAGGTCGACCTGGCCAAGCGGATCGAGGCCGGCCTGTACGCCGAGCACAAGCTGGAGACCGCCGGGGACCTCTCCCCCGAGATGCGCCTGGACCTGGAGTGGGTGGCCGCCGACGGCCGCCGCGCCAAGTCCCACATGCTGGAGGCCAACCTCCGGCTGGTGGTGTCGGTCGCCAAGAAGTACTCCGACCGCGGCCTGTCGCTGCTGGACGTCGTCCAGGAGGGCAACCTGGGCCTGATCCGCGCGGTGGAGAAGTTCGACTACTCCAAGGGCTACAAGTTCTCCACCTACGCCATGTGGTGGATCCGCCAGGCCATCCAGCGCGGCTTCGCCGACTCGGCCCGCACGATCCGGCTGCCGGTGCACGTGCTGGAGATGCTGTCGAAGCTGAGCCGCGTGGAACGCGACATGCACCAGCGGCTGGGCCGCGAGCCCACGCCCGAGGAACTGGCCGTCGAGCTGGACAAGAGCCCCGAGCAGGTCCGCGAGCTGCTGCGCACCAGCCGCCAGCCGATCAGCCTGGACTCCACCATCGGCGAGGACGGCGAGACCCGGATCGGCGACCTCATCGAGGACACCGACAGCCCCGAGGCGTCGGAGCTGGTGGACCGCCAGCTGATGGCCGACCAGCTGCGCCGCACGCTGGACATCCTGTCCCCGCGCGAGGCCAAGATCATGGCGATGCGGTTCGGGCTGTACGACGGCACGCCCCGCACCCTCGACGAGATCGGCAAGGCGCTGGGGCTGACCCGCGAGCGGATCCGCCAGCTGGAGAAGGAGTCGCTGTCCAAGCTGCGGCACCCCAGCAACGCCCGGCCGCTGCTGGACTTCGCGGTCTGACCCGGCCTCGCGGCTCCAGCGGGCCGCCCTTCGCAACGGCGCGGAGACCATGTGCGGAAGAGGGCCCGTCCCGGCCACCGGGGCGGGCCCTCGCCATGCCCGGCCCATCCCGTGCCCCGCCGCCCCGGCCGGGTGTGACGTTCGTCTCAGGCCGCGCGGCGGAACTGCAGGACGGCCGCCCCCATCAGCGCCAGCCCCAGCGCCAGGACCAGCAGCAGCGACAGCCAGACCGGCACCACCCAGCCGCCCCAACTGATCCCCGGGTTGAACGTGCGCTCAAGGTCGGCCGGGACGTCCAGCCGCGCGAACACCGCCTGCCGCAGCGGGTCGACGGCGTACGTCAACGGGTTGAGCCTGGTGAGCACGCTCAGCCACGCCGGCAGGCCGCCCAGCGGGTACAGCGCCCCCGACAGGAAGATCATCGGCATCATCGTCATCTGCATGATCCCGAAGAACGCCTGCATGCTCGTGATCCGCGCCGCCAGCAGCACCCCGAACGCCGTCAGCGCGAACGCGCCCAGGAACATCATCCCCAGCAGCGTCAGCAGCAGCACCGGGTCGTAGGGGACGCCCGCCACCCCCGCCAGCGCCAGGATCACCGCGCCCTGCGCGGTCGCCACCAGCGCCCCGCTGAAGCACTTGCCCGCCACGATCGCGGCCCGGCTCACCGGCGCGACCAGCATCTCGCGCAGGAACCCGAACTCCCGGTCCCACACGATCGACCCGGCCGAGAACATCGCGGTCGTCATCACCGACATCGCGCACACGCCCGGGAAGATGAACGTCTTCAGGTCCACCTGCCCGCCGGACCCCGAACCGGCCGTCATCAGGTTGGACAGCCCGGTGCCCATGACCACCAGCCACAGCACCGGCTGCACCAGCCCCAGCACCATCCGCAGCCGGTCCCGCCAGAACCGGATCAGCTCCCGGTGCAGCACGATCCGCATCGCGCGCAGATCGTGCCGGACGCCGCGCGGCGGCACCGCCACCCGCACCGCCGCCGTCCCCCCGGGCCCCGCCGGATCGCGGACGGGCTCCGCCGGCCGCACCGCCTCACCCGTCCCCATCGTCAGCTCCGCCCCTTCGCGGCCAGCCGCATCCAGTCCCTGGCCGACCCCTCGGCGTCCCGGATCGTCTTGCCGGTGAACGACATGAACACGTCGTCCAGCGACGGCCGGCTCACGCTCACCGACCGGATCGGAACCCCCAGCTCCGCGAACAGCCGCGGCACGAACTCCTCCCCGGAGGCCACCGCGAACGCCACCGCGCCCTCCGACATCACCGCCTCCAGCCCGAACCGCTCCGCCAGCGCCGCGATCGCCGCCGGGTCGTCGGCGGTCTCGATCCGCACCCGGTCCTTGCCCACCCCCGCCTTCAGCGCCTCCGGCGTGTCCAGCGCGACGATCTCCCCGCGATCCATGATCGCGATCCGGCCGCAGTACTCGGCCTCGTCCATGTAGTGGGTCGTCATGAAGATCGTGATCTCCTCGGCCCGCTTCAGCTCCCGGATGTACTCCCAGATCGACGAGCGCGTCTGCGGGTCCAGCCCCACCGTCGGCTCGTCCAGGAACAGCACCCGCGGCGAGTGCAGCAGCCCCCGCGCGATCTCCAGCCGCCGCTTCATCCCGCCCGAGTAGTGCTCCACCCGGTCCCGGCGGCGGTCCCACAGCCCCACCATCTCCAGCACCTGCCGGATCCGGTCCCGGGTCACCGACCGCGGCACCCCGTACAGCTCCGCGTGGAAGCGCAGGTTCTGCTCGCCGGACAGGTAGCCGTCCAGCGTCGGGTCCTGGAACACCAGCCCGATGTTGCGGCGCACGTCGTCGCGCTCGCGCACCACGTCGTGCCCCGCCACCCGCGCCGAACCCGCCGTCGGCCGCAGCAGGGTGCACAGCATGTTGATCGTGGTCGACTTGCCGGCGCCGTTCGGCCCGAGGAACCCGAAGACCTCCCCCGGCTCGACCGCCAGCTCGATCCCCCGGACCGCCTCGACCTCGCCGAACCTCTTCACCAGGCCGTCCACCAGGACGGCGGGTCCCCCGATCGGCATGCGGACCTCCCACAGGTCGAAAGCCGCACACACCAACCTAAGTCCCGCTCCCCGGGCACGCCATCGCCAATCCGGCAGCGGCCACGAGAGGACTCAGGGACGCCGCCGGCGGCGAGCGCGGTCACGCCGCCTAACGCGGGCGCACCACCGCGAACATCCCGCCCTGCGGGTCCCGCAGCACCGCGAACCGGCCCAGCGCCGCCTCCGCCGGCAGCACCGGCACCGTGCCGCCCAGCTCCAGCGCGTCCGCCGCGGCCCCGTCGCAGTCCTCCACCGCGAAGTACACCATCCAGTGCGGCGCGACCTCGCGGGACCACCGCCCGTCCGCCTGGATCATCCCGCCCACCGGCGGCCCGCCCGGAACGCTCCACTCGGCGTACCCCGACCCCGGCCCGCCCAGGTTCTCCGCGCGCCACCCGAACACCTCGCCGTAGAACGCCTCCGCCGCAGCGGTGTCCCGGCACGCCAGCTCGCTCCAGCAGTACGTGCCCGGCTCGTCCACCACCCCGGCGCCCGCGAACTCCCGCGGCTCCCAGGCCCCCAGCACCGCGCCCAGCGGATCCGCGAAGATCGTCGCACGGCCGTGGCCCTCGATGTCCATCGGCTCCATCAGCACCCGGCCGCCCGCCCTGCCGACCGACGCCACCACCGCGTCCACGTCCTCGACGCTCACGTAGGTGCCCCACGCCACCGGCTGGCGGCCGACCACCTGCGGCATCAGCGCCGCCACCGGCAGGGACGCGCCCGGCGCCAGCATCGGGTACCCGCCGGTCGCCGGATCGGGCGAGCCGTTCCCGTGCCAGCCGAACAGGCGGCCGTAGAACTCCTGCGACGCCTCCACGTCCGGGGTCCCGAGATCGACCCAGCACGGCGTGCCCGGCGGGTACGCGGTTCTCTCCGGCATCGGACGACTCCGTCCTCCCCAGCGCGGCCGGCGGCCGGCCATGATCAGCAGCCCACCAGCAGCCTAGGGCGGACCGGGCAAAGCCCGGGTCCAGAGCCGGTCAGGCGACCGGAACGGCCGCCGCCCGCCGCATCCGCGCCTCATCGAACCGGCGCAGCACCAGCCGCGCGAGCGCGTCGTGCGCGCCGATCGGCGCGCTCACCGCGTCCGCCCCGGCCGCCGCCAGCCGCCCGTGGAAGAACCCGGGCGCCAGCACGTACGAGGCCACCAGCACCCGCCGCGCGCCCGCGGCCCGCCGCTCCGCCACCACGTCCGCCAGCACCGGCCCGCCCGCCGCCACGAACCCGTACGGCACCGGCCGCCCCAGCCGCCGCGCCAGCAGCCGCGCCGCCGCCCGCACGTCCGCCAGGCCCGCCGGATCGGACGAACCCGCCGCGCCCAGGACCACGGCGTCCCGGCGGCGCGGCGGGCGGCCCGCGATCGGCGGCGTCCCGCCGCCCGGCCACCCGGACTCCAGTTCGGCCAGCCGGCCCGCCAGGGCCGCCGCCAGCAGCGGATGCGGCCCCAGCGGGCTCGCCACCACCGCGCCCGGGCACACCCGCCCGATCCGGCCCGGAACGTCGACCAGCGCGTGGTACCCGCGGGCCAGCATCAGCGGCACCGCCACCACCGGCCCCCGGATCCCGGCCGCCGCCTCCTCCAGGGACGGCCCGGCCAGCTCGGCGTACGCCTCGGCCACCGGCAGCCACGGCCGCAGCCGCCGCACCCGCTCCAGCAGCGCCCGCACCACCGCGGGCCCCGCCGGATCACGCGTCCCGTGCGCCACCGCCAGCAGCGTCGGAACGCCTCCCCCGGCCCCCTCCAGCCCCTTCATTCACCCTCCGGATTCCACGGCCGCGATCTCCGCCACCCGCGGATCGCAGGCCAGGCGGTAGCCGCGCTTCACCACCGTCTCCACGATCCCCGAACGCCCCAGCCCGCGCCGCAGCCGGGCCACGGCCATCTCCACCGCGTGCTCGTCGGCCTGCGGCCGGCCGTCCCGCGACCACGGCACCCCGCCCACCACCAGCCGGCTCGGCAGCACCCCGCACAGCTCCGCCCGCGACACCACGTGCCCGGGCCGCCGCGCCAGCGCCCGCAGGATCGCCATCGGCGCCGGCGCGATCGGCCGCAGCTGCCCGTCCAGCACCACCGCGTGCCCGCGCAGCTCCAGCGAGACCCCGCGCACCTGCAGCAGCCGCGACCGCCGCCGCGGCAGGTCCGACACCAGCGCCCGCACCAGCGCGCCGATCCTGGCCCGCTCCGGCTGGACGGTCGGCACCCCGCGCTCCACCAGCGGCTGCGCCGTCACCGGCCCCACGCAGGCCGCCACCACATGCGTGCGCAGCGCCTCCAGCAGCGCCTCCTCGAGGCCGTCCTCGGCCGCCACCGCCAGCGTCGCGGCCACCGCGGGCGAGGAGGTGAACGTGATCGAGTCCACCGTCCCGGCCACCGCCTGCCCCACCAGCCGCCGCAGCGGCGTGGAGTCCTCGGTGCGCGACCACCGGTACACCGGGATCTCGATCACCTCGGCCCCGGCGGCGCGCAGCGCGCCGGTGAACTCCGGGAGCTCCTCCCCGTACAGCTGCACCGCCACCCGGGCCCCGGTCAGGTCCCGGTCCAGCAGGTACTTCAGCACCTCCGCGCAGCTCTCCGACTCCGGCGACCAGCGCTCCTGCAGCCCGGCCTGGCGGATCGCGCCGCGCGCCTTGGGGCCGCGGGCCAGGATCGACACCCCGCCCAGCTTGGCGATCAGCGCGTCCCGCAGCCCCCAGCCGTCCGCGGTCTCCAGCCACGCCCGGAACCCGATCCCGGTGGTGACCACCGCGTGGTCCAGGCGGCTCTCGATGCACCGCTCCGTCGCCTTCAGCAGCTCGGCGTCGTCGGACAGCGGCACCAGCCGGATCGCGGGAGCGTTGACGACCCGGGCGCCGCGCCGCTCGAGGAGCGTGGCCAGCTCCTCGTGGCGGCGCGCGGCGGTCACCCCGATGGCGAAACCGGCGAGGGGCTCACTCTCGGTGTTCATCGGGCAGCGCCACCTCCACGCGGTCTCCGGCCGGGTTCCGCCGTACCGCGAAGGTCGGCAGCGCCACCCCGGGCTCGTCCAGGCAGGACCCGGTGCGCAGGTCGAACACCTGCTTCAGCATGGGCGAGGCGACCGTGGGAGCGCCGCCGCGGGTGCCGAGGATCCCGCGCGAGATCACCTGCGCCCCGCTGAACGGGTCCAGGTTGGCCGTGGCGTACAGCTCGCCCTCGAACGTCCGGAAGATCGCCACCTGGACGCCCTCGACCATGGCGCACGCGCCGTGCTCGGGGGCCAGGTCGGCGTACGCGCAGATGTCGTGCCAGCGCGCCGCGCCGGCGGGAGCGGCCCCGCCGCGGCCGGCGGGCTCCCGGACGAGGGTGAGGTCGTGGGTCGTGGTCATGGGGCGGCCACCTCCAGCCGTGGGCCGGCCACCAGGACCGGCTTGATTTGATCGCGCTCGGATTCGAAGACGATGCTCGGGTCGGGGACGTCGGGCGCGTTGACGAACGACACGAAGCGGCTCAGCTTGGCCGGGTCGTCGAGGGTGTCGCGCCACTCGTCGGAGTAGGAGCCGACGTGCCGGTCCATCGCGGCGTCCAACTCGGCGCAGATGCCCAGCGAGTCCTCGACGATCACCTCGCGCAGGTAGTCGAGGCCGCCCTCCAGGCCCTCCAGCCAGCTCGCGGTCCGCTGCAGCCGGTCGGCGGTGCGGATGTAGAACATCAGGAACCGGTCGATGTAGCGGACCAGCGTCGCGTCGTCCAGGTCGGTGGCGAACAGGTCCGCGTGCCGGGGCCGCATCCCGCCGTTGCCGGCGACGTACAGGTTCCAGCCCTTCTCGGTCGCGATGATCCCGAAGTCCTTGCTCTGCGCCTCCGCGCACTCGCGGGCGCAGCCCGACACCGCCGACTTCAGCTTGTGCGGAGCGCGCAGCCCCCGGTACCGCAGCTCCAGCTTGATCGCCATGCCGACCGAGTCCTGGACGCCGTACCGGCACCAGGTCGACCCCACGCACGACTTCACCGTCCGCAGCGCCTTGCCGTAGGCGTGCCCGGACTCGAACCCGGCGTCCACCAGCCGCTTCCAGATCATCGGGAGCTGCTCGACCCGGGCCCCGAACAGGTCGATCCGCTGCGCCCCGGTGATCTTGGTGTAGAGACCGAACTCGCGCGCCACCTCGCCGATCACGATCAGCCGGTCCGGGGTGATCTCGCCGCCGGGCACCCGCGGCACCACCGAGTACGTGCCGTTCTTCTGCATGTTGGCCAGGTAGCGGTCGTTGGTGTCCTGCAGCGCCGCCTGCTCGCCGTCCAGGATGTGGCCGTTGCCCAGGCTCGCCAGGATCGACGCGACCACCGGCTTGCAGATGTCGCAGCCGCGGCCCCGCCCGTGCCCCTCGATCAGCGAGGTGAACGTCGTGATGCCGCGCACCCGCACGATGTCGAACAGCTCGGCCCGGCTGTGGTCGAAGTGCTCGCACAGCGCCTTGTTGACCTCGATCCCGGCCGCGGTCAGCTCCGTGTCCAGGATCTTCTTGGCCAGCGGCACGCAGCTGCCGCAGGTCGTCCCGGCGCGGGTGCAGCCCTTCACGCCCGGCAGGTCGGTCAGCCCGTGGTCGCGGATCGCGCAGCGGATCGCGTCCGCGCTGACGTTGTTGCAGCTGCAGATCACGGTCGCGCCCGGCAGGTCGCCGCCCGCGGCCTCCGTCCCGCCGAACAGCGCCTGCTCCGGCGAGCCCGGCAGCTCCGCGCCGATGTAGGCCCGCAGCGTCGGGTACGACTCGGCGTCGCCGACCAGCACGCCGCCCAAGAGCGTGCGGGCGTCGTCGCTGACCACCAGCTTCTTGTAGATCCCGGCGACCGGGTCGGTGTAGGTGACGTCCAGGGCGCCCTGCTCCGGCCCGGCGAACGGGTCGCCGAAGCTGGCCACGTCCACGCCCATCAGCTTGAGCTTGGTCGACAGGTCGGCGCCCTCGAACCGGGCCGTGCTCTCCTCGCCCGCCGCGAGCGCCAGCAGCCGGTCGGCGACCACCTCGGCCATGCTGAAGCAGGGCGCGACCAGGCCGTACACCTGGCCGCCGATGAGCGCGCACTCGCCGATCGCGTAGATCGCGGGGTCCTCGGTGCGGCACCCGCCGTCCACGACGACGCCGCCCCGCCCCCCCACCGGCAGGCCGCTGCCGCGGGCCAGCTCGTCGCGGGGCCGGATGCCGGCCGAGAAGACGACCACGCCCGCGTCGACGGACGTGCCGCCGGCGAGCGCGACCCGCGCCACGCCGCCGTCCGGGCCCGCCTCCAGGCCCTCCATCGGGGTCCCGGCGTGCACCTTCATGCCCAGCGCCTCGATGTGGCGGCGCAGCATCGCGCCGCCGCCCTCGTCGAGCTGGCGCGGCATCAGCCAGGGCGCGACCTCGACCACGTGGGTGTCCATGCCGAGGCCCTGGAGGGCGCGGGCGGCTTCGAGGCCGAGGAGCCCGCCGCCGACGACGACGCCTCCGACCCCCGCCCTTGACGTCGTAAGGTTCGCGCAGTGGGCGCGGAGCGCGTCCAGGTCGTCGATCGTGCGGTAGACGAACACGCCGGGCAACTCCCGGCCCGGCACCGGCGGCACGAACGGCGCCGAGCCGGTGGCGAGCACAAGCGCGTCGTAGCCGATCTCCCGCCCGGCCGCGGTCCGCACCGTGCGCGCGGCCCGGTCGATCACGGCCGCCGGGTCGCCGGTCAGCAGTTCGACGGCGCCGTCGTGCGGCGGGCAGGCCAGGTCGGCGTCCTCGGTCAGGTACGAGGTGAGCGCGACCCGGTCGTAGGCCGGCCGGGTCTCCTCCCCGATCACCGTGACGCGCCACGCGCCGGCCGCGTCGCGCTCGCGCAGCGCCTCGACCAGCCGGTGCCCGGCCGGGCCGTGGCCGATGACGACCAGCCGCAGGGGCGGGATGGACTCGTCTCCTCCGTCGTTCATGAGCCCGATCCTCAGCAGGGGCCGTTTCGCGGTTGCGTCCCCTTTGTCACCGGCGTGTTAAAAGACGCTCACGCCGACATCGAATCGTGGTCATCCCGCAATACCCGCGCGAGAAATTCCGGGCTCCTTTCCGGAAATGCGAAAAACCCGCGGCGCTCCCCGGTCCTTTCCGGAACGGGGAGCGCCGCGGGTTCCTCGCGGCAGGGGGCTACCCGGCCGCCACCGAGTCCTGCTCCCCCAGCCAGGCGACGATGCCCTCCACGGCGTCCCGGCAGCCGCCGCAGCCGGTGCCGGCCCGGGTCCGCGCGCACACCTCCTCGGCCGTGCGGGCGCCGTCCTCCCAGCACGCCCGGATCCTGCCCTTGGACACGCTGTTGCAGTTGCAGACCGTCGCCGCGTCCGGCATCCGCACCGGCGAGTCGGCCGGCTGCGCGCCGCCCATCCCGGGGAAGAACAGGCTCAGCCGGTCCGCCGGCAGCGGCGCCGCCCGGTCGTACAGCTGCGTCAGCGTCCCCGCGGTGCTCGTCTCGCCGAGCAGGATCGCGCCGATCACCCGGTCGGCGCGGATCGCGACCTTCTTGTACGTCCCGCGGCTGGCGTCGGCGAACCGGATGACCTCCACCTCGGGATCGTCGTCGCCGTGGTGGGTCTCCCCCATCGCGACCAGGTCGACGCTGGCCGCCTTCAGCCGGGTGATCTCCCGGGCGCCGGTGAAGCGGGCGCCGGCGTCCGCGCCGGTCAGCAGGTCGGCCAGCACGGTCGCCTGCTCCCACGCCGGCGCGACCAGCCCGTACACCGTGCCGCCGTACTGCGAGCACTCCCCGATCGCCCGGACCGCCGGGTCGGTCACCGACCGCAGCGTCTCGTCGACCACGACGCCCCGGTCGACCTCCAGCCCGGCCGCCCGCGCCAGCCCCACCTCGGGCCGCACGCCGCAGGCGACCACGACCAGGTCCGCGCCGATCGACTCGGGCGCGCCGTCCGCGCCGGCCAGCTCCACGCCGGTGACCCGGCCCGCCTCGATGCCCAGGCCCGTGACGTTGGCGTCCAGCCGCGAGCGCACCCCGAGCCGGTGCAGGGTTCGGGCCAGCACCTTCCCGGCGCCGGAATCGAGCTGGCGCTCCATCAGGTGGCCCGCCAGGTGCACGACGGTCACCTCCAGGCCGCGCCCGGCCAGGCCGCGCGCCGCCTCGATGCCCAGCAGCCCGCCGCCGATCACCACCGCCCGGCGGGCGCCCTCGGCCGCATCGATGATCGCCGAGCAGTCGTCCAGCGTGCGGAACGCGACCGCGCCCGCCGGCAGGCCGTCCTCGGTCCCCGGGAACGGCGGCACGAACGAGTTGCTCCCGGTCGCCAGCACCAGCGTCGTGTACGGGACCGCGCTGCCGTCCGAGCCGTGCACGACCCGCGCCTCCCGGTCGATCCGCACGACCTCCACGCCCAGCCGGGCGTCGACGCCGTTCGCCTCGTACCAGGCGGGGTCGACCAGCCCGATCTGATCCGGCCGCGACACCCCCGCCAGGACGTTCGACAGCAGCACGCGGTTGTACGGCTGCCGCGGCTCGGCGCCGTACACCGTCAGCGGCACGTGCGGGTCGCGGGCGCGGATCTCGGTCACCAGCCGGGACCCGGCCATGCCGTTGCCGACGATGACCGTCCCTCCCTGCCGGGACCCCGGATCTGTGTCGTTCACGCGATGGCTCCTTCGTCGACGGGGGCGGACGATTCCGCGGGCACCGGTTCCAGCCGCACGGCGCAGACCTTGAACTCCGGCATCCGCGACATCGGGTCGAGCTCCGGGTTGGTGAGGAGGTTGGCCCTTCCCTCGCCGGCCCAGTGGAAGGGGATGAAGACGGTGTCGCGGCGGATCGCGTCGGTCAGCCGGGCCCGCACGGTGGCGGCGCCGCGCCGGCTGGCCACCCGGACCCCGTCGCCGTCGGCGATGCCCAGCCGCCCGGCCAGGTCGGGGTGCAGCTCCACGAACGGCTCGGGCGCCGCGTCCGCCAGCGGCCGCACCCGGCGGGTCTGGGCGCCGCTCTGGTACTGCGCCAGCACCCGCCCCGTGGTCAGGTAGACGGGGTACTCGGCGTCGACGTCCTCGGCCGGGCCGGTGTGCTCCACCGGCGTGAAGCGGGCCCGGCCGTCGGGCGTGGCGAAGCGTTCCAGGAACGGGCGCGGCGTGCCCGGGTGGTCCTCGGACGGGCACGGCCAGAAGACGCCGCCCTCCTTCTCGATCCGCGCGTAGGTGATGCCCGAGTAGTCGGCGAGGCCGCCCGCGCTGGCCTCGCGCAGCTCCTCGAACACCTCGGCCGGCTCGGCGCTCCAGGTCCCGGGCGCGTGCAGGCGGTCGGCGAGCACGGCCAGGACCTCCAGGTCGGTGCGCACGCCCCGGGGCGGCGGCACCGCGCGGTTGCGGCGCAGCACCCGCCCCTCCAGGTTGGTCATCGTGCCCGACTCCTCCGCCCACTGCGCGGTCGGCAGCACGACGTCGGCGCGGCGCGCCGTCTCGGACGGGACGAAGTCGGCGACGGCCAGGAAGTCCAGCGCGCCGAGCCGCTCCTCCACGGCGGACGCGCGCGGCGCCGACACCACCGGGTTGGACCCGAACAGCAGCATCGCCTTGGGCCCGGCGGGCGTGCCGAGCGCCGACAGCAGCTCGTACGCCGACCGTCCCGGCCCGGGCAGCTCCTCGGGGCGCACGCCCCACACGGCCGCGACGTGCGCGCGGGCCGCCGGGTCGTCGATCCTCCGGTAGCCGGGCAGCTGGTCGGCCTTCTGGCCGTGCTCGCGGCCGCCCTGGCCGTTGCCCTGGCCGGTGAGGCAGCCGTACCCGGAGCCGGGCCGGCCCGGCAGGCCCAGCGCGAGCGCCAGGTTGATGAACGCGGTCACCATGTCGGTGCCGCGCGCGTGCTGCTCGGCGCCCCGCGCGGTGAGCACGTACGCCCGCTCGCCGCCGGCCAGCAGCCGCACGGCCTCGCGCATGTACGGCACCGGCACCCCGGTGAGGCGCTCGACGCGGTCGGGCCAGTAGCCGTTCACGACCGTGCGGACCGCCTCGAACCCGCCGGTGCGGGCGGCCAGGTAGTCCTCGTCCAGCAGCCCTTCCTGGATGGCCAGGTGCAGCAGGCCGTTCGCGAGGGCCAGGTCCGTGCCGGGCGTCGGCTGGAGGTGCAGGTTGGCCTGGCGGGCGGTGGCCGTCCGGCGCGGGTCCACGACGATCAGCGCGCCGCCGGCCTTCTGGGCGTCGGTGAGGTGCCGCATGAACGGCGGCATCGTCTCGGCGACGTTCCCGCCCGCCAGCAGGATCGCGTCGGCGCGGCCCAGGTCGGTGACCGGCCCCGGCAGCCCGCGGTCCATCCCGAACGCCCGCCCCGACGCGGCCGCGGCCGACGACATGCAGAACCGGCCGTTGTAGTCGATCTGCGACGTGCGCAGCGCGATCCGGGCGAACTTGCCGAGCTGGTACGCCTTCTCGTTGGTCAGCCCGCCGCCGCCGAAGACCGCCACCGCGTCCGGGCCGTACGCGCCCTGGAGGCGGGTGACCTCCGAGACGACGCGGTCCAGGGCCTCGTCCCACGTGCAGGTCTCCAGCGGCGCGTCCCGGGAGGCGCGCATCAGCGGGGCGGTCAGGCGGTCCGGGACGGTGAGCACCTCGGCGGCCGTCCAGCCCTTCTGGCACAGCCCGCCGCGGTTGGCCGGGACGTCCTCGCGGGGCGTGACCCGCAGCGGAGCGCCGGCGCCGTCGCCGCCCAGGGACATGCCGCACTGCAGCGCGCAGTACGGGCAGTGCGTCTGGACGTCGGGCACCGCGGTATCGGTCATGCCGTCGAGCGTGTGCGGGGGCCGTTTCGCCATTGGGTCCCGCGTGTGACCCGGGTGTTAAAAGCGGCTCACGCGGGGCCGTTCACTGAGGTCAAGAGCGGTACGGGGAAATACGGCCCGGAAGGGAGGAATCGCGCCCGCGGGACTCCCCGCCGTTCTGACGATCACATGTCAAGCGTTGTCGACCCCTGTCAATGCCCTTTCGTCGCCGCCGCACCCGTTCCCGCACGGATCGGCGGCCCGCCGCCGCACCCGCGCGCGAACCGGCCCCGGCCGTTCCGGAGCGCCCGTGGGGCCGTGCCCGCGCGGCCTAATCTCGGAGGATGCCGGACCTTGCCTACTACGCCTCGCTGCCGCGCACCCGGGGCGCCGCCGCGGCCCTGCTCCTGGACGACCTCGGCCGCGTGCTGCTGGTGAAGCCCACCTACAAGGAGGGCTGGTTCCTGCCCGGCGGGGTCATCGAGGAGGGCGAGTCCCCGCTGACCGCCTGCCGCCGCGAGTGCGAGGAGGAGCTCGGCCTGGTCCCCCGGCTGGACGGCCTGGTCTGCGTGGACTGGGGGCCGCCCCGCGACGGCGTCGACGCCGTCAACGTCTTCGTCTTCGCCGGCTCGATCACCGCCGCGCAGGTCGGCGCGATCCGGCTGCCGCCCGACGAGCTGTCCGACCACGTCCTGGTCGCCCCCGAGAAGGTGCCCGAGCTGGCCCCGCCGCACATCGCCCGGCGGATGCCGCCCAGCCTGCGCGGCATCGACGAGGGCCGCACCGTCTACCTGGAGGACGGCCGCGAGCCGGCCTTCGGCGGGCCCGCCGCACGCCGGTAACTTCGCGTCACAGCGGGTAGGGCGCCCCCGTAAGCCCGACCGGGAACGATGAACGATCGAGCGCGCCACGGGGCCGGCGACGGTCCGCGCGCGCGAAGGGGGAACGTCCGATGGCGGCCTGCGAGGTCTGCGGCAACGACTACGACATGAGCTTCGAGGTGCACGCGCAGGGGGCGGTGCACACGTTCGACTCGTTCGAATGCGCGATCACCCGGATGGCGCCCGTCTGCGAGCACTGCCAGTGCCGGATCGTCGGGCACGGCGTGGAGGTCGACGGCCACTTCTACTGCTGCGCCCACTGCGCCCGCGCCGTGGACCCGCGCGCCGCCGAACTGGTCACCGACCGCGCCTGACCGGCGCCCGGCCCACGCCCGGCCCGCGCCTGACCCGCTCGGGCCGCCGCCGGCGGCCCGGCCTCACACCGGGGACGCGACGCGGTGCAGTGGAATTATCACCGCCGCATCACCGGAAACACACCGGCGAAATCCGGGACTCCTAACTTCCGTGGCGTACCGACCACGAGGAGTCCCCGATGACCGTCACCACCGACGTCGAACGGAGAGGCCGCGGGTATCCGCTCGGCCGTCTCAGCCGTCTCCGAGGCCGCTGGATCGACGACTGGCGGCCCGAGGAGCCGGAGTTCTGGCGGACCGGCGGCGCGCGGACCGCCCGCCGCAACCTGATCTTCTCGATCTTCTCCGAGCACATCGGCTTCTCGGTGTGGACGCTGTGGTCCGTGCTGGTGCTGTTCCTCGGGCCCGCCTACGGCATCGACCCGGCGGGCAAGTTCACGCTGACCGCGGTCCCGGCCCTCATCGGGTCGGTGCTGCGGGTGCCCTACACCTTCGCCGTCGCCCGGTTCGGCGGCCGCAACTGGACCGTCTTCAGCGCCGCGCTGCTGCTGGTCCCCTCGGTGCTGGCCGCGTTCCTCATCCAGCCGGGCGTGTCGTACACCACGCTGCTGCTCCTGGCCGCCGTCGCCGGCGTCGGGGGCGGCAACTTCGCGTCCTCGATGGCCAACATCAACGCGTTCTACCCCCAGCACCTCAAGGGCTGGGCGCTCGGCCTCAACGCCGGCGGCGGCAACCTCGGCGTCGCGGTCGTCCAGCTGGTCGGGCTCGCGGTGCTCGCCACCGCCGGCAACGGCAGCCCCGGCCTGGTCGCCGGGATCTACATCCCGCTGATCGTGCTGGCCGCGCTCGGCTCGGCGCTGTACATGGACAACCTCACGCAGGCCCGCAGCGACAAGCGGGCGATGCGCGAGGTCTGCCGCGACCCGCACACCTGGATCGTCTCGGTCCTGTACATCGGCACGTTCGGGTCGTTCATCGGCTTCGGCTTCGCGTTCGGGCAGGTGCTCCAGGTGCAGTTCAAGGCCGACTTCGACACGCCGATCAAGGCCGCGTACCTGACCTTCCTCGGCCCGCTGCTCGGCTCGCTCATCCGGCCGGTCGGCGGCTGGGCGGCCGACCGGCTGGGCGGCGCCAAGGTCACGTTCTGGAACTTCGTGGCGATGGCCGCCGCGGCGGGCCTGGTGCTCGCGGCGTCCGCCCTGGAGTCGCTGCCGCTGTTCCTGACCGGCTTCGTGCTGCTGTTCGTCTTCAGCGGGCTCGGCAACGGCTCCACGTACAAGATGATCCCGGCGATCTTCCGCGCCAAGGCCGAGCTGGGCGTGGCCAACGGCGGCGACCCGGTCGCCGCCGAGCACCAGGCGCGGCGGCTGGCCGGGGCGCTGATCGGGATCGCGGGCGCGGTCGGCGCGTTCGGCGGCGTGCTGGTCAACGTCGCCTTCCGCCAGTCGTTCCAGACCGCTGGGACCGGGGAGGCCGCGTACATGGCCTTCATCGCCTTCTACGCGCTCTGCTTCGCGCTGACGTGGCTGGTCTACCTGCGCACGCACCCGAGGAAGCTGGCCGGCGTCTGACCCCGCCCGGCACGGCCCGGCGGCCGGGGCGCGCCTCCGGGAGCGGAGGGGCGCCCCGGCCGTCCGCGCGGGCCGCCCGTCCGTCGAAGGCCGCGAGCCGTCAGAGGCCGCGGCCGGCCCGTGCCGGACGGCGCGCGCCGGTCCGCCCGGTCTCGCGCGGCCAGGCCGGCGACCGGCCCGACGAGCGCAGCACGGCCTCCCACGCGTCGCCCGGCGCCAGCGGCAGGTGCGGGACGCCCCAGTGCCACGCCGAGACCAGCAGCTCCGGATCGTCCGGCCGGTAGTCGGCGCCGATGGCGCGCGCCAGGTCCCAGGCGTGCAGGTGCCACTCCACGCACGCGGCGCCCGCGTGGTCGCCGACGGTGTACTTGGTGCCCCGGTAGATCAGGTGGGTGCGGTCCCACATGTCCGGCATCAGATCGGCGTACGCGCCCGCCGACACGGTGAACGCCATGATCCGCTCGGCCCCGGGCTCCGGCGGCAGCACGGCCAGCTCGGCGGCGTTCTGCCTGGCCTGCTGGCGGATCAGCACCGCGCTCGCGGCCTCCCGGGCGAACAGCTTCGCCAGCCGGCTGTCCGGCGCGTCCTGCAGGTACTCCAGGTAGTTCTCGGCCACGCAGCGCAGGTGGCCGGCCAGGTCGACCGCCAGCCACTCGGCGCACGGGGTCGGCACGTTCCAGTCCCGCACCCGTGCCGCCAGCCCACGGATCGCCCGCACCCCGTCCTGGTAGGACTCGAGGACGCGATGCCGTTCAGGCGGCGTGCGCTCCACTTGTCTCCCCCCGCGATCCAACCACCGTGCGCCCCGGCCCCGGCCCCGGCGGCACCCCCGGGCAGGTAGATTCTCAGAGATCGGCGGCCGGTGCCACCCGGTGACGCGGTGTCATCCCCTCCAGGTGGACCGGCCCTGCCGTCCCTTTGCCGTCTCTTCCCGTACCGCGGCCCGGCGGCTCAGCGCGCCACGGCGGGAGCGGTCCGGAAGCTCAGCCGGTGCGCCTCGCGGGCGGTGCGCAGCCGGTCGACCTCGGCCGTCCACGGCCGCACCGCCGGGCGCGCCTTGGCCTTGCGCAGCGCGATCTCGGCGGCGCGGCGGGCGCCGGCGTCGGCACCGGGCGCGGCGTAGGTCCTGTGGCCCGCGGCGACGCGCTCGGCGGCCTCGGCGGCCAGCAGCGCGGCGGTCAGCGCCTCGTCGAAGGCGACCGCCTCGGCGCGCGGCCCCGCGTCGGAGGGGTCGGCCTCCTGCGCGGCCCGCAGCGCCTTCTCGGCCTCGGTGGCCTCCGCCAGCCGGTCGCGGTAGGTGCCGGCGAGCACCTCGTCGGCCTCGATCAGTTCCGCGACGTCCTTGCTCATCCGGCGGCCCAGCGGCATATCGGTGCTCCTCAAGATCCCGGGCGTTCCACAAACGATCGGTGCCAGCGTACGCTCGGCTCCGGCGAGTTGTGACGGGGGACACCCGGCCCACGGTCTTTACGTAGTAAGGTTTCCTCTCATGGTCCGGCAACCGGCGATCAACGCGAAAGACCGCACGCCCCTGTCCACCGAGCGCATCATCGAGGCCGCGCTCCAGATCGTCGATGGCCAGGGACTGAGCCGCCTGACGATGCGCCGCCTCGGCGACGCGCTCGAGGTCGAGGCGATGGCGATCTACCACCACCTCCCCCGCGGCAAGGAGCAGCTGCTCGACGGCCTCGTCGCGCACGTGGCCGCAGCCCCGGCCGACGCGGCCGGCGCGGCCGGCTGGCGGGACGCCCTGCGCGGCTGGGCCCGGTCGTACCGGGAGCGCCTGCTCGGCCACGCCGGCGTCCTGCCGCTGCTGGTCACCCGGCGCAACCCGGCCGCGCTGGCGACCACCACCGCCTCGCTGCGCGAGATCCTGCGGACCGGCCGCATCCCCGAGGCCACCGCCGCCGTCGCCGCGCACACGCTGCTGTCGTACGTCATCGGGCACGCGGCCATGGAGGTGCGCGGCCGGGCCGCCGAGGGCACCGGCGCGCAGGCCGTGGCCGAACCCGGCGGGCCGGTCGACTGGGACGCCCGGTTCCTGGCCGGCCTGGACCTCGTCCTGGCCGGCCTCAACCCCTGAACCCGGCCGCCCTGCTCTCCCGCGGACTACTCGTCGACGACGAAGACGTCCAGGGCGCGCGGGCCGTGCGGGCCCGGCACCCGCTCCAGCCCGACGTCCTCGGTCGCGGACGGCCCGCTGATCCAGGTCAGCGGGCGCGCCGGATCGAGCCGGGCGACGGCCTCCGGCACGGTGCCCACGATCTGGTCGGCGTGCACCACGCACAGGTGGTAGTCCGGGACGAGGGTGAGCGCCCGGCGGCCCTGCGCGCGCCCGCCGTCCAGCACGATCGTGCCGGTCCGCGCGACCGCCGCCGCGCAGCCGGTCACGACACCGTCCAGGCCGTCCAGCGCGGCCGGGTCCAGCAGCGGCGAGTCGGCCTGCGCGTGCACCCCCTCCAGCCCCGCCAGCCAGCCGAACGGCAGGTCCGCCGGCGCGATGATCCGCTTGGCCTCGCGCGCCCACAGCGCCGCCGCGATCGCGGTCGCCAGCCCGTCGGCGCCGACGTGCCGGACGGTGGCGCCGTTCTCGGCGACCCGCTCGGTGAACAGCGCGACCACGTCCGCGCGCGTCGGGGCCTCCTCTGCCGTCAGCCGCACCCGGTAGCCGCGCGGGACCGGGACCCGCGTACCGCGCGCCGCGCCGAGCGCCTCCCGCACCCGCGCCAGGACCGTGTCGCGGGCGCTCACCGGCGGCCGCCCGCGCCGGGCCGGCCGCGCCACCAGGCGCGGAAGCTCTCGGCGGGCGGGGCGGGGACGTCCCGCGCGTCCGTCCACTTGCCCAGCAGCCCCGGCAGCCGCCGGATCCGGCCGCCGCGCGACAGCAGCCGCGCCCAGCGGGTGCCGCGCCGCAGCGCCGCCTCGTACCGCCGCCGGTCCCCCAGCGTCCACGCCAGCGCCCGCATCATGGCCAGCTCCGGCGTCGGCACCGGCCGCCGGCGGCGCGACTCGATCACCTTGCCGCGCAGGTGGACGAGCAGGTCCGGCAGGTCGATGCGGACCGGGCACACGTCGGCGCAGGCGCCGCACAGCGTGGAGGCGTACGGCAGGGACGCGTCCGCGGCGCTCTCCACGCCGCGCATCAGCGGTGTCAGGACCGCCCCGATCGGCCCGGGATGGACGGGCCCGTACGGGTCGCCGCCGGTCCGCTCGTACACCGGGCACACGTCCAGGCAGGCCGTGCAGCGGACGCAGCGCAGCGCCAACCGGCCCGCCTCGTCCGCCAGCACCGAGGTGCGGCCGTTGTCGAGCAGCACCAGGTGGAACGCGCCGGGCCCGTCGCCCGGGGTCACGCCGGTCCAGGTGGAGACGGCGGTGCTCATCCGCCGCCCGGCGGCCGCGCGCGGCAGCAGCTGCAGGAAGACCTCCAGGTCCTCCCAGGTCGGCACGATCTCCTCGATGCCCGCCACGGTGATCAAAGTCTCCGGCAGTACGGGGCACACCCGCCCGTCCCCGCCGGAATCGAACAGGACGGCCGTGCCGGTCTCGGCGACCAGCAGGCCGGCGCCGCACACCGCGGCACGGGCGGCGAGCGCGCGGCCGCGCAGGTGGATCCGGGCGGCCTCCACCAGCGCCCCGGGGTCGTCCGGCAGGTCGGCGGGCGCGCCGGGCAGGCGGCGCGCGAACAGCTCCCTGATCTGCGCCCGGTCCCGGTGCATGGCCGGGTACAGCGGGTGCGCGGGCCGGTCGTTCCCGTCCAGGCCCACGACCAGGTCGCCGACGCCGGCCGGGCGGGCGGTGATCCCGGCCCGCGCCAGCGCCTCGTCCAGCCGGATCTCGCGGAGGACCGGCGACCGCATCGTCAGCACCTCGGCCTCCCCGGTGCCGCGGACCAGCCGGGTGACGACGCGGCGGGCCGCGGCGGCGTCGACGGCCCAGTGGACGGTGCCGCCCGCCGCGGTGACGGCCCGTTCCAGCTCCAGCAGGTGGGCGTCCAGGTTGAGCAGCGCGCCGTCCTTGATCGCCTGGCCGGCGGCGCGCAGCTCCTCCCAGTCGCCGGCCTCGGCCGCGGCGGCGGCGCGGCGCTCGCGCAGCGCCGCGGTGGCGCCCGCGAGGTTGCGCCGCAGCCGGGTGTCGGCCAGCGCGGTACGGGCGGCGGCCGCGAACTTCTCGGGCGCCACCCGCGGCATGGGCAGCGGAACCGGGCCGGGACCGGAGGAGGAGGAGGGGGTCGTCCCGGCGGAGGAGTCCCCGGGGGGCATGGTCATGTGGCCTCCGATCCCGCGAGTATCTCCGCCAGATGCATGACCCGCACGCCCGCGCGCAGCCGCGACAGGGCGCCGCCGATCTGGGCCAGGCAGGAGGTGTCCGCGGCGCAGACGACGTCGGCGGAGGTCGCGCGGATGTGCGCGACCTTGTCGGCCACCATCGCCACCGAGACGTCGGCGTTCTTCATCGCGAACGCCCCGCCGAACCCGCAGCACTCCCCCGCCGCGGGCAGTTCCACCAGGTCCAGGCCCTTGACCGCGCGCAGCAGCCGCAGCGGCCGGTCGCCCAGCTCCAGCGCGCGCAGCGAGTGGCAGGTCGGGTGGTAGGTCACCCGGTGCGGGAACACCGCGCCCACGTCGGTGACCCCGAGCACGTCGGTGAGGAACTCCGACAGCTCGTACACGGCCAGCTCCCCCGCCGCCCGGGCCAGGCCCTGGTCGCCGGCGGCGCGCGCGATCCGCGGGTAGGCGTGCCGGACGGTCGCCGCGCACGACGCGGACGGCGTCACCACCACGTCCCCGCCGCCGAACGCCGCGGCGAACCCGCGGGCCAGATCGGCGGCCTCCCGGTGGTAGCCGGTGCTCCAGTGCATCTGGCCACAACAGGTCTGCTCGGACGGGAACACCACCTCGTGCCCCAGCCGCTCGAGTAACAGCACCGAGGCGCGCGCGGTGCCGGGGAACATCGCGTCGTTGAAACAGGCGGCGAACAGCGCAACACGCATAAACGGTCCTCTTCCCCTGGTCCCCCTGGCCCGTTCCCCCTCGGTCATCGTAGAGGCGGAACGGCCGCCGTCCAGGCGGAACGATCGCTTGCGCCGGACCGGCGGCGGGCGGGCCCGGAACGGCCCGGCACCCGAATCGGGGGAAAGTTTCTTGATCGTTCGGCGTGTCGACCTTCGCCGGTTATCGCGCGCGGGGCACGCTATGCCTGGCACCCCAGGGTGAGACGGGTCACAACCGAGCGGTACTCCGGTACCACCGGACAACCGTCCCATCGGGCTATGGCAGCCCGGAGACGAACCGTTCCACACTGAGGTGCGTCAGAAAGTACGACCGTGACCAATGAATTGATCGAGACCGGAGGCACGCCGATGTGCCCGCACCAGCCGCCCTGTCCGTCGGCCGACGGCCCCAACCGCGAAGCCGCCCGCACGCTCGCGACGCACCCCGAGCAGGGGTGGAGCCTGCTGTGCAACGGCGTCGTGCTCTTCGAGGACACCGGCGAGCTGCTGCCCGACGGGGGAGTCATCGCACCGCACCGGCCGACGGACCTTCCGGAGCCGTCCGCCGCCTGACCACGCGGGACTAGCCGGGGCTAGTCCCACTGGGTGATCTTCCCTCGGGGGCCAGCCCGCCCGTCCCCTCCTCTGGACCCGGATCCGGGTCCAGAGCGAGTACGGCCTCCCCTCAGCGCCTTCTTCCGGCGTTCAGCCCTCATCCGCTAGCCCGTCTTCTCCGTCTTCTCGCCCTTCCCGGCCGCCGCCCAGCGGCGCAGCCACGGCTCCGCCGCCGCGCCCGCCGCCACGGGGTTCCGCGACAGGTCGTGCCGCTCCCCCGGCAGCACCGTCACCTCGGCGGCGTCCGCCGCGTCCGGGATGCCGAACGGGTCCTTCTCCCCGCTCACCACCAGCACCTCGGCGCCCGCGCCGCGCAGCTCGTCCACCCGCGACCTCTCCGGCCGGCCGGGCGGATGCAGCGGGAACGCCAGCGCCACCACGCCCGCCGCCCCCGCCGCCGAGGCCGTCCGGCAGGCCACCCGGGCGCCGTTGCTCCGCCCGCCCTGCACCAGCGTCACCGCGCCGAACCGCTCCCGCAGCGCCGCGATCACCTCCAGCCAGGCCGCGTCCTGCTTGCCGGCCGCGCCCGGCGCCCGCCGGCCCGCCGCCCGGAACGGCTGCAGCACCCGCGCGACCGCGCCGCCCAGCCCCAGCGCCACCGCCCGCACCGCCAGCAGGTCGGGCGCGTCCACGCCGCCGTTCGAGCCGTGCGTCAGGACCAGCAGGAACGCCGGGTTCACGGTCTCGTCCAGCGTCACCACCGCCGGGCCCTGCGCCGTAACGATCTCCACCCGGCCACGCTATCCGGCCGGCCACGCGGCCCGGCGACCGGCACGCGGTGATCACGTACGGCAGACTGCACCCATGACAGCGATGACCGACGACGAGTGGCGCGCCTTCGTCTCCGCGGGCACCCGGACCGGCAAGATCGGCGTGACCCGCAAGGACGGCGCCCCGCACGTGACCCCGATCTGGTTCGTCCTGGACGGCGACGATCTGCTGTTCAACACGGCCGCGTCGGGCCTCAAGGGCCGGGCGGTGCGCCGCGAGCCGCGGGTGTCGATCTGCGTGGACGACCAGGAGCCGCCGTTCTCGTTCGTGATGATCCAGGGCGAGGCGAGCGTCTCCGAGGACCTCGACGAGGTGCGCAGGTGGGCGACCGTGATCGGCACCCGCTACATGGGCGCCGAGCGCGGCGAGGAGTTCGGCGCCCGCAACGGCGTCCCCGGCGAGTACCTGGTCCGGGTGCGGATCACCAAGGTGGTCGCCGAGCGGAACGTGGCCGGCTGACCCGCCGGCCGGCCGCTCAGTCCCCGACCGGCTCGGTGTCGGGCCAGCCCGGCGGCAGCGCCGGGGCGGGCTCGCCCATCGCCAGCCGCAGCCGCTCGGCGAAGCTCTCGTGCAGCAGCGGGCCCCAGGCGTAGTCGCTCGGCACCCGGACCGCCTGGCCCATCACCTCGCGCGCCGCGCCGGGCCCCGTCCCGCCCGCGCCGCCGTCGTAGCCCGCGTACCGCACCGCCAGCAGCGCGTACATGTGGTCGAGCGCGCCGAACGCCTCGCCCGCCAGCGCCGGCAGGCTGCCGTCGGACACCGCCTGCTCGACCACCGGCTCCCACCACAGGTCGGCGGGATCGCCGCCCGCCGCGTCGGCCGGGTCGTCGTCGGCGAAGTCGCGCCGCAGCCGTGCCCGCACCTGGGCGGCCACGCCCGGGTCGGCCAGCCCGCGCCGCCACACCTCGCGCGCCTCGGCGCCCCGGCCGCGCAGCGGCAGCGTGCGCGCCAGCAGCTCGGTCGCCAGCGGCCCGACCTCGCCGTCGGCCGCCGCGCCGGCGTCGTTGAGCGCCGCGCCGAACGCCCCGATGGCCTGGTCGAGGTAGGCGATGCCCAGCGCGACCGCCAGCCGGGCGTGCGCGTACGGCGCCTTCTCCCGGTCGATAAGCTTGAGCCCGGCGTTCAGGATCCGCAGCGCGCGGGCCGCCTCGCCGCGCTCCAGCAGCCGCTGGGCGAGGTCGTGCGCGGCGACCGGGCCGTACTCGGCGTCCCCGGTCGCGACCGCCTCCTCCCAGTGGCCGCGGGCGGCCTCGAAGTCGCCGCCGTCGTCGGCCAGCCGGGCCAGCGCCAGCAGCGCCGGCGGCAGGTACGCCGGGTTGCCGAAGTCGACCACGACCCGCCACGCGGGCTCGGCCTCGGCGGGCTCGCCGGCCCGCTCGTGGGTGAGGGCCAGGTGGTACGCGGCGCGCGCGCCGTACTCGGGGTCGCCGGTGGCGATGGCGAGCCGGTCGGCCTCCCGGGCCGCCTCGACGTCGCCGCCGTCGTCGAGGACGACGGCCAGCCCGAGGGCGGCCTGGGCCCGGCAGGGGGTGTCGCCGAGGGCGAGCACCTCCCGGAAGAGCCCGGCGGCCCGGCCGGGGTCGCCCTCCTCGGCCAGCAGCCTGGCCTCCTCGCACAGCCGGGACGGATCGGCCGCCGCGCCGCCCGCTGCACCGGCCTTGTCCGGGGTCTCGCTCATGCTCCGCCTCTGGGGGTCGGGTCGGTGCCCCGAGCCTACCGACGGCGGGCGCGCGCGTCCCGGGGCGACACCCGGAAAGGGCCGGCATGATCATTTCTGTTCGGTCACGCCGGCCCCCGCGCGGGCGGATCAGTCCTCGAACGCCTCCGGCGGCGGGCAGGAGCAGACGAGGTTGCGGTCGCCGTGCGCCTGGTCGATCCGGCGCACCGGCGGCCAGTACTTGCCCTCCCGCAGGGCGGGCAGCGGGTAGGCCGCCTCCTCGCGGGTGTACGGGTGCTTCCAGTCCTCGGCGACCAGGCACGCGGCGGTGTGCGGCGCGTGCTTGAGCGGGTTGTCGTCGCGGTCGTAGCCGCCGTCGGCGACGCGCTGGATCTCCCGGCGGATCTCGATCATCGCGTCACAGAACCGGTCCAGCTCGGCCAGGTCCTCGCTCTCGGTCGGCTCGATCATCAGCGTGCCCGCCACCGGGAACGACAGCGTCGGCGCGTGGAAGCCGTAGTCGATCAGCCGCTTGGCGACGTCCTCGGCGGTGATCCCGGTCTCCTTGGTGATCTTCCGCAGGTCGGCGATGCACTCGTGCGCGACCAGGCCGTTCCGGCCGGTGTAGAGGATCGGGTAGTGCGGGCCGAGCCGGGCCGCCAGGTAGTTGGCGCCGATGATCGCGCCCTCGGTGGCGGCGCGCAGCCCGTCCGGGCCCATCATCGCGATGTACGCCCAGGAGATCGGCAGGATCCCCGCCGAGCCCCACGGCGCCGCCGAGATCGGCCCCACGCCGGTCTCCCCCGGCCCGGCCTCCGCGCGGAGCGGGTGGCTGGGCAGGAACGGCGCCAGGTGCTCGCGCACGCCGATCGGGCCGACGCCGGGACCGCCGCCGCCGTGCGGGATGCAGAACGTCTTGTGCAGGTTGAGGTGCGAGACGTCGGAGCCGAACTCGCCGGGCCGGGCCAGGCCGACCAGCGCGTTGAGGTTGGCGCCGTCCACGTACACCTGGCCGCCGGCCTCGTGCACGGACGCGCACACGTCCACGATCGTCTCCTCGAAGACGCCGTGCGTGGACGGGTACGTCACCATGATCGCCGACAGCGCGGCGCCGTGCTTCCCGATCTTGGCGTGCAGGTCGTCCAGGTCGATGTTGCCGCCGTCGTCGCACTTGACCACGACGACCTTCATCCCGGCCATCACGGCGCTGGCGGCGTTCGTGCCGTGCGCCGACGACGGGATCAGGCAGATGTTCCGGTGCCCCTCGCCGCGCGACTCGTGGTAGCCGCGGATGGCCAGCAGGCCGGCCAGCTCGCCCTGCGAGCCGGCGTTGGGCTGCACCGACACCTTCGCGTACCCGGTGATCTCGGCCAGCCGGTCCTCCAGCTCGCCGATCAGCTCCAGGTAGCCGGCGGCCTGCTCGACCGGCGCGAACGGGTGGACGTTCGCGAACTCCGGCCAGGTGATCGGCTCCATCTCGGCGGTGGCGTTCAGCTTCATCGTGCAGGAGCCGAGCGGGATCATCGACCGGTCCAGCGCGATGTCCTTGTCCTGGAGCCTGCGCAGGTAGCGCAGCATCGCGGTCTCGCTGCGGTGCGCGTGGAAGACCGGGTGGGTCAGGTACGGGCTCTCGCGCCGCAGCGCGTCCGGGAAGCCCTGCGGGAGCTCGCCGGCCTCGGCGGGGGCGGCGCCGAACGACTCCAGGACGGCCGCGACGTGCTCGGGCAGCGTGGTCTCGTCGCAGGCGGCGGCGACATGGTCGGCGTCGACCGGGCGCAGGTTGATCCCGCGCTCGCGGGCGGCCCGGACGATCTCGTCCGCGCGGCCCGGCACCCGGGCCAGCACCGTGTCGAAGAACGACCCGTGCACCACCTCGACCCCGGCGCCGCGCAGCCCGGCGGCGATCTCGGCGGCCCGGCGGTGCGCGCGCTGGGCGATCGCGGCCAGCCCCTCGGGGCCGTGGTAGACGGCGTACATGGCGGCCATCACCGCCAGCAGGACCTGGGCGGTGCAGATGTTGCTGGTGGCCTTCTCGCGGCGGATGTGCTGCTCGCGGGTCTGCAGCGCCAGCCGGTACGCGGCGGCGCCGTCGGCGTCGACCGAGACGCCCACCAGGCGGCCGGGCAGCTGCCGCTGGAGGCCCTCGCGGACGGCGATGTAGCCGGCGTGCGGGCCGCCGAAGCCGTACGGGACGCCGAACCGCTGCGCCGACCCCACCACGATGTCGGCGCCGGACTCGCCGGGCGGCCGCAGCAGCGTGAGGGCGAGCAGGTCCGCCGCGACGACGACCTGCGCGCCCCGCTCGTGCGCCTGGTCGCCGACGGGCGCCAGGTCGCGCACCGCGCCGGACGCGCCGGGGTACTGGAGCAGCACGCCGAAGAAGTCGCCCTCGGGCAGCCCGCCCGACAGGTCGGCGGTCACGACCTCGATGCCCAGCGGCACCGCGCGGGTCCTGATCACCTCGATGGTCTGGGGCAGCGCGTCGGCGTCGACGAGGAAGGTGCCGGGGTCCTTCCTCTTGGACGCGCGGTGCGCCAAAGTCATCGCCTCGGCGGCGGCCGTGCCCTCGTCCAGCATCGACGCGTTCGCGACCGGCAGCCCCGTCAGGTCGCTCACCACCGTCTGGAAGTTCAGCAGCGCCTCCAGCCGGCCCTGCGAGATCTCCGGCTGGTACGGGGTGTACGCGGTGTACCAGCCCGGGTTCTCCAGCACGTTGCGCAGGATCACCCCGGGCGTGATCGTCCCGTGGTAGCCCAGCCCGATCATCGACGTCAGCACGGTGTTGCGGGACGCCAGCTCGCGCAGCCGGTCCAGCGCGGCGGTCTCGCTCAGCGCGGGCGGCAGGTCCAGCGGCCGGGCGGTGCGGATCGCGGCCGGGACCGCGTCGTCGAGCAGGGCCTCGGCGCCGGAGTAGCCGATGGCCGCCAGCATCCGGGCGTGGTCGTCGGGCGCCGGGCCGATGTGCCGGTCGGCGAACGCGGACCGGGGATGCTGCGGCGACGCCACGGGGGCGAAGTACTGGGCGGTCATCTGGGGAGCCTCCTGGGCTGCTGAGGTCGCTCAGGGCCACCGGCGGCCCGTGCGGGGCCGACGGCCGGTCTCCCCCTCTGTCATCGGCACCTGAGAGATTCGCCCGCGGTACGGGGTTTCCCCTTCGGTGAGGCCCGCCCCCTCCGCGAGGGGGACCGCGCCTGCTTTCCAGAGGTGCCTCGCCCGAGCGGTCCTTTTGCCTGAGAGGTTCCGGGGAGGGTTGCCCCTTCGGCGCCCCGCGCTGGTTTGCGCGGGAACTCTCCCGCCCAGGGTCGACGGCGTTCCTTGTGGAACTCTATCCAATCCGCCGCGGAAACGATCGCCGCGGGGGCGCGGGAGGACCGCGCACGCCGATCACCCGCGCGCCGACCTGTGATCGCGCGGGCGTGCCCGGCCAGTACGATACCCAAAGCCCGCGGGAATACCGGGGGGAATGGGGGCCGACGGGGGCCGGAAGGGTACGGATGTCGGTGAGCGTGCGATTCTCCGCGAACGTGCTATCGGGCCGGCCGGGCGCCGCACCCGGCGGCGCGCCGGCGGTCCTGGGACGCTGATCGAAGTGACGGATCCGGACGGTGGCGAGGGCGTGACGCAGACTCGCGACGAGCGGACGCGGCCCGGCACGGCCGCGCCGGCCGCCGTGCCCGTCGACGAGCCCGACCGGCCCGACCGGATCCGGCGGCCCTCGGACGCGATCCGGTTCGCCGCCTCGGTGGCCGGGCTGGCCGCGGTGATGCTGCTGGTCTCGTTCGCCCAGCAGACCACGCACGGGCTGCAGAACGACGTGTTCGAGGTCACCGCGCACGCCCCGCACCTCCTGCTGACGCTGGCCACGCTGGTCTCCAGCTTCGGGGTGCTGGCCGTCCCGGTCGCGTTCGCCGTGGAGCGGCTGTTCCGCAAGGACGGGACGCGCGTGGCGATCGCGCTGCTGGCCGCGGTGATCGCGTTCGTGATCACCGTGCTGCTGGACGACCTGCGGGTGGCGACGGCGCCCGGCGGGGTGCTGGACTCGCTGATCTGGGGCGGCACCGACACCGCCCCGGTGCACACCGACATCGCGCCGGTGATCGCGTTCGTCAGCGCGGTCGGGATGGCCGGCCGGACCCGCTGGCAGGCCGCCACCTGGACGATGATCGGGATGGTCGCGCTGACCGGCCTCGCCGCCGCGTACGCCTCGGTGTCGGCGCTGGCGGCCACCTACTTCCTGGGGCGCGCCATCGGCCACGGCACGCTCTACGCGGTCGGCACGCCCAACCCGCGGCCGCCCGGGCCGGCCGTGATGGCCGCGCTGGAACGGCTCGGGCTGCGGCCCGTGCGCGCCCGGCAGCTGCCCGGCGAGGCCGACGAGGTCCGCCGGTACGGGGTCGAGATCGCCCGGGCCCCCGGCGCCGTACCCACCGACGGCACCGGGACGGCGCTGCCGGACGGCGGCTGGCAGCTGGAGGTCGGCGTCCTGGACCGCGACCTGCAGACCGCCGGGCTGCTGTACCGGGTGTGGCGGCTGGTCCGGCTGCGCGAGGCGTCGCCCCGCCGCCCGGTCCGCTCGCTGCGCCGCTCGCTGGAGCAGGAGTCGCTGATGGCGTACGCCGTCGACGCGGCGGGCGTGCGCACCCCCCGGCTGGTGGGGACCTGCGAGGTCGGCACCGAGGCCGCCCTGATGGCGTACGAGCACGTCCCCGGGACCCGGCTGGACGACCTGCCCGACGAGCAGCTCACCGACGGCCTGCTCACCGCCGTCTGGGAGCAGCTGAAGCGGCTCCAGTCGGGCCGGCTGGCGCACCGCAGGCTCGAAGGCAAGGCGATCCTCGTCTCGGACGGCGGGCGGCCGTACCTGACCGGGCTGAGCTCGGGCGAGATCGCGGTCGGCGACCTGGCGCTGCGCCTGGACCTGGCCCAGCTGCTCACCACGCTGGCGCTGCGGGTCGGCCCCGAGCGCGCGGTGCGCACCGCCGCGGACGTCCTCGGCGAGCAGGCGCTGGCGAGCGCGGTGCCGCTGCTGCAGCGGGTGGCGCTCTCCCGCGACACCCGCGCGATGCTGCGCCACCACCGCGACCTGCTCACCCGCATCCGCGAGCAGATCGTCGGGCTGAAGCCGGAGAGCGAGGCGCCGCCGCCGGTCCGGCTGGAGCGGTTCCGGCCCCGCACGATCTTCAGCATCGTCGCGCTGAGCATCGCCGCCTACATCGTCATCCCGCAGCTGAGCAGCGTCGACCCGGTCCAGCTGGTGGCCGGGGCCGAGTGGTGGTGGGTCGGGCTCGCGCTGGCGGCGGCCGCGCTCACGTACCTGGCCGCCGCGTTCATGCTGATGGGCTTCGTGCCGGAACGGCTGCCGCTGGGCCGCACCGTGCTGGTCCAGGTCGCCGCCTCGTTCGTGAAACTGGTGGCGCCCGCGGCGGTCAGCGGGGTGGCGCTGAACACCCGCTACCTGCAGCGCTCGGGCGTGCGGCCCGGGCCGGCGGTGGCGAGCGTGGGCGCGTCCCAGCTGATGGGCATGGTGATGCACATCCTGCTGCTGATCGTCTTCGGGTTCGTCACCGGGTCGACCGGCAACGCCACCCGCGACCTGGCGCCGTCCAGGACCGTGGTGATCGTGCTGCTGGCGCTGGCGGTGCTGGCCGGGGTCGCGCTGACGATCCCGCGGGTCCGCCGGATCGTCACCGGCCGGCTCAAGAGCATGTTCTCCGGGGTCGTCCCGCGGCTGGTGGACGTGCTCCAGTCGCCCCGCAAGATCCTCACCGGGCTGGGCGGGACGCTGCTGCTCACCGTCGGCTTCGTGGTCTGCCTGGACGCCTCGATCCGGGCGTTCGGCGGCTCGCTGCCGTGGACGGCGGTCGTGGTCGTCTTCCTGACCGCCAACGCGGTGGGCTCGGCCGCGCCGACCCCCGGCGGGCTGGGCGCCGTCGAGACGGCCCTGACGGTGGCGCTGACGATCTCCGGCCTGACCGCCGAGACCGCGACCTCGGCGGTGCTGCTGTTCCGGCTGCTGACGCTGTGGCTGCCGGTGCTCCCGGGCTGGGGGGCGTTCGCCTACCTCCAGCGCAAGGAAGCGATCTAGCCGGCGCCTAGGCGCGCTTCCCGCTCCCGCCGTCCCCGCTGTCGGGCGGGTCAGCCCGTCTTGCGGGCGCGGCGCCGGTGCGCGAGCTCGTCGTGCGGGTGCTCACCGGAGTCGTCCTCGTCGTCGGTGGCCGCGCGTTCAGCGGGGAGCTCGGCAAGGCTCCCCTCCACCTCCTGCCAGACACGGCCCAGCGCGATGCCGAAGACCCCCTGGCCGCCCTGCAGCAGATCCACGACCTCGTCGGCCGAGGTGCACTCGTACACGCTCACGCCGTCGCTCATCAACGTGATCTGCGCGAGGTCCCGGACGCCGCGGTCGCGCAGGTGGCTGACCGCGGTCCGGATCTGCTGGAGGGAGACACCGGTGTCGAGTAGGCGCTTGACGACCTTGAGGACGAGGATGTCGCGGAAGCTGTAGAGGCGCTGGCTGCCCGAGCCGTGCGCGGCGCGGACGCTGGGCTCCACCAGCCCGGTGCGGGCCCAGTAGTCCAGCTGGCGGTAGGTGATCCCCGCGGCGGCGCAGGCCGTGGGCCCGCGGTAGCCGACGTTCTCGGGCGGTGCGGACACCTCGGTGTCGAAGAGCAGGCCCTGCTCCCCGGCACGCCGAGACGCCACCTGCCTCTCGGGGGTCGCCTTGCCCTCGCCGCTGCTCACCGCCACGCGGACCTCCGGCTTCTATCAGCCCGCGGGGCTTCGTCAAGGGGGTTTGACGAATTACACCACGGGTGTTCCACCAGCACGGTAGGTGCCGGTCAGGGTGTGGTCAACGTTCACCGTCGGCGCGTCGCATGCCCGGATGAACCGGCTTCACGTGGGCAAACTGCGCACCAGACGCCCACTTGGACTCCTTTCCCCCGGGGACGTCCCGGAAACGGCCGCGCGGCCGGTGCCGGAAGTTCACCGGCGGACCTGCGCCGATCCCGGCCGATCCGGGCCGATCCGGGCCGATCCCGGCCGATCCGGGCGGCCCACCGCGCCCCGGCCCGTCCGGGAGCGCCGTCCGCGGCGGCTCAGCCGGCCCGGCCGAAGTCCTCCGGCGAGATCGTGTCGAGGAACTCGCGGAACTTCTCGACCTCGTCCTCCTGCTCGTCGGGGATCGCGACCCCGGCCTCCTCCAGCACGTCCTCGCTGGCGAAGATGCTGGCGCCGGTGCGCAGCGCCAGGGCGATCGAGTCCGACGGCCGGGCGCTCACCTCCACGCCGTTGGAGAACACCAGATCGGCGAAGAAGATCCCCTCGCGCAGCGCGGTGATGTTGACCGTGCGCAGCTGCACCCCGAGGGCGTCCAGCACGTCGCGGAACAGATCGTGGGTGAGCGGGCGGGCCGGCAGCACCCCCTGCTGGGCGAAGGCGATCGCGGTGGCCTCCACCGCCCCGATCCAGATCGGGAGGTAGCGGTCGCCCTCCGTCTCCTTCAACAGGACGATCGGCTGATTGGAGGGCATCTCGACCCGTACGCCGACGACCTCCATCTGCTTCACTGCGGCTCCCTGCTGCTGGTCCTCGCTCGTCTGGTCACCGTGCCGGATCGATCCCCGACCGAACCTTCTAGCCAAACTACACCCAGGCTCGGATTCCGCGTCGAGGCGGGAGCGCGCCGTTTCTCCGGCGGCGGCCGGGCGGGGCGCCGGATCAGGGGCCGAGGCTGTCGCGCAGGCCGGCCGAGACGAGGGTCGCGTGCAGCCGGATCGCCAGCGCCGCGATCTCCCGCGCGGTCTCGGCGGCCCGCTCGTGGGCGCCCGGGTCGCGGCGGCGCAGCTGCGGCGCCACCACCTGGTCGATCAGCCCGACCTGCCGGTCGGCCGCGGCCTTGACGGCGCGCAGGTGCCGGACCTCGAACCCGAACGCGCCCAGCGCGGCGGCGGTGCGCGCCACCGTCAGGTCCTCGCCGGTGTAGTACCCGCTGGTGCGGCGCACCAGGCCGTACTCCTCCAGGCGGGCGAGCATCTCCTCGTCGATCCCGGCGCCGTCGATGAGCTGGCGCCGGGTGAGCCGCACCGCGGCCGTCTCCCCCGCGGTGCCGTCGGCCGCCACGAGCGTGCGGGGGCGCCGCGCGGCCGCCTCGGCGCGCGGGGCCGGAACCGCGCCCGCCGCGGCGCCCTGGGACGCGGCCGGGCCTGCGGCCGGAGCGGGGGCCGGGACCGGCTCGCCGCGGTCGCGCGCCTCCAATTGCTGCCTGATCACCCGCAGCGGCAGGTAGTGGTCGCGCTGCGAGGTCAGGATGAAGCGCAGCCGCTCGACGTCGGCGTCGCAGAACTTGCGGTAGCCCGCGGGGCTGCGCTGGGGCTCGATGAGCCCCTCCGCCTCCAGGAAACGGATCTTGGAGATGGTGATGTCGGGGAAGTCGGGCCGCAGCAGCCCCAGCACGTCCCCGATCGTCATCGGGGCCGGTGCCGCCTGTGCGCTCATGGCCCCTCCCCTCGCCGCGGTCCCGCGGTGCTCCCCGTCTGCCGCACGCTCGCGCCTCCGGACGGATCCGGTCAGCCGTGCTGCGGGTTGGTCAGGAACACCAGACGGAACTTGCCGATCTGGACCTCGTCCCCGCCCGACAGCCCGGCCTGGTCGATCCGCTGCCGGTTGACGTAGGTGCCGTTCAGGCTGCCGACGTCCCGCACGGAGAACGCGCCGCCCTCGCGGGCGAACTCGGCGTGGTGCCGGGAGACGGTGATGTCGTCGAGGAAGATGTGGCTCTCGGGGTGGCGGCCCGCCGAGGTGCGGTCGCGGTCGAGCAGGAAGCGGCTGCCGGCGTTCGGCCCGCGCTTGACCACCAGCAGGGCCGTGCCCGGCGGCAGCGCCTCCACGGCCACCTGGTCGGCGCCGACCGGCTCCTCACCGCCCTGGTCGACGTCCAGCGCCTCGATCCCGCCGATGGAGATGGTGGAGGTCGACTCGCCGGGAGACTCCCTGTACGGCGTGGGCGCGGGGGCGCTCCGCGTCAGCGGAGTGCCGCAGTTCGAGCAGAAGCGGGCATCATCCGGGTTGGCGTGACCGCACTGCGTGCAGTAGACGCTCGGCATCGATCGGCTCGGCCTCCTACCATCGGCGCGGCGCCCGCGCCCCCCGCTGCCGCGGAGACCGCCTGCGCCACGCGCATCCTGTACCAACCCACGCCGGGGACCCGTCCCCCGACCACGGTCCAACTCGCCGCCCACCAACACGACGGTTGCCGCAACTTACGCGGGTAGTGCCCGAGGGGTCAACCGGAACGGTGAGCCGGCTGCCCCTCAAGCTACCTCCGTCAATGATCGCAGGTCTACGGCGCCGCGCGGACCACGGCCGAACACCGGGACCGGCCCCGGCCGGGCGCCGGGTCCCCGACCTGCGGGATCATGATCTCGTCCGGGCCGGGCCCGCCCGGTCAGCCGGGCCGGGTCACCCGGATCTCGATCTTCGGCCGGGCCTCGACGGCGACCCGTGCCCCGGCCCCCTCCAGGGTCTTGGTCACGCCCCCCGGGATGTCGAGTGCCGTGGTCATGGTGTGCGCGTCGCCGATCACCAGGAACCGGTACGGCGCGCGCAGGAACCGGCCGTCCGCCACCACGCCGCCGGCCGCGTCCACGAAGTACGTGCCCGTCCCCGCCCGGACGTCGTTGATCTGGACGACCTCGGCGCCCGCGTCGCGCAGCTCCTGGAGGGCGTCGAGCAGGTGCACCGCCCGGACCCGGCCGGCCGGGTCCTCGACGGTGACCTCGATGCCCGGCCCCTCGGCCGGGAGCGTGCCCGCCAGCAGCCCGTACGCGGCGGCCCGCTCCCGGGCGTCGGCCAGCGCCGTCGTGCCCTCCCCGTCGCGCTCCAGCCGCGCCCTGGTGTCCTCCAGCTCGCGCAGGTCGCCGCGCAGCCGCTCGGAGCGCTGCGACAGGTCCGACAGGACGCCGACCAGCTCGTCCTGGCGGGCGGCGGCGAACGTGGTGTCCCGCTTGGTGGTCTCGACCTGCGCCACCACCGCGAAGCCGAGCAGCAGGCACAGCAGGCCGCCCGCGAGCTGGCCGCGGCTCAGCCGGGGCCGCAGCAGCTCCCGCACCCCTGCGCGTCCCTCCTGCTTCTCCGGCTCCCGCCGGTCCTTCTGGTCGCCGCTCATGCGCCGAACAGCTTCCGGCGGATGGCGGCGGCGTTGGAGAAGATGCGAATGCCCAGGACGACCACGACGCCGGTGGACAGCTGGGAGCCCACCCCGAGCTGGTCGCCGAAGAAGACGATCAGCGCGGCGATGACGGCGTTGCCGACGAACGACACCACGAACACCTTGTCGTCGAAGACGCCCTCCAGCCGGGCCCGGACGCCGCCGAACATCGCGTCCAGCGCGGCGACGATCGCGATCGGCAGGTACGGCTGGAGCCACAGCGGCACGTCGGGTTCGAGGAGCAGGCCGAGCCCGATGCCGGCCAGCAGCCCGATCAGGGCGATCACGGCCGCTCCCCCTCCCGCGCGTACCTGGGCCGCGGCGTGCCGCCCGCGGGCAGCTCGGCCCGGTCCGGGGCGCGGACGCCGTACCGGATGCCGTAGCGGTCGTGCAGGAGCCGCGCGCGGCGTCCCGCCTCCGAGCCCTCGAACGCCGCGCGCAGGCGCGCCCGCGCGTCCCGGCCGGCGGCCAGCGCGGTGATCTCGTACGGGGCGCTCAGCGGCCGGTAGTCCACCAGGATCGCCTCTCCGGCGGTGCGGATCGCCGTGGTCGGGGTGAGCCGCCGCCCGTTGACGCCGATGGCGGTGGCGCCGGCCGCCCAGAGCCCGTTCACCAGGACCTGGAGGTCCTGATCATAGACCCGGGCCTCCTCCGGGCGGGGCGCGCGGGCGCCCTCGCGCGGCGCGTCGTCCAGGGTCAGGACCAGGGCGGGGCCGGACACCGCGGCGGCGGCCGCGGCGTCGGCGGCGGCGGCCAGGCCCTGCCGGGCCCGCTCCCCGGCGGCGCTGCGGGCCAGCGCGGCCGCGCGCCGCCGCTGGGTCTCGTCCCGCAGCGCGTCCACGCGGCGCTGGAGGTCGTCGGTGCCGGCGGTGCGCAGGCGGATCTCCTCGATCAGCCGGGAGCGCCGCTCGGCCGCCACCGGCTCGCTGCGCCGCACCTCGGCGCCGGCGACCGCGATGAGCAGGCCGACCAGGATCAGCGCCAGCGGGACGCCGGCCCGGGCCAGCGGCCCGCGCCGCGCCGCGCCCTGCTCTCCCGCCGCCGCGCGCCGGGCGGCGGCCGCGGCGTAGCCGGGGTCGGCCACCCTGCCGGCGATCAGGTCCGCCAGCAGCGACATGGAGGCGTCCGGGCGCCGCCGCCCCGGCCGCTCCCGCTCCTCCGGTCCCTCGGGTCCCTCTGTCACGCGCCCATCATGGCAAGCCGCGCCAAATCCCGGCGCAGGTCAGGGCCCGCCGCGATGGTGCGGGCGGCTGCTCGTCAGGGGACGGGCGCGGCGGCGGCGCGGGAGCGGTCGAGGCCGAGGTGCAGGGCCATCCCGGCCAGGACCGAGCCCATCAGCCAGCGCTGGGCGCGCTGCCAGAGGGGGCGCTCGGCCAGGAACGCGGCGATCGTCCCGGCGCCCATGGCGATCAGGCCGTTGATGGTGACCGCGATCGCGACCTGGGTGAGGCCCAGCAGGAGGCTCTGGAGCGCGACGGCGCCACGCTCGGGCTCGACGAACTGCGGCAGCAGCGACACGTACAGGACCGCGATCTTGGGGTTGAGCAGGCTGGTGACCAGCCCCATCGTGTACAGCCGGCGCGGCGGGTCGGCGGGCAGCTCCCGCGGGGCGAACGCCGCCCGCCCGCCGGGCCGCAGCGCCTGCCAGGCCAGCCAGAGGAGGTAGCCGGCGCCGGCCAGCTTGAGGGCGGTGTAGACGGCCGGGACCAGCGCGAAGACGGCGGTGAGCCCGGCGGTGGCGGCGACGACGTACACCGCGAAGCCGGTCGCGACGCCCGCCAGCGAGATGAGCCCGGCCCGGCGGCCCTGGGTGATCGTCCGGGACACCAGGTAGATCATGTTGGGCCCCGGGGTGAGGACGAGTCCCAGCGCGATGACGGCGATGCCGGCGACGGCGGTCAGCGAAACCATGCGGATCACCGTAAGGCGCCCGCTATTCTCGGTGCAATACAGCGAATTGATCTCGGTGCAATGTCGGAGGGCGTGGACGATGGACGACTTCCGGCGGGTCGCCGACGCGGTGGCCGCCGACATCGCGGCGGGGCGGCTGCGGCCGGGCGAGCGGCTGCCGCCGCAGCGGGCCTTCGCGCGCCGGCACGGCATCGCCAATTCCACCGCCATCCGCGTCTACGGCGAGCTGGCGCGGCGCGGGCTGGTCGTCGGCGAGGTCGGCCGCGGCACCTTCGTCCGCGCCGCCGCCCCCGCCGCCGCGCCCGCGCTGACCGAGCCGGCCGGGACGAGGATCGACCTGGAGCTCCAGCATCCGGTGGCCGGCGGGCCGGCGGAGCGGATGGCCGCGTCGCTCGGCCGGCTGCTGCGCCCCGACGTGCTGGACGCCGCCCTGCGCCCGGTGGGCGCCGCCGGCACGCCCGCGGCCCGTACCGCTGCCGCCGCACTGCTCGCCCGCCCCGGCTGGGAGCCCGACCCCGGCCAGGTCCTCTTCACCGGGAACGGGCGGCAGGCGATCGCCGGCGCGGTGTCGGCGCTGGTCCCCGCCGGCGGCCGGCTGGCCGTCGAGGAGCTCACCTACCCGCTCGCCGCGTCGGTCGCCGCGCGCCTCGGCATCACGCTCGTCCCCGTCGCCACCGACGCGCACGGGCTGGTCCCGGAAGCGCTCGCCGCCGCGCACCGGCGCGCGCCGTTCCAGGCGGTGTACGTCCAGCCGACCGTCCACAACCCGTGCGGCGCGACCATGCCGGCCGGCCGCCGCGCCGAGCTGGCCGCCGTCCTGGCGGACCTGCGCGTGCACGCGGTCGAGGACGCCGTCTGGGCGTTCCTGGACGCCGCCGCGCCCCCGCCGCTGGCGGCCTGGGCCCCGGACCGCACGATCGTCGTCGACGGCCTCTCCAAGCGGCTGGCGCCCGGACTGGCCGTGGGCTTCGCGGTGGCGCCCCCGGCGCTGCTCGGCCGGGTCGGCACCGCGCTGCGCACCGGCGCCTGGACGCCCGCCGGGTACGCCCTGGAGGCCGCCGCCGGCTGGATCTCCGACGGCACGGCCGCCGCCCTCGGCGAGGCCAAGCGCGCCGACGCCGCCCGCCGGCAGGAGATCGCCGCGCGGGAGCTCGCGGGTGTCCGGGACGCCCGGACGCGCACGCACCCGCACTCCTACTTCTGCTGGTGGGAGCTGCCTCCGCCGTGGCGCGCCGAGACGTTCACCGCGGCCGCCGCGCGGCGCGGCATCGCCGTCACGCCCGCCGCCGCGTTCACGGCCGGCTCCGCGAGCGCGCCGCCCGCGGTACGGATCGGCCTGGGCACTCCCCCGCCCGGGGTCCTCGCCGATGCCCTGCGCACCCTCGCCGCCGTCGCGGCCGCCGGGCCGGACGCCGAACCCGGCTGAGCCGCCACCCGGGCCGCCCGGGCCGCCCGGGCCGCCCGTGCCGGGTCAGGACTCGGCGCGCTCGACGACCGCCGCCCACTCCTCCAGCAGCTCCTGCGCCGCGTCGGCGTCCGGGCCCTCGGCCCACAGGTGCGTCACCGCGTCGGACGGGTCGGGCAGCACCAGCACCCACCGGCCGTCCTCCTCCACCACCCGCACCCCGTCGGTGGTGTCGATCGTCCGGTCGCCGGCCGCCTCCACGACATGCCGCATCACCCCGCCCTTGGCCGCCCACGGCGTCGGCACGGAGCGGCGCAGCAGGTGCGCCTCGGGGATGCGGCGGTCGATCTGGGACAGCGTCAGCCGCGTCCGCGCGACCAGCCCCACCAGCCGGACGAACGCCGCGATGCCGTCGACCGTGCGGCTGAACTCGGGCATCAGGAAGCCGCCCCGGCCGTCCCCCGCGAAGATCACCTCGGGCCGGGCGGCGGCCTTGGTCAGCACGTCCTGCGAGGTCGAGGTCCACTCCACCTGGACGCCGTGGAACCGGCACACCTGCTCGGCCACCCGCGTCGTCGTCACCGGCAGCGCCACCCGGCCGCCGCGCCGCTCCGCCGCGACCAGGTCCAGCATCACCAGCAGCGCCCGGTCGTCGCCGATCAGCTGGCCGCTCTCGTCCACCAGCGAGATCCGCTCCCCGACCGGGTCGAACCGCACCCCGAACGCCGCCCGCGACGACGACACCAGCTCGCCGAGCCGCTGCAGGTCGCGCATCCGCTCGGCGAGCGTCTCGGTCGGGCTGGCCTCGTCCAGCCGGTTGTTGCGGGTCAGCACGTCCACGCCGACCCGGCCCAGCAGCGTCGGCAGCACCAGCGACGCGGTGCCGCCGGCGCAGTCCAGCACGATCTTCAGCCCGGCCTCGCGGACCCCCGTCATGTCGACCCGGCGCAGCAGGTCGCGGGCGTAGGTCTCGGTCGTCCGCGCCGGGTACGTCAGCTCGGCGATCTCGCCGGGGAACGCCCGCCGGAACTCCTGCCGCCCGAACACCCGCTCCAGCTTGCGCTGCGCCGCCTGCGACAGGTCGGCGCCGTCGGGCGCCAGGAACATGATGTCGACGCCCTGCGGGTCGCCCGGCGTGGTCCGCAGGTACAGGCCGCCCGCGCAGTCCTCCCGCGCCGTCTCGAACCGCGCCACCGGCAGCGGGCACGCCTCCAGGTCCTGGACGTCGATCGCGCTGGACGTCAGCGCGCTGATCACCGCCCGCTTCAGCGTCCGGGCCGCGCGCGAGGCGTCCCGGCCGGTCACCACCGCCGTGCCCTTCTTCAGCGTCGTCGCGTACGCGCTGGCCAGCCGCACCGCCAGCTCCGGGGTGATCTCCACGTTGATCAGCCCGGACACCCCGCGCGGGCCGAACAGGTTCCGCTGGCCGCGCGACTCCCAGATCACGCTGGTGTTGACGACCGCGCCGGCCTCGATGGTCTTGAACGGGTAGACCTTGACCTGGCTGGAGACGTACGCCTCGGCCTCGATCACGCACTCGTCCCCGACGACCGCGCCCTCCTCCACCCGGGCGCCCGCCATGATGTCGGTGTTCTTGCCGATCACGCAGCCGCGCAGGTTGGTGGACGGCGCGATGAACACGTTGTCGTGCACGATCGCGCGGTGCAGGAACGCGCCCTCCTTCACCACCACGTTGCTGCCCAGCACGGTGAACTCGCGCAGTTCCACGCCCGCCTCGACCTTGGCGTAGTCGCCGACGTACAGCGGGCCCTTCAGCACCGCCTCGGCGTCCACCTCGGCGCCCTCGGCCACCCACACGCCCGGTGACAGCTCGAAGCCCTGGAGGTCGACGTCGACGAGGCCCGACAGCATGTCGGCCTGGGCCTTCATGTAGCTGGCGTGGGTGCCGACGTCCTCCCAGTAGCAGTCGGCGACGTACCCGTACAGCGGCGCGCCCTCCGCCAGCAGCTTGGGGAACACCTCCCCGGACCAGTCGACCGAGCGGCCCTTCTCGACATGGTCGAGGACCTCCGGCTCCATGATGTAGATGCCGGTGTTGACGGTGTCGGAGAACACCTGGCCCCAGGTCGGCTTCTCCAGGAAGCGCTGGATGCGGCCCTCGTCGTCGACGATGATGATCCCGAACTCCAGCGGGTTGGGGACCCGCTTGAGCCCGATGGTGACCAGCGCCCCGTTCTCGCGGTGGAAGCGCACCATGTCGGTCAGGTCGATGTCGGTCAGCGCGTCCCCGGAGATCACCAGGAAGCGGTCGTCGCGCAGCGCCTCCGCCGCGTTCTTGACGCTGCCCGCCGTCCCCAGCGGGATCTCCTCGGTGGCGTAGCTCAGCGACATGCCGAGTTCCTCGCCGTCCCCGAAGTAGTTGCGGATCAGCGCGGCCAGGAACTGGACGGTCACCACGGTCTCGTCGAACCCGTGCCGCTTGAGCAGGCGCAGCACATGTTCCATGATCGGCCGGTTGACGAGCGGGAGCAGGGGCTTCGGCTGGTTGGCGGTCATCGGACGCAGCCGCGTCCCCTCACCGCCCGCCATCACAACGGCCTTCATCGCGGTGTCTCCGCTCCCTTCTGGTCGCCGGCCGACGGGTCGGGATCGGGGTGGGGGCCGCGGGGCGGATCGGGCGGCGGCTCCGGCGGCCCGGCGCGGTGCGCCAGGACGAGCCGGCGGGTCTGCGCCCAGTACAGGAGCGCCGCCCACCAGTACAGGGCCGTGCCCCAGATGGCGAACGACCAGCCGATGACCCGGGCGCCGGTGGCCACCGGGCCGTCGTGCCCGCCGAGCAGCAGCAGCGGGAACGCGTACAGCAGGCACAGCGTGGCCGCCTTGCCGATGAAGTGCACCGGCAGGGTCCCCCCGTACCCGAGCCGGCGCATGATCGGCACGATCGGCGTGATCGCGACCTCCCGGCCAACCAGCAGCACCACCAGCCACAGCGGGATGATGTCCCGGACCGTCAGGCCGACCAGCGTCGCCAGGATGTAGAGCCGGTCGGCCGCCGGGTCCAGCACCACGCCGAGCCGGCTGGTCTGGTTCAGCATCCGGGCGAGCTTGCCGTCCAGCCAGTCCGACAGCCCCGCCGCCACCAGCAGGCCGAGCGCCCACCAGTCGGCCTCGACCAGCACCAGCCACAGGAAGAGCGGAACCCCCAGCAGCCGCGCGAAACTCAGCGCGTTCGGCACCGTCCAGATCCGGCCGGACACCCCGGCCGGGCCGGGCTCCGGTGACCTGTCGACATCAGGGCTCACTGACGCGATCGCCTCCCCTATCCCCCAATGACCATGACCCTATCGTCAGGGTTGGTAAAGCCCGCCGATAGCCTGCGGGCCATGCGATGGACCCTGCACGGCGAGCGGTACGTCTACCGGAGCCCCTGGATGGACCTGTGCCTGGCCGACGTCGAGCTGCCCGACGGGCGCCGCTTCGACCACCATCTCCTGCGGGTCCGTAACGCCGCCGGCGTGGTCGCCGTCGACGGCCGCGGCCGCGCGCTGCTGATCTGGCGGCACCGCTTCATCACCGACCGGTGGGGCTGGGAGATCCCCGGCGGCCGCGTCGAGGAGGGCGAGGACCCGGCCGCGGCCGCGGCCCGCGAGCTGCTGGAGGAGACCGGCTGGCGGGCCGGCGCGCTGGAGCACCTGCTGGACGTGCGCGCCTCCCCCGGCGTGCACGACGGCGTCCACCACCTCTACCGCGCCGACGGCGCCGAGCACGTGGGCGACCCCACCGACGTGGAGGCCGAGCGGATCGAGTGGGTGCCGCTGGCCGGCGTCCCGGAGCTGGCCGCGCGCGGCGAGATCGGCTCCTCGTCCAGCCTGGCCGCCCTGCTCTACCTGGCGTCCGCGCGCTGACCGGCGCCCAGCGGCAGCACGGCCGCCACCGTGAAACCGCCGCGCGCGCCCGGGCCCGCCTCGACCGTCCCCCCGACGCTGCGGGCGCGTTCGGTCATCCCGACGATCCCGAACCCGCCGTCCCCGCCCGCGGGGCCGCGGCCGTTATCGGCCACCGTGACCCGCAGGCCGCCGTCCGCCCGCACCAGTGACACCTCGACGGCCGTCGCGCGGGCGTGCTTGACCACGTTGGTCAGCGCCTCCTGGACGATCCGGTACGCCACGATCCCGGCCTCGGGCGACTCGCGGCCCTCGCCGCGCTCGGTGAGCACCGCGTCCAGCCCGGCCGCCCGCGCCGCCTCCACCAGCTCGGCGATCCCGGCCGCGCCCGGCGGCACCGCGCGCGGCCCGGGCTCCGGCCCCGCCTCGCGCAGCACCTGGAGCGTGGCCCGCAGCTCGGTGCGGGCGTCGCGGCAGGTGGCGGCGATGCCGTCCAGGGTGTCCGCCAGCTCCGCCCGGTCCACCGGGCCGTCCCGCCGCACCAGGTGCGCCGCCGCGCCCGCCCGCACGCCGACGACCGTGATGCTGTGCGCGAGCAGGTCGTGCAGGTCCCGCGCGATCCGCAGCCGCTCCTCGGCGACCCGGCGCCTGGCCTCCTCCTCGCGCGTCCGCTCGGCCCGTTCCGCCCGGTCGGTGATCGCCGCCATCCGTGCCTTGTGGACGCGCCAGCCCTGCACGCCGACCACCACCGCGACGATGGCCTCGACCACGCCGATCTGCTCGAGCCCGCTCCGCCCGCTCGCCCCCATCGCGAAGATCACCGCGCAGGCGGCCAGCAGCGCCGCGGTGCCGAGCAGGACCGTCAGCACCCGCCGTCCCAGCACCGCGAACGAGAACAGCGCGAACACCTCGGCCGGCGCCACGGCGTGGTGCTGGTACTGGAGCAGGTGGAACGGCAGCGCCAGCGCCACCACGAACGCCAGCGCGACCCCGGGGCGGCGCCGCCGCCACGCCAGCGGCACGTGCGCCACCACGAGCATCAGCGCCCCGGCGGGGTCCAGCGCCCGCACGCCCGGCCACCGCGCCGCCGCCCCCACCGCGACCGCCGCCAGCCCCGCGGCGGCCAGGGCGTCCAGCCCCCGGCCTCTGGTCATCACCCGCCCCAGTCTGCCGCAGCCCCGCCCGGCCCGGGGACACACCCTCCCCCGAGGTCTCCGAGGACCGGCACGCCCTCCGCCGCGACGACCTGCTCGCCGACGTGACCGCCGGGCGGCTGAACGCCGCGCTGCTGCTGGACACCGGCGACGCCCTGGGAGACCTCGCCACCGTCCCCGTCCGGCCGGGGACGGGGAGCGGATCAGCGGTCGGGCCCGCCGGTGACGGCGCGGCCTCGCGGCACCCTGGATGGACGGCGCCGGCCGGTACGGGTTACGTTGATCAAGACAGATCGCGGGGGCCCGGCGAACCGGGCTGAGATAGCGGCTGGGACGGCCGCTGACCGCTGGAACCTGACCGGGTAATGCCGGCGTAGGGAGAGATCAGGTCACATGGGAAAGACCGTGGTTTCACATGCCCGCAAGACCTACCTGCAGGGGTCCGCGCCCGATGTGCGGGTGCCGATGCGGGAGGTGCCGCTGACGGACGGCGGCGCGGTGGTGCTGTACGACACGTCCGGGCCGTACACCGACCCCGCCTACGAGGCGGACGTGCGGCGCGGGCTGCCGGCGCTGCGCGGGGCGTGGATCGCCGGGCGCGGGGACACCGAGGAGTACGAGGGCCGCGCGGTGCGGCCGGAGGACGACGGCCGATCCGGGCGCGGGGCGGCCGATCCGATGCGGGAGCGGGCGGCGTTCGCGGAGCGCCGGCCGCGCCGGGCGGCGTCCGGAGAGCCGGTGACGCAGCGGGCGTACGCGCGGCGCGGCGAGATCACGCCGGAGATGGAGTTCGCGGCGCTGCGCGAGGGCGTCGAGCCGGAGTTCGTGCGGGCCGAGCTGGCCGCCGGGCGGGCGGTGCTGCCAGCGAACGTGAACCATCCCGAGATCGAGCCGATGGTCATCGGGCGCAACTTCCTGGTGAAGGTCAACGCGAACATCGGGAACAGCGCGGTGGCCTCGTCGATCGAGGACGAGGTCGAGAAGATGACGTGGGCGACCCGGTGGGGCGCCGACACGATCATGGATCTGTCGACCGGGAGGGACATCCACACGACGCGGGAGTGGATCCTGCGGAACTCGCCCGTCCCGGTCGGGACGGTCCCGCTGTACCAGGCGGTGGAGAAGGTCGGCGGGGACCCGGCGGAGCTGACGTACGAGGTCTTCCGCGACACCGTGGTCGAGCAGGCCGAGCAGGGCGTGGACTACATGACCGTGCACGCCGGGGTGCTGCTGCGGTACGTGCCGCTGACGGCGCGCCGCAAGACCGGGATCGTGTCGCGGGGCGGATCGATCATGGCGGCCTGGTGCCTGGCGCACCATGAGGAGAACTTCCTCTACACGCACTTCCGGGAGCTGTGCGAGATCTTCGCCGCGTACGACATCACCTGGTCGCTCGGCGACGGGCTGCGGCCTGGGTCGATCGCCGACGCCAACGACGAGGCGCAGTTCGCGGAGCTGCGCACGCAGGGCGAGCTGACGCGGATCGCGGCGGAGTACGGCAACCAGGTGATGAACGAGGGTCCCGGCCACGTCCCGATGCACAAGATCAAGGAGAACGTGGACCTGCAGCAGGAGCTGTGCGGCGGGGCGCCGTTCTACACGCTCGGGCCGCTGACCACCGACATCGCGCCGGGGTACGACCACATCACCTCGGCGATCGGCGCCGCGATGATCGGCTGGCACGGCACCGCGATGCTCTGCTACGTCACGCCGAAGGAGCATCTGGGGCTGCCGGACCGCGAGGACGTGAAGGCGGGCATGATCGCGTACAAGATCGCCGCGCATGCCGCCGACCTGGCCAAGGGGCATCCGGGGGCGCAGGCGTGGGACGACGCGCTGTCGGACGCGCGGTTCGAGTTCCGCTGGGAGGACCAGTTCAACCTGGCGCTGGACCCGGAGACGGCGCGCTCGTTCCATGACGAGACGCTGCCGGCCGCGCCGGCCAAGACCGCGCACTTCTGCTCGATGTGCGGGCCGCACTTCTGCGCGATGAAGATCACGCAGGACGTCCGCCGCTACGCCGGCGAGCGCGGGCTGGCGGAGGAGGCGGCACTGGAGGCGGGGATGCGCGACAAGGCGGCCGAGTTCACCGGCTCGGGCGGCCGGATCTACCTTCCGGTGACCGGTTCCGGCGACTGACCGGTTTTCTGGGACCCCTCACAAAAGGACCGCTCACCGGCGGTGATGCCGTAACGGGCGGCGCCGCTCCCCGGACCGTCTCGCGGGACGCCTACGCGAACGGGCGCGATCGGGAGAAGATGGGGCGGCGCCGCCCGGTGCGGCGCGCGGACCGGCGGACGGTCAGGACGGGTGGTGGTGCCGGTGGACGCGCCTGGACCTGCGCTCGCCCGCGACCGGGAGCTGCGCGCCCGGCTCGCCGCCGGCGACGAGGGCGCGCTGGGCGAGGCGTACGACCTGTACTCCCCGCTGGTGTACGGGCTGGCCCGGCGGGTGACCGGCGACGCCGACGCCGCCGGGGACGTGACGCAGGAGGTCTTCGTCTCGCTGTGGGAGCGGCCGCTGGCGTTCGATCCGGAGCGCGGCACGCTGCGCACCTGGCTGGCGACGCTGGCGCACCGGCGGGCGGTCGACTGGGTGCGCAAGGAGAGCCGGCACCGGCGGCCGCCGCCGATCGTGGAGCGGGAGGGCAACGGGCGGCCCTCGATCGAGGAGCACGTGATCGAGGGAGAGCTGGCGAGCGGGGTGCGGCGCGGGCTGCACGCGCTGCCGCCGCCGCTGCGGGAGGTCCTGGAGCTCGCCTACTACCAGGGCCTCACGTACCGCGAGGTGGCGGTGGCGCTGGGCATCCCGGAGGGCACCGCGAAGTCCCGGATCCGCAGCGCGCTGGCGCGGCTGGCGCGGGATCTGGAACGCGAAGGGCTCACCTCGTGAACGCTGGCGGTGCGGGCGCGCGCGGCGTACTTTCGGGAGGAGGCCGGGCATGAGCGAGGGAGGACATCCCGACATGGACACGGCACTCGCCGCCTGGGCCGTCGGCGCCTGCCCCGCGGACGAGGCCGCCCGGATCGGCGAGCACGTGGCGTCGTGCGCGGCCTGCGCCCGGGCGGCCGACCGGTTGAACGCCACCGCCGGCACGCTCGCGGAGGCCGTCCGGGAGGCTCCGCCGCCCGCGCTGCGCGCGGCGGTGCTGGCCGCCGCGCGGCGGCGCCGGCCGGGGCTCCCGGCCCGGCTCACCGAGGCGTACGCGCGGCAGGTCGCCGGCATGGACGCGCTGCTCTCCTCCCTCACGCCCGCCGAGTGGCGGGCGCCCGTGCCCGCGCTCGGGCCGGTGCCGAAGTACGGCTCCGTCCGCGAGGTCGTGGGGCATCTGGCGCGCAACGACGCGGCGTTCGCCGGGGACCTCGGCCTCGCCCGGGGCGAGCGCGCCGCGGCGGGCGCGCGCGCCGGGTGGCACGCGCAGGCCGACGCCCTCGTGCGGGGCGTCACCGCGGACGCGGGCCTGCTCGACCGGGAGACGTCGCTGGCGGGCGCGGCCCCGGTCCCGGCCACCGGGCGCACGGCGCTGGTGCAGCGGGCGTTCGAGACGTGGACGCACGCCGACGACATCCGCGCGGTGGTGGGGCGGCCGCCCGAGCCGCCGCCGGGCGAGCATCTGCGGCTGATCGTCGAGATGGCCGTGCCGCTGCTGCCGCGGGCGCTGCGCGCGGCCGGCCGGGCGCGTCCGGGGCGCACCGCCCGGCTCCGCCTCACCGGCGCGGTCTCCGGCGAGTGGACGGTCCCGCTCGCGCCGGGCGCCGCTCCGGCCGCGGGCCGTCCCGGCGTGACCGTCACCGCGGACGCCGAGGAGTTCTGCCGGCTGCTGGCCAACCGCCGCCGCCCGGAGGCGTTCCCGCACGTCGCCGACGGTGATCCGGCGCTGGCCGCGGACCTCCTCCGCGCCGCCGCCACGCTCGGCTGCGACTGAGACGCGCGCCGGGCGCGCCGGGTTGGATAGTGGCCCCATGCGGCCAGGGGTCCATCCGTGCCGCCGTGCCGTTCCGAAGGCGAGACGGATGCGGTGCCGAGCAGGGGCACCGCCGACCCGCACGAAGGACGCAGCGATGTCACGATCATCCCCGGGGCGGTTCAGGACCGCGGCGCTGGTACTCGCCGGCGCCGCCCTGGCCGCCGGCGGGCTCTCGGGCCTCCCGCCCGGAGCCGCCACGGCCTCCAGCCACCGCGAAGCGCCGCTCATCTCCGGGCAGCCGCAGTACGACAACACCGACGTGTACGCGTTCCAGAGCCCGGACAAGCCCGGCACGACCACGCTCATGGCCAACTTCCTGCCGTTCGAGGAGCCGGCGGGCGGGCCGAACTTCTACAAGTTCGCCCAGGACGCCCGGTACGAGATCAACGTCGACAACGACGGCGACTCGCTGCCGGAGTGGACGTTCCGGTGGGAGTTCGAGGACAGCACCCGCAACGGCGACACGTTCCTGTACAACACCGGCCCGGTCACCGGCCTCGACGACCCCGACCTCAACTTCCGGCAGTTCTACGACCTGTGGGTGATCGGCCGGGAGAACGGCACGGTCAAGAGCGTGCGGACGCTGGCCGAGGACGTCCCGGTGGCGCCGTCCAACGTGGGCAAGGCGTCCATGCCGAACTACCGGACGCTGCGGCAGCAGGCGGTCAAGTCGCTGTCCGGCGGGGCGCAGATCTTCGCGGGCCAGGCGGACGACCCGTTCTTCCTGGACCTGCGGATCTTCGACCTGCTGTACGGCGGCGACCTGTCGGAGGTCGGCAACGACACCGTCCGCGGGTACAACGTGCAGAACGTCGCGATCCAGGTGCCGACCTCGGCGCTGACGCGGACCGGCGGCGGCCAGCCCACCATCGGCGTCTACTCGGCGGTGCAGCGCAAGAACGCGAGCGGCGAGTGGTCGCAGGTGTCGCGCCTCGGCATGCCGCTGGTGAACGAGGTCGTCATCCCGATGAAGGACAAGGACAGGTTCAACGCCTCCGTCCCGTGGAACGACGCGCAGTTCGCCCGGTACGTCACCAACCCCGAGGTGCCGCGGCTGATCCAGCAGCTGTACAAGATCCCGGCGCCGGCGACGCCGCGCAACGACCTGGTGCAGGTGTTCCTCACCGGGGTGCCGGGGCTCAACCAGCCGCCGGGCGTGCGGCCGGCCGAGCAGATCAGGCTCAACACCTCCATCCCGCCGACCGCCGATCCCAAGCGGCTGGGCGTGCTGGACGGCGACAGGGCCGGGTACCCGAACGGGCGGCGGCTGACCGACGACACCCTGGACATCACGCTCCAGGTGGCCGAGGGCGAGCTGGTGGGCCAGAAGAACGACCTCGGCGACGGCGTCAACGCCAACGACGTGCCGCTGGAGAAGGCGTTCCCCTACGTCGCGCTGCCCACCTCGGGCTCCACGGTGCGGGGCGCGGTCACCGGCGCGCGGACGTCGGAGCGCACCGGCACCACGATGATCAACGGCGGCAACGTGTCCAGCAACGAGCCCGTCGAGGACGAGTCGCCGGTCGTGGCGCTGCTGGCCCTCGGCGCGGGCGCGGCGTTCCTCACCGGCGGCGGGGCGCTGTGGCTCCGCCGGCGGCGCGGGCCCGGCCCCGTCGTCTGATCCGCCCGACCGAACCCTGACGGATACGGATCCATACCGGGCCGGGCCGCGCACGCCGTGCGGCCCGGCTCCATGGAGGGGACCCATGACCCGCACCGCAACGGTGCGCCTGCTGACCCTCGGCCTCATCCTCGCGATGATCGTCGGGCTGACGCTGGGCGCCACCATCCGGACCCGCGAGGACGGCGCGGGGCCGCGGACCACCGCCGTGACCGTGGACCAGGTCTCGGCGTCGACGCTCAGCGCGAGCATCGGCCGGCTGCAGCGGCACCTGCGCGAGCAGCCCCGCGACGGCCGCGGCTGGGCGGCGCTCGGCATCGCCTACGTCGAGCGGGCGCGGCTCACCGCCGACGCCTCGTACTACCCCAAGGCCGAGGGCGTGCTGCGCAGGTCGCTGCGCGAGACGCCGGACGGCAACGACGCCGCGCACGCCGGGCTGGCCGCCCTGGCCGCCGCGCGGCACGACTTCGCCGCGGCGCTGAGGGAGGCGGACCGGGCGCTGGCCGTCAACGCGTACGGGCCGCGCGCGCTGGCGTCCCGCGTGGACGCGCTCGTCGAGCTGGGACGCTACCGCGAGGCGATGGCGGCCGCCCGGCTGGCGGACTCGCGGGCGCCGGGCGTTCCGGCGTTCACCCGGCTGGCCTACCTGCACGAGCTGCACGGCCGTACCGGCGAGGCGCGGCGCGTGCTGAGGCTGGCGGCCGCGTCGGCGACCGACCCCGGGGACGTGGCGTACGTGCGGACGCGGCTCGGCGAGCTGGCGCGGGCCGAGGGCGACCGCGCGGCGGCCGGGCGGGAGTTCGCGGCGGCGCTGAAGGCCGATCCCGCCGACCTGGCGGCGCTGGCCGGCCGGGCGCGGCTGCGGGCGGCGGCCGGCGACCTGGCCGGCGCCGTCCGCGACCAGGAGGCCGTGGTGGCGCGCGCGCCGCTGCCGGGGCACGTGACCGCGCTCGGCGAGATGTACGACGCGCAGGGCCGCGCGGACAGGGCCCGCGGGCAGTACGCGATCGCCGGGACGTGGGAGAGGCTCGCGCAGGCCAACGGCGTCACCCCCGATCTGGAGACGGCCCTGTACGCCGCCGACCACGGCGACAGGGCGGCGGCGCTGCGCGCGGCGCGGGCCGAGTGGAAGCGGCGGCGCAGCGTGCACGTCGCCGACGCGCTCGCCTGGGCGCTGCACGTCAACGGGCGCGACGAGGAGGCCCTGGGGTACGCCCGCGAGGCGGCCGCCACCGGGTTCCGCGACGCCTCGTTCCGCTACCACCTCGGCATGATCGAGAAGGCGCTGGGCCGGGACGCCGCGGCGCGCCGCGACCTCGCGGCGGCGCTGCGGCTCGACCCCGGGTTCTCGGTGCTGCACGCGCCGCGGGCGCGGGCCGCGCTGGCGGAGCTGGGAGGCGGACCGTGATCCGGGTCCTGGCGGTGGCGGGCGCGCTGGCGCTGGCGCATCCGCTCGGCGACTTCACCGTCAGCCGGTACGACGGCCTGGTCGTCGCGCCGCACGAGCTGCGCGTCGACCACGTCCAGGACCATGCCGAGATCCCGGCGGCGCAGGTGCTGCGGGACACGTCCGACCTGCCGCGGTGGGCGGCGGCCGAGTGCGCGGAGGCGGCGGCGTCGTTCCGGATCACGGTGGACGGGCGGCCGGCCGCCGCGGCCGTCCGCACCGCGTCGGCGCGGCGGGTGCCGGGCCAGGCGGGGCTGCCGACGCTGCGGCTGGAGTGCTCGATCGCCGCGCCCGCCGAGATCGGCGGCGGGTCCCGGATCGGCTTCCGGGACGCCGGGAGCGACGGCGCGCCCGGCTGGCACGAGGTCACGGCGGCGGGCGACCGGATGACGCTCGCCGCGTCCGACGTGCCCCGGGCGTCGTCGAGCGCGCGGCTCACCGCGTACCCGGAGGACCTGCTCGACTCCCCGCCCGACCGGCGGGGCGCCCTGCTGGCCGTCGAGGAGGGCGGCCCTCCCCTGACCTCGCGGGGCGGCGGGGCGGCGGACCGGATCCTGCCGAACGACGCGTTCTTCACCGACCTGGTGAGCCGGCGCGCGCTGACGCCCGGCTTCGCGCTGCTGGCGCTGCTGGTCGCGCTGGGCCTGGGCGCGCTGCACGCCCTGGCGCCCGGCCACGGCAAGACGATCATGGCGGCGCAGGCGGCCGGGCGGGGGCGGCGCTCCAAGCGGGAGGTGCTGGCGCTCGGGATGACCGTCACCGCGACGCACACGGCCGGGGTGCTGGCCCTGGGGCTGCTCGCGGCGAGCGGCTCGGCGCTGGCGGGGCCCGCGCTGTTCCCCTGGCTGGGCGCGGCGTGCGGGGTGATCGTCGCGATCGCCGGGATCGCGCTGCTGCGCCGCGCCCTCCAGGGCCGGCACCTCCACCATCACGGCCACGGACATGGGCACGGCCACGGCCACGGCCACGGCCACGGCCACGGTCACGGGCATGGGCACGGCCTCGGGCATTCGCACGAGCCTCCGGGGGCGCGGCGGCGGAACGTGCTGCTCATGGGTTTCGCGGGCGGACTCATGCCGAGCCCGTCGGCGGTCGTGGTGCTGCTGGGCGCGAGCGCGCTCGGGCACGCCTGGTTCGGGCTGCTGCTCGTGCTCGCGTACGGCGCGGGCCTGGCGCTCACGCTCGTCGCGGTCGGGACGCTGGTGACCGGGACGGGCCGGCTGCTGGCCCGCCGGATCCCCGCGCTCGCCCGGCGGGTCCGCCGCGTGCCCGCGCTGGTCCCGGCGGGCACGGCGGCGATGGTCATCCTGCTGGGGCTGGGGCTGGCCGCGCGCAGCCTGGCCACGCTCGCCTCCTGAACGCGCGGGCGGCGCGGGCGGCGTCCTCCGCCGTCCGCGCCACCCGCGCTCTCCGTGCCTTCCGCGCTTTCCGGGCCTTCCGCGCCCCGGGTCAGCGGGGGCGGCCCCACACGCCGGTGGCGGCGGTGTCGCGGGCGAACTCGGCGAAGTCCCTGGGCTCGCGGCCCAGGGCACGCCGCACCCCGTCGGCCGGGACCGCGTTGCGCCCGTCCATGACCGTGGTGAACAGGTGGACGAGCAGATCGATCACGTCGCCCCGTACGCCGTGCTCCTTGAGCGCGGCGGCGTACCCGGCGGCGGGCACGGAGGCGAACGCGACCTCGCGGCCGGCCGCCGCGGCGACCTCCGCGACCGCCTCGGCGAAGGTCAGCGCGCGGGCACCGGTGATCTCGTACGTGCGGCCCGCGTGGCCGTCCCCGGTCAGCGCCGCGACCGCCACATCCGCGATGTCGTCGGCGTCGGCGAACGGCTCGGGCACCTCCCCGACGGGCAGCGCCACCTCGCCCGACAGCACCGCGTCCAGCAGGAAGCCCTCGCTGAAGTTCTGCGCGAACCAGCCGCAGCGCAGCACGGTCCATTCGGCGCCGGAGTCCTTGAGCGCGTTCTCGCCGGCCGCGGCCTCGGGCTCGTTCCGGATCGACAGCAGCACGATCCGGCCGACGCCGGCCGCCACCGCCGCCCTGCCGAACGCGCCGATGTCCTCGGCCGCGCCGGGGACGGTCACGTCCGGGTAGTAGGCGATGTAGACCGCGTCCACACCCTCCAGCACCGCGCCCCAGGTCGACCGGTCCTTCCAGTCGAACCGCGGCTCGCCCGACCGCGAGCCCACCCGCACCGGAACGCCGCGCTCCTCCAGCCGCGCCACGATGCGCCCGCCCGTCTTGCCCGTCCCGCCCAGGATCAGCTTCTTCGCTTCGTTCGTCATGCCCATGAGTCAACCGGCGCGGAGACCGCGCGGACATCGTCGAGAGACCGGACCCCATACGCGAGCGTCTACGCTTGCGGCATGGACGCGCTGAACGACCTCCTGGACGGCCCCCGAGCCCGCGGCGCGTTCCTGCTGCGGGCCACGATGAGCCCGCCGTGGTCGCTGCTGTGCGCGGACGAGGCGCCGCTGAGCGTGGTCGCGATGATGCGCGAGCACGCCTGGGTCGCCCACGAGGACGACGCGCCGGTGCGGATCGGGCCCGGGGACATCGTCCTCGCGCGCGGCCCCGACGCCTACACCGTCGCCGACGCCCCGGACACGCCCGTGCAGATCGTCATCAATCCGGGGCAGCGCTGCACGGCGCCGGACGGTCGCAGCCTGACCGAGGAGCTGTCGCACGGCGTGCGCAGCTGGGGCAACGACCCGGACGGCCCGACCGTCATGCTGATCGGCACGTACCAGATGCGCGGCGCCGTCGGGCAGCGGGTGCTGGCGGCGCTGCCGCCGCTGGTCGTGCTGCCGGCGGACGCGCTGGACTCGCCGCTGGTGGCGCTGCTCGGCCAGGAGATCGTCAAGGACGAGCCGGGCCAGGACGTCGTGCTCGACCGGCTGCTGGACCTGCTGCTGATCGCGGTGCTGCGGGCGTGGTTCTCCCGCCCGGAGGCGGAGGCGCCGGGCTGGTACCGCGCCAACAGCGACCCGGTCGTCGGCCCGGCGCTGCGGCTCCTGCACGAGGACCTCGCGCACCCGTGGACGGTGGCGTCGCTCGCCGAGAAGGTCGGCGCCGCGCGCGCCACCCTGGCCCAGCGGTTCGGCCGGCTCGTCGGCGAGCCGCCGATGGGCTACCTGACCGGGCTGCGGCTGGCGCTGGCCGCCGACCTGCTCCGCGAGTCCGACGCCACGCTGGAGGCGGTGGCCCGCAGGGTGGGCTACGGCACCGCGTTCGCGCTCAGCACGGCGTTCAAGCGCGAACACGGTGTCAGCCCGCAGGACTACCGCCTCCACCGCCCGGCCTCCTGACCGGGCCGCGACCCGGCCGGCTACTCGCGGCCGGGTACGTACAGCCGCACGTCGTCGACCCGCGCGCCGCCCTCGTAGAAGTTCATGTGCGGGTCGCCGATCATGAACGTGTCGGGGTAGGCGGACCCGGCCGGCCAGACGTCGCGGTCGGTGTAGGTGCCGCCCGCGCCGGTGTAGGTCCAGTCGGTGTTGAAGCGCCCGTCGTACTCCGACGGCTTCTGGTTGTAGTGCCAGATCGGCTCGCCGTCCTGCACGAACGCGCGCGTGTAGCGGAACGTCGCCTGCCCGACGTGCGCGAACACCCCGGACATCTCCATCGTGTACGCGCCGTCGCGGCGCTCGACCGCGAACCGGTAGCTCTCCCGCGGCAGAAGCTCGGGGCGCAGGTCGACCTGGGAGACGATGGCGCCGCCCTTGGCGAACCCGCACTCGCTCGGCATGAGGTACTCGGTGCCGGGCTGGCCGGTGTACCGGCGGTCGTCGGTCATGAAGATGGCGTTGACGCCGTTGCCCGTGCTCGCGCCGTACGGCTCGTACTGCCCGGTCTTCGGGTTGCAGACCCGCAGCCCGGAGCCGGTGTACTTGTAGCGGTTGTAGGAGTCCATCGCGACCTTGCGGTGCGTGTGGACGAAGACGTTGTTGTGCGGCGCGGGCCGGGCGTAGTCCATGATGCCCAGGTAGTAGAACCCGTTGGAGTCGGTGCGCACGTTCGCCCACTCGCATTCGGGGCGGGCGAAGTCGCCGCCGGACGCCCACGGGTGGTTGGTCTTGCAGCCCTCGGGCGAGTAGCCGTTGATCCGCCCGTCCGGGTAGTCCCACGACCCGTTCCGCTGGCCGCCGAAGTCGAGCCCGCGCAGCGTCATCTCCACGCGGTACTCGGCGGGCAGCGCGCCGGTGGAGCGGATCAGCACGCCGCCGTGGTGGCTGGGCTCGTCCATGTGCGCGACGCCCTTGCGCGCGGTCAGCGACGGCGGCGCGTCGGGCCGGCCGTCCTTGTCGGAGTCGCGCGCGGCCAGCTCGGCGGTCAGCCAGCCGCCCGCGCCGAACCGCCACGACTTGCGGTAGGTGTCGAACTTCGCGAGCTGCTCCTTGAACGCCGGCCCGCCCATCGTCTGGAAGAACTCGCCGTCGTCGTCGTAGCCGTCGACGTGGTACGGGCTGCCGGGCCCGCCGCCGTCGCGGACCCACCTGGCCCGCTCCTCGCCCAGCGACCGGTCGAAGGTCTCGGCCCGCACCAGCCGCCAGTCACCGCCCGGGCCGCCGTCGCCGGGCCCGCCCGCGTCCGCCCGCGCCGGTGCCGCCATGAGCGCCGCCGGGAGGACCAGGGGCAGGGCCAGCGCCACCGCTCCCCGCACGTACTTCCTCATCTCGCCGCCTTCCGTTGCCCGCGCGCCGCACGCGCGCCGCCGTCCGGTCCGAGCGAGATTAGACCGATCCAACCCGGGACGCCATGGCAAAGTTGCACAAGATTGGTATTGACCACTCCTGACCATGGCCGGAGGCAGCCGCTCGTCTGCTCGTCAGGACCCCAGCACTGCTCTCCAGAGGTATTTACCACTTGGGTGACCGATCTCTCGGTACGTCCCCGGTATGCCCTCCCGGGGAGCGGGCATGGGGATCCGCATGACCGAGAAGCATGAGAAGAGCGAGAAGAACGAACAGGTACGGCGGGACGACAGCGAGCGCGGCGCGGACGGTCCCGACTACACCGACGAGTTCCGTCCCGAGCCGGTGAAGCAGCGCGAATCCGAAGGTCAGGCGGGTCCCGGGGAGGCTCCTCAGGTCACCCCGGAGAAGCCGTGATCTGGCCGTTTCCGGCACGTTCCGCCAGCGTTCGCCCGTAGCGGGAACCAGGCCGCGTACGGCGGCGTTTCACACCGGAAAGGGCCCTGCGCATATGACATGATGCGGGGCACCATCGACCGAAACAAGGAGTGATATGACCACGAAACCGACCGGGGGCGACCTCCATTCCGTGTTCGCGCGGTCCGACCTCGGCGGTGACGACAGGCTCGACCTGATGGAGTTCGGGATGGTGCTCGACAGCCTCGGGCTGTCGTGGACGCGCGCCGAGGTCCAGGACAGGTTCGAACGGGCGGACACCAATCGCGACGGCTTCATCAGCCTCCCCGAGCTGCGCGCCCTGCTCGAGACCCAGGGATGGGCCGAGGGCGTCGGCACGGCGCGCGCCTGACCGCGCGCCCCGCCCCCGGCCGCCCGGGCGGGGTGCTCGCCCGCCCGGGCGGGGTGGTCAGACCGCGCGGCCCCGGCGCCGCCGGTAGAGCCGCACCAGCGCCGCGGTCGACGGGTCGGGCGCCCCGTCGACCGGCTCGGCCGAGGTCAGCGCCGGGACCAGGTCCTGGGCCAGCGCCTTGCCCAGCTCGACGCCCCACTGGTCGAACGAGTCGATCCCCCAGACCGTCCCCTGCACGAACACGATGTGCTCGTACAGGGCGATGAGCTGCCCCAGCACCGCCGGCGTCAGCCGAGGCGCGATGATCGTGCTGGTCGGCCGGTTGCCCGGCATCACCTTGTGCGGGACGATCTCCGCCGGGGTGCCCTCGTTCGCGATCTCCTCGGCGGTCTTGCCGAACGCCAGCGCCGAGGTCTGCGCCAGCATGTTCGCGGTGAGCAGGTCGTGCATGCCGCCGCCGTCGGCCTGGACGTCCTCGAACGGCTCGGCGAACCCGATGAAGTCCGCCGGCACCAGCCGGGTGCCCTGGTGCAGCAGCTGGTAGAAGGCGTGCTGCCCGTTCGTGCCGGGCTCGCCCCAGAAGATCTCCCCGGTCTGCGCCACGACCGGCGCCCCGTCCGCGCGCACGGACTTGCCGTTGGACTCCATGGTCAGCTGCTGGAGGTAGGCCGGGAACCGGGACAGCCGCTGGCTGTAGGGCAGCACGGCGTGCGTCTGCGCGCCGAAGAAGTCGGTGTACCAGACGCCCAGCATCCCCATGATCACGGGCAGGTTCTGCTCGAACGGCGCCCGCCGGAAGTGGTCGTCCATGGCGTGGAACCCGCCGAGCATCTCGCGGAACCGCTCCGGCCCGATCGCGATCATCAGCGAGAGGCCGATCGCGCCGTCCATCGAGTAGCGGCCGCCGACCCAGTCCCAGAACCCGAACATGTTGGCGGTGTCGATCCCGAACGCCGCGACCCGCTCGGCGTTGGTGGAGACCGCCACGAAGTGCCGCGACACGGCCTTCTCGTCGCCGAGCCGGTCCACCAGCCAGGCCCGCGCGGCGCGCGCGTTGGCGAGGGTCTCCAGGGTGCCGAACGTCTTGGAGCTGACGATCACCAGCGTCTGCTCGGGATCGAGGTCGGCGAGCGTCCCGGCGATGTCGGCGGGGTCGATGTTGGACACGAACCGGCAGGCGATCCCGGCGTCGGCGTAGTCGCGGAGCGCCTCGTACGCCATCGCGGGGCCGAGGTCGGAGCCCCCGATGCCGATGTTGACCACGGTGCGGATGGGCTTGCCGGTGAACCCGGTCCACTGCCCTGAACGCACCTTGCCGGAGAAGTCCGACATGCGGTCCAGGACCTCGTGCACGTCGGCGACCACGTCCCGGCCGTCCACCGTCAGGGACGCGTCCCGGGGCAGCCGCAGGGCCGTGTGCAGGACGGCGCGGTCCTCGCTGACGTTGATGTGCTCGCCGGCGAACATGGCCTCGGTGCGCTCCCGCAGCCCGGCCCGCTCCGCCAGCGCCACCAGCAGCCGGATCGTCTCCCCGGTCGCCCGGTGCTTGGAGTAGTCCAGGTAGAGGTCGCCGCCCGTGGCCGACATCCGCTCGGCGCGTCCCGGGTCCTCGGCGAACAGGTCGCGCAGGTGCCGCCCGGCCGGGCCCTCCTGGTGGTGCGCGGCCAGCGCCGCCCACTCGGAGCTCTCGGTGATATCGGCCATTCCCCTCATCTCCTCAACCAGCCGGCCGGGCCGTCCCCGGACGCGGCTCCCCTGTCCTTCCCCGCATCGCGGCCCCATGCCACAGGTGATCATAGGGTCGCGCCCGTTCCGGCGCCCCGGCTCCCCCGGGATCGGTGTGTCAGAGCCCGGACGCCCCGGCCACCGTGCGGTGGCCGGGGCGTTCTGGATTGTCGGGCGGGTCGGGCCGGTTCCGCTCCGCTACGGGGCCGCCGCGGCCGCCGCGGGGGCGGGCACGGGAACGGGGCCGTGCGCCGGAGCCGGGACCGGGGCGGGGGCCGGGACCTGGACCGAGGCGGGAGCCGGAACCGGGGTGGCTGCCGGGACTGGGGCGGCGACCGGGACTGAGGTGACGGCCGGGGCCGGGGTGGCGGCCGGGACCGGGGTGGGGACGCCGCCGGCGGCGGCCTCTCCGGCGGGCTCGGGGACGGCGCGGGTCCGGCCGAACAGGGAGATCCTGCCCATCCGCCACAGCGCGACGGCGGCGGCGAGCGCGGCCGCCAGGCTGATCGCGCCGGCCAGCGACAGCGCGGCACGGGGGCCGAGGGCGTCGCTCATGGCGCCCAGCAGCGGGCCGCCCACCGCGCCGGAGGCGGCGCCGACCATGCCCTGCGCGGCGATCACGCGGCCGCGCAGGCGCTCGGGGCTGTCCAGCTGCACCCGGGTGCTGACGGTCGTGTCGATCACCACCGCGCCCGCCGCGATCGGCAGCAGGACGGCGCCGAAGAGCAGCACGTTCGGAGAGGCGCCGCTGGCCAGCTGGCCGATCGAGCACAGCGCCGCCATGACCAGCAGCAGCGCCGGCGTCAGCCGGGCGCGGGCGGCGGCGTAGAAGCCGCCGATGACGGTGCCGATCGCGAAGGCGACCGACAGCGCGCCGTACGCGGAGGCGCCGCCGTCCAGCGGGCCCTCGCTCATGGCGGCCATCGTCACCTGGTAGTTGCGGCCCAGGCTGCCCAGGACGAACGCCAGGCCGAGGGTGGCCAGCATCCACGGGGTGCGCAGGACGTACTTCAGGCCCGGCACGATGCCGCGCTCGCCCTTCTCGGCGCGGGGCATGCGGTGCAGCTCGCGGGCGCGCATCAGCGCCAGGGCGACGATCACCGCGCCGAAGCTGGCGGCGTTCGCCGCGAAGGCGCCGGCCGTGCCCACGGCCGCGATGACCACGCCGGCCAGGCTCATGCCCAGGATCCGCCCGGCGGAGCTGAGCATCGAGCCCAGCGCCAGCGCGTTCGACAGGTCCTCGCGGCCCACGACCTCGGCGCCGAACCGCCCGAGCGACGGGCCGGTAAGGGCCGTGACGGCGCCGGAGACGAACGAGATCGCGTACAGCGGCGCCGTCGAGCCCGGCTCGCCCGCCGCCATGAACGCCAGCGCGGCCGACAGCCCGGCCTGGAGGACCTGGCCGGTCATGACGACGAAGCGGGCCGGCAGCCGGTCGGCGAGCACGCCTCCCCACGGCGACAGCAGCAGGGTGGGGACGGTCTGCAGGAGCAGGCCGACGCCGACGCTGGTCGCCGAGCCCGTGATCGAGAGGATCAGCCAGTTGAGGGCCAGCACCTGCATCCAGGTCCCGGTGACCGAAATCAGGTCCGCGGTGGCCCACATGCGATAGTTATGGTGGCGCAGAGAGCGCAACATGGCAGGCAGTGCCAAGGTAATCATCCTTCGTGGAGAGGCACAGGAACCTTCAACCACTGGCGCCTAAACCCATGTTCCGGTCAAACCCTTTTGTGGGCCGGATCACGTTTGATCATGGCGGTTTCCGGTAGCGCGCCTCGGGCACCACCCGGGCATGGGCATCGCGACGACCAATCCCGCCACGGGCCGGGTGGAGCGCACCTTCGACGCGCTCAACGGCAAGGAGATCGACGAGCGGCTGGACCGTTCGGCGGAGGCGTTCGCGGGGATGCGGAGGACCGGCCTCGACGAGCGCGCGCGGTGGATGGAGGCGGCCGCCGGGATCCTGGAGGAGGAGTCCGGGCCGATCGCGGCCATGATGACGACCGAGATGGGCAAGACGATCGGGGCGGCCCGCGCCGAGGCGCTCAAGTGCGCCAAGGCGTGCCGGTTCTACGCCGCCAACGCCGGGTCGTTCCTGGCCGACCGGCCCGCCGACGCCGCCGCCGTGGACGCCGAGCGGGCGTTCATCCGCTTCCTGCCGATCGGGCCGGTGCTGGCCGTGATGCCGTGGAACTTCCCGCTCTGGCAGGTGATCAGGTTCGCCGCGCCGGCCCTGATGGCGGGCAACACCGGGCTGCTGAAGCACGCCTCGAACGTCCCGCAGACCGCGCTCTTCCTGGAGGACCTGTTCCGCCGCGCCGGGTTCCCCGAAGGCGCGTTCCAGACGCTGCTCGTCGGCTCGGACCGGGTCGAGGAGATCATCCGAGACCGCCGGGTGCGGGGCGCCACGCTCACCGGCAGCGAGCCCGCCGGCCGGTCGGTCGGGGCGGCCGCCGGGTCGGAGGTCAAGCCGAGCGTGCTGGAACTGGGCGGCAGCGACCCGTTCGTGGTGATGCCGTCGGCCGACCTCGCCCGCGCCGCCGAGACCGCCGCCACGTCGCGCTGCCTCAACAACGGGCAGAGCTGCATCTCCGCCAAGCGCTTCATCGTCCACGCGGACGTCTACGACGAGTTCGAGCGGCGCTTCGTCGAGCACATGAGCGCCCGGCGCGTGGGCGACCCCATGGACGAGTCGACCGACGTGGGGCCGCTGGCCACCGAGAAGGGCCGCTCGGACGTCGAGGAGCAGGTCGCCGACGCCGTGGCGGCCGGCGCCACCGTCCTGTGCGGCGGCGAGCGCCCGGACGGTCCCGGCTGGTTCTACCCGCCGACCGTGATCACCGGGGTCGCGCCGGGCATGCGGATGTACCGGGAGGAGGTCTTCGGCCCCGTCGCCTCGCTCTTCCGCGTGGAGAGCCTCGACGAGGCCGTCGCGCTGGCCAACGCCACCGACTTCGGCCTGGGCGCCAACGCCTGGACCGAGGACCCGGCCGAGCGCGAGCGGTTCGCGAACGAGCTGGAGTCCGGCCAGGTCTTCGTCAACGGCGCCGTCACGTCCTACCCCGAGCTGCCGTTCGGCGGCGTCAAGAACTCCGGCTACGGCCGCGAGCTGTCAGAGCAGGGCATGCACGCGTTCTGCAACACCAAGACGATCTGGGTCGGCGCCTAGTCCGCCCGGCGGCGCACCTCGTCCATGTCGAGCGCCTCGGCCTGGGAGATCAGGTCCTCCAGCGCGTTCTCGGGCAGGGCGCCCGCCTGCGCGAACAGGACCATCCGGTCGCGCACGATCGCCAGCGTCGGGATCGAGGTCACCTCGAACGCGGCCGCCAGCTCCGGCTCGGACTCGGTGTCGACCTTGGCGAACACCACGTCCGGGTGCTTCTCCGACACCCGCTCGTATACCGGCGCGAACGACCGGCACGGTGCGCACCAGCCCGCCCAGAAGTCGATCAGCACGAGCCCGTCCCCGTCGACCGTCTCGTCGAAGCGGTCCTTGGTCAGCTCGACGGTGGCCATGGCGCATTCCCCCTTGAACAGCCCCTCGAATAGGCCCTCACTTCGTCAACCCCCGCGCACCTCCGGGGCATTCCGCTCCCGCAGCGCCTCCAGCATGCGCGCCAGCGCGGCCCAGACGTCCTCCAGGCCGGCGGGCTCCGCCGAGGTGGCCAGCCACAGCGCGGCCTCGTTCATGGCGCCCGACAGCAGGTGCGCCAGCGGCGCGACCGGCTGCCGGACGATCACGCCCTCGGCGACGAGCTCGGCCAGCGCCTCGGCCAGGTGCCGGGCGGAGGCGGCCTCGTCCATCGCGCGCCACTCCGCCCAGCCGAGCACGGCCGGGCCGTCGATCAGGAGGATCCGCTGGACGCCCGGGTCCGTGCCGGCGGCCAGGAACGCCCGGCAGCCGGCCGTGAGCCGCGTCCAGGAGTCCTCGTGCGCGTCGGCCGCCCGTGCCACGGCGTCGCCCACCTCCCGCTGCACCTCCTCCAGGACGGCGCGGAAGAGCGCGGCCTTGCCGTCGAAGTGGTGGTAGAGCGCCCCCTTGGTGACCCCGGCGGCCTGGACGATCTCCGCCAGCCCGACGTCGCCGTACCCGCGCGCCGCGAAGAGGCTCCTGCCGACCCGCAGCAGCGTCCGCCTCGTCCGCTCGCGCTGCTCCGTCCTGGTGACCGGCGGCATCGCACCTCCCGTTTGACATACCAGCGGTATGCGAAATAGCGTCATTGACATACCGATGGTACGCGAAAGGACGAGACCATGCAGCTGACCAGCTTCTACCCGGTGGTCTGCACCGCCCGGATCCAGGAGTCCCGCGACTTCTACACCGGCCTGCTGGGCTTCGAGACGACGTTCGAGGCCGACTGGTACGTGAGCCTGCGCCGCCCCGGCCCGCCGGCGTACGAGCTCGCCCTGCTCGACCACACTCACCCGACGCTGCCCGCCCCGTACCGCACCCCGGTCGCGGGCCTCCTCCTCAACTTCGAGGTCGAGGACGTCGACGCCGAGTGGGACCGCCTGGTCCTCCGGGCGGGCCTGAAGCCCGAACTGGAGATCCGCAGCGAGGACTTCGGCCAGCGCCACTTCATCGTCGCCGACCCGGACGGCGTCCTGATCGACGTCATCACCCCCATCGCCCCCGCCGCCGAGTACGCCGGCCGGTACGTCGGCTGAACCGATCGGGGCCGGAGGCGGCCACGGCCCTCTACGGCGGGCGCGTCCGGAGGCGATGATCCCAGGGGGCGGCGCCGGACGATCGAAGGGGCCTCGATGGGGCGCGACGAGCACGCGTACGACACGAGCCGGCGGGATTTCCTGCGCTGGCTGTCACTGGCGGGCGGGGCCGGGGTGGCCGGGGCCCTGCCCGCCGTCCTGGCTGCGGACGCGCGGGCGGCGTCCCCGGTCATCGTGGTGACCGGGGGCACGCTGATCGACGGCACCGGCGCTCCCCCGCGCCGCGACGCGACCGTGGTCCTGGTGGGCGACCGGATCGCCTGGACCGGCCACCGGCGCGAGATGCCGGCGCCCGCCGGGGCGCGGGTGGTGGACGCGCGCGGCCGGTACGTGATCCCGGGGCTGTGGGACATGCACACCCACTGGACCGAGCTGGAGAAGATCAGCCCGCCGCTGTACCTGGCGAACGGCGTCACCGGGATCCGCGAGATGTGGGGCTACGCCGAGGCCCGCGAGATCCGCCGGCGGATGGATTCCGGCGAGGTGCTCGGGCCCCGGATGGTGCTGGCCGGCAACATCATCGACGGCCCGGTCTCCCTGCTGGGCCCGCCCGCGGCGCTGGTGCGCACGCCGGACGAGGCGCGCGCCGCCGTCCGCGAGGACGCGCGCAACGGCGCCGACTTCGTCAAGATCTACTCGTATCTCGACCGGGAGCTCCTGGACGCCATCGCGGCCGAGGCGCGCGCCGCCGGCCTGCCTCTCGCCGGGCACCACGTGTACCGCCTCGGCGTCGGCGAGGTCACCGGCGCGGGCATGCGCAGCTTCGAGCACCTGCACGGCATGCCGATCCCGCTGTCCTCCCGCGAGGAGGAGTTCCGCCGCGCCATCGCCGCCACGCCGCTGGACCCCGCCGACCCCCGCGCGTTCTTCAGGACGATGCGGGAGCTGGAACGGCGGGCCGCCGCCACCTACAGCCCGGCGAAGGCGCGGTCGGTGTACGGCCACTGGCGCCGCGCCGGCACCTGGCAGTCGCCGACGCTGACGGTGAACCGTGTGATGACCTCGCCTCCCGACACCTACGCCGGCGACCCGCGGCTGAAGTACATCCCCGAGGCGCTGCACCCGGTCTGGGCGAACGCCGTCCGGCTGAACGCCCCGTCGACCCCCGAGGACGTCGCGCGGCAGGCCGCGTACTTCCGCTTCCAGGTGCGCCTGGTCGGCGAGATGTACGAGGCGGGCGTGGGCGTCCTCGGCGGGACGGACTGCGGCAACCCGTACTGCTTCCCCGGCTTCGGCGTCCACGACGAGCTGGAGCTGCTGGCCGAGGCGGGCCTGACCCCGATGCAGGCGCTCCAGACGATGACCCGCGACGCCGCCCGCTACCTGGGCCGCGGCGGCACGATGGGAACGGTCACCCCCGGGAAGGCCGCCGACCTCGTCGTCCTGGACGCCGACCCGCTGGCCGACATCCGCAACACCCGGCGGGTCGGCGAGGTGGTGACCAGGGGCCGCCTCATCACCCGCGCCGGACGCGAGCGGATGCTCGCCGCCGTCGAGGCCGCCGCGAAGGAGCCCCTCGCCGCCGCCACCCGGCTCCGCACCCCGCCCTGCGGCTGCCTCCCGGCCCGCTGACCTCCGCGGCCTCCCGGGCCGGCCCGGGAGGTTGCGGCGCACTCAGGTAACCAGTATAAACGGTTACATGGCACTGAGCTGGAAACTCGTCATCGACAGCGGCGACGCGCGCGTGCTCGCCGACTTCTGGGCGGGGGCGCTGGGGTACGAGATCGAGGACCCCACCGCCCTCGTCGAGCGGCTGCTGGCCGCCGGCCACATCGGCGCGGACGCGGTCGCCGGGCACGGGGACCGCCGGACCTTCCGCGGGTACGCCGCGATCCGGCACCCGGACGACCCGTTCGACGAGACCAGCGGGGTCGGGCAGGGGCGGCGGCTGCTCTTCCAGGACGTCCCGGAGGGCAAGTCCGGCAAGAACCGCCTGCACATCGACGTCCACGCCGGCCCCGGCGGCCTCGACGAGCTGGTGGAACGGCTGGAGTCGCTGGGCGCGACCCGCGTCCGCGAGGTCGACCGGGGCCCGGCGGGCCGCTGGTGGGTCATGCTCGACCCCGAGGGCAACGAGTTCTGCGCCGCCTGACCCGCCCGCCGCGTCAGGCCGTGTCGATGTTGGCCAGGTAGGAGTCGTGGGCCTGCCGCCCGGCCACCGCGCCCGGGGGGACGATCTCCTCCAGGCGCGCGAAGGCGGAGTCGTCCAGGGACAGGTCCGCGGCGGCCGCGTTGGCGCGGGCGTTGGCGGCGCGGCGGGTGCCCGGGATCGGGACGGCGCCGCGGCGCATCAGCCACGCCAGCGCGAGCTGGGCGCCGGTGACGCCGTGCTCGGCCGCGAGCCCGGCGACGCGGTCGGCGAGCGAGACGTTGTGGTCCAGGTTCTCCGCCTGGAAGCGCGGGTTGTTCCGGCGCCAGTCGTCCCGGTCGAGGTCGGCGGCGGCGCGCACGTTACCGCCGATGATCCCGCGGCCCAGCGGGCTGTACGCGACGAACGCGACGCCCAGTTCCGCGCAGGCCGGCAGGACCTCGGCCTCGGGGTCCCGGTGGAACGGCGAGTACTCGGTCTGCAGGGCCGTGACCGGGTGGACGGCGTGGGCCCGGCGCAGGGTCCGCGCCGACACCTCCGACAGGCCGTACCCGCCGATCTTGCCTTCCGCGACCAGCTCGCCGAGCGCGCCGGCGGTCTCCTCGACCGGCGTCGTCGGATCCAGCCGGTGCAGGTAGTAGAGGTCGACGCGGTCGGTGCCGAGCCGGGCCAGGCTGGCGTCCAGGGCGCGGCGGACGTACTCGGGACGCCCCATGCCCGGGACGAGCCCGCCGTCCGCGCCCTCGTTCCCGCCGAACTTGGTCGCGAGGACGATCTCGTCGCGGCGCCCGGCGAGGACGCGGCCGATCATGCGCTCGCTGTAGCCGTCCTCGCCGTAGATGTCGGCGGTGTCGACGAGCGTGACGCCGGCGGCCAGCGCGGCCAGCAGCGCGGCGGCGGCGCCGTCCTCGTCGACGGCGCCGTACAGGGCCCGGCGCCAGGGTCATCGCGCCGAAGCCGAGGGCCGACACGCGCGGCCCGTTCTCTCCAAGGGTGCGGTAGCGCATTCCCAACCTCTTCTCTCGTGGTCGGTCTCCACCCTGGCCCGGCCGCGCGGCGGCAGACAGTGCACGCCGATGCCTAGTACTCCGGGTACCAGTCAGACTGGAGGGCATGGCGACACGTGAGCTGGCGGCGTTCCTGCGGTCCCGGCGGGACCGGATCAAGCCCTCGGACGTGGGGCTGCCCGGCGGCGGGCGCAGGCGGGCGCCGGGGCTGCGCCGGGCGGAGGTGGCGCTGCTCGCCGGGATCAGTCCCGACTACTACATGCGGCTGGAGCAGGCCCGGACGATCCGCCCCTCCCCGTCGGTGCTGGACGCGCTGGCGCGGGCGCTGGGGCTCAACGACGACGAGCGCGGCCACCTCTACCGGCTGGCGGGCGACGAGCCGTCGCCGCGGCAGCCCGCGCCCGAGCGGGTGAACCCCAGCGTGGAGCGGCTGCTGGAGGTGATCGGCCCGACGCCCGCGTGGGTGACCAACGGCCGGCTGGACGTCCTGGCGTGGAACCCGATGGCCGCGGCGCTCTTCTGCGACATCGCCGAGCTGCCGGAGGGGCGGCGCAACATGCTGCGGTACGCCCTCTGCGACCCGCGCGCGAGGACGTTCAACGTGCACTGGGAGGAGGTCAGCCGGCACGGCGTCGCGCAGCTGCGCACGGCGACCGGCCGCGACCCGGGCGACCCCGCGACGCGGGCGCTGGTCCGCGAGCTGGCGGAGAGCAGCCCGGAGTTCCGCGACTGGTGGGAGCGGCAGGACGTGAAGGGGCCGGGGATCGGCCGCAAGGAGTACCTGCATCCGGTCGTCGGCAGGCTCTCGCTCGACTACATCGGGATGGTCCTGCCCGGGACCGTGGACCACCAGTTCGTCACGGTGACGGCCGAGGAGGGCAGCCCGTCGGAGACGGCCCTGGCGAAGCTGGCGGCGCAGCTCGGCTGAGGGGGCCGGCGGCGGGCCGGCCCCCTCGGCCGGCCGTCAGTTGAGCAGCTGCGGGACCTTCCACGGGTTGTCGTCGCGCAGCGGCGGCGGCAGGAGGTCCTGCGGCCAGTTCTGGTACGTGACCGGGCGCAGGAACCGCTCGGCGGCCGCCGTGCCGACCGACGTGGTCGCCGGGGTGGTGGTGGCCGGGAACGGGCCGCCGTGCTGCATGGCGTGGGTGACCGAGACGCCGGTGGGCCACTGGTTCCACAGCACGCGGCCGCTGCGCTCGGCCAGCACGCCGGCCAGGTCGGCCAGCTCGCCGGTCTCGTCCGCCTCGGCGTGCAGGGACGTGGTGAGCTGGCCGGGGAGCTTGGCCAGCACCTCGGCGACCGCGCGGAGGTCCTCGTAGGCGACGACGAGGCCGAGCGGGCCGAAGCACTCCTGCGCGGCGGCCTGGTAGTCCGCGGCGAACGCGGCCAGGTCCATCGCCAGCAGGCGCGGCGCGGCCGAGCCGTCCGCCGGCCAGACCAGGCGCCGGACGCCGGGCCGCTCGCCGAGGGCGTCCGCCGCCGACAGGAAGCCCGCCTCGATCCGGTCGTTCAGCATCGGGGCCGCCGCGACCTCGCCGATCAGCGCCGCGATGCGGTCCACCAGGCCGTCGCCCGCGGGGACGAAGAGGATGCCCGGGTTGGTGCAGAACTGGCCGGCGCCCTGGGTGACCGACCCCACGTACCCCTTGGCGATCTCCTCGGCGCGCGCCCTGGCCGCGCCGGCGGTGACCACGACCGGGTTGGTGCTGCCGAGCTCGCCGTAGAACGGGATGGGCTCGGGACGCTCGGCGGCGATCTTCGCCAGGGCGAGCCCGCCGCGCTCGGAGCCGGTGAACGCCGCGGCCTTGATGCCGGGGTTCCGGAGCGCGTCCACGCCCTCCTGCTCGCCCTCGACCAGGCCGAACACGCCGGCGGGCGCCCCGGCGCCCTCGAGGGCGGCGGCGACGATCGCGGCCGTCCGGCGGGACAGCTCCGGGTGGCCGGGGTGGGCCTTGACCACCACGGGGCACCCGGCGGCCAGCGCGGAGGCGGTGTCGCCGCCCGCGACGCTGAACGCGAACGGGAAGTTGCTCGCCGCGAACACCAGCACCGGGCCCACCGCCGTGCGGTAGCGGCGCAGGTCGGGGCGGGGGCCGGTGGGCCAGTCGGGGTCGGGGCGGTCGATGCGGGCGTCGTACAGGCCGCCCGCGCGCACCTGCTCGGCGAACAGCCGGAGCTGGAACGTGGTGCGCGTCAGCTCGCCGTTCAGCCGGGCGTCGCCGAGGTGGGACTCGGAGTCGGCCAGCGGGACGAGCTCGGCGCGCGCCGCCTCCAGCGCGTCCGCGGCCGCCTCCAGCGCCCGTGCCCGGTCCCCGGGCGGCGCGGCCGCCCACGCGTCCGCCGCGGCTACGGCGGCCGCGACCGCCTGGTCCGTCGCGCTGGTCATGCGCTGCTCCCTTCGTCGATGCCCCGGCGGTTCTCCACCGAGTTGCGGTAGCCGTACAGGCCGTAAACGATCAGTCCGAGCGCCATCCAGCCGGCGAACCGCGCCCAGGTCACCCAGTCGAGGTTGGAGATCAGCCACACCGAGAAGCCGATCCCGACCAGCGGCACCAGGGGCACCAGCGGGGTGCGGAACGAGCGCGGCAGGTCCGGCCTGGTCCTGCGCATCACCATGATGGCCGCGGCGACCACGATGAAGGCCGACAGGATGCCGATGTTGGTCAGGTCGGCGACCTCGCGGATCGGCAGCAGGCCGGCGATGACCGCCGAGCCGATGCCGACGAGCCAGATCACCCGGGTGGGGACGGCGCGGCGCGGGTGGTTCTTCGCGAAGTACTCCGGCAGCAGCCCGTCCCGGCTCATCGAGAACCAGACGCGGGTGACCGCGAGCATGTTCGCCATCGCCGAGGTCGCCACGCCCAGCACGGCGCCGACCGCGACGATGGTGCCGAGCCAGGCCAGGCCGACCGAGGCGAGACCGCTGGAGAACGGGCTCTTGACGTCGATCTCCCGGTAGTCCTGCATGCCGATCATGACGACGCAGACCAAGATGTAGATCACCGCGGCGATGCCGAGCGAGATCAGGATGGCCTTGGGCAGCACCTTCTTGGCCTCGGCGCTCTCCTCGGCCGCCGCGCTCATCGCGTCGTAGCCGTACACGGCGAAGAACGTGGTCGCCGCGCCGGTGATGGCGCCGCCGAGGCCGAACGGCAGGAACGGCGTGTAGTTCCCGCCCGAGATGTGGAAGGCGCCGGCGATGATCACTAGTGCCACGATACCCAGCTTGACCACGACCAGGATGGTCTCGAAGCGGGCCGACTCCTTCGTCCCGCGCGACAGCACGAAGGCCAGCAGCAGGCACAGCGCCGCCGCGAACAGGTCGACCTTGTGGCCGGCGCCGGTGCCGGGCGCGCCGAGCGCCCACGTGGGCAGGTCAAGGCCGATCTGATCGCACAGGTACGACAGGTAGCCGGAGATCGCGATGGCGACGACCGCGACGATCGCGGTGTACTCCAGCAGGAGGTCCCAGCCGATCGCCCAGCCGACCAGCTCGCCGAGGGTGGCGTAGGAGTAGGTGTAGGCGGAGCCGGCCTTCGGGATCATCCCGGCGAACTCGGCGTAGCAGAGGGCGGCCGCGCTGCTGGCGATGATCGCGATCAGGAACGAGATCATCACGCCGGGCCCGGCGTCCTCGTGCGCGACGACGCCGGCGAGCGAGAAGACGCCCGCGCCGACCAGGCCGCCAAGGCTGAGGGCGACCAGCTGCCACAGGCCCATCGTGCGGCGCAGGCCGCCCTCGGTCTCCTCCTCCGAGGAGTCGATGGGCTTGAGTCGGAACAGTTTGGCTCGGGTGAACAGTCCCCCTGGCGGGGCCTGCGGGGGACGCTTTTCTGGCATGACTCGGGACAAGGGGGGTCCCTCCTGCACAGGTGAGGAGTAACGGAGAAGGGTGACGGCGGCCTCGGCCGCCGCGCGAGCGCGTCGCCCGTCCGGTGAGGCGGCGCAGGAAGCGGGCCTCACCGGACGGATCGCGAAGCTCTGCCGCGCTCGATCGGGCCCGCTGTCAAAGCGTGAAGCCCTCGGGGAAGGGGTCGGCCGGGTCGAGGAGGTAGCCGGCCGTTCCCGTGATCCAGGCGCGCCCGGTGAACTCCGGCAGGACGGCGGGGAGCCCGCCGACCTCGGCGGTGCCGACGAGCCGGCCGGTGAAGCGGGTGCCGATGAACGACTCGTTCACGAACTCGGCGTGCAGCGGCAGCTCGCCGCGCGCGTGCAGCTGCGCCATCCGCGCCGACGTGCCGGTGCCGCAGGGCGACCGGTCGAACCAGCCGGGATGGATCGCCATCGCGTTGCGCGAGTGCTTCGCGTCCGAGCCGGGCGCCAGGAACTGGACGTGCTTGCAGCCGCCGATCCCGGGCTCCTCGGGATGGGCCGGCCGGTTCCGCTCGTTGATCGCGGCCATGATGTCGAGCCCGGCCCGCAGGATGTCGTCCTTGCGGGCCCGGTCGAACGGGAGCCCGAGCGCGGCCAGCTCGGTGATGGCGTAGAAGTTGCCGCCGTACGCCATGTCGTAGCGCACCTCGCCGAGCCCCGGGACGGTCACGGCCGCATCCCGTTCGAGCGTGAACGAGGCGACGTTGCGCAGCGTGACGTGCTCGGCGGCGCCGTCGCGGACCGCCACCCGGGCCTCGACCAGGCCCGCGGGCGTGTCCAGCCGCACGACGGTCTCCGGCTCGGTGACCTCGACCATCCCGGTCTCGACCAGGACGGTCGCGACGCCGATGGTGCCGTGGCCGCACATCGGCAGGAACCCGCTCACCTCGATGTAGAGCACGCCCCAGTCGGCGTCCGGGCGGGTCGGGGGCTGCAGGATCGCGCCGCTCATCGCGGCGTGCCCGCGCGGCTCGTCCACCAGGAAGCGGCGCAGGCCGTCCAGGTGCCCGATCGCGTACCGGCGGCGCTCGGCCATGGTGGCGCCGGGGATCGGCGCCACGCCGCCGGTGACCACGCGGGTCGGCATCCCCTCGGTGTGGGAGTCGACCGCGCTGATCGTACGGCGCGCGCGCATCAGCCGTTCCGCTGCTTCAGCGCGTCGATGGCGCGGGCCATGTCGGCGGTGACGCCGGCGCGGTGCTCGTCCACGAGCGGGCCGCGCGGCGGGCGGCTGGGGCCGCCGTACCGGCCGACCTGCTCCATGCCGAGCTTGATCGCCTGGACGAACTCGGTGCGCGAGTCCCAGCGGAACGCGGCGACCAGCGGCTCGTACAGGGCCCGGGCCTCCTCCAGCCGGCCGGCGGTGGCGAGCTCGAACAGCTCGGCCGACTCGGCGGGGAACACGTTGGGGAATCCGGCGAACCAGCCGGTGGCGCCCATCAGCAGCGCCTCCAGGGTCACGTCGTCGGCGCCGGCGACGATCTCGATGCCGGGCGCCTTCTCCTTGATCTCCAGGATCCGCCGCACGTCGCCGGAGAACTCCTTGATCGCGACGATGTTCTCGATCTGCGCGATCTCGGCGACCAGGTCGGGGGTCAGGTCGACCTTGGTGTCGATCGGGTTGTTGTAGATCATGACCGGGAGGCCGACGGAGGCGACCGCCTCGTAGTGGGCGATGACCTCGCCGCGGTTGGCGCGGTACATGGTCGGCGGCAGGCACAGCACGCCGTCCGCGCCGTCCTCGGCCGCGATCTCCGTCCAGTGCCGCGCCTGGTGGGAGCCGGGTCCGTGGACGCCGACCACCACGACGCCGTCGGCGCCGACGGTCTCCACCGCGGTACGGGCGACGCGGCGGCGCTCCTCGTCGGTCAGCGACGAGTACTCGCCGAGCGAGCCGTTGGGGCCCACGCCGCGGCAGCCGCTGTCGACCAGCCAGCGGCAGTGCTCGGCGAACCGGTCGTAGTCGACCGCCAGGCCCGCGGGCGCGGAGGCGTCCTCGTAGTACGGCAGGGCCGTCGCCACGATGACGCCGCCGAGGCTCTCGACCTTCTTCTCACTGCTCATCGGGCGTTCTCTTTCTCATCAGGGGGTGAATCGGGTGATACGGGAGGGGTGGCGAGCTCGCCGAGCCGGATCGGCTGGGCGAGCGGTCTGTGGTGGGGCGTGGCCGCGGCGAGCCCCTCGGCGGGGCGCCCCGGCGTGCCGGCGGCGCGGCGGGCCAGCAGCTCGGCGACGGTCGGCCCGCACATCCGGGCCTGGCACGGGCCGAGCCCGGCGCGGGTGCGCAGCTTCACGGCCCGCGCGGCGCCGCCCGCGCGATCCCCGGCCGCCGCGCGGAGGTCGCCGTACGAGGTCTCCTCGCACCGGCACACGATCGTTCCGGAGCGCAGCCAGCCGGGCCAGCCGCCGCCGATCGGATGCGCCGCGGCGAGCCGGGCGGCGAAGCGGGCGCCCTGCTCGACGCGCGCGCGCAGCCGGCCGGCCTCGGGCGCGCCCGCCGCGCCGCCGCCGGCGAGCCAGCCGGCCAGCAGCCCCTCGGCGCGGGCCGCGGGGGCGCCGGCGATCCCGGTGATCTCCCCGGCCGCGTACACGCCGGGGACGGAGGTCCGCAGGCCGCCGTCCACCTCGACGTACGACTCGGCCGCCGAGACGCGCCGCAGCGCGCAGCCCGCGGCGACGGGCAGTTCGAGCTGCGGGGTGAAGCCGTGGGAGACGCACACCGCGTCGACCGGGACGGTTCGCGCGGTGCCGGGGACCACCGACCAGTCGGCGCGCAGCCGGGCGGTGACCACCTCCTCCACGCGGCCGTCGCCGCGGGCCTCCACGACGGCGCGGCCCATCCGGTACGGGACGCGGTGCCGGGCCAGCAGCGCCGCGTACTCGGCCAGCTCGGCGGCCTTGCCGGTCTGGGAGGCCAGCTCCCAGGGGCGGCGTCCCCAGCCGCGCAGCACGGCCGCGGGCGGGTTGGCCTCCAGCACCTCGCGGACGCGCGAGCCCGCCTCCAGCAGCGACGCGGCGACCGGCAGCAGGAACGGGCCGGAGCCGGCGATCACGACGTCGTCGCCGACGGCGAGGCGCTCGCCCTTGGCCAGGGCCTGCGCGGCGCCGGCGGTGAACACCCCGGGCAGCTCCCACCCGGGGAACGGCAGCACCCGGTCGTGCGCGCCGGGCGCCAGGACCAGCGCGTCCGGGTCGAGGACGCGGCGCTCGCGCCCCTCCCCGTCGGCGGGGCCGCGCAGGACGTGCACCCGCGGCGGCCGGTCCGCGCCCGGTTCGGAACGTTCCAGGGACCACACCGCGCTCTCGGCCCACCACGCGCACCGCGGGTGGCCGAGGACGTGGTCGCGCAGCCGCTCGAAGTCGTCCCAGCCGTGGTGCAGCCGCCCGGGCCGCTCGGCGGCGAACGCCGCCGGCGGCATGCGGTGGTACTGGCCGCCGGGCGCCTCGGCCGCGTCGAGCAGGGTCACCCGGGCACCGGCGCGCAGCGCGGCGGCGGCGGCCGCGAGCCCGGCGGGCCCGGCTCCGACGATCACGACGTGCCGCGTCACCGGGCCTCCTCCGTGCGCGCGCGGGTCCGGCCCGCGGCGATCGCCTCGCGGCGGCCCATCAGCGCTCCTCCTTCTCCGCGCGCTCCGCGCGCCCATCCGCGCGGGACTGGGTGATGACGGCGTCGCCGTCGGCGGCGCGGCGGCGGCAGGCGCGGACGTCGCGGGCGCCGTTCACCGTGACCAGGCAGTCGAAGCAGACGCCGATGCCGCAGAAGACGCCGCGCGGCGCGCCGGAGGGGCCCGCGCGCCAGGAGCGGCGGCCCGCGGCCAGCAGCACGCCCGCGATGGTCTGGCCGGCCACGCCGGGCAGCGGCTCGCCGTCCACGGTGATGGTCAGCGGGGTCTCGGTCCGCCCCACGGCGTCGGCCCCGGCCGGTACGAGTCGCGGGCTCATCGGTTCTCCCCCTCGGGTACGGAAGCGGGCCCGCCCAGGACGGCGGGGCGGCCGGCGCGGAACGGCGCGGCGTCGATCTCGGGGTCCCGGCCGTGCAGCAGGTCCGACAGGACGCGCGCGGTGCCGACCGAGAGGCCGATCCCGGCGCCCTCGTGGCCGCTCGCGTGCCAGAGGCCGGCCAGCCGCGGGTCCTCGCCGATGACCGGCAGGTGGTCGGGGACGTACGGGCGGAAGCCGCCGTACGCGCGCATCACCGGGACGCCCGCCAGGCCGGGGAACAGCCGCAGCGCCTTGGCGGCGACCGCCGCGAGCACCTCGGGGCGCAGCCGGTCGTCGAAGCCGACCCGGCGGCGGGACGAGCCCAGCAGGAGCGTGCCGGCGCGGGTGGACTCCACCACGGCGGACGTCTGCAGGTCGCCGGCGCCGCTCCCGACCGCGCCGACGTAGTCGGCGTCGTAGACCTTGTGGAAGACGGTCGGCGGCATCGGCGCGGTGACCAGGACCTCGCCGCGGCGGGGGCGGACGTCGACGGGGGCGCCGAGCCGGGCCGCCAGCGCGCCCGACCAGGGGCCGGCGGCGTTGACGAAGGCGTCGCCCCCGACCCGGCCGAGCGTGGTGCGCACTCCGGTGATGCGGCCGCCGGCGGTGTCCGCGCCGAGGACCTCGCAGCCGGTGCGCAGCTCCGCGCCCGCCCGCAGCGCGGCGGCCAGCAGCACGCCGGCGGCGCCGGCCGGCTGGACCTGGGCGTCCCCGGGGTAGGCGACGGCGGCGGTGGTGTCGCGGGTCAGGTGCGGCTCGGCCGCGGCCAGCTCGGCGGCGTCCATGGGCCGGGCGTCGATGCCCGCCGCGCGCTGGGAGGCGGCGAAGCGCTCCAGCTCGCGGGCGCCGTCGCCGGTGGTGGCGACGACGATGCCGCCCTTGGGGTCCCACTCGGCCGCCGCGGCGCCGGCGGCCCCGTCCAGCACCTCCGGCCACAGGCGGCGGGAGAGCTTCGCCAGCTCCAGCTCGGGGCCGGGGCCCTTGTCGGACACCAGGACGTTGCCCTCGCCGTGCGCGGTGGTCGCCGCCGCGGGGCCGCCCCGTTCCAGGACGGTGACCGCGTGGCCGGCGAGCGCCAGCTCGCGAGCGCAGGCCGCGCCGATGATCCCGGCGCCCAGCACCACAACCCGCACGCAATCCTCCCGACATCGTTCGTTAAACCGAACGACGCCGAGGTTAGAACGGTGACCCGAACGGTGTCAATGGGGTGCCCTCAGGGCGACTCCGCCAAACAGGCCGGATGCCCCACCGAGGAGTGAAGCCGCTGGTCAGTGCGGTACTGCAGGAGCAGGACCGACCGCACGGGGCCGTCCAGGGCGATGTAGCTGTGCGGCAGCCGGGCCTCGAAACCGACGTAGTCGCCCGGCCCGAGCTCGACCTCCCGGTCGTCCACCCGAACGCCCAGCCGGCCCGCCTGCACGATCGTGTGCTCGGTGCCGACATGGCCGAGCGAGTCCTGGCGGGAGTCCGCGCGGACCCGCTGGTCGTACACCTCGAAGATCGCGTCACCGGACTCGATGCCGCGCAGCGGCCGCAGGTCCACCCCCTCGCCGCGCAGCACCTCGACGTTCGCCGCGCGGACCACGGTCAGCCCGGACGGGCGGCGCGGGTCGAGGAGGTCCGAGATCGGCACCTCCAGCACCCGCGACAGGCTGAACACCGTCTCGATGGTCGGATTGCCCGCGCCCGCCTCCAGCTGGGACAGCGTCGCCTTGCCGATCTTCGACCGGCGGGACAGCTCCGACAGCGACAGGCCCAGCTCGGCGCGGGCGCGCCGCAGGTTGGCCGCCAGCATGTCGCGGACCGAGCCCACGGCCGGGGCCTCGCCGATCTCCGTGTCGGCGGATCGCGTCGCCCCCGGATCCGTCGCGCCCGAATCCGTGCCGGCGTGCTCTGCCATGCGTCCTCCGCGGTCCACCCGAGATCATGTTCGCTTTACCGAACGAGGCTACCGGCCCCTCCGCCGCAGGCTAACCCGAGGCGCCGCGCTTGACTTATGCAATCCCTACCTGAATTATAGGAAATATGCCGCACGTCAGCCTGGTCGTACGGCGCGTGGTCGACCACATGCGCCTGGACAGCACCCTCTGTCGGTGACCGCGCCCTCCGGGCCCTCCCCGCACCGTTCCGCGACCTCCGCGACCTCCGTGGCCTCCGTGACCTCCGCGTCCCCCTGACGCCGGCGCGGTTCCCTCACCTCACCTCACCTCGCTCACCTCACAGATCCCGCGCGCCGGGTACCTCCGTGCGCGCCCAGACAAGGGGCCTCATCACCATGCCGACATTCCGTCACCGACCGCGCCCGCGCCGCTCGCGGCTCCTCGCCTGCGCGGCCGCCGCAGCACTCCTCGGCCCGGCGGCCGCCGCCTGCGACGGCTCCGCCTCGGCCGGCGGGCCGGGCACCGGCGCGGTGCTCCGGCTCAAGGACCCCGGCAACGAGGGCGTCCTCGCCTACGCCAAGCGCGAGGGCATCCTGGAGAAGCGGCTGAAGGCCGTGGGCGCCCGGGTCGAGTGGGGCGGCTCGTACGCGTCGTTCACCGCGACCATCGACGCCGTCCGCTCCCGCTCGGTCAACGTCCTGGAGGGCGCCGTCTCCCCCGCGCTCGGCTACCTGTCCACCAGCCGCGACATCAAGATCTTCGCGTTCACCGACCCGGTCACCGACAGGGCCGCGCCACGCGAGGACGGCCTGGTCGTCCCCGCGGGCAGCCCGGCCAGGTCCGTCCACGACCTGGTGGGCAAGCGCATCGCGGTCAACAAGGGCGGGCGCGGCGAGTACCTGCTGCTGCTCGCGCTCAAGGAGGCCGGGATCCCGGCCGCCCGGGTCCAGCGCGTCTACCTCAACCCCGACCAGGCCGCCTCGGCGTTCGCCACCGGCAAGGTGGACGCCTGGTGGGCGATCGTCCGCGCGTACCCGGAGGTCGTCGCCAAGGGCGCCAGGGTCCTCCGGCAGAGCCGCGACCTGCCCGACAAGGACCTCAACATCTGGGCCGCCCGCACCGAACTGCTCGACCGGCACCCCGAGGCCGTCGGCACGTTCCTGGACGTCCTGCGCGAGCTGTCGGAGCAGGAGCGCCGCGAGCCGGAGAAGTTCCAGAACGTCTTCCTGAAGAAGGGCCCGACCGCCGTGACCGGCGCCCGGCTCGCCGAGGACATCGCCAAGGCCCGGCACGGGAACGTGCCACGGCACGCGGCCCGCGAGGACGGCGCGTACGTCAAGGCCGTCAGCGACGTCTTCAGCGCCAACGGCGTGATCAGGACGGCGGTCCGGCCCGAGGACGCCATCTTCGACCTGCGCGCGGCCCTCACGTCCGGGACACGGCCGTGACCCTCCAGGAGGCGGGCGCACCTCCGGCCGCCGCCGCACCGGCCGGGCTGGAGCCGCCGCCCTCGTACGGGCCGCGCCGCCGCCCGCCGGGGCTGTCCCTGGCGCTGCGCGCGAGCGTCCCGCTGCTGCTGCTCGCCGCCTGGTGGTACGGGACGTCCTCGGGCCGGATCCCGGCGGACGTGCTGGCCGGCCCCGGCGCGGTCGCCGCGGCGTTCGGCGAGCTGGTCTCCACCGGGCAGCTCGCCGACTTCCTGGCGGCCTCCGCGCGGCGGGCGGCGCTGGGCGTGCTGGCCGGCGCCGGGCTCGGGCTGCTGCTCGGCATCGCCGCCGGGCTGTCCGCCCTGGGCGAGGAGCTGATCGACCCGACGCTCCAGATGAAGCGCGCCGTCCCGTTCCTGGCGCTGGTCCCGCTGTTCATCTCCTGGTTCGGGGTCGGCGAGACGTTCAAGATCGTGCTGATCGCGGTGGCCACGCTCGCCCCCGTGTACGCCTACACCTACCTCGGCGTGCGGGGCGTGGACCGCAAGGTCGTGGAGGCCGCGCGCGGGTTCGGCCTGCGCGGGCCGCGGCTGGCCGCCGCCGTCGTGGTGCCGAGCGCGCTGCCCAGCATCCTGATGGCGCTGCGGATCGGGCTGTCGGTCTCGCTCACCGGCCTCATCGCGGCCGAGCAGATCGGCGCCACCGAGGGCATCGGCTACCTGGTGACGCTGGCCCAGCAGTACTACCGCAACGACTACATGGTCCTCTGCGTCCTCATCTACGCGCTGCTCGGCCTGGTCATCGACCTGGCGGTCCGCGCCCTGGAACGGCTGGTGGCCCGGTGACCGGCGAGGGCCGCGGCGACCTGGCCGTGCGGATCCGCGGGCTGCGCAAGTCGTACGGCGCGAAGACCGTGCTCGGCGGCATCGACCTCGACGTCCACCGGGGCGAGTTCGTCGCGCTGCTCGGCCCGAGCGGCACCGGCAAGACGACGCTGCTGCGCGTCCTGGCCGGGCTGGAACGCCCCGACGCGGGCACCGTCCTGACGGCCCCGCGCCGGACGGCCGTCTACCAGGAGCCGCGGCTGGTCCACGCGCGGCGCGTCCTGGCGAACGTGACGCTCGGCCTGCCCCGCTCGGCCCGCCCGGCGGCGCGGGAGGCGCTGCGCGAGGTCGGCCTGGACGGGTACGAGCGCGCCCGGCCCGCGACGCTGTCGGGCGGCGAGGCGCAGCGGGTGGCGCTCGCGCGGGCGCTGGTCCGCGACCCGCAGGTGCTGCTGCTCGACGAGCCGTTCGCCGCGCTCGACGCCCTGACCCGGCTGCGGATGCAGGACCTGGTCGCCGAGCTGTGCGCGCGGCACCGCCCGGCGGTGCTGCTGGTCACCCACGACGTGGACGAGGCGCTGCGGCTCGCCGACCGGGTCGCGGTGCTCAGCGGCGGCGCGTTCGCCGCCGACCGCGCCATCGGCCGGCCACGCCCCCGCGACCGCGACGACCCCGCCGCGGCCGCCGACCGCCGCTCGTTCCTCGCCCACCTGGGCGTCATCTCCGACCCCGCGACCTGAGGAGGCCACGTGCCCGACACCGACGCGATCGACAAGATCTGGTTCACCCGCTGCCCGGTGCCCACCGCGAGCGGGCTCGCGCACGCGCGCGGCACGCTCGCCGGCGCGTTCGGCGGGCTGCCGGTCGGCGTCCTCCAGGACGCCGGTCCCGAGCTGGCCCGGCACCACTTCGACCACGGCCTGCCCGGGCTGTTCCGGGAGGGCGGCAGCGTGCCCGCGCTCGCGGCCCGCTCGGCGGGCGCCCCGACCCGGCTGATCGGGCTGACCTGGATCGAGGAGTGGCAGTCCATCCTCGTCCGCCCCGGCTCGGGCATCACCGCACCGGCGGACCTGCGCGGTGCCCGGGTCGCGCTGCCCGGCTGGGCCGCCACCCGCGCCACCAGCTTTCCCCGCGCCATGGCCCTGCACGGGATCAAGGGCGCGCTCGCGCAGGGCGGCCTCTCCCTCGACGACGTCACGTTCACCGAGGTGGGCGCCGGCCTGGCGCCGTCGGTGGGACGGGACGCGCGCGACCGCGCCCTGTCGTGGCCGGGCCTGGCGGAACTGGCCCGCGGCGACGTGGACGCGGTGTACGCCAAGGGCGCGCGCGCCGCCGACCAGGCCCGCGAGCTGGGCCTGGAGGTCGGTGTCGACCTGGACGCCCACCCCGATCCGCGGACCCGCGTCAACAACGGCACGCCCCGCCCGATCACCGTCCACGAGCGGCTGCTGGACGAGCGCCCCGACCTGGTCGCGGCGTTCCTGGAGCAGGCGCTGCGGGCCGCGGACTGGGCCGCGGGCGACCTGCCCGGCGTCCGGGCGATCCTGGCCCGCGAGACGCGGTCGGCGGCCGAGGGCGTCGCGACCGCGTACCGCGACGGCTTCCACCGCTCGCTGCACCCCGGCCTGTCACCTGAGCGGCTGGAGCTGCTGCGCGTCCAGAAGGACTTCCTGCTCGTGCACGGATTCCTGGACGCCGACGTCGACCTGGACGCCTGGGTCGCCCCCGAACCCCTCCGCCACGCCCGCGAAGCACGCGAAGGAGTCCCGGCATGAGGCGAACGGGAGACACAGCATGAGCGAGTCGCTTCGGTTCCACATCGTCCTGCCCTCGCGCGGCGAGGAGCGGGGGCCGGGCGCGCTGCCGCCGTTCGTGACCGATCTCCGGGGCGGCGCGTACGGGCCGTACGACCAGCTGGCGCAGATCGCCCGCGCCGCCGAGATCGCGACCTTCCACGGCGTGCTGGCGCCCTTCGACGCCGGCGGCGAGGAGTCGTTCGTGGTGGCCTCGGGCGTGCTGCGGCACAACCGCTGGCTGCGCGCGGCCGCCGGTTTCCACCCCGGGATCGCGACACCGGTGTACGCGGCGAAGGTGTCGGCGTCGCTGCAGCGGTTCTCGTCGAACCGGCTCGACTGGCGGGTGGAGGTGGACCTCGACGAGGCCACCGCCCGCGCGCAGGGCGACTTCCTCACGGGCGCCGACAGGTACGCGCGCGCCGCCGAGTTCCTGACCGTCGCCAAGGGCGTCTGGCACGAGGAGGGCTACACCTACGAGGGCCGCTACTTCCAGGTCCTCGCGGGCGGGTTCGCCGGGCCGCTCGCGGGCGGCGCCTTCCCCCGCGTCCACCTGTCGGGCACCTCGCCCGAGGCGCTGGACCTGTCGGCCCGGCACGCCGACGTGCACGTCTTCGGGCCCGCCGACGACCTCGGCGCGCTGGTCCCCGAGCTGCGCGACCGCGCCGCCGCGCTCGGCCGGGCGCCCGCGTTCGGGGTGGCGCTGCCGGTCCTGGCGCGCGAGGACGAGGAGGAGGCGCTGGCCGAGGCGCGCCGCCGCACCGCCGCCGGGGACCCGCCGGCCGGCGTCGTCGGGTCGTACGCGGCGGCGGCCGAGGCGATCCGGGAGTACGCGGCGCGCGGCGTCACCGCGTTCTTCCTGGACGCCCGGCCCCGCATCGAGGAGATCTACCGGCTCGGCGAGCAGCTGCTCCCCCTGCTCGCCGGGCCCCGGAAGGAGACCGAGCATGCCGATTGACATCTACTGGCGCGTCGGCACCCACGGCGACCAGCCGTCGCTGCGCCGCCGCCTCGCCAGCCGCGGGGACTGGGCGCCGGACGCCCCCGGCCGGATCGCGCCCGGCCTCCGGGACGGCCGCCCCGACGGCCACACCCACCTCGACCACATGGCGGACGTCGCGCGGGCGACGGAGGCGGCCGGGTTCGTCGGCGGGCTGCTGCCGTCGTTCCCGTTCACCGACGACCCGTGGGCGGCCGCCGCGAGCCTGGCCCGCGAGACCACGACGTACCGGTTCATGGTCGCCTACCAGCCCGGCTTCCTGCACCCGGTGCAGGCGGCGCGGATGTCGGCGAGCCTCCAGCGCGCCACCGGCGGGCGGCTGGTCTACAACGTCATCTCCGGCGGCGGCGGGCCCGCCCAGCTGTGGTGGGGCGACCGGGTCGACCACGACGACCGCTACGCCCGCACCTCGGAGTTCCTGGACGTCCTCAAGGGCGTGTGGGACGGCGGCCCGTTCGACCACGACGGCCGCTTCTACCGGGTCGAGGGCGCGGGCCTGCCCGCGGAGCTGGCCGGGCAGCCGTTCCCCGAGATCTACTTCTCCGGCTCCTCGCCCGCCGCGATCCGCGCCGCCGGCCGGCACGCCGACCACTACCTGTCGTGGCTGGAGCCGTTCCCCGCGCTGGCCGAGAAGTTCGACCGGGTCCGCGAGGCGAGCGCGGGCATCGGGCGCGCCCCCAGGTTCGCGGTGCGGATCGACGTGCTCGCCCGCGAGACCGAGGACGAGGCGTGGGACGAGATCCGGCGCGGCTGGCGGCACGTCGACCCGGCGCTGCTGGACGGCCCCGACGCCGCGGGCGACTCGGTCGGCTGGCTGCGCGGGCAGTCGTTCGTCGACTGGCCGGTGCGCGGCTTCCGCGAGCTGGAGGCGTCCCCGAACGTGTGGGGCGGCTTCCACCTGCTGCGCGGCGGGCCGGCGTTCGGGCTGGTCGGCTCGTACGAGCAGGTCGCCGCCCGGCTCGACGAGCTGATCGGGCTCGGCGTCGGCGCGTTCGTCCTCGCCGGCGTCCCCCATCTGGAGGAGGCGTACCGGGTCGGCGAGCGCGTGCTGCCCCTGCTGCGCGGCCGCCCCGGCACCTCCTCCTCCTCTGGCCCCTCCTCACATTCCGCACCGCTCACCGCATCGAAGGGAACCTGATGAGCGTCAAGGTCGGCTACTTCCCCAGCAACAACTCGCTCTGGGTGCTGCGGCACCGCGGCATCCTGGAGCGCACCCTGCCCGGCGTGGAATGGGTGGACCTGCGGTCGCTGCCCGCCGGCGCGCGCCCGTCGCCCGCCGAGGGGCTGCCGTCCCCGCACGGCGACCACCTCTTCGACGGCGGGTACGACTTCATCGGCACCGGCTCCACGCCGCCGGTCACCGCCCAGGCCAAGGGCCACGACATCGTGTACGTCGCCGTCTCGGACCCCCGGCACGAGAACGGCCGGCTCGTCGCCCGCGCCGGCTCCGGCATCGCCTCCCCCGCCGATCTCAAGGGCAGGAGGGTCGCGCTCGGGCACGGCTCCTGGCAGACCACGCTGCTGCTGTTCGCGCTCGACGGCGCCGGCCTCACCTGGGACGACATCGAGCCCGTCGACGCCTACGCCGGCGCCGCCGACCTCTTCCTCGGCGGCGAGGTGGACGCCTGGGTCGGCTCGTACCCGGCGCTGACCCGGGTCGAGGCGGAGGCGGAGCTCGTCACGCTGGTGGAGACCGAGGGGCTGTTCAGCCACCGCTCGCTGTGGTTCACCCGCCGCGACTTCGCCGAGCGGCACCGCGACGAGCTCGCCGCGATCGTGGCCGCGCTCCAGGAGTCCGACGCCTGGATCCGCGAGGACCCCGCCGGGGCGGCCGCGCTGTTCGCCGCCGACGATGGCGGCGACGTCGCGGCCTGGGAGAACGCCCTGCGCCGCCGCCCGTTCGGGCTCCGGCCGGTCGGCGCGGAGTTCGTCGCCGAGCAGCAGCGCGCGGCCGATCTCTTCCACGCCGCCGGCCTCATCGACCGCGAGATCGACGTGGCCGCCGCCGTGCTGCCGGAGCTGGCCGGGCTGGTCGAGCGGACCGGCCCGGCGGCCGTCCCGGCGGGCTGAGCCGGGGGTCCGGGCGCCCCGGTCAGGCGGGGCGCCCGGACATCGGGGTCGCCGCGCGGTCGCGGCCGGGCGCGGGGCTCCCGGCGCGGCCCCCTCGCGTCGCGGAGGTGGCGGGTGCCTGGCCGCCGGTCCGTCCGGCGGCCCGGTATGCGGCTCAGTCGTACGGGGCGAGGTGCACGGCCGAGCGGGGCGGGCGCCAGAACAGCCGGACGGTGCAGCCCGTTCCGGTGGAGCGGATCTCCAGCCGCTCGGTCAGCTGCCGCGCCAGCCAGATCTCGTCGCCCGCCCGGGCGGTCAGGCCCGGCGGGCGGAACCCGATGAACGGGTCGGCGACGCGGCCGCCCTCCTGGTGGAAGTCGCACACCAGGGCGCCGGGTTCGAGCCAGACGCGGACCCGCGCCGGGCCGCCCACCTGGGAGAGGTAGGTGGCGACCTCGCCGGCGGCGGTGGCGGCGTCGGCGGGCTCGGCCATCCCGAGCGCGCGGGCCCGGGCGGCGACGAAACCGCGCAGCGGCCGCAGGTCGTCGGCGAACACGAACTCCTGCGCCCCGTCGGGCGCCGGAGGCAGCGGCGCTGCGGCGTCCCGCTCGCGCGCGTACGCCACCGGGTCGGCGTAGCCGCGGCTGTCGACGCTCTTGCTCCCCTCGACCATCGACGGATGGGTGCGCCGGGCCTCGGCGAGGATGCGGCCGGGCACGACGCGGGCGTCGTACGGGCAGATCATCCACATGTCGGTGCCGGCGAGCGCCACGTTGAGCCCGGACTCCATCCGCTGCCAGGCCGCCACGTCGCGCTCCGCGCGGCCCGTCCAGACCGGCTCCGCGAGGATGCGGACCCGCCCGCCCCGCCGCCGGGCGCGGCGCCAGTAGCGGGCGAACGCCGCCACCCGCTGCGGGGGCCGGCGGCCGAAATAGGCGGATTCGGCGAATTCGGCCCCGGCCGCGCGGTCGCCGAGCGTCGCGTCGATCAATGCGATATTGGCGGCCGTGCTGGCCACCAGGACCGGGTCGCCGGCGTCGATGCCGCCCTCGACGAACGGCAGTGCCATCTCAAGGAATTCGGCGTCGGATCCGTAGATCGATCCCTGATGCAGAAGGCTTCCCGCCGGCGCGCTCATCGCGTCCCCCCATCGACCCGCGTGTCGCCGGACGGCTCGCCGGGCTCCTCCCCGCCGGGATCCTCCCCGCCGGGCTCCTCCCCGCCGGGCCCGCCGGGCCCGCCGGGCCCCGTGTCCGGCTCCGCCTCCCGGCCGCGGCCGGACGGCTCGGGGCCCATCCGGAGCTTCTCGACGTCGTCCCACCCGGCCAGCTCGATCAGCCGGCGCAGCCGGGACGGCAGCGGGGCCAGCACCAGTGTCAGCTCTCCGTCCAGCGCGTTCGCCGCGGCGGCCAGCACGCGCAGGCCGCCGAGGTCGATGTGTTGCAGCCTGCTCAGATCGACGTGCAGGTCCTGCCGTGCTCGCCCGACCGCGGTCCGCAGCACCTGGGAGAACGCCGCGCGGGTGCCGGCGTCGACCTCTCCCTCGACCCGCAGGCCGGGAGGCGCCGTCACCCGGGTGATCCGTAGCCTTCCGTCATCGAACTCAGCGCTCACTGCCCTACCTCCGCGGTTAGCATGCCATTTCCACACCCGACCCGCATGCCTTTCGGAAAAGCGCTCAAGCGCCGGTGCGATCTTTATTAGATGTCCAGAAATATCCCGATATTGCAATGGCCGCGGTTCATCGCCGAACCGGAACATGGTCCCGCGGGACGCCTTTCCGAATGCTAATCTCGCTGCTTCACCGCATGCGAAACCGCAGGTGCCACACATGCGCATGATCGACACAGGCGCCGGGCACGAACCCGGCGCGCCATCCGGACCGTCCCCCGAGCGGCCCCCCGGCCGCCCCGCCGAGCGCACCGCAGAACGCGCCGCCGGGTGCGCCGCGCAGGAGCCCGCGGCCGAGAACCCGCAGTCCCTGCCACTCGAGGTCGGGGCCGGCGGGCGGCGCATGCTGCTCCGGCCGGAGGGCAGCCCGGTCGTCTTCTGGAGCTGCCGCCCGACCCGTCCCGCGGGCGAGGGCGCGGAGCCGGGGCACCACGTCACCGTGCTGGGGCCGGTCGAGCAGTGGGACCTGACCGGCGGCTGGTCGGCGGCGGTCCACGACGAGGACCGCGAGCGCTGCCGGGCCTCCTACCGCGACGCCGAGACCGAGCGGCGCCCGTTCGAGCTGCAGTACCGGCTGCGGCTGGCCGGCGGCGGCTACGGCTGGGTGCTCCTGCACGGGTTCCCGTGCTACGACCCGGCCGGGACGTTCGCCGGCTTCTTCGGCACCTGCGTCGACATCACCGGGTTCCGCCGCGACCAGGAGCGCCACCGGCTGCTCTCCGACGTCGCGACCGCGCTCGACACCGCGCCGTCGCTGACCGCGCGGCTGCGGCTGGCGGGCCAGCTCCTGGTGCCCGCGTTCGCCGACCTCTGCGCGATCGAGCCGCCCGGCCCGGGCAGCGCCGGGGGCCGGTCCGGGGGCCGCGCCTCCGCGGCCCGCCCGCTGGTGCTGGCCGACTCCTCCCGGCCCGCCGGCGCGGGCGCGCTCGACGAGTCCACCGTGCACTCCTGGCTCGAGGAGGCATGGAGCCGCGCCGACCCGGCCGGGCCGGCCGCGCCGGACGAGCCCGGCCCGGTGGGCCCGCGCCCCGGCCGCAACCGGGTCTCCTCGGCGCCGCTGGTGGCCGGGGGCCGGCGCATCGGCACGCTGCGGATGCGCCGCGCCGCCGGCCGGCCGCCGTTCAGCCCCGAGGACGACTACCTCGTCGAGGAGCTGGCGCGCCGGCTCGCGCTGCACCTCGACTACGCCCGGCTGCTGGGCACCGAGCGCGCCGCCCGCGCCAAGGTGGAGCGGGCGGCGGGCCGGGCGGCCCGGCTGCAGCGGCTGGCGGCGGAGCTGTCCAGCGCGCTGACCGCCGACCAGGTCGCCGCGGTCATCGCCGCCCACGCGCAGGCCGCCACCGAGATCGACGCGCGGGTCACCGTGGTCGGACTCGGCGGCGCCCCCGGCGCCGGGCTCCGCGTCATGGCCTGCACCGGCGCCGCCCACGAGCCCCCGCCTCCACCGGGCGGCGACGGCGCGTACGGGCCCCGGGCCGGCGGGCCGCCCGCCGCCGCGCCCGCCGCGCCCGCCGGCATGCCGGCCGCCGACCCGCCGCCGCCCGCGCTCGCCGCCATGATGGACAGCCCCCGCCCGTTCTGGACGGGCCGCGCGGAGCAGGGCGGCGGGGCCTGCCCGGCCTGCCCGCCGCCGGACGCGCGCGGCCTGGCCGTGCTGCTGCCGATCAGCCTGCTGGGCGAGCCGGTCGGCGCGCTGTCGATCGTGCTGCCGTCGTGGCGGGCACCGCTGGAGAGCGAGCGCGACGACCTGATCGCGATCGCCGACCTCGGCGCCCAGGCGCTGGGCCGGGCCCGCAAGTTCGATCTGGAGTCGCGGGTGGCGAGCACGCTCCAGCGCAGCGTGCTGCCCGACCGGCTGCCCGACGTCCCCGGCGTCGCCTCCACCGCCCGCTACCGGCCGGCCGCCGAGGACCGGCTCGGCGGCGACTGGTACGACCAGGTCCCGGTGCACGACGGCCGGGTCGCCGTGGCGGTGGGCGACGTGTGCGGGCACGGCATCGGCGCCGCGGCGGTGATGAGCCAGGTGCGCGCGGTGCTGTCGGCCTACCTCGCCGAGGGCCATCCGCCGGGCCGCGCGCTGCGGCTCACCTCGCTGCTGGCCGAGTCGCTGCCGGCGGAGGTGATGGTGACGGTCTGCTGCGCGGTCGTCGATCCGGCCGCCGGCACGGTCGAGTACGCCAACGCGGGCCACCCGCCGCCGCTGGTCCTGACCCCCGACGGCGAGGTGTCGTTCCTGAACGCGGCGCTGGGCCCGCCGCTGGGCGTCGGCGAGCCCGACGACCCGGTGATGACCCGGCTGGCGTTCCCGCCCGGCTCCACGCTGCTGCTCTACACCGACGGGCTGGTCGAGCGGCGCGGCGAGAGCCTCGACTCGGGGCTGGCGCGGCTGGCCGAGCGGCTGGCGGGGCCGGCCGAGCCGCTGGACCGCACCGCCGACGCCCTCCTGGCGCTGACCGCCGCGGCGTCCGAGGACGACGTCACGATCCTGCTGCTGCGCACCGATCCGGCGCCGCCCGGCCTGGAGCTGGCGCTCACCGGCGACCGCGCGGGGCTGGCGGAGCTGCGCGAGCGGCTGGGGAGCTGGCTCGCGGCGCGCGGGCTCGAGCCCGACGACGCCTTCGAGATCGTGCTGGCGTGCAGCGAGGCCGCCGCGAACTCGATCGAGCACGGCTACCGCTTCGAGCCCGGCCCGGTCCGCGTCGCGGGCGAGTGCGCGGGCGGCGCGGTCCGGCTGGTGCTGAGCGACGAGGGACGCTGGCGCGAGCCGCGCCCCTCGGACCGCGGCCGCGGGCTGCGGGTGATGCGCGAGCTGATGGACTCGGTCGAGGTCGCCCCGGGCCCCGCCGGGACCACGGTGACGATGGTGCGCAACCGCCGCGCCCCCGCGGCCGAATGAGGCGTCCGGCCGCGGGGGGCGAGGGGCGGGCCGGCCCGCCTCAGCCCGCTTCGATGTCCCAGGCGCGCCGCTGGACCGCGACGTACCGCGAGTCCCGCAGGCCGTCCAGGAGCCCGCGCCACGCCGGGGCCCAGCCGGCGGCGGGCCCGGCGACGGCGGCGAGCGCGAGCGCCAGCAGCTGGGACGACAGGTCGTCCCGCTCGCGGAGGCGCAGCACGGCCGGGAGCAGCTCGCGCGGCGGGACCGTGCAGCCGCCGCCGTACCGGCGGAAGCGCCTCGCCAGGTCCTCGCACACCTCCACGGCGAGCACCGAGTCGCCGCGGAGATGCCCGGCGATCGACAGCAGCCCGGTGGTGAGGCCCGCCGTGCGGCCGCCCGGGGTCCGCTCGGCGTCCTCGGCGCCCGGGAGGCGCGCGATCGCCAGCCGCATCGCCTCGCCGAGGTAGAGCGGGTGCGCCGCGAGCCGGTCGACGGCCCGCGCCGCCTGAGCGCGCAGGGGATCGCCGGCGCGGCCGGCGCCGCTCCCGCCGGACAGCTCGGCGGCGATCGCCTTCACCCGGCGGCGGGCCTCGGCGCTCGTCCCGGCGTTGAGGAGCCGGTCCAGGACGTCCTGGACCTCGTCGCCGACGGCGCCGGTGCGCAGCAGCGCCCGCAGCACCGGCAGGTCACGGGCGCCGGCCGGGTCGAGCGGGTCGCCGACGGCGGCGAGGACCTCCCGGAAGCCGCCCTCGTACCAGAGCACCCAGGTCGAGAACGCCCTGGCGGCGCGGGACCGCACGCCGGGCGTGCCGGCCGCGGCCAGCAGGTCCCGGACGAGCGCCGCGTAGCGGGGGCGGTGCGCCGGGGCGTAGTCCCAGGGCCGGGCCTGGAAGAGCGTGCGCAGCATGGTCTCGCCCGCGTACGGGCCGGCCGCGGCCCCGAGCGCCTCCAGCGTCCCGGGCGCCTCCGGCATGCGCCGCAGCGCGTCGGCCACCGCGACCCGGACGTCCCGGTGCAGGCCGGGGTCCGCCCAGGCCCGCAGCAGCATGCCGGCGGCGGCCGGGACGCGCTGCCGCTCGATCTGGCGGGCGGCCTGCTTGCGCACCGTCACCTTGGCGTCCGGTCCCGTCAGGGCGTCCTCCAGGACGGGGCCGAGGCGGGACGGGGGGATCCCGGCGCAGCAGCGGGCCATGGCGACGACGGCGGCGCGCGAGGCCGCGCCCCGCCCGCGGTCCAGCAGGGTCCGCAGCGCCCGGTCCGGGTCGTCGCCGTGGGAGAGGGCGTCCAGCGCCGCCTCCGCCAGGACGTTCTCCCCGCCGCCCGCCCAGGTCTCCAGGGTCCCGGACGTGCCGGGCAGCCGGCCGAGCGAGCGGACGGCCGCCAGCCGGGACGCGACGGGCAGCCGCTCGTCGGCGGCCGTGGCGCCGAGGAAGGCACGCACCCGGGCGCGCTGGGCCGGGGTCCAGCGGCCCGCTCCCCCGGCGGCGACCGCGGGCGCCCAGTCCGCCGGCGGCCCGCCGTCCAGGGCGCGGCCGAGCAGGTCCGTACGGCGCCCCGCGACCGCGTCCCACACGCGGGGGTGGGCGATCGCGGCGGGGTCGGCCTCCAGCAGCCCGACGGCGCGGGCCTCGCGGGTGCCGCGCTCGTCCGTCCACAGGTGCGCCGCCTCGCGGGCGAGGGCCTCGGGCGCCCGGACGGCCGCCGCGCGCAGGTCGTCCTGCAGCTCGCCGATCGCGTGCGCCCGGCGGCCGAGGGAGCGGGCCAGCGCCACGGCGAGGCCGAAGTCGCCCCGGTCGCGGGCGGCCCGCAGGTGCGGGCGCAGGAGCTCCAGGAGCTCCTCCTCCCGGCCGCGGCGCAGGGTCCGGTCGAACCGGTGGTCGTCGGGCCGGGGCCGCGGGCCCCGGGCCCACATGCGGCGGCGGGCGTACGGGTCGCCCGGGGGCCCGGCGGCGGCCAGCGCCTGCGCGCCGTCGCGCGCCACGAGCCGCTCGTACGTCTCCAGCGCCCACCGGTGGATGGCCGGTCCCCCGGCGTGCCGGAGGAGGCGCGCCGCCAGCGCGCGCAGCGCCCGGCGCGTGCCGGGCGAGGAGTCGCGGGCCTCCACGGAGGCGGCGGCGAGCCGGCCGAGGGGCCCGGCCGCGGCGTCGTCCAGGAGCGCGGGCGGGAGCGACGCGAGCGCGGCCAGCAGGGCCGCCCGGACGGGGTCCTGCTCGTTGACGCTCCGTGCCACGAGCGCGTCCGCGGCCTCCGCGACCACGGCGCGGTCGCGGGTGCGGGCCGCGCACTCCAGCAGGAGCGTCCGGGCCAGCACGCGGCGCCGCGGGTCCCCGGCGAACGCGGCCTCGCGGAGCGGCCCGGCGGCCTCCTCATACGGCAGGAAGGCCCGCAGCTTCAGCGGCAGCTCCGGATCGCTGTGCGGGGACCGCGAGGAGTGCCAGTTGGCGGCGTGCCAGCCGAGCATCCGGCGGGCCTCGGCCGCGGCCCGTTCCGGGGGCAGCAGCGGGAGCAGGTCGAACGCGAGCAGTTCGGTGCGGACCTCGGTGCCGCGTTCGATCACCGCGTCCAGGACGGCCTCCCTGCGCCCGGGCGGCAGCGTCTCCAGGAACGAGGCCAGCGCGCGGACGCCGGCCGGCGCCATGGCGACGGTCTCGTCCAGGGAGCAGGAGCGCAGGTAGGCCCGCCCGATCGGGCGCAGCCCCGCGTGCCGCCGCCAGGAGACGCGGCCGAGCAGCCGTCCCATCGCGGCCCGGTCCGCCGCGAGCATCGCCGCGGCGGTCGCGGGCGCGAGCCGGACCCGGTGCAGCGGCAGCGCGTGCGCGTCGAGCAGCGCCGCCACGCGCCCGGGCAGGCGTACGGCCGCGGCCTCGGCCCCCGCGCCGTGGCGGAGCCACCAGCCCAGGGGGTGCGCGACCCGCGCCAGGTCCCGTTCGGCGTGCTCCAGGACCGGTTCGGGATGGCGCCGCCCGAGGGTGCGCCAGGCGGTGACGGCGTGCGCCAGCCCGGGCAGCTCCGCGCGCACGGCCGCCGCGCCGCAGGCGGGCAGCAGCCGGGCGGCCTCGCGGTCGCCCCACCGCTCCCTGACCAGCGGCAGCAGCCGGTCGGCCAGCTCCCGCCTGCCGGAGTGCAGGAGGGTCCGGTAGAACGCGCGCCGCAGGCCGGACGGGGCGTCCTCCAGGGCGGCCGCGGCGGCGCCGTCCGGCACGGGCAGCGTCCGCACGGCCCGCAGCGCGGCGCGCCGCAGGTCCATGTCGGGCCCGGCGAGGACGGCGGTGATGTGGCGGAGTTCGCGCGCGGCCATGGCCATGTGCAGCGCGGTGCGGCGTTCGTAGGGTTCTCGCGCGACCAGCTCGCCGAGCAGCGCGGTCAGCTCCGGCGTCCCGGCCATGGCGCGGGCGCGCAGGGCCAGCTCGCGCATGCGGCGCGGGTACGGGAGGGGTTCGACGGCCGCCAGCAGCGCGTCGGCGGTGGCGGCGGGGTTCCCGGCCGGTTCCCGGACCGGCTCGATGGGGCTCAACGGCCCGGGCGGAGACCGCCCTTCCTCGTGATCATGCCGACGATGATGGCGGACGCGGGCCGATCCGGCAACCCCGGGCCGGGGTGAATCGGCGGCGGCCCAGCGGGCACAACGGCACCATGAGGCAGAAACAGCACGCGCCGCGCCGCCACCGGCAGCCGTCCGGCTCCGAGCCGCTGGCCGCCCGCAGCGCGCTGGGCCTGCGGGCGGCGCTGTCCGGGACCGCGCTGGTGCTGGCCCTGGTGGCCATGGTGTTCTTCGCCGTGGTCACCGACGGCCCCGGCACCGCGGTCGCGGCGGTGATCTGCGCCGTGGTCGCGCTGGTGGCGCTGGTGGACCTGGGCGTCATCGCCCGCCGCTCCCGCATGTGACCCGGGCCGGGCCCGGTCACCCGCGGGAGCGCCGCGGGCCCGGCGGCCGCCCTGGTCGCTCCGATCGATCTAGTCGCTCCGATCGATCTAGTCGATGGCGGCCAGGTCGACCATGTCCAGGGCCGCCGCGACGATGGCGTCGGCGTCGATCCCGGCGGCCGCCAGCTGCTCGGCGGGCGTGGCGGAGGCGGGCATCTTCCGTACGGCCAGGTGCCGGATCCTGGGAAGCGGGCGGCCGTCGTCGAAGGCGCCGCGCACGGCGTCGGCCAGGCCGCCCTCGGGCCAGTGGTCCTCGGCGACCACCAGCCGCCCGGTGGCGTCGGCGGCGTCGCGCAGCGTCCCGGCGTCCACGGGCTTGACCGAGTACAGGTCGATCACCCGGGCCGGGATGCCGGCCGCGCCGAGCCGCTCGGCGGCCGCCAGCGCCTCGTGCACGGTGACGCCGGCCGCGACCAGGGTGATCTCGTCGTGCGGCGAGGAGCGCAGCACCTTGCTGCCGCCGATCGGGAAGTCCTCGTCCGGGCCGTAGATCACCGGGGTCGCGCCGCGCCCGGTCCGCAGGTAGCGGATTCCCTCGGCGTCGGCCATGGCGGCGACGAGGCGGGCCGTCTGGTTGGCGTCGCACGGGTACAGCACCGTGCTGCCGTGCACCGCCCGCATCGCCGCCAGGTCCTCCAGGCCCATCTGGGACGGCCCGTCCTGCCCGATCGCCACGCCGGCGTGGGAGCCGACCAGGTTCAGGTCGGCGCGGCTCACGGCCGCCATCCGGACGAAGTCGTACGCGCGGGTCAGGAACGCGGCGAACGTGGAGGCGAACGGCACCCAGCCGCGGACCTGCATCCCCACGGCCGCGGCGACCAGCTGCTGCTCGGCGATGTAGAACTCGAAGAAGCGGTCCGGGTGCTCCTTGGCGAACAGGCCGGACCGGGTGGAGTCGCCGACCTCGCCGTCCAGCGCGACCACGTCGCCGCGGGCGTGGCCGACCGCGGTGAGGGCCTCGCCGTAGGCGTCGCGGGTGGCGGCCTCCTCGCCGACCCGGTAGCGCGGCGGCCGCACCGTGCCGCGCTCCAGCGGCCGGGCGCACGGCTCGGCGTCCGGGTGGCGCGGCTCCACGGTCAGCGTGCGGCGCCCGCCCAGCTCGGCGACCGCCTCGCCGGTGTCGGGGAGCGGCTTGCCGTGCTTGCCCTCCTGGTCGGCGACGGCGGCGACGCCGTGGCCCTTCTCGGTCCGGGCGATGATCGCGGTGGGCCGGCCGGCGGTGGCCGCGGCCTCGCGGTACGCGGCGTCGGCGGCCGCGACGTCGTGCCCGTCGATCTCGATGGTGTGCCAGCCGAACGCGGCCAGCCGGCGGGCGTACGCGCCGGTGTCCCAGCCGTGCCGGGTGGGGCCGCGCTGGCCGAGCCGGTTCACGTCGACGATCGCCGTCAGGTTGTCCAGGCCCTCGTACCCGGCGAGCTCGGCGGCCTCCCACATCGAGCCCTCGGCCATCTCGCTGTCGCCGCACAGCACGTACACCCGGTACGGGCCGCGGTCCAGGCGCTTGCCGGTCAGGGCGACGCCCGCCCCGATCGGCAGGCCCTGCCCCAGCGAGCCGGTGGCCACGTCGACCCATGGCAGGCGGGGGGTGGGATGGCCTTCCAGGCGGCTGCCGGCGGCGCGGAACGTCAGCAGTTCCTCGTCGGTGATCGCCCCGGCGGCGGCGTACAGGGCGTACAGCAGCGGGGAGGCGTGCCCCTTGGAGAAGATCAGGTGGTCGTTGCACGGGTTGGAGGGGGCCTCGGGGTCCCAGCGCAGGTGCTCGGCGAGCAGGACCGCCATCAGATCGGCCGCCGACATCGACGAGGTCGGATGGCCCGATCCCGCGGCGCCGGCCGCGCGGACGGCGTCCACGCGCAGCCGCTGCCCGAGTTCGCGCAGCTCGTTGTGGTCCATGCCGGGCCCCCTACCCGGCCTGGCCGCAGGAATTCCGTGCGGCCGGGCCGGGACGCGGCGGGCGTGGCGGGCGTGACGGGCCGGGGCGTCAGGGGCGCGGCAGGGCGCACTTACCGCCCAGGACCACGTCGCTCCCGCGGCCCAGGCAGCGGGCCAGCGTGTACGTCTGCTGCCCGTAGTTGACGCCCTTGCGGACGGTCACCCGGCCGTTCTCGTCGATCTCGCACGGGTTGTTGAGGGTGCAGCGGCCGCCCGCCTCGTTGCCGGTGTTGTTGACGCCGACGACGTGCCGGCTGCGGTCGTCCAGGATCGGGGAGCCGGAGGTGCCGCCGATGGTGTCGCAGCCGGGGCCGTACCGGATCGAGTCCTTCCAGGTCCAGTCGGCCTCGCGCATCCGGTGCACGAACCCGTCGATCTTGCAGGAGTAGATCTTCTTCCAGTAGCCGGAGACCACCGAGATCGGCGTTCCCGCGCGGGGGTGCGCGGGCGAGAGCTTGAGCGCGTCGGTCCGGTACCGCGACCGGATCTTGGCGTAGGTGTCGGTGAGCCGGTAGACGGCCACGTCGGTGTCCGTCATGGTCGCGTACTCGATCCGGGTGGCCTTGAGCGTCCCGAGGTTCTTGCGGCCGGTGCGGTCGAGCAGCGTGAACGTCCGGGTGGACGGCCGGTCGACGATCACCTCGCCGGCCTTGGGCATGCCGGTCTCCAGGCAGTGCCCGTTGGTGAGGACCAGCGCCGGGTCGGCGCCGGCGGAGCGCGGCCCGCGCACCAGCGAGCCGGAGCAGTTGTCCAGGGCGACGATGCCGGCGAAGTCCACCTTCGCGGCGGCGGCGGGCGGCGCGGCCGCGGGTGCGGCGGGCGCCGCCTGCGCGGTGCCGGCGGCGGTCAGCAGGGTCGCGCCGGCGGCGGTGGCGGCCGCGGCTCCGGCCAGGCGTCTGATCATGGGACTCCTCTCGGCGGTGCGGCGCTGCGCCGCGCTCGCTCTGATCATGTACACGGCCGGTCACGCGGAGCAAGCGAACCGGCCGGGCGGCCGCGGATCGGTACCCGGAAAGATCACCGGCCGCCATACGATGTCCGGTATGGCCGACAATTCGCTCCGCTGGGGGATCCTGGGCACCGGCGGCATCGCCACCGTCTTCACCGAGGACCTGCTCCGCATGGACGGGCACGAGGTGGTCGCCGCCGGCTCGCGCTCGGCCGCCACCGCCGCCGCGTTCGCCGAACGGCACGGGATCGCCCGGGCGCACGGCTCGTACGCCGAGCTCGCTGCGGACGACGGGGTCGACGTGGTCTACATCGCCACGCCGCACCCGCTGCACGCCGCGCCCGCCCGCCTGTGCCTGGAGGCCGGCCGCGCCGTCCTGGTCGAGAAGCCGCTGACCACCACCGCCGCGGACGCGGAGGCGCTGGCGGCGCTGGCGCGCGAGCGCGGGCTGTTCGCCATGGAGGGGATGTGGACCCGGTTCAGCCCCCTGGTGCGGCGGCTGCACTCGCTCGTCGGCGAGGGCGCGATCGGGGACCTGTCGGCCGTGTACGCCGACTTCTCGATCGCCCCGCCGTACGACCCGGTGCACCGGCTGTGGTCGGCCGAGCTGGCCGGCGGCGCGCTGCTGGACCTCGGCTGCTACGTGCTGTCGATCGCCTGGCCGCTGCTGGGCCCGCCGAGCACCGTGCAGGCGACGGCGGCCCCCGCGCCCACGGGCGTGGACGCCAACACCGGGATCCTGCTCGGGTACGACTCGGGCGCGCTGGCCCTGCTGCACTGCGGCCTCATGGGCGAGTCGCCGCACACGGCCACGTTCGTCGGCACCAAGGGCCGCATCGAGCTGGGGGCGCCGTTCTACCGGCCGGCGTCGCTGACGCTGACGCGTCCCGGGAGCGAGCCGGAGACGTTCACCGCGGACCTGGCGGGCCACGGCTACACCTACCAGGCCGAGGAGGTCGCCCGCTGCCTGCGGCTCGGCCTGACCGAGAGCCCGCTGCTGCCGCTGGACGAGTCGGTCGCCGTGCTCCGCGTCGTGGACGAGATCGGCGCCCCGCTCGCTCAGTCGACGTCGACCCAGCCGAAGGTGCGCTCGACCGCCTTCCTCCAGCCGGCGTACCCCTCGGCGCGCTTCTCCTCGTCCCACTGGGGGTGCCAGCGCTTGTCCTCGTTCCAGTTCTGGCGCAGCTCGTCCGTGGTGTTCCAGAACCCCACGGCCAGGCCGGCCGCGTACGCGGCGCCGAGCGCGGTGGTCTCGGCGACGACCGGCCGCGACACCGGGACGCCCAGGATGTCGGCCTGCATCTGCATGCAGAGCTCGTTGGCGGTGATCCCGCCGTCGACCTTGAGCGAGTCGAGCGCGACGCCGGAGTCCTCGCGCATCGCCTCCACGACGTCGCGGGACTGGTAGCAGATCGCCTCCAGGGTGGCCCGCGCGAGATGGGCGTTGGTGTTGTACCGCGACAGCCCGACGATCGCGCCGCGGGCGTCGGACTTCCAGTACGGCGCGAACAGCCCCGAGAACGCCGGGACGAAGTACACGCCGCCGTTGTCCTCGACCTGCCGGGCCAGCGACTCGCTCTGCGACGCGCCGGAGATGATCCCGAGCTGGTCGCGCAGCCACTGCACGGCCGACCCGGTCACCGCGATCGAGCCTTCGAGCGCGTACACCGGCGCCTGGTCGCCGAAGCGGTAGCAGACCGTGGTGAGCATCCCGGCCTTGGACCTGACCAGCTCCTCGCCGGTGTTGAGCAGCAGGAAGTTGCCGGTGCCGTAGGTGTTCTTGGCCTCGCCCGGCGCGAAGCACACCTGGCCGACCGTGGCGGCCTGCTGGTCGCCGAGGTCGCCGGTCAGCGGCACCTCCCCGTGCAGCGGTCCCGAGCCCCTGGTGAGGCCGTACGGGTCGGGCGCCGACGAGGGCCGGATCTCGGGCAGCATCGAGCGGGGGATCCCGAAGAACGACAGCAGCTGGTCGTCCCAGTCGAGGGTCTCCAGGTCCATCAGCATCGTCCGGCTGGCGTTGGTGACGTCGGTGACGTGCACGCCGCCGTCGGTTCCGCCGGTGAGGTTCCACAGGACCCAGGTGTCGATGTTGCCGAACACCGCCTCGCCCTCGTCGGCGGCCTTGCGCACGCCGTCGACGTTCTCCAGGATCCACTGGATCTTGCCGCCGGAGAAGTACGTGGCCGGCGGCAGCCCGGCGCGGTGCCGGATCGTCTCGCCGCGCCCGTCCCGCTCCAGCGCCGAGGCGATCCGGTCGGTGCGGGTGTCCTGCCACACGATCGCGTTGTAGTAGGGACGGCCGGTGCGCCGGTTCCACACGACCGTGGTCTCGCGCTGGTTGGTGATGCCCAGCGCGGCCAGGTCGGACGGGCCGAGCCCGGCCTTGTTCATGGTGGTCTCGATGACGGCGCGGGTGCGCTCCCAGATCTCGGTGGGGTTGTGCTCGACCCATCCGGCCCGGGGCAGGATCTGCTCGTGCTCCAGCTGGTGGCGGGCGATCTCGTTGCCGCCGTGGTCGAAGATCATGAAGCGGGTACTGGTCGTCCCCTGGTCGAGTGCTCCGACGAAGTCGGCCATCCGGCTACCGCCTCTCTCTGGGACGGGAAGGGTTTCTTGTCGGGTACGGGCCTGGTCGGGCGCCGGCGTCAGGAGGCCGGGTCGTACTCGGGCTTGCGCTCGGCGTCCGCGGTGGCGGCCTCCTCCGCCTCGGGCAGGTTGCGCCCGATCAGGAACAGGTACAGCGCGGCGCCGAGGACGCCGCCGATGAGCGGCCCGACGATCGGCACCCAGAAGTAGAGATCACCGTACTGATCGCGCCAGGCGCCGCCGTACCCGGTCAGGAACTGCGCCAGCCGCGGCCCGAAGTCGCGGGCCGGGTTGATCGCGTAGCCGGCGTTGGTGCCCCACGCCATCCCGATCGCCACCACCAGCAGGCCGATGACCACCGGCGTGAGGTTGGCCAGCGGGGGGTTGTTGCGCAGGTCGGTGAGCGCCATGACGATGAACAGCAGGATCGCGGTGCCGATCACCTGGTCGCGGAACCCGCCCCAGGTGCCCACCGGCAGCGTCCCATTGCCCGGCAGCGTGGAGAAGACGCCCTGCGTCTTGATCGTGTGGCCGGGATCGGCCGCGGCCAGCACCTCGGTGTAGTTCCACCGCACGATCAGCGCGGCCACGAACGCCCCGGCCGTCTGCGCCAGGACGTACGGGCCGACCTTGCCCCAGGGCAGCCGGTTGAAGACGGCCAGCGCGACCGTCACCGCCGGGTTGATGTGGCCGCCGCTGATGCGGGCCGCCACGTAGACGCCCAGGGTGACGCCGATCCCCCAGGCCCAGGCGATGCTGTCGTGGTCGCCGATCTCGGCGGCGGCCACCTGGGCCACCACGCCGACCCCGAAGAGGATCAGGATCAGCGTCCCGGCGAACTCCGCGGCCATCTCGCGGGCCAGCGGAGGAAATCTCAGTCGTTCCGCCATATCTCCTCCTCGCGGGCGGTGTGACGTGAGACACATCTGCCGCGACGGTAAGTAGACCGGCGAAAATCGGTCAACCAGCAATCGCTGCCAAACTCGCGCCGCCGCCCCTGTCACCGTGCGGGCGGGTCGGGGCCGCGGTCCCCGGGTAGGGAGCACGGCGCCCGGCCTCGTGCCCGGCAGTGTGCCCGGCGAGTGATCTTCTATAGCGGACGGCCGCGATCTTTCACCGCGCTCAGTGCCCGCGGAACGCCTCCTCCAGCCACCAGGCCGGGCCGTTCCCGGTGACCTTGGCGTCGACCACGAGCGGCCGGTCCCGCGGCCCCGCCAGCCAGTCCGCGACCGCGCCCAGGTCCTCGCGCTTGCGCACGGTGACCGCCCGGCAGCCGAAGCCCTGGCCGATCGCCGCGAGGTCGGCGGGCGGGAACGTCACCGTGTCCAGCGGGTGCCCGCCCGGCCCGAAGTGGTGCACCTCGGCGCCGTACGCCTCGTCGTCGTACACCACCACCAGCAGGCCCAGCCCCAGCCGCACCGCGGTCTCCAGCTCCGCGACGCCCATCAGCGCGCCGCCGTCGCCGAGCGCCGCCACGGTGAGCCGGTCCGGCCGGGCCACGGCCGCGCCGATCGCGGTGGCCAGCCCGAGCCCGACCGACTGGAACGCCTGGGTGAACACCAGCCCGTCGGCGTCGGGGACGCCCAGGTACATCGCCGGGTAGCCCATGAAGTTGCCGGAGTCGACGGCGACCGTGCGCTCGGCGGGCAGCAGGTCGTCCAGCGCGATCGACAGCGTCCGCGGGTCGATCCGGGAGCCGTCGGACTCGTCGTCGTACGGGACGTCCCGCCAGCGTCGCTCGCGGGCCAGCCGCCCGGCCACGGCGGGCGTGCGGTAGCCGCGGGCGCGGTGGCCGCGGGCGGCCAGCTCCGCCTCGGCGGCGCGGGCGGTCTCGGCCGCGTCGCCGATCAGGGCCAGGTCGGCGCGCCGGTGCGCGCCGAGGGCCGCGGAGTCCAGGTCGACCTGGACGACCGTGGCGCCCTCGCCGACCAGCCGGCCGTGCCGCAGCGTCCACATGTTCAGCGAGCTGCCCCAGCCGGCCAGGAGGTCGGCGCCGGCGATCAGCTCGGCGGCGGCCGGGGTGGCGAAGCCGCCGCTGACGTCCAGGTCGTACGGGTCGCCGAGGAACATCCCGCGGGCCACGGCGGAGGTGGCCAGCAGCGCGCCGCAGCGCTCGGCGAGCGCGCGCAGCGGCTCGGCGGCGCCGCTCAGGCGGGCGCCGCGCCCGGCGATGAACACCGGGCGCTCGGCGGCGGCGAGCGCGTCGGCCAGCCGCGCGACGGCGGCGGCCGGCGGCACCGGCAGGAGCGGAACGTTCCCGGGCCCGCCCGGCCCGAACACCGGCCGGCCCGGCCGGGGCGCCCCGTGCGCCGCGCGGACCGGCTCGCCGGGGCCCGTGTACTCGGCCTCCTGGACGTCCAGCGGGAGCCCGAGCACGACCGTGCGGCGCTCGGCGACGGCGGTGCGGCAGGCGCGGGCGAGGTCGGCGAGCGCGGTGGCGGGCGAGTGGATCCGCTCGGGGACGGCGCCGACCGCGCGGGCCAGCGCCGCCTGGTCGACGCGGAAGTTGGAGCGGACCGCGCCCGCCGCCACCTCGCCGGTCAGGACCAGCAGCGGCGTCCGGCTCTTGGCGGCCTCGGTGATGCCGGTGAGGGCGTTGGTCATGCCGGGCCCCTGGTGCACCGACAGGACGCCGAGCCCGCCGCCCGCGCGGGCGTAGGCGTCGGCCATCGTGGCGGCACCGCCCTCGTGCCGGGCGGCCACGAACCGCGCGCCGGCGGCGGTGAGGGCGTTGGTGACGTGGAAGTTGCCGCTGCCGACGACGCCGAAGACGGTGCCCGCGCCGAGCCGGGCCAGCGCCGTGCCGACCGCCTCGGCGACGTTCACCGTTCTACCAGGGCGAGCACCCGGGCCGGGCTGCCGGAGCCGCCGACGATCGGCAGCGGGGTCGCGACCAGCACGGCGCCGCGCGGCGGCAGCGAGGCGAGGTTCTGCAGCTGGGTCAGGCCGTACTTGCCCGCGCCGAGGAAGTACGCGTGGCACGGGAACGGCGGATCGAAGCCGTGCGCGGCGCCGGCGTCGGTGCCGACGGTCTCCACGCCCAGCCCGATGAGCGGCGTCTCCTCGGCCAGCCAGCGGGCGCACTCGGCGGAGATCCCGGGCGTGTGCGGGCCGGTCTCGTCGGCGTTGAGGAAGGTCTCCTGGTCGGCCGACCGGGCGTCCCAGCCGGTGCGGTAGAGCAGCCAGCCGCCCTCGGGCAGCGGCCCGTGCGCCTTCTCCCAGTCGCGCACGTGGTCGATCTCCAGCAGGAAGTCGGGGTCGGCCGCCGCCCGCGCGGAGGCGTCCAGGACCACGGCGGGCGCGACCAGCCGGCGCGGCGCGACCTGGGAGACGTCCTCGCCGTCGCGCCCGGTGGCCCAGTGGACGGGCGCGTCGAAGTGGGTCCCGACGTGCTCGCCGGTCTGGATGTCGTTCCAGTACCAGGCCGGGCCGCGGTCGTCGTACCGGCTGATCTCGCTCAGCCTGAACGGCACGGTGTTGGCGAACGGCTCCGGCAGCCGGAGGATCGGCGTCGACTCCGACAGCGGCGCGGTCAGGTCGACCACCTCCACCGATCCGTCGGCGACGGCGGCGAGCAGGTCAGTGAGCACGGACATCGTGGGTTCCTCTCAAGGGCGCGGCGCCCCGGTCTCAAGCGGTGACCCGAACGTATCCGCGAACGCCGCCGGCCGGAAGGTCAGCCCCCAGGCCGCCGAGCCGCCCCTCCAGCACCACGAGCAGCTCGCCGAGGATCCCGGCCAGTTCCCGCTGCCGGGCGGCGCCGAGCCCCGCCAGAAGCGACGCCTCGTACCCGACCTGCTCGGGCAGCAGCCTCAGCACTTCGGCGACGATGTCCTCCACGGCCGGCCTCCCTCGTCGGTGATGATCGCGACAGCCTATGCCCGCCCGGCCGCCGGCGCGGGGGATGCGGCGGACCCCGTGAAGGCGGCCGGGCCGAGCGCGGCCAGCAGCCGGTGCGCCTCACGCTCGGCGGCCGCGACGCGCTCTGCGTGCGGTGCTCCCTGCCACCACTCCCCCGCGGCGACGTCGGCCGCCTCGCGCAGCTCGACCAGCGCCCCGGCGAGCCGGCCGCGGGCGGCCGCCAGGTCGGCCGGCGCCGCTCCCGCGCCCAGCGCGCGCCCGCCGGCCGCCGCGGCGGCGAGCCGCTCCAGGGCGGCCTCGACCCGCCCGGACGGACGTGTGCCTGACCACACGCCCCGGCCCCGGGAACGTTGCACACCCACATTTACATCGCGTCGCGCTCCATGGACGATCTGTGCACCAGCATGATCATCCTCACCCCGGGAGGTCCCTCCATGCGCCGCCGCACCCTCGCCGCAGGAGCCGTCGCCGCCACGGCGGTGCTGCTGTCCGCCCCCGCCGCCACCGCCGCGCACGCGGAGCCCACGCCGCCGCCCCCGCCGTCCGCGTCGGTCACCCGGCAGGCGCCGGCCGGGTTCGACCTGGTCCGGCCGTCCGCCGACCCCGTCCCGCTGCGGTACGCGCCGCGCGACCTCGACGTCACCTACACCCACGACGGCCGCGAGCGCACCCTGGACGAGTACCTCGCGATCACCGGGACGCAGGGCTTCGTCGTGCTGGACGCCCGCTCCGGCCAGGACATCGTCTTCGAGCGCTACGCGTTCGCCGCCCGCGACACCCGCTTCCAGTCCTGGTCGATGGCCAAGTCGTTCACCTCGGCCGCGGTCGGCATCGCCCTGGACGAGGGCCGCATCCGCTCCATCGACGAGCCGGTGACCGCGTACCTGCCCGAGCTGGACGGCTCCGGCTACGCGGGCGTGTCCATCCGCGACCTGCTGCGCATGTCGTCCGGGATCGCCTGGGACGAGGCGGTCAACGTGCCGCCCGTGCACGTGGCCGCCAGCATCGGCGCGCCGCTGCCGGAGATGGCGGCGCGGCAGAGGCGCGGGTGGGAGCCCGGCAGCCGGTTCGAGTACACCTCGATGAACACCTTCGTGCTCGGCTGGCTGGTCGCCCGCGCCACCGGCACCCCGTACCACCGGTACGTGGAGGAGCGGATCTGGCGGCCCGGCGGCATGGAGTCGACCGTCTACCTGGGCAACGACTCCAACGGCAACAACATGGCGTACTGCTGCTACTACGCCACCGACCGCGACTTCGCCCGGTTCGGGCTGCTGTACCTGCGCGGCGGCAGGGCGAACGGGCGCCAGGTCGTCCCGGAGGCGTGGGTGAAGGAGTCGACCCGGCCGTCCGCCCCGTTCAACGAGGGGTACGGCTACCAGTGGTGGCTCGGCGACGACGGCGAGTTCGAGGCCAGCGGGCTCGGCGGGCAGAAGATCTGGGTCTCGCCCGAGCACGACGTGGTGATCGTGAAGTCGACGCTCGCGACGATCGTGGGCGAGGATGAGACCGACACCGCGTTCCGTGCCGTGGCCGCCGCGGTCGCCCGGACCCGCACGCCCTGACCACGGCGCCCGACCCTGAGCCCGAGCGAGCTGGAGGCCCCCATGACCGAGCCCACGGCGGAGACCACGGCGGGACGGGTGCGCGGGCGGGCGCACGGCGCGCTCGCGGTGTTCAAGGGCGTCCCGTACGCGCGCGAGCCGTTCGGCCCGTACCGGTTCCAGGAGCCGAGCCCGGCCGAGCGCTGGGACGGGACGCGGGAGGCGGACGCCTTCGGGCCGCGCCCGCCGCAGTCCGGCGGGACGTTCGGCGACATGGCGTGGACGCCCGCCGAGGGCCTCGACTGCCTGACGGTCAACGTCTGGACGCCCGACACGGGCGGCTCCGGCCTGCCGGTCATGGTCTGGCTGTACGGCGGCGCCTACATGCTGGGGTCGTCGAGCCAGCCCGACTACGACGGCGGGAGGCTCGCGTCGGCGGGCACGGTCGTGGTGACGTTCAACTACCGCGTCGGGATGGAGGGCTTCGGCGAGCTGGAGGGGGCGCCGTCCAACCGCGCCCACCTCGACCAGGTCGCCGCCCTGCGCTGGGTCCAGGACAACATCGCGGCGTTCGGCGGCGACCCGGGCCGGGTGACGGTGTTCGGCGAGTCGGCGGGCGCGGGGTCGATCGCCGCGCTGCTGGCGATGCCCGCCGCGCGGGGGCTGTTCGGCCGCGCCATCCTGCAGAGCGTCCCGGGCACGTACTTCTCCCCCGGGTACGCGCGCCGGGTCGCCGCCGCCATCGCCGCCGAGGCCGGCCGTACCGCCTCGGCCGCGGACCTGGCCGCGGTACCGCCCGAGGAGCTGCTCCCGGCGGCCGACGCGTTCGTCGGGCGGATGCGCGACGACTTCGCCGGGTGGGGGCCCGTCGCGGTCACCGCGGTCCCGTACTCGCCCGTGGTCGACGGCGAGATCCTGCCCGCGACGCCGTGGCGGGCGGTCGCGGACGGCGCGGCCCGCGGCGTCGAGCTGGTCGTCGGCTTCACCCGCGACGAGTACCGGCTGTTCATGGCGCTGGGCTCGCGGTTCGGGAACCTCTCCGAGGACGACCTTGCCGCCGCCATGGACGCGCTCGCGCCGCCCGGCGGCGAGAAGGCGTACCGCGCCGCGCGGCCCGGCGCCGGGGTCGACGACCTGTACGCCCTGCTCTGCTCGGACTGGCTGTTCCGGATGCCCAGCGCGCACCTGGCCACCGCGCAGGCCGCGGCCGGCGGCACGGCCTACGCCTACGAGCTGGCCTGGGACGCGCCCGCCATGCCCGATCTCCTCGGCGCCTGCCACGGGCTGGACGTCCCGCTCACGTTCGGCAACCTCGACGTGGGCATGGCGCGGCTGATGTGCGGCAACCCGGCGCCGCCGGAGGCGGCGGAGCTGTCGGAGCGGATCCGGGCCGCCTGGACCGCGTTCGCGGCCACCGGCGACCCGGGCTGGCCCGCGTACCGGGAGGAGACGGCGATCACGCGCGTGTTCGGCGCCGAGCCGGCCGACGTCGCCGATCCCGAGGCCGCCTCCCGGCGGATCTGGGCCGCGCACCGCTTCGACCCGCTGTAGCCCGCGGGCCCGCCGGAGGTGGCCGGTTGCGGCACGGCGCGGGCGGCCTTCCGTTCAGCGGAAGGGTCGCCGTCCGGGCGCCGGTCCGTTCGCCAGGGTCGGGGCATGGCCGTCAGCCGTGTCCCCGGGCCCTCACGCCCCGTCCGGTTCCGGCACCGCGGCGGCCGGGCAGGCGACCGGAACGTACTCGATCAGCCGGTCGGCGATGGCGCGGGCACCGGCCTCGTAGCGGCCGCGCAGCTCGTGCAGCACCTCCTGGGCGCGCAGCGCGGGCCAGTCCGGCGGCAGGTGCTCGACCGGCAGCCTGGGGTCCACCCGGACCAGCCCCAGCCACTCGGTCATCATCCACAGGAAGCGGGCCAGGTCGTCGGGCGCGTCCGGCATCGGGTCGGGCCGGTCCCAGCGGCCCAGGAACGCGCGGTAGCCGGAGCTGAGCCCGTCCAGGTCGAACGCGTCCCCGATCATCGCGGCCACGTCGGTGGGCGCCTCGGCCGTGCCGTGGAAGACCTTCACCCGCCCGCGGAGGCCGCGGTCCTCGCCGCCGGGCGCGATCACCTCGCCGACGTCGACCCGCGCGGGGGCGATCCAGGTGCCGTTGCCGAGCGGGCCGAACCCGGCCCACAGCAGCCGGGAGCGCAGGTCGTGCCGCTGGCGCTGCCACGACTCGGGCATCGAGAACGACAGCACCGTCCACCGCCCGTCCCAGTCGGCGTTGACCGCGCCGCGCCGCCACACCCGCGCCTCGCCGTCCAGCAGGATGCGCTCGGACCGCGCGGTCAGGCCGAAGTGCATCCGGCGGCCCTCCCGGTACCGGGCCAGCAGCCCGCGCCGGACCATCCGGGTCAGGGTGGAGCGGATCGCGTGCTCGCCCACGCCGAGGTTCCCGAACACCTCGATGAAGCTGCCCGAGAAGACGGCGATGTCGCGCCGCAGCACGTAGTTGCCCAGGAACGTCAGCATCAGCGACTGGGGGCGGGCGGCGGGGATGGGACGTTCCAACGAATCGGCTCCTGGCGGGCGCGGGCGGGATCGGGCTGCCGACCAGGATATGGCGCGGAGCGGATGTTGGGCAGATTGTTGACTGCCGCAAGTGATACGCCTATGTTCATGAATCCCCTGATCTAGGGAGCATCGATGCACAACGAGGGACTCGGCTCCTGGCCGGCCCGCCGGGCCCGCAAGACCCCGCACCGCCCCGCCCTGGTCCACGAGGGCCGCACTCTCACCTACGCCGAGCTGGACGAGCGCGTCACCCGCCTCGCGCACGGCCTGCGCTCGCTCGGCGTGCGGCGCGGCGACCGGGTCGCCTACCTGGGCCCCAACCACCCGTCCTTCCTGGAGACGCTGTTCGCGGCCGGGGCGCTCGGGGCGGTGTTCGTCCCGCTCAACACCCGGCTGGCCGCGCCGGAGATCGCGTACCAGCTCGCCGACTCGGGCACCTCGGTGCTCGTCCACGGGCCCGCGCACGCCGCCCTGGTGGACGAGGTCCGCGACAAGGCGCACGTGCGCGAGTTCGTCTCGCTCGCGGGCAGCGGCCCGGGCGCGCGCGGCTACGACGACCTGATCGACGGCGCGGGCGGCCCCGGCGGCGCGGGCGGCGGTCCGATCGACGAGCCGGTGGCGCCGGACGACCTGTGCATGATCATGTACACCTCGGGGACCACCGGCCGTCCCAAGGGCGCCATGCTCACCCACGGCAACCTCACCTGGAACGCGATCAACGTCCTGATCGACCACGACCTGCTGGCCGACGAGGTGGCGCTGGTGTCGGCGCCGCTGTTCCACACCGCCGGGCTCAACATGCTCACGCTGCCGGTGCTGCTCAAGGGCGGCCGGTGCGTGCTCGTCTCCGGGTTCGACCCCGACGCCACGTTCGACCTGATCGCCGAGCACGGCGTGACGTTCATGTTCGGCGTGCCGGCGATGTTCCAGGCGGTGGCCCGCTCGCCGCGCTGGGCCGGCGCCGACCTGTCCTCGCTGCGCATCCTCACCTGCGGCGGCGCGCCCGTCCCGCCGACCCTGATCGCGGCCTACGGCGAGCGCGGGCTGACGTTCCTCCAGGGGTACGGCATGACCGAGGCGGCGCCCGGCGTGCTGTTCCTGGACGCCGAGCACGCCGAGAGCAAGGCCGGATCGGCGGGCGTGCAGCACTTCTTCAGCGACGTGCGCGTGGTCCGCCCGGACATGACCGACGCCGGTCCCGGCGAGACCGGCGAGGTGGTGGTCAGCGGGCCGCACGTGTTCCGCGGCTACTGGGGCCTGCCCGAGCAGAGCGCGGCGGCGTTCTCCGGCGGCTGGTTCCGCAGCGGCGACGCGGCCCGGCTCGACGAGGACGGCTACGCGTTCATCGTCGACCGGATCAAGGACATGATCATCTCCGGTGGCGAGAACATCTACCCCGCCGAGGTCGAGCACGTGATCCTCGCCCATCCCGACGTGCTCGAATGCGCGGTCATCGGCGTCCCCGACGACAGGTGGGGCGAGGTCGGCCGCGCCGTCGTCGTCCGCCGGCCCGGGTCCGGGCTCACCGCCGAGGGCGTGCTGGCCGGGCTCGCCGGGCGGCTCGCCGGATACAAGATCCCCAAGTCGGTCGTGTTCGTCGAGGCGCTGCCCCGCAACGCGACCGGCAAGCTCCTCAAGCAGCCCCTGCGCGAGGAGTACGGCACCGCGTGAACATCCACGAACCCCAGAGAACGCCCCATCCGGATCTACCGAGAGAAGGTGCAGAGCACCGTGGGCAAATTCTTGACCAGGGTTGGGAGCCTGCCTAGATTCAAAAGGCGCCCGGTTGGCCGTCCCGCCCCCCAGGAGGTGGCCGTGCGTCTCCGCTTTCCCCGCGCCGTCCCCCGCACCGCGGCACTCGCCGCCCTCCCCCTCGCCGTCTCGCTCGCCGCCGCCTGCGGGGACTCCTCCGGAGGCGGCTCCGACGACCCGATCAAGGTGGGTCTGATCGTCTCGCTCACCGGCAACTACGCCCCGCTGGGCAGCGAGGACAAGAAGGCGGTCGAGCTGGCCGTCGAGCAGCTCAACGCCAAGGGCGGCGTGCTCGGCCGCAAGGTCGAGATCGTCTTCCGCGACGACAAGACCCAGCCCGACCAGGCGGTGCTCGCGCTCAACGCGATCAAGCGGGACGTGGACGCCGTGATCGGCCCGGTGTTCTCCAACTCCGCGCTCGCCGCCGAGCCGATCGCGCAGCGCGAGAGGATCCCGTACCTGTCGCTGGCGCCGGCCACCGAGCAGGTCGAGCCGATCAAGTCGTACGTCTTCGTGACCCCCGCCCTGTCGGCCGACTACGCCGAGCGCTACCTCCAGTACTTCCAGCACCGCAAGATCACCAAGATCGCGGTCGCGCACGACAGCAAGAGCGGCTACGCGGTGGCCGGGCACAAGTCCACGCTCGCGATGGCCGCCAAGTACGGCGTCCAGATCGTCAAGGACGAGGCGTACGAGACCACCACCAGCGACTTCAGCCCGATCTTCACCCGGATCAAGGACTCCGGCGCGCAGGCGTTCCTGTTCTGGGGCACCGGGGCGCCCGGCGTCACGGTGACCAAGCAGTACGTCGCGTCCGGGCTCAAGGTCCCGCTGATGCTCACCGCCTCGCAGGCCAGCACGCTGTGGCTGAAGCCGGTCGGCGCCGCGGCCGAGGGCATCACCGTGCAGAGCGCGATCGGCGTGGTCGGCGACCACCTGCCGGCCGGCCCGCAGAAGCAGGTCATCGACCAGCTGGCCGGGCCGTACAAGCAGAAGCACGGGTATGCGCCGCCGCAGTTCGCGCAGGACGGCTACAGCGCCGCGCTGCTGCTGTTCGAGGCGCTCAAGAAGGCGAACAGCACCGACGGCGAGAAGGTGCAGAAGGCGCTGGAGAGCATGGACCTGGTCACCCCGAACGGCCGGTTCCGGTACTCAGCGACCGACCACTCCGGCCTGGGCCCCGAGTACATCTCGGTCAACACCGTCAAGAACGGCCAGTTCATCCCGACCGACTGGGCGAAGGACCAGCTCGCCAAGACCGTCTCCGGCGGGTGAGCGGGTGCTCGAGATCACCGGGCTGTCCCGCCACTTCGGCGGCGTCTACGCCGTCCGCGACGTCGACCTGAGCGTCGGCGAGCGCGAGCTGCGCGGGATCATCGGCCCCAACGGCGCGGGCAAGTCCACGCTGTTCAACCTGATCGCCGGGCATCTGCGGCCGGACCAGGGCACGATCGCGTTCCGCGGGCGGCCGCTCGGCCGGCTGCCCGCGCACGGCCGGGCGGCGCTCGGCATCGCGATCGTGTTCCAGGCGGCCCGGGTGTTCCGCGGCATGTCCGTCCGCGAGAACGTCATGGTCGGCGCGCACGCCGGAACCCGCGCCGGCTTCTGGACGGCCGCGCTGCGGCTGCCCCGGCACGCCCGCGAGGAGCGGCTGATCCGCGCCCGCGCCGACGCGGCGCTCGAGCGGGTCGGCCTGTCCGGCTGGGCCGGCCGGCCGGCCGAGTCGCTGCCGCTCGGCCAGCAGCGCTCGCTGCAGCTGGCCCGCGCGCTGTGCGCCGGCCCGGAGCTGCTGCTCCTGGACGAGCCCGCCTCCGGGCTGCGCGCGGCCGAGCGGGAGGCCCTCGCGGACCTCATCGCCGAGCTGCGCCGGGACGGGCTGACGATCATGCTGGTGGAGCACGACGTGGCGATGGTGACCCGGCTGGCCGACCGGATCACCGTGCTGGACCTGGGCGAGGTGATCGCCGACGGCACCCCCGACCGGATCCGCTCCGACCCCCGGGTGATCGCGGCCTATCTCGGGGAAGAGGTCGCCACGTGACCGGGCCCGCGACCGAGCCCGTGATAGAGCCCGTGATAGAGATCGCGGAGCTGACCGTCCGCTACGGGTCGGCCACCGCGCTGGACCGGGTGTCGCTCACCGTCGGCGCCGGCGAGATGGTCGCCCTCGTCGGCCCGAACGGCGCGGGCAAGTCCACCCTCGTCGACACGCTGTCGGGGATCGTCCTCCCCGCCTCGGGAACGGTCCGCGTCACCGGCCGGCTCGCGCACGTCCCCGAGGGCCGCCAGCTGTTCCCGGACATGACGGTCGAGGACAACCTGCGGCTGGGCGCCTGGGGCCGCAAGGACCGCGACACCTCGCCGGTGTACGAGCTGCTGCCCGGCCTCGGGCGGCTGCGCGGCCGGCGGGCCGGCACGCTGTCGGGCGGCGAGCAGCAGATGGTCGCGGTCGGCCGCGCGCTGATGGCCCGTCCCGAGGTGATCGCGGTGGACGAGCTGTCCCTCGGCCTGGCCCCGCTGGTGATCGCCGACCTGGCCGCCCACCTGCGGGAGCTGAACGCCGAGCGCGGCACCGCCGTGCTGCTGATCGAGCAGAACGCCCGGCTGGCCTTCGAGCTGTGCGCGCGGGCGTACGTCCTGGAGGCCGGCCGCGTGGTCGCCGCCGGCCCCTCGGCCGAGCTGGCCCGCAGCCCCGAGGTCGAGGGCGCCTACCTCGGCGGCCCCATCCAGGAGGCCCCGTGAGCAACTTCCTCAGCTACCTGATCAACGGGCTGGCGGTCGGGTGCGGGTTCGCGCTGATCGGCAGCGGTCTGGTGGCGATCCACCGGGTGACCCGGATCGTCAACTTCGCGCAGGCGATGTTCGCGGTCGTCGCCGGGCTCAGCGCGGCCTCGTTCCTGTCGGCCGGGCTGCCGCACGTGGTCGCCGAGGCCGCCGCGGTGCTGGTCGCGGTCGCGGCCGGGGTGCTGGTCGGCCTGCTGGCGATGGGGCGGCGCGGCACCAGCCCGCTGTCCTCGCTCATCATCACGCTCGGCGTGGGGATCTTCGCGTACGCGGTCGAGGTCATGGTGTGGGGCGACCAGCCCCGCTCGTTCCCCGGGCTGCGCGGCTCGTTCACGATCGCGGGCGCGACGATCCAGAAGCAGTACCTGCTGGTCATCGCGGTCACGGCGGTGACGTTCACGGCGCTGGCGCTGTTCTTCAACCGGACGTACGCGGGCAAGGGCCTCACCGCGTGCGCGTCCAACCCGTACGCGGCGCGCGTCATCGGCATCGACCCGCGGCGGATGGGCCTGCTGGCGTTCGGCCTCGGCGGCGCGCTCGGCGGCATCGCCGGGGTGCTGGTGACGCCGCTGCAGCCGATCTCGTTCGACTCCGACGTGGTCCTGATCGTCAACGGCTTCGCCGCCGCGATCTTCGGCGGGCTGGTCCGGCCCGGTGCCGCGCTGGCCGGCGGGCTGGTGCTGGGCGTGGCGGAGGCCATGGTCGCGGGGTACGGCAAGGCGTCGTACCAGATCGAGGTGGCGCTGGGCCTGATGCTCGCCCTGATGATCTGGCAGGCGATCCGCACCCCCGCCCTGCAGGAGGAGGCCCTATGAGGGAGCCGGACGGGCGCGGCGGCGGCCGGACTGAGGAGGGAAGCCGCCGCCATGAAGGCGTCCCGGAGGCGACCGGAAAGCACGGCGTGAACATGCCGGGCGTTCTGGCGCGGTTGCGCGGGAACGGCGAGCCGGCGGGAATACGGCTGCCTCATCTGGCGGGCCTGTTCGCGGTGGCGATGCTGCTGGCGGCGACGCTCGGCGAGGCGCAGCTGTCGGTGTTCATCCTGCTGGGGCTGGCGGCGATGGTCACCGTCGGGGTGTCGCTGCTCATGGGGTACGCCGGGCAGGTGTCGCTGGGGCAGGCGGCGTTCTACGCGGTCGGCGGGTACACCGCCGGGCTGATGAGCGTGCACGGGCTGCCGCCGCTGTGGGGCCTGCTGGCGGCGCCGCTGGTCGCCGCGCTGTTCGCGGCGGTGATCGGCATTCCGCTGCTGCGGCTGCGCGGGCACCATCTGGCGTTCGCGACGCTGGCGACGCAGCTGATCCTGCTGTCGCTGGCGGGCGAGCTGGAATTCCTCGGCGGCAGCATCGGGCTGCAGGGCATCCCGCGGTTCGGCCTGGGCGGCGTGGAGCTGGAGAACGACCGCGGCTACGCGTTCCTCACCTGGGGCGCGCTGGCGGTGGTGGTGCTGGCCGCCCGGAACGTGATCGAGTCCAGGCAGGGCCGCGGGCTGCGGGCGCTGGCGACCAGCGAGGTCGCGGCCGAGTCGGCGGGCGTGGCGGTCGGCCGGGCGAAGCTGGCGGTGTTCGCGCTGTCGGCGGCGTTCGCCGGGCTCGCGGGCGGCATCTACGCCTACTACGTCGGGTACATCGCCCCCGGTTCGTTCCCGATCCTGCTGTCCATCGAGTACGTGGTGATGGCGGTGGTCGGCGGCCTGGGGACGATCTGGGGCGCGCTGGCCGGCGCCACCGCGATCGTCCTGCTGATCCAGCTGCTCAACAACATCGGCACGATGGAGGGCATGCCCAGCTACGCGCCGAGCGTGCTGTCCTACGCGGTCTACTCGCTGCTGCTGATCGCGGCGGTGCTGTTCATGCCCGGCGGCCTCGTGCCGGCCGTGCGGGCCAGGCTGTCCTCCCGGGCGCCGGGAGCGATGTGAGAAGAAGCGACACGAAGGAGTGTTCATGGTCCTGCGAGACACGCCGCCGTTCCGGGCCGACCACGTCGGCAGCCTGCTGCGGCCCCCGGAGCTGCTGCGGGCGCGCGCGGACCACGCCGCCGGGCTGATCAAGGACGCGGAGCTGCGCGCCGCCGAGGACGAGGCGATCCGGTCGGTGGTGGAGCTGCAGCGCCGGGCGGGGCTGCGGTCGGCGACCGACGGCGAGTTCCGCCGCACGTCGTGGCACATGGACTTCATCTACCGGCTGGGCGGCATCAGCCCCGCCGACGAGAAGATCAAGGTGCGGTTCCACCGGAAGAACGGCGACATCGAGTTCACCAGCGCCGCGCTGCGCGTCCACGACCGGATCCGGCTGGACGAGACGATCTTCGAGGACGACTTCGCGTTCCTGCGGGACGCGACCGCGGGGACGGGCGTGACGCCCAAGCTGACCGTCCCGTCGCCGAACATGGTGCACTACCGCGGCGGTCCCGCCTCGATCGATCCGGCCGTCTACCCGGACGTGGCGGAGTTCTGGTCGGACCTGGCGGCCGCGTACGCCGAGCAGGTGCGCCGGATCGGCGAGGCGGGCTGCCGCTACCTGCAGTTCGACGACACCAGCCTGGCCTACCTGAACGACCCGGAGCAGCGCGCGATGATCGCCGAGCGCGGCGACGACGCCGACCATCTGCACCTGCGCTACATCGAGCAGATCAACGCCGCGATCGCCGGCCGGCCCGAGGGGATGCGGATCACCACGCACATGTGCCGGGGCAACTTCCGGTCGGCGTGGACGGCCGAGGGCGGGTACGACTTCGTGGCCGAGGCGCTGTTCGGCGAGCTGGACGTGGACGGCTTCTTCCTGGAGTACGACGACGAGCGCTCCGGCGGCTTCGAGCCGCTGCGCTTCGTACCCAAGGGCAAGATGGTCGTGCTCGGCCTGGTCACCACCAAGAGCGGCGTGCTGGAGAGCAAGGACGGCCTCAAGCGCCGGATCGAGGAGGCGAGCCGGTACGTGCCGGTCGACCAGCTGTGCCTGTCGCCGCAGTGCGGGTTCTCCTCGACCGTCGAGGGGAACGAGCTGACCCGCGACGAGCAGCTCGCCAAGCTGGCGCTGATCGTGGAGACCGCCGAGGAGGTCTGGGGCTAGGCTCTTTTCCGGGCCCGGTCCGGACCATTTCCCCGAGGTACAGGTTAGGCTTACCTAAGTAGGTAGGACTGATCAGTGTGATCGGAGGAACGGATGGCGGACGAGCCGAAACGCAAGGGCCGGCGGGTGAACACCGGCACGGTGCTGCGCACCGAGCAGATCACCCCGCACATGATCCGGGTGGTGCTCGGCGGCGAGGACCTGGCCGGCTTCCCCGCGGGCGAGTACACCGATCACTACGTCAAGCTGCTGTTCCCGCCGGCCGGCGTGACCTACCCGGAGCCGTTCGACATGGAGCGGATCCGGGAGGAGTTCCCGCGCGGCCAGTGGCCGGCGACCCGCACCTACACGGTGCGGGCCTGGGACCCCGAGGCGGTGGAGCTGACCATCGACTTCGTGTACCACGGCGACGAGGGGCTGGCCGGGCCCTGGGCGGCGGCGGCCAGGCCGGGCGACCTGCTGCGCTTCCTCGGCCCGGGCGGCGCGTACGCGCCGAACCCGGAGGCGGGCTGGCACCTGCTGGTGGGCGACGAGAGCGCGCTGCCGGCGATCGGCGCGTCGCTGGAGCGGGTCCCGGAGGGCGTGCCGGCCAAGGTGTTCGTCGAGGTGGCCGGGCCCGAGGAGGAGCAGAAGCTGGCGGCGCCGGCCGGCGCCGAGATCCACTGGCTGCACCGCAACGGGTCCCCGGTCGGGGACTCGCTGGTGCGGGCCGTGCGGGAGCTGGAGTTCCCGGAGGGCGAGGTGCACGCGTTCGTCCACGGCGAGGCGAACTTCGTCAAGGAGCTGCGCCGGCACCTGCGGGTGGACCGGCAGCTGCCGATGTCACAGCTGTCGATCTCCGGCTACTGGCGGCGCGGCCGCGACGAGGACGGCTGGCAGTCGTCCAAGCAGGAGTGGAACCGCAAGGTCGAGGAGGAAGAGGCCGCGGCGCTGGCCCGCTGAGCCCGCCGCGGGGCCTTCCTCCGGGCCCTCCGCCGGGCCGGGCCGGCCTCGTCAGGCGGTGGCCTCGCCCTCGGTGAGGTCGCCGCCGCCGTCGCCGTCGGCGAAGCCGGGCAGCCACCGCTCGGCCTCGGCGCGGAAGTCCGCCTCCGCCTCCAGCTGGCAGAGCACGCCGCCGCAGCTGGCCAGCGCCCGCGCCACCGCCATGAACTGCGGCGGCATCCGCAGGTGCCGGCCCAGCCCGCCGGGCCGCATGTCGGTGGCGATGCCGATGCCGCGGCTGGTCTCCTGCCGCATGAACTCCCGCGAGTACTTGAACCGCCCCGTGGTGAACGGGAAGGCGTGCGCCGACACCAGCGCCGCCACCTCCTCGGGGTCCACGTCGCCGTCGGGCGCCAGGAAGCCCTCCGCGCGCAGCGCCTCGACGATCTCCTCGCCGTCGCCGAGGGTGCCGATCCGCAGCAGCCGCCCGATCGCCCACTGGAGCTCGGCCGGGACGCGGGCGGCGCCGCCGAAGTCCATGACGCCGAGCCGGCCGTCGTCGAGCATCCGGAAGTTGCCGGGATGCGGATCGATGTGGATCATCTCGCAGCGGGCCGGGCCGGACAGCAGGAAGCGGTACAGCAGCAGCCCGGCCCGGTCGCGCACCTCCTGCGGGCCGTCCGCGATCACCTTGGCCAGCGGCGTGCCGTCCAGCCACTCGGTGACCAGCACGTTGCCGGAGCGCTCCACCACGGCGGGCACCACGAAGTCGGGGTCGCCGGCGTAGGCGTCGTGGAACGCCGCCTGGGCGCGGGCCTCGTCGGCGTAGTCCAGCTCCTTCTCCAGCCGCCGCCTGAGGTCGGCGACCATCGGCTTGACCTCGACGCCGGGGAACAGCGGCGTGATCAGCCGGCTGAGCCGGGAGATCTGGTTGAAGTCGCTCATCAGGGCGCGGCCGGCGCCCGGGTACTGGACCTTCACCGCGACCGTGCGGCCGTCGTGCCAGACCGCCCGGTGCACCTGCCCGATGGACGCCGCCGCGGCGGGCTCGTCGTCGAACTCGGCGAACCGGTCGCGCCAGTCCTCCCCCAGCCCCTCGGCCATGACCGCGTGCATGGTGGCGGCGGGCATCGGCGGGGCGGCCTCCTGGAGCCGGGTGAGGCTGGCCCGGAACGGCCCCGCAACCTCCTCCGGCAGCCCGGCCTCGAAGATCGACAGCAGCTGGCCGACCTTCATCGCGCCGCCCTTGAGCTCGCCGAGCACCCGGAAGAGCTGGTCAGCGGTGCGCCGCTGGACCTCCAGCGCCACCGTCTCGGCGGGCCGGCCGAGCGTGCGCTTGCCGAGACCGAGCGCCGTCCGCCCGGCGAATCCGAGGGGCAGGCTCGCCAGCTTGGCGCTCCGCGTCACCGCGCGGCGGGGGATGTCACTCACGGGCCGACCGTCCCAACTGTTCGTCGACGGGCATCGTGATCGCAGCCTCTCATGTACAGCGACCGGCGCCGAGGGTTGATTCCCGTTCGGGCACGGGGAGCGCCGGGCCGCGGTGGCCACGTTCCGGATTCCCCTTGACGCGCTGCGTCCGCGGGACCACGATGAGACTCCCAGTGAGACAGATCACACTATTGTCTCGCATGTCTGACACGCTTGACCATCGCCGTAACCCCGCCGCAGCACACGCCGCGACACCCCGCGCCGCAGTCTGGAGGCCACCGCCGAGTGAACGCCACGACGACCGCCATGGTGGCGGTCGGCCTCTACTACGTCGGCGCCGCCCTGTTCAAGGCGGCGGGAGCCCGGATGGAACCGCTGCGCGGCGACCGTCCCCTGCGCATGCTCGGGCTGCTGGCCCGCAGCCACGTGTGGCTGATCGGCATGCTGGTCTTCCTGGTCGGGCTGGAGCTCCAGCTCGTCGCCTTCGCCGAGCTGCCGCTCGGGACGGCGATGCCGCTGTTCGCCTCGTCCCTGGTCCTGCTGCTGTGGCTGGCGGTCACGTTCTTCGGGGAGCGGCTGGCCGCCCGCGAGTGGCTGGCCCTCGGCCTGTTCGCGCTGGCCACGCTGACCATCGCCGCCTCGGTGCGGCCGGGCGAGGACGGCATCGGCACGCTGCCGCCCGCCCCGCTGCTGCTCGCCGTCATGGTCCCGTCGATCGCGGTGCCGCTGCTGGTGTTCTCGGCCGGCGACCGCCGCCCCGAGGGCCGGCACGCCCGCCCGCTGTCGGGCGTGGCGTACGGGCTGAGCTTCGGGGTCCTGCTCGGCGCCGCCGAGGTCGCGGCCAAGGGCCTGGCCATCCTCAACACCGAGCGGGAGTTCGGCCCGGGCCTGCTGGCCGAGCCGTACCCGTACCTGCTCGCGATCGCCCTGTCCCTGGGGCTGGGCCAGGCCATGATCGCGATGCAGCGCTGCCGGATGGCGATCTGCGTCTCGGTCTGCACGATCGTCGCCAAGACCTACCTGGTGCTGGCCGGAAGCCTGCTGTACGGCGGCGACTGGCCGGCCGACCCGCTGTGGGGCGTGCTGCGGCTCGGCGGGGCGGCGCTGGCGATCGGGGCGCTGTTCCTGTTCCCGCGCTACGACCCCGAGGGGCCCGGCTCCGGCCCCTCCCGGTCCTCTCGGCCCTCCGGGCCGTCCCGGTCCTCCGGGCCGTCCGGCGGGTACGGGACGGCGGGGCGCAGGAGCAGCTCGATGACCTCCAATGCCGTCTCGATCTCCGGCCGGCTGCCGCCCAGGTAGTGGGCGTACATGAACGAGTCGGCGATCCGCACGATCGCCTGCGCGAGGGTGCGGGTGGGCAGCGGGACGTGCAGCGCGCCGCGGTCGATCTCGCGCTGCAGCTCGCGGCACAGCAGCGCGGTGGCGCGCTCCTCAACCGGGCCAGGGGTGGTGGCCAGCCGGACGAACAGCCGGGGCTCCCGCTCGGTGAACGCCTTGAGCGGCGCGGCGTCCACCACCTCGCGCATGAACCGGTCGAGCACGGTCAGCAGCCGCTGGGGCCCGGTGCCGCGGACGCCGCGCAGCGCGCCATGGTAGGTCCGCTCGGTCATCTCGGCCAGCACGCCGCCGAGCAGCTGCTCGCGGCTGCCGACCCAGCGGTAGAGGGTGGCGCGGCCGACGCCGAGCTCGGCGGCCAGCGCGGACATGTCGATCGGGTCGCCGTTCAGGTAGTGCGCGGTGGCCGCGGCGATCGCCTGCGCCGGCCCCGCGGCCCGCCCGTCGCCCAAATCGCGGGCGTGCTCGGCCTGGGTGCGTCCAACCCGATTCACCCGCACAGCATGGCATATCCGGCACCCGCCGGCGGCCGGGAACGGCCGCCCGGCGGGCGCCCGGCGGCCCTTCCAGGCCCCCGGTCAGTTCACCCGGTCGGTCTCGGTCTCCAGGTCGTGCCGGTCGAGGTAGCCCTCCAGCCTGCCCTCCCGCAGCGCGTCGAAAAGGCCGTCGCGGGCCTCCCGGTCGGGGAGCAGCACGTTCTGGTCGCCGATCCACGCGCTGCCGCCGGTCGGCAGGGTCGCGAACGACACCCGCTCGGGCCCGATCCGGGCCAGCCGCGCCGCCAGCGCCCGCAGCGTGCCGAACCCGGTCCCCGAGTCCACCGCCAGGCTCCCGCTGGCCGCCCGCAGGAACGCGTCGAGCTTCCACGGGCTGGTGAGCGTTCCGGAGTCGACGGCCTTCTCCGCCAGGGCGGTCAGGAACGCCTGCTGCCGCTCGATCCGGTCCAGGTCGCTGCCCGACAGGCCCTTGCGCTCGCGGACGAAGCGCAGCGCCTCCTCGCCGTCCAGCAGGTTGCGCCCCGCGGGCCAGGACCAGCCGTTGCTGGGATCGTGGATCGGCCGGTCCAGATGGATCTCGACGCCGCCGAGCGCGTCGGTCATCGCCTTGAAGCCGGTGAAGTCGACGGCGGCGACATGGTCGATCCGCACGCCGCTGAACGCCTCGACCGTCCGCGTGAGGAGGCGCGAGCCCCCGCCCGCGAACGCGGCATTGATCTTCGCCTCGTCCCGGCCCGGGATGTCCACCCACAGGTCCCGCGGGATCGAGATCACGTACGCCCGGCCGCCGCGCTCCGGCATGTGCAGCAGCATGATCGTGTCCGCCCGGGCGCGGCCGCCGGGGCGCCACTTGTCGGCGGCCGGCACGCCGCGCAGGTCCGAGCCGATCAGCAGCCAGTTCTGCCCCGGGTCCTCGACCGGCCGCACGTCCGAGCCGTGCGGCAGCGCGTCCGGCAGCCGCTGGATCCTGCGGTCGTAGGTGCCGCTGCGCCACTCCGCCAGCGCGGTGACGCCGACCGCCGCCAGCAGGCCGGCGGCAAGCATGACGCCCAGGACCCGCAGGCTCCTGGCATGGCGCCCGCCGCCGCCCATGCCGCACCACCTCCGGGGAGTCAAACCGGTATGTCCGGTTTGTTGCCCTTTTCCCCGCTAACGGCGATCGATTCGCCAGGGTTCCAGCCGGGCGCGGACGGCGCGGACGGGCCCGGCCGCCCTCAGCGCCCGAGCGGCAGGCCCACGTAGTTCTCCGCCAGGCTCGCGGCGGCGGCCGGGGAGGAGACCACGTAGTCCAGGTGCGAGCGCTGGAGCCGCCGGGCGAACTCGTCGGCCTGCGGGTCGGCGTGCAGCAGCGTCGTCATCCAGTACGAGAAGTGCTCGGCCCGCCACACCCGGCGCAGGCAGGAGGCCGAGTAGCCGTCCAGCAGCGTCTCGGAGCCGGAGGCGTACCGCTCGGTGAGCGCCTCGGCCAGCAGCGTCACGTCCGACACCGCGAGGTTGAGGCCCTTGGCGCCGGTCGGCGGGACGATGTGCGCGGCGTCCCCGGCCAGGAAGAGCCGGTCGTGCCGCATCGGCTCGGCCACGAAGCTGCGCATCGGCGTGATCGACCGGTCGGTGATCGGCCCCTCCCGCAGCTCCCAGCCGTCGTCGGTGGCGAACCGGGCCGCCAGCTCCGACCAGATCCGCTCGTCCGGCCAGGCGGCCAGGTCCTCGTCCGGCGCGACCTGGAGGTAGAGCCGGCTGACCTTCGGCGAGCGCAGGCTGTGCAGCGCGAAGCCGCGCTCGTGGTGGGCGTAGATCAGCTCGTCGGTGGAGGGCGGCACGTCGGCCAGCACGCCGAGCCAGGCGAACGGGTACTCGCGCGAGAACGTCCGCATGTCCGGCACCGCCGGGCGGCTGACGCCGTGGAAGCCGTCGCAGCCGGCGATGTAGTCGCACTCCAGCGTGTACGTCTTCCCGCCCTGCTCGTAGGTGACGCTGGGCGCCGCCGCGTCGATCGCCACCACCTTCGCCTCGAACCGGACGTCGCCGCCGTCCTCGAGCCGGCGCGCCACCAGGTCCTTGACGATCTCGGTCTGCGCGTAGACCGTCACCGTGCGGCCGGTCAGCTCGGTCAGCGCGACGCGGTGCCCGGCGCCGCCGAACCGCAGCTCCAGCCCGTGGTGGACCAGGCCCTCGCGGTCCAGCCGCTCGCCCACGCCGCCGTCCCGCAGGACGTCGGTGGTGCCCTGCTCCAGCATCCCCGCGCGCTGCCGCTGCTCGACGTACGCGCGGTCACGGCTCTCCAGCACGACCGACTCTATCCCCTGGCGGTGCAGCAGATGAGACAGCAGGAGCCCGGCGGGGCCCCCGCCGATGATCGCGACCTGGGTCCGCATGATGTCTCCTCCTGCCGTTCCACCGCTGCTGCCAGGACGATACTGGCGCGCAACACCCCAGCTTCAGCCGCTGAGTTTCCGTTCACCGGAAGGGGAGCCGGAAGCCGGCGGGAGCGGCGCGGACGACGCGGGACCGCGCCAGTGCAGGGCCAGGTCGCGCGACAGCGCCCGCGCCGCCGTGGTCAGCGGCGGCAGCAGCCGCCGCATGTCGGCGCTGCGGGTGCGGGCGACCAGCGACAGCGCGGCCACGACCGCGCCGCCGCCGTCGCGGACCGGGGCGGCCACGGAGGCCGCGCCCAGCGTCATCTCGTCGCGGGTGAGGGCGAAGCCGTTGTGCCGCACGCGCTCCAGCGAGCCGCGCAGCTCCTCCGGATCGGTGATCGTCCGGGCCGCGTGCCGGGTCAGCCCGGCGGCCAGGACCTCCTCCAGGACCTCGTCCGGCGCGTACGCCAGCAGGACCTTGCCCACGCCGGTCGCGTGCAGCGGCAGGGTGGCCCCGACCTGCGTGACGACCGGCACCGAGCGGGTGCCGCGCAGCCGCTCCACGAACAGGGCGCGGCCGTCGCGGAGCACGGCGAGCTGCACGTTGTCGTGCGTCGCCTCGTACAGGTCCTCCATGTGCGGCAGGGCCAGCTCCCGCAGGCTCGTCACCGCGGGCGCCTGGCTGCCGATCCGCCACAGCCGGGTGCCGATCCGGTACGTCCCGTCCGGGACCCGCTCCAGGAAGCCGCCGCCGACCAGCTCGCCGACCAGCCGGTGCCCGGTGGCCAGCGGGAGGCCGGCGCGGCGGCAGATCTCGCTCAGGTTGAGCCGGACGCCGCCCAGCGCGAACGCGTCCAGGATCGCCATCACCTTGCCCGCCACGCTCGGCGGGCGTGCAGGATCCGCCATGCCCTCCGGCCTACTCCTCACTCTCTTCGGCCAGTACCCGCTGCGCGACGGCGAACGCCGAGTTCGCGGCGGGAACTCCACAATAGATGGCGCTCTGCAGGAGCACCTCTTTGATCTCGTCGCGGGTGAGGCCGTTGCGGCGCGCGGCCCGCACGTGCATGGCCAGCTCGTCGAGGTGGCCGTGCGCGACCAGCGCGGTCAGCGTGATGCAGCTGCGGGTCTTGCGGTCCAGCCCCGGCCGGGTCCAGATGCCGCCCCACGCGTACCGGGTGATCATCTCCTGGAAGTCGGCGGTGAACGCGTCGGCGCGGGCGGTGGCCCGGTCGACGTGCGCGTCGCCGAGCACCTCCCGCCGCACCTTCATGCCGTCGGCGTACCGCTGCTCCTCGTTCATCCGGCGGGGTCCTTCCAGGTCCGGTCCAGGTGGGTGGTGATCGCCTCGGTGACCGCGGCGGGGCGCTCGGCGCCGGCCAGGTGGGAGGCGCCGTCGAGCACGGTGAGCCGGGCGCCGGGGATGCCGGCGGCCAGCCGGTCGGCGTGGCCCTCGACGGGCGTCGCCGGATCGTCCGCGCCGGCGATCACCAGGGTGGGCGCGGCGATCTCGGGCAGCCGGGCGGTCGCGTCGAACAGCGCGAGCGCGTCGCAGCACGCGGCGTACCCGTCGGGGTCGGTGGCGCGCAGCATGTCGGTGTACGGCCCGGAGCCGCCGAAGCCCGGCGTGAACCAGCGCCCCGGCGCGGTCGCGGCCAGCGGCGCGGTGCCCTCGCGCCGCACCAGCGCGGCGCGCTCCCGCCAGCCCTCGGGGCCGCCGAACCGCGGCGAGGTGCAGACCAGCACCAGGCTCGCGAGGCGCTCGGGGGCGCGCAGCGCGAACGCCTGGCCGATCGCGCCGCCCAGCGACACGCCCGCGTAGGCGGCGCGGCCGACGCCGCGGGCGTCGAGCACGTCCACGAGCGCGCCGGCGAGGTCCTCGACGGTGAACCCGCGCTCGGGCGGCGGCGCCTCGCCGTGGCCGGGCAGGTCGTACCGCAGCACGCGGTAGCGCCCGGCGAGCACGGCCATCTGCGGCGCCCACAGCTCCGTGCTCGTGCCGAGCGAGGGGCCGAGGACGAGCACGGGGGCGTCCTCGGGGCCGTCCAGGCGGTGGTGCAGGATCATCGGTCTCCGTTCCGGGAGCGGCTCTCGCGGTACGCGGCCACGGCGCGGTCCGCCAGCTCGGGGGCCAGGCCGGGGCCGGGGTCGCCGCCGTGCCCGGCCAGGACCTCCAGCAGGCCGCCGAGGTTGGCGCGCATCCGGTCCGGCGCCGGCTCCAGCCCCTCGGCCAGCTCGGCGGCGGTCTCGGCGGCGCCGCCGGCCAGCCGCAGGCACTCGCGGAACGGCTGCCACTCGGCGTGCCACTCCCCCGCCGGCCGCTCGTGCGGGGCGGCCAGGGAGGCGGCCAGGACCTGGGCGTACGCGGGCACCTGGAGCGCGGCCGAGCGGATCACCGTGGCCATCGCCGGGTTGCGCTTGTGCGGCATCGCCGACGAGCCGCCGCGGCCGGGCGCCGCGGGCTCGGCCACCTCGTCGACCTCGCTCTGCGCGAGCAGCACCACGTCGGTGGCGAACTTGCCCAGCGCCCCGGCGGCCAGCGCCAGCGCGGCGCCGAGGTCGGCGACCGGCGTGCGGCGGGTGTGCCAGGGCGCGGCGGGCTCGGCCAGGCCGGTCTCGGCGGCGTACGCGGCCACCAGGTCCAGGCCGCGGCCGCCGTACGAGGCGAGGGTGCCGGCGGCGCCGCCCAGCTGGACGGGCAGCGGCACGGCCGCCAGCCGGTCGCGCGCCTCCAGCACGCCCAGCAGCCAGCCCCCCGCCTTCGCCCCGAAGGTCGTGGGGAGCGCCTGCCTGCCGAGGGTGCGGCCCGCGATCGGCGTGTCGCGGTGCCGGGCGGCGGTCTCCGCCAGCGCGGCCAGCACCCGGTCCAGATGGCCGAGGGCCGCGCGCCGGGCGCGGGACGCGACGATCATGGCGGCGGTGTCCATGATGTCCTGGCTGGTCGCGCCCTTGTGGACATGCTCGCCGAACGGGGCCGCGAGCCCGCGCAGGTCGGCGACCAGCGGGACCACCGGGTTGCCCGAGCCGCGGGCGCGGCGGGCCAGGCCCGGCAGGTCCACGCGGGCTGGATCGGCCGCGGCGGCGATCGCCGCCGCGGCCTCGTCCGGAATGATGCCGAGCCGCGCCTGGGCACGGGCCAGGGCGGCCTCGGCGGCCAGCAGGGCCGCCAGCCACGCCCGGTCACCGGTCGCCGCCTCGGCCTCCGTGCCGGCCCGGACGGGGGACAGCAGGCCCGCGTCCGGCGACACCTCAGAATGCAAAGAAGACCGTCTCCCGCTCGCCCTGGAGGTGGACGTCGAAGCGGTACGCTCCGTCCTCCTCGCGCTCGGCGATCAGCGTACCCCGCCGGTCCGCCGGAACCTCGGCCAGCACCGGGTCCGTCTCGTGCGCGGCGGCGTCCTCGGGGAAGTACAGCCGCGTGCGCACCGGCTTGAGCAGGCCGCGGGCGAAGACGAGGACGGCGATGTACGGCGCGCCGGCGCCGATCCCGGCGGGCTTGACCGTGCTGAACCAGTAGTCGCCGGCCGCGTCGGTCTCGCAGCGGCCGAAGCCGGAGAAGCCGTGGCCCGCCCGCTTGTAGCCGCCCGGCCGGGCCGGGACCGCGCCCGCGCCGTCCGCCTGCCAGATCTCCACCAGGGCGTCGCCGACCGGGGCGCCGGCGCCGTCCAGCACCCGGCCGCGGACCGCGATCGCCTCGGGCCGCCAGGCCGGGACGACCTCGGGGCCGCCCGCGTAGGGCAGCGCGTAGTGGAAGAACGGCCCGACGGTCTGCGAGGGGGTGGGCAGGAGCCCGTTGTCCGGCATCAGTCCTCCATCGGGGTGTCGCCGAGCACGATGTCCCACTGGTAGCCCAGCGCCCACTCCGGCTCGGTGGTGTCCATGTCGAGCCGGGCGACCAGCAGGTCCCGGTGCTCCTGCTCCGGGATCGACAGCATCATCGGGTCGTAGGCGAACAGCGGGTCGCCCGGGAAGTACATCTGGGTGACCAGGCGCTGGGTGAACGCCGTGCCGAACACCGAGAAGTGGATGTGGGCGGGACGCCAGGCGTTCGGGTGGTTGCGCCACGGGTAGGCGCCCGGCTTGATCGTGACGAACCGGTAGCGGCCCTCGTCGTCGGTCAGGCAGCGGCCGGCGCCGGTGAAGTTGGGGTCCAGCGGGGCGGGGTGCTGGTCGCCAAGGTGCACGTACCGGCCGCAGGCGTTGGCCTGCCAGATCTCCACCAGCGTGCCGCGCACCGGGCGGCCGGAGCCGTCCAGCACCCGGCCGGTGACGATGATCCGCTCGCCCATCGGCTCGCCCGCGTGCTGCCTGGTGAGGTCGGCGTCCAGCCGGCCCAGCTCCTGGTGGCCGAACACCGGCGAGGTCAGCTCGACGCTGTCGGGACCGAGCTTGGGCATGACCAGGTCCCGGGCGGGGGCCCGGAGCACCGTGCTCTTGTAGCCGGGGTACAGGTACGGCGGGTGCGTCATGGCCGGGCTCCTGCCTGCGGGTCGCTGCTGGGTTCGGTGGTGGCGGCGGTGCCGGTGCGGTCGGTCAGCGCGGGCCCGGTGCGCTCGCGGACCTCGGCGACGGTGACCCCGGGCGCGGTCTCCACCAGCACCAGGCCGTCCGCCGTGACGTCCAGGACGCCCAGCTCGGTGATGATCCGGTCGACGCAGCCGACGCCGGTCAGCGGCAGCCCGCACTCCTTGACGATCTTGGGCGAGCCGTCCTTGCTGGTGTGGCTCATCACCACGATCACCTTGCGGGCGCCGTGGACCAGGTCCATCGCGCCGCCCATGCCCTTGATCATCTTGCCGGGCACCGACCAGTTGGCGAGGTCGCCGCGCTCGGAGACCTCCATCGCGCCCAGCACCGCAATGTCGATGTGGCCGCCGCGGATCATGCCGAACGACAGCGCCGAGTCGAAGCAGGACGCGCCGGGCAGCGCGGTGACCGTCTCCTTGCCCGCGTTGATCAGGGCGGGGTCGACCTCGTCCTCGGCCGGGTACGGGCCGACGCCGAGGACGCCGTTCTCGGCGTGCAGCACGACCTCGCGGCCCTCGGGGACGTACCCGGGGATCAGCGTGGGAAGCCCGATGCCGAGGTTGACGTACGCGCCGTCGGGCAGCTCGGCCGCCGCGCGGGCGGCGATCTCGTTCCTGGACCAGGGCATTACGCGCGCACCGTCCCTCGGGTGGAAGACGCGGAGACCGTCAGCTTCTCGATGGGTCGGTCGGCGGCCTCCTCGGGGGTCAGCTCGACCACCCGCTGCACGAACACGCCCGGCAGGTGCACGGCGTCGGGGTCGATCTCGCCGGGCTCCACCAGCTCCTCGACCTCGGCCAGGGTGACCCGGCCGGCCATCGCGCACAGCGGGTTGAAGTTGCGGGCGGCCTTGTCGAAGACCAGGTTGCCGTGCCGGTCGCCCTTCGCGGCGCGGACCAGCGCGAAGTCGGTCGTGATGCCCTCTTCGAGGACGTACTCGGTGCCGCCGAACTCGCGGACCTCCTTGGCGGGCGAGGCCACCGCGACACCGCCGTCGGGCGCGTACCGCCAGGGCATGCCGCCCTCGGCGACCATCGTGCCGACGCCCGCGGGGGTGTAGAAGGCGGGGATGCCGGCGCCGCCGGCGCGCATCCGCTCGGCCAGCGTGCCCTGCGGCATCAGCTCGACCTCGAGCTCGCCGGCGAGGTACTGCCGGGCGAACTCCTTGTTGTCGCCGACGTAGGAGCCCATCACCCGCGCGATCCGTCCCGCGGCGAGCAGCCGGCCCAGGCCGCGGCCGTCGAGCCCGCAGTTGTTGGACACCACCCGCAGGTCTCCCGAGCCGCGCTCGTACAGGGCGCCGATCAGGACCGCGGGCACCCCGCAGAGCCCGAACCCGCCGACGGCCAGCGAGGCCCCGCCGCCGATGTCGGCGACGGCCTCCGCCGCCGAGGCCACGACCTTGTCCATGTGCCTCCCATCCCGCTCCGCGGCACGCCGCCGAGTCCACCGATGCCCTCACCTTGGCACCGGTTCGCCCCGTTGAAGACCGCGAGTTTCCACCCAGTGGAAGATCCGCGGAGCGGGCCCGGGTGCGCGCCGTGGCGCGGGACGGGAAGATCAGCCGGCCGGGAGGCTCTCCGGCAGGCCGAAGAACGGGAAGAGGCTCACGTCGAAGAACACCGAGGCGCGGGACACGCCCTCGCCGGTGATCGTGAGCACCTGGATCTGGTACGGGTGGTAGCCGCCCTCCTCGCCGCGCTTGTAGAGCCCGAACCCGGGCTGGCCGTTGGCCGCGGTCGGCAGCAGCCGGAAGTCGCCGGGCTCGGGCCCGCACTGGGCGATGATGAGCCGGGCGATGGTCTCGCGGCCGACGAACCATTCGGGGAACGGAGGCATCTCCCAGAGCGCGTCCTCCTTGAACAGCTCGACCAGCCCGTTGATGTCGGCGTTCTCGAAGAGCGTGGCGTAGCGGTCGAGCAGCTCGCGCTGGCCGGGGTCGGTGGGCTCGACCATGGCGTCCTCGGTGGGGGCCGCCTGCTGGAGCTGCGCGCGGGCGCGCTGCAGGGCGCTGTTGGCCGAGGCGGTGCTGATCTCCAGCAGCTCGGCCACCTCGGCGGCCTTCCACTTCAGCACGTCCCGCAGGATCAGCACCACGCGCTGGTTGGGCGGCAGGTGCTGGAGGGCGGCGACGAACGCCAGCCGGGTCGTCTCCCGGGAGGCGACGATCGTGGCCGGGTCGGCGGGGTCGTCGGCCAGCAGCGCGTCGGGCGCCGGCTCCAGCCAGGGCACCTCGGGCGAGGGGACGACCGGCCGCTCGGGCTCGTCGCTGGGCGCGCCCAGGCCGGACGGCAGCGGCCGGTGGCCGCGCTGGTCGATCGCGGTCAGGCAGCAGTTGGTCGCGATCCGGTAGAGCCACGTGCGCAGGGACGAGCGGCCCTCGAAGCCGCCGTAGGACTTCCACGCCCGGAGGTAGGTCTCCTGCACGAGGTCCTCGGCGTCGTGGATGGAGCCGAGCATCCGGTAGCAGTGGGCGAGCAGCTCTCTCCGGTACGGATCGGCCTGCTGCTGGAATTCCCGTTCCTGGTCGATCGTGTGAGCCATGAGGTCGTCACCTTCGTTGGGGCGGCGTACTGGGCCGTGCTCCCGACCGTAGGCGACGCCACCGACAGAACGTGCGCGGAACCTCAGGCTACGGCTCCGGCCTCCTTGATCACCGGTGAACGGGCGGCGGGTCCCGACACAACGGCCGGGAAACACTTCCCCTGGAGCGGGTATACCTGCACCCTGGAGTGCACACATCCGCAGCGCCCGGCTCGGGAGGGACAGTGAACGCGAGACCGGAGGGCGGTCCCCGCGTGGTCGTGGGGGTCGACGACTCCGCAGGGGCGCGGTGCGCCCTCTCGTGGGCCATCGGCGAGTCCCGGCTGCGGGGTCTCCCGCTGCTGGTGGTGCACGCCGCGCCGCTGCCGCCGCACGTGTCGGCGGCGGGCCAGCTGGGCTGCGGGGTGACCGAGGCGCTGCGCGGCGCCGGTGCCGAGCTGATCGCCCGGCTGCTGGACGAGGTCGCGGGCGGCGTCCCCTACGGCGTGGAGATGACCGCGCTGGCCCTGGTCGGCGAGCCGGGGGCGACGCTGGTGCGGCTCACCCATGAGGACGACATCCTGGTGGTCGGCCGCGGGCGGCGCGGGCCGCTGTCCCGGCTGCTGCGGCCCTCGGTGCGGCTGCACTGCGCCCGCCGCGCCCGGGCCACGCTGGTGTGCGTGCGCCCGCCCGCGCTGGAGGCGTTCCTGGAGTCGCTGGCGGCCGGCGACCGGCCGCCGCCGGCCCAGGCGTCCGACCGGTCCCGGTTCTTCCGCCTGGGCCGCCGTCCCCGCCGCGTCTAGGGCGGCGGGGGCGACTCGGCGATCCGCTTGATGGTCTCCAGCCGTGCCTCCCATTCGGTGGCGACCGCCGCCATCCAGCGCGCCATCGCGGTCAGCCGCTCGGGCCGTACTGCGTAGCGGACCTCCCGGCCCCGGCGGCGGGCCTCGACCAGGCCCGCCGCGTCGAGCACGGCCAGGTGCTTGACCACCGCCTGCCGGGAGACCGGCAGCCCGGCCGCGACCGTGGTGGCGCTGGCCTCGCCGCGCGCGGCCAGCGCCTCGAGGATCTCCCGGCGGGTCGGGTCGGCCAGCGCGGCCAGCAGCTCCCCGGCCGCGTCGCGGTCGACGGTCATCCGGGCAGCTTCCCCCCGTTCTCGGTGTAGTCGCGGACCCGCTGGGCCATGTGCGTCCAGCCGCCGCTGTTGTCCTCGTACTTGCGCGCGGCGACCTCGGCCGGCAGCGCGGCGAAGCCGGTCTCCACGATCCGCAGCAGCGTCCCCACCCCCTCGTCCAGCAGAGTGAACTCCACCAGGGTCGAATTGTCCTCGGTCACCTCGGCGCCCGGGAAGCCGGGCGCCCAGCGGTAGGAGAACGCGCGCGGCGGCTCCACGGCGACGATCCTCATCGGGAAGACGCCGTCCTCGCCGTGGTCGACCACCATCCGGCCGCCGGGCCGCAGCTCGTCCAGCTCCGCGGGCTTGCCGGCCGCGCCGAACCAGGCGCCGACATGGCCGGGCTCGGTGATCACCTCCCAGACCCGCCCGACCGGCGCGGCGATGGAGATCTCCCGTTCGATCCTGTCCTGAGCCATGGTCTACTCCCTTCGAGTGCAACTCCAGAGTTGCACATGAGCCCGGTTACTGCAACCCGTGAGTTGCACGTCCCGCCGGGGTACGGTGCGGGCATGCGCAAGTACGTGATCGTCGGCGTGCAGGGCAGCGGCAAGGGAACGCAGGCGCTCCTGCTCGCCCGCGACCTCGACCTGGTCCACATCTCCGTCGGCGACATCTTCCGCTGGCACGTCCAGCACCACACCAAGCTCGGCGCCCAGGTCCGCCGGATCATGGCGGCGGGCGAGCTGGTCGGGGACGACCTGGTCGAGGGCGTGGTCCGCGACCGCCTCGACCAGCACGACTGGAACTACGGCTTCGTCGTCGAGGGCTTCCCGCGCAACCGCCGCCAGGCCGAGTTCTTCCTGGAGAGCTACGACATCGACGGCGTGATCCACCTGGAGCTGCCCGACGCGGAGGTCCGCCGCCGCGTCCAGGCGCGCCGGCTGTGCGCGCGCTGCGGAATGGACTACAACCTGATCGCCCACCGCCCCGAGGTCGAGGGCCGCTGCGACGTGTGCGGCGGCGAGCTGCGCGCCCGCGAGGACGACAACGACGCGGCCCTGGCCGAGCGGCTGCGCACCTACCACGAGAAGACGAACCCGGTGCTGGACCTCTTCCGGCAGAAGGAGTACGTGGCGACGGTCGACGCCCGCGCCGGCATCGGCACCGTCCAGCGCGAGCTGCGCGAGAAGCTGGGCCTGCCGCCGCCGCGCGAATCCGGCTGACCGGGCCGACCGGCCGAGCACGCCCGGCGGACCGGCGGCGTTCACCTGCCGGCCGTGTCGGCGCGCTACCTCTGGCGGTGTGAGACTCGCCCGCCCTCTCGCCGCCGCTCTCGCCGCCCTCCTGCCCGCCGCCCTCGCGGCCTGCGGGACGGCGGCGGGCGCCGACACGATCGCCGGCGCGGACGCCCTGACGGTCGGGGTCAAGGCCGACCAGCCCGGGCTCGGCCTCGCCGAGCCCGGCGGCACGTTCCGCGGCTTCGAGGTCGAGGCCGGCCGCTACATCGCCCGCCACCTGGGCGCCTCGCGCATCGACTTCAAGGCCGTCACCTCCGAGAACCGCGAGCGGCTGCTCGACGACGGCACGGTCGACCTCGTGCTGGCCTCGTACTCGATCACCGCCGACCGCTCCACCAAGGTCACCTTCGGCGGCCCCTACTACGTGGCGCACCAGGACATCATGGTCCGCCGCGACGAGACCGGGATCGCGTCGGTCCGCGACCTGGCCGGGCGGCAGATGTGCCAGGCCGGCGGCTCGGTCTCCACCGAGCGCGTCGTCGGCGGCCTGGGCGTGCGCGCCCGGCTCGTCCCCGCGCCGTCCTACTCCGCCTGCGTGGACATGCTGCTCGCCGGGCGGGTGGACGCCGTCTCCACCGGCGACCTGGTGCTGGCCGGCTTCGCGGCCCGGCGGCGCGCGTCGGTGCGGATCCTCAACGCCCCGTTCACCGAGGAGCGGTACGGCGTCGGCCTGCGCAAGGGCGACATCGACGGCTGCGAGGCCGTCAACAAGGCCATCACCCGGATGTACCAGGACGGCACCGCGTCCCGCATGCTGGCGATCTGGTTCGGCTCGTCGGGCGTCGACCTCGTCTACTCGGTCCCGGAGTTCGAGGGCTGCTCCTGAGAAGGGCTCAGGGGCCGCCGGGTTCGGGGGTGCCGAGGGCGGGCGCCGCGGCCACGACCTCGCGCAGGGCGCGCAGGCCACGCTGGACGAGCGGGTGCGCGCCGCTCCCCCGCCGCACGCACGCCAGCACCCGCCGCACCGGCATCGGCTCGCCGGCCAGCGGGACGCGCACCACCGCGCGCCCGGCGGCGAGCTCGGCCATCCGCGGGATCATCGAGATGCCGAGCCCGTGCCCGACCAGCGCGGAGATCGTCGGCCACTCGGTGGCGTAGTGGGCGACGCGCGGGTTGAACCCGGCGGCGGCGCAGTAGGTCAGCAGCCGCTCGTGGTGGTCGCAGGTCCCCCGCTCGGGGATCACCCAGTCCTCGCCGGCCGCCTCGGCCAGCCGTACGGCGGGGCGGGCGGCGAGCGGGTGACCGGCCGGGACGAGCAGGTCGTGCCGCTCCTCCACCAGCAGGTGCTGCTCGAACCGGTCGTCGCCGGGCGGCGGGGCGTCCCCGTTCGGGTCGACGATGGCGATGTCGGCGTCGGTGGACATCAGCAGGTCGAAGCCGATCGCGGTGCCGCACTCGCTGACCCGCACGGTCAGCCCGGGGTGCTCGTCGCGCAGCCGGGCGGCGGCCGGGGCGAGCAGGCCGACGACGGCGGACGCGAAGCCGCACATGCGCAGCAGCCCTGCCTCGCCCTCCCGGTAGGACTCCAGCGCCGAGCGGGTCTCCTCCCAGCGGGCGAAGAGGGCGTCGGCGTGCTCGACCAGCAGGTACGCGGCGGCGGTCAGCCGGATGCCGCGGCCCTGCGGCTCGGCCAGCGGGACCCGCACCTCGCGGGCCAGCTCGCGCAGGTGGTGGGAGACGGCGGAGGGGGTCAGGTGCAGCGCCTCGGCGGCGGCGGTGACGGTGCCGTGCCGGTGGACGGCGCGCAGGACCTGGAGCCGGCGCAGGTCGATCATGTAACGATTCTGCACGTACAGATGCGGGAATGTGCAATGGACCGCAACGCTCCCGGGGTCGCAGACTGGCGGCATGACGGCGACAGAGAAGATCGTTTCCCGGCACGCCACCAGTTCCGGCATCGTCGTGTGGAGCCGGTGCGCGTGCGGCCGGCTGCGCATGACGCTGGTCCCCTACGACGGCGGCGGCCGCCGGCTGGTCGCCGGCGGCCGCTGCCCGGGGTGCGGATGAGGGGTCAGGCCGGCGGCAGGTCGACCAGCCCGGCCAGGGCCGCGCGGTGCCGGTCGGGCGTGCCGAGCGACAGGGCGCTGCCCTTGGCCCGCTTCAGGAACAGATGCGCCGGGTGCTCCCAGGTGAAGCCGATCCCGCCGTGCATCTGGACGCAGTCCTCGGCGGCCTTGACCACGACGCCCGAGCAGTGCGACTTGGCGACCGCCACCGCCACCGGCGCGTCCGCGTCGCCGGCCGCGGTGCAGGCGGCGGCGTAGCGGGCCACCGCGCGGGCCTGCGCGATCGCGGTCCACAGGTCGGCGGCGCGGTGCTTGAGCGCCTGGTACGACCCCACCGGCCGGCCGAACTGGTACCGGTTCTTCACGTACTCCAGCGCGGTGTCCAGGCAGCGCTCGGCCAGCCCGAGCTGCTCGGAGGCCAGCAGCGCGGCGCCGGTGGCCAGCGCCTCCCGGACGGCGGCGTCCCCGTCGGCGATCCTGCGGGCGGGGGCGCCGGACAGCGCGACGTCGCACAGGCGCCGGGTCATGTCCAGGGAGGTCAGCGCGGTACGGCCGGCGTCGGCGGCGGTCACCGCGTAGAGCCCGTCCGCGGCGGGCACCAGCAGCACGTCGGCGGCCAGGCCGTCGGCGACGCCCGCGATCCCGCCGGTGAGCGCGCCGCCCTCGGCCCGCACGGCGGGGAGCGGGGCGTCCGGCGCGGTGCCCAGCGGCACCGCCAGCACCACGACCTTGTCGCCCGCGGCCGCCTCGGGCAGCAGCTCCCGGTCGCCGGCCGCCAGCAGCGCCGCGGTGCCGAGCACGGCCGCGCCGAGGAACGGCACCGGCGCCACGGCGCGGCCCAGCTCCTCCATGACCACGGCCGTCTCCCGCCACGAGGCGCCCCCGCCGCCCAGGTCCTCGGGGACGGGCAGCGCGGTCACGCCCATCTGGACGAGCGCGCGCCAGAGCGCCGCGTCGTACGGGTCGTCCTTCTCGGTGCCGGCGAGCACGTCGGTCCACGGGCACTTGTCGTCCAGGAGCCCCCGGACGCCGGCGCGCAGGTCGTTCTCGATCTCGCTGTACAGGAGGTCGTTCACTTGGGCAGGTCCTTCCACGCCACGTCCTTGTCGACCCGGATCTCGCCGGGCAGGCCCAGCACCCGCTCGGCGATGATGTTGCGCAGGATCTCGGAGGTGCCGCCCTCGATCGAGTTGCCCTTGGCGCGCAGGTAGCGGTAGCCGGGCGAGCGGCGGGTGAAGTCGACCTCGCTCGGCCGGCGCATCGTCCAGTCGTCGTAGTACAGGCCGTCCGCGCCGAGCATCTCCAGCTCCAGGCCGGAGATCTTCTGGTTCAGCTCGGCGAAGGTCAGCTTGGCGGCCGAGCCCTCCGGGCCGGGCGCGCCGGCGGCGAGGGACTGGCGCAGCCGGGCGCCGGTGAGCCGCGCGGCCTCGGCCTCCACCCACCGGTGCAGGAGCGCGTCGTGCAGCCCGGCGGTGCGGATCTCGGGACGGTCCCGCCACAGCTTCGCGACCACGCCGATCATGCCGCCCTCGCGCGGGGCGGCGGCGCCGCCGATGGCGACCCGCTCGTTCATCAGCGTGGTGGTGGAGACCCGCCAGCCGTCGCCGACCGCGCCGAGCCGGTGCTCGTCGGGGATCCGCACGTCGGTGAGGAAGACCTCGTTGAACTCGGCCTCACCGGTGATCTGCCGCAGCGGCCGCACCTCGACGCCGGGGGCGTGCATGTCGCAGACGAAGTACGTCATGCCCTTGTGCTTGGGCACGTCCGGATCGGTCCGGGTGACCAGCAGCGCCCAGCGCGCCTCGTGCGCCATGGACGTCCAGACCTTCTGGCCGTTGACGGTCCAGCCGTCGCCGTCGCGCACCGCGCGGGTGGCGAGGGCGGCCAGGTCGGATCCGGCGCCCGGCTCGCTGAACAGCTGGCACCAGATCTCCTCGCCCGTCCACAGCGGGCGCAGGAACCGCTTCTTCTGCTCCTCGGTGCCCACGGCCAGGACGGTCGGCGCGGCCATGCCGAGCCCGATGCCGTTGCGCTCGGGATGGTTGGACGGCGCGCCCGCCTTCGCGAACTGCCGGTCCACCGCGGGCTGGAGCTCGCGGGCCGCCCCGAGGCCGCCGAGGCCCTCGGGGTAGTGCACCCAGGCGAGTCCGGCGTCGAACCTGGCCCGCAGGAACTCCAGCGGCTCCAGGGCGGCCGGATCGTGGTCGGCGAGGAACTCCTCGACCCGCCTGCGCAGTGCTTCGGCGTCGGGCGGTGCTGTGCTCACAGGGCGAACCTCCGCTGCGGTGATGGCGACGTACCGACGACATACCAACTGGTCGGTATGTGCCTAGCCTAGGAACGCCGCGCGCGGCGCGTCAACGGTGCGGGCCGCCCGGGCGGGCTAGGGCAGGCGCGGGAGGGCGCCGCGGTGCAGCCAGGCGGTGAACAGGCCGTCCAGGGGGACCGGCGAGTGCTCCTGCGCGTGGCGGGCGAACGCGGCGGTCGTGACCGAGCCGTGGCGGTGCTCGCGGGTCCATTCGCGCAGCATCGGGAAGAACCGCTGGTCGCCCGTCGCGCGGCGCAGCGCGTGCAGGGCCAGCGCGCCGCGCTTGTAGACCCGGTCGTCGAAGACGCGGCGGACGCCGGGGTCGGCCAGCACCAGGTCCTGCGGCTGCCGGGCCAGCCGCGCGTGCCAGCGCAGCGCGTGCTCGTCGGCGGGATCGCCGCCGGAGAACTCCGACCACAGCCACTCGGCGTAGGTGGCGAAGCCCTCGTGCAGCCAGATGTCGCGCCAGTCGGCCAGCGTGAGGCTGTTGCCGAACCACTGGTGCGCCAGCTCGTGCGCGACGAGGCGCTCCTCGCCGCGGCCGCCGTCGGCGTGGTTGGTGCCGAAGATCGACATGCCCTGCGCCTCGACCGGGATCTCCAGCTCGTCGTCGGCGACGACGACCGTGTACGCCCCGAACGGGTACGGCCCGAACAGCCGGGCGAAGACGCCGATCATCTCGCCCTGCCGGCCGAAGTCGTGCCGGACCCGCTCCTCGGCGGCCGGCGGGAACACCAGCCGCTGCGGCACCGGGCCGGCGATCTCGATCCCGCGGTAGCGGCCGATCTGGACGCTGGCCAGGTACGGCGCCATCGGCTCGTCCTGCTCGTACACCCAGGTCGTGGTGGCGCCCGCGGAGCTCTTCCCGGCGAGCCGCCCGTTGGCCACGACGTGGTACCCCGAGGCGGTGGTGACGGAGATGCGGTACGGGGCCTTGTCCTGGACGCGGTCGTTGCACGGGAACCACGAGGCGGCGCCGGTCGGCTGCGCGGCGACCAGGGACCCGTCGGTGAGCTGCTCCCAGCCGAGCCCGCCCCACGGGCTGCGCAGCGGCCGCGGGTTGCCGGCGTAGCGGACCTCCAGCGTGCACGGGCCCGCGAGGGCCCGGCCGGGGGTGACGTGCAGCTTGTCGCGGCGCTGCCGGAACCGCGCCGGGCGGCCGTCCACCAGGACCCGGCCGATCCGGAACGGTCCCAGATCCAGCTCGACGCGGTCGAGCGGCCCGTTCGGGACGATGGACAGCACGGCCGTGCCCGCGAGGCGGTTGGGCCCGACCCGGTACTCCAGCGACAGGTCGTAGAAGGAGACCCGGTACGCGTCGCTGCCGCGCTCGGGGAAGTAGTTCACGCCCGGTCCGGTCCTCGCCCTCAGTCCGCGTCGCTCTCGTGGTCCGCGCCGCCGTCGCCGCCGCCGCCGTGCCGGTGGTGCCCGTCCCGCCGGGGCGTCCAGGCCGCGATCGGGTTGCCCAGCCAGCGGGTGCCGGCGGGCAGCTGCTCGCCGCGCGTCACCAGGGAGGCGGGTCCGACCGTGGCGCCGGCCCCCACCGTCGCGGCGGGGAGGACGACACCGTTCGAGCCTAGCGTCGCGCCGCGCTCCAGCACGACCGAATCGATGCTCATGATCCGGTCGTGGAACAGGTGGGTCTGCAGCACGCTGCCCTGGTTGACGGTGGCGCCGTCGCCGAGCCGTACCAGGTCGGTCTCGGGCAGCCAGTACGTCGCGCACCACACGCCGCGGCCGATGCGGGCGCCGAGCGTGCGCAGCCACGCGTTGAACGGCGCGGTGCCCAGCCACGGCTCGGCGAACCAGGGCGCGGCCAGCACCTCGACGAAGTTGTCGGCCAGCTCGTTGCGCCACACGAACGAGCTCCACAGGGGCCGCTCGCCGGCGGTGATGCGGCCGAGCAGCGCCCACTTGGCGGCGGTGGTGACGGCGGCGGCGAGCGCGCCCGCCCCCGCGAGCACGGCGCCGCCCAGCAGCACGGCGGTCCCGACGCCGTGCGCGGCGATCAGCCACTCCAGCGCCGCGGCGGCCAGGACGCCGACCGCGACCGTGCCCATCGCGGGCACGATCCGGGCGGCCTCCACGGCCGCGCGGGCGGCCTTGAGCCGGGGCGGCGGCCGGAAGGTGCGGGACTGGTCGCCCTCCTCGGCGGCGCGGTGCAGCCGCACGGGCGGCAGGCCCAGGTACGAGGCGCCCGCCTTGGCCTTCTTCGGGGCGGCCGACAGCACGCCGATCAGGCCGCCCTTGGGGACCTTGCGGCCGGGCCCGGCCATGCCGGAGTTGCCGAGGAACGCGCGCTTGCCGATGCGGGCGCGGGCGACCCGCATCCGGCCGCCGCCCAGCTCGTACGGCGCCACCATCGTGTCGTCGGCCAGGAACGCCCCGTCGGCGACCGAGGTCATCGTGGGGAGCGCGAGCACGGTCGACAGCTCCACGTCCCGGCCGACCCTCATGCCGAGGGCGCGCAGCCACGCGGGCGTCAGGATGCTGGCGTACAGCGGGAACAGCCAGACGCGCGCCATCCCCATCAGCCGGCTGGTGGCCCACGCCCGCCACGCCTGCCGGCCGTGGACGGGGTGGTCGCCCTCGCGCAGTCCGAGGCCGAGCAGCCGCACGCAGGCGAGCGTGACGGCCGCGAACGACAGCATGGCGGCGAGGGTGGCGGGCGGCACCGCCAGGAGCGCGGCGCGCAGGGCCTCGCCCAGCGTGGCGGTGCCGTCCAGGAAGGCGGCCAGCACGGCCAGCCCGGGCAGGGCGGTGAGCAGCGGCAGCGCGCTCAGCAGGAGCGCCGACGCGCCGTAGACGAACGACCAGCGGCGCCGGTGCGGCGGCCGCTCCCCCGGATACTGGCGGGCCTTGCCGCGCCGGACGGCCGGGGCGCCGGCCCAGCGCTGCCCGGCCGGGACCCGGCCGGTGACCGCGGCGCCCGGCGCGACCTGCGCGTTCTTCCCGATGCGCGCGCCGGGGAACAGGACCGCGCGGGCACCGACGGAGGCGCCGGCGCCGATCCGGACGCCGCCGACGTGCAGCAGGTCCCCGTCGAGCCAGTGCCCGCACAGGTCCACCTCGGGTTCGACGGCGGCGTTCCGCCCGATCCGCAGCATCCCGGTGACGGGCGGCGGCGAGTGCAAATCGACGCCCCGCTCGATCCGCGCGCCCAGCGCCCGGCCGTAGAGGGTGAACCAGGGCGCCCCGGACAGCTCGGCGGCGCCGAGCCGTACCGCGATCCGCTCGGCCGTCCACAGCCGCAGGTGGACGGCGCCGCCGCGCGGGTACGTGCCGGGCCGCAGCCCGCGCAGCAGCAGCCGCGCGGCGGCCGCCGACAGCGTCATGCGCCCGGCGGGCGTCACGAACAGCAGCCCGCCGGTCAGCACCCACCACCACGAGACCGCGGGCGCCCACGGGAGCCCGATCACGTTGTTGAACGCGGCGACGCCGACGGCCCAGCGCATCGCGCCGAGCGTGAGCAGCGGCGCCATCAGCAGGGTCTGCGCGAGCGCGGCCCGCCGGGGCAGCGGCCGGACCTCGCGTACGGGGGCCGCCTCGCCCGCCGCCTGCGGGTCGCCGAGGTGACCGGCGAGCGCGCGCAGCGTCGGGTACTCGTACACGTCGCCGACCGCAGCGGACGGGAAGCGCGGGCGCAGCGCGGACACCAGCCGGGCGGCGCCGAGGCTGCTGCCGCCGAGGGCGAAGAAATCGGCGCCGGGCCCGTCCGGCTCCGCGCCGAGGATCTCGGCCCAGCGCGCGGCCAGCCACTCCTCGGCCGCGGTCATCGGCTCTCCGCCGCCGTCCGCGCCGGCGTCCGGCAGCGGCCACGGGAGCGCGTCGCGGTCGACCTTCCCGGACGTGCGGGTCGGCAGCGTCCCGACGACCGCGAGCCGCGGGACGAGCGCGGCGGGCAGCGTCTCGCCGAGCCGCTCGCGGGCGGCGGCGCCGTCGTACCCGTCGCCCGCGACGACGTAGCCGATCAGCAGCCGGTGCCCGGCCGCGCTGGTCTTGACGGCCGCGGCGGCGCCGGTCACGCCGGGCAGCGCCTGGAGCGCGGCGTCCACCTCGCCCAGCTCGATCCGCCGCCCGCCGAGCTTGATCTGCTCGTCGGCGCGGCCGACGAACAGCAGCCCCTCCGGGTCGGCCACGACGAGGTCGCCGCTGCGGTACGCGCGGTCCCAGCCGAGCGCGGGCAGCGGCGCGTACTTCTCGGCGTCCTTCACCGGGTCGAGGTAGCGGGCCAGGCCGGCGCCGCCGATGACCAGCTCGCCGGTCGCGCCGTACCCGACGGGCTCGCCGGCGGCGTCGACGACGGCCAGGTCCCAGCCGTCCAGGGGCAGCCCGATGCGAACGGGACCGGCGCCGCCGAGCGGGGCGGCGCAGGCGACGACGGTCGCCTCGGTGGGGCCGTAGGTGTTCCACACCTGCCGGCCGGGGACGGCGAGGCGGGCGGCCAGCTCGGGCGGGCACGCCTCGCCGCCGAAGATCAGCAGCCGGATCCCGGCGAGCGTCTCCACCGGCCACAGCGCGGCCAGCGTCGGGACGGTCGACACGACCGTGATGCCCCGTTCCGCGAGCCAGGGGCCGAGGTCCATCCCGGTGCGCACGAGCGCGCGCGGCGCGGGCACCAGGCAGGCGCCGTTGCGCCAGGCCAGCCACATCTCCTCGCAGGAGGCGTCGAACGCCACCGACAGGCCCGCGAGCACGCGGTCCTCCGGGGTCGCGGGGAACAGCCGGGCCTCGGCGTCCACGAACGCGGCGGCGGCGCGGTGGGTGACGGCCACGCCCTTGGGGCGGCCGGTCGAGCCGGAGGTGAAGATGATCCAGGCGTCGTCGTCCAGGCCGGGGCGTCCCGGGAGCCCGCGCGGCGGCCGGTGGTGGACGATCTCGCGGCCCGCGCCGATGACGGCGCAGACCTCCGCCTCGCCGAAGACCAGCGCGGCCCGCTCCTCGGGGTCGTCGGCGTCCACCGGCACGTACGCGGCGCCGGCGGTCAGCACCCCGAGGATCGCCACGTACAGGTCGAGGGTGCCGGACGGCACGCGGACGCCGACGCGGTCGCCGCGCCCGATCCCGGCCTGCTCCAGCTCCTTGGCCAGGCGCCCGGCCTCGGCGCGCAGCCCGTCGTAGTCGAGCCGGGCCGCGCCGTCGTCGAGGGCGGGCGCGTACGGATGTCGGAACGCGGTCGCGTCGAGGACGTCGAGCAGGGTGCGCGGCGGCGGCGCGCCCCCGGGCGTACGGAAGACCGCGCGCTCGGCGGCGGCCGTGAGTGGCTGCAAACTCTCCCCCGGAGTCCAGAGGGCGCTTTCGGCGCGCCGCGAACGCGACACTTTACTCGGTGCGCCGGAATGCGCCGGATCTCCGGGGGAGAGTCCCAGGTCAGGGAGTCGCCGCCTACTTGCGGCGGGCCACGTCGTACGCGGCGCAGCCGATCAGCTCCAGCGACACCTGGAGGCGCTGGAGGCTGATGTTCTTCCTGATGGTGTCCTCGGGCGTGTGGTAGATCGGCTCCAGCTGGCTGGGCGCCTCGCCGCCGCGCCAGCTGAAGTTGCCCGCCGCGATGCCGCGCTCGAAGAACGCCTCGTGGTCGCTGGAGCCGCGGGCCGTGGGCCCCTCGGTCTGGTCGACGTAGCCGAGCCGCTCGGCGGCGGCGTTGACGGCGGCCGTGGTGGTGTTGTCGGCGCCGTCCACCGACAGCAGCCAGTACGTGCCCGCCGGCGGGTGGCTGGTGGCGACCATGTCGTTCTGGAAGCAGCCGGTGATCTGCGCGACGCCGGCCTCGCTGAGGCCCTTCACGTAGTGGCGGGCGCCGATCAGGCCGTACTCCTCCGAGCCCCACAGGCAGATCCGCAGGTCCTGCTGGGTGGGCAGGCGCCGCAGCGCGCGCGCCAGCTCCAGGCAGAGCACGGTGCCGCTGCCGTCGTCGTTGGCGCCGGGCGAGCCGGGGACGCTGTCGTAGTGGGCGCTGATGATGACGGCCTTGCGCTGCGGGTTCGGCAGCGTGGCCCGCCGCTCGGCGAGCACGTTGTACGAGGTCAGCCCGGAGTGGTGGGTGACCTTGAACGACAGCCGCCGGACGCCGCCGCGGATCTCCGCGCCGTGGTACTCGGCGAGGCCGAGCACCGGGATCGCCGCGGGCTCCTTCAGCGCCGGGGCGAACGAGGCGGCCTTGCGCTCCGGGTAGGTGGTGGACCGCACGTTGGCGATCAGCACCGCCTTGGCGCCCTTGGCCGCCGCGGCCTTGACCTGCTCGGTCTCCTTGCCGGCGACGCGGTCGAACAGGACGAGCCTGCCCTCGACGGCGGCGGTGATCTCGGTGACCGCGCCCACGTCCACCGCCTCGCCCTCGACGGCGGCGACGGCGGCCTGCGGGGAGGCGCTGCACTGCCAGTGCACGCCGCCCCTGGCGCGGATCTCGGCCAGGTACTTGTCGGCCACCGGGAACGGCTGCAGTTCCACCTTGTAGCCGAGGTCGCGCAGCTCCCGGGCGATGTAGCGGGCGGCGCGGTGCTCGGACTCGGTCCCGGCGATGCGCCAGCCGATCTCGTCGCTGAGCACCTTCAGGTGCTTCAGCGCGCGGCGGGCGTCGACGCGGGCGACGACGGCCTTGTCGCCGGTGCCCAGCGCGGGCGGCCGCGCGGCGCCGGGCCGCTGCCGGGTCGCGGCGGCGGCGGTGCCGGGCAGCAGGCCGACGGCCGCGAACCCGGCCAGGGCGGCGGCCCCGGCGAGCACGTCGCGGCGTTCAACCTTGGACATGGGAGCTCCTCAGGGATGTGGGATGGGCCCCGTTATCGCCGCGAATGTATGAATTCCCCAGATGTCCGACAAGATGCAGGAACCGCACGCAACCGAACCGTGATCAACTTGCTCCGCAGTCGATGGGGAAGCGTTGATCGCGCGGGGCCGCGCCAGTACAGTGAGGCGCTCAGGTGATCTGGATCACACCCGAGGAGCCGCGATGCCCGACGCCCAGGAGGCCGCCGGCGAAGGGCTCCTGGCGTCCGGCGTCACCTGCGCTCCGCTGGACGGGGTCACCCTCGCCGCGCCGCCCGGCACGGTCACCGGCCTCATCGGGCCCGCCGGCTCCGGCAAGACCGCGCTGCTGGACGTGATCTCCGGGCTGCGCCGGTCCGCGGCCGGCACGCTGCTGCTGGACGGCGCCGACCTCGCCGGCCGGCCCGCGCACGCCCGCGCCCGCCTCGGCGTCGCCCGCACGTTCCAGCGGCCCCAGGCGTTCCGGACGCTGACCGTGCGCGAGAACGTCCGGCTCGCCGCCGAGGCGCACGCCCTGACGCGCCCGGTCGCGGGCCGCGGCGCGCGCGACCGGCTGCGGCGCCGCCGGGAGGCGCTGCGCGCCTGCGGCGACACCGCCGACGCCCTGCTCGCCCGCACCGGCATCGCCCGCCACGCGGGCGACCTGCCCGCCCACCTGCCGCCCGGGGCCGTCCGGCTCATGGAGCTGGCGCGCGCCCTCGCCACCCGCCCCCGGCTGCTGCTGCTCGACGAGCCGTCGGCGGACCTGGCCGTACGGGAGTCGCGCGCGCTGGAGGTCCTGATCCGCGACCTGGCCGCCGAGGGGCTGGCCGTCGTGCTCGCCGCACGCGACCTGGAGCAGGTCATGGGCGTCTGCGACGAGCTGTACGTGCTGCGCGCCGGGCGCATGGTCGCCTCCGGCCCGCCGTTCCAGGTCCGCGCCGACACCAGGCTCGCTCGGGAGGCTCCGTGAAGGCTCAGTAGTCCTCGAGATCGGGATGCTCGGCGAACACCCGCTCCTTGAGCCAGCCGAGGTCCCGGCGGCCGGCGCGGTCGATGAGCCGGGGCAGCGTCGTCTCCTCGTCGTCGAGCAGGTCGATGCGGGCGCCGGCGTCGACCAGCGCGCGGACCAGCTCCTCCGGGCCGTCCATCTCCACGGCCCGGTGCAGCGGCGTGCGCGGCAGCTCCCTGCTCCATTCGCTCGTGGCCACGGCCTCGATGTCGAGCCCCGCCGCCAGCAGCCGCGATAGCAGCGGCTCCGGCTCGGGCAGCAGCGCCAGCACGTGCAGCAGCGTGCGCCCGTGCTCGTCGCGAACGCGCGGATCGAGCCCGAGGTCGAGCATCCGCATCACGCCGCCGGCGTCGCCGTGGTGAAAGCGGTCGAACAGGTCCCGGCGCAGGTCGCGCCACTTCTTCGGCAGCCGGCCCCGGCCGGTCGTCCACGCCCGCTCGGCGGCGAAGCAACCGCCCGGCTCGCCGCCGAGGGCGATGAGTGCCGCCTCGCGGTCGCGCTCGCGCGCGGTGTGCGGGATCTCCAGGACGCCGTCCCGGAAGGCCGCCTCGTGCCACTCCCCGCCGCACCGCACGCGCACGGACGTGGGCACCACCGGGTCCGGCGGCCCGGACGGCGTGCCGCTCGGCACCGGGAACGCCGGGAACAGCGCGTCGCGGACGAGCGGGTGCAGGGCCTCGGGCGGCATGGCGCCGGCACGGAGCAGGTCCAGGTCGGGCGGCCGCCGCCAGGCCGCGTCGGGGAGCACCGGGACGTCCGCGCCCTGTCCCTGCATCCACTCCCAGTAGTGGTCAGGCTCGGCGAGCTCGACCCGCAGCCGCTCGCCGTCGTGGTCCAGCACGAGGATGGACTGCACCGTCCACGGGACCTGGAACCGGCCGCCGCCCAGCCGCCGGATCTCCGGCTCCAGCCGGGTCAGCGCCAGTGGCATCCGGGCGAGCTGGTCGTACGGCCCGAACGGCCGGTGCGCGCCGTCCCCGCCGCCCGGCGGGGCCAGGTCGACGCCGGCGGCGGCGAAGGCCTCGTCGATCGCGCCGCGCTCGTGCAGCAGGGTGGCCCACTCGGTGCGGGCGACCGGGTCGTCCGGCCCCGGGTCGGCTGCGGGCAGCTCTCCCGCGGCCAGCGGGGTGCCGTCCGGGTGGAAGAACGGCGCGCGGCCGGCGTCGCCGCCGCAGCGCTCGCGCAGCTCGCCGGTGCGGCGGTCGTCCCAGAGGTGCCGGGCCCGCGTCCACGGCTGGACGACATGGCGCCAGAAGCCGATGTGCGGGAAGTCGGTGCAGATGAACGGCTGCTCGCGCGGCCGGGGGTCGCCGAAGCGCAGCGTCATCCGCTGCGGGCCGTTGATCAGCCAGGGCGGGGTGGCCGCGTACAGCGTGTCCATGCCGTACTCGGCCAGCACCAGCCGGTGGTCGGGCGCCAGCGTGGTCCGGCCCCGCACCCGCGGCGCGTGCCAGCGGAGCAGGTCCGGGACGAGGTGGCGCAGGTCGTCCTCGACCCGGTCGGCGATCTCGGTGTCGCGGCGCCGCGCGATCTCGGCCAGGTCCAGCCGGACGTCGATCGCGGCGGCGGCGCAGGCGCCGCGCCAGTCGCCGGCCGCGCGGCGCTCGGCCGACCGCTCGATCATCGCGCGCGGGACGGCGTACCGCCGGATCCGCCGCAGCCGCGCGACCTCGCTCACCTGCGGCAACGACGCTCCCCCGGTCCGGCGGCATGGAAGATGAGGGGTAGGACCGGTCGGATTCGAACCGACGTCCTCCAGCCCGCTGCAAGGCGCGACGACCTCTGCGCTACGGCCCTACCGCCGGGAATCCTAGCGATCTTCCACACTCGGTCCGTCGATATCCGTCGAATTCGCAATATCTCACCAGGTGTCGATCCAGCGGCGCGGCGCCCGCTCCCCCTCCCCCGGGTCCGGCGCGCCGGCGAGGACCGTCGTGATCCAGCGGCGGGTGTCGGCCGGGTCGATGACGTCGTCCAGCTCGAACACCGAGGCGGCGTTGAGCGCCTTGCCGTGCTCGTACGCGGCCGCCACCATCTCCTCGAACATCGCCCGCGGGTCCTCGGCCGCCGCCAGCTCCTTGCGGTAGCCGAGCCGCACCGCGCCCTCCAGGCCCATGCCGCCGATCTCCCCGGTCGGCCAGGCCAGCGTGGCCAGCGGCGTCCGGAAGCTGCCGCCCGCCATCGCCTGGGCGCCCAGGCCGTACCCCTTGCGCAGCACGACCGTGACGAGCGGCACCCGCAGGTTCGCGCCGGTGACGAACATCCGGCTGAAGTGCCGGACGGTCGCGGTCCGCTCGGCGTCCGGGCCGACCATGAAGCCTGGGGTGTCGCACAGCGAAACGACCGGGAGGCCGTGGGCGTCGCACAGCTGGAGGAACCGGGCGGCCTTGTCGGCCGCGTCGCGGTCGATGGCGCCGCCCAGATGGCCCGGATCGTTCGCGATCAGGCCCATCGGGCGGCCCTCGATCCGGACCAGCGCGGTGACGATCCCGACCCCGAACCCGCGCCGCAGCTCCAGCACCGAGCCGGTGTCGGCCAGCCCCTCGACGGCGCGGCGGACGTCGTACGCGCGCAGCCGGTTCTCGGGGACGACATGGCGCAGCAGCCGCTGGTCGGCGCACTCCCAGTCGGGCGCGGGCCCCTGGAAGTACGACAGGTAGCGCTTGGCGACGGCGACCGCCGCGGCCTCGTCCTCCACCACCACGTCGATGACGCCGTTGGGCTCCTGGTCGCGGACCGGCCCGATCTCCTCGGGCCGGAACACGCCCAGCCCGCCGCCCTCGATCATCGCCGGCCCGCCCATCCCGATGTTGGCGTCGCGGGTGGCGATGATGACGTCGCAGCAGCCGAGCAGCGCCGCGTTCCCGGCGAAGCACCGCCCGGCGGCGATCCCGACCGACGGGACGAGCCCGCTGAGCCGCCCCATGGCGTGGAACGAGGTGACGTCCAGCCCGGAGACGGTGGTGGTGTCGGTGTCGCCGGGCCGCCCGCCGCCGCCCTCCGCGAACAGCACCACCGGCAGCCGGCGGCGCTCGGCCAGCTCCAGCATCCGGTCGGTCTTGCGGTGGTTGAGATGGCCCTGCGTGCCGGCGAGGACGGTGTAGTCGTACGACATCACCACCGCCCGGCCGCCGTTGACCTCCCCGATCCCGCAGACCAGGCCGTCCGCCGGGGTGCGGGCGACCAGGTCCTCCACGGTGCGGCGGCGGCGCTGGGCGGCGATGACGAGGGCGCCGTACTCGTGGAAGGTGCCCGGGTCGCACAGGTCGCCGATGTTCTCGCGGGCGGTGCGGTGGCCCCGGGCGTGCCGCTTGGCCACGGCCTCGGGACGGGCCGCGTCCAGCCCGGTCGCGTGCCGCGCGCGCACCTCGGCCAGGTCGGCGCGGATCTCGTCCAGGTCGGCCCGCGCCTCCTCGCCGGCGTCGGCGCCGCCGACGTCGGCGGGTTCGAGGAACAGCACGGGCGCGCCGTCGGCCACGGTGTCCCCGGGCGCGGCGGCGACCCGCCGGACGATCCCGGCCGCTCCGGCGCGGACGACGTGCTCCATCTTCATCGCCTCGAGGATCAGGACCGGCACGCCGGCGCCCACCGCGTCCCCTTCGGCGACGTCCACGCTGACGACCGTGCCCTGCATGGGCGCGGCCACCGGGACCGTGCCGGCGGGCGCGGCGGCGTCCGTCCCGGCGGCCCCGGGTTCGGGCTCGGGCAGGGCCGCAACGATCCCGGGCAGGTGCTCGGCCAGGAAACCGGTGTCGAACGCGGCGCCGGTGAAGGCGGGATGCCGCAGGACGCCCAGGAGGAGCGGGACGTTCGTCTCGACCCCGGCGATCTCGAACTCCTCCAGCGCGCCGGCCGCCCGCGCCACCGCCGCCGCGAAGTCCCCGGCGCGGCCGACGACCTTGGCCAGCAGCGGGTCGTAGCGCGCGCCGACCTCGTACCCGGCGTGCCCGTGGGTGTCGACCCGCACGCCCGGCCCGGCGGGCGGCGTGAACGCGGTCAGCGTCCCCGACCGGGGCCGCGGCGTCCCGGCGGCGTCCACGCGCTCGGTGTTGACCCGCGCCTGCACCGCGCACGCCCGCGGGAACGGCGGCGGCCCTTCCAGCCCCACGTCGGCCAGCCGGGCGCCGTACGCCAGCCGGATCTGCGCGGCGACCAGGTCGGTCCCGGTGACCTCCTCGGTGACCGTGTGCTCGACCTGGAGCCGGGGGTTCACCTCCAGGAACCAGAACTCCTCCCCCGCCACCAGGAACTCGACCGTGCCGAGGCCCTCGTAGCGGACCCGGGAGCCGATCCGTACCGCCGCGTCGATCAGGGCCGCGCGCGTCTCCGCGGCGAGCGCGGGCGCCGGGGCGATCTCGACCAGCTTCTGGTTGCGGCGCTGGACGCTGCAGTCGCGGTCCCACAGGTGCGTGACGGCGCCCGTCCCGTCCCCGGCGACCTGCACCTCGACGTGCCGGGCCCGCGGGACGAGCCGCTCCACGTAGAGGCCGCCGTCGCCGAACGCGGCGAGCGCCTCCGAGCGGCACCGCTCGTACGCCTCGTCCAGCTCGGCGGGGGTCGCGACGGCGCGCATGCCGCGGCCGCCGCCGCCCGCGATGGCCTTCAGCATCACCGGGCCGTGCTCGGCGAGGAACGCGCGCGCCTCGGCGAGCGCCGTCGGGCCGGTGGTCCCGGGCGGCACCGGCACGCCCGCCTCGCGCGCCAGCTCCCGCGCCCGGGACTTGTCGCCGAACAGCTCCAGCAGTTCCGGGCGCGGGCCGACGAAGGTGATCCCGGCGCCGGCGCAGCGGGCGGCGAAGGCGGCGTTCTCGCTGAGGAAGCCGTACCCGGGATGGATCGCGGTGGCGCCGGCGTCCTTGGCCGCGGCGAGGATCGCGTCGCCGTCCAGGTAGCCCGCCACGCCCTCGCCGGGCAGCTCCCGCACCTGGGCGGCGCGCCGCAGTCCCGGGAACGGCGGGTCGTCGCGGGTCCGGACCGCGATCACCGGCAGGTCCAGCTCGCGCGCCGCCCGCAGGATCCGCAGCGCGATCTCGCCGCGGTTGGCCACCAGGATTCCGGACACCGGCCCTCCTCGCCTCGCCTCTCGCCCCATTCCCTACCATCCCGCCGCCTTCCCGGCGCGGACCGGGGCGGGAGGATAATGGCGGGGGCGGCTTGACAGCCGTCCCTGACGCGTGAGGACATGCCTTCAGCCGATCACCGGAGGAGCACCGATGAGCACCCCGCGCCCCTCGACCCGCGACGCGCTGCTGGACGCCGCGGCCGAGCAGCTGGTCAGGCGCGGCTACCGGGGCGTGCGCATGCAGGACGTCGCCGCGGCCGCGGGCGTGAGCCGGCAGACGGTGTACAACGAGTTCGGCGACAAGTGGGGGCTCGCGCAGGCCGTGGTCCTGCGCGACAACGAGCGCTACCTGGACGACATCGACCGGATCCTGTCCGAGCACGACGACCTGTTCGCCGCCGTCGAGGCGGCGGTGCTGTTCACGCTGGAGACCTCGGCCGACGACCCGATCAAGAAGGTGGTGCTCACCGGCGCCGGCGGCGACGAGCTGCTCCCGCTCCTGACCACGCGGGCCGACCCGGTCCTGTTCACCGCCAGCGCCCGCCTCACCGAGCACGCGCTGGAGCAGTGGCCCTGGATGGAGCGCGCGGAGGTCAGCGAGATCGCCGACGCGGCGATCCGGCTGACGATGAGCCACATCATGCTGCCGTCCGAGCCGCCCGAGCGCGTCGCACGGTTCGTCGCGCACATGGTCACCCGTTATCTGGGCGGCGCGCCGGGCGAGATCTGATAGTTTCGCCCTCACCTCGCGGCTGCTGAACCGGAGGCCCGCGGCGGGTTCCGCCCCGCCCTCTACTCGCCATGCCCCTCAGCAGCCACGAAGGACCCTTCTTGAACCACGCACGCCAGGACCACCGGCTCGAACGGCTCGACGACCGCTGGCTCCGCCTTCCCAACCCCCACGGCGTCCCCGTCGAGATCTGCGCCGGCCCGGACGTCCCGCTCGAACCGGCCGCCGTGGACGAGGTGCTCGCCGTCCTGGAGACCGCCCGCACGCTGGAGCGGCTCGCCGAGGCCCGGAACCACGACGGCCCCGCGCCCCGCATCACCCGGGTCGCCCTGACCCCCGACTTCCACAAGGGCGCCGGCATCCCGATCGGCACCGTCATCGAGACCGAGGGCGCCCTGCTCCCCCAGGCCGTCGGCAACGACGTCAACTGCGGCATGCGGCTGGAGGTCACCTCGCTGGACGCCGCCGCCGTCCGGCCCCGCCTGGACGCCCTCGAACGCCGGCTCCGGCACCTGTTCTTCGAGGGCGGCCGCCGGATCGCGCTCACGCCCGCGCAGCGCGAGGCGCTGCTGCGCGACGGGCTGCCGGGCCTGCTGCTCACCGGCGACTCCTCCGGCTGGCCCGGGGTCTCCGCCGCCGACGCCGACGACAGCGTCGACCGCATGCACGTCCCGGGCCTGCCGGTACCGACCGCCGAGGCGTTCGCCGACTGGGTCGGCAGCGCGGGCGGCGCGTCCGGGCGGGCCACCGCCGACGGCGTCATCGGCGGGATCGGCGGCGGCAACCACTTCGTCGAGCTCCAGTACGTCGAGCGCGTCCACGACGCCGCGGCCGCCCACGCCTGGGGGCTGTTCCCCGGCACCGTGGTGACGATGGCGCACAGCGGCTCGCTGGCGCTCGGCCACCAGGCCAACGGCACCGCGCTGGACCGGCTGCGGGCGGGCTGGCCCGCCGGCCTCCCCCGGCCGCGGAACGGGATCCTGCCGTTCCTCCTGGACGGGCGCTCCGAGGCCGGCCGCCGCCGCTACCTGGAGGCGTTCGGCAACGCCGCCAACTTCGCCACCGGGAACCGCTTCTTCCTGTCGCTGACGATGCGCGCCGGGCTCGCCGCCGAGTGCGGGACCCTGGACGCGCGGCTCCTGTACGACGCCCCGCACAACCTGTTCTGGCAGGACGGGGACCGGGTCGTCCACCGCAAGGGCGCCGCCCCGGCCCGCGGGCACTCCGAGGGCGGCCCGTACGCGATGTGGGGCGAGCCGGTGATCGTCCCGGGTTCGATGGGCGCGTCCAGCTTCGTCCTGAGCGGCCACGGCAACCCGCGCACCCTGTCCAGCGCCTGCCACGGCGCGGGCCGCCGCGTCCCCCGCGGCGCCGCGGCGCGGGCCGGCGACGCCGACCTCGACGCCTGGCCATCCTGCTGCTGCAGCGCACGCTGAAGCTGCCCACCGTGCGCCGCGAAGTGAAGATCGACTTCCTGGGCGCGTTCCTGATCGTCGCGGGCGTCTGCACGCTGCTCATCTGGGTCTCGCTGGCCGGCGTCGAGTTCGACTGGGCCTCCTGGCAGACCGCCGCCCTGACCGCCGGCGGCGTGGTCCTGCTGGCCGCCGCCGTCCTCGTCGAGTCGCGGGTGCCCGAGCCGGTCATCCCGCTGGACATCTTCCGCAACCGCACCGTGGCGCTGACGACCATCGCCAGCCTGCTGGTCGGCCTCGCGATGTTCGGCGGCACCGTCTTCCTCTCGCAGTACTTCCAGGTCTCCCTGGGCAAGTCGGCGACGGCCGCCGGGCTGATGAGCCTGCCCATGATCGCGGGCCTGCTGGTCTCGTCCACGGTCGCCGGGCAGCTCATCAGCGCGACCGGCAGGTGGAAGGTCTACCTCGTCGCGGGCGCCGTCTTCATGACCGCGGGCCTCGGGATGCTGTCCACGATCGGCTCCGACACGCACTTCGGCCTGCTCAGCGTCTACATGGCGGTGCTGGGCGTCGGCGTCGGCCTGCTGATGCAGAACCTGGTGCTGGCCGCGCAGAACGACGTCCCGGCCGCCGAGCTGGGCGCCGCGACCTCGGTGCTGTCCTTCTTCCGCAGCATGGGCGGCACCATCGGCACCAGCGTGCTCGGCGCGATCCTGGCCAACCGCGTCACCGCCGAGATCACCAAGAGCCTGCGGGACGCCGGCGCGCCCGCCGGCGGCCAGGCCGCCGGCCACGGCGTCCCCGACATGACGGCCCTTCCCGCCCCGATGCGGGCCATCGTGGAGCACGCCTACGGGGTCGCCACCGCCGACCTCTTCCTCGTCGCCACGCCGTTCGCGCTGCTCGTCCTGGTCATCGTCCCGTTCATCAAGGAGAAGCCGCTGAAGACCACCAGCGGCATGGAGCGGCTCGCCGACGAGTCCGGCCGCGCGGAGGTCCGGACCGCGGACCGGTCCGACTGACAGCGCCCGTTCCGCGTGGTTCCCTACGACTGTCCCGGCGACCGGGCGCGGGCGGAACCGATGGGAGAACCACGTGGACGCGATCAGATCCCAGGCGCCGGAGACGCCGGCGGCCGCTCAGCGGACCGCCAGGGCGGCCGGCGCCTGGTTCGTCCTCACCTTCGCCTTCTCGATCCCGGCGGTGCTGCTGTACGACCCGGTCCTCAACGACGCGGACTACATCGCGGGAGCGGGCGCCGACACGCGGGTGCGGCTCGGCGCCCTCCTGGAGATCCTGACCGCCGTCGCGAACATCGCCACCGCCGTCGTGCTGTTCCCGATCCTGAAGCGGCAGAGCGAGAGCGTCGCCCTCGGCTACGTCGCCCTGCGGATCGTCGAGTCGACCGTCATCGTGCTGGGGATCGCCGCCGTGCTCGCCGTCGTGGCGCTGCGGCAGGACCTGGCGGCCGGCGCCGACGCCGACGCCGCCCTGATCGGGCAGGCGCTGGTGGCGCTCAAGGACCAGACGTTCCTGCTCGGCCCCGCCTTCTGCGCCGGCTTCGGCAACGGGCTGCTGCTGGGCTACCTGATGTACCGGTCGGGCCTCGTCCCGCGCCCCATGGCGCTGATCGGGCTCGTCGGCGGCCCCGCCGCCTGCGCCACCGCGGCCGCCGTCCTGTTCGGCGCCTACGGGCAGCAGTCCGCGGTGAACCTCCTGTTCACGGCCCCGGAGATCGTCTGGGAGGCGTCCCTGGGCATCTGGCTGCTCACCAAGGGCTTCCGCCCCGTTCCCCTCATCACGGGAGCGCCCCCCGGAGCCGCGCAGGATCGCTGAGGTACGGCGCGGGCCCGCCTATCGCACCACGTCGTAGACGAGCTTCGCGACGCCGTTGGAGTAGGTGGCGGACTCCCTGAGCCGCAGTTTCGTCTCGTCCCGGTCCTCGCGGCCGAAGATGCTCTTCCCGGCTCCCAGCAGCACGGGGAACACGAGCAGGTTGTACCGGTCGATCAGGTCCGCGCCGGCCAGGCGCCGGGCCAGTTCGGCGCTGCCGTGGATGAAGATCGGTCCGCCCTCCTCCCGCTTGAGCGCCGCGACGTCCTCGACCGAGCGCAGGATCGTGATCGGGCCCCAGCCGCCGGCCAGGTCGTCGTCCTTGAGCGTGGTGGACACGACGTACTTGGGGAGGTCCTTGTAGGCCGCGTGGTCCTCGGATCCGGGCCAGATCGGCGCGAACGCCTCGTAGCTGCGGCGCCCGAACATCAGGGCCGTGGTCTCGGCCAGTTCCTCGCCCTTGAGCGAGTACGCCTCCGGCACGAACTCGGTGCGCATCACCCAGCCGCCGCTGCGGTGGCCCTCGACCTCCCCTCCGGGGGAGTCCACCACGCCGTCGAGCGACATGAATCCGGTGTAGACCAGCTCTCGCGTCATCGTTCTTCCTTCCGGGGTGATCTGTCCCGCGGCCGGGCGGAGGGGCCGGCTTCCGCCGATCCGTCCTCCCGCCGTGGCGGGCCGTGCTGGAACCACTGTGGCGGCAGGCCCTTACGGTTTCCTTAAGTCTCCCGAGCACGGCACCGTAACCGCCCCCGGCGGGCGGCTAAGCTAACGTACTAGTTCGTCCATTGCTGGGGAGGGATCCGGTCCCATGCGCAGGTCCATCGCCACCGTCTCGCTCAGCGGCTCGCTGGCCGACAAGCTCACCGCGATCGCCGCGGCCGGGTTCGACGGCCTCGAGCTGTTCGAGAACGACCTGATCACCAGCCCGCTCAGCCCGGAGCAGGTGCGGGAACGGGCCGCCGACCTGGGGCTGGGCATCGATCTGTACCAGCCGCTGCGCGACTTCGAGGCGGTGCCGCCCGGCCCGCTGGCCCGCAACCTGCGGCGCGCCGAGCACAAGTTCGCGGTCATGGAACGCCTGGGCGCCACCTGCCTGCTGGTGTGCTCCAGCGTGTCACCCGACGCGGTCGACGACGACGACCTGGCCGCCGAGCAGCTGCACGCCCTGGCCGAACGCGCCGCCGGCCACGGGATCCGGATCGCCTACGAGGCCCTGGCCTGGGGCCGGCACGTCAACGACTACCGGCACGCCTGGCGGATCGTCCGCGCCGCCGGCCACCCCAACCTGGGAGTCTGCCTGGACAGCTTCCACATCCTGGCGCGCGGCAGCGACCCGTACCCCATCGAGACCATCCCGGCCGAGAAGATCTTCTTCCTCCAGCTCGCCGACGCGCCGCGGCTGCCGATGGACGTCCTGTACTGGAGCCGCCACTACCGCTGCTTCCCCGGCCAGGGCGACTTCGACCTGGCCGGCTTCACCGCCCGCGCGCTCCGCACCGGCTACGCCGGGCCGCTGTCGCTGGAGGTGTTCAACGACGTCTTCCGCCAGGCCGCCGCGATGCGCACCGCCCAGGACGCCATGCGCTCCCTCATCGCCCTGCAGGAGGCCGTCGGCGAACGACTCGGCCCCACCATTCCCCCAGCAACCACTCCCCCAGCAACCACTCCCCCGGTGACCGTTCCCAAGGTGCCCGCTCCGGTCGTCCCCACCGGGTTCGCCTTCGCCGAACTCGCCACCCCGCACACCGCGGACCTGGGCCGCCTGCTGACCGCGCTCGGCTTCGCCCGCACCGGCGTCCACGCGCACAAGCCCGTCGAGCTGTGGGAGCAGAACCAGGCCCGCGTCCTGCTCAACACCGGCACCGCCGAAAGCCCCGACGGCCCCGTCCTGGCCGCCATCGGCCTGGAGTCCCCCGACCCGGCCGCCGCCGCCCAGCGCGCCGAAGCGCTGCTGGCCCCCGTCCTGCCGCGGCTGCGCGACCCCGACGACGCGCCGCTGGACGCCGTCGCCGCCCCCGACGGCACCGAGCTGTTCTTCTGCCGCACCGCCCAGCACCCCGGCTGGACCGACGACTTCACCCTGGACCGGCGCGCCGCCCCCGGCGGCGAGATCACCCACCTCGACCATGTGGCGCTGGCCCAGCCCTGGCACCACTTCGACGAAGCCTCGCTGTTCTACCGCAGCGTGCTGGGCCTGCGCCCGCACCAGAGCCTGGAGCTGCCCGACCCCTACGGCCTGATGCGCAGCCGGGCCGTCTCCACCGGGGACGGCCGGGTCCGCATCGCCCTGAACGTCGCCTACGTCGGAGCGCACGACAGCGCCGCGCCCGAGGCCGCCTCCCAGCACATCGCGCTGGCCAGCACCGACATCGTCGCCACCGCCCGCCGCCTGCGCGAGGCCGGAGCCGCGCGGCTGGCCATCCCCGGCAACTACTACGACGACCTGGAGGCGCGGTACGACCTGGGCGCCGACCGCCACCGCCTGCTGCGCGAACTCGGCCTGCTCTACGACCGCGACGAGCACGGCGAGTTCCTGCACTTCTACACCGCCACCACCGGCCGCGTCTTCCTCGAGATCGTCCAGCGCATCGGCGGCTACCGCGGCTACGGCGCCCCCAACGCCCCCGTCCGCCTCGCCGCCCAGCACACCCACCGGGACGGCCGTGCGGAGAGCGGCAGGGCACGGTCCTCCTAGAAGGACTGGAAGGAGTGGCCGTCCCGCCGCCGGCCTGATCTCCCGATCATCAGCGCACGGCGCGTCAGCCGGTCTTGCGGCGCCGGTAGTGGCGGGCGACGCGGGCGCGGTTGCCGCAGCGGGCGGCCGAGCACCAGCGGCGGCGCGGGTGCGCGGGCAGGAACAGCAGGGTGCAGTCGCCGGCCTCGCACTGGCGGATCCGGGTGACCGCGGGGTCGGCGAGGAGGCCGGCGGCGGCCTCGGCGAGCCGGGCGGCGAGCCGTGCCGCGGCCGTGCCGGTACGGCGGCGCTCGGCGGTGACCGCCGAGCCGTTCCAGACCAGTTCGCTGATGGCGGGCGCCGCGCGCTGGGCGTCGTTGAGCGCCTCCAGGTCGGCTTGAGCCGGGGGTTCGCCGCGGCGGGCGCGTTCCAGGGCCCCGGCCGTGTGCTCGCGCACGGCGCGTACCGCGGTGAGGGCGTCGGTACCGGGGTCGGCGGCCTCCCGCGCGCCCTCCAGCCGTCCGGCCTGCAGTTCCAGCCAGGCGGCCAGGTCGCCGGGGGCGGTCAGCAGGTCACCGGCGGCCGTGCGGGTGTTGACCAGGTCCAGGGCCAGGTGCTCGCCGGTCAGCGGGACGAGATCACTCATGCGACTAATGCTATCTCCCCCGCTTGACACGTTAGGTCGATGATCTCTATAACTAATGCATCTTCTTCCCAGAGAGGCATTAGTCATGGCGTTCCCCCTGCTGGCCCGAACCGTCCACCGGCACGTGGAGGTCGACGGCGTCCGCGTCTTCTACCGCGAGTCGCTCCCCGAGCGCGACGACGCGCCCGTGCTGCTGCTCCTGCACGGATTCCCGTCCGCCTCGCACCAGTTCCGCCGCCTCATCGACGCGCTGGGCGGCCGCTACCGGCTCATCGCCCCCGACTACCCGGGCTTCGGGCACACCGAGGCCCCCGCCGACTTCACCTACTCCTTCGACCGGCTCGCCGACATCACCGAAGGCTTCATCGGCGCGCTCGGACTGACCCGCATGGTGATGTACGTGTTCGACTTCGGCGCGCCGGTCGGCCTCCGGATCGCCGAACGCCACCCCGAGTGGATCGCCGGCCTGATCGTCCAGAACGGCAACGCCTACACCGAGGGCCTGTCCGACGCCGCCCGCGACTTCATCGCCCTGCGCCCCGGCCGGCCCGGGGCGGAGCAGGCCGTACGCGACCTGCTCACGCTCCCCGGAACGCGCGGCCAGTACCAGACCGGCGTCGCCGACACCGAACTGCTCGCGCCCGACGCCTGGACGCTCGACCAGCACTTCCTCGACCTGCCCGGACGCAAGGAGGCCCAGGTCGCGCTCGCGTTCGACTACCACTCCAACCTCGAACGCTACGCGGCCTGGCAGGCATGGCTGCGCCGGCACACCCCGCCCACCCTCATCACCTGGGGCGGCAACGACCCGTTCTTCCCCGCGTCCGGCGCGCACGCCTACCTGCGCGACCTCCCCGACGCCGAACTCCACGTCTTCGACACCGGCCACTTCGCCCTCGAAGACCACCTGCCGGAGATCGCCCCGCTCATCGCCGGCTTCCTCGACCGCGTCTGGAAGTAGCGGCGGCCGCCGGCGGCCATGTGGCCTACGCCACTGCGCGCGGGCGTCACACGGCGGCGCGGACCGGCATCTTGTGCACGTGGGACGATCGGGAGCGAGCGGGCGGAGGAACCGGCGATGAGGAGCGAGCACAGCGAGCCGACCGCGGGAACGGCAGGGGCACCGGCCGCCCGCGCCGGAGGGGACCCCGCCACCGAGGCGTTCATGACCCACCGCAACCTGCTGTTCACGGTCGCCTACGAGATGCTCGGCTCGGCCGCCGACGCCGAGGACGTCCTCCAGGAGACCTGGCTGCGGTGGACGGGCGTCGACCTGGCCTCGGTACGGGAGCCGCGCGCCTACCTGATCCGGATCACCACCCGGCAGGCGCTGGGCCGGCTGCGCGCGCTCGGCCGCCGCAGGGAGTCCTACGTCGGGCCGTGGCTGCCCGAGCCGCTGCTGACCGCGCCGGACGTGGCCGAGGACGTCGTGCTGGCCGACAGCGTCTCGATGGCGATGCTGCTGGTGCTGGAGACGCTGGGCCCGACCGAGCGGGCGGTGTTCGTGCTGCGCGAGGTGTTCGACCTGCCGTACGAGGAGATCGCCGAAGCCGTCGGCAGGACCGCCGCGACGGTCCGGCAGATCGCCCACCGTGCCCGGGCGCACGTCGCCGCGCGCCGGCCGCGCGGGACCGTCTCCGAGGCCGAGAACCGCGGCGCGCTCGCGGCGTTCCAGCACGCCGTCACGACGGGCGATCTGCAGGGCCTGCTGGACGTCCTCGCGCCGGACGTCGTCTTCCTGGGCGACGGCGGCGGGATCAGGGCGGCCGCGCCGGGGCCCGTCACGGGCGCCGGCCGGGTGGCCCGGCTGGTCGCCGGCGTGCGCAGGTTCGGCACCGCGGCGTCGCTGCGGCCGGCGCAGGTCAACGGCCACCCCGCGCTGGTCTTCCGGCTCGGCGGGGCGGTCGACACCGTCTTCGCCGCGCGCGTCGAGGACGGCCTCATCACCGGCCTCTACGCCGTGCGCAACCCCGAGAAGCTCACCCGTGTCGAGCGGGAGACCGCCCTGAGCCGCTGAGCCGCCGGGCCGTCAGCGGCGGCCGTGCTGGGAGGTGCCGCCGCTCCGGGTCCCCTTCCGGCGGTTCAGGTAGAAGAGGACGCCGCCCGCCGCGAACGCCGCGAACGCGTACGCGAGGTTGGTGCCCGCCCCGGCGGGGTCGGTCATCGCGAGGACGAGGAACGCGACGCCCACCACGGCGGCGAGTCCCACGTACACCAGGTTGTAGGCGCTCCACGCCTTGTCCGTCTTGTTGCCCATGGCCGATCCTTTCGGTGGATTTCCAAAAAGACACTAGCGTTTGTAAGAGGTACGGACGGTGAACACGGGCGGTATCGGGGATGAAGGGGCCGGCCGGGCGGGTCAGGAGGGTTCGCCCTGGGGCGTGATGACGAGAGGCGCGGCATCAGCGTGCCCAGCGCGAAGGTGGCCGACACTGCCGCGCGGACCCGCGTCAGTACGCACTTACTCGCTTGGGCTACGGTGGGTCCGCAACAACCGTTCGGAGGAGGCGCGAGTGGACTTCGACCTGCCGGAGAGCGCGATCGCGGTGCGCGAGGGCGTGGGGGCGATCGCCGGGAAGTACGACCAGGACTACTGGGACCGGTGCGACGCCGAGAAGCGCTGACCCGAGGAGGTCTGGCGGGAACTGGTCGACGGCGGCTGGCACAGCCTGGCGATCCCGGAGGAGTACGGCGGCGCCGGGCAGGGCCTGCTGGAGCTGGCCGTGGCGCTGGAGAGCCTGGCGGGCGGCGGCGCGGGCGGCGCGGCCTCGTTCATGTACCTGCTCACCCCGGCGTTCGGCGGGCTCACCATCGCCCGGCACGGCACCGAGGAGCAGAAGAGCGCGTTCCTGCCGAAGATCGCCGCCGGTGAGCTGGAGACCTGCTTCGCCATCACCGAGCCGGACGCCGGCAGCAACGCCGTCAACATCACCACCCACGCCCGGCGGGACGGCGACCACTACCTGATCAGCGGCCAGAAGATCTGGATCTCCGGGGTCGAGCGGGCCGACCACATGGTGCTGGTCACCCGGACGATCCCGGCGGCCGAGGCGAAGCCGCGCACGGCGGGCTTCACCGTCTTCCTCGTCGATGTGAAGAAGGCCGAGGCCGAGGGGACGCTGACGTACCGGCCGATCCCCAAGCTCGGCACCAACACCGTCGCCTCCAGCATGGTGTTCCTGGACGACGTCCGCGTCCCGGCGGGCAGCGTCCTCGGCGCGCCCGACCAGGGCTTCGCGGTGCTGTGGGACATCCTCAACCCCGAGCGGATCCTGGCCGCGGCCGGCGGCGTCGGCTCCGGCGAGCTCGTCCTGGAGATCGCCTGCGCGTACGCCCGCGACCGCGCGCCGTTCGGCAGGCCGATCGGCGCCAACCAGGGCATCGCGTTCCCGCTGGCCAAGATCAAGGCGCAGCTGGAACTAGCCCGGCTGATGACCTACAAGGCGGCCTGGCTGTGGGACGCGGGCAGGCCGTGCGGGTCGGAGGCGAACATCGCCAAGCTCACCGCCGCCGACGCGGCCTGGCAGGCGGCCGACCGCGCCTTCCAGACCCACGGCGGCATGGCGTACTCCCTGGAGTACCCGGTGGCCCGCATGTTCCGCGACGCCCGCATCGCCAAGAACATCCCGGTCGCCGAGGAGATGGTGCTGGCCCACATCGCCCAGCACGAGCTGAACCTCCCCAAGTCCTACTGAAGGGCGCCGCCCGCCGCTGACCCGCCCGGTGCCGCGCGGGACTCCCCTCCCCCGCGCGGCGCCGGGCGGGCCCGGCCGCCGGCCCGACCAGGTACCGGTGCCCCGGCCGCCCACGCCGGACCGGCGACCGGCGGGCGGCCCGGCGCCGCCCTCTACAATGATCACGATGCCCGCGCCGCCGGCGACGGCGCCGGCGGGCCCGGAAGCCGGCACCGGTCGGCACCTCCCGAGCGGCGCTCTCGTCCGCCCGACCTGCCCCCGCTCTTACCTAAGGTGCGCCTCCATGACCGGACCCGCGACCCCGCCGGCCGCGGCCGATGCCGCCGCGCCGCCGCGGACCGCGCTGCTGATCGGCGTGCTGGTCGCCTCGGCCTTCGTGATGATCCTGAACGAGACGATCCTGAGCGTCGCGCTGCGGGACCTGACCGTCGACCTGGGCGTGTCGACCACGACGGTGCAGTGGCTGACCAGCGGGTTCCTGCTGACCATGGCGGTGGTCATCCCGACCACCGGGTTCCTGCTGGAGCGGTTCACGCCGCGGCAGATCTTCGTGGCCTCGCTGACCCTGTTCAGCGCCGGGACGCTCGTCAGCGCGCTGGCCCCGGGCTTCTGGGTGCTGCTGGCCGGACGCGTCGTGCAGGCGTGCGGCACCGCGGTGATGCTGCCGATGCTGATGACGACGGTCATGCGGCTGGTGCCGCCGCAGCGGCGCGGCGCGACGATGGGCACGATCACCATCGTGATCGCCGTCGCCCCGGCGCTCGGGCCGACCATCGGCGGGGCGCTGCTGTCCTCGCTGGGGTGGCGCTGGATGTTCTGGACGGTGCTGCCCCTGTCGCTGGCGGCGCTGGCCATCGGCGCGGTCTGGCTGCGCCTCGACGGGCGGACGCGGCCGGTGCCGCTGGACCTGCCGTCGGTGCTGCTGTCGGCCGCCGGGTTCGGGGGCGTGCTGTACGGGCTGTCGTCCATCGGGGAGTCCGGCGGCGGGGAGCACCCGGTACCGCCGTGGGCGCCGATCGCGGCCGGTGCCGCGGCGCTGGCGGCCTTCGTGCTGCGGCAGCTCCGCCTCCAGCGCCGCGACCGGGCCCTGCTCGACCTGCGCCCGTTCGCGCACCGGAGCTTCGTGGTCGCGCTCATCCTGACCGCGCTGCTGTTCATGTGCCTGCTGGGCGCCGCGGCGATCCTGCTGCCGCTCTACCTGCAGACCGTCCTGAAGACCAGCACGTTCGTGAGCGGGCTGGCCGTGCTGCCGGGCGGGCTGGTCCTCGGGCTGCTCGGCCGTCCGGTCGGGGCGCTGTTCGACCGGTACGGCGCCCGGCCGCTGGTCGTCCCGGGCGCGCTGGCCATGGCGGTGTCGCTGTGGCTGTTCACCGCGCTCGGCGCGGGCTCGCCGCTGGCCGCGGTGATCACCGTCCATGTGCTGCTCATGGCGGGGCTCGGGCTGATGATGACGCCGCTGATGACCGAGTCGCTCGGGGTGCTGCCCGACCACCTCCACTCGCACGGCAGCGCCATCCTGTCCACGCTCCAGCAGGTCGCCGGCGCGTTCGGCACCGCCGTGTTCGTCTCCGTCGCCGCCCAGGGCAGCGCCGCCGCGGCCGGCACCCCGGACGCCGCCGGGCTGCGCACCGCGTTCGCCGTCGCCGGGTGCGTCGGCGTCCTCGCGGTGATCGCCGCGCTGTTCGTCCGCCGGAGCCCCGCCGCCGCGGGCGACGCGGCGGCGGCCGAGAACGCCGGTGGCCCGCGCGACAAGGCGCTGCACCACTGACGGCACCGCCGGACGCGCGGACCGCCGCCGGCCCGGCATGGCAGGCTGGTGCCGTGACGACCGACAGCGGGAGGCGGGGCGGCGCCGCGGCGATGGGGCGGCCGCGGGTGACGTCGCGGGCCGCCCTGGAACGGCTCGCGTTCGCGCTGTTCGCCCGGCAGGGGTTCGACGCGACCACGGTGGACGACATCGCGGCCGCGGCGGGGATCGGGCGGCGGACGTTCTTCCGCTACTTCGCCTCCAAGAACGACCTGGTCTGGGGCGACTTCGAGGACCACCTGCAGATGCTGCGCCGGCTGCTGGACGAGACCGGCCGGGACGTGCCGCCGATGGAGGCCATCCGCCGGGCGGTCGTGGAGTTCAACCGGTTCGACCCCGACGACGTGCCCTGGCACCGGCAGCGCATGCGGCTCATCCTGGAGGTGCCGACGCTGCACGCGGACGCGACCCTGCGCTACGCGTCCTGGCGGGAGATCATCACCGGGTTCGTGGCGGCGCGCACCGGGCTGCCGGCCGCGTCGACGGTCCCCCGGCTCGCGGGCAACGTCGTCCTCGCCGCCGCGGTCAGCGCGTACGAGCAGTGGCTGTCGGCCGAGGACGGCGCGGCGCTGTCGGACCTGCTGGACGAGACGCTCCGCCAGGTGACGGCCGGGCTGGGCGCGGTCCTGGATCCGGCCGGGGCCGCCTCCGGGCCCTGATCAGCCGGGCCCGCGCATGGCGCGGGCGATGACCTCGCCGACGAGGACGGCCGTGGCGGCGGGCCCGCGCAGCGGCGCGGCGGGCAGGACGGAGGTGTCGGCCACGCGGAGCCCGGCGACGCCGTGCACCCTGCCCTGGCCGTCGACGGCGGGGCCCATCGGCACGGTGCCGCAGGTGTGCTGGGACGTGCCGAGCCGGGCGCGGATCCACTCGTCGAGCAGGCGGTCGTCGTCCAGGGTCGCGGCGTCCGGCCCGGTCAGGCCGCGCGACACCGCGGCGAACGCCGCGGTGCCCGCCACGGCCGCGGCCGCCCGCACGGCCTCCCGCATCCGGCGGCGGTCCGTGCCGGTCCGCAGGTAGCCGTAGTCGATGTACGGGCCCGTGCCGGGATCGGCCGACACGGTCCGCAGCCCGCCGGACCGCACCGGGGCCTGCACCGACACCAGGAACGCCAGGGGCGCGCCGGGGACGTCCGCGGCGCCGGTGACCAGGCCGGCGAGCGGGACGAGCGACTGGAGGATCTCCAGGTCGCCGGGCTCGCCGCCGCCCGACGTCAGGTGCAGCGCCCCGCCGAGCCAGGAGCCGGCGGGCTCCGCCATCGGCCGCCGCGGCGTCCACTCCAGCACCACCTGCGGGTGGTCGCTCAGCGCGGCGCCGACCGCGGGGAGGTCGTGGACGGCGGGGACGCCCAGGCCCTCCAGCGCGGCCGCCGGCCCGATGCCGGACAGGTGCAGCAGGTGCGGCGTGGCCAGCGCGCCCGCGCACAGCACGACCTCCCCCGCCTCCAGCGTGGACGGCCGCCCGCCGCGTTCGGCCACCACCCCGGTCGCCCGGCCGCGGCGGACGGCCACCGACCGCACCTGGCAGCCGCCGAGCACGGTGAGGTTGGGGCGGCCGAGCGCGCCCAGCAGGTAGGCGATCCCGGTGTTGATCCGGCGCCCGTCCACCGCGTTCACCGGGACGGGGCCGAAGCCGGGCGGGTCCTGGGCGTTCTTGTCGGGCTCGTCCGGGTGCCCGAGCTCGCGGGCGGCCTCGCGGAACGCGGCGGCGGCCGGGTGCTCCAGGCGGGTGCGGCGGACCGGGACCGGACCGGCGCCGCCGTGCAGGGCGGTGGCGCCGTGGTCGAGGTCGTTCTCCAGGGCGCGCAGGAGGGGCAGCACCCGCTCGTAGGACCAGCGCGGGTCGCCCGCCGCGGCCGCCCACCGGTCGAAGTCCGCCCGCCGGGCCCGGACGAAGTAGCCGCCGTTGACGGTGGTGGAGCCGCCGAGGATCCGGCCCCGGGCCGCCATGTACGGCATGCCGGGCATGAGGCGCGCCGGGAACGTCCGGACGGCGGCGTGGCCGGTCCGCGCCCCCGGGACGAGCCGCGCGTCGAGCAGGTCGCCGGTGAACCCGTCCAGGCCGCGCGGCACCGGCCCGGCCTCCAGGAGCAGGACCTCGCGCCCGGGGTCCTCGCTGAGCCGCGCCGCGAGGACGGCGCCGGCGCCGCCCGCGCCCACGACGAGCACGTCGGGACGCCTCTTCCGGCGGGCGCTCGCCCCGGACGCCGACAAATCACCCTCCCGGCCTTCCTTATGACACTCGATGCACTTAGTATCACCGCAAGGCCGCGCCGGGCCACCCCCGGCCCCTGACGGCCACGGCCCACCGGAGGAGGACCCATGGACACCACCGCCCCCGAGAACCAGTCCCACGACCCGGCCGACGACCGGACCGCCGCCGAGCTCGCCGACGCCGAGTCCCTCATCGAAGAGGTCTCGATCGACGGCATGTGCGGCGTCTACTAGGCCGCCATGCCCGGTATCGACATGGACCGCGCCTGGGACCTGCACCCGCAGGTCTCGGTGCGGCCCGAGCCGTTCGGCGCGCTGCTCTACCACTTCGGGACGCGCAAGCTGTCATTCCTCAAGGACCGCCGGCTGCTGGCGGTCGTGCAGACCCTCAAGGACGCGCCCACCGCCCGGGACGCGTGCGCGACGGCCGGGGTCCCCGCGCCCGACCTGGACCGGTACGGCGCGGCGCTGGCCGCGCTGCACCGGTCGTCCATGCTCGTCGAAAGGACCTCATGACCGCCACCACGGCCGCGGCCCCGCGGCTGGTCGACCTGTTCGAGCGCGGGCTCGACGCGCCGATCTGCCTGACCTGGGAGCTCACCTACGCCTGCAACCTGGCCTGCGAGCACTGCCTGTCGTCCTCGGGGCGGCGCGACCCGCGCGAGCTGAGCACCGCCGAGGCCAAGGCCGTCATCGACGAGCTGGAGGCCATGCAGGTCTTCTACGTCAACATCGGCGGCGGCGAGCCCACCGTCCGCTCCGACTTCTGGGAGCTGCTGGACTACGCCACCGCGCACCACGTGGGCGTGAAGTTCTCCACCAACGGCGTGCGGATCACGCCGGAGGCGGCGCGGCGGCTGGCCGCCAACGACTACGTCGACGTGCAGATCTCGCTGGACGGCGCGACCGCCGAGGTCAACGACGCGGTGCGCGGGCCCGGCTCGTACGACACCGCCGTGCGGGCGATGAAGAACCTGGCCGACGCCGGAATGAAGAACTTCAAGCTGTCGGTGGTGTGCACCCGGCACAACATCCCGCAGATGGACGAGTTCAAGGCGCTCGCCGACCGGTACGGCGCCCAGCTGCGGCTGACCCGGCTGCGCCCGTCCGGCCGCGGCGCCGACGTGTGGGACGAGCTGCACCCCGAGCCCGCCCAGCAGCGCGAGCTGTACGACTGGCTGGTCGCGCACGGCGAGGACGTGCTGACCGGCGACTCGTTCTTCCACCTGTCGGCCTACGGGCAGGCGCTGCCGGGCCTGAACCTTTGCGGCGCCGGTCGGGTGGTGTGCCTGATCGACCCGGTCGGCGACGTGTACGCCTGCCCGTTCGCCATCCACGACGAGTTCCTGGCGGGCAACGTCCGCGAGGAGGGCGGGTTCGCCGGCGTGTGGCGCGGCTCGGAGCTGTTCCGCGAGCTGCGCGAGCCGCAGAACGGCGGGGCCTGCACGTCCTGCGCGTTCTACGACAGCTGCAAGGGCGGCTGCATGGCGGCCAAGTTCTTCACCGGGCTGCCGCTGGACGGGCCCGACCCCGAGTGCGTCCAGGGCCACGGCGAGGCGCTGCTGGCCGCCCGCCCCGAGGACCGCGCGGGCATCCCCAGGCCGTCGGCCGACCACTCCCGCCGCACCGCCCCGGCCCGGCGGAAGAGCTCCGGGCCCGTGCCGGTCACGCTGGCGCGCCGCCGCGAGGACCTGGACCGGCCGCCGGTGAGCGCGTGCGCCGAGGACCCGCTCGCGGGCCTGCGGGCGCCCTGAGAGGAGACATCCCTGATGCCGAGAAACCCCTGGTTCGAGACCGTCGCCGAGGCGCAGCGCCGCGCCAGGAAGCGGCTGCCGTACATGGTGTACGGGGCGCTGGTGGCCGGTTCCGAGCGCGGCCGCACGATCCGGAACAACACCGACGCGTTCGGCGACCTCGGCTTCGCCCCCCGCGTCGCGGGCCACCACGCCCAGCGGGACCTGTCGACGACCGTGATGGGCGTCGAGACGTCGATGCCGGTGCTGATCTCCCCCACCGGCGTGCAGGCCGTGGACCCCGACGGCGAGGTCGCGGTGGCGCGGGCCGCCGCCAGCCGCGGCGTCATCATGGGGCTGAGCTCGTTCGCCAGCAAGCCGGTGGAGGAGGTCGCGGAGGCCAACCCGAACGTCTTCTTCCAGATGTACTGGAGCGGCGACCGCGACGCGATGGTCCAGCGCATGGACCGCGCGCGCAAGGCCGGCGCGAAGGCGCTCATCGCCACCCTGGACTGGTCGTTCTCCAACGGCCGGGACTGGGGCAGCCCGATGATCCCGGACCGGATCGACCTCAAGACGGCGGTGAAGCTGGCGCCCGGCGTCCTCCCCCACCCCGGGTGGCTGTGGCGCTTCGCCAAGACGGGCCGCATCCCCGACCTGACCACGCCCAACCTCGCGCCCCCCGGCGGGACGGCGCCCACGTTCTTCGGCGCCTACGGCGAGTGGATGCAGACGCCGCCTCCCACCTGGGAGGACGTGGCGTGGCTGCGCAAGGAGTGGGACGGCCCGTTCATGCTCAAGGGCGTCACCCGCGTGGACGACGCCAGGAAGGCCGTCGACGCGGGCGTGACCGCCCTGTCGGTCTCCAACCACGGCGGCAACAACCTCGACACCACGCCCGCCACCATCCGGGTGCTGCCGGCCATCGCCGAGGCGGTGGGCGACCAGGTCGAGGTGCTGCTGGACGGCGGGATCCGGCGCGGCGGGGACGTCGCCAAGGCGCTCGCGCTGGGCGCCCGCGCCGTCCTCATCGGCCGCGCGTACCTGTGGGGCCTGGCCGCCAACGGGCAAGCCGGCGTGGAGAACGTCCTGGACATCATGCGCGGCGGACTCGACTCCGCCGTGCTGGGGCTCGGCCACGCCGGCGTCCGCGACCTGTCCCCGGCGGACCTGGTGATCCCGCCGGACTTCCGGCTCACGCTGGGCGGCGGCGCGGTCCCGGACGCACCGGCGGGCTGACGTGCGGCACGAGGGGCGGCAGGAGGGCCGGCCCGGGGAGGGCGGCCTCGCGGGCGCGGCCTGGCCGGAGGTCCCGCCGGACCCGGCGGTCCTGGTGCCGGTCGGCTCGACCGAGCAGCACGGGCCGCACCTGCCCCTCTCCACCGACACGGTGATCGCGCGGGCGGTCGCCGAGCGGGCGGCGGCCCTGCTGCCCGGGCCGCCGCTGGTCGCGCCGGCGATCGCGGTCGGCGCCAGCGGCGAGCACGCCGGCTTCCCGGGGACGGTCTCCATCGGCCACGAGGCCCTGAGCGCCGTGCTCGTGGAGACCGTGCGCTCGCTCGCGCTGTGGGCCGGCCGGATCGTCTTCGTCAACGGGCACGGCGGCAACGTCCCCACCCTGGACGCCGCCGTCGGGCGGATGCGGGTGGAGGGGCACGACGCGGCCTGGGTCGGGTGCACCGTCCCGGGCGGTGACGCGCACGCCGGCTTCACCGAGACCTCGGTCATGCTGCACCTGGCCCCGGACCTGGTCCGGCCGTTCGGCGGGGTCGCCGGCGACGCGCGCCCGCTGCCCGAGCTGATGCCCGAGCTGGTCGCGCGCGGCGTCCGCGCGGTCTCGCCGTCCGGGGTGCTCGGCGACCCGGCCGGAGCGTCCGCCGCGGCCGGCCGCGAGATCCTGGAGGCCATGGTCGCCGCGGCCGCCCGCCGGATCGGCGGCGGCCGGGCGGACGGGCGCGGCCGGCTCCTCGCCCCCGGCGCCCCGGCCCCGGAGGCGCGGCCGTGACCGGATCCGCGGACGGCCGGCGCTCCTTCCCTCTCCCGGCGGGCTTCCCGATCGCGCTGGAGCGCGGGACGTCCCTGTGGACGGGCGGCCGGGTCGCCACCGGCGGCGCGCCGTGGAAGGTCGTGCGCCTGGGCGCGGCGGCCCGCCCCCACCTGGCCGCGCTGCGCCGGGCGGGGGCGCGCGGCCTGGCCGACGACTCCCCCGTCGGGCGGGCGCTGGCCCGGCGGCTGCTCGACCACGGCCTGGCCGACCCGGTCCCCGCCCCGCGCCCCGGCCCGCACGACGTGACGGTCGTGATCCCGGCGTACGGCCGTCCCGGCGAGCTCGAAGGGACCCTGGCGGCGGTCGGGGGCGTGCCGGTGATCGTCGTGGACGACGGCTCGCCGGACCCCGGGCCGCTGCGCCGCGCGGCCGCCGCCCACGGCGCCCGGCTCGTCCGGCACGACCGCAACCGGGGGCCCGCCGCCGCGCGCAACACCGGGCTGCGGGCGGCCGGGACGCCGTTCGTGGCGTTCGTGGACTCCGACTGCCGCCCCGAGGCCGGCTGGCTGGACGTCCTGATGCCGCACTTCGACGACCCGCGCGTCGCGGCCGTGGCGCCCCGGGTGGTGCCGCGCGCCGACGGCGCGCGGCTGCTGGCCCGGTACGAGGCCGCCCGGTCCGCGCTCGACATGGGCGTGCGGCCGGCGCTGGTGCGTCCCGGAGGCAGGCTCGGGTTCGTCCCCACGGCGACGCTGCTGGTGCGCGCCGCGGCGGCGCGGGAGGCCGGCGCCGCGTTCGACGAGGACATGCGGCTGGGCGAGGACGTCGACTTCGTCTGGCGGCTGGGCGACCGCGGCTGGAACGTCCGCTACGAGCCCGCCGCCCGCGTCTCCCACGCGCCGCGGCTGCGCCCGGCCGAGTGGGCCCGGCGGCGCCACCAGTACGGGACGTCCGCCGCCGACCTGGCCCGCCGCCACCCCGGCCGGCTGGCGCCCGCCCGCCCGTCGCTGTGGAACCTCGCCGTCCTGGCGCTGCTGGCCCGGGGGCGCCCGGTCCCCGCGGCCGCGTGCGCGGCGATCGCCGCGGCGCTGCTGGCCAGGCGGCTGTCGCGGCTGCCGGCCGACTGGAGCCTGGCCGTCGCCATCGTCGGCAAGGGCGTGACCGCCGACGCCGCCGCGCTCGGGCACGCGCTGCGCCGCGAGTGGTGGCCCGCCGGGCTGCTCGCGCTGGCGGCCGCGCCGCGCAGCCGCACGGCCCGCGCCGCGGCGCTGGCCATGCTGGCGCCGGTCGCGCTGGAGTGGCTGCGGGAGCGGCCCGCCGTCGGCCCGGCGTCCTACACCGTCCTGCGGCTGGCCGAGGACGCGGCGTACGGGTCCGGCGTCACGGCGGCCGCGGTCCGCGCGCGGACCGCCGCGCCGCTGCTGCCGGACGTCCGCCTCCCCGAGGCGCTCCCGCCCGCGCTGCGGCGGGCGGGAGCCGCGCTGCGCCGGATCAGCGGTTGATCGCCCCGAGGTCGACGCGCACCTGGTCGCCGGTGATGTACCTGCCCTCGTCGGAGGCCAGGAACGCGACGACGCCGGCGATGTCCTCCGGCTCGACCATCTGGTACGGCAGCGCCGGCATGTAGATCGGGCCGAGCATCGGGGACTCCTCGATGTAGGTGTGCAGCGAGGTGTCGGTCATGCCGGTCCGCACGCCGTGCGGGTGGATCGTGTTGACCCGGATGTCGTACTCGCCCAGCTCGTTCGCCAGGGTCTTGGCCAGCCCCACCACGCCGTGCTTGGAGCTGGCGTAGTGCGCGAGGAAGGGCAGGCCCTTCTCGCCCGCCACCGAGCTGATGATGATGACCGAGCCGCCCTGGCCCTGCTCGATGAGCGTCGGGACGGCGGCCTTGACCGTCTTCCACACGCCGGTGAGGTTGACGTCGATCAGGTCCTGCCACTGCTCCTCGGTCAGCTCCCAGGTGCGGCCGTAGTTCATGATCCCCGCGTTGGCCACGACGATGTCGAGCCGGCCCAGCTCGGCGACGCCGTCGCGGACGACGGCCTCCAGCCCGGCCAGGTCGCGGACGTCGACGTTCCGGGCCACGGCGCGGCGGCCCTGCTCCTCGACGAGCTTGGCGGTCTCGGCGAGCTCGGCCTCGGTGGCGGGCTCGTACTTGACGTACGTGCTCGCCGGTCCGGCGATGTCGACCGCGATGATGTCCGCGCCCTCGGCGGCCAGCCGCACGGCCTCCGCCCGGCCCTGGCCCCGCGCCGCACCGGTGATGAACGCCACCTTGCCCGCCAGACGCGCCATTACGTACCTCCACGGTGATCGACTCGACGGTCCGGACATGATGGCACTCGATGCCAAAAAAGGGCAAGGACTGGCCGAGTGGTACGACCGGCTCGTCTACGCCGGCTTCTTCACGCGGCCCGTCAGCGGTCGCGTTCGGGCAGCCGGACGGCCGTGCCCGGGTCGTGGGCGGCGCGCAGCCCGCGCTTGAGGATCTTGCCGGAGTGGTTGCGCGGGATCGCCTCGACGATCTCGTACCAGCGCGGGCGCTTGAACGCGCCGAGCAGCCCCTGGCAGTGGGCGTCGAGCGCGGCGGGGGCGCCGCCGGGCTCGTGGCCGCCGCGGAGCACGACCAGGGCCTTGACGGCCTCGCCCCAGCGCCGGTCCGGGACGCCGACGACCGCGACGTCGGCGACCGCCGGATGGGCGGCCAGCACGCGCTCGACCTCCGCGGAGTAGACGTTCTCGCCACCGGTCTTGATCATGTCCTTGGCGCGGTCGACGAAGTGGAAGAACCCGTCGTCGTCCTGGCGCAGCAGGTCGCCGGTGTGCAGCCAACCGCCGCGCAGGGCCGCCGCGGTGGCGTCGGGCAGGCCCGCGTACCCGGCCATCAGGGACGCGCCGCGCACCAGCAGCTCGCCGGTCCCGGCCGCGTCGGGGTCGGCGATGGCCAGGTCGAACGGCGGCAGCGGGCAGCCGACCGTGCCGGGGCGGGCCAGCTCGTCGTCCAGGGTCGTCACGGTGACGAAGTTCCCGGCCTCGGTCGACCCGTAGACGCCGCGGTAGCCGATCCCGAGGTCGCGCAGCGCCTCCAGGGCGCGGGGGCGCTCGGTGGCGGCCATCCCGAACACCAGCCGCAGCGTCTCCGGGGTGGCCGCGGGGTGGCGCAGGGCGGCGCCGGTGCCGCCCGGGAAGATCGCGACGGTGACGCCGTGCCGGGCGATCACCGGCCAGAGCCGGTCGGGCGCCGGGCCGGGCGGCAGCACGACCGTCCCGCCGGCCGCGAGGTGGCCGAGCGCCGCCCCGTACCCGGCGACGTGGTACAGCGGCAGCGCGCCCAGCAGGCGGTCGTCGCCGGTGAGCCCGAACGCCTGCACGGCGTTGGCCGCCGCCACGACCCAGCCGCGGCTGGTCAGCAGGCAGCCCTTCGGGCGGCCGGTCGTGCCCGAGGTGTAGAGCTGCATGACCGGCGCGTCGTCGGCCGGGCGGGGCACCTCGGCGGCCGGGCCCGGGACGGCGGCGAGGGCCTCGTCCAGGTCCGGGCCGATGGTCCAGTGGGTGCCGTCCAGCAGGCCGCTCTCGCGGGCCGGGCCCTCCAGCGCCGGATGGACGACCGCGTGCCGCGCCCGCGCGTCCTCGGCCTGGAAGCGGATCTCGGCCGGGCCGAGCCGGACGTTCAGCGGGACGACCACCGCGCCCAGCCAGGACGCCGCGAACGCGGCCTCGACCGCCTCCGGCGCGTTCACGGTGAGCAGCGCGATCCGGTCGCCGGGGCCGACCCCGCCCGCGGCGAGCAGCCCGTGCCAGCGCCGGACCCGGTCGTGCAGCTCCCCGTACGAGCGGGTGCGGCCGTCCTCCCAGGCGAACGCGGTCCGGTCCGGCCACAGCGTGGCGCCGCGATGGGCGAGATCACCGAGCAGCACGCCGACATGTTGCCCGGATCACACTTGGCGGCGCAAGATGATCTCCCACCCTCGATGCCGAGGAGGCATCCGATGCCCCGCTCCTATGCCAGCGCCGTGCTCAACGCCCCGGCCGACGACGTGTGGTCGTACCTGCGCGACTTCGGCAACCTCGCCGACTGGATGCCGGGCGTGGAGACCGGCGTGATCGAGGACGGCGGCCCGGCCGACCGGGTCGGCTGCGTCCGGCGGCTGATCGGGCCCGGCCCGCGGCCGTTCCGCGAGCGGCTCACCAGCCTGGACGACGCCGACCGCTCCTACGCGTACGAGATCCTGGAGTGCCCGCTGCCGCTGCGGTCCGCCCGCGCCCGGATCCGGGTCGCGCCGGTGACCGGCACCGGCCAGGCGTTCGTGGAGTGGTGGGGCGAGTTCTCCGCCGACGCCGACGACGAGGAGGCGATGGAGAAGACCCTCACCCAGGCGATCTACACCACCGGGCTGGACGCGCTGCGCAAGCGCTTCGGCTGACCGGCCGGGCCGGGCCTCACCGGCCGTGCGGCCGGGCGCGTCAGGTGAACCTGGGCGTGCGCTTCTCGCGGAGGGCCGCCACGCCCTCGCGCGCGTCCGGGCCGGTGAAGCCGAGGAACTCCAGCGCCAGCGACGCGTCGAACGCCGGCTGCGCCACCCGCAGCCAGTGGTTCAGGGCGTGCTTGGTGTTGCGGATCGCCTCCGCCGACCCGCTCGCCAGCCGCGCCGCCACCTCCAGCGCGCGCTCGTGCACCTCGTCGTCGTCCACGCACACGCTCACCAGGCCGATCCGCTCGGCCTCCTCGCCGGTCACCGCCTCGCACAGCAGCAGGTGGTACTTGGACTTGGCCATGCCGCACAGCAGCGGCCACACGATCGCGGCATGGTCGCCCGCGGCCACGCCGAGGCGGGTGTGGCCGTCGATGATCTTCGCGGAGCGGCCGGCGACCGAGATGTCGGCCAGCAGCGCCACCGCCAGGCCCGCCCCGACGGCCGGGCCCTGGATCGCGCTGACGACCGGCTTGGAGCAGTCGATCACGTTCATCACGATGTCCCGGGCCTCGCGCATGATCCGGGAGCGGGCGGCCGGATCGTCCAGCATCCCCTCGATCATGGACAGGTCGCCGCCGGCCGAGAACGCGGTGCCCTCGCCGCGCACCAGGACCGCGCGCACCGCGTCGTCGGCGTCCACGTCCCGCCAGATCTCCGCCAGCTCGCGGTGCCCGGTCTCGTCCACCGCGTTGAGCCGCCCGGGCGCGCTCAGCGTGATCCGCAGGATCCCGGGCCCCGCCTCGTCGATCTTCAGCCGCTGGTACGCGCCGTACCGGGTCTCGCTCATGGGCCGTCCTTCCGGGTCGGGGCCGCGAATGCCGCGCGCAATCGTCGCACAGCGAAATCCATCGCCTCGGCACCGGTGTCGAACAGCTCCGGCAGCAGGAAGAACGAGTGCACCATCCCCGCGTACCGGCGCAGCTCCACCGGCACCCCGGCCTCCTCCAGCCGCCGCGCGTACGCCTCGCCCTCGTCGCGCAGGACGTCGTACTCGGCGGTGATGACCGTCGCGGGGGCCGCGCCGGCCAGGTCGGGGGCGCGCAGCGGCGCCAGCCGCGGGTCGGCGGGATCGGCGCCGCCGCGGTACAGGTCCATGAACAGGGCCATCGAGGCGGCGTCCAGCCCGTACCCGGTGCCGTACGCGGCGTAGCTGGGGGTGTCCATGGCCGTGTCGGTGACGGGGTAGACCAGCAGCTGGTGGGCGAGCCGCACGCCGCGCTCGCGGGCCGCCAGCGCCGTGACGGCGGCGAGGTTGCCGCCCGCGCTGTCGCCCGCGACGGCCACGTTCGCGGGGTCCACGCCGAAGCGGCCGGGGTCGCGGACGGCCGCGGCCGTCACCGCCCAGGCGTCGTCCGCGGCGGCCGGGAACGGGTGCTCGGGGGCCAGCCGGTAGTCCGCGCTCAGCACGGCGCAGCCGGCGCGCGCGGCGAACTCGCGGCAGGCGGCGTCGACGTTGCCGGGCCCGCCGACGACCCATCCCCCGCCGTGGAAGTACACGAGGGCGGGCAGCGGCCCGCGCTCCTCGGGACGGTAGAGCCGGACCGGCACGGGACCGCCCTCCCCCGGAACGGTCAGGTCCGCCACGTGCGCGAGCTCGCGGCGCGGCGCCGGGAGCGCCGAGCCGACCACGCGGCGCATGTCCTGGATCGACGGGTCGGGGCCCAGCAGGTCGCTCCAGGCGCCGAGGAACTCCAGGAAGCGCCTGGTCTGCGGGTGGACGGGCATGCGGCGTCAGCGGCCGGCGGACTCGGCGACCAGCGCCTCGAACAGCCGGCGGTCGTCGCCCTCCTCCGGGTGCCACTGGACGCCGATGCCGAACCGGTGCCCCTGGAGCTCCACCGCCTCCACCACCTGGTCGGCGGCGTAGGCGACCGCGCTCAGCCCCTTGCCGAGCCGCTTGACGGCCTGGTGGTGGTAGGTCGGCACGTCCGCGCCGTCCCCCATGATCTTGCCGATCGCGCTGGTGGGGTTGATGTGCACGCGGTGCCGGCCGACCATCCCGACCGCCGGGGCGTGGTCCTCGTTCCCGACCTCCTGGGGCAGGTACTGGACGAGCGTGCCGCCGCGCGCCACGTTCAGCACCTGCATGCCGCGGCAGATGGCGAGGAACGGCAGGTCGGCCTCCACGGCGGCGCGCACCAGCGCCAGCTCGAACCGGTCGCGCTGCGGCTGCGGCGGCCCGGTCTCGGGGTGCCGGTCGGCCCCGTACAGGTCGGGGTCGACGTCGCCGCCGCCGGCGATCACGAGCCCGTCCAGCCGCCGCACCAGCGCGTCCACGCCGCGCAGCCCGCCGGTCGGGGGCAGCATCACCGGCACGCCGCCGGCGCGCTCCACCGCCCGCGCGTACGGCGCCGGCAGCAGCGCGGCCTCGCGGACCCACACGCCCCAGCGGGCCGGCTCCAGGTAGGTGGTGATGCCGATGACCGGCGGGGAGCGGTCGGCGTCGCCGGGACCGCCCGGCGCCTGCCGGGTCGCCTCGCTCATGCTGGTGTCCCTCCCGTTGTGCGTACCACGGGCCGGTGTCCGTCGCCCGGCGTGGCGCGCCGTCTGCGTCGGGTCATCATGGCGCATGACCCGGGTTACGGACCGGCCCTCCCCTGTCCCCCGTCCTGTCCCTGTCCAGGCCAGCTTGCCTTACGTTCCCCGTCCGCGACAGGTGTCCCGGCGCCGCGCCGGGCCGGCCGCGCGGGGGCGCGCGGACACCGTGCGGAATCCGGCGGTAGAGAATCCTCCACCACCAGCGGAGATCATCGGACATAACCGGCTAATCGCGAACCGTGCCCTGTTACAGGGCGGACCCGGGGCGTTATCGAACGCCATTTCGAGGAACCGCGACGCAGATACCGACGAGTATTCTTCCGCCGGAATACAGCGGTCGGTGACAGGAAATCAGCACTCGATCACTCTCCGTATCGGTACGTGCACGATAGCGCCGAACGGTTGAGACCAGGCACTTTGAGTGCGAGAATCTCAGCGAGCCGGACGTCCCCGCGCCGACGCACCCTCGTCGGAGTCCGGCGACCATCGTCGAATGGACCGGGGGGCGAACTCGCCTGATGTCCTTGGAACCCCGAATCATCAAAGAAAGCTTTACCCACCTGGAGCCGGTCGCCGATAAGGCGATCGCCTATTTCTACGGGCGATTGTTCGCCGAGCATCCCCGGTTGCGGGCATTGTTCCCGCCCGCCATGGACGCGCAGCGCGACCGGCTCTTCCGCGCGCTGACCAAGATCGTGTGGAGCATGGACAGCCCCGACGCGCTGGAGGGCTACCTCGGCCGGCTGGGCCGCGACCACCGCAAGCTCGGCGTGCTGCCCGAGCACTACCCGGCCGTCGGCGACGCCCTCGTCGCCACGCTGCGCGCGTACGGCGGGGACGGCTGGACGCCCGAGGCCGAGGCCGCCTGGACCGAGGGCTACCGGACCGCGTCCGAACTGATGATCGCCGGAGCCGAGCGGGACGCCGAGCAGGCCCCGCCCTGGTGGATCGCCGAGGTCGTCGCGCACGAGCGCCGCTCGTACGACCTGGCCGTGCTCACCCTGCGGCCGGGCCGGCCGCTGCCGTTCCACGCCGGCCAGTACGTCTCGGTCCAGGTGTCGCGCTGGCCGCGGGTCTGGCGGCCGTACTCCATCGCCAACGCGCCGCGCCCCGACGGCACGCTCCGGCTGCACGTGCGCGCCGTGCCGGCCGGCTGGGTGAGCGGCACCCTGGTGCGGCACACCCGCACCGGCGACACGCTGCTGCTCGGGCCCGCGCTGGGCACCATGACCCTCGCCCCCGAGGCCGCCGGCCGCGACCTGCTGCTGATCGCCGGCGGCACCGGCCTGGCCCCGCTGCGCGCCCTGGCCGAGGACGCCCTGGCCGCCGACCCCGCGCGCCGCGTCCACCTGATGGTGGGCGCGCGGACCGAGCAGGACCTGTACGACATGGCCGACCTGGCGCGGCTGGCGGCCGCCCACCCCGGGCTGCGGATGAGCACGCTGGTCTCCGCGCCGGGCGACGCCCGCGCCACCCCGGCGGACGCGCTCGGCGACCTCCCCGGCCTGGCCGAGCAGGAGGTCTACGTGGCCGGGCCGGCCGAGATGATCAGGTGCACGGTCGACGCGCTCCAGCGGCTCGACGTCCCCCCGCACCGCATCCACCACGACCCGCTCGACGGCGAGTACGGCGCCTGACCCGCGCCCGGCCCACGCTCGGCCCGCGCCGCTCAGCGGGCCGCCAGGCGGGCGCAGCGCCGGCAGGCGCGGGCCGAGCCCGCGACGAGGGCGTGCGACACGGCGGTGAGCGCGCCGGCCAGCACCGTCAGCGGCCAGTTCCCGTGCAGCGCCGCGGTCCCGGCGAGCCCGAGCGTCGCGACCGCCATCGCGACCGCCGTGACCGTCCCGCCCCACGCGACCGCGATCGGCAGCCGGTCCGGCACCGGGAGCCGGCGGGCCAGCGCGCCGGTCACCGCCAGCGTCCCCGCCCCGGGCAGCGCCGCGGCCGCCGCCGCCCACAGCTGCCACTGCTGCTGGTGACCGGCGGTGCGGACCAGCGCCCAGCACGCGATCAGCAGCGGGATCGTCAGCACGACCGCCCGCGCGGTGTGCCGGACCTGGGCGATGGTCAGCTCCCGCTGGCAGCCCGGCGCCAGCTCCGCGACGCTCCCGAACTCCCGCACCGCCAGCTCGGCGGCGCGCTCGTACGGGACGCCCCGGTCGCCGTACGCGGCGACGGTGTCCTCCAGGCCGCCGCGCAGCTCCTCGACGAGCCGCTCCTTGGCCCGGGCCGGGCCGTGCAGCGCCGCCGCCAGCGCCGCGACGTGCTCCTCGACCGGGTCGGCGGCGGTGGCCGTGCCCGTCACGCCGGGTGCCCGGGCGCCGGGTCGAGGACCGCCCCGATGACCGATGTGAACTCGCGCCACGCGTCCCGCTCGCCGGCCAGGGCGCGCCGCCCGTCCTCGGTGAGCTCGTAGCAGCGCCGGCGCCGCTCCCCCTCGGCGAGCCAGGTGCTGCGCAGCAGCCCGACCCGTTCCAGCCGGTTCAGCGCCGGATAGATCGTGCCCGTCTTCAGCTCCAGCGTCCCGCCGCTGCGCCGCTGCACGGCCGCGATGATCGCGTAGCCGTGCAGCGGGCCCGGTTCGAGCACGGCCAGCAGCAGGCCGTCCAGATGTCCGCGTACCGCGTCCGCCCTCATGAGTAGACAGCCTACACACCGGTGCTGTAGACAGACGACGTATAGGCAACCAACATATTCGGAGACCTGGAGCCCCCACGTGACCAAGCTGCTGCTGTCCCTGCACGTCCTGGCCGCGATCGTGTTCATCGGGCCGATCACCGTGGCCGCGTCGCTGTTTCCCCGCTACGCCAAGGAGTCCGCCGAGGGCGTGGCGGCGTTCCTGCACCGGATCTGCTCCGGCTACGCCTTCGCCGGCCTCGCCGTGCCGATCCTCGGCTTCGCCACCGGCGCGGCGCTCGGCGTCCTCACCGACCCCTGGCTGATCGCCTCGGTGATCCTGACCGCCGCCGCCGCGGGCGTCCTCGGCTTCGCCATCCTGCCCGGCCAGCAGCGGATGCTCGCCGCGGACCGGCCGGCCGCCGCCGCCACGGCCGGCCGCCTCGCCATGCTCACCGGCGTCTTCAACCTCCTGTGGGCGGTCGTCGTCGTGCTGATGATCGTCCGGCCCGGCTCGACGACCGGCGCCTGAACGGCCGCGCGGCTACCCGGCGGCGGCGCGCTCGCGGAGGAAGTCCGCCGTCGCGGGGTCGGCCGGGTAGAACGACTCGATGGCCAGCTCCGCCACCGTGATGTCCACCGGCGTGCCGAACGTGGCGATCGTGCTGAAGAACGACAGCGTCCGGTCACCGTGCCGGATCCGCAGCGGGATCACCACCTCCTGGCCGGTCGGCGCCGCCGTCGCCGCCGGCCCCGGGTAGTCGCGCAGCTCCCGGTACAGCTGCACCAGCGCGGCGTCCGCGGTCAGCGCCACATGCCGGCGCACCCGGTCGATCATGTGCGCCCGCCACTCCCCCAGGTTGACGATGTTCCGCGCCATCCCGTCCGGGTGCATGCTGAGCTTGAGCACGTTCAGCGGCGGCTCCAGCAGCTCCGGCGGCGCCCCCTCCATGAAGAACCCCGCGGCCCCGTTGGCGTCGATCAGGTTCCAGAACCGGTCGACGACCACCGCCGGGTACGGCTCGTGGCCCCGCAGGACCTGCCTCAGCGCGGCCCGTACCGAGTCCATCCGCGGCTCCTCCATCGGCGTCTCGGCGTACACGGGCGCGTAGCCCGCCGACACCAGCAGCAGGTTCCGGTCCCGCAGCGGCACCTCCAGGTGCTCGGCCAGCCGCAGCACCATCTCCCGGCTCGGCGCCGACCGGCCCGTCTCCACGAAGCTCAGATGGCGCGTGGACACCTCGGCCCCGGAGGCCAACTCCAGCTGGCTGAGCCTGCGCCGCTGCCGCCATGCCCGCAGCTGGTCCCCCACGGGCCGTACATCGCCGAGCGAAGTGATCGTCATGGCCCGGAACGCTACCCGCGCCCATGTCATGCCCGCGATTACCCCGCTGGTAATGACCGGCCCCTGTGAGAGGTTGTCGGCATGGCTACATGGCAGGAGTTCGAGAAGGCGGCACCCGACCTGGCCGCGTCCGTGCGCGCCCGCTTCGAGGCGGCGGAGACCCACGTCCTCGCGACGCTGCGCGCCGACGGCTCGCCCCGCGTCAGCGGCTCCGAGGTCGACTTCCTGGGCCCCGACCTGTCCTTCGGCTCGATGCTGAACGCGGTCAAGGCCCGCGACCTCCGGCGCGACGGGCGCTGCGCGATCCACGCCCACCCCGCCGACGGCGACGCCAAGGTCGCCGGGATCGCCGTCGAGATCACCGACCCGGCGGAGAAGGAGCGCTACACGACCGGCACCGAGCCGCCAGGGGACTTCCACGCCTTCCGGCTCGACCTGCGGGAGGCCGTCCTCACCACCGTGGAGGGCGAGGAGATGGTCATCAGGTCGTGGCGTCCCGGCGCCCCGCCCCGCACGTTCCGGCGGACATGACGCCCGGGGTAATGGCCCGGCACCCGGCGCGTACGCCACGCTGGTCGCCATGACCGACGCGCTCATCGACGCCATGCCCTTCGCCCGCGCCCTGGGCATCGAGATCGACGCCGCCGCGCCCGGCGAGGTGACCGGCCGGCTGGCCTGGGCCCCGGACCGCTGCACGGCCGGCGGCGTCATGCACGGCGGCGCCCTGATGGCCCTCGCCGACACCCTGGGCGCCGCGTGCGCCTATCTCAACCTCCCGGACGGCGCGTCCACCACCACGCTGGAGTCCAAGACCAACTTCATGCGCGGCGTCCGCGAGGGCGAGGTGCGCGGCGTCGCCCGGCCGCTGCACTCCGGCCGGCGCTTCATCGTCGTCCAGACCGACCTCTACGACGCCGGCGACCGGCGCGTCGCCCAGGTCACCCAGACCCAGGCCGTCCTCAACGGCTGACGCCTTTACGTTGTAGATCACTCACGGGCACGGCCAGGTAGGCGAGCAGTTCAGGCGCGATCACGACATCCGGCATGCGCCCAACTGCCGCATCTGTCCCGGTACACCCAGACCCGACCCCCCCCCGCCCCCATGACGCGCGTCGCAACCCAGGCGCTAGTAATAGGCGAAGATCCATTTCCCCAGGCTTCGGCGGTCGAGCGACGCGGCAAGCCCCAGGAGACCGAGGTTGCGCGCGAGACCGGCAGCGACCTCCCATTCTTTCCCGGCGCCAGCGGCGGCGAGCGCGATGCGCCCCCAAAGTTGTTGAAACTCCGACGGGGTGCCCCGGTCCAGGCGCGCGCGGATATCTCCAGCCAGAGATACGGCCCGGATCCTATGGGGATGTTCAAGGAACGGGAAGAGCTTGAGGGCGCACACCGCCGACTTGTACTCCCACACGCCGTTGCCCAGGTCATGGAAACGCTCAAGGAGATCAAGATGACATTCGAATGACCGCTGATAGTCGTCCATTATACCCCAGACCTCAGCTATCTTGAATCTACACAAAAGCGTACCCAGCAGCAATTCTTGGGCATCATACTCGGCCAGTGAGCGTTCATACCAATAGACCGCGGCATGCACCTGCCCATGGTCTACCAAACCCTCCGCCATATCGCGCGGCAAGGCGCGACGGCGCGCCAGGTCCCCCATGAACTGCAGCACCTTGGCAAACCCGACACGGCCGAGCCGATCGAGCGCGGCGTCCGAGACCACGCCCAGCATCCGGTCCGCCAGCCGGACGCATTCGCCACGTTCGTCTCGATGAATGGCAACATCCCCCCTCCCTTTAAGGACGTCAACCATCAGACGGGCACTCTCGATTCCACTGTGACCCGCAAGCATTCTTTCCGCATTGGAATAGAGCGAGTCGGCGATGTCCCAGCGGGACCGCGCGAAATCAACATTCGCTCTCTGGAAGAGCAGGTGCGCTATTGCCCAGGCAGCAGTTTCCCCGCCTTTCTCATCCACCTCTTGTACCCGCTCGGCCATCGCACTCAGCTCTTCGAGACGAGCTTGCGAAAATCCATCTGAATTCTTGGTGGCGGCGACGATCCCGGAACGCACGATGAGTTCCTCGATACTGTTCGTGGTACGGGCGGCCGCCGCCATGAAGATCGCGCCCGCACTATCATAATGGTCCGCCAGACGATACGCATGGCCGCATATCGACAGGAAACGAGCAGAGGCCCTGTCCCCTATCCAGTCGATCGCGTCGTCGATGATGGGAAGCCACGAGTGCAGCCGCGACGCGGCGAACAACTCAAGACCACAGAGGGCCAGCAGGCCGTCGACCACTGGCGCGTAGTCGTGCCGGCCCACATGCTGCTCGCAGAACAGCGCAGCCGCACGGAGCAGTTGCAGGCGGCCGACCGCTGCGTCAGGGGACTCAGCGGTAACCGACAGTGACCAGCGCAGGAAGGGAAGGAAATCCTTCTCCGGCTCGGGGCGCAGCGCAGCGAAGACGCCGCTATAACGAGTCGGTACGCAGATCCAGCCATCCTCCGTGACCAGGGCACCGCTGCCCCTGAGAAACAGGCTCAGAAGAGCCTCCGACCGGAGCCTTGCCCCGCCGGCACCTAGTTGCCGGGAAACCCAGCCCAGGACGATGGGGAGCGGCAGATAGACTCCTGGTGCGCATGCGCAAAGCGCCAGGGCGGCCGATATCCGACCGTCGAAAGAGTCGACCAACTCCACAACGTCCGCAACTGTCATATCGACGGCGGAATCATCCATGGAAGGGCCATCGAATCGCCTGATCAGGGCGATGGTTTGAGTGATCCGGGCCATCTCCTGGTGAGACCCGGCACTGGCCTGCAGGATGTCATCGACGAAACGGCCTGTGACCTCCTCGGCGGCAATCCCAAGGCTCGTGAAGGTCCGAAGGACGTCGTCCCCGTTCGGCCCGGCAACCCTGTGCACGTCCGCAGCCCCGATGATGTCAGCCGGGATCGAATCGCCGTCCACTCCGGTAATCATTAGATGTCGGTCATCGATCAGCGCACGTACCTCGTCCCAGACCTTCCTGGCGTCTATGCCCTCCAGGAGAGCGGGCTGGGCCGCGGCGTCCAAGTAGCCCGCAGCGGCTTTGCTGAGGTCAAGCATGATTCGCGAGCGGCCGTCGAGTCTCGCTACCTCCTCCTCGACGGCCGACGCCTTGAGGGCGATGGTGTCGGCTTGCGCTCCGGCCTCGCCGAGCACCACTGTTAGCCGCGGTCGCGGCGGCGTCCTGCTGGGCCGGCTTCCACCGATGACCGACCTCGGAGCGAGTCTCTTCTGGAACAGCACTTGAGATCCCGACCCGGACGCACGCAAGTAGGGGTCTCCGAACCCACTGACCGCGGCCTCTGCGGAGAGATACGCAGCCAGGTCGGAAATCGTCAGGTCGACCGTATCCGGTCGATAGGCGATCCCTTTGATCCCGCGGATCAGTGCCCTCGTGTAAGGACTAAGTAATGCGCCCGTTGCAGGCGCTCGCGTGCGACTGGCGACGGAACTACTGGCGAAGACCCGGTGATCCAGCATCTGCTGTACGGTCTCGGGGAGCCGAGAAAAGCTCAGACCTTGAGCATAACAGCAATCCAGGAACCAAGTATGCATAGATTTCGGACACCGCACCAGGTATTCACCAAGGAGACCGGCGGTGATAAAGCTGCGGGCATCGGAAGTGTCGGAATCCGACAATGCAAGTGCGATGGATTGGGACGGCAGCATGACCGCATGGCCCGAATAGTAGAGGATACGATGCCGCACAGCCGCGCTCGGGTCGTAGAGCCACCTCAGCGCCGTGTTGAATTCCGCAGACGTTCCTGAGCCGATGGTCCGGCAGTCGACTCCGCCTCCCGGCAGGTGCGCGGGCAACACGCGGGCCACGGTTCGGGCGTCGGCCTCACTGCTAGGCAGCGGCGCCAGCCCGAGTGCGGGGTTCGCCTGCGCTCCCACCGAAAGCAGGCGCGTGGACACGGCCGACGCCCAGCGTTTTTCAGATCTTTCCCCTAAAAGAACCATATCAGTCACCGCATGTGTCGTCCCTCTGTTCGGCCATGCCGGAGAAGAAGGCCGAGATCGCCTTGAGCGTCTCGGCGAATTCGGCGTCGCTCTGGCTTGCGGATTCCGCCACCAGCCTCCGCTCGCTGCCGTCCTTGTCGACCACTTTCACGGTCAGTGCCTGCTTCCTCGGCCTGTGGAACCAAGCCTCGACAAGAGGTACGACCACAGGACGCAAGGCAGTTATGGTCGCCATCGAGATGCCGATCGCGGTCACCACCTCCGCAGCCGCCTTCGAATCTGACGCTCTCATGCTGCGGAACTCGAAGTCGCATCCCGCGGCGCCGAGTTCGGATTTGAGACCGTCCAGGACGGACCCGAGTGCATTTTCGTCCGCGGCGGCTTCTATCCATAGAATCTCGCGCATGACCCACTACTCCGCATAGTATTGATTGAACTGGAAACCTTTGCTCTGCCCACTCAGCCTAAAGAAGGAGATTTGAGCGAACGGCGAGTCAGCCTCAACGAGAAGGCCCGCCGGATTGGCCACGGACAGACCGAGCCGACCTCTCCCCCGAAACCCGGGATCCCACAAACCAGAGGACAGCCACCCTCCGCACCGCATGAGCGTCGACCGCGCGAGGGCGATTCCTGCGATATCTTTCGGAAGTGAAAGATACTCATTGAGATAGAAAATATAATAGCCCGGACATAGTCGATAGAAACCTTCCTCGAGCAGAATCTCCGACTCTGTCGCGACTCGACTCCGGTGCGGGCCGCCGAGGCGCGCTTCGCCTCGGGGTGCAGTTATCTTCCGGACGGTGACATCGAATCCCGCCGGCTGCAGTTGTTCGGCCAGGCTACGAAAATCCCGGATCAGCGGCGGGTCTGCATTGATGAGTTCGATTATTTCCTTGTCTGCAAGCATGACTCCCCTGAGTTGGACCTTCTAGGTTGGTTCGTTGAGTACGAGGGCATACAAATCTCTGACGATCTTCCGCTGCGCTCGGCCGACCGAGCCGTAATTGTCCAGACCCGCGGTTGCGTTCACTTCGATAATGGAGTACCTACCGCCCGGTTCAGCGAGGTCATGACAAGCGAGATCTATGCCGCAGAAGGCCAGGCCGAAGCTTTTCGCAACGTCGGCGGCCAGTGCCGACCAGAACGGATGCACCTTGGCCGTGACGTCGTGCGCGGTTCCGCCGGCAGACAGGTTGGAGATGTCGAGGAGAACGACTGGTTCGCCAGCTCGCGGCACCGATTCCAGGGTACGCCCTTCCCTTCGCAACCGTGCCGCGATCCGAGCGTCATCTACATCGATCAGAGTATCGCGGTCAGCTTCCGTATATCTCTGTTGCAGGCGCCTGAGAAGTTCCGCCGTCGTGGATACTCCGTCACCCGTAACCGTCAACGGAAGACGAGAATAAGCGGAAATAATCCCGCCGCGCATGACGACGAGACGATGGTCGGGCATGTCCACATATTCTTCGATGAGCGCTACGCGAATCCACTGTTCAGCGTAATCTGCAATGACCCGCTCCATCTCTGCGAGATCATCGCACCGCCACACCCCCTGCCCTCTCGCCCCGTCAACCGGTTTGACGTAGACTGGGAACCCGAGAGAGGCAGCATAGTCCGCAGCTTGATCTACCATAAGTGGCGCATCAAAGCCTCGCAGGCCAAGCCCGGGGATAATCTTTTCCGCCCACCATGGAAGCAGGAACGCTCTACCTTCGGGACAGGCGAACCCCGCTTTCCTCAGAAAGAACTTGGTGTACGCCTTGTCCTTGGCGATCTCACACGCGGCGCCCGGGTTGAGGCCCACGTCGCTGCCGCGCGTGACGCGGACACTTCCGTTGTTGTAATAGATTCGCGTCACATAACCGTATTCCGGCTCGACCTCAACCCGCTCTACGTTCCGCAGCCTTCCTTCCTCCAGCAAGCTGAGAAGGATACGCGTTACATACGGGTAGTGACGCTTGGCAACGGCGGCCTGGCTCACGGCACGACGATATATCGGTCGGTGAGCGCTCGCGGCCTGGAAACAGCAACAAAATCAATTGATCTTGAAATGGCAACCGCCGGCCTAAGGCACGCGGGTTGCTGCAGTGGCGACCGCGGTTCGACGGACTCAGGTGATGGACGTGGTCACCCAGGGCCGAGGCCTCGACGGCTCCCGCCCGGATCAGATACCTGTTCCCGCAGCTGCCGCACGCTGGGGTGCCGAGCTGATGCCCGCTCATCAGCACCTGCGGAGGAACACGGTGACGGCCTTCAGTTCGGCCCCAGAAGAACGCCAGCCGATCGAGGCGATCATCTGGCCCGTGGAGAACCGGCTCGGCCTCGAACGCCACAACGACCGGACCGCCAGGGCCTCTGGCCTGCACTGCCCAGGGCATCCTCGCCCTCAACGCCGCCATCTGGCACAACCGGCTCACCGGCGCACCCGTGAACCGATCACTCACCCCCTACGGGCACCGACCAGCACCTGTCTGCTCATCAACGCTCTAGGGGCAGACGCGTCCATTGGCCTCAAAAGCCGCATGAGTGAGCGGCATCAGCGCGGCCCACTGCTCTTCCATCTGCTCGGCGACCATCTCGATCTCCCTTTGCGGGAACGACGGGAACGTGGAGTCTTCCCGCTTCGTCCGCAACGAAAGGAAATTCATGAGGGCGCGGGCGTTGCAGGTGGCGTACATGGACGAGTAGAGGCCGACAGGGAGAACGCCACGTGCGACTTCGCGGGCGATCCCTGCCTCCAGCATCTCGGTGTAGGCGCGGTACGCCCGTCGGAAGCTGTCCTTGGTGGCCTCCGCGACCAGCTTATGCTGCTCAGGTGTACCGTCGGCGAAGACGTACTTGCCGGGACGCCCCTCCTGGACGAGCTTGCGATCGGGACCTGGTACGTAGAAGACCGGCTCCAACCGTCGGTAGCGCCCGCTCTCCTCGTTGTACGAGAAAGTACGATGCCGCATGAACTCCCGGAAGACGAAGATCGGCGCCTTCACATAGAAGGTCATCGACGAGTGCTCGAAGGGGGTGCCATGCCGATCCCGCATCAGGAAGTTGATCAGTCCCTTGGACCGCTCTGGATCGGCCTCGATCTCCGCCAGGGAGCTTTCTCCCTTGGTCGAGACGCGCGCCGCCCACAGCACGTCCGCGTCGGACGCGGCTGACTTGATCAGCTCCACCGTCACGTCACTGCGGAACTCGATGTCCCCGTCCACCTCGTGCCCCTCTCTTCACTGTCCGAACCCCCGCAACTCTAGTGCCGACGGTGGCCTGGTGGCCGCCGAGGGCCGCCGTCGGGTTTCAGCGGTGTACGAGATGCTCCAAACTGGCTCTGCACGGTAAACAGGGAGGTCGCCGGGGTGGGGAACGGGTCGTGACGGAGCTCAAGGTGCTGGGGGCCTGCCCGCTGGACTGCCCGGACGGGTGCTCGTGGGTCGTGACCGTACGGGACGGGGAGGCCGTCGGGCTCCGCGGCAATCCGGACCACCCGTACACGCGCGGCGCCCTGTGCACCAAGGTCAACCGGTGGATCGAGCACTCGAAGCAGGACGACCGGATCCTCTACCCGCTGCGCAGGGCCGGGGCCAAGGGCGAGGGCCGGTTCGAGCGGATCTCCTGGGACGAGGCCCTGGCGGAGATCTCCGGGCGGCTGCGGTCGGTGATCGACGAGCACGGCGGCGAGGCGATCTGGCCGTACTGGGGGACCGGGACGCTCGGCTACATCCAGGGCCTGGAGGGCGGCGCCGGGCGCCGGTTCTTCAACGTGCTGGGCGCGTCGCGGCACCTCGCCAACATCTGCTCGGCGGCGGGGACGGCCGGGGCCTGGGCCACGCTGGGCTCGCCCGGCGGCATGGACCCCGAGGACCTGCGGCACGCCCGGCTGATCATCCTGTGGGGCACCAACCCCCTGACCAGCGGCCACCACGTGTGGAAGTTCGTGCAGGAGGCGCGGGCGAAGGGCGCGTACGTGGTCGCGATCGACCCCGTGCTGACCCGGACGGCGCGGCAGGCCGACGAGCATCTCGCGCCGCTGCCGGGCACGGACGCGGCGCTGGCCCTGGGGCTGCTCAACGTGGTCGTGCGGCTCGGGGCGCAGGACGAGGAGTTCCTGCGGCGGCACACGCTGGGCTGGGAGGAGTTCCGGGCGCGGGTCGAGACGTTCACGCCGGCGCGGGTCGCGGAGATCACCGGGGTGCCGGAGGAGCGGATCGTCGCGCTGGGCGAGCGGGTCGCGCGGACGCGGCCGACGGCGATCCGGGCCACGCAGGGCCTCCAGCGGCACTCGGGCGGCGCGATGGCACTGCGGACGCTGGCCGCGTTCCCGGCGGTGACCGGTGACTGGGGCCTGCTGGGCGGCGGGCTGGCGACGTCGACGTCGGGGCACGTCCCGCTGGACCGGGCGGCGCTGTTCCGCGACGACCTGCGGCCGGGGCCGCTGCGGTCGCTGTCGATGAGCCGGATCGGGGAGGGGCTGCTGGAGGCCGATCCGCCGGTGCGCGCGCTGTTCGTGATCGCGGCCAACCCGGTGGGCAGCGCCCCGCACCAGAACAGGGTCCGTGCGGGGCTGGCGCGCGAGGACCTGTTCACGGTGGTGCTGGAGCAGTTCCCCACGGACACGACGGACTACGCCGACATCGTGCTGCCGGCGACGATGCAGCACGAGCACGCGGACCTGCACGACGGCTACGGCCACCTGTATCCGTCATCCGCGACAGGGTCGCCAACGTCGGTTCTTTGACGTTACGCTGCGGTTACTCCATTCGGCAACCGGCGCGCGAGCAAGCTTGCGGCTAGGACGCCGGATACGGT